>CAWGRE010000011.1:0-591337 GCA_963824925.1 uncultured Acidobacteriota bacterium
ACAAGCGCATCGCCTCAGCCGACGCCGCCATCGCCAATCTTCACGATGGCATGACCGTCCTCATGGGCGGCTTCGGCCTCTGTGGCATCCCCGAAAATCTGATCGCCGCCGTCCGCCGCAAGGGCACAAAAGATCTCACCATCGTCAGCAACAACGCCGGCGTCGACGACTTCGGCATCGGCCTTCTTCTACAAAATCGCCAGGTCAAAAAGATGATCTCCACCTATGTCGGCGAAAACAAACTCTTCGAGCAACTCGTGCTCAGCGGCGAACTCCAGGTCGAACTCAATCCGCAGGGCACACTCGCCGAACGCCTGCGTGCGGGCGGCGCCGGCATTCCCGCCTTCTACACGCCGACCGGCTATGGCACCATGGTCGCCGAAGGCAAGGAAACCCGCGAATTCGATGGCCGCCACTTCGTCCTCGAACGCGCCCTCCGCGGCGATTTCGCATTCATCAAAGCCTGGAAAGGCGACCGCCAGGGCAACCTCGTCTTTCGCAAAACCGCGCGCAACTTTAATCCACCGATGGCCACCGCCGCCGATTACGTCATAGCCGAAGTCGAACACCTGGTCGAACCCGGCGACCTTCCCCCCGACCATGTCCACACCCCCGGCATTTACGTAGACGCCATCTTCGAAGGCACCAACTATCTAAAACGCATTGAAAAACGCACCATCAGTAAAATGTAGTGGTCGGACTTTAGACCGGCCAGCCGCCTCTTAGCTGTAGACTGTCGGCAATAAACTGTGAGCCCCCAATGCCCCTAACCGAGGACCAAAAACGCACGCGCATCGCACGCCGCATTGCCCAGGAACTCCGCGACGGCTACTACGTCAATCTCGGCATCGGCATGCCCACGCTGGTCGCCAACTATGTCCCCGCCGGCATGGACGTGGTCCTGCAATCCGAAAACGGCATGCTCGGCGTCGGCCCTTATCCGCTCGAATCCGAAGTCGATCCCGACCTCATCAACGCCGGGAAAGAAACCGTTACCGAACTCCCTGGCACTTCGTATTTTTCCTCTGCGGAGTCTTTTGCCATGATACGCGGCTCCCACGTGGACCTCACCGTCCTCGGCGCCCTACAGGTGGATGAAAAGGGAACTCTCGCCAACTGGGCCATCCCCGGCAAAATGCTGAAAGGCATGGGCGGCGCCATGGATCTTGTCGCTGGCGCCAAGCGCGTCTTCATCGCCATGGAACACGCCACCCGCGACAACAAACCAAAAATCCTGAAAAAGTGCACCCTCCCGCTCACCGGCGTCGAAGTGGTCGATCACATCGTCACCGAACTTGCCTTCATCGACGTCACGCCCCAGGGCCTCGTCCTCCGCGAACTCGCCCCCGACGCCACTCTCGACCAAGTGCAAGCCCTAACCGAACCGCATCTCCACCTTCCCCCTGGCGGCCCCGCCGTCATGCCCCTGTAGCGGCCGCCTTCCGCCTGCCCGCCGAAGCCGTTTTCGCGAAGGCGGGAGGCGGGCGCCGTTGAACTAATCTGTCCCGGACCCAAGCCATGCGCGCAAAATCAATGTCCCCAAAACAAAAAGCCTCTCGCCCCACACGCTCCAAGCTCCATCCCATTTCCGAAGAAATGTTTCAGTGGTCCACATTGCTCGAAGCCGAACTCCTCACCTGGCCCGGCGTAATCGCCAAGCCCATGTTCGGCTTCCGCGCCATCTATCGCGGCAAACTCATGTTCGCCGCCATTCCCAGCAGCAGGGAATTCGATCCCCGCAGCTCTTTCCTCCTGAAATTCGATCCCATGCCTCCGACGCTTCTTCCCCGAGCCGAAAATGATCCCCGTCTCAGTTCGTGGAGCCGCGAATTCGGCCGTGGCTGGCTCGCCTTCACCCTGAATTCCGGCGACGATCTCCACGACGCCATCAGCTGGCTCCAGCAGTCCTGGTCGTGCGCAGGCCGTGTCAAAAAGACAGGGAAGCTTAAGTCACGTGCCGCACAACAACCCCCGAAAATATAGCCGAAGGCGATACACTGGAAGTATTAACAGGAAAACTGCATGAATCCCAATTCCGTCGTCATCGTCAATCTGCACACGCCCAGGGAAAAAGTCTGGGGAATCCTGCTCGAAATCAATCCCAGCGGCGTCACCATGCGCGGCATCGATCTCAATTCGTTCGACCACTTCATCAGCCAGATCAATCAGCTCGACGCCGAGCGCGTCGGCCTCCCCACCATCTTTTTCCCTATGACCCGCGTCGAGCGCATCTCCCTCGACGAGCCCTCCGGCTCCATTCCCTCGATGTCTGAAATCTTCCACCGCAAAATCGGCCGCTCCCTAACCGAATACCTGGCCCAATTCGCCTGAGCATTTTCCAATAAGTCCGTGTGGCACAGGCACTCCTGCCTGTGCGTCCGGACCCTCGTCCCCCCCGGATTCGTCCGCCGTGAAAAACCGCTCACATCGAGTCATCCTGAGGAGCGCGCCGTTTGCGCCCGAAGGATCTCAACGCCAACTTCAAGCAAAACTCTCCCAGCGCACCTTTCACCTTCCCACTTTTCGCATTTAACTCTAAACTCTATCCAATGAAAGGCCGGATCTGGACAGTACCCAACCAAATCACCTTCCTTCGCCTCGGCTTCCTGCCGCTTTTTCTGATCCTCATCCTCTATCAAAAATACCCGTGGGCTTTGTTGGTGCTGTTTGTCACCGCTGCCACGGACGCGCTCGATGGCCTGCTCGCCCGCCACTTGGACCAGAAATCCGCCCTCGGCGCCTATCTCGACCCCATCGCGGACAAACTGCTCCTGAGCTCTTCCTTCATCGTGCTGGCGATGGAAAAAAAGATCGAGTGGTGGCTTACGATCGTGGTCATCAGCCGCGACATTCTCCTGCTCATCGTCGCCGCCGTCATTCTCATCATCCAGGGCTACCGGCCATTTCCCCCAACGCTTCTCGGGAAAGCCACCACCTTCTTCGAAATCTCTCTGGTCTTCTTCACCGTGCTCGCCGCCGCTTATCCCGATGAGCGCGTACACAGCCTCCTCTACTACCTCACCTACGCCGTCTGCGCCTTCGCCATCATCTCTGGCTTCCACTACGCCATCACCGTCGCCCGCCGCCTCCACCAGTCCGCTTAAAAATGCAAAAGCCGACCCCCTGGTCGGCTCCAACTCCGAAAATGTACTGGCCGACCTTCAGGTCGGCGCGCCTGTGTGTTGAATTTCTGCTCCTCTTGTAGGGCCCGCCTTCCGCTCGCCCTGACGCCGGAAGGGAGGCGGGCCGCTCTCCGCAACTTTTAAAATCCGGCTCTACATCGGTAACGAATCCCGATAATGCATCGCCATCAAAATAAAGCACGCCAGCGTAACTAACCCCGCCACCCACCCCAGTGCATAACCTTGCGTTTTCTCTGGTCCATTCACCGGCTGCCGGTCGGAAAACACCTTGCCCAACAGAAATCCCGCGGCCAATCCCCCCGCATGTGCCCAGTTATCCGTTCGCATTCCGCTGAAGAGCAGCCCGATCGCGAAAATTGTCACCACCCACGAAATCATCCGAGACCGCAATTCGCGCATGTACGCCCCGCCCCGCCGTGTGGTTATCGCGATCAGCAGGCCAATCAATCCCAGAATTGCGCCGCTGGCACCGAGCGAAAAATGCCCGGCCAGGGCGCTCACCAGAAAGCTCACCGCGCCCATCACCGTATACAGAAATAGATATCTCGCGGATCCATAAACCTCTTCAACAATCGGCCCTAGGTCCAGAAACACCATCATGTTGAATCCGATGTGAATCAGTCCGCCGTGCAGATACATCGCCGTGATCAGCCGGTACCACTCGTGACCCTGGAAAATACTCGGCGGATAGCACGCTCCCAGCCGGTAAATCGTTTCCCCGTCCATCCCCCACAAAATACTCAATCCGCCAAGCCGCCCGGCTTGGAACGTGCCCATCAATTCCGCTGCGAACATCACGATATTCGCGATCAGAATCGCCACCGTCACCGGCGCGTGCCCGCCAAAAAATTCCGCCAGACCCTTGCTCCAGGCCGCCAGCCCGAATCGCAAATTGGCTCCGCACTCATGGCATCGCGTCGCGCTGATGCCCACCAGCGCCCCGCAAGCCGGGCAAAGCTGCGGCCGCTTCTCGCCTCCTCCAAACATCCCGCCAAAAAGCTGCTTCCAGCGGTCCACACGATACTGCCAACGATAGGGAAGGGCCAACACTCCTCCTTGCAAGCACTTTTGCGCGTTCCTATAATACCGGAATCCCGCTCGGCGTTCCGGTTGGCGGCGGCAAGGGGTTGCGATGGACAAATTTGAAGAGCTCGGCAAGCGATTGGACGAGGAACTTACCCGCCTCCGAAAATATCTCGAGGACGAAGTCGCTCCCGCCACTGAAAAACGCACTGCGCAGGTCCTCCGCGAAGCCTCCGAAAAACTGTCCGAAGCGGCCCGCAAACTGGAATCGCGCGTCGCCGCCAGAGCTTCCCAGGACTCTTCCGAACCGAAATCGTGAAGCCGGCCCAGCTCCGCGTTGTCGCCACTCTCTTCGTCTTCGCGCAAATCCTCGTCGGCTGCGCAGGGCGGCACGCTGCTTCCAATCGCCCTCCCACGACTCCCGCTTCGACGCCCGCGCCCGCCGAAGAAAACGCCAAGCGCGAAACCAACGTTCCCCCCTCGGCCCCCGCCCATCCAAAATCTTCGAAGGTTCCTCCCGCTCCCGCAGGCTATACCGAAGAAGGCAACGCCTCCTGGTACGGCGATCCATTCAACGGCAGGCACTCTTCCAACGGCGAAATTTACGACATGCACAAACTCACCGCCGCGCACCGCACCCTGCCGTTCAACACCATGGTCCTCGTCACCAATCTCTCCAACGGCAAAACCACCACCGTGCGCATCACCGATCGCGGCCCATTCGTCGCTAATCGCATCATTGATCTTTCTCAAGCCGCCGCGCGCGAAATCGAATCCATCGGCCCCGGCGTCGTGCCAGTGCGTCTCGAAGTCCTTGGAAACGTGGACGTCAATGCTGGCTTCTTCACCGTGCAGGTTGGCGCATTCCGCGATCCAGCCAATGCCAATCGCCTCCGCGAGCGCCTCAGCGTCAACTATTCCCCCATCTTCATTCAGCAGTATGATTCTCCCGATGGCGCGTTCTACCGCGTCCGCGTGGGCAAGATTTCCGGCGAACAGGCCGCGCAGCAATTCGGCGAAAAACTTCGTGACACCGAGGGCTTCACCCCCATCGTCATTCGCCTCGATGAAACTGCACCTTCAGGAGTGAAGTAAATGGACCCCAACTGCCTCTTCTGCAAAATTGGCGCGAAGCAGATTCCCGCCAAGCTGGTCTATGAGGACGATGACGTCTTCGCGTTCGAAGACATCAGCCCGCAATCTCCCACCCACATTCTCATCTGTCCGCGTAAACATTTTGCCGCGCTGCAGGACGCGCACCAGAGCGATCAATCCCTCCTCGGCAAGCTGCAACTCGTTGCCGCCAAACTCGCCACCGAACGCGACCTCCTCTCCGGCTACCGCACCGTCATCAACAACGGCTCCGGCGCCGGCCAATCCGTCTTTCACTTGCACCTCCACCTCCTCGGCGGCCGCCATTTCCGCTGGCCCCCGGGTTGATTGCCTCATCCGCGATTTTGTAGGGCCCGCCTTCCGAGGCGGGCCGCTCTCGGACCTTGCCATACCACAAACCATTGTCATTCTGAGGAGCGCCGTTCGCGACGAAGAATCTCAACCTAAACAATATGCAAACTCAACCGTCCAATCTCACCATCGGAGGCCCAATGACCAAACGCTTCAAATTTTTCCTCTTCACCATCGCCCTTGTCCTCGCCTGCATCCCGACCTTCGGCCAACAACCTGCCCCCGCCACACATCTCGAGGAACTCACCGTCGACCGCATCTTCAGCGCCCCCTCTCTCCTCGGCCATCTGAATCCCGGCCTGGCCTGGGCTCCCGACAGCAAACGCCTCACCTTCGTCGAAACCACCGGCACCGGCAAGACCACTCGCCACGCCCTCTGGGTCGTAGACGCCGTCACAGGCCAGCGCTCCGTTCTTGTCAGCGGCGAACAGTGGGAGACCGCGCTCACCAATCCCGCCGAAAAAGCCACGCAAGCCACCGGACTCGGCCGCCACGCTGCACCGCTCTATCAGTGGGCTCCCGCCGGCGATGCCATCCTCTTCGAAGGCCCCACGTCCCTCGCCTGGTACGATCTGAAATCGCAATCAAGCCGTTTGCTCATCTCCGGCTCGCAGGATCTTGCCGACCCCCAGATTTCTCCCGATGGAAAATTTGTCAGCTATGTCCGCGATCATAATCTCTGGGTGGTCAGCGTCGCGGATGGCAAGGAACATGCGCTCACCCAGGGAGGCACCGAGGAAGTTCGCAAAGGCGAACTAGATTGGGTCTATCCCGAAGAGCTCGAACTCACCACCGCCTACTGGTGGTCGCCCGATTCCTCTTCCGTCGCCTTCCTGGAAATGGACGAACACAAAGTGAACCAGTTCCCACTGGTGGATTTCGAATCATTTTCCGGCGAAGCAGAGCTTGAACGCTATCCCGTTCCCAGCGGCCCCAATCCCATCGTCCACGTTTATGTCGTGCCCGTCGCGGGCGGCAATCCTCGCCAGATGGATACCGGTGCCGAAACCAACAACTACATTCCTCGCGTCAACTGGCTCCCGGATTCCCGGCAGCTCTCCATTCAACGCCTCAATCGTGAACAAACTCTTCTGGATCTCCTCCTCGCCAATACCTCGACTGGCGCCACAAAAACCATCCTCACCGAAAAAGATCTTTATTGGATCAACATCCACGATGATCTGCACTTCTTCAAAGACGGCAACCGCTTCCTCTGGTCCAGCGAGCGCACTGGCTACCGCCATCTCTATCTTTACGATCTCAGCGGCAAACAACTCGCCCAGCTCACCAAGGGCGAGTGGGAAGTCACCGGAGTCGACGCCGTCGATGAACCCAACGGCATCGTCTATTTCACCTCCACCGAAAAATCTCCCATCGAACGCCAGCTCTACCGCGTCTCGCTCGACGGCTCCCAGTTCTCCCGCATCACCAAGGAAGACGGCCACCACTCCGCGAGTTTCTCCCCCAACTCCGCCTCCTACGTGGACACTTATTCCAACGCCATGACTCCTCCGCGCCGCGACACCTATTCGGCCGCCGGATCAAAACTTGCCACCCTGGAAGAAAACAAAGTTTCCGATCTCGCCCGCTACCAGCTCTCTCCCGTGGAATTCTTCACCATTCGATCGCACGATGGCGTCACCCTGCACTGCTCGATGATCAAACCTCCCAACTTTGATCCCGCCAAAAAATATCCCGTCATCACCTTCACCTATGGCGGTCCGCACGCCCAGGTGGTCCTCAACGCCTGGGGCCACTCTCCTGCATTTTTCTGGCACCAGATGATGGCGGAAAAGGGCTACATCATTTTTTCATTGGATAATCGCGGATCCGCAGGTCGCGGCCACCTGTTTGAAGAGCCGATCCACTACCGTCTTGGCGCACAGGAGCTCTCCGACCAGCGCGACGGCGCCGCATGGCTCCGCAATCAGCCATTCGTCGATTCGAACCGCCTCGGCATCTGGGGCTGGAGTTACGGCGGCCACATGACGCTGCACGCAATGTTCGAGGCTGCTGATCTCTACAAGGTGGGTTTTGCTGGTGGCCCGGTCACCGACTGGCATTATTACGACACCATCTACACCGAGCGCTATCTCGGCCTGATCCCATTGCATGACGTGAGCTATCAGGAATCCTCACCCATCGAAAACGCGGGCAAATTAAAAGGCAAGCTCCTCATCGCCCACGGCACGGGGGACGACAACGTCCACTACTCAAACACTCTGGCCCTGATTGACGAACTGATCAAACACCACAAATACGTCGAAGTCATGGCCTTCCCCGGCCGCGGCCACGGCGTCAGCGACGTCCCCGCGCAACTCATTCTCTGGAACCGCGTAACCCAATTCTTCCTCGACAACCTCTAATCCAAAAATGTAATGGCCGACCTTCAGGTCGGCCAGCCCCACCGAAGCCTGTCATCCTGAGGCCCGCGCAGTTTGCGGGCCGAAGGATCTCAACCAAAAATTCCATCGCAAACGCATCCCGAAACGTCGCGTCCCTACTTCCCCTCCAACTCCACATCCTTCAACGGCAAATCCCAATGCGCATCCAAAATCTCAAACCGCCGTTGCTCTTCTTTCTTATATGTCACCTGATCCGGATACATCTGCTTGAGCAATTCATCCGATCCCGAATCCTCATGCGCCACCGTCGCGTTCTTGTACACAATCGTCACCCGGTAATCCCACCGCCCATCCTCCGTCGAGTGATAAAACGGCGCCACTGCGGACACCTTCAGCATCCGCCCCATCTCCACTTCCTTCTTCAACAGCGGATAATGATTCTTCCGGAACAGCGCGATAAACTCATCCGCATAGCCCCACTTCACCTTGTAGTAGTACTCCACCACAAACGGTTTCTCGGCCGCCGGCAAACTTCGCGCCGCCGTCCGTCCCCAAAATCCCAAAACTAAAATCCCTATCACCCCCAGTAGCCCAAAACCCAACACCGTCCGCAATCGCATTCCACCATTCATAATCCCCCCATAAACATCCCGCGCATTCTACTCCACACCCATCCGTATGTAGCGGCCGCCTTCCGAGGCGGGCGCCTTTTCCTAATCATCCTCCCGCCCTCACCAACCGATCTCGCACCGCCGCCCACTCCCCGGTCTCTGGCGGCATCTCCACCGCAATCCAATCCAGCCCCTCTCGATCCATCCGGTGCAGCATCTCGTAAAGCCCTGCCGCATACTCCATCGGCTCCCTCGCCATTCGCACCTTCACCGCTGCCGCGGCATTGTAGTCCATCCACAAATATGCCCCGCGCCCTTCCCGCGGCAGATGTCCCCGGCTCACTAGCACAATCCTCGTCTTGGGACTGTAATGCTTCCGGTGCTGCCCGGGTGCCCTGTGCGCCTCTCCCTCAGGCTCCTCCGCCCCGGCTGGCAGCGCCCCTTCCACCGCCGCCATCCCCGGCCGAAGCACCTCCAGCCCTTCCCGCGTCACCGCAATCACCGTGGACTCCAGCCCTACCTCGCAAGCTCCGCCGTCCAGCAAAAATGGTGTCTCTGCGCCAAACGCCTCTCGTACATGCTCTGCCGTAGTCGGCGAAAGTTGCGTAAACCGGTTCGCGCTCGGCGCCGCGATCGGCACCCCAGCTGCCCGCAACAGTTCCAACGCCACGGGGTGCCGCGGCATGCGTAGCCCCACCGTCGCCAATCCCGCCGTCACCTCGTCAGGGATGGCCGCTTTTTTGGGCACCACCAGCGTCAGCGGCCCGGGCCAGTATTGCCGCGCCAGTCGCTCCGCCTCCGGCGGCCATTCCGCCGCCAACTCCCGCGCCTGCTCCACCGAAGCCACATGCACAATCAATGGGCTGCTCAGCGGCCGCCCTTTGAGCTCAAAAATCTTCCGTATCGCGCTTGCATCCAACGCATTCGCCCCCAGCCCATAGACCGTCTCGGTGGGGAACGCCACCAGGCCACCCTCCCGGATGATCCGGGCCGCCCGCTCAATCTCACCTTTGTTTGCCATTGGCATGCCTGAATTGTCGCAGATTCCGCCCTTTCCGGGTGCTATCCCCGGCAACCCGGCCCGGTTACCGAGACGACAAAACCCCCATGCGAGCCTCACACGGCCTTGCCCAAATCCGGCAAGCTGGAAAAAGACACTTTGTCTCGGAAATTCACTTGGGCGCCGCCATCAGCATATCTTTGCGGCGGGGAGAGAAGTCATGCCAATTCGTGGGTTTGTAGGGCCATTCCTGGGAACGCTGCTCGCTCTGTTGGTCGTCCCCGCGCATTCGTCCGCGCAGTCAATAAGCTATCAGCAGCGCCGCGAGCGCGCCATTGCCACCGAACTGGACATCGATTCCCAGGAATTGATCACCCTGGAAAAGGAAACCGCCCACGCCCTCTCGTTGAATAATTCCAGCTTCTTCGACCACGTCTATTCTGACGAGTATGTCGGCATCGCGGCCACCGGCGAACTGCGCAACAAGCTCGCGCTCATGGCCGGAATTCAGAACTCCACCATCCACTACACCACCTTCGTCGCCACCAATATCAGTGTCCGCGTCTATGGCCCCTCGGCCGTGGTCACCTGCACCTGGACCACTCGCGGCGTGAATCAGGACGGGCACAACTTCTCCCGTCAATATCGTGTGATTCATGTCTACGTGAACAACAGCCACATGGGCGGTTGGAAAGTCGTCGCCGGACAAGAAACAATGTTGCCTGGCTGATCTGGGTTCGCCGGAACTTCCGGTCATTTATCACAGCAGCCATCCCCTCTGGTTGCTAGCCTTAATCAGAAGGGGGATATCGCTTCCATGGTCATGCCTCAGTGGCCCAACATCATCAGCGTTTCCGTTGTGCCTGTGGTGATCATCTCCGCTTGCGGTCTGCTCTCCCTGGCCTTCTATGGCCGGCTCGCCGCTCTCGTTGCGCGCCTGCGCACCTTTCAGCGTGAAATGCTCCGCGAACAAGAGAACTGGGCTCGCGAAGGCCTCGAAGATCAGAAACGCCTTCTGGAAGTCTTGCGCACGCAAACATTAAGAGTCACAGAGCGCGCTCGCCTGATTCGCGTGGCCCTGCTGTTCTTCCTTTTCGCCGTGGCGCTGCTGATTGTCTGCAGCCTCACTATCGCGCTCAGCGGATTCTTTCCCGTGGCCACGTTCTTCGCCGCCGCCTTTTTCGTGTTCGGCCTGCTCTGCATGTTGTGTGGCGTGATTGCTGCGATGCTGGAACTTCGTGATTCGCTCGAGCAGGTTGAATTGGAAGCCCGCTTCGTCTTCCGCGCGGTCGAGCCGTCTCTCTCCGACTCCCACTCCGATCCCACCGAAACCTAATCCAAACGCCCTGCTCGACTCCTCCAATTTTAACCGCACAAAGAGTTGTCATCCCGATCGCCGCGCCTTCTGCGGCGTGAGGGATCTGCTTTTTCTCCGCTCTCCGGTTCTGCTGCCCTCTCCGAACTCTTCGAACTCTCCAAACTCAAAAACGAAACCAAAACTGAAACCGAAATCGATACCAAAGCCATAAACTTGTCATCCCGAAGAACGCGTCTTTTGCGTTCTGAAAGATCTCAACCTAAACGAAATCCCAAATTGCAAGCCTTGCCTAGATCCCAGTCCCACCGCCTAGGCCACCCCCCGCCCCCTACCACCGCCCATGCACCTGCTCCCGAATCCTCGCATCATAAATTTTCCCCACCGCCTCCATCGTCTCCTTCGAAAGCGCCGGCAAGTCCGACGCCCGGCAATTGTCCGCCACCTGCTCCGCGCGCTTCCCACCCGGAATCGCGCACGTCACCGCGTCAAACATCAAGATCCACCGTAACGCAAACTGCGGCAAAGTCATCCCCGCCGGTACCAGCTTTCGCAACTCTTCCACCGCGGCCAGTCCCGTTTCGTAATCCACTCCGGAAAATGTTTCCCCCACATCAAACGACTCGCCTTGCCGGTTGAAATTCCGATGATCGTCCGCAGCAAAACTCGTTTCCCGTCGCAGCTTCCCGGTTAATAATCCGCTGGCCAGCGGCACACGCGCCAGGATCCCCACCTTCCGCTGCTTAGCGATTTCCCAGAATTCATCCGCGGGCCGCTGCCGGAAAATATTGAAAATAATCTGCACACTCTGCACGTTCGGATATTCCGTTGCCCGAATTGCCTCGCTCAGCTTCTGCACGCTCACGCCGTAATACCGCAGCTTGCCGGCCTTCACCAGATCATCGAGAATCCCAAACACTTCCGCCCGCTCGTAAAGTGCGCTCGGCGGACAATGCAGCTGCAGCAGATCAATCGCATCGCAGTCCAGGTTTCGCAGGCTGTCTTCCACCCAGCCCGTCAGATTCTCCCGCGTGTAGCCTTCCACCGTCTGCTTCGGCAGCCGCCGCCCCGCCTTTGTGGCCACCACCAGCGGCTCTTTCCGCGTCTTCCGGAGCTGTGCGATCAGCCGCTCGCTTCGCCCGTCTCCATAAACGTCCGCAGTATCAATAAAATTCACGCCCGAATCGAGCGCCTGGTTCAGCGCGCTCATCGCTTCCGCGTCGCTCACCTGTCCCCACGACCCGCCAATCGCCCACGCCCCAAAACTGATATCCGACACCTTCCACGGTGTCCGTCCCAGTTGCCGGTAATTCATCGCTCCACCTTCTCTTCGCTCATTTGATTAGCTACCAGCTTGTCATCCCGAACGCCGCTTGCCCTGAGGGTTTTGCGAAGGGCGCCGTTTGCGGTGAGAGGGATCTGCTTTTTCTTTTCTCCACTAGCAACGCGCCGCCGCGGCCGCACCTGTCACCGGTTTCACAAACCGAAACATCGTCGCATTCACCAAAATGGTCAGGAACGATGCCGCCAACGTCGCGTGATAAAGCTCCACCGAGATCAGCCCCGCACTCCGCGAAACCTGCGCCAGAATAAAGGAAAACTCCCCAATCTGCGTCAATCCCATCCCCACGCGCAGCGACGTCCCCATCGAATACCGAAACAGCTTCACCACTCCCGTCCACACCACGAATTTTCCCACCAGCACCAAACCCACCAGCAGCGCGATCATCGGCCAACTGCTTCTCCACATGCTCGTGTCCAGCAGCATTCCCACGGACACAAAGAAAAACGCCACAAACACGTCCCGCAGCGGTTGCGTTTGCAGCGCCAGCTTGTGTGTAAATTCCGAATTTCCCAGAAATAGCCCCGCCAGAAACGCACCCAGCGCCAGCGAAAGCCCCACGGCCTCCGTCAATGCCGCGATCCCCATGCAAATCGTAAGCGCCAGGATCAGCGAGATTTCGTCGTTGCACGTCTTTTCCACCCGTGCCAGCAGCGGGGGAAACACTTTCCACGCCACCACGGCGATCGGCACCAGCAGCAGGATTGCCTTGCCCACTTTCCATGCCGCCTCGCCCAGCGTCGCCGTGCTGTTCGGAGAAAAACTTGGCAGCACCACCGTCAGGATCACCACCGCCAGATCCTCCACCAGCGATAGTGTCACCATCAGCCGCCCGTGCTCTGAAGCCATTTCTCCCCGGTCCATCAATACGCGCAGAAGCACCATCGTGCTGGCCACCGAAATGATGCAGCCGATGGCCACCCCTTGCACCAGCGGCCAGCCCAGCAGCGCTCCCACGCCCATTCCCAGCCCAACGCACAACACGATCCCCAGCGGCGCTCCCACCAGCGCCACCCATTTCACCCGGAGCAGTTCCGCCACGGAAAACTCGATGCCCACCGAAAACATCAGCAGGATCACGCCGATTTCCGCCATCGTTTCAAAATTGTGGACGTCGTGCACTCGCGGTCCCGGCGTCAGCGGGCTCACCAGTAATCCTGCCAGCACATACCCGAGCAGAATGGGTTGCCGCAGTCGCCACGCCAGCAAGCCGCAGGCCAGGGCTGCCACAAACACCAGCGCAATATCGCCAAAAACAAAAGTATGTTCCACCAAGGCGCAAACTCCTTCTTACCGGCGGCGGACCCAAAGTGTAGCATCCGCTCTCCGCTTTGGGGCCGCCCGTCCAGCTTCCGCGAGCTTCTTTTCGCTGGGCTCAACTTGTCAAAACATCAAAAAAGCCATACGCTTTACGTGCTCAGGTTACGGAAAGCCGCCTGCCACCGCCTCGGCAGATGACTCTCTCTTCAACTTGGATTTCTCTTCCAGAATTTCTGCGGAGATTTCTGTGTCCGTTGTTGCATGCGCAACGCGGCTTCACTTGACCTGAAAAACGGAAATAGCAACTATCACGAGCTTTTCGCGCGGGCACAGCACTTGCCTCGCGGCTCTCAAGAGGTTGCGCTAAAAGGAGATTTACAGAATGAAGACGATTTTCGCTTTCTTGCTCGTCGCAGGTGCACTCTCTATCGCAGCTCCCAAGTCGTCCGCACAGGCCGCCTCATCATCCGGCACCGCCACGGCCGGCAA
Organism: uncultured Acidobacteriota bacterium; assembly: GCA_963824925.1. Classification (GTDB taxonomy): domain Bacteria; phylum Acidobacteriota; class Terriglobia; order Acidiferrales; family UBA7541; genus Acidiferrum. The sequence continues at coordinate 13,993 of CAWGRE010000011.1, forward strand.
TGGCCAGGTTGCCACGGATCAGGATATCGCGCTGCTCCGTCAGGACATTCGTTCCAAGAAAAAGCAGCTCATCGCCGCCAACCTCGTCCTCACAGACACCGAAGCCACAAAATTCTGGCCGGTCTATGATCAGTACACCACCGAGTTCACTGCCATCAGCGACAAAAAAGTCGCCCTGATCAAAGACTACGCCAACGGATACGGCAAACTCACCGATGCGCAAGCCCTCGACCTCATGAAGCGTTTGCTTGCCATCGATGCCCAGGTCACCGCGCTGCGCGAGAAGTACATCCCCATCTTCAACGGCGTTATCTCTGGAGTGAAAACCGCAACCTTTTTCCAGATGGACCGCCGCCTCAGCACGCTGATGGACCTGCAACTGGCATCCCAAATTCCGCTGGTCCAAAGCCAGAACTAGCTGAGGTTGCAGGGAAACCGTGCGGTTCCCCCTCTAGAAGCTCTCAATAACTACGTCATCCTGAGGCCCGCGTGCCCTGAGCGTTTTTCGCGAAGGGCGCATTTAGCGGGCCGAAGGATCTCAACCTGAACTTCAATCGCGATCCTTCCTCTTCGAAGTGGTCGCTTTTTTTATGGGAATCTTGAATCCGAACCCGCCGAGACTCCAGCCCCAACGGCGTTCACGGCGCCACAATATCCTTAAAATGCGCCTTTTCCTGCACTGCAGAAAGGCTCGCTGCATCCCATCCGCCGCCCAGTGCTTTCACCAGTAGCACGGACGTTACCAGCCTCTGCCCGTGGATAATTGCCGCTTCCTGCTCGTTGCTCAGCAAATTCTGTTGCGCGCTCACCACGTCCAGGTAATTCACAAGGCCGCCCACATACCGGGAGTTCGCAATGTCCAGTTGTCTCCGCGCCGCATCCACCGCTTCTGCCTGCGATTGCTGCGCGGTCGACAGCACTTCCAGCCCTGTAATGTTGTCCTGCACTTCCTGAAATGCGCCCAGCACCGTGCCGCGGTAAGTCGCCAACGTCGCGTCATATCCCGCTTGCGAATATTGCACCTGCGCACGCCGTGCCCCGCCCGTAAAAATGTTTTCCGCCAGATTTGCGCCAATGGCCCACACGCCGCTTTCCGCGTTAAATAACTCCGAAATCTTTGCCGAGTTCCATCCACCTTGCCCATAAAGCACCAGCGAAGGGTAATACGCCGCCTTCGCCACTCCAATTTGCGCGTTGGCTGCCGCCATTTCCCGCTCGGTTTCCGCAATGTCTGGCCGCCGCTCCAGCAGGTCGGAGGGCAGGGAAGTATCCAGATTCGGCGGCTCTGCCGAAAGTGTGCGCGCCTGCAAGTGAAAATCCGGCGCGGGCTGTCCGGTCAGCACGGCAATCGCATCCTCAAACTGTTTCCGTTGTTGCCGCAGCAGCGTCGCTTGCGTCCGGGTGGCGTTCAGTAACGTCTCTTCTTGCGCCACGTCCAGCCCAGACGCCACGCCGCCCTTGTGCCGCGAATTCACCAGGTCCAGCCCTTTTTGCAGCGCATCCACGGTGCGGATCAGCAGCGCAATTTGCGTGTCAAGTTGCCGCAGGCTGAAGTAATCCGCCGCCAGTTCCGCCGTCAGGATCAGCCGCACGTTCTCAAAATCCGCCGCGCTTGCTTGCAGCGAAGCCTGCGCCGCCTCAATCGTCCGCCGACGTTGCCCCACCAGATCCACTTCGTAGCTGACCGTAAAGGGAATCGTCCAACTGCTCTGTGTCACGGGCGCGGAAGGCGCAAGAACTGTCCCCGTGGCTCGCGTGGAGGAATATCTCTGTCTGTCAGCCCCGGGCGTGACTCCGACAGTAGGGAACTGCGTCGCATTTTGCACCGCGGCCGAAGCCCGTGCTTGTTGGAAATGCGCAACGGCAACTTTTAAGGTCTGATTCGAAGCAAGGAGTTCGTTTTCCAGGCCATCAAGCTCATCGTCGTGGAACACCGTCCACCAGGTCGTCTTTGGCACCCCATCCTTGGGCGCTGCCTCACGAAAGGGCGCTTCCACTTGCCATTGCGCGGGAACCGGCGCGGCCGGCTTCTTGTAGTTCGGCCCCACCGTGCAACCCGCCAGCGCACACCCAGCCGCCAGCGCTGCCAGCGTGAGACGTTTTTTCTTCGCGTCTGCCTGCTCCCACGTCATCCGGGTTTCTTCCCCGTGGGTGCCGCGTCGTTCGCCGGTTTCGCGGGCGCGTTTGGTGTTGCGGCGGGGGGCGCAATCGGATTGGCTATCTGCTTCACGTGCACTTCTTCTCCGTCAATCAGCGAATCCGCGGGGTTCACCACGATCCAGTCGTTTGCATTCAATCCATTCAGCACTTCCAGCGTCACGCCGTAGTCCCGGCCAATCGTCAAAGGTTGCAGGTGCGCCCGATTGTTCGCGTCCACCACCACCGCTCGCAGTCCTTCCGAGCGGAATAGCAGGGAATTCACCGGCACTTGCAGCCGCTGGTCCTTCACCTTCACATTCAAGTGCACCTGCGCGTATCCCCCTGGCAGCAACTGCCCAGCCGCGTTCGGCACATCCACTTCCGTCATCAGTGTGCGCGTCGCAAGATTGATCGCGTTCGAATTACGTACCACTTTTCCTTGAAATTTCTGCCCGGGATATTGCGTTAATTCCAGGTACGCGCCGATTCCAGCGTGAATCGAAGGCGCATACGCCTCCGGCACATTCACGTACACACGGATCGGATCAATCTGCGCCAGATAAAAAAGCTGCTGCGAAGTTCCACCGTTCCCCGCGTTGATCAGCGTCCCGATATCAATATTTCTCTGCGTGATCACACCGCTGAACGGCGCGTAAACTCGCTTGAAGGACTCGAGATCCTCCAGGCGCCTCACATTCGCTTCCGCCGACTGCGTCATCGCCTTCTTCGCCGCAAAATCTCCCGTGGCATTATCCACTTCCTGCTTCGATACGCCGTCCGTCTTCAGCAACTCCGAATAACGCGCTGCGGTAATCTCTGAAAGCCTTGAGTTCGCTTGCGCCGTGTTCAGATCCGCCCGCGCCTGCCCAAGCTGTTGATCCACCTCCGGCGTGTCGATATCGGCCAGCAGATCACCTTTTTTCACCTGGCTCCCAATATCGTGGTACCACTTTTTCAAATACCCATTGGTCCGCGCGTAGATCGGAGATTCCACATACGCCTGCAGCGTTCCCGGCAGCACCAGGTCTTCATCCCCCGATTCCACCTGCGGGTGAATCACCGCCACCGTGGGCACCGATGCGATTTCCGTGTCATTGGCCAGCGCCTTGTATTGTGTGCGCCGCTGCAGAATCAGAATTGTTCCAATCACCAGCAGTCCGCCGGTAATCAGGAAAAATACCAGGAAAAGCGGGCTTCTCTTCGCTTTCCCGCCGCTGCCTCTTCCTTCTTCAGTCGTCATTCCGTCGCTCCGAATTCCGTTTCGACTTCGCCTAACTAATCGCCGGTTCTTCGCTGTGTCCCCGGTGTCTCCGGCTTTCCAGCCAGCCATGGATGATCGAAAACACGCACGGCACGAAAAACAGTGTCGCTATCGTCGCAAACAGCAGCCCGCCGATCACCGCGCGGCCCAGCGGTGCATTCTGTTCCCCGCCTTCGCCCAGTCCAATCGCCATCGGCACCATGCCGATCATCATCGCCAGCGCTGTCATGATCACTGGACGGATCCGCACATAGCCCGCTTCCAGCGCCGCATCCCGTGGTGTCTTCCCCTCAATCATTTGCTCTCGCGCGAAGGAAATCATCAAAATACTGTTCGCCGTTGCCACGCCCATGCACATGATCGCGCCCGTCAGTGACGGCACATTCAGCGTCGTGTGCGTGATCAGCAGCATCCAGCAGATGCCCGCCAGCGCTCCCGGCAGCGCCGTGATGATGATGAACGGATCCAGCCACGACTGGAAATTCACCACGATCAGCAGGTACGCCAGCACGATCGCGCCCACCAGTCCCACGCCCAACCCGATGAACGACGAATTCATCGTCTCCACCTGGCCGCGGATGACGATATGGCTCCCGCGCGGCAGTGATTTCTCCGCTTCGCTTACCAACTTCTTGACGTCGTCCTCCACGCTGCCCAGGTCGCGGCGGTATACCGAGGCGTAGATATTGATCATCGGCTGCACGTTATAGTGAGAGATCGAGGCCGGCCGCGCCACATTCTTTATGGTCACCAGGTTCCCCAGAATTTGCGGCTGCGCCCCCGGCATGCTCCCGCTGATCGGCGTGTTCTGCAGCGCCTGGAACGTGTCCATCCGATATTGTGGCGTCTGCACCGCCACGCTGTAGCTCACCCCGTTCCTGGGGTCCAGCCAGAAGTTCGGCGTAGTTTGAAAACTCGACGACAGCGACACCAGAAGATTCTGCGCAACGTCCCGCGCCTGCATCCCCACATATTGCGATCGCGTGCGATCCAGGTTCATATATAACGTCGGCGAATCAAACGCCTGCTGCACGTGTACGTCCACCGCACCCGGAACATGCTCCATCTTGTTCGCCAGCTTTACCGCGATCTCGTAATTTGCCAACTGGTTCGCGCCCACGATCTGCACGTCCACCGGCGCAGGCGTTCCAAAGTTCAGAATCTGCGTGACGATGTCCGCCGGCTGATAAAAGAACTGCACGCCCGGAAATTCCGATGCCAGCCTGCGCCGCAGTTCATTCATGTATTCGGTCGTGGATTTCCCACGCTCCGGCTTCAGTTGCACCAGGATTTCGGCGTCCGAGGTTCCGATCGTTCCCGAATTGCTGTACGTCATGTTGATGCCTGAATAAGGCAAGCCCACATTGTCAATCAGCGTCTGCACTTCACTCTTGGGAATCACCTCGTAAATCACTTTGTTGACTTCGTCCGCCAGCTTCGTCGTCTCTTCAATCCGCAATCCCGTGCGTGCCCTCATGTGCAGCCGGATCTGTCCGGCGTCCACGCTGGGGAAAAAATCGCGACCCAGAAAGTAGACCAGTCCCCCGGAAAGTATGCAGAATGCCAGAAAAAACGCGGAAAATACCCATGCCCGATCCAGGGCCGCCGTCAGCGCCCGCCGGTATCCGTGCCGCAACCGCTCAAACGAATGTTCAAACTTTTGCTGATAGCGCCGGAAAAATCCCATCTTTTCCCCGACGTGCAGGTCTGCCTGGTATTCATCCTCCGCGCTCAACAGGTACATCGCCATCGTCGGCACAATCGTTCGCGACCACATGTACGACGCCAGCATGGCAAAGATCACCGCCTCCGCCAGCGGCACAAATAGAAACTTCGCCACGCCCGAAAGGAAAAACATCGGCAGAAACACGATGCAGATGCACAGTGTCGAAACGAAAGCCGGCACCGCGATCTGTTGCGCGCCGTCCAGAATTGCCTGCACCGTTTCCTTGCCCATGGCCAGGTTCCGGTTGATGTTTTCGATCTCCACCGTCGCGTCGTCCACCAGGATGCCCACCGCCAGCGCCAGCCCTCCCAGTGTCATGATGTTGATCGTTTCGCCCAGGGCGCTCAGGCACAGCAGGCTCACCAGGATCGAAAGCGGAATCGAGATGGCGATAATCAGCGTGCTCTTCCAGTTTCCCAGAAACAGCAGGATCATCACCGCGGTAAGGCACGCCGCAATCAGTGCCTCGCGTACCACCCCTTGAATCGCCGCGCGCACATAAATCGACTGGTCGAAAAAGTTGTTTACATGTAGATCGGGCGGGAGCGAAGGCTGGTAATCCTTTAAAACCTGCTTCACCCGGTCCACGATGGAGAGCGTTGAATTATTTCCGGTCTTATAGATGCTCATCAGCACGCCGCGCTGCCCGTTCGTCAGCACCACGTTTGTTTGTGGTGAATAGCCGTCCCGCACGTGCGCCACGTCTTTCATGTAAATCGTGGAGCCGTTCACCGTTTTCACCGGCAGATCGTTCATCTCCGCGATCGTTTGCGGGCTGCCGTTCATTTCCACGTTGTATTCCAGGCTGCCCATTTTCGCCGTGCCCGTCGGCAAAATCAGGTTTTGCGCGCTCACTGCGTTTACCACGTCCACCGGCGAAAGCCCCTTCGCCTGCAGCGCCGCCGAATCCAGGTCCACGGAAACCAGCCGCGACTTCCCGCCATAAGGGAATGGCATCGAAGCGCCCGGCACTGTCGAAATTTGCGTGCGGATAAAATTGTTCCCGTAATCGAACAGCTGCTGCTCGCTCAGCGTGTCGCTGTTCAACCCCACCTGTAGAACCGGTACCGTCGAAGCCGAGTAAATAATGATCAATGGCGGTTGCGTTCCCGGCGGCAAGCTCCTCAAAAATGTCTGCGAAATCGCGGTGGTTTGTCCCAGGGCAGTCTGGATGTTGGCCCCTGGGTGAAAATAAATTTTCACCAGGGCCACACCGTTTAGCGACTGCGAATCAATGTGCTCCACGTCGTTCACCAGCACCATGATTCCGCGTTCCACGTTCGACGTGATCCGCCGCTCCATCTCCTGCGGCTCCAGTCCGGTGTAGTTCCACACCATTCCGATCACTGGAATATTGATGTCCGGGAAGATGTCCGTCGGCGTGCGCGGCACCACCACCAGCGCCAGCAACACGATCACCAGCGCCATCACGATAAACGTGTACGGTCGGGAAAGAGATAATCGTACAATCCACATAAGATTTGTTGGTGACCTAGGCCTGCGGAGCGCGGGACACTTCGCCTTCAACCCGTCCTGCTAAGCGCTTCGATCGTCTACCACTATTAGACTACCAAACCCCTCCATTTGGGTACGTGGCCGCACTTTCGCCTCACCTTTTCCCTCTCCTTCCGTCTGCCTTAACGTGATTCCCGATTCCGCCCCAATGGTCCATAATGGCCTGCCCATATTCGAAACTTTAAAGACCGCTCATTCGTACCTTAGCCAGACATCACTCTTTCCCGGAGAAACTTGTGCTCTCTATCCAAAATTTGAATAAGACCTATTCGAATGGCGTCAAAGCCCTCGATGGCGTCTCCCTCAACATTCCCCAGGGCATGTACGGTCTCCTCGGCCCCAACGGCGCCGGCAAAACTTCCCTGATGCGCACCATCGCTACCTTGCAAGAACCAGACTCCGGCTCCATCCGCCTCGGCGACCTCGACGTCCTCACGCGAAAAGACGAAGTTCGCCGCCGCCTCGGCTATCTCCCTCAGGATTTCGGCGTCTATCCCCGCATCTCCGCGCAAGACATGCTCAGTCATATCGCCCTTCTCAAGGGCTTCACCCGCTCCGGCGAACGCAAAGACGTTGTCGATGCCATGCTCCGCCGTTGCAACCTTTATGACGTCCGCAAAAAATCGCTCACCACCTATTCTGGCGGCATGCGCCAGCGGTTCGGCATCGCGCAAGCTCTGATCGGCAACCCACAGCTCTTGATCGTGGACGAACCCACTGCAGGCCTCGATCCCGGCGAGCGCAATCGCTTCTATAATCTGCTCTCCGAAATCGGCGAAAACGTTGTGGTCATACTTTCCACGCACATCGTGGAAGACGTCATGGATATGTGCAGCCGCATGGCCATCATCCACCTCGGCAAAGTTCTCTTTGAAGGGCATCCCGACGATGCCATCTCGCAGCTCAAAGACCGTGTCTGGCGCCGCTCCATCGCCAAGACCGAACTGAGCGATTACGAAAAGCGCTACCAGGTCATCTCCAGCAGGCTTATTGGCGGCCGTCCGGTTCTCCACGTCCTCAGCCCACAGTCTCCCGAAGATGGTTTTCAACCCACGCCTCCCGACCTCGAAGACGTTTTCTTTACCAAGATTCGCGGTTGGAATTGAGGCCGCCGATGCTCTTGCAGATCGCCTGGTTTGAAATTCGCTACTGGCTGCGTTCCTGGATGCTCTGGATTTTCACGCTCATCATCGCCGCGATGATTTTCGGCGCCGTCAGCTCAGACCACATCGTCGTAGGCAACGCCCTGTCCAACACCTTTCACAACGCCCCGTTCGTCATCGAAAATTATTACTCCATCATCGGCCTGCTCACCCTCTTGATGGTCACCGCGTTTGTGAACTCTGCGGCTGCCCGCGATTTCAGCTACAACACGTTTCAAATTATTTTTTCCACGCCCATCAAGCGCCGTGATTTCATCTTCGGCCGCTTTCTCGGTTCCACGCTGATCTCCGTCATTCCCATGACCGGCGTTTCCATCGGCATCCTTCTCGCCAAATATATGCCCTGGGTGGACCCCGAACGCTGGGGACCGGTCCTGTGGAGCGCTCACCTCAAAGGCCTGCTCATCTTTGCCGTCCCGAACACCTTCTTCATCGCCGCCATTCTCTTTACTGTCGCCCTGCTCGCCCGCAACGATATCGTGGCCTTCATTGGCGGACTCCTGCTCCTCACCGGCTACGTCGTTTCCGCCGCTCTTACCCAGAATCTTGAGCGCGAACAGCTCGCCGCCTTGCTGGATCCCTTCGCCGTTCGCACCTTCAGCTTGGTCACAAAATATTGGACCGTCGCCGACAAAAATTCCATTTCCGCCGGTCTCACTGGTCTGCTTTTGTGGAATCGCCTGCTTTGGATCGCCGTAGGCGCCGCATTCTTGGTCTTCGCCTACTACCGTTTCAGCTTTGCCGAACGCGCCACAAAATCCAAAACCGTCGCAGCGGAAGAACCTCTATCCGCGGTTGCTGTATCGCCGATCCCCGCCTTCACTCTGCATCAGAACAGCTGGGTCAAGTTCCTCGCCTCCGTAAAAATTCACTTTCTCGGCATTTTGAAGAGTACTGTCTTCATCATCATTGTCCTCGCCGCGCTTCTTAACTCTGTTCCTTCGGTGATCTTCAATGCCCGCGAAGGCTATGGAAACAGCACCCTTCCCGTCACCTATTGGATTCTCGAAATTATCGCCAGCACCCTCTATATCTTCATCCTCATCATCATCACCTATTACGCCGGCGTCCTCGTCTGGAAAGACCGCGACAACCGCATGGACGAAATCACCGACTCGCTTCCCGCTCCCGAATGGGTCTCCTTCCTCTCCCGCTTCGTCGCCCTCGGAGCCATGGTCATGCTCATCCAGTTCCTCGCCCTGCTCAGCGGCGTCGCTGTCCAGGCCGCCTATGGGTATCACCGCTTTCAATTTGGTCTTTACCTCTCTCAATTGCTCGGTCGCGATCTTTTGTTTTTCGTCATGTTTGGCGCGCTGGCTTTTTTCATCCACGCGCTGGCCCCGAATAAATATGTCGGCTATTTCGCTTACATTGCCTTTACCGTCGCGAATATCTTCATCTGGCGCCCCCTCAACGTTTCCACGGACCTGGTGCAATTTGCTTCCGCACCGGATGTCACCTATTCCGATCTTTTCGGCGAAGCTCCCTACATCACCGCCTGGCGCTGGTATGCCCTGTATTGGACCCTCTTCTGCTTCCTCCTCGCCATCGCCACCGTGATGTTTTGGCCTCGTGGCAAGCAGCCTTCCTGGCGAGAGCGCTGGCGCAACGCGGGCTTCCGCTTCCGCGGTGTTTGGCCTGCTCTCAGCATTTTCGCCGTACTCGCGTTCGCGACCTCTGGCGCCTGGATCTACTACAACACCAAAATCATCAACCGCACCCTTGGCCCCAAGGATCGCCAGCGCATCCAGGCCGACTACGAAAAAACCTACAAATCATTCGACGCCCAGCCCATGCCCCGCGTCCGCAGCATTAAATACGCGATCGATGTCTACCCCGAGACTCGCAACGCCGTCATGCGCGGTGAAGAAGTCATCTACAATCCCTATTCCGAACCCCTGAACGAAATCCATTTTTCTCTCGATGACAATTACGACACCGAAATCAATATCCCCGGCGCCACGCTTGCCAAAGACGATCACCGCCTCTCCTATCGCATCTACCGGTTTTCCGAGCCGCTTCCCTCCGGCCAGGCCCTCACGTTTCACTTCACAACCAAAAGCCACAACCGCGGCTTCGAAAATTCCGTCAGCAACATCAACATCGTGCAGAACGGCACGTTCTTTAACAGCAGCGTCGGCCCCGTCATCGGCTATAGCAGCGATGGCGAGCTCACTGATCCGGTGGAACGCAAGAAACTCGGCCTCGGCGATCAGCAGTTGATGCCGCCGCTTGAGCGCGACTGCACGGTCCATTGCCTCGACAACTACCTCAAGGGTCATTCCGACTGGATTGACGTCGAAACCGTAATCAGCACCACTCCCGACCAGATCGCCATTGCCCCAGGCTCTCTGATCCGCGAATGGCAGCAGGACGGCCGACGCTATTTCGAGTACAAGCTCGACCACTCCTCTTTGAACTTCTTTTCCTTCATGTCCGCACGCTACGCCGTCCAGCGTGAAGACTGGAACGGCATCAAGCTGGAGGTTTATTACGATCCCGATCACGCTTGGAACGTTCCTCGCATGATGAACTCCATGAAAAAATCCCTCACCTACTACACCACCAACTTCGGCCCCTACTACCACAAGGAAGCCCGCATCATCGAATTTCCTCGCGTTGCCGGGTTCGCACAGGCTTTCGCCGGCACCATGCCCTATTCCGAATCCATCGGCTTTATCGCCAATCTCAATCATCCCGACGACATTGACATGGTCTTCTACGTTGTCGCGCACGAAATGGGCCACCAGTGGTGGGCCCATCAGGTCGTCGGCGCAAATATGGAGGGCGCCACGCTGCTCTCCGAAACCATGGCGCAATATTCCGCTCTGATGGTCATGGAAAAGGAATACGGCCGCGACATGATGCGCAAATTCCTCAAATATGAAATGGACAATTATCTCCGCTCCCGTGGCCAGGAAAAGCTCAAGGAGCGCCCGCTCCTCACCGTCGAGTCCGGGCAGGGCTACATCCATTACCGCAAGGGCAGCGTCATTCTTTATTACCTCAAGGAAATGATCGGGGAAGAAAAGGTCAACGCCGCGCTCCGCAAAATGATCCAGCGGTATGCTTACGCGCAGCCGCCGTATCCCACTTCCTGGGACTTAGTGGACGCCTTTCGGCAGGAAATTCCCGCCGAATACCAGTATCTGGTCAAGGATCTCTTTGAGGACATCACACTCTTCTCCAACCGCACGCTCGACGCCACCGCGCAAAAGCGTTCCGACGGCAAGTTCGACGTCACCATAAATGTTGAATCGCACAAGTTCAAAGCCGATCCCAAGGGCAACGAAACCGAAGTCCCGGTAGACGACTGGATTGATATCGGCGCCTTCGCCAAGCCCGAAAAAGATCGCAAATACGGCAAAACTCTCTACCGCGAACGCGTTCACATCACCCAGGCGCACTCCACCTATACTTTCGTCACCGCCGAAGTTCCAGACAAGGCCGGCATCGACCCGTTCCTGCTCCTCATCGACCGCGTTCCCGACGACAACACCAAAAAAGTCACCCTCAGCTCCGGTTCCGCCACCGCCACCGATTAGAACCCTGGCGTCTATTCGGCGCCGTTTTATATTGCTCACTCACGGCCACTCCCAGGTTCCGTAGGGCCCGCCTTCTGAGGCGGGCCGCTCTTTTCCTTAACTCATCCCCGCGCCAAAGCCCTCCAATGCTCCTCTCGAGTGCCTGCCCAGCCACAACTGTCATCCCGAACACCGCGCCGTTTGCGGTGTGAGGGATCCGCTTTTCCCCTTTTCGCCACTCTCCGCAGATTTTCATCCACCAATTCCAGCAATTGGGATACAGTAAACTCGTTTCCGTCGAAAACCTTTCCCTTCCGCGCCAAGGAGAACACTCGTGAAATTTCTCGTCTTCGTTGCCGCCGCGTTGTTTTCTCTCCCCGGTGCTGTACAAGCCCAGCAAGCCCCCGCTCATGCCTCAAGCAAGCCCGTCGTCGTCACCATCAAAAACGCCGAAGGCCAGCCAGTCGGCACGGCCACTCTTTCTCCCGTAGCCAAGGGTGTGAAGATCGTCCTGGATATCAAAAAGCTACCGCCGGGCGAACACTCCATTCATATCCACCAGCATGCCGCCTGTGATCCGCCGGACTTTAAAAGCGCCGGCCCGCACTTCAATCCGGAAGGCGGCGAACACATGCACGGCGCCATGTCCGGGCCAATGGCCGGCGATATTCCAGATTTTTCCCTGATCGTTGGTAAGGATGGCACCGCGAATGTCACCACCGTCGCCCCCAACGTCACCATGGGCGACGAAGCCAACTCCGTCTTCAGCAACGGCGGCACCGCCATCGTCATTCACGCCGCCACCGGCGGCACTGGCACCGCCGCCCCTCCCCGCATAGCCTGCGGCGTAATCCTCCGCCCATAATCCTTCCCTGGCCTCGTAGGGCCCGCCTTCTGAGGCGGGCCGCCGTTTTCGCGAAGGCGGGAGGCGGGCCGGTCCTCAAGGCCGCTAATCCCTCGCGCTCACTCTGCCCGACAGCAACCCTCTGTCATCCTTCACGTATCCGACCAGGATACGTGAAGGATCTCAACCACCGCGTCTTGCTAAACCTGACCCTCGCAGAGCTTCGAAACCTCCGTTCCCTCTGCGGACCTCTGCTACCTCTGTGGTGAGATCTTCTTTCTTTATTTATGCGTCATCGTAAACACCCCATCCCAACCCACCGGCGGCTCATCAAACAAATACTCCTGGCACCGCTTCCAATACATCCGCGAAGGCCCGTCCTCCGGGCACCGCTTCAGAATTTCCTCAAATTTCCGTTGCGCCTCATCCCATTTCCGATGCCCATAAAGCGCCCGCGCCGCCGCGAACTCCTCCAAGCGCCACAGAAGTTCCACATATCCCGGGTCCTTCTCCAACTCCGACACGCGTCCCACCAACTCGTAAATCACCACCGGCTGCAGTTTCCCCTTCACCCGGATAATGTCCAGCTCCCGAAACAAAAATCCCGCCTCTTTCACCGCCATATAGGTGGATTCATTCACCAGGATGTGCGTCCCATATTCCTTGTTCAATCCTTCCAGCCGCGAAGACAAGTTCACCGTGTCCCCCAGCGCCGTATATCCGTACTGCAGCTCCGACCCCATATTCCCCACGCTCGCTGGCCCCGAATTCAATCCGACGCCGATGTCCAGCTTCGGCTTGCCCTCTGCCTCCCACTTCTTCTGCAACTCGTGGACCCGCTGCATCATCGCCAGCGCCGCCTTGCACGCATTCTCCGCATGATCCGGCTCTTCGATTGGCGCTCCCCAGAACGCCATCACCGCGTCGCCGATATATTTGTCCAGGGTTCCTTGCGTGCCGAACACGATCTTCGTCATGTCCGAAAGGTATCCGTTCAGGAAAATCGCCAGTTCCTGCGCGTCCAGCTTTTCCGAAATCGTCGTGAATCCCCGGATGTCGCTGAACATCACCGTAATCTCCGTCTTGCGCGGCTCCACCAGCTTCGGATTCAGCAGCAGTCGCCGGATCACTTCCGGATTCAGGTAACGCGAAAATGCAGACCGCACCTTTCGTTTCTCTTTCTCCTCCACCAACGCCCGGTATAAAGAAACCAGCATGACATTTGCCGTCAGCGTCATCGCCGGCAGCGTGAAGTTCAACCAGTGCCCCCGCAGAAACGAGATGTAGTTCAAAAACGCAAACGGCACCAGCAGCGCCAGCCCAAACCACATCCACCGCGGCGAAACCAGCGCCAGCGCGATCCCCAGTGGAATTCCAAACAGGAAAATCAGCGCCAGGTCGAACACTTCCTGATGCGGCCCGCGGATCAGGAATCCATCGTTCAGCATGTTGTCAATCACGTTCGCGTGTACTTCGAGCCCCGGATAATCGATCCCGCCATAGGGCGGCGTCCGCAAATCTCCGATCCCAGTCGCCGAAGCGCCCACCAGCACAATTTTGTCGCGGAATGTCCCTGGCTTGAATTTGCGCTGCACCACATCGGCGATCGAATAGTAGGGATACGTTCCGCGCGGCCCGCGGTAATTGATCAGCACGCGCCCCAGCCAGTCCGGTTTCACTGTCAGTTTGTCCCCGAACTGCACCGAAGCCACTCCGGCCGGCCCGTAATTCAGCGTCACCTGCTCGTTCTTCAGCCCCAGGTACAGCCGGATCGTCTGTACTTCCAGCGATCCATAAATATCAATATCGTCGGGATTGTTCGATCTCCCGAATGGCAGCACCAGCAGTCCGCGCCGCAGCACTCCGTCCGCATCCGACGAAATATTGAAAAACCCGATGGACGTCTTTTCATCATTGTCCGGCGGCGCCAACTCCGGAATATTCGCAATCGTGGCTGTAAACAGCGTCCCCTCAAACTGGTAGCTGTTCAGCAGCGCCGCGAAATCCGCCTTGCCAGTGGCGGGACGTATCGCGTTGCGGTTCAGCGAATACCATTGCACCATCTCCGCATATTTGTTCAGCGTCGCTTCATCAATCCCCTGAATTTCATCGGCCTGCAAATAAAAATTCCCAAGCACCACCGGCCCGAATCGCCGCAGCGCCGCCGCAAACTGCGCATCCGCGTCAAACTCCTTCGCAAGTTCCGCCACGTGCGCTTCCAGCTTGGGATCCGGCGGCTGCCCATTTTCTTTGTCCTGCTCAATCTGCGCCCAAAGCGCGCGGATCGGCGCCACTGTCTGGTCCGGCTTGTCAAACGTCACGTCAAAGGACACCACGCGCGCCCCGTCCGCCCGCAGCGCGTCCAGCATCTCCCCGAAATACTTCCGCGAAAATGGCCATTTCCCCAGCACTTCCTGCGAGCGCTGGTCAATCGCGACCACCACAATCCGCGGGTCCGGGGGCGTATACCGCGCCGGCCGGTAGCGGAATCTCGTATCCAGCGTGCTGTATTCGAATCGCTTCAGGAAATCAAACAGGGGAGTGTTGCGGTCGCCGACGAACGTAAAAATATAAACGCCCAGCGCCACCACCGTGATCACTACGCTGATCAGAAAGACGGCGCGATGCTGCCACCAGTCCGCCAGCAGCTCTCGCAGGCGAACTCCGATCCCGGTGTGGCGGCCACCTTCGCGTGTTGTTGCCATTTGAGGGGAAAACTATTCGCGGAAAATAAAATTCATGCGCACGCCGCAAACTTCAATCAAGTCACCGTCGTTCAATCGCACGGTTCCCGCGATCGGCGTTCCATTCACGGTCGGCACTTTGTCGCCCGTACCCAGATAATATCCATCGTCGCGCTGGTTGATCTGCGCCGCCATCTTCGGCCGGAACCAGCCCTTCAGCCGCACCGTCGCCATCGGAGATTTCCCGATCACCGTCAGCTTGTTCGTCAGCGTGTATTCTTTGCCATCCACGCGCCCGCCCAAGACAACCAGCGTTGCCACTTTCACGCGCCCCGCGGCGAATTGCGACCTCTCGCCCATGGCCGCCGCCTGCTGCAACATATCTCTGCGTACCTTCGTATCGAGCACCATGGTCTCGTTAATTTTCGGCGCCGCCGTCTTGCGCCCCGTGTCCCAGGGAATCGCCGCGTCCGCCGTCGCGTCCACCTTGATGTGGTGTTTGCCAATCCAGATCGAATCGCCATCGTGCAGCGTCGCGCGCTCCACCCGCAAATCGTTCACGAACGTTCCATTCAGGCTGTCCAAGTCTTCCACCACCAGGCGTCCCGCTTCGTAATAAACGCGCGCGTGGTAATTCGAAACCGCCAGGTTGTCCACTGGCAAGTCATTGTCCGGTGATCGCCCAATAGTCACCGGGCGGCTCCCGATGGGAACCTCTTTCACCAGTTTGTTCTCAAACATCAGGCTTAGTTTCGCCATGCCATCGCCTCCGAGGAGGTGCTAGTCTTTTTTGCCCGCGCCGCGTCGCATCCAGGAAAACCAACCCTTGTTGGCGTCGTCCTCGAAGCGCACGACGATTACCGTTACGTTGTCCACTCCGCCACTCTCATTCGCCAGCGAAATCAATTTTTCCGCCGCTGCCTCGGGAATCGTCTCCGCCTGCAGCGTTCCCGGCTATCTCTGGTTCGGTCACCATGCGCGTCAATCCGTCCGAGCACATCAGCAGCACGTCCCGTGGAAAAACTTCCACTTCATCCACATCCACTTCCACTTCCGGATGCGCTCCCAGCGCGCGCAGCAGCACGCTCTGCATCTCACTCTCTTCCGCCTGCTGCGGCGTAATCAATCCCCGCCTCACCTGTTCCGCCACCAGCGAGTGGTCGTTCGTCAGTTGCTGCAGGTTTCCGCTGCGCAGCAGATACGCCCGGCTGTCTCCCACATGCGCGATACTCAGCCTCGCATCCTTAAGCCACGCCGTCGTAACCGTCGCGCCCATTCCTCGTTGCTCGGAATTTTTCTGCGCGGACTGAAAAATCTGGTGATTCGCCTGCCGCACCGCGTTCCGCAATCGCCGCGTTTGCGAAGTCCAGTTCTCCGGCACCGCTTCCAGCACCGTCACGCCGGAATCTTCTTTTTCCGCCTCGCAATACTTTTGGATCGCTTCCACGGCCATGGCGCTGGCAACTTCGCCGTGCGCCTCGCCTCCCATCCCGTCCGAAAGGATGAAAAGTCCCAATTCTTCCACGATGCGGAAGGAGTCCTCGTTGTTCGTACGCACACGTCCGACGTCTGACAAGCCGCTGCTGACGATCTGCACAGCCTCTCCTTCAAGCCTTCCCGTGAACAAGGGAATTACTCCCGGCGCGGACACCCCGGCATTTCGGTATCTTCCACGCTAGCAGACCCCTCGCTACTCGGAAAGGCTTTGCATCCAACTGATTACCTTCCGATACCTAACACTGGCCGAAGGGCCAGTTTCCCATATTCTTGGAATGCGGAGCGCGCAGCCTCCGCGTTTTGCCACCTAAACTCAACCCACCCTGCCGCGCGTCACCTGGCCGCGGCGCCAATCAAATAGCACACGCTTTAGCCTGTGCACCGATCCGGAAATCCCAAACCACAAACAGTCCACCCTCAGTGACACGACCCGTCATCCGAAAACAGGTTCGCCGACCCCATTGCCGCCAGCGCCCTCGCGCACGTTAAAACATTCTGATACATCCCATCATTGTTCAATGCATCCGGCGAAATGAAATCCAGATTCGCCCGTTTCGCTAAATATTTTTTCGTCAAATTATTCATATTGTTGAATTCATTCCCCAGCAGTTGCGCCGCGCTTTGATCCCCCTGCGTGGACGCCGCCACCTTCGCCAGCCGCAGACTCGTTGCCGCCTGCCCGCGGTATGGCGCAAACAGGTCATCGGAGAGCGGGAATCCGTTCGCAATTGCGTTCGCCAGCGTATTCCGCCACTCCCGGATTTCGGACATGAACTCGATCCCCGCTGTCATGAACTCCTTGGAGAAGCCCAAATTTGGCTGCGGAGGATTGGAAGCATTCTGCGCCTGCTGCTGCGCCGCTGCCGGGACTCCTCCTCCCCCTCCAGGCAAGCTCAGCATGATCTGGTTTCCTTGGTACGCGATGCTTCCGTTGGCGATGCGTGCAAGCGCATCTACGTCCACGAAGGAATGCCCGTTAATCTGCACCACCTTTGCGGACCCCGCTTGCCCATTCACATTCAATGTGTATTCCCCCTGCCCCGATTGCGCCCTTCCTTCCACCGCAAGCACCACGGCCAGGGCCAGCGGCACCATCCATGCGTGGATTCTTCGTACCTTCATTGCATTTCTCCTTCGTCAGGAAACTTCCCGCATTGCCGGTGGCGGAGGGCAGTGTGACTTTCGGGGAACCTGTTTTCGTCGCCTCTATATTGGACAGAATCTCCCACCCGAACAAGGCCATTTTACCTACCAAACGCGACAGGCCCCTCCACGCAACACCTCAACGTCCCCCGCCCCAGTGGTCATCCTGAGGGCCGCTTGCCCAGAGCGTTTCTTGCGAAGGGCGCCTTCCGCGGACCGAAGGATCTCAACGTAATGTCCATCTCAAACCTGCGAGCCCCCATCGCACACCCTTCTGCCAAAACCCAATCTCCACTACAATCTCGTTGTGCCCACCGCGCCCACCCGCAAGCTCCCGCTCCTGCTCGCCCTCCTATTCGCCGCAACCCTCGCCGCTCAAGAGCCCCCCGCCGCCTCCGCAGCCCGTATCCTCCTGCTCCCCCGCAAACTCGTCAGCGGAGAGCGCGCCACCCTCGCCGTCCTCGACGTCAACGGCCGCCTCACTCCCGGCGTCACTGTGGAATTCACCGATGGCGACAAGCTCACCACCGACGCCACCGGCCGCGCGTTCTTCGTCGCCCCTCTAAACACCCAGAAACTCTACGCCGGCATTCAGGGCCGTCCCGGCCGCGTCTCCAGCACCATACTCACCGCTGAGGAAGCCCCTTCCTCCACTTTGGATGTCACCCTCGTCCCGCGAATCGCCTCTCTCAATGACCGTTTCGAAATCTCAGGTCACGGCTTCTGCGGCGTCGCCGATGCCAATCACGTAACCATCGCCAACCTTCCCGGCCTGGTCCTGGCCGCCTCACCCGCCTATCTTGCCGTTCTTCCCCCCACAGATTTGGACCCTGGCCCCGCCCAGGTCCAAGTCAATTGCGGCCAAAAATCATCCGCAGCCTTCACCGTCATCTTCGTAGCGCTGGATCTCGAAGCCAGCAGCGCTCCGCTCTCGCCTGGAGAGCATCGCACCCTCACCGTTCGCGTGAAGGGCAGCACCGCCAAGCTGAACCTCGAAGCCCGCAACCTCGCCCCCGAAATAACCGACCTCCAAGGCGGCCCCGCGACCCGCTCCCTCTCCTCCGGCGGCCCCGACAACCTCGCCCAATTCGAACTCATCGGCAAACAGCACGGCAGCTTCGTAATCTCCATCCGCCTCCTCACCCCCGCCTCCGCCCCAAGACCCTAGGGAGCGCCCATCCGTGGAGCGCCAATCTCCAGATTGGCCAGCTTGCCTCCTGTTATCCGCTATCTGCTCGCTGCTAGCCTCGTCCCGGAGCGTCGCCTCCACCGCATTCCATCGTAAAATTACCCCTGCAGAATCGATTCTACTAAGACATTTCCAAATGCCCGAACTTCCAGACATCACCGTCTACCTCGAAGCCCTCGAAAGCCGCATCCTCGGCCAGGTTTTGCAGCGCGTGCGCATCGCCGGCCCATTCCTCCTTCGCACCGCCGCGCCTCCGGTCGATTCCGTTCACGGCCACAAGGTCACGCACCTGCGCCGCATCGGCAAACGAATCGGCTTCGGTTTCGACAACGATCTTTGGCTGGTGTTCCACCTGATGATTGCCGGCCGCCTGCATTGGAAAACCAAGCCAGTCGCGCCGGATGGCCGGCGCACACTCGCCAGCTTTGAATTTGACTCCGGCACGCTTACCCTCACCGAAGCCGGCGCGAAAAAGCGCGCCTCTTTGCATTTGTTCGACGGGGAATCCGCGCTAAGCACGATCGATCCCGGCGGATTGGAAGTTCTCCCCGCCACGCGCGATCAGTTCGCGGCCGCGCTCACTTCCGAAAATCACACTCTGAAACGCGCGCTCACCGATCCGCATCTCTTCAGCGGCATTGGCAACGCCTATTCCGACGAAATCCTTTTCCACGCGCAGCTATCGCCTGTGCAACTCACCCAGCGCATGGCGCCGGAAGCCATCGATCGCCTCTATCAAGCCGTGCAAACCACGCTGTCCAATTGGATTGATTTATTGCGGAAAGAAACCGGCGGGAAATTCCCTGAAAAGGTAACCGCATTCCGCGAAGAAATGTTCGTTCACGGCCGCTATGGCCAGCCTTGCCGCGTCTGCGGCACAAAAATCCAGCGCATCCGTTACGCCTCGAACGAAACCAACTATTGCCCTCACTGCCAGACCGCCGGCAAGCTCCTCGCCGACCGCGCCCTAAGCCGTCTCCTCCGCGAAGATTGGCCGCGCTCCCTGGACGAAATGGACCAACTCCTCCAATTCAAAAAACTCTCCCTGTAACCTCCGCCTTCTGCTCGCCCTGACAGAGGAAGGGAAGCGGGCGCCTTTTTCCCTCCTTCTTCTTCTCCTCGACTTCCTCAACCCCCCGCCTTCCCAACCCCCGACGGCAATGCCAGCGTCCCCTGGCCATTCTCAATCCCCGGTGCGCCATCGCTCGACGTCACCAGCGTATCCAGCGTATTCGACGCCTTCCCGAACCGCTTGTCCGCCTCCGTGTAACTCTGCTGCGCGTTCTTCAAATGCGTCCCGATCTTCTCGAAATATTCTTCAAACGTGTCCAGTTGTTTCCGCAGCCCGTTCAGATTCTCGGAAAGGTGCTTGGCGTTCTCCTCAATCTGCATCCCGCGCAAGCCCATGGCGATCACCCGCAGATTGGCGTGCAGCGTATTCGGCGAAACCGGAAAGATATTCCGGCTGCGGCAATATTCATCCAGGGGCTGGCCCTTCCCGTCCGCGCTCATCAGCAGTTCGTAAAACACCGTTTCGCTCGGCACAAACATCAGCGCCACGTCCAGTGTCCCTTCATCCGGCACGATATATTTCTTTGCGATCGAATCGGCATGCCCCTTTACCGCGGTCACAAACGCCCGCCGCGCCTCCTCGCCTTCCGCGCTCAGCCGCCGGTAAGCATCCAGGGGAAATTTCGAATCAATCGCCATCTTCTTCTTGTCCAGCAGAAAGATCACCGCGTCCGCCGCCTCGCCGCTCCGGAAACGATGCTGCTTCGAATAATGCGCCGGGGGCAGCGAATCCTCCAGCAGCCGCTCCAGCGTCACTTCCCCCAGCGATCCGCGCGACTTCGCACCGCCCAGAATATTTTCCAGCGTCCGTGTAGTCTCAAACATCTGCTGGCTCGCCTGCTGCACCTCGCCCAACTGGTTCTGGATCTGGTTGATCTGCTCGCGCGTGTTCTTCAACTCCAGCGACATCGCTGCCTGCGAATCGGAAGTAATCTTCGATGTCAGCTGCGCGGAGTCCTTCACGCCGTCCTTCAGCGCCGTGGTCACCGCCTCTAGCCGCGTCGCCACCGTGCCCGCAATCGTCTCCATCTTCGACGAACTCTGCGTCTGCGCCGTCGAAAGCGTCATCAAGTCGCGCCGCATTTCGTTCATCTGCGATTCCAGCGCCTGGTTTTTCTTCTGCTCCTGCGTGTTCTGCAGCAGCAGCCACACCAGTAAGCCCAGCAGCAGCAAGCCGAATATCACCGCGACAATCTCTATTCCATTCATGGATTTTCTCCCGTGCCACGGGAAACGGTAATTCCCACTGTACTTGGAAGGACTCAGACGGGCAAGCAAGCTCAACTTGTTTAAGCAGACGCAGGCACTAACCATCCCGTCCGCTGGGAGTCGGGCCACGGATCACGGTGCACCAGCCACGGCCGTTTTTGCCGCGCTAGTGACCACCGAACATATGCATGTGGTGCATCACCGCGCAGCTCAGATGTCCCAGCACGAACCAGAACACCGCAGCCAGCACCTTCTTCGTTGTAGGCGACATCCGGCAAGCCTACCTCAGCAGGGAATCAGGTCAAGGAGATTTGTTTTGGATCGAATCCGATGGGCCTACGTCTCGCGGCCCGCCTACCGCGCCCTATTTTCAAGTGCCAGGGAACACAACCACTCCCGCAATCCCAAGCAGAATCACCAGTACGGTTGCCACCACAGTAGGAGGAAACTGCGGCCCGCTGCGCCCCGCCGTCTTCGCCAAATTCGATAGCGCTTTCAGGTATTCGCCAGATGGCCGTCTCCTCACGCAGCGAATGGTTGCGCGGAGCGCCAAGATCAGCATCTCAGCCGAGGCCGCGGCAAGATCCCCTCGCGCACCCAAGTCCAAGCGATAAGGCATTCGACTGGCAGTTTTGACAGTGCCGCGTGCGGCAATCCCGCGCATACTGGCTACATCTTGCGGAGGGTCAAATGAGTCCTGAGAATCCCAAGCATACCGGGTTGAAACAGAAAGCCGCCCATGAGTTCAGGGAAATCGTCATTGTCTTTGTGTATTTGGCCTTTTTCTTCTGCGCCCTGGCCACCTACAGCACGCTACTGCTGGAAAAATACGAGATATCCTTTTTCAATTATGGCGCCGCGCTGATCAACGCTTTAATCATCACCAAAATTATCCTCATCGGCGAAGCCCTGCATTTCGGCAGCAAACATGAAGCCAAGCCGTTGATCTATTCCGTCCTCTACAAGTCCTTCATGTATTGCCTGCTGGTCTTTGCATTTCACGTGGTCGAAGAGGTGATCAAGCACTTGATTCACGGGAGAGACTTTGCGGGCGCCTTTCACGAAGTTCGCCTGGACGAGTTGCTGGCCCGCAGCCTCGTCATCTTCTGCACGTTTATGCCATTCTTTGCCTTCCGGGAATTGGCCCGGGTGATCGGGCCGGAGAGGTTCCGCGGTCTCTTTTTGCGCGGTGGCGCCACACTCAACGCGAACTGATCCACACGGTTAGGCTCTTCTCGCTGAGCTCCCTAACCCTGCGCGCCTATCGGTCGAGCAGGGAATACCATTCACTCTGCGCCGCTCGCTGATCAGCAAGAATATCCTCGTCGCGGCGCCGCAAAGCCGTGGCAATTGCGCGATCCGCGGGACCATTGGCGATTCGCTCCAGCGCCTCTGCGATCCGCTGCAGTTCCCGTGTCACCTGCTCTGTCGCGTTCGACCTTCTCAGCACCACCACGCGCTTTTGGCTGAAGTACACCGCCGCCCAGAACACCAGGTTCACAAGAACCACAACCGAGATCAAAAGGATGTCGTGGCTTGTGATCGTGATGCTTCTTCCGGCAATCGTTATCACATAATCGGAAAACATCTCTTCCTCCCATAATACTTTTTGTCGTTCTCATTTAGTGCGGCCGGACGGATCCGGCCGCACTTCTTGGAACGGGTGTTTCTTTGCCTCGGCCAAACTTCCGATTCAGCCTGGCACTTAGCGCTTCAGATGGGGCGAAGCCTTTTCCAGCGACGCGATCAATTCATGAGCAGAAGATGGCGCGTCCACGCGCGATTCCTCGATGATCGTGCGCGCGTTGTTAGTGTTTCCATAGAGGTTGTGGTTCGCATCCTCATCCGGCCGCAGCGTAGATCCTGCCAGCGAAACGCCGGCAAAAATGCCGCGCGCCCGTGAGTAGCTCAGAATCTCCGCCCGCAGATACGCATCGGTATCAGCTGTCGCCGTTCGTCCCAGCGGACCCGCCGCTATGGCTGCGTCCCCGCCCAGTTTCACTTTCGAATGCAGCAAACTGCTCGCTCCCCGATCATTCATGATCAAAAAAACGAAGTCAGTCGCGTCTCCCCCGATCTGTAAGCCTACGCTGCCGCCTTCCAGCGCATACATCGCAGGCGCTCCCCACGGTCCGGAGAAATCTTTCCCCGTTCGGCAAACCATCGTGCCGCGTCCATAGCTGCCGCCAACCACGAACGCCGCCTTCAACACGGAGGGCATCACCACCACGCAACGCGCCCTGTCCAGCATGTCTTGCGGAATATCGTCCGGAATATTCAGGATCTCGTGCATAACTTGCCCGGCGTTCTGCAGTCGCTCCTGCTCCACTTTTCCATCGCCCGGCGGATTGGCGGATAAACAGGGGCTCAAGGCCAGCAATCCCGCCCCAAGAAACATCCAGTACTTTGTGTATTTCATCTTCCGCGCCTCCTTAGCGCAATTCGCCTTTACATATAGCTTTCCTGGGCCGGGGCATCCTCGCTCCCCTTGGCAAACGCAACTTCTCCTCCACACCAGCCGAAAATCCTCTAATATGCTGAGAATTCAGTCACCTACAACCAGCTCTAAAGATATTTCGGATTCAAGATGGGCTTGGACTTAACGCGCGAGGAAGAATAATTTACAAACCGTGCAGGAAAAAACGAAGTACGGAACATTGGAGGGACTAGTACCGCTCAAGCGCCTGAATTGTTCTCTCGGAATAAAAAAGTGCGCCCTCGCGGGGCCGCGAAAGCGCACACAAAAACCAAAATTATTTGTGTTGGTTTACGCGTCGCGAGGGACTTAGTTAACTCCTTCCGTCCCCTTCCAATCCAGTACATCCACCAGCTTCCATGCGTTCTGGTTCAACTGGATTTGCGGCTCGCCTTCCTTGTCGATCACCAGTTGGCACTCCGGATACAGAACCCCTGTGCTCTTTTTCTTATCCGTGTCGTTCAGATCGAACTCTCCACCGGTCAAATTGAATGCGGTGGACTGCGCATCCGCGTACACTTCGCCGAACCGCAGTTGCCGGTTGGTAACGAACCGGATCTTCCGCCCCGTCGGCGTGGGGATCATGCGAATAAACGCCAGGTCAAAGCCAATTGTGCCGGTAATCGAGATATGCCCCACCGATCGCATCTTGGTCAGGGCATTTACCAGACCCTGATTTTGCGCCTTCGCGAATGCGTCCACCAGAATTTGCTTCTCCTCGGGCGTGGAGAAATCATAAATTTCCACAGAGATTCCGATGTTCTGGCCCAATTGCGTGCCCGTACCCATCGCCGTAGCCTCGATGGTTTCATTCTTCACGCGCTTCGCGGAAAGCGCCGGTATCGCGGCAACGATCAACAGGCCGGCTACCAACAGGCCAAACAAAAGGCGTCGGTTAATTTGATTGCTGGATGATTTTGTCTGCGGCATGAGCCTCACTCCTTGGCGTCTATCGAGAATGGCTTCTCGAGTTCTGCCCAGCATTCTCATTCCCGGGCGAACTGACGGGTATTGTCAAAAAGAACAGGGTCCTCTCGCTCTTTGCCTGCTTAGCTGTAGCGCTGGCTGCCCTGGTAGGGTCTTTCATGCTAGCCCCATGTCTCGTCGCCTGTAGGGCCCGCCTTCCGAGGCGGGCCGCGCCAAGAGTGCCGTAGTCCACAGCACTCGAAACCCATATAATGCGCGAGGCCTAAGCCTCCGGCACCGCCAACCGCCGCCAAACAAAGGTGATTGACCTTGATCCTCCACCAGTTTTACCTGAACTGCCTTGCCCATGCTTCTTACTTGATCGGCGATGAATCCACTGGCGCCGCGGTTGTTGTCGATCCCCAACGAGACATCCAGCGCTACCTCCAGTTCGCCTCCGAACATGGCCTTCAAATCAAGCACGTCATCTTGACTCATCTCCACGCGGACTTCATCGCCGGCCACTTGGAACTCCGCGACCGTGTAGGCGCCACCATTTATCTTGGCGCCAAAGCCCATGCCGAGTACCCCTTCACGCCCCTCGCCGATGGCTCCGTCCTCGAATTCGGCCGTGTCCGGCTGAAGGCTCTCGAAACTCCCGGCCATACCCCGGAGTCCATCTCCATCCTGGTCTACGATCTGGAGCGCAGCGAATCGGAGCCGCATGCTGTTCTCACCGGAGACACGCTCTTCATCGGCGATGTCGGCCGCCCAGACCTGCGCGCCGCGCTCGGATGGTCCGCGTCTGATCTTGGCGCGCTCCTTTTCGACTCCCTGCACTCCAAGTTGCTCCCTCTGCCAGACGCCAGCCTCGTCTATCCCGCTCACGGTGCCGGCTCGCTCTGTGGCAAAGCCATCAGCAAAGAAACCGTCTCCACGATGGGCGAGCAGCGCCGCGTAAACTACGCCCTGCAACCAATGGCCAAAAAAACCTTCATCGAACTGGTCACCGCCGACCAGCCCGAAGCTCCGCCCTATTTCGTATACGACGCGGTGCTCAACAGCAAGGAACGCCCCACGCTCGACGACGCGCTGGAACGCGAACTCCGGCCACTTCCACTGGATGAATTGCTGGCACTACAAGCCGATGGTGCGCAGATTCTGGATACCCG
This sequence comes from uncultured Acidobacteriota bacterium, assembly GCA_963824925.1. Classification (GTDB taxonomy): domain Bacteria; phylum Acidobacteriota; class Terriglobia; order Acidiferrales; family UBA7541; genus Acidiferrum. Next base: position 39,512 of record CAWGRE010000011.1, read on the forward strand.
CGACCCCGAAGAATTCGGCGCCGCCCACCTCGCCCGCAGCATCAATATCGGCCTCAACGGCCAGTACGCTACATGGGCGGGTACCGTCCTCAGTCATCAAGCGCCAATCGTGATCATTGCGAATCCGGGGCGCGAATCGGAATCCGCGCTTCGCCTGGGCCGCATCGGCTTCGATAATGTCGCCGGCTATTTGCGCAATGGTTTGCAGAGCCTGGAATCCCGCCCGGACCTGGTCGCCTTCACCGAACGCCTCAGCGCCTCGTTCGCCGCCGAACTCGCAGTCTCCGCCGAGCCACCTCTCGTTATTGATGTCCGCTCTCCCCGCGAACGCGAGCAGAAACTTATTGCGGGCAGTCTGGGCCTTCCCCTAAGCCGCCTCACACAGGACGCCCAGCAGTTGCCGAAGGACCGCCCGCTCCTCGTCTACTGCGCCGGAGGCTACCGCTCGTCCATCGCCGCCAGCCTTTTGAAACATCTTGGCTACGCGCCCGTCTGCGAAATCGCCGGAGGCATCGCCGCCTGGGAAGCCGCCAATGGCGCGGGCATCTAGCATTTCGCGACCATTCGCCAGCCGCCGCTAACCCATTTCCTCCAGCCGCCGCTGCTTGGGCTCAATCCCAAAAAGCCAAACCGCCAGAATCTGCACCACCAGCAATCCGATCATCAGCGCCACAACCCCCGCAACTCCGTGTGCCCGCAGCAGAAACACCACCAGAAACGGCGTGAAAATCGTGGCTGTTCTCCCCAGCGTGTTGCACAGCCCAACTGCCCGCATCCGCAAGTCCGTCGGAAACAGCTCTGGGATATAAATGGCAAACAGCAGCGCCACCAAGATGTAAATAGATACCACCAGCAGAAATCCCACCAGCGGAAATAGCATCGGATCCCGAATAGTTGGATAGATTCCGCCAAACAGGATCGCCGCAAACGATGCGCCAATGATCGCAGGCTTGCGACCAAGGGAATCGGCCGCAAAGGAAGCCAGCAGTGCGCCAACCGGCGCGCCGCAGCTCATCAGAAACGAATATTTGAACGAACTCGCCATGCTCAAACCCTGCTGCACGAAAAACGTTGGCAGCCAGGAGACGAATCCGTAGATCAGTGTGTTCGCCACAATCAGCGTCGTTGCGCCCACCAGCGTGCGCGAAAGCAGTTGCGGGCCAAACAGAGCCGAAAAATTCCGCGTAGGCACCGCCACCGGCGATGCAGCGGGCTCCGGCAGAAAAATGCCGCGCGCAGTGAAGTCCGCTTCAATCACCTTCATCATCGCTTCGGCTTCTTCTGTCCGCCCAATGGATTCCAGCCACCGCGGCGATTCCGGCATTGCCTTCCGCAGATACCACACGATCAGCGCGCCCACCCCGCCAATCACAAACATGATCCGCCAGCCCACGCGCGGAATCAGCAGCACGCTCGCCAGCGCGCTCACGGGCAAACTCAAAACCACGCACGCGTTCAGAATTCCGCTCCACCGGCCCCGTGCCTGTGGTGGAAGAAATTCCGTCAGCGCCGCGTAGCCCGCCACCAGTTCCGCGCCAAGTCCGATGCCCATCACTCCGCGCATCGCAATCAGCGCCGGCATATTCGGAGCAAACGCGGAAGCCAGCGAGGCGGCTCCGAATATCATCAGGTTGGCCTGGTAGGTGAAGCGCCGCCCGTAGCGGTCGCCTAGAAATCCCGTGAGGAAAGACCCGATCATCATCCCGATGAAGGTCACGGAAATAAATTGCGCGTTTTGCGCCAGCGTGGAGAATCCACTCTTCAGCGTCGCGCCGATCACCGTCGCGGCCACGTACACGTCGTAGCCGTCAAAGAACATCCCGATTCCAATCAGCGTCACGATCCGCCGGTGAAACGCGGAGATGGGCAGCCTGTCGAGACGTGCGCCCGCGTTCACACTCATCGGCGCGTCACTTTTTCCTGGCCAGCGCGGCCAGCGATCCCTGCGTCAGTGCGTCTACCGCCAGATTGCAATTTTGCGCGAAGGAGTGTTCCTGCGCGGTCAGGAAAAATTCCTTGCACCGCCGCGCCGCCCCCGCATCCAGCTGCAATATGCGTTCGACCAGCGCATCCGCTTCCCCTGAAAGTTTTTCTGCCGCGCACACCTGATAGATCAGCCCGATTTCCCTGGCCCGTTGCGGCGAAAATGCCTCCCCGAAAAGCACCAGGGGAAACGCGAACCGCGGCAACGCGTATTCTCCCAGATATGCCATGATCGCCGCGGGCGCCAGCCCGTGCCGCATTTCAGGAAAACAAAGCGAAGCCGCCTCGGACACCAGTGGAAAATCGCAGACAATCGCCAGCCCCATGCCAAACCCGAACGCGTCGCCCTGCACTTCCGCAACGCTGATCAGCGAACACGTCCTCAGCACGCGCTTGAATTCAATCAGCCGTGCCGCTTCCGCGCGGATCGAATCGGCGTCGCGCCCGGCCCGTTCCCGCCCGGTGCAAAATACGCCGCCGCGCGCGCGAATCCGTAAAACTCGTCCCCGCGGATGTGTAATCTCGGAACGCAACTCCGCCAGCATTGCGTCGAACATCGCGCCTGTCACTTCGTTGCCGTGCTCGGCGTTATCCAGCGTAAACGTCAACACCTCGCCGTTTCGCCCAATTTCAACCAGCTTCTTTTCTGAATTTTCAGAGCCCTGTGAAGACGATGGAATAGTCATGGCCGCCAGATTATACCGGAATCGTCCCACCCGGCCCGCCACAGAAAAAATCCGACGATGCGCAACCTAGTGGGGCCGTCAACGAACCACATGAAGCTGTCTGGATGTTGCCCGAGCTTATGGCTTAAGACTGAAGGCTTCCGCCTTCCCCTCACTTCGCCGGCCGCAACTTCTCAATCGCTGGTATCGAAACCGCCTCCGTAAACGCCCGCTCCGGCTGCGGCTTATTCCGCAGCAGCGCGTCGGCAAGCATCTCCATCGCCAGCCCCGTATTCGGCGGCGTCATAATCGTCGCCTTCAACGCCCCGCTGCGCACCCACGCCTGGCCCGTCTTCGGTACTCCGTCGCAACCCAGAAACGGCAGTGCCAGCCATCGCTCGCGCTCGACTTCGTTCGCAACCGCCTGAAACGCGTTCCGCGCTCCCATGGCCATCGCGTCATTCTGCGCCAGCACCGCGTCAATCTTCGCCTTCTGTGAAGTCAAAAGGCTCAACCACGAAGTCACCGCTTTCCGCGCGCTTTCCTCGGTCCACTGCCCCTTCAGCACGGAGACGTGAATATTCGCGGGCTTCGCCTGTTGTAATCCGGACTCTCTCTCCCTCGTCACATCGCTGTGCGATGGCCCCTGGATGTACAAAATCGCCCCGCCGCCGGGCAACAGCGCCGCGCATTGCTTGCCGGAGATCCTTCCGACCTCAACCTGGTCCGAACTCACTCCGAAAATGGGAGACTTCGCGGTGCGCCGGAAATCGCGAATATAAGGAGCGTCGCGATTCAGCAGTGCCCAGCCGATGTTCGCATTCACTGCGGCCTGCGCCACCTGGGGCAGTGCCGTCCCGCCCACTGGCTCGAACACGATCGCGTCCGGCCGGTCCTTGGGCTCCACCTGAATCGCGCGCAGGATCTGCGTGCTCTGCGTGATCGCGTCGTTCTCCGCGTAGAGGATTTGGATGTCCACGCCCAGCTTCGTGGCCGCCAGCTCCGCCGAATGCGCTTGCTCCAGCTGGTAGTCATTCTCGTTCGTCATCAGCGAAATCAAGAATTTGAGTCTGCGCATGGCCTCCCCGGAGTTCAAACCTGTCTAACCTTACACCCTTGCGTCCCGAAGTCCATTCTCGCTTTCGTCCAAGTTGCCCGGATTAAACGGTTCACAAAATCGCACAACAACCAAATTCAGCGAACGCGCAAGTTCTGCTTCCTGCTCTCTGTTATCTGCTCGCTGCTATCTTCACGTCAAGCCCGGCTGGAAATTAACGCACCGTAGGGGCGGCTTTATGCCGCCTTCTTCTCTTAATTTCCCACCGTAGGGCCCGCCTTCTGAGGCGGGCCGCTCATCGCCGCCAATATCGGGCAACTCGACGCCCGTAGCGGCGGCTTTAGGCCTCCTTCTACTCTCGCGCCACATCCACCCCAAGAAAAAGGCCCCGAAACTTCAGGGCCTCTTCCTCCATCCGAACTTTCGCAATCTACTTCGCTGCTACCAATTCACTTTGATCGCAAACTGCAACTGCCGTGCATCGTAAGCCGCCGTCGGCTGTCCCGCTGTGCACGTCGACCCCGCCAGCGGATCGCACAACTGGTTCACCGCCGAAATGTTGGTGTGGTTGAACAGGTTGAACGCATCCATCATCAGATCCACCCGGAAGCGTTCCCCAATGCTGATGCCCTTGGAAACGCGCAGGTCAAACTGATAGAAAAACGGTTGCGTGAATTTGTTGCGCCCCAAATCACCCGTGCAGCCCAGCGGCGGCGTGATCCCGGGAATCGAATAAGGTTGCTTCGCGTTGGTCAGGCACACAGTCGGCGGGCCAAACACCACTCCCGGAATATAGGGAGACGTTGTGGCGCCTGGTGCTCCCGCGACTGAGAGCGACGGCCGGATTTCCGAAGCGCCCAGGTCCAGCCGCGTGTCTTCGCTCGTGATGATGTTGAAGGGGCGGCCGGAAGCAACCTCCACAAGCGGCGCCAGCGTGATGTCGCTCAACAAATTCTGCGAGAACGAATCACCGCCTTTGTGCGGCGAGGTTTGAAAAACACCGCTCGTCACCCAGCGGTGGCGCTGGTCGTTCACGGAGTTGCCGCGTTCCAGGTAGGGGAAGCGGCTGTCCGCCGGCTCCAGTGTCGACTGCAAGTCGGTCCCGTTGTCGATGGAGTGCGACCACGTGTAGCTGCTCAGCAAATTAAAATGCTTTGAGAAGTTTTTCTGCACGTTCACCGTCAGCGCGTTGTACCACGACGCCGCATCGGAAAGCTGCGCGTCCACGCTGTTGAACGGAACCGGCACACCGGGTCCAACCGGAAAGCCCGCAATCTGCGCCAGCGCCAATTGATTTCCATATCCTCCGGCAGCGGCCGCAAACGATGGGTTCGGGCCGGAAGGCCGGAAGTAGTTGAAGAACGCAGGCGTACCCACGAATTGTCCGTTCAGCGGCACTCCGGTCGGGCAATTCACCAGTTGCCCCAAAACGCCGGGCGTCAGATATGGTTGCGTCACGGTCGGCGACACATTCAGGCCGCAGGTCGTGCCGCTCGCCGCCACGTTTGCCGTCGGCAACGCCACGGTTAGCGGGCTGCTAAAGCCCAATCCCGCGGCATCCGCATTTTGCAGGTTGCTGGTAAGCAGAACCGGATCCGTGGAATTCACGTCTACCGGCCGGTAGAGGTGCAAGCCGCGCGTCCCCTGATAACCAACGCTCATTTTCCAGGTGCCACCCAGCGCGCGTTCCACCGTCAGGTTCACCTGCTGCGCATACCCATACTGGAAATTGCTCGCCACCGGAAGCGTGAAGGGAAGGATCGGCAACGGAAAACCCGCGGTCAGATAGTTTTGATTCGCAAAAATGGAGTTGGGATTCGTGGGATCAAATCGTTGCTGGTTCGGGTCATAAAACATGTTTGGCACTTGGTTCAGCGCGCCTTGGAAAATGGACGAACCGTTCAAATTGTTGGGTGTGTCTAAGCTGTTGCCGGATGCCGTTTGTCCACACGCAAAAGTCACCAGCCCGCATGCGGATGGGTTGCCGCCGGGCGAAATCAGCTGCACAGAGCGCCCGCCGTCCGCCGTTACGGAGTCAAACGCGATCGCCAGCAACGGGTGATCGTAGAAAATTCCGTATCCGCCGCGAACCACCGTCTTTCCGTCGCCCTTTGGATCCCAAGCGAATCCGAATCGCGGCGATACGTTGTTGTAGTCGCGGGGAATGCCTTCCGTTACGCCAAGTGCTTTTTCCGCCGCAGCGTTCACTGCCGTGGCCGGCGCAAACAAGGGGCTGATCTCCACGTCGTAGCGCAAGCCGTAATTCAGCGTCAAATTCCGCGTAATCCGCCAGCTGTCTTGCGCGAAAAAGCCGAATGGCAGATTGTCGAAGGGTTCGTTCGATTGCCCAATGCCCTGGATGTACGTCTGCGGAATCCCGAAGCCATAAGCTTGCAGCGCCGTTGCCCCCGGCAGCGCAAGATTGATCCCCGGCACCACGTCGGGAATAGCGCCGGCGGAAACCGAGGACACCGGCAAGCCGCCGAAATTCACCACGCCACCAAAATCCAGTTCGAAGATCTGCTCTTTTTTCGAACGCAGTTGAATCACGTTGGCATCCACGCCCACCTTGAACGTGTGCCGTCCATAGGTCTTCGTGATGTTGTCGGTGAACTCAAACCTGCGCTCAATGCGATCCACCGTCGAATACGGTTCGCGTCCAAAATACGCGTACCCGGGAATATTCACCCCGATGTCGCTGCCCGCGCCGCCTCCAGTATCTGTGTTGTTCAACGGCGAATAACCGAAGTGCAGCCCGCGGCGCGCGAATTGGAACCGGAATTCGTTGAATGTGGTGTCATTGAATATCGTGTCGTGTTGGAAGGTGGCGTTGACGTCGCGATAGTGTGTTTCTCCCGTGCGCGTGCCGGCGTTCTGGCCAAACACCTGATTTTGCGACGTGGACTCGATGCCGGTCACTTCGGAAGGCGAAACGCCCACGCGAATGAAAGAGCTGTTGTTCGCATTCCAGTGCTGATCGATTCTCGCGGACCACAGGCTGGTCTTCTCCATATCCGGGAAGTTGCCGCGCAGCGCGTTCAGCCCTACGTACGAAGCGGGTAGGCTCGCCACTCCATACGAATAATTGGCCCCCGCATTGATGGGCGAACAAGTCACCGTCCCGACGACTGCCCCCACCGGGCAAGTCAGCGGAAGCGGGAACTGTGCCCCGGGGCCTGGATTCACAAGTCCACCAGTAGCGTTGGCCGCCACCAGGCCGTAATCCAATTTGTTTAGCGCGACACTGGAAGCGGAGCCCAGCAAGACTGCGTAATTGACGGCCAACCCTTGCAGCGTGGGATTTCCCGAACTCAGCAACGTATTGTAAGCAGCGGCTTGATCCGCTGTTAGCTGAACCGGAAGAACCTGGCTCGGGCCCAACGGCACGTTGACCGTGGACATTCCGAAATTGCCCTGACCAATGCTCGAAAATCCCGTCTCTTCCCGCTGCGTATATTCATATGAGAAAAAGTAAAACGTCTTGTCTTTCTTGATCGCTCCGCCAAACGCCGTTCCCGCCTGCACACGTGTGTAGGCCTGCTTGGTGGGTATCAGGTCCCCGGTTGTCGGATCCACTTCGCCGGAGAATGGGTTACGCGCCTGGAAGGCCTGGTTGCGCAGGTAGCCGAAAACGTCCCCGTGGAAATCATTTGTGCCGCTTTTGGTGACAATGTTGACGACTCCCCCGGTGGCACGCCCATACTCCGGGTTGTAATTGCTCAGAATCATCTGGAATTCCTGCACGTCTTCTTGCGAAACCGTCGAGCGGATCCCGTTCACCGAGTTATCCACAGCGTCCGCGCCGTCCACGCTGACCATGTTCGATCGCGCGCGAGCCCCGCTGATATTCAATCCACTATTCGGCGCCGGGCCGATCGTCGGCGAAACGTCGCGCGTGGTCTGGGAATTCAGCAGCGTAAAATTGATGTAATTGCGCCCGTTGGTCGGCAGATTGTCAATCTGGCGCTGGTCCACGGTCTGCGAACTTTCCGAACGTGTCACTTCGATCTGTGCGCTAGCCGCGGTCACCGTGACCGTCTGCGTCTGCGTGCCCAGTACCAGTTTGACGTTTGCGATCACCTGTCCGCCAACCGTCAGCTGCAGTGAGGGGTTTTCATACGGAGCGAAATTCGAGCCGCCCTCCACGCGGAGTTTGTACATCCCGGGAACCAGGCCGACGATCGTGTAGCGCCCGGCGTCATCCACATTCACCGTCCGCTCCGCACCAGTCGCCAGCAAGGTCACCGTCACCTTTGCCCCGCGAACTGCCAGTCCCTGCGGGTCCGTCACGTCCCCTGTAAGGGTCGCGGTATTCACCTGCGCCACCGCGGAATTCACGCACAAGAGCACTGCCACGCACAGAATTACAAACGCAAACACCAACTGCCTGCGTTGCATACCCGCCTCCTTGAAGGAACTGCAAGTCTCCCCGCTACCCCTAGCGGTGGCGAGCGTGGCCCGCCGCTTGAAACCTGAAAAACCAAACGGATTGATGAAATAGCTTGTACGGTAATGTACGAGCCATTGCAACTGTAATCTGCCAGACGTTTGTTTGGCTAGTCTCGTAGCGTTATGTTGCCTAACGGATAAGGGCAGTCTCGACGAATCAGCTACGCCCAGTGAGTTGTTCACTGACCAGCCGCGCGCCTGGGGCCTGTTTTTCTTTCCACGCTTTCATCACTATCGCCACCACGATCAGCAGCGATGTCGCCGTATTTGTCAGGATCACCGAAGGTGACCGCAGCATCGCGCCGTAGCCCAGCCACAGCAGCACTCCCACCAGGTAAAACGCCAGCATCCCGTACGACAAATCCCGTCCGCCCTGTTTGTGGATCTTCACAATCTGCGGCACAAACGCAAACGTGGTGCAAAACCCCGCGATTGCCCCAAGCACTTCCATCGATGGCACGCCGTACATAAGCAAAATCTCCCGCTCCAATCTTACCAGCCGCCCCAAATAATCCCGCGAGCCGTCACCAAAAGTTTCCATCCCCGCCCCAATCAATTCGCCACCCAAAGACCACAATGCACCCTCAGTCTTCGTCATCCGCCCGATGGCCCTTTATCCCACACTCCAAATCACCAAAAAACTGTCATCCCGAACCCTGCTTGCCCTGAGCGCATTCTGCGATGGGCCCCTTTTGCAGGGTGAGGGATCCGCTTTTGCCTAGTCGTGTGGAATCCCGGTCGCCAACCGGGGTCGGACAAGCCTTACAAATGCTTCTGCACCAATCTCCGCAGACGCTCGTGGTCTTCTTCCTTCATGTGCACAAATTCCACGCCGCCGCCGTCCGGACCAATGTTCCGAACTACCGCCGTGAAATGAATTTTCCTCAGGCCGGAGCGAACTTCCAGTTGCACGGAGTCGCCAATACTCAAGCCTTTGGGCGATTCCAGATACGCCCCGCCCAGGCTGATCGTCTTCACCCGCACCGGACTCATCAACTGGGGTTGGCTGCCCACTTGCGCGCGTAGCGGGGACTCCAACGGAATTCTCGTATACCGCCGTGGCACCACAAAATTTCCCAGCGGCGCCGCCGGAGACTCAAACGCCGCGCGCACCCGCGCCGACGTGGGCATATCTTCCATCATCGCCAGCGCATCTTCCGCGGCGGTGCGCAACCCCGCGGGCTCCACGAATGTCAGGCCTTCGCGCTTCCCAGCCAGTTGCCGCAGCAATTCCACCGCTTCAAACGCGCGCAGCCGCCCCAGCGCCTCAATCGCTTTAATCCGCACAAACTGGTCGCGCAGAATCTCATGTTCCCCGGCCGCAATTTCCATCAACATCGGCACCGCCGTCGCTTCCTGCCCGATGCCGATCTGATCAATCATCATCGGCACCACCAGAGGATGCGCGTCGGCAAGAATCGCCGAAAAAACAAACGCCGTGCTCTGCGCGGACGGCGTATTCGACGGCCGCGCCAGCTCGCTCACCGCCAGGTCCTGCAAATTCCATTCCCAACTCGCCAACGCGCGCGTCAGCCCGCGCAGCAAACGATCCGGGTCCGCCGCGGCCAGCAGCTTGATCGCCGCACTCACCCGCTGCCGCCGCGCTTCAAACAGCCGCGTCTCCAGCAGGGTCAGCACCGGCACGCCGATGGCGCGCAGCAAACGCGCCATGGCGGGAATCATTTCGGGGCCGCGCGGGTCAGTCAATAAAAGTGTCAGGCGATCCAGGAGTCGCTCCGGGTCGCGTTGCAGCAAACGTGGCAGCGTGGCATCCAGCGCGCGGTTTGCCAGCGCCGCATCCACCAGCAGCATCCATCGATCGTTCGCCACCAGCCGGTGACCCAGCGCCAGCAGGTATTCCTGCTCCGCCTCGCGCGGCACACGTTCCAGACCAATCAGAATATTCTCGAAACCGGAAAAGTCTCCGCGCGTAACGGCAATCCGCCCCAGCGTCTCCAGAAACGCAGAAAGCAGCGCGCAGGTCTCCGGCGCTTTTTCCTTCGCCAGCGCGGCCAGCGTGCCGCGGCTCAATTCCTCAGGAAGCTGGTTGGGCCACAACGATTCCAGCAGTGGCGTCAGCTCGCCCAATCCCGCGGCCACAATGCGTCGCGTGGCGGAATCGGTATTTTCCATGCGTCGCGCGTAGTTCAGCAGAATGCTGCGCGCTTCCCGTCGCGGGGCGTCGGCCCCGGTTTCCACCAGTTGGCTCATGGTCTGGCGAATCGCCGTGATCGGCACGCACCAGATGTCCGGCCCGCGCATCACCGCCGATTTTTCGCGCGGCGGCAGCTCCATCCAGAAGCGTTCGATGATCTGCTCGCGATAGGCGTCGTTGGCCCAGTTCGTCGCCAGCGTCGAAAGATGCTGCGAAGAGTGCGGCCCAAAATAACCGCCCGCATCCACCAGCACGCCCGCAAGCTGATACAAGACCGGCCGCACCGAGATGGGCGCCAGCGTCCCGCTCGCAAATTCCGAAGTCAGATATTCCAGCACCAGGCTCTGCGAAAGCCGGCGCAGATACATCTGCGGCAGCTCGCCTTCCTGCGGGGTGTAATGCGTCATCGAAGCCAGCAGCATGCGCACTGTGCCGCGGCTAGCCTGTTCCATCGAAGCGTGAATCGCTCGCGCAGCTTCCTCCGCCGAAAGCCCGCGCGCCGATTCCATCGGCGGCGTCAGATGCCCGATCAGACGAAGCGCATCGTTAAATTCCTCAATCTGTGGCGAGTGAATCGGCGTATCGCCGTTCTCCACCGGCGCGTTCCCGCCATAGGCCACCAGCGCGGCGATCAGGCTGGCAAGTACCGTATCCACCTTGCGCTCAGTCAAGGTGTTGATCTGGATCCCTTCCACGCGATTCTCCCGGAGAATATCCGCCCAGGCCGTAATTGGATTGCGTCTGGAGGACTCTTCCGATCTTAGCAAGGTCGTCTTCAGGAGTTGCGTGAGCGTGTCCAATTCGCCCACATGGAATTTCGGCGCGAACCACAGCGTTTGAATGCCCACGCGCTGCAGTTCCATCGCCAGCGCATGAAATTCCCCTCGCGCATCTGGCAAATGCGTCTCGCCTACCTTTGCCACCACGATCCCGCCGCGCTCCGGCCGAACCTCCAGCCCGCCCAGATCGGCGGCAGACCGGCGCAGCGAATCGTAAGCCGCGTCCAGGCTCTCCTGCAGCCGCGGGTGCGTGGCGCTGTAAAGCCGGTGGGCTCGCAGAAGCAACAGAAAATCGCGCAGGGCCTGGATCGCGTCGGCCACCAGGGGGTCCAGCGAACGCGAACCGTCGCGCCGCAGCGACCCCGAATCGTTCGGAGAAATACGCTGCGTGGCCTGCCTGGCGGCCCGGTCGTCTGCGAGAGCGGTGGCTCTTTGTACCAAAATCGGCCTGCTTTGCGAGAGGTCCGTTGGGGACCTGACGGCGTTTCCGGAGGGTTCCGTGCCGGCCTGGAGAGGGAGTAACCCGGTCCAGGAGGGGGCCAACTGGAATCCTGCAACTATTAAAGTAGGGAAAAGGCGAGGGGAGTCCTATAGTACGACTAGGCCATTCCATTTATTAGTAGGGCACACGAGACCACAAGCCATTCTATTTATTTTCGCATATTCTTCGCTGACAAGCATCGCCATTTTTTGACAAACCGATTCCCATTCGCTGTTCTCTGCTCGCTGTTATCTTCATCCCCAACCAGGGTCAATAAAGCTATATAACATTGATATTAAATTACTTGCACGCGGTTAAGCCCTTCCTACTTCTCCACCAGATTCGCGCTTACCGTCACCGTCCCACCCTCGGTCGCCTCAATCCCTCGTCGCGCCGCCTCATAACCCTGCTTCCGCAACCCAATCGTATGCGTACCACTCGGAATCTGCACCCGCGCCGGCGAAAACTGCCCGGTAGTCGCCCCATCAATAAAAATCTCCGCCCCAGCCGGCGTGCTATTCACCTGCGCCCAAGCTACATGGGCGGCGGAATGCGCCTTCAGCTCCAAATCCAGGGTAGTCTGCAAATTGTCCTTCACCTGCACCTGGCCGACATACGGGTCGTACCCCTCAAGCCGCAGCACCAGATTGTAAGAACCTCCGGCAAGCGGCAGGTTCGTGGGCGTCTGCCCGGATTGCTTCGCGCCATTGATGAAAATATCCGCGCCGGCCGGGTGACTGTTCACATAAAGCCCTTTTTGCAACGCCTCCAGCTGGATTTTCTGATCCTGCGAGTCGCCGGCTTTCAGCTCCAGGGCCGTCTGCACCTGCAGGAAACCGTCTTTCTGCACTTGCAGGCTGTATCGTGCCGGCACCAGGTCGTTGAAGCTGCACGGCGTCTGGCAGTTGCCCACCGAGCGGCCTGCCGATCCAAAGAGAGTTGCTTTCGCGCCGAGGACGTTGGTTACCACGTGCACCGCGGCATTTCCGGGCGTCGGAATCGGATGCCCCGCATTGTCGGCGTTTTCGGCGGCGGGTAGCGGCGTATCGTCGTACGCAATCTCATCCACCACGCGCACGCTTGCCGGGGCGTCCCGCATGAAATGCAAAAGGGAGGAGTGCTCCGAAGGGCGCAGCTTCCCGCTCAGCATCAGCGTGTTGCTGGTGGCTTCCACTTTCACGCGGCTGGCCATGCCGCGATCCGCAAGCGCTTCTTCCACTTGGCGCCTGTATTCGGCAGCAGCGGGCGTCACCGTGGGCACAGACCTTTTCACTTCCGCAACGGGAGCAGCAGGGGCGGGCGCAGGCGTAATTTTCTTTTCCGCAACGGTCGTTGGCGTCGGCGTTGGATCAGTCTTCGTAGGTTCCGGTGATACTTCAGGGCTCGTCACCGGAACGCTATCGGAGCTTTTTGGCTTCTCTTCGTTTGCCGGCGCATTAATGGCGGGCGGCGCGGAATCCGGCACCACTGGCTTTGGCACTGGCGGCGCCACCTGCGGCGCGGGCGATTCCGTCTGCGGACGGCTGTTCAATTCGCGTGCGGCCTGAAACACCGGACGCAGCTTATACACGCCGAAGACAATTACGCCAATCAGCATCAGCGCCAGAAGCACAGTAAGAAACGTGTTTTTCTTCTCCGGCTCTTCTACCGGAATCACTGCTCCGGTTCGCCGCACCGCGGGTGTTTGCATCGGCGTTGCCGCGCGATTTTGCAGCGAACGGATTGTCGGCGAAAGATTCGGATCGTCCGATGAAGTGCCGGGAACACTGCCGCCCGCGATTCCCAGAGGAAACGTCGGGGTGTTGCGCGGAGAAATCAGCGTTGCTTCCGGGCTACCGCGATCCAGGCCGCCAAGCGCGCGGTAATTGCGCAGATCCTCCAGCATTTCGCGGCAATTCTGGTAACGAATTTCCGGATCCTTGGCCAGCGCGCGCATCACGATATCGCTCAGCCCGGGGTGCACGGAGGGATTCAGCGTCCGCGGGGGAATCGGTTCTTCGTTGACGATTTTATAGATCACCGTGGTGATTGTTTGCCCGGGAAATGGTTTTTCGCCGGTGAGTATTTCGTAGAGCAGGACGCCCAGTGAAAAAATATCGCTGCGCCCATCCACGGGGCGCCCCTTCACCTGCTCAGGAGACATGTAACTCGGCGTGCCCACCACGTGCTGCGTCTGCTGCACGGTGCCGAACTGCAGAATCTTCGCAGTGCCGAAGTCGGTCACCTTCACGGTGTCGTCGGCGGTCAGCATCAGGTTCGCCGGCTTGATGTCGCGGTGAATGATGTTGCGCTCGTGCGCGAATTGCAGCGCGCTGCAGGTTTGCTCCATGATGCGCAGCACACGTGGAACGGGGAAGGAGTGGCCGGAATCGATCAGCGCCTGCAGGCTCTTGCCCTCAATCAATTCCATCGTGATGTAAAAGAGGCCGTTTTCTTCGCCGGCGTCGTAGACCACCACAATGTTGGGATGCGTCAGCAGACCGGCGGCGCGCGCTTCGGTTTGGAATCGCGAAAGCAGTTCCTGGCGGCTCAGCCCAGTGCCTTCTTCACTCAGGCGAATGGTTTTCACGGCAACGGCGCGGCCAATGACAGGATCCGTGGCGCGATAGACCACACCCATCGCCCCCCGGCCAAGTTCGGCGAGAATTTCGTAACGCCCCGCTTTAACCACTGTCGCCATTCCAGCACCACCGCCCGCGGGCGGACTATCCCCTAAAACTCCACGCCGAAAAGATTTGCTGCGCCAGAACCCACTGGAACTCTATCGGCAAATTCCAACATTTATATATAGGCTTGCGAGACCCATGGGCCTGCAAGGATATTCCGACACATATCCCTCGCCACTTGGAACAGTAGCGGTTGAAATTTACCGCGGTCAACGCTACTGCCGTACTAGTGTGACCCACCAATAGCTGTCCGGAAGGACAGGGAGAAGCGGAGGCAAACCGAGCAAAGGAGCTATATGACGTAGAGGAGGTAGAAGTCGGAATGTCCGAATCTCAGTAGGCGGCAGCTCGGGGTCGCCACCTTCCGACCGCGTTTCTGCTGTCGTCGGTCACCAAAGCCAACGCAATCCAGAAATTAATGGTCACGTGCGAACAACCTTCAAGCGAAACTTTAAGGTCGGCGCTCCGCATTTCCCTCCGAAGCGGTTCTATTCCTGAGCGGAGCCGAATAGCAACTCCCGCGAAGCCGCCATTCACCTGAATATCTGGAAAGTTGGACGCAAATGCCCGCCCGTTCCCACGTACCGCCGTTCGACAACCTTCAAGTAAAACTTTAAATGTCGGCGCGCCGACATTTCCTTGTCGCGTAAAGGCGGCTTCTTTTTCGAGCGCCAAGGGCCGCCTTCTTGCCTTTCACAGCGAGCCACGATTGCTTCCGCAGCGCAAAATTCCACTTCTGCTCTTATTCGACCTTGGCGCGAACCGGCCCCGCAGCAAAATATCCTTAGGAATGGCGGGGAGAAACGCGATTCCTCTCAAAGACGATTGGATTCGCCACGCCGGCCTTCCCCAGCGTCTGCCCTTCACCACAATCCCCGAAAAGCCCGTCATCGATTCGAACAACCTTCAAGTAAAACTTTAAATGTCGGCGCGCCGACATTTTCTGCGGTACGAGCGGGGTGTCGGATAAAATCCGCGGCTTTTCTTCAGGCGCCAAAACCCTGTTTTCTTGGCTCAAAATGTCGAAGCTTAAGTTCCAACTCCCAAAAAGCATTTTGGAGATGGCTTCTAGTGATTTGCGGTTACCACGGCGGCAGATGTTTGATGCCCGTAAGGCAGTTTCGCGCCGAAAGCGAGGAGCCAGAGGTAGGGCGAAGCTTCGCCGAGAAGGCCGGGGATGAGAATGTAGGTGGAGAGGGAATTCGCTAGAGCGGGATCGAGATTAGTTAGCCAGAGGAGACCCGCGAGCGCGATCGGTGCGGCAAGAAGTTTAGGCAGCATGCCGGAGTGGAAAATCAGGTAACCGAGCAAGAGGCAATAGGCGGCGTGAAAAATCATGGCAATGTCCACGCCGAGTGGATTCCAGCGGAGCGCTTCCAGCAGAAGTCCCGCGCAATTTGCGAATACGGCAAGCTGGGCCAGGTGAGGATTCACGGGCTTGAAGATGTTGTAGATGAGCAGTGTCACGCCGGCATAGCACGCGACTGCGATGAGGCCCAAGGCGATTGCCAACCGGCCATGCGCGAGGAACTCACCTGAAACCGCGGCTGCCACGCTGAACAAAAATAAGAGGCCCGCAAAGCGCGGCTTGTACTGCGATGAGGTGAAATTGTTTTCCGGCATTTCAACTCCTTTGCGGAACGCGCATCGCTGCACGATGGAAAGATTTCCGAATGAGGGCGTAACACGGCCCCGTTGATCACGGGGCGTTGAGTTTTTGCAGCATCAGGGTGGCGCCGTGGTTCTTTGGATTTAGTTGCAGGGATTTCTGGTAGTTAGCGATTGCCAGAGGTTTCTCGCCGGCGTCCATGTAGGCTTCGCCGAGGCTGTCGTAGGCGTTCGCGGAATTTGGATAGGCTTCGACGTTGAGCTGGAAGATGCGGATGGCTTGCTGCAGCTGCCCAGCCTTGATGAGTTGGTAGCCGAGATTGTTGAGTTCAACTTCTTCGAAGTTGTACGCGGCCGCTCTTGTGCTCTTCAAGTTGTGGTATTGCGTGACGGCTTGGTCGACTCCGGAGGATCGGATGGTGTCTGACAGTGTTTGAGCGATGGAGATTCGCGGGTCATAGGCAGCTTTAACGGCGGGAATCCACGCGGCCATGGAAACCACGGCGATGCCGGCGCCCATTCCGAGAGTCAGCACGAAAATTAGGGCGGCGACAGCAAAGCGGCGCGCCGCACCTGGATGTTCCTGCGCGTGCAGATAGAGTTCCAGGACGCCCAGCGGCACCAGATATTGCGCGAATGAAACAAACGTAAGATACGGGCCGGTAAATGTAACTGGATCGAAACCAAATGGGCCGCGATTGAGGAAAGTTGCCAGAAAAATTCCAACTCGAATGAACAAGGAGGCGCTGACCACGAGATACAGGCGAAGCGCCCATCGGCGATGCGTTCTGAAATCGCGAAGCATCGCATAGCGCATCGCCATCACCGCGCAGAGCATGATGAGCACAGCGTTTAGCGTGGAACCAAGATGTTGCGACGCGTTGCCAACGGTTCCACGGAACCAAAGCATGTACAGACCGGCGCCGCTGAGCGTGAACGCGGTGACGACGTAGATGCGCCCCAGCCAGCGATGAAAGACGGGGAAGCGGTTGCGAATTTGCGGAATCAGTTGCAGCATTCCCGCAAGGATGATGATCGCGGCCGAGAACACGTGCATGCTGACGACAAAATTGCCAAGCGGCTTACCGGGCGTGAAGCCGTGAGTCATGAATTTATTCCAGGCCTGCCAGTTCCCGCGCGCGGCCGTGATGCCGTAGAAAGAAGCGACGGCGAAGAAAAAGATCGATTGACCGATGACGGCGACGCCAAACCAGAAGCGGGTGGCGGCCTTCAAAGCTGCGTCCGCCAGAGAATGGAATTCCAACCGGTGAGAAATAACCGCTGTACTCATGGGATTTACTCCTTTTTATGTGAAGAGAAACTTGATCCGTGGGCGAATTACTCCGGCTCTCGATTGCGGCGCAGGCGCGCGGCCGCAAAAAGAAATGCAGCCGCGACGAGCAATCCAATCCACAAACCCGGAGACATCAGGAAGTGGAAGGGAGTTATGTGCAATCCGCCGTGGAATGGGAATCCGCCGGACATTGTGGTTGGATCCATTTCCGGACCTCCACCAAAACGGCCAAGGACGGAATGGGCAAGATACGAAGTGTGAAAAACGGCGTGTTCAAAGATGGAGAGTGCCGTGATGGGCAGTACCGCCCAAAGAAGCGGAGTGCGCCGCGCCCATGCGGAAACCAGCATGAGGAACGCGTAAATAGGGGCGTACCAAAGGACATGCACGGTGAATAGATGATAGAAAAGCAAAAATCCGGACTTGAAGAATCCGACCTGATTCCACAAGTTGGTGGGACTAATTCCGTTTGCGGACAGGACTACGGTACTCAATAGCAGCATGACTCCCTGTAAGGCCAAAGTGAGCGTCCAGCAAATCATGGGAAGCACGAGGAGCGGGATGCAGGCTTTGCCGAGTACCGTGGTGAGGTCCGAGAGCGGCAGCGATTTCCAGAAGAGGATGCTGCGATCACGGCGTTCTGCATGCAACGAGTCGAGGCAGTAAAGCATTCCGACTAGAAAGGCAGTGCCCATGATTGCTGCTGCAGCGAAATCAAATGGTGGGAGGAGATCCTGGTGTGGTCGCTCTGGCGAATACTGCATTGCGCCGCGCACGGCATCTGGAAGCTTGTGCAGATACATGAGGAAGCCGAGGAGATAAACACCCGCAACTGCCAGTGGAGCGACGTAGATGGAGCGGTATTCCCAAAGTTCGCGGCGAATGCACCAATAGAGCTGGCGAGATTCCGGCACGGAGGTGACTGGCTGCGCATTTACGGATGATTGCGGCGTGAAGTTGGATGGGGAATTCATCAGGCCGCTCCTTGCATCTGGGTTTGGTGATTGCCGATTACGGCGACAAATAAATCAGCGATGCTGGGCGTGCGCACTTCGCCAAGCGCGGCGAGTTGCTGGCGATCCACTCCATCGAAAAGAAGGACGGCGCGGCCAAAGACCTGGCGTTCGTGAATCGGTTTGAATGCGCGGGCGGCGGCGAGTTGTTCGGGGAGCACCATCACTTCCGCGTAGCGGGTCTCGAAGGCGTCCATGCTGCAATCGAGAACGATTTTGCCGCGATTGATGAACATGAGATCGGTGAGGACGTTCTGGACTTCTTCGACCTGATGCGTGGTGACGACGATGGTGCGGCTGCCATCGAAATAATCGTTGAGCAGGGAATCGTAGAATTGTTTGCGAAAAAGAATGTCGAGGCCGAGTGTGGGTTCGTCGAGGACGAGCAGTTTCGCGTCAATGGCCATGACCAGCGCGAGATGAAGCTGCGTGACCATGCCCTTGGATAATTCGCGGACTTTGCTGGTGCGCTTGATGGTGGTCTTGGCGAGAAAACTTTCCGCTTTTGCGCGATCGAAGCGCGGATGAATGCCGGCAAGAAAATCGAGCGCTTGCGAAACGCGCAGCCAGCGCGGCAGAACGGCGACATCGGCAATGAAGCAGACATCGCGCATCAGTTGATCGCGCTCGGTCCACGGATTGCGGCCGAGGACGCTGAGCTGCCCTTGATATGGAGTGAGGCCAAGGATGGCGTTGAGTGCGGTGGTTTTTCCGGCGCCGTTGGGGCCGATGAGGCCGAGGATGCGGCCTTCCTCGACGCGCAGATCGACGCCGTTCAGCGCGACAGTGGCGCCGAAGGATTTGCGGAGGCCATGAGCTTCGATGACGGACATAATTTTAGCGCTCCTCCTTTGTGGGATTTTTTTCGGATGGTTTTGCAGAATTTGCAGACGATGGGCTATTTGAACTGGAATCCAAGAGATCTTGCGGCGTAAGACCGAGTCGCTGAATGGTGGAGCGGATCACGGGCCACTGTTCGGCGAGGAATTTTTTGCGCTCACCTTGCAGTAGACGCGCGCGCGCGCCGGGCTTGACGAACATGCCGAGGCCGCGCCTTTTTTCGACGAGGTCTTCGTCCACCAATTCCTGATAGCCCTTCAGAACCGTGAGCGGATTCACGACAAATTCGGCGGCGACATTGCGGACGGAGGGAAGCGGATCGCCTTCGTTGAGAATGCCGTCGAGGATCATGGCGACAACCCGATCACGGAGTTGGCGATAGATGGGCTGGTTGTCATTCCATTGGTGGGGCACAATGGTGTTATACATAACTAGAACACTATGGTGATGTCAAGGGGAATATTCGGAGGGGAAAGCGAACAGCTAGCAGCGAGCAGATAACAGGAAACTAGAGGGATCGCCTACGCCCAGTTGGCTATGCACGGGCTGGGGTTGGTTCCTGTTCGCTGCTAGCTGTTCTCTGCTCGCGCTAAGCATTTATCTAACAGTAGGTTATGGCTCGGTTGAACTTGCCCCTGGCATTATGCGCTCGGGCACCGGCAGATTCGTTTCGCGGACTGGGCGGTCAATTTCGCCGGGTAGGGCGGGGGCTTCCAGGCCGTCGGTGAGGAGGAAGCCTTGGAGGGCGATGCCGGAGATCCAGACCTTCTCGAGGGATAGGATGTACTCGTTTTGGAGAACGAAAAGTTTGCGTTGCGAGTCGAGGACATGGGGATTGGCGGCGAGCATCTGGCCGTATTTTTCGACCATGAGGGCGTAGGATTTTTTCGCGCGGGGGAGGAGTTCGTCGCGATAGTCGAGGGCCATGAGTTTGGCGCTGGCGTATTGGTCGGCGGCGGTGGCGGCGCGATCGCGGAGGGTTAATGCCACGCGCTGCTTTTCGAGATTGGCGCGATCCAGCGCGGCGGAATCCGCGGCGACGTTGCCCTGGTTGCGATTGAAGATGGGAATTTCGACGCCAACTTCGGCGACGCCTTCCCAGCCGATGGCGTGCGGAGCAGAGCCCAAGGGTTCGTTGTTGTATTCGAGGCCGCCACGGAGTTGGAGATCGGGAATCGATTGGCGCTTGGAGCGGGCCAGCAGCGCGGCGGCGCGTGCGGAATTGGCATCGGCAATGCGCGTGGCGGGAGATTGCGTGGCGATGGATTCGACGGCCTGGTCGGCGTCAAGATCGGGCCAATTGTGTTCGAGGTCGCCAGCGACGGTGGCGAGAGGAAGATCCGGACGGCCGAGGACGGCGGCGAGCGAGCGCCATTCTTCGCGAAGTGAATTTTCCTGCATGCGGGTGAAGAGGCGAAGGCGTTCGGCGGCGACTTCGGCGTCGAGGACCTCGGTTTCGTCGGCCTGACCGGTGTTGAAGAGCTGGCGCTGGGCGGTAGCGTAGTTTTGCTCGATTGTTGCGAGGTCGCGGCGGGCGTCGAGAAGTTCCTGAGCTGCGAGGACGCGGTAGAAGGCGGTTTTGACGGCGGTTTCCACGCGGATTTTTTGTTCCTGGGCTTCGATTTCGGCGAGCTGGATTTCTTGGGCGTAGACGTCTTTGCTGCGGGCTAGTTTTCCGCCGGTGACGATGGTTTGTTCGACGAAGAAGCCTTGCTTGCCGCCGTTGACGGAGCCGCCGCGAATTTCGTCGCCGGCATAGCCGATGGTGGGATTGGGATAGAGGCCCGCTTGCTGGTGGCGCGCTTTGGCGGCGCGAATTTCGGATTCGGCCTGGCGGAGGGTGGGATTGGAATTCGCGGCGAGTTGCTGAGCTTGCTCGAGAGTGAAGAGGGGGGATTTGGAATTTTCCTGGGCGCGGCCGAGATGAGGATAGAAGGGTTGGACAGTGGGGATGTCCATGTGGTGGTGCTGCATCTGGTCGGGGGGCATGTTCATGGGTTCCTGAGACATGCAGGGAAGAGAGCCGGCCAGGAAAAATAAAATTAATTTTGCGATGAAGTTTGTTTTTGAAGGCACGGATCGGCTCGATAAGAAAGAGAAAGGCTTTACCACAGAGGGCACAGAGGAAGCGCACAAAGGGCACGGAGACAATGAGGTGAAATGGAATTTGGAAGGCATGGTGGGATCGGCTGCTGGGAGAAAGAAAATTTAACGCTGAGGCGCTAGGGAGTTCGGAGGGCCCAAACAAGGGAGAGGAGAGGAAGTGTTGTGGCTTTGGATCGTCGGAGCCCACCCTTAGAAGGCAAGGGTGGGGCACACTCAAGCTTTTTTGATGTGTGGCGTAACGAAGAGCACAGGCAGGAGTGCCTGTGCCACACGGAATCGGTTTATGAGGCATGGTGGTTCTCCTTTTCGGAGTGTTGGGGATTGCGGATCAGGGATTGGATTTCGTTGTATTGGGCGTCGGGGAGGACGCGGACCATGGTCATCATGCCCATCATGCCGGCGCTCCAATTGGGCGGGAGGCCGTGGGTTTCGGGCTTGGCGACGCCTTCGGCGTTGTCCATGGACATTTCCATGAAGGCGTCTTGCGGGAAGCCAGGGATGGAGTTGGCGTTTTCGGCGATGGGAGAGTGGTGAACGTGCGGGACGCCGAGATCGTTGGCGAGGGTTTGCATCTGGCTGAGGGCGCGCGCGTCGGTGGAGTCCGCGGTTTGGATCTGACGGTCGCGGAGCAGGTCCATCATGCTGTTCATCATGTGATGGGGAAGATGGCAGTGGATCATCCAGGCGCCGGGATATTTGGCTTCAAACTCGACGACTTTGGCTTGGGCAACGCCGACGAGAACGGTGTTGGTGGGATACCAGGTGGATTCGGGAGCACGGCCGCCTTCTGTACCGGTGATGACGAACTGGTTTCCGTGGAGATGGATGGGATGGTGATCCATGCCGAGATTGACGAAGCGAAGGCGGACGCGGCTGCCTAGTCGAACGATGAGCGGCGTGGTGGAAGGGGCGGAGAGGCCGTTGAAGGTGAGCCAATTGAATTCCATGGAGGCGGTGTTGGGGACGGAGTTGGAGGGAAGGATGGCCCATTCCTGGAGGACGATGCCGAAATCGTGGTCGGCATGGGGAGTGTGGGGCGTTTGTGGATGCGCGATGAAGAGGCCGAGGAGGCCGATCATTTCCTGCATGGCGCTGTGCGCGTGATAGAAGAAAGTGCCTTCCTGATGGACGGTGAATTCGTAGGTGTAAGTTTCGCCGGGAGCGATGGGCTTCTGGCTGATGAAGGGAACGCCGTCTTGGTCGATGGGAACTTCGAGGCCGTGCCAGTGCATGGAAGTGCTTTCGGGGAGTGCGTTTTCGACGTGGATGCGGACGCGATCGCCTTGCGTGATTTGAATGGTGGGGCCGGGGCAGGAGCCGTTGTAGCCCCAGGCGTCGATGGTTTTGAAGGGAGCGATTTTGCGTTTTACGGGTTCGGCGCGGAGGTGGAAGACTTTGGTGGCGCCGTCGAGAGTGAACGGGAGATCGGGGACGTCGGGTGTTAGCACTGGGACGTTGGGGGGAGGAATGGTTGACGGATTTGTGGCGTGTGGAGGATGGGCGGATTTTGATTGGGCGGGATGGGATTCGGCATTCAGGCGGGAGCCTAGGCCAAGGAGGGTGGTGGTGAAGAGGGCGGCGTTTTGGAAGAAGTTGCGGCGTGAGCTGCTCATCGGATCCTCCGAAAGAAAAAAAGAATTGGGCTGCGCGTTGCTGGAATTTGAAAGTGGATTGTTTGGATTGATGCGGAGTACGGAGCCGACCTGAAGGTCGGCCAGTACAAGGGCGGCGCGAGAATAGGTGGCCGATCTAAAGTTCGGCCACTACATTGAGTGCTAGCCAATCTGGAGATTGACACTCCTCCGAATCAGAGGCGGAGAGGTAGCGATGAGAATTGGGAGGGAGTATTAGATGAGAAGGAATCGTGTGTCGCAGGGAGGATGCTGGCTACTGACGCGATGGTGGTCGATGAGGTGGGGATGGCGACTGTGGGGGCGATGAGCGGGGAGTTGGAGTTCGAGGGTGCGGGGGCGAGGCGGAATTGTTGGGTTGGGAGGGCGGTGAAGAGGGAGTCGGTGATTTGGCATGAGGTAGATGGGAGGGATGTGAATAGCGGCGAGTTGTGAGATTTGGAGGGGTGGTGGTGGCAGGCGCGAGAAGAAGAAGAGGATGTAGCGGCGGCGGGGAGACAGTTGGAGAGAGAGCAGCGGGCGGCGCAGAGGGGTGCGATGAGGAGGCAGAAAGCAAGGGCCGTGGCACAGACACGGGAGAGGAAGCGAATTGCGCAGGAGCGCATGGGGATATTGTACTCGGTTTGGGGGTGGAGGGGATCGGAAGAGAGAGGGAAGGAACTTTTAGCAAGAATGGGGAGGGGAAGAAGAGAAGAGATGAGAAGAGAAACCCAAGAGGGCACGATTTATCGTGCCCCTACAGGTTGGGCAAATTGGCTAGGGCGGCACTCGGGGAGCCTAATGGGGGTTAGGCGTGGGTGTCGGATTCGGCGGTGATTTTGCCGGCGAAGGAGCGATAGACGTAGGTGAAATAGATAGTGGCCAGGGCCATGCCGATGACCCACCAGATCAGGCCGACTTTGAGGCCGTAATCAGGAGCTTTGGCGTTGTGTACGGTGAGCGCATAGATGGGATTGCGTGCGGGAAGGACCATGGGGTAGACGCCGAAGACGACGCTGGTGAGCATGCCGAGGATGTACATGCAAGAGGCGAGGAAAGCGTTGCGTTCGTTTTTGCGGCGGAGTTCGAAGGGAATGCCAGCGAGCCCGGCGACGGCGAGCAGAGGAAGAACATAGCCGAGTGGCCAGGTTTTGAAATTGGCGGAAACTTGCGGCTGGACACTGAACGTAAGCGCGGTGACTATCGCGGTCAAGACCAGAACGCCCCACCAAGTCCAACCGGCCACACGCGCGGCGCGACGATTGAGATCAGCAACGGTTTTCCACTGCAGCCAAAGCGCACCATGCATCATGAGGACGAGCAGAGCCTGGACACCGACGAGAATGGTGTACCAGTCGAGGATGCCGGTCTGCTCGCCGGTTGGAAGTTGGTCCAGAGCGGCTCGAAGAAGTAACCGGATTGATCGAGAGGGACGCCGCGCACTACATTGCCAAGGGCAGCGCCGAAAAAAACAGCGAGAAGCAAGCTGGAGAAGGAGAAGAAGAAATCCCAGAAAGGAATCCAGACGGGGCTTTGGATGTGATTGCGGAACTCGATTGAGGTGCCGCGAAGAATCAGGAGCCAGAGGACGATCATCAGCGGAAGATAGAAGCCGCTGAAGCCGCCAGCGTAGAGCGCGGGGAATGCGAAATAGAGCGTACCGCCCGCGGCGAGGAGCCAGACTTCGTTGCCGTCCCAAACGGGGCCGATGGTGGCAATCACCTGACGGCGTTCCTCCTCGGTCTTGGCGACCAGGAAGTGGATGGCGCCGGCGCCAAGATCGAAGCCATCGAGCAGAACGTAGAGAGCAACCATTACAGCGACAAGACAGAACCAGATCGTTCCCATGACGCGCTCCTTAGTCCGCCGCCGCAGGATCGAGAATGCCTGCGCGACGCGTGGCTTCGGGCTCCGGCCCGATTTCGATTTCGCGGTAGACGAGGAACAGCCAGAGCATGGCAAGAACGGTGTACATTCCCATGAAAGCCAAGCAAGCTGAACCATGCATTTCCGGCGGCAACACGAGGCGAGACGCCGTTGGCGGTACGCATGAGGCCGTAAATAAGCCAGGGTTGGCGGCCGAGTTCGGCGGTCATCCAACCTGCCGTGTTGGCGATATAGGGCAAAGGGACGCTGAGCATGAGGAGCCAAAGCATCCAGCGGGAGTCGAACAGTCTTTTTCCGCCAGAGGAGCAACGCGGAGATGGCCATGATGGCGATGAAGATGGTGCCAAGGCCGACCATGACGTGGTAGCTGAAATAGAGGAGTTCAATGCGGTCGGGCCACTGATCCTGGGGAAAATCGTTGAGGCCGCGGACGTGTGCATTCCAATGCTTATAGGTGAGGAAGCTGAGCATGCTGGGAATGATGAGCGGATTATCGAGCGTGCGATTGGGAACATCGGGCTGGCCGAGGATGGCGAGCGGCGCGCCGTCCTGCGATTCGAACAGCCCTTCCATGGCGGCTAGGGTGGCGGGTTGATACTCGGTGACGAGTTTGCCCTGCATGTCGCCAGTGGGAGCGAGCTGGAGAAGAGCGGCGATGACGCCGACGGTGACGCCGATGCGTAGGAAAGTGCGGCCGTAGAAGGGGTCGCGGTGGGAGAGGACATAAAAGGCTGACGATCAAGAGGGCAAGACCCATGGTCAACTGCGGGAAGAGATAGTGAAACGTGACGGTGAATGCGAAATGAAGACGATGGACGTCCAACGCGGAACCCAAAGACCACCTCTCAATTAGAAAGTATCAGAGGCCGGAGGCGCGGAAGAATGAGAAGTCCGCCATCAGAGCGAAGGGCCGAATATAGTTTGACAGATTTTCGAGCCAGTGGGAGCCCAAAAGCGAGAGAGGACGGAGGAGAGGAGCAAGGGGGAGGGTTAGGCGTTGACTCTGGGGAGGGTCGGAAATACCATCAGGCAGCTAGAAGGGCAATCCCCGACGGAGGGAAGGCAGGAAATTAAGGATTACTCCGGCTGGGGTCAATCTGGAAATCGCATCAGGAAACTGAGGGGTGCCGCATGATTCTGGAAGTGCAAAAGAAACATCTGCCGCCAGATATCGTCGTGCTGGAGCTAAAGGGAAGATTATTGATGGGGAACGACAGCCGCCAGGTGGAATGGTCGATCGCGGAGCTGATGAAAGAGGGGAATAAGAAGGTGGTGGTGGATTTGCGGGCACTGGATGCGATTGACAGTACGGGCGTGGGGATTCTGGTGATGTGCAACGCAAAACTGCAGAAAGCCGGGGGAGTGATGCGGATTGTGTGCGGCGACGGGATTGTGGAGAGCACGCTGCAGATGACGCATGTGGACCGGATTATCAAGTTTTTCAGGACGGTGGAAGAGGCGGGGGCGAAGTTTGAGCTGGAGTGAGGGAATATTCACCACAGAGGACACTGAGGGCACGGAGTTCGGAACGGCGAGATCATCGGGAAACTGGATGCGGCAAGAGTGAGCACAGGCGCACAGCCAGGAATGGCTGTGCTACTTCAAAGCTTATTGGAACGAGGCGGCGGCTGCGGATTCTTCGTCGAAGGAGGCGAAGAGATTGAGCAGGCCGACCATTTTCAAGGTTTGAATGGTGAACTTGGAGGGTTTGAGCAGGCGGATGCCTCCCCCGGCTTGCTTGGCGGAAGTGAGATGGCGGACCAGCATGCCGATGCCGCTGGAATCGATAGTGGGGACGCCTTCAAGGTCGAGAACAATTTTGGAGTGACCGTGGGTGAGCAATTCGTTCATGGTGGCGTTGAAGCGGTCGAGAGCGGGGCCCATGCTCAAGCGACCTTTGAGAGTGACAATTTTGACGGCGTCCAGCGTTCGTGTGTCGATATCCAACTTCGCAACCCCCTAGCGGCGCAAGAGTGAGCTGGCTTGCCGCATTGACACCCCAGTATGGCTTTGTTAGAGTGCGCGGACAACTTAGATAATCTTGGGACAAAAAGCAAGAAAGGCAATGGGCTGGCGGCTTCCCCCGCGACAAAGCCGCCAGGCGGAAGGTTGATCGTTGGCCAGCCAGGAACAAGAATCCGTTCTTGATCTCTCAGTACTCTCCCTGAATTTGTTCTCCGAACAGGAAGTAGCACCGCGTGCAAGAAATTTCGCGCGATTCGTGTCGGCGTTGATTGCCGATTCGGCGGTGAGCGTCTACACGTTGGCGAGCGACGGGGAGCGGGATTTATGGGTGCCGCGCGCAACGGTGGGAGAGGCGAAAATACACGACGAAGAGATTCCCGGAAATTCAGGGCTGCTGGGAATTGTGCTGGAAGAGATGGCGCCGCTGAACCGGCGCGCGAACGAGATCAAGCGCGAAGATTATGCGCACGTGGACATCCGGAAATCGCTGATGTCGCTGACCTACCTGCCGTTGATTCATAAGGAAAATTTGATTGGAGTGCTGGAGATTCTTGCATTTGAAGAGGAGATCACGGAAGAAGCGATTGCTGCGCTGATGCCGGCGGCGGATGTGGCGGGAGCGGCAATCGCGGCGGCGCAGGGCTATGAAGAGGAGCGGAATGGGACGATGGCTTCCATTACGCGGCTGACGCAACTCTACGATCTGGAAAAGGTGTTTTCTTCGACGCTGGAGATGGGCGAACTGCTGCCGCTGATCGGCGCCAAATTTTCGGAGATTCTGGACTGCCAGGCGGTGAACATCTGGTTGATGCTGCCGGACGAGTCTGTGGAGATGATGCATCAGGCGGGCGAGGATGCAACCGCGTTCAAGGGGCAAAAACTGAAGGCGAACGAAGGGATTGCGGGAACGATTTCGGACAACGGGGAGACGGTCTGCATCAGCGACGCGGCCGATGAACGGCTGGTGGAGCGCAATCGCGGATGCTGGCGAAGCGGGCGTGACGTCGCTGATTGCCGCGCCGATCCTGGATAAATCGGCGCTGGTGGGAGTGGTGGAGGCGGTCAACAAGCTGGACGGAAGTGCGTTTGATGAAGATGACCTGTTCACGTTGAGTAGTTTGACGGAGACGGCATCCACGGCGCTCCACAATGCGAGCCTGCTGCTGGCCGAGCGCAAAGTGGAAGTGCTGGAAACGCTGAATAAGGTAAGCCACGAGATTACTTCCACGCTGAATCTGGAGCGGATGCTGCAGACGATCGTGAACGCGCCGCAGGCGGTGATTCCCTATGAGCGAGCGGCGATCGTGCTGGAGCAAAACGGGCGATTCAAGCTGAGCGCGGTGACGGGGTTGACGCAGGTGCAGGCGGACCATCCGGATATTGCGCCGCTGAATGCGATTTTGCAGTGGGCCTCGCTTTCCGAGGAAGTGATTCACGTGGGGCAGCACGGAGAAGAAATTGACTCCGAGCGCGAAGAGACGAAGGCGAAGTTCAAGAAATATTTTGAGGAATCGGGGATGCGCGGATTTTATGCGCGGCCGCTGAACGACGATACGGGGCGCGTGGGGATGCTTTCGATGGAAAGCAGCGACCCGGATTTTCTGGGCCCGGCGCACCTGGAGATTGTGGAAGTGCTGGCGGGACAAGCGACAGTGGCGCTGCGCAACGCGCAGATGTACAAGGAAGTGCCGTTTATTTCCGTGCTGGAACCGGTGCTGGTGAAAAAGCGGAAATTCATGGCCATGCGCAAGCGGAAACGCACCGCGATTCTGGTGGCTGTGGGGCTGGGACTGCTTTTTCTGGTGGCTTGTCCGCTGCCGCTGCGGGTGGATGGCGATGCGGTGGTGGCGCCGGGGCGGAGAGCGCTGGTGCAGCCTGAGGTTGCCGGCGTGATTGGAAAAGTGCTGGTGCGGGAAGGCGAGCGGGTGCAGAAGGGGCAAGTGCTGGCAGAGATGGAGGCGTGGAATTTCCGGTCGGCGCTGGCGGCGGCGGAATCGAAATATGAGACGGCGATGCTGAACATGAACAAATCGCTGGCGGCGAACGATGGAAGCCAAGCCGGTGTGCAGCGCGTGCAGGCGGATTACTGGAAGTCTGAAGTGGAGCGGGCGAAGGAGTTGCTGGACAAGGCGGAACTGCGGTCGCCGATTGATGGAATTGTGGCGACGCCGCATGTGGAAGATTTTGCGGGGCGAAAACTGGAGCCGGGGGATTCGTTCGCGGAGGTGCTGGACGCATCGCAAGCGATGGTGGACGTGGCGGTGGAGGACAGCGATGCGGGCTTGCTGAAGGCGGGGCAGAAAGCGGTGGTGAAGCTGGATAGTTATCCGACGCGGACGTTTCATGGGGACGTGGCAATTGTGAGTCCTCAGGGAACGATGCTGAAGGACGGCGCAGTGTTCTACGCCCGCGTAGACGTGCCGAATGAGAATGGCGCGATGCGGGCGGGAATGCAGGGGCGAGGAAAAGTGCGAACGGGGTGGTATCCGGCGGGGTATGTATTTTTCCGGAAGCTGTTTTTGTGGGTGTACGCGAAGATTTGGTATTGGCTGGGCTGGTAGAGGTACGGAGAAGTCATGCGAAACGGGTGGATCTGCATTGGGCTGGGCGCGGCGCTGCTGGCGGCGGGCTGCGGTGATGAGAAAGCGCCAACCGGCAGCGTGACGAATGCGGCGGCTCCGGCAGCGGTGCAGCCGAAAGCCGCGGCGCCGGTGGCGAGCGCGCCGACCGAGGCACCCCTGGTGGTTTCCGGACCGATTATTGTGGAGCACGAAGTGGAATTGACGGCCCAGCGCGATGGAATTGTGATGAAGATTTATTTTGACGCGCCGGCCCGCGTGAAAGCGGGGAGTTTGCTGGCGGAGATGGACGGGCGGCAGATCCAGGCAAATTTGAGAGCGGCGCAGGCGAAGACGCGGAGCATTGAGGCGGACCTGAAGAACTGGGAATCGGAAGAGCAGGTGCTGAAGTCCGATTACGCGCGGCAGCAACATTTGTGGGATTTGGGGCTGACTTCGCAGGAACAATTGGAGCACGCGAAATACAAAGCGGAATCGGACCAGTGGGATATCAAGCGGGTGACGGAGACGCTGAATACTGCGCGTGAAGAGGAGCGATCACTTGAGCTGGAGCTGGAAAAGACCAAAGTGATGGCCCCGTTTGACGGGCTGATTGCGCGGCGATATGTGCGCGAGGGACAGAACGTGGCGAAGGGCGACCGGCTCTTCTGGGTGACGGCGGAAGCGCCTTTGCTGATGCGATTCACTTTGCCGGAAAAACTGTTTGGGAAGATGCGCCCTGGACAGCAGGTGGAAGTTACTTGCGCGGATGTGCCGGGGGAAAAGCATCTGGCGAAAGTGAAAGAAGTCAGCCCGGTGGTGGACCCATCGAGCGGAACGTTTGAAGTGTTGTTGATATTGGCGGGGGAACGCGGCTCGCTGCGTCCGGGGATGACGGCGTCCGTGCATCTGGAAAACTCTCACTGAAGAATTCATGAACCTGACACGCGCACTGGAAGTGGCCCTGCCGGACATACCGGCGCGGAAGCTTGCGGAGAGCACGCCACGCCTGGATCCCGGGACGACGTTCCGAGAACACATCGAGGACGGAAGGCCGATGGTACGGATTTATGTTCCGTGCGTCGGTGGAATGTTCACTTTCGAAAAGAAGGAGTGGGAGTTGACCCAGCTTTTTGACGGGAGGCGAAGCTACGAAGCAGATCGCTGAAGCTTTACTCCCAGCAAAGCGGGATTCACTACGACGCAGATACTGTTCGGGAATTCGCGGCCAGCCTGGAAGCTAGTGAGTTCTGGTACAAGACACCGCAGGAAAAAAATCTCCAGTTATTGCAGATGAGCCGCGAAGAGCGAAAGAAGAAACTGCAAAGGAAAAATATCTGGGCAGATCTTTCGGACGTTGATTTCCCCGCCTTTAATCCGGACCGTTTTGTTACCTTGTTCACGAGCAAGACGAAATTCATTTACACGCCATGGTTTACGCTGGTAGCATCATCGCGGTGTTGATCAGCATTGGGGATTACGGCCGCGAATTGGTCGCAGATTCGGCAGGACACGGTCGAGTTTTATAGTTTCTCCAATAAGACATGGACGGATGTGTTCTCTCTGTACACGCTCGGAATGTTTGTAGTGGCGTTCATGAGTTTGCACATGCGCATGCCTGCAAACATTACGGGGGACGGGTGCCCGGCGATGGGATTTGCGCTGGTGTATCTGTTGCCGGCTTTTTACACCGATACTACCGAAGGATTCGTGCACGGAACCTATTACCAACGGCTGATCATCTCTTTTGCCGGAGTCTGGTCGGAAATGGTGCTTTGCGCGATCGCGACACCGATCTGGTGGGGCAACGCCGCCGAAACACTGGTTCACAACAGCGCTCATTTCGTGATGATGATGTGCGGGGATCATGTCGCTCGTGCTGAACTGGAATCCGCTGATGAAACTTGGATGGCTATTACTGCTGCCGACATGGTTGGCATTCCGGACCTGAAAGAAGCCTCCACGGCTTACACGTCAGCATGGGTGAAGAAGTACATCTGGAGGCTTCCGGCGGAAGTACCCTACGTTCCGAAGACGGAGAGGTTCGGATATGTGACCTATGCGCTGGCTTCCGGGGCGTATAGCTACTCGGTTCTTTACATCGTGGCGCGTTTTGCAGGGAAATTTCGTACGAAATTTCAGTCCGGAGTGGGGATTCGTACCGAAATTGGGGTTGCCCTGTTCATTTTTCGATCGAGAATTCAGTCATTGGTGAACTTTATGAAATTTTTCTATTTGGACAAGAAAGATCGGATTGAAATGTTTTTCACGCGGAAACACATGGCCATGGCCGCGGCCGTCGCCGGCTATTTCTCGCGATCCTCTTCTGGAAAGATTCCGTAGTCGGCAAGTTTGTATTGGAGCCGGTGAACAGTCCGTGGTGCGGGCGCATGTGACGGGAACGACTCTCGCAGATATTTGTTCGGGAGGGGGAGTATGTTTCGCCAGGCACGCCGCTGGGCTCTGTGCAATTTGCCGCTGGAGGCTGGTTGGCATGAGGCTGAGCAAGAATGCTGCTGGCATCGCAAGGCCAGGGAAGCCGGAGCGCAAATACCAAGGTTATGGCACCGCCGCTCGTGGAAAAGGAAGCAGTGCCAGGCAGTACGATCAGCTTCGAAAATGCATGCGGCTTTGAGAGTTAGTGCTCCCATTGCCGGGAACGGTTGTGACACCCAAGGTGCAGGACCAGCTTGGGGCAATCTTGAGAGCAGGGACGGAGTTGTTAGAAATAGCCGACCTCACCCGAGATGCGGGCGAGAATCTATATTTCCGAGTACGACTTGTACAAGATCCGAGGAGTGAGACGGCAAGTTACAATGGACGGTATTCTGCGTCGGAGAGATGGAGAAGTTTCTTTGGTCTCCGCTCGGCCGACGGAGCGCGCTCAGGGCGATGGAGGAGGCTGAGACGGACTGAATGACGCGCCGCACCAATTCTACTTCCTGGATATTGTGTTGGAAAATCCGGGGAAGGAATTGAGACCGGGCATGACCGGTGTTGCGCGAGTCTACGGGAGGTCGGAGAAGTCTGGGGGGCTAGTGCCTGGAGGAAATTAGGAATTTCTGGGGACGAAAACTGTGGTAGCGAGCTGGTCGGAATGCAGAAAAAGGAAAGGCTGCCTGGGGCAGCCCTTTCCCGAAGTTCTTTGGATGCAGAAAACTCTTACCCCCGCGCGCGCTTCGCCGCTTGCTGACGTTGGCGACTTTGCACCTTGCTGACTTGTGCATGTTTGCTCTTGCTCATTTGCTGACTTTTTGCGAGGCTTCCGGAGCGGTGGTTACGGCGACGTTGGCTTTCTTGGTGGTCTTGAGGGTGCTGATCAGGCTCTTCTTTTCGATGGACATGGTGGGTAGCTCCTTAAAATTTTTATTTTTTGCTGCAGACGCGGAGATATATAGCAGGTGATTGGCCAAAGTTTGGTGGGCATGGTGAAGAAGGACGCCGCGAAGAAAAGAAAGAGGTTAGTACGGAAGTACTGGCTGAGGGGACAGGGCGAGAGGTGAAAAAATCGACGAAGGGTTAAAAATTAACCGTTGATGGGTTAAAAATTGACCGTTTTTGGGGACGGCGGGCCTGGAGCAACGGGAAGGTGATGATTGGACTTTACATTGAGATCCTTCAGGGCGCGGAAGGCGCGCCCTGAAGGATGAAAATGTCGGGGCGGGGGCAGTTGGTGCGCAGGGTCGGTGGCGGGGTGGCCGGGCCACGGAAGGTGGTGTTGTGATGGGCGCGGTTTCTGGTGGAGGCCGAGGCCGCGGGGGGATTCTCGGCCCGCCTCGGAAGGCGGGCCCTACGGGAGTAGGGTGGAGGCGTTAGCCAAGGAGCCGACATAACCATGAGCTACTCGATGCGGTGTTTGCGGCAGAGGTATTTCATGCGCTGGGAGTCGATGCGGAGGAGGGCGGCGGCGGCGGATTTTTTGCCGCTGGTGCGGCGTAAGGCGGCGTTGAGGTAGGCGATTTCGATTTTTTCCATTTCACTGTCGAAGTCCACGCCGCCCTCGGGGATCAGGATGGCTTCCTGGCCGGAGGCGCTGTGGTGGAGCAGGAGCTGCGGCAGGTGTTCCGGAGTGATGACCGGGCCTGGGACCATGACGACCAGGCGTTGAATGACGTTTTCCAATTCCCTGACATTTCCGGGCCAAGTGTACTCTTCGAGGATTTCCAGAACCTCCGGCTGCATGGCCTTCAGCGGCTTTTTCGCGGCGGCGGAATAGACACGGAGGAAATGGTCCACGAGGAGCGGGATATCACCATCGCGTTCGTGGAGTGGCGGAATAAAGATGGGGACGACGTTGATGCGGAAATAGAGGTCTTCGCGGAACTGGCCTTTGCGGACGACGTCTTCCAGGTCGTCGTTGGTGGCGGTGATGAGGCGGAAATCGATCTTGCGGGTGGCGCGGCCGCCGAGGCGCTGGACAGAATGTTCCTGAAGGACGCGAAGGAGTTTGCTTTGCAGGCTGGGGTGAAGGGTGGTGATTTCGTCGAGGAAGAGTGTGCCGTTGTGGGCCATCTCGACCATGCCGGGTTTGGCGGAGTCGGCGCCGGTGAACGCGCCTTTCTCGTAGCCGAAGAGTTCAGACTCCATCAGGGTTTCGGGAAGCGCCGAGCAGTTCAAGCAGACGAAGGGATGACCGGCGCGATCGCCACACTGGACGATGGCCTTGGCGACGAGCTCCTTGCCGACACCGCTTTCACCACGGAGAACCACGGATGCGCCGGTGCTGGCAACGGCTTCGACGGCCTGATAGACCTTTTGCATCGCGGAACTTCCGCCGATGATGCCGTAGAAGGCGGCTTTGTCTTCCACTTGCTGGAGGAGGCGGCGGCCCTCGAGTTCGAGGGCGCGTTTTTCGATGACGCGCGAGAGGACGATGTGGA
Organism: uncultured Acidobacteriota bacterium; assembly: GCA_963824925.1. Lineage (GTDB taxonomy): Bacteria > Acidobacteriota > Terriglobia > Acidiferrales > UBA7541 > Acidiferrum. Next base: position 73,508 of record CAWGRE010000011.1, read on the forward strand.
GTTCGCCGAAGATCAGCGGGTAGAGGAAGAACTCGTCGGCACCGGCCTGGGCGGCTTTGAGGGGAAGCGTGCGATTGTTGCTGCGGGAAAAGACGAAGAGGACGACATCGTTGCGGAGCTTGCGAAGTTCGGCGAGGACTTCGACGCCGTCGGTAGGGCCATTGCCGATGCAATCAAGATCGAGAAGGATGGCGTTGAGATCGGGGAGTTCGAGGACGGACTTGATGTCGGCTTCGGAGGAGGCGAGGGTGGTGCGGAATTGCGGGGCGAGGAGCTTGCGGATGTCGCGGAAGAGATCCGCGTCGTCGGTGATGACGGCGAGGGCGTAGGGTTCCGGGCTGAGGGTGGAGTCGGGCAAGCGCGTTGGATCCGTGATTGAGTGGAGATTATAGGGGAGGAGGAGGGTGGGCCAAAGTTGAAAATTTTGGGAGGAAGAAGCTAATAAGGATAACGCAGAGGCGCAGAGGGCGCTGAGTAGAGGGGGAGGTTGCGGGGTGATTTGGGTGGGGCGGGCTACGTTGAGATCCTTCGCCTATCCTTGTCGGATAGGCTCAGGATGACAAGTGGGTGGGGGCACGGTTACAGAAGGAAATTTTAATATTGGGGAATGACTTTAGGTTACTTCAGGGCGTAGACGGTGCCGTCGGTGCTGGTTATGTAGAGGACGCCGTCGACGAGGACGGGAGAGGCGTAGATGCCGCCAACGGTCATGAGGCGCTGGACGCCGACGACGAGGTCGTCATAGAAATCGCCGAAGTAGGCGAGGTCGTAATTGGCGGAGCCATCGGGTTTCGTGTAAGTGGGGCCATTTTTGCGCTGGCCGTCGGTGGCGAATTCCCACGCGGGTTTTTGCGCGGTGAGATCCACGGTGATCAGTTTTCCGGAGTGCGAGCCGATATAAAGCGTATTTCCGGCGATGGTGGGGGAAGAGAAAAACGGCCAGCCGTGAAATTTCAGTGAGAAGATTGGCGAACCGGTTTTTGCGTCGAGGGAATAGATCATGCTGGTGTCTGAAGTGGCGAAATAAACTTTGCCGTTGGTGACGGCGGGAGAAGAGATGACCCAGGAGCCTTTGTTGTTGAACGCCCACTTTTTTTCTCCGGTGGCGGCGTCGAGGGCGTAGAAATTAGAATCGCGGCAGCCGAAGTAAACAATGCCGCCGGCGACAGTGGCGGAAGACTGGATGCCGACCTGATTGTGGATGTCTTCATCTGCGCCAGTCTTGAAGCGCCATTTTTCTTTGCCGGTGAGGGCGTCGAGGGCATAGAAATAGGAATCCCAACTGCCGATGTAGAGGACGCCGCCGGAGATTGCGGGGGAGGCGTGGACGACGTCGCCGGTATGAAATTTCCAGCGAAGGGCGCCGGTGGCGGCGTCGAGAGAGTAGACATTGCCATCGCCGCTGCCGAAATAGACGGAGCCTTGCGAGACGGCGGGCGAGGAAAGAAAAACGTCGAAGGGATCGGGCATGGATTCGGCAGCGGGCTGCACGCCGTGAATGTGCTTTGCGGTGAAGCGATGTTCGCCGCCAGTCTGGAATTTCCAGCGGAGTTTTCCGGTGGAAGCATCGACGGCGTAGAAGTTGCCATCGTAGCTGGTGAAAAAGACGGTGCCGTCCGCGACGGCTGGAGAGGAATTGACGGCGCTGGCGGTTTCGAATTTCCATTTTTCGGCGCCGGAGTCGAGATCGAGGGCGTAGAGGAAGTGGTCGGTGCTGCCGACGAAGAGAGTTTTTTCGACGATGGCGGGTGAAGAGAAGATTTTTCCGTGGGTGGCGAATTTCCATTTCACCTGCGGGAGTGTGGTGATGGGTGGGGAATCGTAGGTGCCGGGGTGGTCGGGTCCGCCACGGAATTGAGGAGAATCGGAAGCGGAAGCGAGGAAGGGAAGAAGAGCCAGACAGGCGGAGAGAAGAAAACGGTGCATGGGCACACCCCTTTGGCTGGGTTAGACGAGAGGGCAGGAAAAAGGTGTGGCGAAGGGATTGGAGGATAGGGGAAGTGAGGATTTGCGTGTTGGAAAAGAAAAACCCCGCTTGTGGCGGGGTTTTTCTTTGGAATGAGGTTGTGTGCTGGTTCGGGTTAGAACTGGAAGCGCAGGCCGAACTGCATAATGCGGGGGGCATGGGCGCTGTCGAGCGTCAGGAAACCACTGGATGCGCAAGCAGGATCGCCCGCGTTGAAAGTGGTTGTGCTCACGCAGCTCATTGGGGTGGTGACTCCGGCTCCGCCGGCGCTGGAAGTGCCGCTGAGGGTATTCAGTTGGGTGTGATTGAAAACGTTGAAATTTTCCCAACGGAATTCGAAGCGCGTAGCGTTCCTTAAAGGAGAAGCGCTTGAAAAGGCCGAAGTCGAAGTTGAGGCGGCCGGGAAGAGTGAGGTTGTTGCGGGAAGTGGTGCCGGTGTGAGGCCGACCGGCAGGGCAAATGCATTGGGGTTGTAATCGAGAACGCCGAAAACATTCTGCTGGCGAAGACATCCCGCTGCGCCGGTGACGCCCAGTGGATTGCTGACCAGAAGGGGAAAGGAGGCGATGGTGCCGCCGCTGACACCGTTGGCCACACCGGCGTTGTCGCTATAGGTGTTGCCGTTGGGACGGTGAAGGGGAAGCCGGAAGGGCGGTGGTGATGCCGGAAATCTGCCAGCCACCGAGAAGTGTATGCGGCTACGCCGGGCGATTTGAAGAAGGGAAAGGCATAGACATAACTGAGGGTAAAGGCATGGCGAAGGTCAAAGTTGGAAGTTGGCCGCGGCCAGATTGGGGTTGGAGGAATCAACGAAGAGCGCATCGTCGCGGTCCGAGGAGTTGTCGATGGAGTGGCTGTAAGTGTAGCTGGCGCTGAAACTGAAGTCGCCGATGGTGCGGCGGACGGAGACCTGAAGAGAGTTGTAGATGGAGTTGGCAGTATTGTCGATGCGGGTGATGCTGCCATACCCCTGGTACTTGCGATAGTAGTTCGCGCCGTTGTTGCCGCAGGCGACGAATAGATTCTGCAGGACGTGCGGATCGGTGACGGCGACGGGCGTGGCGCCCTGTGTGCCCTGAATGCTGGCGAAAATCGGCTGGCCGTAGTTCGGATCGTTCGGGTCTGAGTTTGTGGTGATATTAGCGCAGTCGTTTCCGGCGATGGCGCCAAGATTGTTCTGCACGTAGGGATTGTCGCCGGCGGGAACTGGCTGCAGTTGGTTCAGATCGTACTGGCGAGTGAGGTGCGTGCCCTTGCTGCCGACGTAAGCGACGGAGAGCAGCACGTTGCTGGGGAATTCGTGCTCGAAGCCAAAATTCCATTGCTGCATGTAGGGCCACTCGGCACGATCCGGAATGGAGATGGCACCGAGGGGACTTGGAGCGCCGGCCTCACCGGAAGATGCGCCGACGTTGGGATAGCCAGTGGCGGAGCCAACCGAACCGTTGACAGCCAGAGGTGAGGCGCTGAACTGGAGGGCTTCCGCGTTGGCTTCGTTGCCATTCATGTGTTCGAAGAAGATGCCGTAGCCACCCCGGATAGCCCATTTGCCGTCGCCGAATGGATCATAGGCAAAACCGATGCGGGGACCGGGATTGACCCATTTGTTCTGCATGCAGCCGGTGGGTGCGCCGGTGACGCCCGGGATCGTGGGATCGGATTTGCCGCATTGAATCAAGCCGTTATAGAGGGACTGACCTGGGCCGATATTAAGAAGTTGCCCGTTGTCGCTTCCGAGCGGAAAGAAAGAAGGAGCAGCGAGGGCATTATAGGCGTTTGGCGAAAAACCAAACTCCTGATCGTTCTTCTCCTGATAGCGGCCGTAGATGCTCCAGCGGAGACCGAGGTTCAGAGTGAGTTTCCGGGTGACACGCCAGTCGTCCTGGATGAATGGCTCGAGGATCTTATAACGGTCATAGTAGTAAAGATTTTTTTGGTCCTGAGTGTATCCACCGACGGAGCTGAGCGAGCATATCGGCAAAAGGATTGCCGGTGGTGTTCGGACTGCTAGCGGCAAAACTAAGCTGGCCCTGAACATCGAGGGAAGAGCCCTGGTTTTTCTGTGCCGCGACGAAGTAGCCGCCGAAGAACAGGGTGTGGTTATTGATAATTTTGGTCATGATGTCGCGATAGGAGTAGGTGGGGTTGGCGTTCTTCCAAGGGAAGTAGCCAGTATCTACGTTGAAGCCGCCGCCGTAGGCGACACCGTTGTTCGTAGCGCCGATGGCAAACGCAGGGATTTTGCCGCCGAGGCCGTTGGCGAATAGGGGAACAAGATCGATGCCCCCCTCGGGCAAGTTTACGTTAGTGCCGACATTGGTGAGGAAGATGTGATCGTCGGTGTAGCTGGCGACGAACTCATTCAGCAAGGATGGAGTGAAGTTGGAGGTGAGGCGCGCAACAAAGCTGGTGGTGGGTCCCGCGAAATTGGTGTTGGTATTGTCGAAGGTGTTGTTGTATTGGCCCCAGAGCGGACCCTGATTGATGGTGGACCAGGTGTCATGGATATAGCGAAAGGTGAGGCGTTGGCTGTCGGTTAGGTTGTGATCCACGCGGATAAGTTCCTCGCGCCAGGTAGTGGGATAGCTGGGATTTGCGACGTAGGAGGGAAGCGGAGTGCCGGCGGCCTGGCCACTGGCGTAGTTGCCGTTCACACCGCTCAGATTGTTGGCTTGAGGAATCAAGCTCAGCATCGCCGCGGCAGTGGACGCGAAAGGTGTCGGCAGAGTGTTATTCGGAAAGGCGTACCCGCCGGCATATTCGGCTGCGAGGGGCAATCCGGGAAGGCGCCGGGATTAAAGGCCGCGCCGGTGTAGACGGGACAAACGTCGTTGAAATTGCCGGTGCGCTCAGCATCGGAAGGAACGGCCTGGCTGATGGTGGTGCCGGGCTGGATTTCGTGACGCCATTCCTGAGACCAGAAGAAGAAGGTTTTCTTTTTGTCGTTATTGTAGACGTGGGGAATATAGACAGGGCCGCCGATGGTATAGCCCCAGTCGTGTTTCTTGTATTCCGGGCGGGGGATGCCCTGGCCGTTGTTTTGCCACTCGTTGGCGTTGAACGCCTCGTTGCGGCCGTAGTAGAAGGCGCTGCCATGAAAGACGCTGGTGCCGGATTTGGTTTCGACTTCAACGGTGCCGGAACCGTTCTTGCCGTACTGCGCGCCGTAATTGGAGGTGAGAACTTTGAATTCGGCGATGGCTTCGAGGTTGGGGTAGACGTTCAAGCTGGAGTTAGAACCGTTGTCCATGTTGTCGCCGCCATCGATTTCCCAGTTGTTGTATTCGGTGCGGCCGCCATTGATGCTATAGAGAACGTTGCCGGCGATGCCGACGGTGCCTTCGTCCTGGCCAGTCTGATTCACCACGCCGGGAGCCAGGCTGACGAGTTGGGTAAAGTTGCGTCCGTTCAATTCGAGTTGCTGGACTTGCTTGCCCGTGATGGTGCTGCCGATTTCGGAGGATTGCGTGTCTACCTGCGCGACGTTTTCACCAGAGACGATCACCTCTTCGGTAACGGTACCGACGCTGAGAATGACATCAACGCGAGCTTTCTGGGCCACGTCCAGGACCACGTCCTTGGCCTGATATTTCTGAAATCCTTTTGCGGTGATGTGAATGGTGTATTTACCGGAAGGTAGGCCGGAGGCGACATACACGCCGTCGCCATTAGTCACAGTGGTACGCGTGAGATTGCCGCCCGCGCTGGTGATGATGACTTGCGCGCCAATGACGGCAGCACCGGATGCGTCCGTTACCGTGCCGCTGATGAGGCCGTTGGTTTGGGCGGCGGCCAGGGCGGGGAAGAGCAGGAGGGCGAGCAAGGCGAGGCCGGGCAGGAGCGATGCGAGGACAAACTGTTTTGGCGTAAAACGATGTCTCTTCACTGTGAGACCTCCACGAAATTGGTGATACGAGAAGATGGAAAAACGGCGGAGGAGAAGCACACGAGTGGCGCAGGCAGGCGCGAAGAAGTCAGCGAACGACCACTCTTCAAAAGTCCCCCGGTCCCCGACTGGACCACGAAGCACCCAAAAACAAGCTATTAAATCGGATTAATAAAGGATTTTGCGGTGCGTGTCAAGAGTAAAATGGATCGGCCGAGGAGAATGTTTCCACGGAAAAACGTGCGCGGGGATTGAAGGCGGGCTGAGAAATGGCGGAGACTGGGGCTCGATGAGGAAATTATTCAGATGGCGGGGGATCCTGGCGCTGCTTCTTTCGATGGGCGGAGCGTCTTTTTTGTGCGGCGTGGAAGTGAATTTTCGAGAGGTGCGGGCGAGCGCTCAAACCACAGAACAGGCGAATGACGCGAAGACTTGGTTCGCCAAGGGACAGACGGCGCTGCGGGGTGGAGACCTGGACGAGGCGGAAAAATGTTTTCGCGAGGTGCTGGGGAAAGATCCGAATGCGGCGGCGGCGTACGCAAATCTTGGCGTGATCGCGATGCGGCGGAAAGATTGGGAGGCGGCGCTGAAAAATTTGCGGGCGGCGGAGAAGTTGGCCCCGAAAATGGCGGGGGTGCGGTTGAACATCGGTCTGGTGGAGTTCCGGCGCGGCCGGTATGCGGAGGCGATTGCGCCGCTGCAATCGGTGGTGCGGGACGAGCCGGGATCGGAACAGGCGCGGTATCTGCTGGGGATGTGTCAGTTGTTTACGGACCGGTTTGCGGAAGCGACGGCGACGCTGGAGCCGCTGTGGCCGGAGCGTTCGGGTGATGTGATGTATCTCTACGTGCTGGGGATTGCGGCGAGCAAGGCCGGAAACAAGGAGGTGGACGAGCGAGCGATGAAGCGGATGGTGGAAGTTGGCGAGGATACGCCGGAGTTTCACCTGATTATGGGAAAGGCGTTTCTGCAGCATCAAGAGTATGACAAGGCGTTCGCCGAATTGCGGAAGGTGGAAACGGCGGCGCCGGATTTGCCATTTTTGCATTTCAATCTGGGGATTGCTTACGAGGAAACGGGGAAGAACGAGCTGGCGGAGCAGGAATTTTTGAAGGATTTGCGGATCGATCCGGATCTGGCGGACGACTATTATCAGCTAGGGAAAATTTATGCGCAGGAGCGACGGTATGAGGACGCGGAGCGGGCCTACCTGGAGGTGCTGAAGCGCGATCCGCAGCGGCCGGGGGCTTGGTTTGGATTGGCGAAGATTTATCAGGAGCAGGGAAAGTACGAAGAGGCGCTGCAGGCAGTTGGAGAAACGCTGAAGGTGGTGCCGGAGAGCGACAAGGCACACTATTTGCGCGGGCAGTTGCTGCAGAAATTGGGAAAGACGGAGGAGGCTAGGGCGGAATTTGCGGCGGCGAAGAAGTTGATGAATGCGGATTTGGATAAGGATCGGGAGAAGTGGGGGGAGAAACAGGTGGCTAGTCCGGAAGTGACCGGGGAGAAGAATTAGGAGAGGAGAAAAACTTACCACAGAGGTCGCAGAGGGGCCACAGAGATAACGGAGAAAACAGGAAATCGAAAATCGAAAATCGAGAAAATCGAAAATCGAAAATCGAAAATCGAAAAGAGGGGATGGTTGTGATTACTGGAGTGGGGGTTGCCAGGGGCCGCGGGAGTGTTCGAGTTGGGCGGCTACGGCTAGGAGGAGTTCTTCTTCGTGGGGGCGGGCGATCAGTTGGATGTTGATGGGGAGGCCCTCGGGAGAGCGGCCCATTGGTAAGGAGAGACCGGGGAGGCCGGCTAGATTGAGCCACTGGCAGAAGCGCATGGTGTCTCTATAGTTGTGGGGTTGGCCGGGAAGATAGTTGCCGGCGCCATGAAGGAATGCGGGTTCGGTGGAGACGGCGGAAAGCAGAATTGGGAAATCGCGAAGCTGGCGAAGAATGGCTGCGCGGACGAGATCGCGATCGACGCAGGCTTTCTGGAAGGATTCGAGAGTGATGGGTGGTCCGGCCTGGGTGGCTTCGAGATAGGCGCGAAACATCGGGCTTAGGAGAGATTCCTGGCCTTGTGTGGATTGACGAAAAAGATCGCCGATTACCCGGCCGAAGAAAAACCACCAGAGATCCAGGGCTGGTTGCAGATTTTCCAGCATCAGAGGCTCAACGCGAAAATTCAGATCGCAGAGAAGTTGCGCGGCGCGGCGCAGCGTGGACAGAGTTTCCGGCGTCGGGCGGCCAAGTTCGGGATTTTCGAGGATGCCGATGCGGAGATCGCGCAGGTCGGACGGAGCGATGGAGCGGATCGGGACTGGCGCGGAGAGGGCGTCTCCTGGATCGGGGCCTGCCATGATTGCGAAGAGCGCGGAGAGATCGGCGACCGTGCGCGCCATCGGGCCGACGACGCCAATCCACGCGAAAGCGCCTGCACCTGGAGGGAAGTGACCCGTGCCAGGAACGCGGCCGGGCGTGGGCTTGAGTCCGCAGATGCCAGAGAAATGGGCGGGAGTGCGGATGGAGCCGCCGCCGTCGCTGCCGACTCCGCCCATGGAGCAGCCGGAGGCAATGGCCGCGGCTTCGCCGCCGCTGGAGCCGCCCGCGGAATAGGCGGGATTCCAGGGATTCGAGGTTTTGCCGTTGAGGCGATTGTCTGTTTCGTAAGCCATCAGAAATTCGGGCGCGTTGGTGTTGCCGAGGAGGATGGCTCCGGCGTCTTCGAGGCGAGAAACGACGGTGGCGTTGGTGTGGGGAACGTAATCCTTGCGGAGGATGGAGCCGGCGGGGCAGGGCCATCCAGCGACGTCGAGAGTTGGATTTGATGGTGAGAGGAATTCCTTCGAGGGGGCGGGGAGAATTGCCGGGGGAGAAACGGGATTCGGATTCGCGCGAGCGGGCGCGGGCGGATTCGGCGTCGATGTGGACGAAGGGATTTAGCGTTGGCTGGATTTCGCGGATGCGGGTGAGGTGGGATTCGATGAGTCCGACGGGGGAGATTTCTTTGCGGCGGAATTTTTCGAGCGTTTCGGCGATGGAGAAATAGCTGGGCATGGGGGAAGAGAGGAAGGTAGCGAGGGGGATTCGATTCGTCAAGGCGGGCGGGGCGGGGGCACAGAAAGGCCCTAGAAAATCGGTTGACGATGGGGTGGGAGGCCGGGAGAATCGAAAGCGCTGGGGATGATGATTGGCGGGGAAGTTTTCGTGAGGCTTAGGTTGAGATCCTTCGGGACGCAAACGGCGCGTCCCTCAGGATGACTGGTTTGCGCAATTTGTTGCGTGTGTGGAGAGTTTAGAAATTGGCGCGTGTGTGGTCGCTGGTTTTGTAGGTTGTACGCGTCTTTGAAGGAAAATTTCCGAATGAAAAGATGGAAGATGGCGGTTGGCCGGCGATTGTGGATTGCTGGAATGGCGTTGGTGTTGCTGCCGGGGCTGGCGGTGTTTGCGGCGCGGCGAGGGAATCGGAGTGGCGCGGAGGTCGCGCAGGAAACGAAGACCGGAGGGAAGAAAGCGCCGGCGGGAGAGGCGCTGCGGCTGAACTCGCTGGGCGTGGCGTACATGAACCAGCAGAAATCGGCGGAGGCGCAGAAATATTTTGAGCAGGCGCTGGCAGCGGACCCGGAATTTGCGGCGGCGCGGATGAATCTGGGAATTTCGCTGCTGGCGCAGCAGAAGATTGAGCCGGCACGAGCGGCTTTGGAAGCGGCGGCGGAGAAACTGCCGGAGAATCCGTATGCCTGGTACAACCTGGGGCTGGCGTACAAGGATGCGGGCGACAACGCGAAAGCCATTGCGGCCTTTCTGCATGTGCAGAAGATTGCGCCGGACGAGCCGGACGCATTTTATTTCGAAGGATTTCTCTACTCACAAATGCAGCAATATGACCAGGCGATTCCGGCGTTCGAAAAGGCGCTGAAGATTGCGCCGTACCATGCTTCGGCGCAATTCGGACTAGCGCGGGCGTATCAAAGGAAGGGCGACATAGATGCGGCGCGCGAGGGGATGAAGCGTTTCCAGAAAATTACTTCGGAGCACCTTGGGACGCCGTTCGGGGCGGGTTATGGCGATCAGGGGAAGTTTTCGCTGGCGGAGTTTGTGCCGGGTTCGGGGAGAAGCGTGCCGGCGGAGATTGCGGTGCGTTATGAAGTGCAGCCATTACAGAAACTGGTGAATGCGACCGAGAAGAACACAGGGGCGGGGAGCAGCGGGGCGTGCTTTCTGGATTTTGATGGAGATGGGAAGGCGGATTTGTTTTTGGTGGGAGCGGGTGCCGGGAAGAGCCGGTTGTTGCGGAATGTGGGTGGCGGGCGATTTGAGGATGTGACGGAGAAGGCGGGGTTAAGTGGAGTTGGAGCGGGGAACGGTTGCGCGGCGGGGGATTTTGATAACGACGGGCGAACGGATCTGGCGGTGTGCGAAGCGGATGGGGTGCGACTTTTTCACAACGAGGGAAATGGAAAGTTTACGGATGTGACGGGGAAGGTGGGAATTCGTCGTGAAGCCGGATGCGTGTCGCTGACGTTTGTAGATTATGACCACGATGGAGATCTGGATCTTTATGTGACGTCGGACGGGCACGAGGCTGGAGCAAAACCCGCGCACAACGTGATGTGGCGGAACAACGGGAATTCGACGTTCACTGATGTTTCCGAGGAAACCGGACTTGGAGTGGCGGGGAACAACGGGGGCGCGATCAGCACGGACTTCAACAATGACCGCGCGATTGATCTGGTGATTGCGGGCGGGGCAAAGGGCGCGGGCGTCTATTTGAATCCGCGCGAGGGAAAATTCACGGAATTGGCCGGGATTGATTTTGCGAAGGAACATCTCCCGCCGGCGGTGGGCGTGGTGGCACTCGATTTCAATAAAGACGGCTGGATGGATCTGGCGTTTACCCATGCGGGTGCGCCGGGGATTTCACTGTGGCGCAATGTGGATGGAAAAAAATTGGAGCGAGTGGCGCTGCCGGATTTTGGATGGAAGCGCGGAGCAGGAATTACCTGGCTGGATTACGACAATGATGGGTGGCTGGATCTGGCGGCGGTGGGCGAAGGCGCGGATGGCGGAGAGATTCGCGTGCTGCGGAACCTGGGAGAAGTGGGCTGGCAGGACGTGACGAAGAATTTGCGTCTGGACGGATTGAAGTTAACCGAACCGCGAACGGTGGCGGTGGCGGATTTGAAGAATGACGGCAGCCCGGATCTGGTGGTGACGCAGGCGAATGGCGAGACGCTGGTGCTTTCGAATTTGGGTGGGAATCAGAATCATTGGATGCAGATTGACTTGAAGGCGTTGAACGACAACAAGAGCAGCATCGGGACGAAACTGGAAATTTTTGCGGGCGGGCTGTACCAGAAATGGGAAATTGCGGGAGCGTCCGGATATCTGGGGCAGAATGCACCGACGCTGCTGGTGGGGCTCGGAAAAGAGAAGACGACGGATGTGGTGCGGCTGCTGTGGCCCACCGGAGTCCCTCAGGACGAGGTGAACCTGGCGGCGGAGAAGACGCAGAAAATCGGAGAGCTGGATCGAAGGGGAAGTTCGTGCCCAGTTTTGTTTTCGTGGAATGGAACGGAGTATGAATTCATCGCCGACATGATTGGGCCTGGAGTGGTGGGGCACTGGGTTGCGCCGGGCGAACGCGACGTGCCGGACCCGGATGAGTATTTGAAAGTGCCGGCGAAAAGTGTGCGGGCGAAAGATGGGCGTTTGAGTTTCCGGTTCATGGAGCCGATGGAGGAGACGGTCTATCTGGATCAGGTGCGACTGCTGGCGGTGGATCACCCGGGAAATGTGGAGGTGAATCCAAACGAGCGGTTCGCGAGCGCGCCGCCGTTCCCGGAATTCGGCGTGATTGCGACGAAGGATGCGCGGCCGCCGGCTGGCGCGTGGGACGAACAGGGGCGCGACGTGCTGCCGCTACTGACGAAGCGCGACCGGAAGTACGTGACGGGATTTGAAGAGTTGCCGTTTGCGGGATTCGCGAAATTGCACTGGATCGAGTTGGATTTGGGCGCGTGGGATGCGCAGAAACCGCTGCGGCTGTTGATGGATGGATACACGGATTATTTCACGGCGACTTCGATGTATGCGGCGAACCAGGCGGGGATCCATGTGATTGCGCCGTATGTGGAGGCGCAGAACGCGCAAGGGCAGTGGGTGCGCGTGGTGGACGACATGGGATTCCCGGCAGGGCTTGAGCGGACGATGGTTGCGGATTTGACTGGGAAAATTCCTGCGGGGACGCAGCGGATCCGGATCGTATGCAATCTGAAAATTTATTGGGATGCGGTGCGGATTGATCAGACTCCGCCAGTGGAAGGAATTCGAGTGGAAGAAGTGCCGCTGGCCACGGCGGCGCTGGCGTATCTGGGGTATCCGAAAGAGATTCGGCTGCACCCGGCGAGCGACACGATGTATTCCTATTCGCGGCGAAGCATGACGGGGCCTTACGCGCACGCGGCGGGAAATTACACGCGCTATGGCGATGTGAAGGCGCTGCTGAGCGGGGCTGACGACAAATTTACGGTGTTTGGATCCGGTGAAGGTGTGAAGCTGGAATTTGATCCGAGCGGGCTGGGAAAACTTCCAGCCGGTTGGGTGCGCGATTACTTTTTTTACGCGAATGGATTTGAGAAGGACCTGGATTTTTATGCGGCGTATGCGTTCAGCGTGGAGCCGCTGCCGAAGCACGGATCGGCTTCTTATCCTTACGCGGCGGGGAAAGAGTATCCGCAGGATCAAGAGCATCTGGATTACGAACTGGAATACAACACGCGGTCGCGATCGGACCGTTTGCCGGGGAATTTGCGGTACGAATATTCCGCACCAAAGTGAAAGGGGGAGCTATGGGGCGCGCGGGCGTAGTCACGATTCGGGACGTGGCACGAGAGAGCGGATACTCCGCGTCGACAGTTTCGATTGTGTTGAACAAAGCGCCGCTCTCGCGCTATATCCCGGCCGATACCAAAGGGAAAATCGAGACGGCGGCGAAGCGGCTGGGATACCGGCCGAATCCGCTGGCGAGATCGTTGCGGAGCCAGAGGTCCAACATTATCGGCGTGATGGTATTCGATATCACCGATCCGTTCTGCACGCCGATTCTGCGAGGACTGGAGAATGCGCTCTACCAGGCGAGTTATCTTTCGCTGCTGGCGGACGCGCACAACGAAGAGCACCGGTTTGAAAGCTACCTGGAGATGCTGCTGGACCGGCGAGTGGAGGGACTGGTGGTGATCGCGAACTGGCTGGTGACGGACATCAAGCTGCTTACTGATCTGACGGAATGCCAGGTGCCGGTGATCATTGCGGGGCGAAGTTTCGAAAACGATTCGTTGAGCACGGTGTCCGTGGACAATGAAGCGGGCGCGAGCATGGCGCTGGAACATCTCTACCGTTTGGGTCACCGCGACATTGCGTTTTTGCGCGGGCCGAAAGCGCTCTCCAGCAGCGGGCAACGATGGAAGGGAATCCGGGCGTTTGCGCAGAAGGTGGGACTGCCGCTGCCGACGAAGCGCATTGCGGAACTGCCGGAGTCGCTGGATCCGAATTCGAGTTTTGAAGCGGGGGTGCAGTTGACGACGGAGTTGCTGCGGCAGGGTGAGCCGTTCACGGCGCTGATGGCCTATGACGATGTGACCGCGCTGGGCGCGCTGCGGGCGCTGAAGAAAAAAGGATTGCGGGTGCCGGAAGATTGCTCCGTGATCGGGTTTGACGATGTGGCGCAGGCGAGTTTGTCTGTACCCTCGCTGACGACGGTGCGGCAGCCGATGGAAGCGATGGGAAGCATAAGCGCGGGGTTCGTGCTGGAAGCGATCAAGGCTGTGGACCAGAAGAAGAATGTGCCGGTGGTGAGGAGGAAGATTGCGGCGGAGCTGGTGGTGCGGGAATCGACGCGGGGGTTGCAGTAGGGACGCGCGGATTTGGTTTTGGGTTTTCGGTAGGAAAGTGCTTGAAGTTTTCGTTGAGATCCTTCGAGGAGCAGAAGGCGCTCCTCTCACGATGACAGGGCGGGGAGGGCTGGTAGGCGAAGCGGGGAACGCGTGGCGTTGCGGGCGATCGAATAGGGTTGGAGATCGAAGAGGCTCGCATAAAAGCGAGCGCTACATTCTTGAATTTGAAACCGTGGAAATGTTGAGGCTATTTGGTGGCGGGAGTGAAGGCTTCGGGCGGATCGAGGTAGGATTGCTGCCAGAAGGCGTCGCGTTTGAGGGCGCCAGCGGAGAGTTTTTGGATGTCTGGGATAGTGGCGCCGACGATGCCGCCATCGGCGGCGTCGAAAATGACGGCAACCCCTTCTGGTGCGGGATTCGCGGCGGCCGTGTCCTGAACGGCTTTTTGGAATAGAGCGATGCAGTAATTCAGGCGCGCAACGGCGCCGGTGTCCTTGGGATTCTGCCCGACAATCTGAACGGTGTAGAGCTTGATGAGCTTGCCCTTTAGGGGAGCCCAAGCGCCGGGGAACTGGCTGTTTTCCTCACGTTCGATGCGGAACCCAGGAAATTTTTCCTCGAGCGGCGAGGCGTGGGTTTCCTGGCGTTCCGCAACGCGCTGAGGCAGATCGACGGAATCGGCACGGAGATAACCGCGGGAATCTCCGGAAATGGTGACGTGAATCCACGCGCCATCCACATCGAGAAATTCGAATTCATCATGCAGGGCGGCTTGGAAAAGAAGGTGGGAAGTTTCGGCTGGCCGCGCGTAAACAGGCGCGGCGGATTTTTTGACAATGACGAGATTCTGCGGATGCGCCTGGGTGCTCTTGATGTCCTGCAAATTCTTAAGCTGATCTGTGAGTTGCTTGACGCGGCGTTCGGCAGCGACTCGTTCGTTGCGAAGTGTGGAAACTTCGTCGGGGGGCTGATTGGACCTGGCGAGCGGGGCGGCCATGGTGGCTTCGGAGCGTACGGAGGAAAGATCCAGTTTGGGTGCGGGAGCCTGGAGGTCGGGGCCGGCGGCTGGGTGCGCAACACGCTTACCAGTAAATTTTTCCTCGAGGCGATCGAGGAAATCGAGTTCGAGACGGCCGTTGGAGGGAAGCACCTGGTAGCCGGACTTGGTGACGTCGCGATCGGCATACCAGGCGGTGATTTTCGCGGAGAGGCGAACGATGGTGCCGTTGTTCTCGCCGGGAAGAAGATCGATAGTGAACTGATAGTAGCCGCGTTCGTAGCGGTCCAGCGGCTTATCTCCCTGGGCAACGAATCCATCCAGAGTGGGAAGTTTCTGGCCGGAGTAGGCTTGCATTTCCTTCAGAGCCTGTTCGACTTCGATGCGCGGCTTGGCGTAATTCCGGGCATAGGGGACAGCCTGGGAAGAAACGTTCTGGACGCCGAAGAGCAAAAATGGAAGTGCCAAGAGGAGGAAGCGGGAACAGGGAATCTTCAAGGCAAGGGCTCCAGTTCATCTTCAGGGAGCCAACCGCGCTGGCCGTCGGGAGTTTCGATGCCGAGCCAGTGAGGCGTAACGATCAGGACGAGGATGCTGGCTTTGGCGGGCATGGCGCGAACAGTGGCAGCGGAACGAAAGGGCGCGGCCTTTAGATCAGCGCCTGGAGTTTTCACCTGACGCTCGAGTTCATGATGCAGGGTGTCTACTTGCTGCTGAAGATCTTTGGCGGCGGATTGCGCATTGCTCAGCCGGGAGGTTTCGTCCTGGCGCTGGCGCGTGAACGATTCGCTGACGAGCTTGGCGCTTAACTCGCGGCGCCGCGCATCCGCGGCTTCCATGGCGGCTTCCTGTTGCGCTTCAAGTCGATCTTTGATTTCAGTGAGCTCGCTCTTCTCCACGGTGCCATCGGAAGGGTGAACGGTCCGGCGGGAATTTTCGACATACACGGCGTCCACTTTTACTCGGGTGCGATTTGCATCCACGGGAGTGATTACATAGCGGACGGCGATGGTGCCTTGGTCTCCGGTGTCCGCGAAGTGACGAGGAGCGATAGTGTTTTTGCGAATCTTATAAAATACCTCGCCGGGGGCGTTCCAGGGATCAAAGAGCGGGGTGGAGGGGACGGCTTCGGCTTCGGAAAGGACCGGGGTTTTATCGAACATGAGAGTGCCGTGGATGATCTGGTCGTTCACGACGGCGATGACAGCTTGGCGGACTTCGTCGATGGAAGAGGGGAACTCGCGAATCACACCAGGAGTGGTGAGGTTATCTTTAGCGGCGAATGTACGAGCGGGCGCAATTAAGGCAAGAAGCACCGAGGCGGCGAACACCATTTTTGTTTTTGTCCACATGAAGTCGAGCGGGGCCCGATACTTTGTTAACTCCGATGGGGCATGTCTGTCAAATAGTGGAGAGACCGGAAGCAAAGCAGTAGGGAAGTAACGAGGCAAAAAAAGTGACAAGGCGAGCAGGTACTATGACCTAAAGAGAAATTAGTTTTCGATGGATGAAAGAAATTGCTTGCATTCATTTGAGCGGAGGGGGTAGTATCCACCCCGGTTCAGGGACTGAAGATTGTGCCAGCCTCTTTTGACGGAGAGGCGTGGCGCAAAATTCGGTGGTTAGTGTGGAGCGCATCGGACAGACAGCGGTGAATGGCTTTCGGGGTCAGCCATCGTTGCGTGCTGTATGAACCCACGCGTACTACATTCCCTACACCCAATTTGACGCTAGTCAAAGCGCGTTGTCTGCTCAGCGTTGCGCCGACGTACATGAGGAGGCAGTATGGATGTATGGGGTAACAGGGTGAGAGGGAGCCGTTTCCGTCCTGGAGCGACTCTTGGTGGTACGTTAGCACTTCTTCTAATTCTATTATTCAGCTGCAGTTCAGCGAGTGCGATTCCAGCTTTTGCAAGAAAGTATGGACTGCCGTGCTCGTCTTGCCATGAGGCCTGGCCGAAGTTGAGTCCGTTTGGCCAGCAGTTCAAAGACAATGGATATCAACTGGGGAACGATAAGGATGCGCCGATTTTCCAGAGCCCGGCGTACTGGCCGATCGCGTTGCGCATTACTCCAAACTGGCACATGGAACGGAATCAGAACACGATCGTGGATGGGCCCCCGGGATCGGAGACTTCGACGCTCGCCACAGTCACAACAGAAGGGTTTGACTATACCGGGATGGATATATTGACAGCCGGAACGCTGGCGAAGAACTTCAGCTTCTTGCTGGTTCCCTCGTCAGATGAAACAGGCGCGTTCCACATTGAGTCGGCCAACGTAAGGTTCGACAACATTCTTGGTTCGAGCTGGTTTAACGTCAAATTTGGAAAATTCGAACTCGACAACCTGCTGTCGGAAAAGCGAATCCTGACGCTTTCTTCCAACGGCGGCTACTATCAGAACTATCACTTTCAGCCGTGGTTATCGGTGGGAAATATCTCGCCTGCTTATGTATTTGGATTAGGCGACAACCAATTGGGTATCGAGTGGATGGGCCATTCGAAGAATGACCGCACCCGCGTATCCGCTTCGCTGCTGCAAGGCACGGATGGTAATCCTGATTTCCAGTCCGGGATCGGAACTGCGGCCGGCCGTGCGTATGAGGCCTATTTTGCGGCGAGCCAGGCGTTTGAAATTAAAGGCGCGGGGCTACAAAGAGTAGGCGGATTCGCTTACCTGGGCCGCTCGCCTACGTATCCAGAGTACACGCAGACCTCACCGGATGCAGGGACCGTCCCCATCTACGGCACAGGAATCGGGAACGAACCGTACTACCGCGCCGGGTTCATCGGCATGTGGTACTACAAGAAGTTGGACGTGACCACGATGTATTTCTATGGCCACGATAACGTTTATCTAGCCACCGGGACGCCATCGAATCTTGGGCCGGAGGGACTGCCAGTAGGAGCGCACGCTCCCACATGGAACGGCGGATTGTTTGAGACCCATTACACCGTCAGTCCGCAGTTGATTCTTGTCAACCGCTACGAACTGATCCGCATGCACACACAGACGCTCGACACAAATCCAAGCGACTTGGGTAACGTGGATGCCTTGACGTTCGGCTTCCGCTACTATCCGTTCATCAACAGCCGCGCCGGGCTTGCCTTCCACAATGAGTACTCCATTGTCTGGAACCGCAAAGTTGAAGCCTCACCCACAACTGGATTGCCCATTGATCTGACCAGCAGCAGCCTGTTCTTCGGCGTTGATTTTGCGTTCTAAGGGAGAGTGATCATGCGAAACATTCTTTCACCGAAGTTTTGCTTGTTTGTTGCCTCAGCGCTCATTCTTCCCGCGGCTTCGTTTGCGCAACTTGGAGACCAGGGACCGGCTGCGAAACCAGCGAAGACCATGGAATCGCATGTCGCGGGCGTGACGGGAGAATCCGCGCCAGGGCGGCAACTCTATTTTCGCTATTGCTGGGGATGCCACGGCCCGCACGGGGACGGGGATGGAGAAAACGCGCCTTATGTGACGCCGCAGCCGCGCAATTTCGTGGCGGCGGTATTCAAATGCCGCTCGACGCCGACAGGAACACTGCCGACGGATGAAGATCTTTACAACAGCCTGAAGCGCGGCTTCAACTTCACCAACATGCCCAGCTGGCTGGCGCTGACCGTTCAAGAGCGTGCCAACCTGGTGGCATTCCTTAAGACCTTTTCTGCGCGCTGGGTGACCGAAAAACCCGGCACGCCAATTGTGGTGCCGGCGGAGCCGGCGCTGACGATTGCCAGCATCAAGCATGGCGGAGAACTCTTCCAGAAGCTGGAATGCTGGAAGTGCCACGGGCAGGAGGGTCGCGGCGACGGACCATCGGCCTCGACCTTGACGGACAGCAATGACCAGCCGATCCGACCATACAACTTCACGGCGGACAACCGCTCGAAGTGCGGGAGCACGAATCAAGATTTGTACAAAATTTTCATGACCGGCGTGGATGGCACGCCAATGCCGTCGTTCGCAGACGTGGTGAAGCCGGAAGATGCATGGGATCTGGTGCACTATTTGCGGACGCTTCAATACAACAATCCCAGTCCGGAACTGACCCTGTGGGAAAGCACCCCAGAAGGCAAGGAAATCGTGGCGGCAAAGCGCGTACAGCAGACCAACACGGGCTCCGGATTCAAACCATAAACAGAGGTGAAAAATTTCAGGAGGGTTAGTGAAATGAAATGGAAGCATGTGGTCTTCACGGGAATGACGGTGCTGGCGGCGGCAACGCTGGCGATTGCCAATCCCAATCCAAATCCAGCGGGTGGCACGGTCAGCGGCAAGGTGACGTATGAAGGAACGCCGGCCAAGATGAAGCAGATCGATATGTCGAAGGAGCCGTCCTGCGCCAAGATGTACACGACGCCGCCAACGGTCGAGTCAGTCGTGACCGGACCAGGAAACATCCTGGAGGACGTGGTGGTATTCGTCTCGGCAGGAGCTCCGGACGATGCGGCGCCGTCAACCGCGGCGGTGTTTACGCAGAAGGGCTGCCGGTACATACCGCATGTGCTGGCATTCCAAGTGAACCAGGAACTGAAAATCGTGAACGAGGATCAGACTTCGCACAACATTCATCCGATGCCGAAGCTGAACCGGGAGTGGAACAAGTCGCAGCCGCCGGGAACGCCGCCGATCATCGAGAAGTACGACAAGGCGGAATTCATTCCAGTGAAGTGCAACGTGCACCCCTGGATGCACGGGAACTTCGCCGTGCTGAAGAACTCGCACTATGCGGTGACCGGCGAAGGCGGCACATTTTCGCTGGCAAATCTGCCTCCAGGAAAATATACGATCACGGCCTGGCAAGAATCCTATGGCGATCAATCCCAGGAAGTGACCATCTCGGGCGGCGAAACGAAAACCGTCAACTTCGTGTTCAAGGCCAAGCCCTATTGATATAGGGCTTGGCAGGTTCGTCTCCAATCGGCAAGCGGTATCAGGCATGGGCCACCCAATGCGCAGGAAAGCCCTGGAAACGGGCGAAAGTGGGGGACGATGGGCAAGTTTTTTGCCGTAACTATAGTTGTGATCGCAATTTTGTCGGCGATTCCGATTGTGATGCACACTTGGGCGCCCCCACCGGACATCTCGACGCACGGCCACCTGATTGACGAGCAGATGGCGGAGACGATGGCGGAAGCGGGGATCTCTTTCCTGGCCGCGCAGTTCCTGCTGGCGCTGTTTGTCTGGCAATTCTCCAATCGCGGCACAGAATCGAAGATCAAGAAATTTCCTGGTGGTGCAAAGGCTCTGGTGATTGCCGCGCTGCTGGTGGTGGGCGTGGAAGTGTTGGCGCTGGGAGTGTTCGGCGTAAAGGCCTGGGCCGGGGTATACCTCACTCCCCCCGCGGCGGACGCCATGACGATTCAGGCGCAAGCCGGGCAGTTCGCGTTTTATTTCCGCTATCCGGGGGTCGACGGCAAGTTTGGAACCATTCATCCGGAAATGATTAATGAGGGGAATCAGAATTTGTTTGGACTGGACCCCGAGCATGATGTGGCATCCAGAGACGATGTCGTGGCCGCCGAGTTGGCTATTCCCGTGAACAAGGAAATTCACCTGCTAATGCACGCGAAGGATGTGGGCCACTCGTTTTTCGTGCGGGAGTTGCGGGTGCAGCAGGATTTTGTTCCCGGCCTGGATGTTTCGCTGCATTTCACGGCGACGAAGATCGGGAAGTATGAAATCGTGTGCACGCAACTGTGCGGGCTGGGCCACTACAACATGAAGGCGTACCTGGAAGTAATGTCGCAACAGGATTTCGATGAATGGATGAAAAAACAGGTTGCCGCGCAATAAGGGACAGGCGGAAAAATCAAGTTAGGGCTCGAGCAGTGAGTTTCCACATTCGGTGAGGTGAGCAAATGCACGAAGTATCAGCAGCGCCAGCGGCGCACCACGGTCCTCCGACGACCTTTCTCCGGAAGCACGTCTTCAGCCTGGACCACAAGGTGATCGGAAAGCAGTACTACGCACTGGCACTGGTGGCGGCACTGGTGGGCATGGCGCTTTCGTGGCTGATGCGCATCCATCTGGGGTGGAACAACGCGGCGATTCCAGGATTGCAGATACTGTCTGCTAATGGAGCGCCGGGCGGAGTGATGACGCCGGAATATTACCTGCAATTGATGACCATGCACGGAACGATCATGGTCTTTTTTGTGCTGACGACGGCGCCTTTCGCTGCGTTTGGGAATTATTTCCTGCCAATTCAGGTGGGAGCGGAGGACATGCCGTTCCCGCGGTTCAACATGATGTCGTTCTGGGTAACGTTCGTGGCGTTTCTGGTTCTGGTTTCCTCCTTTTTTGTGGGAGACGGACCGACGCTGGGCGGCTGGACACAATATGCGCCGCTGAATTCGATTGGGTCGGCTTCAGGTCCGGGGCAAGGGCTGGGCGTGGTGCTGTGGATGACTTCGATCGCGCTGTTTTGCGTCGGCCAGTTACTGGGATCGTTGAATTTTATCAGCACTACCCTGGATCTACGGGTCAAGGGAATGAGCCTGATGCGGCTGCCGCTGAGCGCCTGGGCCTGGTTCATTACCTCCTGCATGGGTTTGACGGCGTTTTCTGTGCTGATGCCCGCGTGCATTCTGGTGATCCTGGATCATGTGGCGGGGACGAGCTTTTTTGTGCCGTCAGGCCTGGTGCTGAACGATCAGCTTATACCTCATTCAGGCGGCTCGACTTTGCTGTGGCAGCACTTATTCTGGTTCTTCGGACATCCTGAGGTTTACATCGCAATCGTGCCAGGGATTGGAATTGTTTCCCACATCCTGATTGCGAATATGCGCAAGCAGATGCTGAGCCAGCGAGTGCTGATTTACTGCATGGGAGCGCTCGCGGTACTCAGCTACATGGTTTACGGCCATCACATGTTTGTGAGTGGAATGAATCCGGTCTCGTCGCTGGCATTTTCTTTCCCAACACTGGTGATTACGATTCCGGCCACCATCACGGTTTTGATCTGGGTGTTCAGCTTGTATGGCTCGCGGTTGCGAATCAACTCCGCGTCTTTATTTGCGCTGGGATTTATCTCGATGTTCGTCAGCGGCGGGGTCAGCGGATTCTTTCTGGCGCAGCCCTCCATCGACATCATGCTGCATGCAACCTATTTCGTGGTGGGGCATTTCCACATGGTGATGGGAGTGGCGGCGATGTTCGGCATCTTCGCGGGGACCTATTTCTGGTTTCCGAAGATGAGCGGACGCATGATGAACGAAACATTGGGTAAGGTTCATTTCTGGATGAGTTTCGTGGGTGCCTACTGCATCTTCATGCCATTTCATTATCTGGGAATAGTAGGCAATGTCCGGCGCTACGCGACCTTTACGGACGATTACCTGCAACCGCTGATTCCGGTGCATCGTTTGATTACCATTGCCGCGCTTTTTACAGGTTTCGCGCAGCTGATTTTTGTCTACAACCTGATTCACAGCCGGTTCCGGGGCAAGCCGGCGACCGATAATCCGTGGGAAGCTACGTCTCTGGAATGGAGCACGGCGACGCCTCCACCGTGGGACAACTTTGGAGGCAAGCACCCGGTGGTTTACCACGACCCGTATCAATACGGAGTGCAGAGCTCGGTTGGTGACTACGTGATGCAGACTTCAGCGGAGCAGGTTCAAACGGAGCATGACGAGAAGTAGGGCACTGATTGGTGCGCAGGGCGCGGGCTTTGAGGAAGAGGGAGTTTAGGGACTTATGGCAACGACAGTTCATGAACCGCCGCAACTGGACCCGCGGGACGTTCCCGGCCATGGCCGTACCGGAAACAATGGCGGCGGAAATTTTGTGCTCGCGGGCGGTGATCCGCGGCTGGCGCAAGAATATGCACCGCCGCCTTCGTCGACTGCCATTTGGGTAGTGCTGTTCGCGATTTCGATGATGTTTGCGGCGTTCACCAGCGCGTTGGTGGTTCGTAAAGGCTCCGCGCCGGACTGGCGGACATTCAAATTGCCGTCGATTCTTTTCGTCAACACGCTGGTGCTGTTGGCCAGCAGCATCACCCTGGAAGTGTCCCGGCGGCAAATTGCTGGATTCATGGGCGGTTTGCGGGAGCAATTGGAGAAGCCGACGCGCTGGCTGTATGTCACATTGATGCTCGGATTACTATTTGTGGCGGGGCAGTACGTTGCATGGGCAGAATTGCGAACGCAGGGGCTCTATCTGGCCACCAATCCGAGCAGTTCTTTTTTCTATGTGCTGACGGTGACTCACGCGTTGCATGTGCTCGGAGGACTCGCCGGACTTGGGTATGTGATACGGAAACTGGGTACGGCAAGGCTGAGGCGGAGCACGCTGGATGCAGCGGCACGCTACTGGCATTTCATGGATCTGCTTTGGGTGTACCTGCTCGTGCTGCTGTGGGCGAAACTTTAGAAGAATCGACGGATTAGGAGGCACCGTGAGCCAAGCGGATTCGACGTTGGAAGGTCACTCGACAGGCTTGATGGTAGGACCGGCGTTTTCGATTCCTACAAAAAAGCTGGCGATGTGGCTTTTCATTATCGCGGACACCATGACGTTTGCCGCATGCCTGGTGGCCTATGGATTTTTGCGGAATGGATCAGTGAACTGGCCCAGGCCATTTCACAGCATCACAAACGTAGCGCTGATGACGTTCATTCTGTTGACCAGCAGCCTGACCATGCTGCTGGGCTCGCGAGCCGCGCGGGACGGCAATCGCGGCGGCGCGTTTCGGTGGACGATGCTGACTGCGGTGGGCGGCATCTTGTTTGCCTTGCTGCATATTCGCGAATGGATGGCGCTGGTAAATGAAGGGATGACGCTGTTCAAGAATCCGTGGGGCAACCCGCTGTTCGGGGCGGCATTTTTCAGTGTTACGGGCTTGCATCTTACGCACGTTACGGGCGGGATCATCGCGCTGCTGGTTGTGGGCCTGCGGTACAAGGGCGGCCGCTACAATGCGGATGATATCGAGGTTCTGGGCCTGTACTGGCACTTTGTGGATCTGGTGTGGATGTTTGTCGTGCCGTTGGTCTACCTGTTGAATCTGGCCCACTAAAGATAAAGAAACACGTGAACAAAATGCGGAGGAAGATCCTATGACGACAGCGGAAGCAAGCAAGAGCGGGGGAGTGGGCAAGGATCTGATTATCTACGTGTGCCTGTTGGGGTTGGCCGGATTCCAGTTCCTAATCGCATTTCAGAATATAGACACGGGGCAAATGCTGGTGCGGATGCTGGCCGTGGCGTTCGTGGAAGCCGGATTGGCCATGATGTTTTTCATGCATCTCGGGTCGGAGAAGCGGGGATTCGCGATCTTCGTAGTGACGATAACGGTTTTTGTCCTGCTTGCGATGCAATATGGCTGGACGGACAGCACGCGCATGGTGGTGGGTGCGCCTTTTTCGAAGTAATGTGTAGAGGGAAAAGGCCCGGGGAATAGTTAAAGGGTTAAGATGTTTACCGGAAAAATGATGGCCAGAATGAAGCTCCTGAGTGGGGTGGTGCTTTTGGGGTCTCGCGATGCTCGTAGTATCGCGGCCGGTCGCAGCCCAAGGTTGCGCGCTCTGCTATACCCAGGCGGCATCCTCCGGCTCTCGAATGATTGCCGCGTTGAAGAGTGGGATTCTGATTCTTGTGGTCCCACCGACGCTGCTTTCCGTTGCGATGATTTTTGTACTGTACCGCAAACGCAACCAGGTTCGAGCGGACGAGGGTGCTCTCAATTCTGAGAGCTGGTAGCCAGTGCGAGTGAACCGCCCCAACAAATGATTTAGGGGCTTTATTTCCGGTTTTGGATGAATGAGAGTCTTCCCGCAAGGCCTTCCCATCTTATGCGTCGCGGCTTTTTTCCATTGTGCGGGAACGTCTGCGCAAACTCAGCCGCCTGCGGCCCCGCTGAGGGCCCACCATGCGCCGCGCACACTCCCATTGACACAGTTTTATGAGGCTCCGGATCCGTTACCAACCGGAAAACCTGGATCGCTAATCCGATTTGAGCAGGCGTATGACTACCACTTGTCGTATGAGGCCGAAAAATATCGAATTTTGTACCATTCGCTCTCGCCGCAGGGTAAGGATGTAGCGGCAACCGGTGTGGTTCTGGTGCCAGACGGAAGGCCGCCGAAGGGAGGCTGGCCGGTAATTGCGTGGGCTCACGATTTCATGGGCTCGGCACGGCAGTGCGCCCCGTCCCTTTCGAGAAACTTGAATGAGGGACCGCTAATCTCGATGTACGCGAGCATCGGATACGCGGTGGTGGCTACGGATTATGCGGGACTGGGGACGGGATCCCCGTACGCAGCCATGGATACACGATCCAATGCCCAAGACGTGGTGAATGCGATTTCAGCGGCACGGGCTGCCTTGCCGGAGCTTGGAACGAACTGGGTGGTGGTGGGCTATTCGCAGGGAGCGAATGTAGCAATAGGCGTGGCGGAGGCTCTGGGCGAAACAGGAGCCACTGGCTACCTGGGTGCGATTGGCATGGCGGGAGTTGCAGAGCCACAAGAGATGTTTGAGCATTTCGCCGGTGGACCCGACTATTTCTTGCTGGTGGCTTTGGCCGGAGGAATCCAGACGGTCTTTCCCGAATTTCGCCCGGAGGAGATGCTGACTGAACGAGGGATGCAGGCTTACAAGTCCAGGGAGACAGACTGCGGTGGCAGAGCAGGTCCCTCGACAGCGGGGGAGGAACTGCTGCGTTCGGGCTGGGAGAATAACACGATTGTTAAAGAATTCTTCGCCCGGAACACGATTGGCGGCCGACGGGTGGCGGCACCGCTATTGGTAATCAGCGGAGAAGCCGATCCTGTGGTGCCATCCACATTGACTGCGAAGGTTGTTGCGCAGCTATGCGAGCAGAAGGATCGACTTATGTTTGTAAAATACCCTGGCTCAAACGCAAGCGAGGTGTTGAGCAACTCGCTTAGTGAGCAAATCAGCTGGATCCGGGCGCGATTTTCGGGGCTTCCGGCGCCCAGCAACTGCCCGTGAACCGAGACTACGGCAGGGAATAGTGCGGCCCGGGGATGCCCATCTGAATAGTTGCTACTCGCGGGCAAAACTCCCTGGTACGCGTTGACTTGCAGCTTCGCGCCTCATAGCATACAGCTCGATGAAGGGTCAGCCGAAGAAATACCATTTGCCGCACCCGGAGCCGCTGGACGCGCTGCAGCACGCGCGATCAGGCGGCATTGCCACGTTCATGCGGCTGCCGCACATCAGCGATCCGGAGGAACTGGATATCGCGCTGGTGGGAGTGCCGTTCGATGGTGGGACGACGTACCGCCCGGGGACGCGATTTGGGCCGCGGGCTGTGCGGGAGCAATCGGTGCTGATCCGGCCGTGGAATCCGGAGCTGCAGCTGAATCCGTTTGCGAAATACCGGATCGCGGACTATGGAGATTTAAGCGTCAATCCGCTTTCGATCAAGGATACGTTTCAGCGGGTGGAAGAGCAGATGGAACCGCTGCTGAAGCCGGGGACGCGGTGCGCGGCGGTGGGCGGGGACCACTCGTTGAGTTTGCCGCTGCTGCGGGCGACGGCAAAGAAATATGGTCCGCTGGCGGTGATCCAGTTCGACGCGCACAACGACCTTTGGGACGAATATTTTGGCAGCAAACTTTCGCACGGAACGCCGTTTAGGCGGGCGATCGAGGAAGGGCTTATCCGGGAGCAGAGTTTCTTGCAGGTGGGATTGCGCGGTCAGGTTTACAGCGCCGGCGATTTCGATTTTGCGCGGGAACACAAGATCGAGATGATTACGGCGGAGGAGTTTCACGCGAAGGGGATGAAACTGTTTCGCGAGAAGCTGCACGCGTTTCACGGAAAGCCGGTTTACATCACGCTGGATATTGATTGCGTGGACCCCGCGTTTGCGCCGGGAACGGGAACGCCGCAGGTGGGAGGCTTCAGCAGCGCGCAGATGCTGGAACTGGTGCGCGGGCTGCGGGGATTGAAGATTGTTGGATGCGACCTGGTGGAGGTTTCTCCACCGTATGACAACGGAGCGATCACTTCCTTGCTGGCGGCAAACCTGCTCTATGAACTTCTGTGCGTGCTCTGAATGACGCAACTCGCCCGTAGGCTCAGCCTGTGGAATTATTTTGCGCTGGGATTTGGGACGATGATTGGCACGGGCTGGGTCATCCTGATGGACGACTGGCTGGACCGGGGCGGACCGTTGGGAGCGATGCTGGGATTTCTGATTGGCGGAATCCTGCTGTTGCCGATCGGGTATGTATATGGGCAATGGGTGCGGCGACTGCCGGATGCGGCGGGTGAAGCGGCGTACACGGCGGAAGTTTTCCCTCCATTTGTAAGTTATCTGACGGGCTGGATGATGCTGCTGGCGTATTTCATTGTGTGCCCGTGGGAAGCGGTGGCGGTGGGCAAGCTGGCGGCTTACATTTTTCCGCGGCTGGATACGATGGAGTTGTATCGCGTGGCGGGGCAGCCGGTGTTTTTGCCGCGGCTGTTGTTTGGACTTGGTGTCACTGCGTTTCTGGCATGGCTGAATTACCGGGGGATCCGGGCGAGCGCAGTATTTCAGACTTGGGCGACCAGTGCGGTGCTGGGCGTGTTTCTGATGTTGGTGCTGGTGAGCGCGCATGGCGGGTCGGCGGTGAATTTTCATCCGGTGTTCAGCCACACGCCGCTGGTTTCGATTTTGCTGACACTGCAGATCGTGCCTTATTTTGTGACCGGATTTGAGTCCGTGCCTAAGGTGGCGGAGGAGGCGCATCCAGGCTTTCCGCCGGGGAATTTTTTCAAGGCGATTGCCATGGCGCTGCTGGTGGGTGCGGGGTTTTATGTGCTGGCGATCGGGGCGGTTTCCTATATTGCGCCGTGGCAGGGACTGCTGGGGAAGCGGTTCGCAACGGCGATTGCGTTTGAGCAGGCGACGCATTCTGCGTTGCTGGTGCGAGTGATCTTGGGGATTTCGCTGGTGGCGCTGTTTCAGGTGTACAACGGAAATTTCGTGGCTTCGACACGGCTGCTGTTTGCCTTTGGCAGGCGCGGGACGGTGCCGCGCGTTTTTGCGAAGACCCATGCGGTAAATCTGACGCCGTGGGTGGCAATCGTTGCGGTGGCGGGCGCAACGCTGGTGGGGCTGCTGCTGGGCGATTCGCTGCTGGTGCCGGTGACGGAAGTGGGAGCGATGGCGTCTGCGCTGGGATGGTTTGCGGCCTGCATTTCGTTTTTTCTGGTGGAGACCCGCGCAGGATTGCGTGCGATTGCGGCGGTGGGAATGATTGTGGCGGTTTTGCTGGTGCTGATGAAGCTGGTGCCGCAGGTGCCGGGGCATTTCACCGGCGCGGAATGGATTGCGCTGGGGGTGTGGCTGGCGATTGGTTTGCTGCTGCACTGGCGTGTCGAGAAAGTGAGTTGAAGGGCGTCGTGTATACTTTCGAAGGCGCTAAGAACGCGTCACAAAGCGAATGATTCCTTATCTACATTTGGGGCCGCTGGAGTTGCCGACGTTTGGGTTGATGGTGGCGCTGGCGCTGATCGCCTCGGCTTATGTGCTGCAGGCGGATTTCGACCGGCGCGGGATGAACGCCGACGCATTTACGATGATCACCGTCGCAGGGTTGGCGGGGATTTTTGGCGCGAAGCTTTACCATTTGCTGGAAACGCCAGCGGAGTTCTTTGCCCACTCCGGTACCTCTCTTGTTGAGCCGTTATGGATTCGCGTGGTTCGGCGGATTCCTCGGCGGTTTCGGGGCTATGCTGTTGATGGGATGGCGGGCGAAATTAAGGACCTGGGAATTTCTGGATGCGTGTTCGCCGGCAGCTTCGATTGGATATGGAATCGGGCGGATTGGATGCTTTCTTTCGGGAGACGGGGATTACGGGAAGCCGACCTCGCTGCCCTGGGGGATGAGTTTTCCAAATGGAATTGTGCCGACGACGGAACGGGTGCATCCCACGCCCCTGTATGAGTTGATTGCTTGGTGCGCGATCGGGTGGCTGCTGTGGAGGCTGGGGGCCAGTGCTTTGAAGAAGAATCCACGGCCGATGGGAGAGATTTTTTGCTACTACCTGATACTGACGGGAGTGGCGCGGTTTCTGGTGGAGATTATTCGGATTAATCCGCCGTGGATTTGGGGGCTCTCCAACGCGCAGGTGGCAAGCGTGGTTTCGGTTATGTGGCGGGATTGTGCTGCTGGTTTTGCGAAAGCGCGGTGGAGTTGTGGAGACGTAGAGAGCGGCGGAGGCGACGCAGGCGAAAAGCAGGTCCCTCACCCCGCAAACGACGCGGGGTTCGGGATGACGGTTTTGTTGTGAGGGGCGACTTACTAGCGGCGAGCTGACTTCCAGGCGACTTTGTAGTAGCGGCGTTTGTTCTGGATACGTTCTGAAGCGTTGAACAGCGAAAGAAGCGAATAACCCAACCACTTGCGAAGGATGCGCGCGCGATCCATGTAATAGATAGCCCGGGCGTGGGCAGGGCCATAGAATTTCTGCAGGTAGAGATACTTGCTTTCGTAGAAGCGCGCGACGGAAGATTTTGAGCCGGACTTGCCGCCGATATGAATGATGGTGGCATCGGGAACCACAAAGCACTGGACGCCGCGGTTGAACAGGGTATGGGATAGCGCCGTGTCTTCGTAGAAGAGAAAGAAATCTTCATCGAATAATTTCTCCGAGGGCAGGGCCGAACGCCGCATCAGAAAGAAAGCTCCCATCACGCCCTCGACCTTGACGGGCTCCTTCGCTGTGGCAATTTCGCGTTTTGCGGATCTGGCGTGGTGCTTCGCATACCACTGGACATACTGGGAAGTGAGTGAGGCGTGAAAAACCATGCCCTGGTCGCGTCCGTCTTCATAGAAGATTCTTGGAGCGCAGAGTCCGGCATCGGGATGCTCTTCCATGAAGCGCCACAGGGAAATTAGGGCCTCGGGATTCAGGGTGACGTCGGTGTTGGTTACGCAGATGTAGGCGCTATTGGTGGCGGCGACGGCGCGGTTGATGGCACGGCCGTAGCCGAGATTATCGCCGGATTGGAGGTAGTGGATTTCCGGATGGGAGCGGAGGAACTCCTGGGAACCGTCGTTGGAAGCGTTGTCCACGACGGTGAAGGAGAAAGTGAACGGGACGTCCAAGGTGCTGAAGAAGTTGGACAATTGCTCGGTGCATGGCAGGGTGTTGTAGCTGACGGTCAGGAAGGCGATGTCTACCGGGGTGGTGGGGACTTCATTTACGGAGTTGAATGGAGCGGAAGGCACGTTAAAAAAGGTAGCACAGGTGGGAAAGAAGAGAAGAAGAGGCTCGAAGTGCTGGCCGGCTGGAAGCCGGCGCTACCGGACCCCGAAGGCAGCATAAAGCCCCCCTACACCGGCGAGCTGGTTCTAAAACGGTCCGGCTCGGAAGGCGGGCCCTGCGCTGGCGATTACGGGCAGGGTTGTGTCAGAAGATTCGTTTGATACCGGGGAATTGATCGAAGCCAGTATCGAAGCTAAGAATCCGATCGATCCCATGTTGACGCATGACGGCCAGATGAACTGCATCGCGGGCGGAGAGCCGTTGGTAACCCAGGACAATCTGTTTGGTGTCTTCGATGGTTTCTCGATCGACGGGCAGGACTTGATCCACAATCGCTGATAAGGCGTCGAAAGCAGGTTGAATCACGTCACGACGGTTAATTGAGATGTAGCGGTGGAGGATTTCTTGGAAGACTTCCACATCGGTCACCAGGCGCTCGCGATCTAAAATTGCTTTTTCGAGTAGGCGATGAGCTTCCAGCTTGTTCGGATGAGAAGCACCCACGATGTACATGGGGATGTTTGAGTCGATCAGGATCACGGCTTGTGGCCGCTGAGATAGCCTTGTTCAATTTCCGCTAGCATCTGGTCGATATCGGCAGTTGGGAATTCAAACTTGGCGGCGGACCGGAGGGCTTCCAGTTTTTTGCTCACGTCGCCGAGGGGTTCCTCGCGCTTAGCTGCATGGAGAGCTTGGCGTACCCATTCCGCTACGGACATGTAGCGGGCGCGTGCGATGCGCTGGATTTCGCGGTATTCGGGGTCTGGGAGGAGGACTTGGAGGCGCTTAGTCATTTTATGAGTTTAAATGACTCATTATAATGAGTCAACTGTGAGACACGACAGAAGAGGTTCGGAATGCTGGCCGGCTGGAAGCCGGCGCTACCGGAGTCGGCCTGAAGCCGCTCCTGCTGCGGTGAGTTCGCGTTATGACGGCCCGCTTCAGAAAGCGGGCCCTACGGATTAGTCGAGCATTTGGGGGTTTATTCCAGCATTTGGCGGAGGACGTATTGGAGGATGCCGCCGTGCTGGTAGTAGGAGACTTCTTCGGGAGTGTCTACGCGGGCGAGGGCGGTGAAGGATTTCACGGTGCCGTCGGGAGCTTTGGCCTTGACGGTGACTTGCTTGCGTGGCGTGAGCGAGGCGACGCCTTCGACGTCGAAGATTTCGTTGCCGGTGAGGCCGAGGGATTCGCGGGTGTCGCCGGGTTTAAATTCGAGCGGGAGAACGCCCATGCCGACAAGGTTGCTGCGATGGATGCGCTCGTAGCTTTCGGCGAGGACGGCGCGGACGCCGAGCAAGCGCGTGCCTTTGGCGGCCCAGTCGCGCGAGGAGCCGGAGCCATACTCTTTTCCAGCGATGACGAAGAGGGGAACGCCTTCTTCGCGGTATTTCACGGCGGCATCGTAGATATACATTTTTTCGCCGTCGGGAAGGTGGAGCGTCCAGCTGCCTTCGGTGCCGGGAGCGAGTTGATTGCGGAGGCGAATGTTGGCGAAGGTGCCGCGCATCATGACTTCGTGATTGCCGCGCCGCGCGCCGTAGGAATTGAATTCGTGCGGTTTGACGCCGTGAGCGACCAGATATTTTCCGGCGGGTGAATCCACGGCGATGGAGCCGGCGGGAGAGATGTGATCGGTGGTGACACTGTCTCCGAGAATTGCCAAGACGCGCGCGCCATGAATATCGGCAAGCGGGCCGGCGGATTTGGGCATGTTTTCAAAATAGGGCGGCAGCTTGATGTAGGTGGAACTGGCTTCCCATTTATAAAGATCGCCTTCGGGAATGGGCATGCCCTTCCAGCGAGCGTCGCCTTCGAATACTTCGCTGTATTCCTTGCGATATTGCTCTGTGGAGACGGCGGCGCGGACGGTGGATTCCACTTCCTGCGGAGTGGGCCAGATTTCACGCAGATAGACAGGCTTGCCGTCTTTGCCGGTGCCGAGTGGCTCGGTGGTGAGATCGAGATCCATGCGGCCGGCGAGGGCGTAGGCGACAACGAGCGGCGGGGACGCAAGGTAATTGGCGCGCACGAGCGGGTGGATGCGGCCTTCGAAATTGCGATTGCCGCTGAGGACGGCGACGGCGAGGAGATTATTATCCTTGATGGCGGCGCCGATGGAGTCCGGCAGAGGGCCGCTGTTGCCGATGCAGGTAGTGCAGCCATAGCCAACGAGATTGAATTTCAATTTATCGAGGTATTGCGTGAGGCCCGCGGCGGCGAGATAGTCAGTGACGACTTTTGAGCCGGGAGCGAGACTGGTTTTCACCCAAGGCTTGATATCAAGGCCGCGCTCGACGGCTTTTTTCGCCAAAAGGCCTGCACCGAGCATCAGCGACGGATTGGAGGTGTTCGTGCAGCTGGTGATGGCGGCGATGACGACGGCGCCGCTGGAAAGATCGAAGACGTCGCCATTATTTTTGACCGGAACGTGTTTTGCGGAAGCGCCCTCGACGACTTTCACGAAGGAAGCTTTTGCGTTTTTGAGGGCGACGCGATCCTGCGGACGCTTGGGTCCGGCGACGGTCGGCTCGACGGTGGAGAGGTCGAGTTCCAGCTTGTCGCTGAAAGCGGGCTCTGGAGTGGTGTCCGTGCGGAAGAGCATCTGCTCTTTGCAATAGGCTTCGACGAGGGCGATCTGTTCGTGGGAGCGCGCAGTGAAATGGAGATAGGCGAGGGTTTCGTTGTCCACGGGGAAGAAGCCCATGGTGGCACCGTACTCGGGGGCCATGTTCGCGATGGTGGCGCGATCGGGAACGCTGAGGGTGGAAAGGCCCGAGCCGTAGAATTCGACAAATTTGCCGACGACGCCCTTTTTGCGCAGCATTTCGGTGACGGTGAGGACGAGATCCGTGGCGGTGGCGCCTTCGGGCAGTCGGCCGTGAAGTTTGAAGCCGACGACTTCAGGAACCAGCATGGAAAGAGGCTGGCCGAGCATAGCCGCTTCCGCTTCAATGCCGCCGACGCCCCAACCGAAGACGCCGAGGGAATTGACCATGGTGGTGTGGGAATCGGTGCCGACGAGAGAATCGGGATAGGCTTCCAGCGTATTGCCGTTGGGCATGGAGCAGACGACGCGGGCAAGATATTCGATGTTTACCTGGTGGCAGATGCCGGTGTCCGGCGGGACAACCTTGAAATTGCGGAAGGCTTTTTGTCCCCAGCGGAGGAAGACGTAGCGCTCGACGTTGCGCTGGAATTCGAGTTCGGCGTTGAGACCGAAGGCGCCGGCGCTGCCGAAATTGTCCACCTGGACGGAGTGATCGATTACGAGTTCGGCGGGGAAAAGAGGATTGATACGCTTCGGATTGCCGCCCATTCTCTGCACGGCTTCGCGCATGGCGGCGAGATCCACGACGGCGGGGACGCCGGTGAAATCCTGCAACAGGACGCGGGCGGGCATGAAGGCGATTTCTTTTTGTGGGCCGTTGGGAGTCCAGTTGGCGAGGGCGGCGATGTCGTCTTTGCGGACGAAGCGGCCATCTTCGCAGCGAAGCAGATTTTCGAGCAGGATGCGGAGAGAGAAGGGAAGCTTCGTGGGATCGCCGACGCCTTTGGCGTGAAGAATTTCGAGGCGATGAATTTCGAAAGCTTGCGCGCCAACATTGAGTTTGTCTCGAGTGCCGAAAGAATTGGCTGCGGAGATGGGCATACCGGCGGTCCTTTCCAGATGACTAGAGCCTTCTATAATAACCGAAAACGAGGGCTGCGGCGGAGACGCTATAATGAGGCGTCGTGAAGATACTGCTGATTTCGACGTATGAATTGGGAAGGCAGCCGTTTGGGCTGGCTTCTCCGGCGGCGTGGCTGCGGAAACGCGGGCATGAAGTGACGTGCCTGGATTTGTCTCGGCAGGCGCTGGGGGAACAGGCAGCGCGAGACGCGGGGCTGATTGCGTTTTATGTGCCGATGCACACGGCGACGCGACTGACGCTGGAGCTGGTTGAACCGATTCGCGCGGGGAATCCGAAGGCGCATTTGTGCGCCTACGGACTTTACGCGCCGCTGGCTGCGGAAAGTTTGCGGGCGGCGGGAATCGAGAGTCTGTTGGGCGGGGAATTTGAGCAGGCGCTGGTGGATCTGGCGGAGCATCTGTCGGGATTGTCGGCGTTGCCGCAGATGCATCCACTGGATTCGAATGTGTCGCTGGCACGGCTGAAATTTTTGACTCCGGATCGTTCGGATCTTCCCGGCCTGAAAAATTACGCGCACCTGGTGATGCCTGCGGGGGAGCATCGCGTGGTGGGCTACACGGAGGCATCGCGCGGGTGTAAACATACGTGCCGGCATTGCCCGATCGTGCCGGTATACAACGGGGTGTTTCGAATTGTGGATCGCGAGGTGGTGCTGGCGGATGTGCGGCAGCAGGTGGGGGCGGGCGCGCAGCACATTACGTTTGGTGATCCGGACTTTTTCAATGGAGTGGGACATGCCGTGCCGCTGGTGGAGGCGCTGCACCGGGAATTTCCGGAGCTGACCTATGACGTGACGATCAAGGTGGAGCACCTGCGGAAGAATCTGGAGCTGTTGCAGGTGCTGCGGGATACGGGATGCCTGTTTGTTGTGTCCGCGGTGGAATCGCTGGACGACGGGATTTTGGAGAAGCTGGAGAAGGGGCATACGCGCGAGGATTTTTTTCGGGTGGCCGGGGAATGCCGGCGAGTGGGAATTACGCTGCAGCCGACGTTTGTGCCGTTCACGCCATGGACGACGTTTGAAATTTACCTGGATTTGCTGGAGCAATTGCGGCGACTGGGGTTGGTGACGGCGGTGGCGCCAATCCAGTTGGCGATCCGGCTGCTGGTGACGGCGGGTTCGCGGCTGCGGGAGATTGAGGAGATTCGCGACGGAGGCGGGGAGTTTGACGCGAAGTCGCTGAGCTACCCGTGGAAGCACGGCAATCCGGCCATTGACCGGCTTTGCGAGGAGCTGCAGGAACTGGTGGCGGCGGAGGAAAGCGCGAAGGAGAGCCGCGCGGCGATGTTTGAAAAAATCTGGAGCGCGGCGAATCGCGCGGCAGGGCGCAAGATTGAGGATGGGATTTTCGAGATGCCGGCGGGGAAGGATGGGGTGCCGTACCTGAACGAGCCCTGGTACTGTTGAGCCGAGCCGACGCGGGACCAGTTGGTCCCGATTGCGAAGGCGAGAGAAGCGGTAAGGCAGGCGGAAACTTTTCTATGAAGGCTGCGGAATGAATTCGCGCGAATCGCAAAAGCGCGTGCTGATTTTTGCGATGAAGCTGGGTTACCAGACGCGAGCATTTGATGAGGCGGCTGCGAAGCTTGGCGTGGAGCTGAGCTTCGTGACGGATCGCTGCCACCAACTGGATGATCCGTGGCGCGATCGGGCGTTGCCGGTGCACTTTGAAACTCCGGAAGCCGCGGCAATCGCGGTGATTCAACAACAAGATGGGCGGCGGGTGGATGGAGTGCTGGCGCTGGGAGACCGGCCCACGCTGGCGGCGGCCTATGCTGCGCGGGGGTTAGGGCTGGCGCACAATCATCCGGCAAGCGTGGAGGCTTGCCGAAGTAAATTGCGGCTGCGGGAAGTGTTTCGGGACGCGGGGTTGCCGGGGCCGTGGTTCCGCGAGGTGCCATTGCACGCAATTCCGGAGCCTGCGCTATTGGGAATCCAGTATCCATGCGTGCTGAAACCAATCGCACTTTCGGCGAGCCAGGGAGTGGTGCGGGCAAACAACCGCGAAGAATTTATTGGCGGGGCCACGAGATTGAAACGTTTGTTGCAGTCGGCGGAAATTCAGGCGACGCGCGAGACGAATCTGGATCGCATGATTGTGGAAGGCTATCTTCCGGGTAAAGAAGTGGCGGTGGAGGGATTGCTGACGGAGGGAAAGCTGCGGATGCTGGCGATTTTTGACAAGCCGGATCCGCTGGAAGGGCCGTATTTCGAGGAGACGATTTATGTGACGCCTTCGCGGTTGAGCGCGGCGGAACAAGCAGCGATCGAGAAAACTTTTGGTGATACGGTGCGGGCACTTGGGTTGAACCACGGACCGGTGCACGGTGAATTTCGGTTGAATGAACAAGGGGTGTGGCCAATTGAGGTTGCGGCGCGGCCGATTGGCGGGTTATGTGCGAGGGCGCTGCGATTTCAATGTGCGAGAGTGGAGGGAGTATTCGGGTTGGAGGAATTATTGCTGCGGCATGCGTTGGGATTGCCGGGGCACGATGCCCTGCGCGAAGAGGTTGCATCCGGGGTGCTGATGATTCCTGTGCCCGCGAGTGGAATTTTGGAAAAAATTGATGGGAGGGAAGAGGCGCGTAGCGTGAGCGGCGTAACGGATCTGGAGATAACGGCGCGGTTGCATGATTACATTGCGGCGTGGCCGGAAGGGTCGAGTTATTTGGGATTTTTGTTTGCGCGGGGGAGGACGGCGGAAGAGGTGGAGGCGGCGTTGCGGGAGGGGCATTCGCGATTGAAGATTGGGATTGCGCCGAGGTTGCCGGTGGAACATCCGGTTACGGGGAGGATTTAGGAAGAGGGATCGCGGCGTTGGAAGTTAAGAGAATGGATGAGTCTTTAGGGTCGGCCGAGCAATCGAGCAGTAGTGCCGCACCTACGGCGCCCGGTTCTTGGAGCGCGTGAGTCCCAGGGTTTACACCCTGGGCTAGATTCTGGCGCGCCTACGGCGCTTCGGTGGCGGTTAACTACATTTGGTTGGGCGTTCGAGTAAGAATGCAAGAAGGCGGCATAAAGCCGCCCCTACATATTGGAATTAGCCTTTGGCTTTGGGGGGAACGTAGCCTTCGGGGAGTTTGGCGCCTTCGCCGAAGAAGAACTGTTCCATTTGTTCTTCCATTACTTTTTGGGAGTTGGGGTCGATGGGATTGAGGCGGTATTCGTTCATGACCATCTTGGAATATTCCACCCAGAGCTTCCAGGCTTCCTTGGAGACGTTTTCGTAGACGCGCTTGCCCAGTTCGCCCCGCCACGGTATGCGGTCGAGGCCGGGCATTTCCTTGTCAAATTTCACGCAATGGACCATGCGTGTTCCCGGCTTGACCGGTTCGCTGGGAGCCGGTGTGGGTCCGCAAGAATCATTTGCCATGATGGTCTCCCCCTGAAGCCCATATTGTCCGTTACCCCGGAGGTTGTTGCAAGTTTGTGAAATCGCGCATAAGCTCGGTTCACTGGGCGGTGAAGTTAACATCCGTTCGAGTCCCCCTTCCCGTACTTATCTTCCCGCTCAATGCGCCTCAGCTCGGATTAGATTCAGAAACAGGCCCTGGTTGCACGTGACGCCAGGCAGGGAGTTGCATGGACAAAAACGGAAGCAGAGTGTGCGCGGGAAGCCAGCAATCCCTCTACGAGGAAGAGCTACGGAGCATTGAGGAGGAGAAGTTACTGGGCCGGATGTGGGCGCAGGATGAGACGCTGTGGCCCAGGGGCGAGACAGGGCCGTACCACCTAAAAGGCAATCTGGAATTTCTGAAAATTCCAGAGATGCTCCCGCAATTGATGGGCGGGGCATTGCGGGCGGATCTGGAATCCAAGTCGCAAGGGCTGACGGACCGGATACTGATCGCGTTTGGGACCGCGCATCATTTTTGCGATGCGCTGCTGAATATCCACCCCACAACCGAGAAACTGAAGAGCATCGTGCTGGATAGTTGTCATCCAGATGCGGTGCGCGCTGCGGAAGCCCGTGCGGAGCGGGCGAAGACGCTGG
Organism: uncultured Acidobacteriota bacterium; assembly: GCA_963824925.1. Lineage (GTDB taxonomy): Bacteria > Acidobacteriota > Terriglobia > Acidiferrales > UBA7541 > Acidiferrum. Next base: position 111,178 of record CAWGRE010000011.1, read on the forward strand.
TTGTGGTGGTGAACAAGAGCGCATACCGGCTGGAAGATCACTCCCTGTTCCTTTATTTCTATAAAAAATTGAATGATGAATTCCCGGCACACGCCCGCGAACATTTTGTGGCTTCGAGCGAACGCAATTCATTTCTTGCGACGATCGCTTCGGAATACAATTTTCGGTTTTTGCAGGAACTGCCCGCGGGAATTCTGGCTCCTTATTGTTCGGCGCTGTTCCTGGCGATATTGCTGACTGGGGCGGCGGATGTGGATCCCGAGGTGCTGCGCGTGGCGTGCCGGGATATGAAGAAGCTGTATGCAGAGGGGCCTTCGATCGCGGAGAATCCGGCGTGTTCGTTGGCAGCGATACTGGCAGTGGCGGCGGGGAGCGGGCGGAGATTCATTCACTTTTTGGCGGGAGTTGCGTTGGCGCCGTTGGCGATGGCGTGGTGTCCGCTGATTGGCGGGAGCTTGGGAAAGGGCGAAAGCGGATTGTATCCGATGGTGCATACCGCTCCTTGTGCCACAGAAGCGATGGAAGCGGACTCCCTGTGGGTGATTCTGAGAAATGGAGTGGAGGCGGAGTCCGAACTGGAACAGTGCGCGGAAGAGTTGCGCAGCCGCGGGACGCCGTTTGTGGAAATGACGATCGGGAGTTCTTTGGATTTGTTGCGGTACACGGTTGGATGGCAAATCGCGACGGTGCTGGCCGCGGCCAGAATGGGGATTGATCCCTTTGAAGGATGCGAACTGTGGCGGCCGCGCACGCGGGCGGCGGAGATGGTGAATAACCTTACGCCGCAGAAGAATACGATGGAAAGGCGGGCTCGGATTCGTGAAGGGAAGCTGGAGCTATTCGCGGAGGGGCACACGCGGCAGCAGATTTCACAATTGAATTTGGCCGAGTGCCTGGTGTCCTTTTTCAAGCAACGGCGTTCGGCCGCTTACTGTGGATTGTTTGTTTTCCTGGAACCACGCCAGGAGGCGGAAAGGATATTCGTTCGCATACGGGATCAACTGGCAGAGGCGCTGCGATTACCGGTGCTGCTGGCCTGGGGACCGCGATCCATGGATACCTATAACTACCTGTTTGCGAAGGCAGCGCCACCAGGAATGCACCTTGTGATTACCAGCGATATTGGCGTGGACCTGAAAGTGCCCGGCGCGAGCTATACGTTTGGGCAGTTGTACCAGGCGCTGGCGCTGGGACAGTTTGAGGAATTGTCTTGCGGGGATGGCTTGGCGCTGAGACTGCATATCGGGCCGCAGGGTGGGGAAGGTATATCGCAGTTGCAGAATGCGTTGGGCCAAGCGCTGCGGCGGATTGGCTCTTGATGCGAGTTTTTTAACTTTCTTCCGGGTGGTTCTTCTGATATCTCTCAATGGCTTTCCGGAGGCGATGCCTTGGCCAAACTGACAACGGTGTTCTGGGATATTGGCGGGGTGGTCTTGACTAACGGGTGGGATCACGACTCGCGCATGGAGGCCGCGAAGACATTTCAACTGGATTGGGAGGAGTATCGCGAGCGGCATGATTTGTCTTTCCCGGCGTTTGACGCGGGGCAAATCACGCTGGACCAATACCTGGACCGCACTCTTTTTTACCGGGCGCGCACGTTTACAAGGGAAGAGTTCACGGCGTTCATGTTCGCGCAATCGAAAGAATATCCGGAGACGCGGGAGTTGCTGCGGGCGGTAGCGCGTACCGGAAAATATTTTGTGGCATCTATCAACAATGAACCGCGGGAGCTGAACAATTACCGGATTGAAGCTTTTGGACTACGCAACGAGTTTCAGGTGTTCTTCAGCTCGTGTTACCTGAACGCGCGGAAACCGGAGGAGCACATCTATCGCACGGCGCTAGAGGTTTCACAGCGCGTGGCGGAGGAGTGTGCGTTTATTGATGACCGCTCGCTGAATCTGGAGAACCCCCGGCGGCTGGGGATGAACGTGATTCACCACAAGAATGCGGCAGAGACCCTGGCGGAACTGAAAAGCCTTGGGGTTGAGATATAGTCAAGGGCGCGCCCAGCCCGGCGCGACATTGGCACCGCGGCGAATTTCCGGAGGAAAACAATGGCTGAAGAAGAGAAGCGGGTGGGATCGATCTATGGAACAACCGCGGAGCCGTGCACGGTTGTTTTGTTCGGGGCTTCGGGAGACCTGGCCAAGCGCAAAGTGATTCCGGCCATGTACGACCTGGCGCAGCACAATTCGCTGGGCGAGCGCTATGCGATTGTGGGATTTGCCCGCACGCCGATGACGGATGAATCTTTCCGGGCCACGATTGGGGAAGCGGCGAAGACAATCTCCGAGGTCGGCCCGATCGAGCCTGCGAAGTGGGACGCGTTTGCGGCCAACCTTCATTATTCCGCGGGGGACTACAAGGATTCGAATTCGTATTCACAATTGGCCAAGAGGCTGGCGGAAATTGACGCGGAAAAGAATCTGGGCGGGAACCGATTGTTTTACCTTTCCACGCCGCCGGAAGTTTACCCGGATATTGTGGAGCAGCTTGGCAAGGCGGGGCTGGCACGGCCGACGAACGCGAATTCCTGGGTGCGCATTATTATCGAAAAGCCGTTTGGGCGGGATCTGGCTTCGGCGAAGGAACTAAACCAGATTGTGCTCAACGTGTTTGAGGAGAAGCAGGTCTACCGCATCGATCATTATCTGGGAAAGGATACGGTACAGAACCTGCTGGTGCTGCGATTCAGCAACGGGATTTTTGAGCCGCTGTGGAATCGCAATTATGTGGATCACGTGCAGATTACGGCGGGTGAAACGCTGGGAGTGGAGCGGCGCGGAGGGTTTTATGAAACGGCGGGCGCGCTGCGGGACATGATCCAGAGCCACGTTTTGCAATTGACGTCGCTGGTGTCGGTGGAGCCGCCCGCTTCGTTTGACGCCACGGCGGTCCGCAACGAAAAGCTGAAGATTTTGCAGTCGATCCGCCCTTACAACCTGGAGATGGTGGCGCAATCGGTGGTGCGCGGGCAATATGCGCCGGGGGCGACCAATGGGAAGCAACTGGCGGGCTACCGCGAGGAGCCCGGAGTGAATCCAAATTCGCGGACGGAAACGTTTGTGGCGATGCGAGTGTTGATCGACAACTGGCGCTGGGCGGGCGTGCCCTTTTATTTACGAACGGGGAAGCGGCTGGCGAAACGCAGCACGGAGATCATGATTCAATTTCGGTGCGCTCCGCATCTTGTTTTTCGCGATCGCAATATTCAGCCGAACCGGCTAGTGCTGAATATTCAGCCAGACGAAGGAATTTCCGTCACGTTTGGAGCGAAGAAGCCCGGGACGGAGATGAGCATCGGGAATGTGGACATGAATTTCAGTTACCGGGAGGCGTTCGGAGGAGGTTCGAGGAGCGCTTACGCGACGCTGCTGAACGACTGCTTGCGGGGGGATGCGACGCTGTTTGATCGCGGGGATTCGGTGGAGGCAGCTTGGTCTCTGGTTGAACCGATTCTGGATGTCTGGAGCGCAGCAAAGACGGCGACAGTGCCGAGTTACTCCGCCGGGACGTGGGGACCGAAGGAGTCCGACCAACTGCTGGAACGGGACGGCCGACAGTGGTATAACCCTTAAACCGATTTAATAGTCGGATTCCGCGGGAGGACCGGTGATCATTGCGGGGGACGTGGGCGGCACGAAGTGCAACATCGCGCTGTTTTCAGAAAAGAACGGGAAGCTGGACGTGGTGTTCCGGCAGCGGTTCGCGAGCAAGGATTTCGCAAAATTCGATTTGATCATCAAGGAATTTACCCGGCAGGCGGAGCCGCATCTGAACGGCGGAAAGATTCGCGCGGCGGGATTTGGCGTGGCGGGGCCGGTGATTAACAACCGCATTCACGCCACGAATTTACCCTGGATCATTGATTCGGCTACGCTCTCCAGCGAACTGGGAGTGAAGACCATTGCGCTGATGAATGACCTGGGAGCCACGGGACACAGTTTGGAACATCTGGCGCCGGAAGATTTTGTGGTGTTAAACGCGGGGAAACCGGTGCAAGGGGCTTCGCGCGCGCTGCTGGCGGCGGGGACAGGGCTTGGCCAATCGATTTTATTCTGGGACGGCACGCGGTATCGGGTGGTCCCGAGCGAGGGCGGGCATTCGGATTTTGCGCCACGAACGGATGAGCAGATTGAACTGTTGAAGTTCATGCGCAAGCGGTACCCGCAGGTGAGCTGGGAGTTGATACTTTCAGGACGCGGATTCCGCACGATTCACGAGTTTCTTTCCCCCAGCGTGAGGCATCCGATTTTTGACGACGAGGACGCGGACCCAGCGCCGTTCATTACCAAGACCGCGCTCGCAAAGGAATGCCCAATATGCGTTAAGACACTGGATCTTTGGACTTCCATTTACGGGTCGGAAGCCGGGAACCTGGCGTTGAAGGTGCTGGCGCTTGGTGGAGTCTACGTGGCCGGAGGGATTGCGGTGAAGATCCTGCCGAAAATCAAGGACGGGACGTTTTTCGAAGCGTTCCGAGATAAATGGCATTTCACGGAAATGTTGAGCGACGTGCCGGTATCGATCGTGCTGAATGAATCCGCGCCACTGATTGGAGCTGCTTACGAAGCGCTGGCGACGCTGGGCCGGTAATCCCGACCGCTCCGGCAGTACAATCCCCAGATTAGCGATATTTGGTACACTGAAACCTCAATAAGCCGGTCGAACCGACCGCCATCCTTCATATCGCAAGCCCTGCTGCCCGCCGATGCGCGGGCGGAGGCACGGAGAAGTCCAATGAGTACCCCCGTTACATCCCAGATTATCGATGTTGAGAATTATTTTGGCGGAGCCTGGCACAAATCGGCGGCGACGCAATATTCGAATGTGGTGAATCCGGCGACGGCGGAGGTGATCGGGCGCACGCCACTTTCCTCCAAGGCGGAAGTGGATGAAGTGGTGCGGACGGCGGCGGCGGCGTTTCCGGCATGGCGGAGAACTCCGCCGGGCGAACGGATTCAATATCTTTTCAAACTGAAGAATCTGCTGGAAGAGCATCTCGACGAACTTTCGAGAATGATTACGCTGGAGAACGGGAAGACGTTTGGCGAGGCCAAGGCGGAATGGCGCCGCGCGATTGAGAATGTGGAAGTGGCCTGCGGGATTCCGATGATGATGCAGGGGTATAACCTGGAGGATGTGACTCCGGGAGTGGATGAATCGTTGATCCGGCAGCCGCTGGGAGTGGTTGCAGCGATTGTGGCGTTCAATTTTCCAGCGATGATTCCGTTCTGGTTTCTGCCTTATGCCATCGCCTGCGGGAACACATTTATTTTGAAGCCGAGCGAGCGCGTGCCCTTGACGATGCGGCGCACGATGGAATTGATCGAGAAAACTGGACTGCCGAAGGGCGTGATGAATATTGTCAACGGCGGCCGGGATGTTTCGGACGCGCTGTGCGACCATCCAGCGGTGCGGGCGATCAGTTTTGTGGGGTCCACACCAGTGGCGAAGCATGTGTACGAGCGGTCCGCGGCGGCAGGGAAGCGCATGCAGTGCCAAGGCGGGGCGAAGAATCACGTGATCGTGCTGCCAGACGCCGACATGGATCTGGCCAAGCAGATTATTGGAGATTCAGCGTTTGGCTGCGCGGGGCAGCGGTGCCTGGCGGTTTCCGTGGCGGTGACGGTGGGCGAGGCGCAGAAGACGTTTCGGGATGCGATTTCCGAGATGGCGTCGGGGATCAAGATTGGGTTTGGGTTGGACGCGGGCGTGCAGATGGGTCCGGTGATTACGCCGGAGAGCAAGACGCGGATCGAAGGGTTGATCGCGAAGGGTGTTTCGGACGGCGCAAAGGCGGTGGTGGACGGGCGCGGGCCGAAGGTCGCCAGCTATGAGAAGGGGAATTTTCTGCGGCCCACCGTGCTGGACGGAGTGCCGGCTTCGAGTTCGCTGGCGGAGACGGAGATTTTTGGGCCGGTGCTGAGTTTGATTCACGCGGACACGATTGACGAGGCGATTGAAGTCATTCGCAAGAGTCCCTATGGGAACCAGGCGTCGCTGTTCACGACGAGCGGTTCAGCGGCGCGGAAGTTTCGTTACGAGGCGCCGGCGGGGAATATCGGGATCAATATTGGCGTGGCCGCGCCGATGGCATATTTTCCGTTCAGCGGATGGAAGGAAAGCTTCTTTGGAATTTTGCACGCGCAGGGGCGGGACGCGGTGGAGTTTTACACGGAATCGAAGATCGTGATTGAGCGGTGGTCGCGGCAGGAGACGAGGAAGTTTTAGCCGACTGCTACGGCTTCACTCCGAACTTCCATATGGCACAGGTAGTTTGCCTGTGTTGAGGTTGGCGCCTCTGGCTCGAGAGCACAGCCAAGAATGGCTGTGCCACAATTTCCTCTGACCCAATGAAATCGAATCCCAGCAACGTGGATATGAACGAGCGTCTGGAGTGCGCGGAGACGCTGGCGTCGCGTTACTACACGGACCCGGCGATTCTGGCGCTGGAGAAAGAGCGGATTTTCCGGCGGACGTGGCAACTGGTGGGGACGTTGAGCCAGTCGTGCGGGGAAGTGAACGGAGTGCGGCGGACGATTGCGGATGCCGGCGCGTATTTTACCGTGGATGTGATTGGCGAACCGGTGGTGGTGGTGCGAGATAACGCGGGCACGTTGCGGGCGTTCAGCAATGTTTGCCGGCATCGCGCAGGGCCGATTGCGCAGGGGGCGGGATGCCGCAATGTGTTTCAGTGCGGATACCACGGATGGACGTACACGCTGGATGGGCGATTGATCGGGACGCCGGAAGTGGACGGAATGGAATTCTTCGACCGGTCGACGATGGGCATGTTCCCGCTGCGCTGCGAAACCTGGGAGCAATTTATTTTCGTGAATTTCGACCGGGAGGCGCCTCCGCTTTCGGAGTTTCTCGGAAATATTCCGGAGCTGGCTGCGGGATTCCAATTTGCGGGACTGGAATTGACCGAGCGCAGGGATTATCACGTCGACTGCAATTGGAAGGTTTACGTGGACAACTACCTGGAGGGCTATCACATTCCCATCGTGCATCCGGGGCTGATGAAAGAGATTGATTACCCGCGTTACCGCACGGAAGTTTTCCGGTATCACTCGCAACAATTGGGACCGGTGAAGGAAGTGAAGGCCGGAGAGGGCGCGGAGCGCGTGTACGCGCCGGGGCCGGGATTATCGGACGCGCTCTATTTCTGGGTGTTTCCGAACCTGATGGTGAATATTTATCCGGACAATATTTCCACGAATTTGATTGTGCCGCTATCGCAGGACAAGACGTTGACGATTTTTGAGTGGTATTTTCACGATGCGCGGTCCGATTGGGTGAAGGAACGGGCGAAGAAGGCGATTGGTTTCAGCGATACGGTGCAGCAGGAAGACATGGATATTTGCGCGACGGTGCAGCGCGGGCTGCAGTCTTCGACGTATGATCGCGGGCGTTATTCGGTGAAGCGGGAAAACGGCGTGCATCATTTTCATGTGTTGTTGAGTGAATTCCTGAAATAAGGATGGCTCGGAATTGGTTGCGGGTTGGCGGGTTGGGTTTTGGGCTGGCCGATCTGAAGTTCGGCCACTACAGGCGCCGCTTAGGTGTACTGGCCGACCTGAAGGTCGGCCAGTACACAAAGCGCGGGACAGCGGCTGCGGTCTATGGGTGCGCTGGAGCTGGGGCTGGAGCGGGCGTAGCGGCTGGTTTGTTGAAATCGAAATTTACTTTGGGGGCTTGGCGGGCGCCTTCGTCGGTTTTGAAGTAGGCATCGTTGCGGGCGAATCCGGCCATGCTGGCGACCAGGCTGTTGGGGAATAGGGCGATGTAGGTGTTGTAGTCCTGAACGGTTTCGTTATATCGGCGGCGCTCGACGGCGATGCGATTTTCGGTGCCGGCCAGTTCGTCCTGCAGGCGCATGAAATTCTCGTTGGATTTCAATTGCGGATAGTTCTCGACGATCACCAGCAGCCGGCTCAGCGCGGAATCGAGTTGACCGTTGGCAGCGATTTTTTCGGAGGGGTTTTTGGCGCCGATGAGCGCGGCACGGGCGGCGGCGATATCACCAAAGACTTTTTGCTCCTGGGTGGCATAGCCCTTCACGGTTTCGACGAGATTGGGGATCAGGTCGGCGCGGCGCTGCAGAACGACGTCCACCTGGGCCCACGCGGCGTTCACCGCTTCCTTTTTGATGGCCATCTGGTTGCGGCGGCTGAAATACGCGCCGCCCAGAACAAACGCGAGAATCAGAATAATCACGACCAGCACGATTAAGGCTTTCATAGCAACCTCGAGGATTGAGATTTACGAAACTCTACGCGCTCGCCCGGCGCCACTCTTTTTTCGGGACCATGGAATCAAGAGTAGTGATTACCTTTTCCAGGGCGTGCAAATACTCGTCATAAATCACGAAAGGATCTTTTTTCCAGATGCCACTTTCGTGCTGTGCGTATACGGCGGCGAAGGGTTCGGCGGAGGCGCCGGTCAACTGTTCGATGCGCGCAAAGATGTCGGTGGTGACAACTGGAGGCTCTTCGCCAAAGGCGAGCAGAGTGTGGCGGAGAAGGGTCTTGGCCGAGGAGATCGACTTTCGAAGAACCGCGGTGAGCTCCATCTCGTTGTGACCGAACAGAAGCGCGTGCTGGCGGAGCTTAAGCAATAAGAGGCGCAATTCGTGCTCGACCTCCACGCGGTGAAGGTTCATGGGGATTTCCAGGCCAGCAACGGGATCTTTGCCGAAAAGGACGCGGTGGTATTTTTGGATGTCGAGGCTTTCGATGGCAAAGACATCGGTGGAGCGGCGCAGTTCTTCAGTGAGGAAAAATAGCGGAGCCGGCTCTTTCATTTCATGGGTCCACCATTGCACGGCTGGGGCGAGCAGCTGAAGTTCGGCCAAATCCATGGACACGAGCGTGCAAAGCACATTGAGATCCGAGGAGCCGGGATGAAAATCGCCGCGCACGGCGGAGCCATAGAGAACGACGGATTCGAGATTTTTGCCGGCAGCTTCTTTCAGCCGGCTTACGAGTTCCGTGATTTTTCCTTCCATTGAAACCACATCCTTCCCAGCCGAATGGCCTGCTGGCTACCAGCTGCCACTGGCACCGCCGCCGCCGCTCATGCCACCGCCGAAGCCACCGAAACCGCCACCACCACCGCCCCAGCCGCCACCACCGCCTCCGCCGGAGCGGCCGCCCCAACCGCCGCCCATCATGGGGCCAATCCACCAGCCACTGCCGCCACCGCGGCGATTTATGTTACTGCCGGAACCGCCGGAGCGGGAGAGCAGGAAAATCAAAAGGATAATTCCCAGGAGAATCCAGATGGCCGCGCCGCTGAGGTCGTTGTCTTGCTGGCGGACAGGCTGGATTTGCGGAGCGCCAGAGAGGGTGACGCCTTTGTCGTCCGCAATATTTTTCGCGAGCTGCCAGGCGGCGGCGGTGATGCCGCCGTTGTAATCGCCACGGCGAAAGAAGGGAACCATGAGGCGGCCGGCGTCACCGGCACGCGCGTCGTTGATCACAGGTTCGGCACCGTAGCCGACTTCGACACGGTATTTGCGGTCGTTGGGTGCAACAAGAAGGAGAACGCCTTCGCTGGTTTTCTTGGCGCCGATGCCGAGCTGTTTGTAGAGGTCCGAGGAATAAGTTTCGATATCGTTACCATCGAGGGATTTCACGGTGACGATGGCCATCTGGGCGCCGGTTTTCTGCTGAAGCTCCAGGCACAAGGCTTCGAGCTGCGTTTTCGTTTGCGGCTGGATGACGCCGGCGAGATCGGTCACGTAGCCCGTGGGCTGGATTTTCTTGATGTCGTCGGCGCGTGTGATGGCGGCCACGCACAGTACGAGGCAGGCGACACAAAGAAACGGGATGGGAACCGTTCGTTTCATGCGATGGATGGTGCGAATGTGAGTATGCCTTTTCAAGCAGAGTTCGGCAAAGCAGAAAATTGTGACGGAGAACCGGGCGGAATCCACTAGCAGTGCGGCAGGCGACGCAAGCACTGCGCGAATTCTCTCACAAATGGAGGAGAGAAGCTCGCGGGGAAGTGTGCAGGGCGAGTGTTGAACGATGAGATGCAACAGGATGGCCGCTTCTCTACAGAGCGCGAAGAACTGGCGCGGTTCGTGCTCGAAATTACGCTGAGGATCCAGAAACAAGAAGAGGAAATTGACCACTTGCACAGAATTCCGTTTGGGCAATTGGCTGGGGCCCTTGCGAAGCAGACACACCAAATATTCAGCCTCCTCCATGCCTGTGATCCTGATCTTCCTGAGGAGGATGCCATGATCGAAAACAGAATTGAAAAGACCATTAAGCCGATTCCGGTTCCTTACGAGGAATTTGAATCGTTTCCAAAGCAGGTGGAGGAGTTTTTCGAGATGGTCGCCCGGCGGCCGTTTGAGTTGCTGGAGAAGAGGCCACTTTTGTTCGGACGCGAGCTGGAACACCTGACTCCGGGGCGAGCCCGAACTGACCCGCCCAATCCTGCTGAAGCTGTATGAGACTGAAGAGAGCCTGGTTGTGCGCGCGGAGGTCCCCGGCTTTACGGAAAGGGAACTGAATATCGTGTGCGAGCCGTGGAGAGTGATTGTAACCGGCAAGAAGGAAATCCGGGAAGAGGGCAAGGCGGAGAGGAAAGAGGAAGTTCCGTATTATGCCGAGAAGACCAACATCTACAAGAGCGTAAAGCTGCCGGTCGAGGTGATCCCAGAGAAAGTGAAGGCGTTGCTGAGGCATGGGATGCTGGAGCTGACTCTGCCGAAGGCGGAAGTGGTGAAGAAGGTAAGGATCGAAGTGAAGACACTCTGAGGGACGAAACATTCCCCAGAAGTGGTTGAGCAGGAAAGAAGGCGCCCTGTGGCGGGCGCCTTCTTGATTTTGAGGGCATGCGTTACAGGTGGAACTCGGAAGGGAATCGAGAATATTCGTCGGTTAAGTCCTGCTCCAGCTTGGCGCGGCGGACCGCGGATTTATAGCCATGCCAGTTGAATGGGCAATGGCGTTTCGAGAAGGTACGGAAGGCGCGATCGAAGAAGTAAAAGCCGATTCCGAAATTTTTGTCCATGCGGCCGTGGTGATTGATGGAGCGGTGATGGATGTCGTGAAGGCGGCGGGCAGCACGGAACCATGAGCCGAGCAGCGGGGTTCGCTCCATCCAGAATCCTCGAAGGTGCATGCGGTCGTGCAAATAGCTGAACATGAAAATCGGCCAGCCGATTAGCGTGCATATTGCGAGCGAGCGGTAAACAAGGGGAACGCCGGCGAGCCACATCACGGCCCAGCAGAAGCCCAGGATCAGCGCGGAAGGGACGAGCCACTCGAGGCCGACGTTTCCAACGGCGGCACGCCCGTCCGTGGCATCGAGGTATTCGGTTGTGCGCATCGGCTGGTGCGGGCCGTACATCAGCAAGTGATGAATCAAGTGGGCCCGGCTGAGCGCGGGAATACGTTCGCTGTGCATCAAGCGGTGCAGCAAGTATCCGGCGGCCTCTGCAACGAGTACGGACAGGATCACCGTAACAAGAGTCGAGGCTAAGGTCATCACAACTGGTGTCCCGCTCATAGCGTGACTCCTTCCGTAATCTCGATTCCGCGGGAAGCAGCCGGGTGCTGCCTCCCGAGTGAATCTGTAGTTCGAGAGTTCATTGGTGCAAGGCGACTAATTTATTTTTGCTTCGCTCAAGCGGTCGGCGATCTTGTCGGCGAAGGGATGAGCGAGCTGTCCGACGGAGCCGGCGTAAGCGTTGCCCCAATATTCGGCGCGAATCGTGTCTTCATGTTCGAAGACCTTCTTGCCGTTTGCGTCGATGAGCCAGTAGCGAATCTTGGCGGTTTCGCGCCCGGTGCCCACTCCGACGAGCATGCGTTTGGCGCGATTGCCGGGTTGCCAGTCCAAAATTTCGCCTTCCAGGGTGTAAACGTGAGATTGACTCGCGGGTGGCTCAGCGGAGATATCGAATTTCTTGCCGTCCTTATGCTGCAATTCCGCGATGGTTTGTAAGGTCATCTGGTGCACGTCGTAAGGCCAGCTGACGCCATTGGCTGTGGCGAATGGGTGCACGACGATAATTGCCTTCTCCTGGGCCTGGAGCCAGGGCGTCCAAAAGCCCCACATGACGAGGGCGAGCACTGCGACTTTTTTGGCACGTTCTTTTGCGGCGTTGAGCATCTCCTTCTCTCCTGTGGGCCGTCCGAACTGCGGTTTCGGGCCCGATGGCGTGACCTTACGGGCATCGGGGAGCGGCATTCAAGCGGCGAGAGATGACTAGGGGCGAGAAGGGAGGAATGTCGTGGTTTGTCGTGAGGATGGGGATGGAATGGGTTGGGGAGGAGACGGAGCCGACCTCAAGGTCGGCCAGTACAGGAAAGAGCGGGGTGGCCGATCTGAAGTTCGGCCACTACATTTAGGAGTTGCCAATCTGGAGATTCATTCCGCAAAATTCGCGGGATGTGGCGGAGGTGGCGCTCCCGGGGCGGCGCGAAGGGGAAAAGCAGATCCCTCGCTCGCTAAAGGCGCGGCTCGGGATGACATTTAACCGGGGTAGAGGTTTAGGTCTAGTGGAGACCGGAGCGGGTCATCAGGTCTTGGAAGCGGGGATCGGTGCGGAGGGAATCGGCGATGGGGTCGACTCCTAGATAGACGAGGCGGTCATTTTGTTCGGAGTAGGCCTTTTGCAGCCATTCGAAGGTCTGGTCTTTGTCGCCAAGGCCGGTATAGACGGCGGCGAAATAGAGAGCGGGGACGTAGCTGTTCGCGGAGCGCTGAGTCAACTGGCTGAGGATAGCCCGCGCACCGGAGGTATCGCCAGAAACGGCCAGGGAGTGAGCGTATAAACCGAGGAGAGCGGGACTGTCGTTGCTCTGCTTGCGGGCGAGATCCAATTGCTCAAGGGCCTGCTTGTACATTTTCTTTTCGCGGTAAGCGGAGGCCAGCCAGATTCTGCAATAGAGGAAGCTGGGACTCCGTTCCAGGGTTTTAAGTTCCTGATTTATCGTGGCGTCGAACGCGCGCTGGTAATAAAAGATTTCTCCCTGAAAATTTTGTAGCAAGGGGGAAGCGGGATCAATTTCGAGAGCGCGATTGGTTTGTTGAAGCGCTTCTGGGAAGCGATTATTGACCACCAGGAAATAGCCGTACCACTCGTGGGCGGTCACATTGGTGGGGTCCAAGTCGAGCGCCCTCTTGAAATGGCCTTCCGCCGCGGCCATGTCGTGATCGTAGCTCTGCGCAATGTTGCCCAACACGCAGTAGGCGTCCGCATTCCTGGGGTCACCCTGCAAGGCGGCTTGCGCTGCTTCGCGGGCCAAGGGGACAGACTGGGAAGGCCGCAGGGCGTCGTTGGGAGATTGGCCGAGTACGAGTAAGACCATGGCGAGCCCGGCGCGCGCACGCGAGTAGCCGGGGTCAATCTGCAGAGCGCGCTCGTAGGATTCCTTGCTGCGTGCCAAGTCGCGGTCCAGCCAGTGAACGCGGCCCTCGAGAAAAGCTTCGTACGCGCGCGGGTCGACCTGCTGGCGCTTGGAGTTGTCACTTGAAGATGGCAGTGTGCCGCGAATTTGCGAGGCGACGTCCTGGGTGACGTCGTCCTGGAGCTTCAGAATATTCTGCGCGTCGCCCGTGTAGGGCTTGGACCAGACCTGGCTGCCGTCCTTGGTGGAGATGAGAGCGACGTCGATGCGGAGCTGGCCGAGTGCGCGCCGGACGCTGCCTTCCAGAACGTAGTCAGCATGGAGAAGACTGCGCAATTCGGGAATGGTTTTGGCGCCTTCGGCGTCGGAAGTGGTGGGGGCGAATACTCCGAGGTGCTCGGGGTCCATCCTGCCGAGTTGAATCACCATTTCGTCTTTCAAGCCTTTGACGAAAAGCTGCTGATCGGCGTCGGGTGGCAGGCTGGCAAAGGGTCGAACGAAGAGAAGCTTCTTTTTCTGAGAGATAATTACGTTATCAGGAAACCAATCGAGTGCGAAGCCGACCCCGCCAAGGATGAGCAGTAGCAGGAGGCCGCCAAAAGCTGCCTGCCAGCGCCAAGATTTGGGTCTCGGATCTGGCTTTGAAGGTTCGGATTGACCGGGAATATCTGGGGGAATGCCCTGCACGGGCGTCGAGGCATCGCTTTTTGTAGGATCGTTGTTTGGGGCGGGTTGCCGATTGCGGACCCATGCGTCCAATTCGGAAGGATAGGCGTAGACCTGTCCCTGTTTGCCGATGAGCAGTCTGCGAACGGGCAGGCCGTAATTAGCCTCCCATCGCTGAACGGTCCGGATATCCCTTCGGAGGTAGGAGGCGATTTCGCCCCAGGATTCCAGCCGGCGTTCGTCGTTCGGAGGATCGTTAGGATTCCCTGGCGCGGAGGGAGTGCCTGGCATTTCCTGCCTTTCCCGTCATGAAATTGGGTGGATTATACATGCGGAGGCAGTTACCTCCAAATTCAAGTTCGATGAATTCCCAATTTGGTGCTGTGCTGAGCACGGTAGTCTGGAGATGAGCGTCGGGGGAAGGGGTGGCGGAAAAGTGGAGGGTAGGCTATTCTGAATTGTAAAGAAGTTGGCACAACTTCCGTTACAGCAAGCCTCCCAGAAACAGGAATATAGCCATGAGCGAGACGAAAACCACCACGCCCGCAGCCAAGTCTGCGCGCCCAACCTGGAAGCCGGCCGGCCGGGTCCAAGCCGGGGAGCAGCCGTTTGCCTATCCACTGAAGCGAGAATTTGTTGAGCCGGACTGGCGGCGTTTTCCGGGGTACAAGGATGTCACCCAGGAGGAATGGGAAACGGCCCTTTGGCAGCGGCGGCATACGGTCAAGAACCTGAAGGAATTGAAGGAAGCGCTGGGCGACGCGCTGCCGGATTCGCTGCTGTCTTCGCTGGAGCGGGACGGCAGGGAACGCGCCACGATGTCCATCCTGATACCGCCGCACATGCTGAATACGATGGACGAGAAGGACTTGTGGAACGACCCGGTGCGGCGCTACATGCTGCCGGCGTTCGACGACCGGCATCCGGAGTGGCCAAGCCACCCGAAGGCGAGCCGCGATTCATTGCACGAATCGGATATGTGGGCGGTGGAAGGACTGACGCACCGCTATCCGACCAAGGTGCTGGCGGAAATGCTTTCGACGTGCCCGCAATATTGCGGACACTGCACGCGCATGGACCTGGTGGGCAACGACGTGCCACAGGTGGTGAAGCTGAAGTTCCAGATTCCGCAGAAAGACCGCTACCAGCAGATGCTGGATTATCTGCGGGTGACGCCATCGGTGCGCGACGTGGTGGTGAGCGGCGGGGACATTGCCAATGTTCCGATCGCGGGGCTGGAAGATTTTGTGTCGAAGTTGATGGACATTCCGAATATCCGGGACATCCGGCTGGCAACCAAGGGCCTGATTGCGATTCCGCAACATTTCCTGCAATCCGATGTGCAAGCGGGATTGGCGCGGCTGGCGAAAAAAGCGCGCGAGCGCGGCGTGGACCTGGCGGTGCACACGCACGTGAACAACGCGCGGCAGGTGACGCCACTGGTACGGAGAGCGGTGGAATCGCTGCTGGATATGGGCTACCGAGACGTACGCAACCAGGGCGTGCTGCTGCGTGGAGTGAATACCACGCCGAAGGAATTGCTGGAACTGTGTTTTACGCTGCTGGACTACGGGAAAATCATGCCCTATTACTTTTACCAGTGCGACATGATCCCCAACGCTGAACACTGGCGCCTGGCGATCCACGAGGCGCAGCAATTGCAGCACGACATCATGGGTTATTTGCCGGGATTCGCCACGCCACGCGTGGTTTGCGATGTGCCGTTCGTCGGGAAGCGCTGGGTGCACCAGGTGAAGGAATATGACCGGCAACTGGGCATTTCCTATTGGACGAAGAACTATCGCACGGGAATTGAAGCGGACGATGCGGAAGCGCTGAACCGGCGGTATGAGTATTACGATCCGATCTACACGCTGCCGGAAACCGGCCAGAATTTCTGGCGGGAAAAATCCGTGCAGCAAACGCTCTCCAAGTAAACAACCGCGACCACACTAAGCGCGAATATTCTGAAGGAACGAATCGACGGCTCCGGCGAGTTCTGCCGCGTGCTGGGAAAGTTCCCCGGAAATTTGCGTCATGGAATGGATGGTGGCGGACATGCCGCCAACCAGTTCGGCAGTGCGGGCGGCGGTTTCTCGCATTGCGGATATTTCGCGGGAGATGCCGCCAGTGGCTTCGGTGGTCTGGCGGGCGAGGCTTTTCACTTCGGAAGCAACAACGGCAAAGCCCTTGCCTGCTTCCCCCGCGCGCGCAGCTTCGATGGTGGCATTGAGTGCCAACAGATTGGTTTGCGCGGCGATCTGAGAGATCAATTTCACAACTCCACCGATTTTCTGCGAGGCTTCGCCCAGGTTGGCGACGACCGTATTGAGATCCTGAGGTCTCTCTTTTTCTTTGCCAGATTTGAGCTGGCTGCCCGAGGTTTCTTTTTTGCCATTCGTGGTTTCGCCGGCTGCTTGAGAGAGGTGAGTTGCCGTCTGCTTCACCTGACCGGCTGAGTCGCTTAGCGCGGCGACGACCTTCCGGACGGTGCCCTCAAATTCTTCCGCGATGTGCGCACGCTGTTGCTCCGATTCTTGCAGCTTCGCGGCGTTCTTGGCCATCTCTCCGGTCGCTTCGTTGGTCAGCTTGGAGGTGGTGCGAAACGAACCAAGCATGCCGCGCAGGAGTACGCGGCGATAGAACTTACCTTGACTGGCGTGCTCCAGAGCCGCAAACGATTCACGCATGAAGGCGTCGGTCATATCGAGGAGATGATTAATGCTGTGCATCAGAGGAGAAAAATCGCCGCACTGATCGGCGTGAAGCAGGCGCAATTCGAGATTGCCTTTGGCGGCTTCCTCGCAGACCTGCGTGCACCTGTTGAGCCAGGTGCGATACATCTCCAGCAGCGCGTCCTGAGTGGGCGGGGGGTCAGGCTGGGAGGAGTCCGGAGACGAGGGCGGAACGGGAAGCGTGGCCGTCAAAGTGGACTCCGAAAACAGAGGCGAGTTACTCATGGTTGTGGCGTTCCTTTCATACGGAGAAAATAAATTCGGGATAATCCATGTTGCGTTCGGAGACGATGGAGCGCAGAACCGCGCCGGCGGAGGCCATTCCTTCGCGCCAGTCGGCATGGCGCTTTTCTTCGGCAAGCAATTTTGCGTAGACGCTCTCGAAGAGTTCTACCTGCTTGCGCTCGGGGCAGCGACGGTTGGAGTGGTAACCGACGACGCGTCCATTCGCGCCAAGGGTGGGAGTGACGTGAGCGAAGACCCAGTAGTGGTCGCCATCCTTGGCCATATTTTTCACGTAGGCAAAGATTTCGTCACCGGCTTCCAGCGTGTCCCAGAGAAGCTTAAAGACGCATTTGGGCATGTCTGGATGGCGGATCAGGTTGTGGGGTTTGCCGAGGATTTCGTGCTCGGCGTACCGCGCGATTCTGAGGAAAGTCTGGTTGGCGTAAAGAATGATGCCTTTGAGGTCCGTCTTGCTGACGATGATTTCTTCTTCGCCCCAGAGAATTTCCCGGCCGGTGGGAATGGGACGCTGCATGACTGCCATGGAGGAGCCTCCTGCGCTGAAATGCGCGAATCGGGCAGGAGGTGAAAAGGTGGGGCTGCCGAGTGATTGGTTGAGAATGCACTCCCAAAGTGCTTTCAACCGCCCTTAGCTTATCAAAGGCTGGTTGGCGGATTATCCCAAAGCAAGGATAGGTTGCTTAAGAGGAACGTGCGTGCAGAAAGCGATGGAGCGCCGTTTCGGGCGGCATTCTGGGGGCAGGGATTTTGAGGAAACGATCAGGACTGCGGAGACTGAGCCTGCTTCTCGCGCAGGTCGCAAAGATGCCAGGACCAGACGAAGCGCTCAGCAAAAATGACGAGCGTGCCCGCCATGATCGTCATGCCAATGACCGGAGTGCCATGGCGAAGATGATTTCCAGCACAAAACAGGAGTATGAGTACGACATCCCGGAGCCAGCCCAGGGCGATGAGCGACTTGACCACGAATCACCTCAGTTCTAGTACTAGGATATACCAGAGACTGAGGTGCGGCTAATTTCGTGGCTAGGCTGTGCCGAATCCAGAACCCGGCAGTCTTGCGGATTGCCGGGCTCTGAGCTTGTTCTTGGGCGCCAGTTTTACTGGACGATGATGAACTCGATGCGGCGGTTGTGGAATTTTCCTTCTTCGGAATCATTCGACGCGACGGGTTTGGTGTCGCCAAAACCTTTTGCAACGAGTGCGTTGGGGTCGACTCCTTGCTGAATTAGAAAGCCGCGAACGGCATCAGCGCGTTGCTGCGAGAGCGCCATGTTGGAGGCGGGATCGCCGGTGTTGTCTGTGTGGCCATCGATTTCCAGAACCGTGCCCGCGGGGGCCATCTTGATTGCGGAAGCGGCTTTGGTGAGGAACACGGTTTCATCGGCGGGAATTTGCGCGCTGGCGGAAGGGAAGTTAACGACATTGAGGTTCATGGCGTAAACGAGATCCTGGGCAGAGAAGCCGGGTTTGAGGGCTGCAAGAGCCGCCGTTGCTTTGGTTTCCGCGAGCCGGACTTGATCTTCGATATTGAAGACAGCGTTACTGGCGGACTGACGCGAATTCCAAATCCAATATCCGACCAGGAGAACCGCGAGCAGTGCGAGCAGTGGCCACAACCAGGATGGAGCGCCCGTTTTTTTCACGGCGTCTTCGGTGGCATAGGCAGCACGGCGTGCTCCCGCAGCGACAACACCT
This sequence comes from uncultured Acidobacteriota bacterium, assembly GCA_963824925.1. GTDB lineage: Bacteria > Acidobacteriota > Terriglobia > Acidiferrales > UBA7541 > Acidiferrum. The sequence continues at coordinate 129,908 of CAWGRE010000011.1, forward strand.
GTGGCGCTGCTGGCATACGACAAAAGCTCAGAGGGGAGATGCGTGGGAATGATTCCACCGGGAGTGAGGCGTTGGATGAGATTTGGAAGCATGAACGCCAGCGCCGAGGCGGCAGTGGAAAAGGAGAGGCCGGCTTTGGAGGCAATTTTGTCGATGGAATCGTGGCCAAGCGCAGCTTCGAGCGTGCTGCTGGAGATGGGCCGAGGTTGACCGTTGCCCATCCAGGAGGAAACAAAATCGCCCAATCCGGATTTTCGTAGGCGTTCGATGAATGCGCCGAGGCCTCCAGGAGATTCATTGATCATAGAGATGAGACCGGAAAGCAGCGAAGTGGTTTTGGTGGTGTTGAGACCGAACTCTGTCCCAGCCTGCGCCAGAATAGCGTCAAATGTGCCCATGCGAGTGCTCCTTCGGTTTTTAGGTTGGGGCGGAGGGAATTACAAAAAGGGAATATGCGGGCGGTTACAAGGCGAAGGCTAGCAGAATGATATGGCCAGGGGAAGGGGATAATCGGAGTTGGAGGGGAGTGGCGGCGGGAAACTGTCAGGTCTGATTCACAACCCGCTGCTTGATGGCGAAGCGCAGCAGGTCTGAATTATTGGCCAAGCCGAAATCCTGCATGATGCGATATTTGTGAAAGGCAACGGTGCGCGTGGCGACGTGCAGAATGGCCGCGGCTTCTTTCATCGTATGGCCCTCGGCGAGGAGCTGCAGAACTTCGCGTTGGCGCGGAGTAAGCACGCGTCCGGCTTCCGAGGAGCGCGGATCGCGCACGGACAATTCGGCAAGAGCTTCCTGGAGCGCGGGAGTGACGTACTTGCCGCCGCGAACAACTTCCTGGACGGCCTTCACCAGTTCGGAACCAGCGGATTTTTTCAGCAGATAACCGGAAGCCCAGGTGCGCATGGTTTCCGAGGCAATTTCCGCATCCTCGTTCATGGTGAGGACGATAATTTTCATCGCGGGATGCGAGGCTTTAAGTTGCTTGCTGGCGTCGATGCCGTTCAGCATCGGCATGTTCAGGTCAACGACGACAACGTCGGGCTTCAGCGTCAGCGCTTCTCGTACCAGCGAGCGACCGTCTGCAACCACGCCAACCACTTGAAATTCGGGTTCTAACAAACGTTTCACTGCTTCCGCGACCAACGTATGGTCGTCAGCAAGCAAGATTCTTACCTTGGCCACGGGGACCGCCTCCGGAATTCGCCTGCCACGGAAACACCAGAGACTCAAGCGCGCCAGAAAGAATACAGCAAAGGCGTGTAGTTACAAAGCGGAAGTCGGGGGATAAAGCGGAGCGGAGAAGATATGCCTTCCATCGAGCAACCCACGCTGCTCAGAAATTCTCCGCCCAAGAATTTCTGAGAAGCACTCCGCTCCGCCAAAAAGAACGAAACGATCTTGCCGACAACGCGGGCTGCTCGAAAGAAAGCAAATCTGCGTGCGAAGCGATTGCAGAGCAGTAAGAAGAAGAACGAATCGCCCCACGCGCAAAGAGATGATGACGACTTCAGTTCATTATGGGAACTGTCAAAAGTTACAGTCTTTGAGTGTGGGGCTATAAGATTGAATGTGGAGAGAAAATGAAGTGGTGATTAGGTTATAAAACCTTAATTATCAATGGGATCGACGTGAACGAAGAAGAACCGGCCGTCCCCCGAAGGGGACGGCGAAGAGGAGAAAAATAGCCTCAAAATTAGTCTGCGGCAGCAGGGAGTGTGGCTTCGACTTCGAGCCTGGGACGTTTGATGTCCCAGGCAAGACCGAGCATTTTCAGCGCGAAGATGCCGTACCAATTCACGTCTAATTCGTACCATGCGCGACCGTGGCGAGCGGTTTGCGGCTCCGCGTGATGATTGTTGTGCCAGCCTTCGCCGAAGGTGAGGACGGCCACCCAGAAACTGTTGGTGGAATCGTCACCGGTTTCATAACGCTGCGAACCCCACATGTGGGTCGCGGAATTCACCAGCCAGGTGGCATGAAGGCTGACGACGGTGCGAACAAAGACTCCCCAGAAAACCCAGGGCCAGCCGCCGATGGCATAGAAAAGAATTCCGATGGCGACGGAAGGAACGATGTGCCACTTGCTGATCCAGAGATGAAATTTGTCTTTGCGCAAATCGGGAACGTAGGGAAGAAGCTCGGAACGATCCTGATGCATGGCGCGGCCGGTGATGATCCAGCCCATGTGCGCCCAGAAGCCGCCTTCGCGCGGGGAATGAGGATCGCCTTCTTTATCGGTATTCTGGTGATGCATGCGATGGGTAGCGACCCAGGAAATCGAACCGCCTTCGATGGCGAGCGTGCCACAGGTGGTGAGGAAGTATTCAATAATTTTGGGGGTTTTATAGCCGCGGTGCGTTAGCAAACGGTGATAGCCCATGCCGATGCCGAGGCTACCGGCAACCCACCACATGAAGACAGCAAGAATGAGCGCTTGCCAGGTGAAGAAGAAAACTGCGCCAAGGGCGCAGAGATGAAGGGCGATCATGAAGATGGTGACGCCCCAGTTAATCGGTTGATGAAAGGTGCGGTCGTTTTGAAAAAAAGTGCGTAGACTCATGGTCAAGAATAACTTTACCACTAAGCTTTGGGGTTTCGTGGAAAAACCGGGCGGGTTATCGAGTTTGGTAAGTGGGCAGGCGGCGAGAAAAATAATGGTGGCGTGGACGGAGAATTGTGGTAGTCTGTAAATGCGTTTGTTGCTCTTGTAACACCTTTAGATTCGATTTTAGAGGGGCTGCGAGTTCAAACTCGCGGCCTTTTTTGCTTTACGGCTGGAGGCAGTCGAGCAGCAGCAAATAGTTTAAATAAAGAATAGGAAACACAGTGAAAGAACAAGGAACAGTGAAGTGGTTCAATGCCAGCAAGGGATATGGCTTCATTCAGCGCCAGTCCGGGGAAGATGTATTCGTGCACTTCTCCGCGATCCAGGGAGACGGCTACAAGTCGTTGAACGAGGGTCAGGCCGTTGAGTTCGAAGTTACCAAGGGCCCCAAGGGCCTGCAGGCTGCGAACGTAACTAGCCTCTAGTCTGACGGGGCGGACCGCGCGTTAAGCCGGTTCGCCCCTATTTTTTTGTTCGAATGAGATTTTAGGATGCCGGCCTTTGGCCGGCTGTTTTTTTTGGTGGGTCGGAATTGCGGGATTCGGACCAAGAGTTCGGACCGCTGCGCGGTTGCTTGCCGGCCCTTCGAACCTCAGGGTAAACAAGATGCCGGCGCTACCGGGGCGTCCGAACGATCTCCCACTGAGGGTGGAATTTTTGGGCGGGTTCCGATACGCTTGCGCCTCTACTGGGGCTTACCGCCGGGGTGGAAATGCAGCTTAGCAACGTTGATCCCTCTCTTTACAATCACGATCTGGCACCGATTCCCATGGAGAAGCGCTCCTGGGGCACGTACAACTACGCTTCGCTTTGGGTGGCGATGAGCGTGTGCATTCCTACGTACATGCTGGCTTCGGGATTGATTGCGGGAGGCATGGACTGGAAGCAGGCGGTGGGAACGATTCTGCTGGGGAACCTGATCGTGCTGGTGCCGATGCTGCTGAATGCGCACGCGGGAACGCAATACGGGATACCGTTTCCGGTGTTTGTGCGCGCTTCCTTTGGAGTGCGTGGCGCGAATGTTCCGGCGGTGCTTCGCGCTTTGGTGGCTTGCGGGTGGTTTGGGATTCAGGCGTGGATCGGCGGACAGGCAATTTATTCGATGCTGCGGATTGTTTGGCCGGGCGCGGGGAATTTTGCCGGGGCGCACTGGGTGTGCTTCTTCTTTTTCTGGGCTATCAATATGTTCGTGATCTGGCGGGGCATCGAGACGATCAAGTTTCTGGAGGGCATCGGCGCGCCGTTCATGTTGATCGTGGGGTTGCTGCTGCTGGGGTGGATCACGCGGAAGGCGGGGGGATTGGGGCCGGTGCTGCATTCTGGGAGCAAGTTTCACACCACCGGTGAATTCGTGCGGTTCTTTATTCCCGCGCTGACGGGCATGGTGGGATTCTGGTCCACGGTGGCGTTGAATATTCCTGACTTTACGCGGTACGCAAAATCGCAGAAGGCGCAAATGACCGGGCAGGCGCTGGGCTTGCCGACGGCGATGACGCTCTATGCGTTCATTGGCGTGGCGGTGACTTCCGCGTCGGCTGTGATTTTCGGCGAGCCGATCTGGGATCCGGTGGTGCTACTGGGAAGGTTCAATCAGCCGCTGGTGGCGTTTGTGGCGCTGATTGCGTTGCTGGTGGCGACGCTGAACACGAACGTGGCGGCGAACGTGGTTTCGCCTTCGAACGATTTTTCCAATTTGCGACCTAGCTTGATTTCGTTTCGCACGGGGGGATTGATCACGGGAGTGGTGGGCATCCTGATGATGCCGTGGAAGCTGATGACGAGTTTCAGTTCGTATATTTTCGGCTGGTTGGTGGGATGCTCGGCGCTGCTGGGGCCGATCGCGGGGATCATGATCTTCGACTATTACCTGGTGAGGAAGCGGCAACTGGTGCTGGAAGACCTGTATTCGCGAGGCGGCATCTATGAATACAAGAATGGGTTCAATGGGCGGGCGCTGTTTGCGCTTGGCGCAGGGGTGGGTGTGGCGCTGGTGGGCTTGCTGATTCCCGCGGTGCGCTGGCTTTATGATTACGCGTGGTTCGTGGGCTTTTTCGTATCCGGTTCGCTGTATTATCTTTTGATGCAGCCGGGCGGGCAGGCTGCAGCGGAAAAGCGCTAGGGAATGAAGGATAGGGAGCGGCCGCAGCCTTAAGCTTACTTTTTCTTTTCAACTGAGTGTTGCAAGAGATTTACGAGCCACCTGGAGGGTGTCTTGAGCGAAAATGCGGGATGGACGGCGGACCGCGAAGCGCTGAAGGAGTCCCTGCCGCCGCTGACGCAGCACGAGGCGCTGGTAGAGGCGACGCGTTGCGTGATGTGTTTTGACGCTCCTTGCACCCATGCCTGCCCCACTCATATAGATATTCCGCAATTCATCAAGAAAATTTATACGGGGAATCTGCGCGGGTCGGCGCGAACGATCCTGGAGTCAAACCTTTTGGGGGCCACGTGCGCGAGGGTGTGCCCGGTGCAGGAATTGTGCGAAGGCGCTTGCGTGCTGGGTGCGGAGCACAAACCGATTGCGATTGGGCGGCTGCAGCGGTTTGCGATGGATGATTTTTATTCCAAGGGCGCGAATCTTGCGCCGGCAGTGAAGTCAACGGGAAAGAAAGTGGCTGTTGTGGGAGGCGGTCCGGCGGGACTTTCCTGCGCCGGGGAACTGGCGAAACGCGGGCACGATGTGACGTTGTTTGAAAAGCGGAATTTTGCAGGTGGGCTTTCCACGTTTGGGATTATTGGGCTGCGGGAACCGGTGGAGATTGCGTTGGCGGAAGTGGGGATGATTCAGCGGCTCGGCGTGAAGCTGGAAACGCACCGGGAGATTGGGAACGACCTGACGCTGGCGGAGCTGCAATCGAAATTTGAAGCGATTTTTCTTGGATTGGGGCTGGGGGCGACACCGAACCTGGGCATTGCGGGCGAAGAGTTCATTCTGGATGGGCTGGAATACATCGAGCAGAGCAAGATGAATGGCGATGCACTGAAAATTGGGAAGAATGTGGTGGTGATCGGCGCGGGGAATACAGCGATTGATTGCGCAACGATTGCCAAGCGGCTGGGCGGGGGAAACGTCACGATGATTTACCGGCGGACGGCGAATGAAATGACGGCGTATCCGCATGAGTATGACTTCATCAAGAAGGAAGGCGTGCGCTTTGAATTTTTGGCGCTGCCGATTCGGGTGCGGGCAAAGGATGGCGTGGTGGAAGGGGTGGAATGTGTGCGCGTGAGCCTGGGACAGAAGGATGCTTCGGGGCGCCCCTCGCCGCAGCCGATGGAGGGTTCGAATTTTCTGATTCCGGCGGATCAAGTGGTGAAGGCGATTGGACAAGAGAAGCCTTCGTTGGCGGCGCGGCTGAATCTGAAGACGGTGAAGGGTTACATCGGAGTGGATGAAACGCTGCAGACGAGCCTGCCGGGCGTGTACGCTGGCGGTGACTGCATTCGCGCGATCGGCGCTGCGTCCACCGTGATGGCGGTTCAGGACGGAAAAATGGCGGCGCGGGCGATGCACGAAAGGCTGGTGGGCCGTGGCTGATCTGAGCATTAATTTCGCGGGGATTCGTTCGCCGAACCCGTTCTGGCTGGCTTCTGCGCCACCGGCGAATTCGGGGGCGCAGGTGCATCGAGCGTTCGAATTGGGATGGGGCGGAGCGGTGTGGAAGACGATTGGCGCACCGGTGCTGAACGTTTCGAACCGGTATGGCGCTTGGCACTATGGCGGTCAGAAAATGCTGGCGATTAATAACGTGGAGCTGATCTCTGACCGGCCACTGGAACAGAATTTGCGTGAAATTGCGGAAGTGAAGCGGGCGTGGCCGGACCGCGCGGTGATCGTTTCGGCGATGGTGGAATCGAAGCCGGAGGCGTGGCACGAAATCATCAAGAAGATTCAGGATACGGGTGCGGACGGCATCGAGTTGAATTATGGATGCCCGCACGGGATGAGCGAGCGCGGGATGGGGAGCGCCGTGGGGCAGGTGCCGGAATATTGCGAGCAGATCACCGGCTGGGTGATGCAGGTGGCGAAGATTCCGGTGATTGTGAAGCTGACACCGAACATTTCCAATATTGTGATGCCCGCGCGGGCCGCGGTGGCGGCGGGAGCAAACGCGCTTTCGCTGATCAACACGATCAATTCGATTATCGGGGTGGATCTGGAAACCCTGGAACTGGTGCCGAATATCGGCGGCAAGGGCGGGCACGGCGGCTATGCGGGCCCGGCGGTGAAGCCGATCGCGCTGAACATGCTTGCCGCGTTGGGAACTGATGGGGTGGTTTCGAATTCGAAGCTGCCGATTTCCGGGATGGGCGGCATTTCCACGTGGACGGATGCGGCGGAATTTCTGCTGTTGGGGGCGAGCAGCCTGCAGGTGTGCACGGCGGTGATGCACTACGGATTCCGGATTATTGAGGATTTGTGCGACGGGCTTTCCAACTGGATGGATGAAAAGGGATTCAAGACGATTTCCGACGTGGTGGGGAAGAGCGTGCATCGCGTTTCGGACTTCAAGAATTTTGATTTGTCGTTCAAGGCGGTGGCGCGAATCGATCAGGAGAAATGCATCCGCTGCGATCTTTGCTATGTGGCGTGCAACGACACGGCGCACCAGTGCATTGATCTGATCGCGAAGGATGGCAGCGTAGTCCAGCCCGGGGTTTACGATTTGCGGTCGAACGGAAAAGAGGCGGCGGTGCATACGCGGCCGAAGGTGCTGGTGCGGGAAGCAGATTGCGTGGGCTGCCGGTTGTGCTTCAACGTTTGCCCGGTTGAGAATTGCATTCAGATGGTGGAGGAGCCGCAGGAGAGGCCGTCTGTGACGTGGGATGAACTTTCACAGAAGCAGCGCGAGGTGACCGAGGATTGGGAGAAGATGAAGGCGTATCGCGACAAAATGGGGATTCATATTCATTGAAGTCGGGGAGCTTCGGATGGCGTTGCTGATCAGGAATGGGGAAATCGTTACCGTCGGGACGCGGGAACGCGCGGATATTTTTGTGGAAGACGAGACGATTACGCGGATCGGGCGGAATCTGGAAGCGCCGGCAGGCACGGAAATTGTGGACGCCACGGACAAACTGGTTTTCCCCGGGTTCATTGACCCCCACGTGCACATCTACCTGCCGTTCATGTCCACGTTTGCAAAGGATACGCACGAGACGGGGAGCATCGCGGCGCTGATTGGCGGAACGACGACGTACATTGAAATGTGCTGCCCTAATCGCAACGATGACGCGCTACAGGGCTACCAATTGTGGAAGTCGAAGGCCGAGGGGAAAAGCGCGTGTGACTACGCGTTTCACATGTCGGTAACCAAATTTGGGAAGGAGACGCCGGGGCAGCTTGCGCGAAGTGGTGGCCGATGGGACGGCGTCGTTCAAGATATTCCTGTCGTACAAGAATTTTTTTGGGGTGACGGATGAGGAGATGTACCACACGCTGCGGCTGGCGCGGCAACTGGGAGTGATTGTCACGGCGCATTGCGAGAACGCGGAACTGGTGGCGCAGTTGCAAGAAAAGCTGATCGGCGAAGGGAAAATCGGGCCGGAGTGGCACGAACCGAGCAGGCCGGAATCTGTGGAGGCTGAGGGCACGGGGCGTTTTGCGACGTTTCTGGAAAATACCAAGGCCACGGGGTACGTGGTGCATCTTTCGTGCGAGCCTGCGTTGAAAGCGGCGCTGGCGGCGAAGGAGCGCGGCGTGAAGCTATTCATCGAATCGGTGATTCCGCACTTTTTACTGGATAAATCGTATGCGGAGCGGGCGGGAGTGGAAGGGATGAAGCATGTGATGTCCCCGCCGCTGCGTGCGAAGAAAAATCTTGCCGTCCTGTGGAGCGCACTGGATCGCGGGCTGATTGACACCGTCGGAACGGATCATTGTCCGTTCGATACCGAGCAGAAGATTCTCGGCAAGGATGCGTTCACGACGATTCCCAACGGGATTCCGGGAATCGAGGATCGCGTGAATCTGCTTTACACCTATGGTGTGAAACGAGGACGGCTGGAACTGGAACGCTTTATTGATGCGGCGAGCACGCGGCCGGCGAAACTGTTCGGGTTATTCCCGCGCAAGGGAACGATTGCGATTGGAAGTGATGCGGACCTGGTGATCTATGATCCGGACTACCGCGGCGTGATTTCAGCGAAAACCCACCATGTGAACAACGATTACAGCGGGTTTGAGGGCATGGTGATTGAGGGGCGGCCATCGGTGGTGACGGTACGCGGCAAGATCCAGGTGAAGGATGGAAAATTTGTCGGCGAGCGCGGCCGCGGGCGTATGCTGAAGAGGGAACCCACCTACTTTTAAGCGAGTTGCGAGATGAGCCTGCTTCCCAAACGAACGGTCGCGGAATTGAAAGAGCTTCGCGAATTGACCTCCGATGAAAATGGAGCGCAACGCGTGGCGTGGACGGACGTGTGGCAGAAAGCACGGAAATGGTTCGCGACGAAGCTTGTCGGGATGCCGGTGGAGCACCACTACGACGCGGCGGGAAATAATTGGGTGACGCTGCGCGGGGCGTCGGAAAAGAGTTTGCTAATTGGCGGGCATCTGGATTCGGTGCCGAATGGCGGCTGGCTGGACGGAAGTTTGAATGTCCTGGCGGGACTGGAAGTGCTGCGGCGCATTGCGGAGGAATTCAAGGGCAAGCCGCCGATCACGGTTCGGCTGGTGGATTGGGCGGATGAAGAAGGCGCGCGTTTTGGGCGCAGTTTGCTCGGCTCGTCGGCCTTTGCAGGTTCCCACACGATTGCGGCGGACCGGGTGCGAACAGACCGCGACGGGTTCACGATGGAGGAAGCTCTGAAGCGCTGCGGCGTGCACATGGATCGCTTCCCGGAGGCGGAAAAAGAGCGCGCGAATGCGGTCGCCTATCTGGAACTTCACATTGAGCAAGGGCCGGTGCTGGAGAAAATGGGATTGCCGCTGGGAGTGGTGCTGGGAACGAAGGGCGTGGAGCGGCATGGCATAACGTTTCATGGGCAAGAGGCGCACTCTGGTGCGACGCCGATGAAATTGCGGCGGGACGCGCTGGCGGCGGCAGCAAAGCTGGCGTTGGAGATCCGCAGCATTGCCGGGAAAACATGAGGATGCGGTCTGCACGATCGGCAGTTTGAAAACTTTTCCGGGAATCGTGACCGCGGTGGTGGGGCGATGCGAAGCTACACTGGACCAGCGCGACCTGGATGCCAAGGTGCTCGCGCAGATGTTCGCAGAAGCTAAAGAAGCCAGCCAGAAATTCGCGCGGGAAGAGAATTGCACGGTGGAGTGGCAGCACATCTGGAGCATTCATCCGATACCGTTTCACGCACATCTTCTGGATCTCTGCGAGCAATCGGTTAAGGAAATTTCCGGGAGTTCGCACCGGCTTCCCTCGGGGCCATTGCATGACGCCGCAGAAGTCTCGCGCGCGGGGATTCCAACGGTTATGATGTTCGTGCAATCGTTGCGCGGGATCAGCCACAATAAAATTGAAGATACCAGGGAAGAACATCTGGAAATGTCCGTGACCGCGCTGGACCGGCTGGCCGCGAAAACCATGGACTGGATTTTGCAGGCACAGTGAGTTTGACGGGAAGGAATGACGAAATGGACGCCAAATCGCAGAAAATCGTTCAGGATAATCGCGACTACACGATGTTTTCGTGGTCGGTGCAGAGTACGGCTAACCCGATTCACATGAAGCGGGGACAAGGCGTGTGGTTCTGGGACGGCGACGACAACCGCTGGCTGGATTTCAGTTCGCAGCTTATCAATCTGAACCTTGGCCACCAGCACCCGAAAATGCTGGAGGCGATCAAGGCGCAAGTGGATGAACTTTGTTTTGCGGGGCCGAGCTTTGCGACGGAGCCGCGTGGAAATCTTGGGAAAAAACTGGCTGAAGTCACCGGCCTGGCGAAGGCGTTTTTTACACTCGGAGGATCGGAAGCCAATGAAAACGCCCTGAAGATGGCGAAGCTGGTGACCGGACGGGACAAGATTATTACGCGGTACCGCAGTTACCATGGCGCGACGATGGGAGTAATGACCGCTTCCGGCGATCCGCGCCGCTTGCCAGTGGAGCCGGGGATTCCGGGGATCGTCCGGGTGTTCGATCCTTATTGTTACCGGTGCCCGTTTGGGCAAAAAGTGGAAACCTGCCATCGCGAATGCGTCAGCCACATCGACGAGATCATTCAGATGGAGGGGCCGAACAATATCGCCGCGATTATGGTGGAGGGAATCACCGGGTCGAACGGATTGCTGGTGCCCCCGGACGATTACTATCCGAAGCTGCGGGCGCTTTGCGACAAGTATGGGATTCTGCTGATTGACGACGAAGTGATGGCGGGATTTGGGCGCACCGGAAAATGGCTGGCCACGCAGCACTACGGAATCAAGCCGGACATTGTTACTTGCGCGAAGGGATTGACGAGCGGATATATGCCGCTGGGCGCAACGATTGTTTCGGAAAGAATCGCCAAGTATTTTGAGACGAATATGCTGTGGGGCGGGCTGACCTATAGCGGGCATCCGGTTTGCTGCGCGGCGGCGGTGGCGAACCTGCGGATCTACGAAGAAGAGAAGATTTTTGAGAATGTGGAGAAGCAGGGGCGTTATCTGGCTTCGCGGCTGGAAGGCATGAAGAAGAAGTATGCATGCGTGGGCGACGTGCGGCACATCGGGCTATTCAGCGTGCTGGAGCTGGTAAAGGATAAGGCGACCGGCGAGGCGCTGGCGCCATTCAACGGCACGAGCCCGGAGATGGGGAAACTGGCGGCGCATCTGAAGTCGCGGCACGTTTACGCCTTCAGCCGGTTCAATATGCTGTGGGTGTGCCCGCCGCTGATCATCAACGAAGCGGAGTTGTGCCTGGGTCTCGACGTTATCGAAGAAGCGCTGCAGGTGGTGGATGAGGCGCTTGGAAAGTCAGGATCGACGCGGACGGCAGAGACTGTGGCGGCGCGATAAATCTGGTTCTTCAGGAAATAAATTAACTGCGTGATTCGTTGACGGATTGGGAACAGGCGCATTCGGGCGTTGCGCCACCGAATTAGTATCCGGTAGGCTCCTCACTGTGATGAATTTCCCTTCGATTCCACCGCGCATCCCGCGTGTCGCACAAGATGTGCCTTATTGCGATGATTATATTGTTTGTCGCCGGGGTGGGAGCCGCGCAACAATCGACGCCGAATGCTGCGCCGCCGGTGACCACGCGCGCGTGCAGCGCGAATCCTGTTCTCGGGCCGAGCGGAAAAAAGAAAAGTGCTCCCAAGACGAAGCATCCACTGCCGCCGGAGCCGCTGCCCGCCTGCCTCGAAGTGAAAGGCGAACCGCTGGAAATTCAGGAGGCGCTGCAAGCGGTGGTGCGCGATTTGCAGTGGCGCATTCACGAGAATCACGCCACCGAAGACACCTGGACGTTTGTCCGTTATATGGACGCAGAGGATTTGGAAAGATACGCCGACACCAAAGTGTTGATTGAACCCGTGGATTTCGAGGATGGAAAAGCGGCCGTGCTGGTGCGTACGGTAGATATTGGCGGGGGATTCGCACGGGTGCAAATCTCGGCGCATTTTGAAGGAGAAGGGAAGTCCAGCGACGCGACTTTGAAGCAACCCGCGACGTCGTGGCCATTGAATTCGAATGGTAGACTGGAACAAGAGCTGATCCGTTCACTGCAAAGCCGCTATCAGCACGTGGAATAGTCTCAGGGCCATTCGTTAGTACCCGACTTCAACTGGCCCCCCGTACAGCTTTCGCGACACCTCACGAACCTGCTATCTCTACGAGATGCCTTTACGGTGCAATCTGGCAGCAGTCCATTCGTGTATGTTCCGGCCGTGCAGGTCAAAAAGACGGAGGCAAGCGTGCATTGTCGCGCGCCTGGTTTGATTAAGATGGGTCGCGCAGTCGGGGAGCGGCCGCGATTTGCGATGTTGCTGCTTCTTTTTATGGCATGCCTCTTTGTTTCGACGCGCGCCGATGCGCAGATTTCTCCAGGGCCACTCTCCAAGGCGCACTCTTCGCTGACCGGCACGACGCAATGCGCCACGTGTCACGAATTCGGGGCAAGCACGCCAACATTTAAATGCGTGGAATGCCACAAGGAAGTGGCGCAAGCGCTGGCCGGGAAGCATGGGTACCACGCGCAACTTCAGATGCAGAATCCCAGCGGCAAGGATTGCGTGCGCTGCCACCTGGAGCATAACGGGGAGGACTTCCACCTGATTCACTGGGAGCCGTCCGAGAGCAAGTTCGATCATCGGCTGACCGGATATGCGCTAGAAGGAAAGCACGCGCCACTGGCTTGCGAGAAGTGCCACACGCCCGCGCACATGATGCCCGGGGACCGCGCGCTGATCAAAAAAAAGGATCTTGCGAAATCTTACTTTGGGCTTTCCCCTGTTTGCCAAACTTGCCATAGCGATCCACATAAAGGACAGCTAGGCAACGAATGTACGAAGTGCCACACCACGGAGAGTTGGAAGGCGGCGAAGAATTTCGACCATTCGAAGACGCGCTATCCCTTAACAGGCCTGCACACAAAGGTGGCGTGCGAAAAATGCCATAAGCCGGATACGCCGGGCGGGCCGGCGCGGTATCAGGACATGAAGTTTGGGGCGTGTGCCGACTGCCACATGGATCCGCACAAGGGCGAGTTCAAGAAGGCTTGCGATTCTTGCCACACCACCAGCGGATGGAAGACCATGCTTGCGGGATTCGATTTCGACCACGCGAAGACGAAATATCCCCTGGTGGGAAAGCACGCGCAGGTTTCCTGCACCGCGTGCCACTTGAATGGAGATTTCAAAAAGCAGGTGGCGTTCACGTATTGCAATGACTGCCACAAGCCGGATCCACACAAGGGGCAATTCGAATCGCGGGCTAAGAAGGGTGAGTGCGCGGAATGCCACACGGTGGACGGGTGGAAACCTTCCCTGTTTGGCGTGAAAGAGCACGACACTTCGGCGTATCCGCTGAAAGGGAAGCACGTGAAAGTGGAGTGTGCGAAGTGCCACATTCCGGCTGGCAAAGACACCGTTTACAAAGTGAAGTTCGAGGCTTGCGCGGACTGTCACAAGGATGCACACGACAATCAGTTCGCCGCCGCGCCCTACAACAATAAGTGCGAAGCCTGCCACACGGTGATTGACTTCCACCGGAGTACTTTCACAGTTGCAAAGCACCGTTCCACGCGTTTTGCGTTGGCTGGCGCGCATGTGGCCGTGGCCTGTTCGGACTGCCACAAACTCGGGGCCGGCGGGCGCACCGACAGGGTTCTGCCGTTCAAATTTGAAGATCGCACATGCACCGCTTGCCACAAAGATCCACACAATGGGGAGTTCAGGGATCGCATGGCCCGCAAGCGGGCGAATGGGACGCCGTTTGGCTGCGAGGCCTGCCACACGTTGAAAAGCTGGGTGGAGATCAGCGGGTTTGACCACTCCAAAACGAAATTTCCGCTGCTGGGCGCGCATCGCACGGTTACCTGCGGCGCATGCCACAAAATCACCACAGACTATGCTTCGCGATTCAAAGGGACCCCGCAAGCATGCGAAGCCTGCCACTTGGATGCACACGACCAGCAGTTCGTGGCCAAAGACGGCAAGACGCACTGCGGTGACTGCCATAATGTGGAGCGGTGGGTGCCCTCCACGTTTGACCATGATACACGCACACATTTAGCGCTGACTGGCGGGCACGCGAACGTGGCTTGCGATAAGTGCCACATGCAGACCAGGACTGTTGGAGACAAGACGATTGTGGTCTACAAAAATACACCGAACAAATGCGCAGACTGCCACGGGAACGATCCGCGAATCGTGAAGCCGGACCTGCCGAACTGATGAATTTTTCAACACTGGAGGCGGGGAGGGAGAAGGAACTCTGTGTTTCGCGACCAATCGTGGTTGCGCCCTGGCTCTGGATTACTAATTAGCGAACAATAACTTTTCTTGGCAACCCGGGAACATTCCCCTGCAACAAAAAAACTGAGCTCCAGCCAGGTTATGAACCAGAAGTACCAATGAGGGAAACTGGTTAGAACTGGTCTACAACTGTACCCACGGACAGTAGGAACCACCATGGTAATTGTCTGAAAATCGTGACAGCTCGTAAATGTGGCCCCGCCTCTGGTCTTCGTGTGGCATGACGGGAGAACTCTACGCTGACGCTCCTTCAGTTCTCGCTCTGGGCTCTACTGGCGCTCTCTAATACAGCCGGGCGTAATCCCTCGCGTGGAATACCTGCCCCGGCCCTCACTAGCCAGCATGAGGCTGCCCGCAATCCACACGGGCCGTCCTTGAACATCCCTTGCGAAAACTGCCACACATCGTCGGGATGGCGTCCGATCCGTGCGGTTCCTGAATTTGACCATAACAAGACCAGCTATCCGCTGCGCGGGATGCATGAAAAAGTGAAATGCGTGCAGTGCCACGTGAAACCGGTTTTTACGAATGTAGGGAAGAACTGCGCAGATTGCCACGCGGACATACACCGGCGGCAGATGGGTCCCAATTGCGAACAGTGCCACACCGTTCAAGGTTGGAACATTGCCGTGCAAGCGGTTCGCGATCATCAGAACCGGTTTCCCTTGCTGGGGGCGCACGCCGCTGTGCCCTGCGAAGAGTGCCACAAGCAGGGCGCTACGGGCGTATTCCTGGGGCTTCCCACCGCCTGCGACTCCTGCCACTTGAAAGACTGGCAGAACACCACGAATCCACCGCACGCATCCGCGGGACCTGCATTCGCGTCCAGCAATTGCCAGGGCTGCCACAAGTTCGATAGCTGGCTGGGAGCAACGTTTGACCACAGTACGACGGGGTTTGCGCTGACCAACGGGCACGCGAATGTGCCCTGTGCGCAGTGCCACGTTAACAATAATTACAATCTGCAGATTGCTCCCACCGATTGCGGAAACGCGGGATGCCACCTTTCGACCTGGCAGCAGACCAATAATCCACCTCACCCGAAGGCGGGACCGTCATTTGCGGCCGCGAATTGTTCGCAGTGCCACAATACAGTCAGTTGGAACAACGTGGTATTCGATCACAGCACCACGGGCTTTCTTTTGACGAATGGCCACGCGAACGTGCCCTGCGCTTCCTGCCACGTCAATAACAATTACAATCTGCAGATTGCGCCAACGGCTTGCGGCACGGCCGGGTGCCACGTCGCGACCTGGCAACAGACAAACAATCCGGTGCACTCAACTTCCGGGCCGGCATTCGCATTGGGCAACTGCGCAAATTGCCATACGACCGTTGGCTGGGATGCGGCTTCGTTTGATCACAGCGTTACGGGCTTCGCGCTGACGGGCACGCATGCCACGACGCCTTGCGCGCAGTGCCACGTGAACAACAATTATTCACTGACAACGAGTGACTGTATGTCGTGCCACGCGTCCTCCTGGAACAGCACACAGACCCTCGGCGGGAGTGTCCCGAACCACATTACGGCTGGATTCCCGAGTACTGCCTCGGCCTGCGCCACGTGCCATACCATCACGAAGTGGAGCGACGGAAAGTTTGACCACAGCACGACCGGGTTCCTGTTAACGAACGGCCACGCCAATGTGCCCTGCAGCTCCTGCCACCTGAATGGAAATTACAATCTGACCATTCAACCAACGGATTGCGGAAACTCGCAGTGCCACTTGACCACGTGGCAGCAGACGAATAACCCCGTGCATTCTACTTCGGGTCCATCGTTTGCCACGGCGAATTGCTCGAAATGTCACACGACAGTCGGCTGGGACGCGGCTTCATTTGACCACAGCATCACCGGCTTTACATTGACTGGCACGCACGCGACGACGCCCTGCTTGCAATGCCATACCAACAACAACTATTCGTTGACCACCAGCGATTGCCTCTCCTGCCACACAGCGGACTGGAACAAGACGCAGACCGCGGGTGGGAATGTGCCGAACCACGTGGCTTCGAATTTTCCAACGACCGCGGCGGCTTGCTCTTCGTGTCACACAATTACGGTCTGGTCGGACGGCAAGTTTGATCACAGTACGACGGGATTCCCGCTGACGAATTCGCACCAGTTGGCTCCGGCAGGGAAGGTGGCCACCTGCACGCAGTGCCACATTGGCGGCAATTACACGTTGAATATCCAGCCGACGGATTGCGGCAACTCCGGCTGCCATTTGACGACCTGGCAGACGACGAACAATCCTGTGCATTCGACCGCAGGCGCTCCGTTTGCCGCGACGAACTGCTCCACTTGCCACAACACGATTTCGTGGGGTACGGCCACCTTCGATCACAGCACGACGGGCTGGGCGTTGACGGGAGTGCACGCGACAACGCCATGCACGTCCTGCCACGTCAATAACAATTACACGTTCACGGCGGCAAATACGGACTGCTACGGTTGCCACCAGGATAAGTACAACAGCACATCCACCCTCGGCGGCGCGGTGCCGAATCACGTGGCGGCCGGATTCCCGACATCGCAATGCGCGACTTGTCACACGACAACGAACTGGACCTCGACCTGGAGTCACAACTCGACCGGCTTCCCGCTGCAGAATCTGCACCAGTTCGCCCCGGCGGGGAAGATCGCAGCCTGCACGGACTGTCACGTCAGCAACAATTACACATTGCAAATTGCCCCGACGGCTTGCGGCACGGCGGGGTGCCACCTGACGACCTGGCAGCAGACGAATAATCCTACGCACACAACGGCTGGGCCTGCTTTCGCGCTGGCAAATTGTTCAACCTGCCACACGACGGCGGGCTGGGGCACTGCAAATTTTGACCACAGCACAACGGGCTGGCCGCTGACGGGAACGCATGCGACGACGCCCTGCGCTTCGTGCCACGTCAACAACAATTACACGCTGACCAGCGCAAACACGGATTGCTACGGTTGCCACCAATCCACGTGGCTAAGCACGCAAACGCTGGGGGGCGCAGTGCCAAATCACGTGGCGGCGGGCTTTCCAACTTCGCTCTGCTCTACTTGCCATAACACAACGGCATGGAATCCCGGCACATTCGACCACAGCACGACGGGTTGGGCGCTGACCGGGGCGCACCAGATGCCGCCGGCGGCCGGTTCAAAGATTACGGCTTGCACGGACTGCCATGTCAGCAACAATTACAGCCTCACATCTGCGAATACGGCTTGCTACGGCTGCCACCAGGCGGCTTGGCTGAGCACGCAGACGCTGGGTGGTTCGGTGCCGAATCACATCGCAGCGGGCTACCCGACGACGTGCGACACGTGTCACACGACCACGACCTGGCTCGGCGCGACGTTCAACCATACCTACTTCCCGATACCGCACCACGGGTCGGTGTGCAACGACTGCCACCAGGTTTCCACGGACTATTCCAGCTTCACCTGCATCAACTGCCACACGACTACTGCCCACCAGCAATCGCAGACCAACAACACCCACAATGGAGTGGGTGGCTATAGCTACGGCCCCACCACCTGCTACAACTGCCACAAAAATGGCGGCGGGGGCTAAACATGCGTTCGCTGATCGTCTTCGATCTGGCATGGGTCGCTTGTTCCTGCATGCTCCTTGGTTTTTTTCCTACCGGCGTGTTCGCCCAGGAATCGACGTCCAGCCAGAAATCTTCTGTGTTTCGCGTGAAATACCTGGCTGACAATTCCGTTTACATTGATGCCGGGAGTAATGCCGGTCTGCAAGAAGGCATGAAGCTTTCGGTGATCGAACCACCGCCAGACAATGCGGTGAACGACGGCGTGCGTTATCGCGGGTATCCGCATATAGCGGAATTGAACGTGGTCTCGGTCGCGGACAGTTCGGCGGTATGCGACGTGGTTTCTTCCGCCAGTGAACTGCGGATTGGGCAGCTCGCTTTTCTGACTCCCGGTAGTTCGGAAGACCGCCATCTGGCGGAAACCGCACAGGACTCGGAAAACTATCCAATTTCGATCGCGTTCACTTCGGGTGATCCGGTTGACCAGGAATTTCGCGCGACGCATGTGGAGAACACCACGGAATCTCCGATAGGTGTGATGCGCGCTCGCGTGGGCTTCAGCTATGGGGGAATACAAGAGTCCGGCATCCATTCCACGCAATTGGGAATGATGATTGACGCGGACATGACGCACATTGGCGGCACGTATTGGAACTTCACGGGATTCTGGCGCGGGACGATGAACACCAGCACGTCGAGTTTGCCGGATGCCGGGACCGCGACGCTGACAGATCTGTTGAATCGTACGTATCACCTTGGATTCACCTATCAGAACCCGTATTCACCGAACACGTTTGGGATTGGCAGGCTATATCTACCATGGGCGCCGAGCCTGAGCACGATTGACGGCGCGTACATGGGGCATCGGATCGGACGCATCACCACGGTAGGCGCATTTGCGGGTTCCACGCCCGACCAAAGTTCGTGGAGTTACAACCCCAACCAACAGATCGCCGGGACGTTTGTGAGCGTGGAGGACGGGGATTTCAATCATTTGCATTACTTGAGCACCGCGGGGATTGCGGTGAACACGATTGACTGGCGGGTGTCGCGGCAGTTCGCGTTTTTTGAGAACAACGTGAACTGGAAGCGCTACATCGCGTTTTACAATTCGATGCAAATCGATGACGCGCGAACCTCGCCGTATCCGGGCGGGGGCAGCAATCCCACGGGGATTACGCAGACCTACAATTCGCTGCATTTCCAGCCTGTGAAACTGGTGACATTTGGGGTGAACTACAACTATTTTCGAAATCTTCCGACATTCAACCCGCTGCTGATCGGCACGGGCGTGCTGGACAATTATCTGTTTCAGGGATTCAGCGGAGATGTGCGACTGGATTTGCCGAAACACATCAGCGTATACACCAGCCTGGGGCGCAGCAAGGCCAGCACAGACACCCGAAACGCGTTGAATGAATCGTATGGCATCACGTTCAGCAATCTTGGCCGAACAGGGCTATTTCTGGATCTGCACTACACGCAATTCAACAGCAGCTTTGGCAGCGGGCAATATGAATCGGTATCGCTTTCGCGGAACCTGACGGAAATGCTGCGGGTGCAGGTGCTGGCCGGGGATCAGAAGTTTAATTCGCCCTTGACAAGCAATTCCAGCTCACGGTTCGTGAACGCCACGGTGGATTGGACGATCAGCCGGAAATATTTTGTGGAGGGGCTGATCGGCTATTACAACGGCACGACGTTGAATTACGCGCAATGGTCCACGATCTTCGGGTATCGCTTTGGAGGCCTGCGGAAATGACCCGCGACCTCAAATCAGGCAAGGCGGTCCTGGCAGTGATTACCCTGCTCTTGGGGATATTCGCGTGCACGGCCTTGCTTTGCGCCCAGACAAAGATGGAGGGCGCCGATACTCCGGCGACTGCCGGCTCCGCCGATCCGGCGTTTCTGGCACGCGCAAACGATACGCTGCTCCATGCGCGGAAACTAATCGACAATTTTTTCGAGCAAACCTCCAACGTGGTCTGCAATGAGGACGTGGCGCAGACAATCGTTGGTAAAAACGGGAAACCCGTGTACCGGGAAGAGTCTGTGTTTGAGTACCAGATGCAGTCGAACACGCGCAGTGGTTCGTTGAAGCTGGTGGAATCCCGTGAAGCGCGGAAAGAGGCGTTCCGCGACCCAAACAAGACGCTGCTAATCACCAATGGATTTGCGAGTATGCTGCTGGTGCTGCACCAGGATTTTGAATCCAGCTTCGCGTTTACACCTGTTTCGGAGGAAGTGGTCGGGGGCCGGAAGCTGGTGAAAATTCAGTTTAAGCCTGTCGCTGGCGGTTCTTCGCCAGCCGCTATCCAGTTGCGCAGTCGCAACTATCCGCTACCGCTGACCGGCGAGATCTGGATCGACAGCGAATCCGGGGCTGTGGTGAAGCTGATTGCCGGCCTGGAGTCGAGTCTGGACGATCTGGGCCTACACCAATTGAGCAGCGAAATTCATTATTCCGTGGTGCAGTTTCACGATCCGGAGGAAGCCTACTGGATGCCTTCCTCGGCGGTGATCGACGTGGAAACGCCGAAGCAGCACTGGCGGAACGTGCATCGGTTCACGGACTACCGGAGATTTCGAGCCACCATCCAGGTTCAAATGGGGGATGAAAAGCCATGAGCGCAGAAGCCAGCGTTCGAAGCGCGATTATTGCAAGAGAGGACATCGAGCGTGGCCATCGAATGCGGTTGCTGCTCGCGTGGATGGTTGCTCTAGCGATTGTTTTGGTGATTGCCGGGTACGGTATGGACTACTACACGCTGAGCTCCGTTAACCGGCCGCTTTCCCCAAAGCATGACCTGTTAAAGCCGAGCGGAAGCGTCGGAATGAAGCTGGGGTTGTTCGGTGTGCTTCTATTTTTCTTGATTTATCTTTATCCCCTACGGAAGAAATGGGGATGGCTCGGGCGGCAGGGCAATTCGCGGCACTGGTTGGATTTTCACGTGGTGCTGGGCACCACGGCGCCAATTATCGTCGCGTTTCACGCTTCATTCAAATTCGGCAATATTGCTGGGATGGCATTCTGGAGCATGCTGTGCGTGACGCTTTCCGGTTTCGTCGGGCGGTATTTATATTCGCAAGTCCCGCGCAATCTCAATGCAGCCGAACTATCCATGAAAGAGATGCGGGACACCGAAGCGGGCATGCGTCAGGAACTGGGAGCACAGAAGCTGGCGTTTGGTACGCGCATGGAAGCGCTGTATGACCTGCCGACACCAGAGGACGTCGAGCATATGCCGATGCTGATCGCGCTTGTGTATATGATTCTGATCGATCTGCGGCGACCCTTTCAGATTTCGCTGCTGCGACTGCAGGCGGCGGGATTCGGGGCGTGGCTGGTATCCGCGTTTGGAGTGCGCCGAACGGGGGATTTGAAGCTTGAGCGCGGAATTGCCATCGCGCGCAGGCAGGCCGCCCTCTCGAAACGCATCCTGTTTCTTCAGCGGACACAACAAGTCTTTAATCTGTGGCATGTTGTGCACCGGCCGTTCAGCTATGCGTTCGCCATTCTGGCCATCGTTCACATCAGCCTGGTCCTTTATATGGGCTACCGGCTCTAAGGTTATGACGATATGGATAATCTGATTTCGTTTCTGATTGCGGCGGCGATCATCGGTTTTTTTCTCGCTTACTATCTTCGCCAGGAAAAAAAGAAGGCGCTGAAATTCAAGCAAGCGGCGGAGCGCGGGAAGCTGCGCTCCGATGGTCCGCAATCGCAGCATCCGCAGATCAATAATAATTACTGCATTGGCTGCGCCACGTGCACGATGGTGTGTCCGGAGGGTGATGTGCTGGGCATGGTTGGGGGGAAGGCCATGATCATCAACGGGTACAAATGCATTGGCCACAGCTTGTGCGCGGAAGCTTGCCCAGTCGGCGCGATCACGATGGTACTGGCGAGTCCAAGCGTTGGCGCGGATCTGGCAACACTGACGCGGGATTACGAGACCACATTGAAGAACATGTTTATCGTCGGCGAGTTGGGGGGACTGGCGTTGATCAAGAATGCGGTGAACCAGGGTCGCGAATGTGTGGACACCATTGCCCGGCGGCTCTCCATAAACAAAACATCGGCAAACGCCACGGACCTTTACGACGTGCTGATCGTTGGCGCGGGACCCGCGGGAATCAGCGCATCGCTTCGTGCGGCGGAGAAAAAGCTAAAATACATCACGCTGGAGCAGTCCGAAATCGGCGGCACCGTTTCCAAGTATCCCCGGCAGAAATTGGTGATGACCAGTCCCGTGGAATTTCCGATGCATGGCAAGTTCAAGAAGTCGGAGCTTTCCAAGGAAGATCTACTGGAATTCTGGGGCAGGGTGCTGAAGCGCGCGGACTTCCATTGCAGGACAGGCGAGAAAGTGGAAAATATCGCCAAGGAGAGCGATGGAAACTTTCGGATTATCACCAAAGCGGCGGAGTTTCGCGCGCGCCACGTGATTCTGGCGCTGGGCAAGGCGGGCGACCCGCGGAAACTTGGTGTGAAGGGTGAGGAGCTGCCTAAGGTGATGTACCGCCTGATCGAGGCGGATCATTATGTGAATAAGAAGATTCTGGTGATTGGCGGAGGAGATTCCGCGG
Source organism: uncultured Acidobacteriota bacterium (assembly GCA_963824925.1). Lineage (GTDB taxonomy): Bacteria > Acidobacteriota > Terriglobia > Acidiferrales > UBA7541 > Acidiferrum. The sequence goes on from CAWGRE010000011.1 coordinate 152,562, forward strand.
TTGAGGCGGCCATGGGGCTGGCGAGTCAGGTCGGCAATAGCGTCACGCTTTCCTACCGGCAGGCGAGTTTCGGCCGCATCAAGGAGCGCAACAATCAGCGCATTCAGGAGTTCATGCGCAAGGGCAAGCTCAAGGTATTGTTCAATTCGAACCCCGTGGAATTTAAGGCGGATTCCGTGATCCTGGAAGTGAGCGGGGCGAAACAAACGATCGCCAACGATTACGTCTGGATTTTTGCCGGCGGGGAGCCTCCCACGGCGTTTCTGAAGAAAATTGGCGTGGGATTTGCCAATCGTGACCTCACCTCAGAAGGTTCGCGCGCGGCCCAAGAGGCGAAGCAGGCGGTTCTGACGCCCGCGTGACGAGATGTCAATGGTTCCCGCGTTGGCCGCGGGGAAGAATCCGTTACGGAGTGACGACAAACTTCTTTCCCGAGTAGGTAACCGTCTTATCGGGAGTGGCGGTCAGGCCGCCGCCTGCGCCGTGTCCTTCCGAAACGAAGACGATGTGCAACGATCGCGATTCCGTCATGCCGGGAAAGGATCCCGTGCGATCGCCAATCGTCAGCGATTGCGAGGAGTTGTCCCAAGAGAAGGGAATTGTGGAGTGGGCGCCTTTCTCGTAATTGTAGGAATCCCCTTCGTCTTCATAGAGTGTGAAATTTCCATCGGCACCCCGATAAACGCGAACCTCCAACGGGTCTGCGGATTTTTCCGAAGCGTATTCAATGTCTGGTCCAAGCGGCAGGATGGAACCAGCCCGCACGAACAAAGGGATTCGTTCGATGGGCGCGGCTGCTTCCATAGACTGGCCCCCCTTCGCCAATTTCCCAGTCCAGAAGTCGTACCAGCCAGCATCGGGAAGATAGAGACGCCGCGAGGTAGCTTGCGGTTCGGTGACGGGATTGACCAGCAAGGCAGGGCCGAAGAGAAATTGGTCCGCGATATTTTGCGAGCGAACGTCGCTGCGGAAGTCCATGACCAGCGGACGCATGATGGTGTAACCCTCGTTGGTCGTTTTCCACGCGAGAGAATAAATGTAGGGCATCAGGCGGTAGCGTAGCTGGTCGAAAGAGACGAGGATTTTCTGCGCGTCCGCGCCATAGGACCACAACTCATTCTGATTTGTCGTGCGCGTGCCATGAACGCGGAAAATCGGGCAGAAAGTGCCGAACTGAAACCAGCGGATGAAAAGTTCGCGATACGCCGGATCGTCCGGATTCGCGGAAACGAAGCCGCCGATGTCGGTGGTCCAATAAGGCAGTCCCGAGAGAGAGAAATTCAAGCCCGCGGGAATTTGCCGACGTAGCGTTTCCCAATTCGGATCCACGTCGCCGGACCACATCGCCGCGGCATTGCGCTGAATTCCCGCATAGCCGGAGCGAGAAAGAATGAAGACGCGCTTTTGATCGGAAGCGGCGCGTTGGCCTTCGTAGACTCCAGTAGTAGTCATCAGCGGGAATTCGTTGGCATAGCGCGCGCCATTCCCCAGAGCGGTCTGATGGTTGACGAGCAGGCTGGTTTCCAAACCTTCGGTTTCGGGCTCCGTGGTGTCCAGCCACCATGCGTCCGCGCCGATTTTGAAGAGCGCGTCGTCCATCAATTTCCAGTAATATTTGCGCGCGGCCGGATTGAACGCATCGTAGAGCGCCATCCCTGCCGGGTGGAATCCGCCGACCTGAGTTTTTGCGATGAAGAATCCCTTCTTGTCCATATCGTCATAAACCGGAGAGCCGGGGCGGAAAAACGGCCACACGGAGATCATCAGGTGCACGTGGTCTCTGTGCAGGGTGTCCACCATGGCTTTGGGATCGGGATAATTTTTGTTGAACACCGGTTCGCCCATGATGTTCCACCAGAACCAGTCCTGGACGATATTGTCGAGAGGGATGTGCAGATCGCGATATTTTTGAGCGATGGATTCGAGTTCCTGCTGCGAATCGTAGCGGTTCTTGCACTGCCAGAAGCCGTAGGCCCATTTTCCGAAAAGGGGGGCCTGGCCGGTCAGTTCGCGGTAATCGGCGATGATCTTGTCAAAGTCTGGCCCGTAAAAAAAATAGTAATCCATGGCGTCGGCAACTTCTGAGCTCAGATAGAGCGCGTGCACAAAGCGATTGTTCATGCGGCTGCGCGAGCCGTTATTCCAGAAAATTCCGTAGCCGTTACTCGAGAGAAGAAGCGGGACAGAGATATTGGTGTTGTCCTGGGAGATCTGGACGTCTTCGCCGCGATAGTTCCAGACGCCGGCCTGGTGCTGGCCGAGGCCATAGAACGCTTCCTGGGTGTCCCACATGTTGGTGAAGCGCTCGGGATGTAGGGTTTTCTCGCCGTTGACGGTTACTGGAGTGAGGGTGCGCGTGTTTTCCTGCGTCAGCTTTTTTCCGTTAGCGTCGTAGAAGATCAGGGAACTGTCCGCGCGCGTGATTACGATTCGCAATTGGGAGGTGGCTAGCGTAATCAGTTTTGGGTCATCGGTTCGTAGGGTAAAGGCGTCTTAGGCCAATCTTTCTTGACGACCAGGAAATCCGGATGCTCTGGCGCTTCGCGCTCCAGGGAGTAAATCACGCGGACGATGGAATCGGAGCAAACCTGGAAACGGAGGAATCCGCTCTCTAGCTGAATGCGCGCGCCGTCCGGCAAGCTTTCCACGCTCTTTACGGGATTCAGCGGCAGCCACTGGGACCACAGGCCAGTGGAAGCGGCCAGGCAGAGGCCAAGCATCAGCTGCTGCGCATCGCACCGTTCGAGCCAGATTTTTCATTGGGTTGATCGCTCCCGTGTGTTCTACTCTCGCGGTCATACTTTAAACCGCAGGCAGGATCTTTGAGTGTCCTTAGATTCGGGGGTGCTCGCTCCTATGTCAACGAAAAAGGCAGGTTTGCCGGAACTTCGACGAATGGGGGCTGGAGCGAGGGTCCCGAGGCGGGACGGGTGTCCCCCAAAGACCTCGTCTCCCATTTTCCTTCGGAAATGCGTACACTTCCTGAGTCTGTTGTCGTCTGGGGGATTTGGCCATGATTTTGGATTTTTACGGACTGCGCGAGCAGCCGTTCGGGGTCACGCCTGACCCCGCGTATTTGTACGCGAGCCGCACGCACTGCGAGGCGATGGATTCGCTGACCGACGCGATCCTGAGCGATCGCGGGTTCCTGGCACTGATCGCGGAGCCGGGGATGGGCAAGACCACGCTCTTGAATCAGGTGCTGGACGGAATGCGCGACACGGCGCGCGCGGTGTTCCTGTTTCAGACGCAGTGCAATTCCCGCGAGTTCTTTCAATACCTGATGAATGAATTGGGCGTGGAATCCATGGGCATGGGCCTGGTGGCCATGCACAACAAGCTGAACGAGATTTTGTTTGCGGAAATGCTGGCGGGGCGTCGGTTTGTCCTGATCGTGGATGAGGCGCAAAACCTGGATGATGGTGTGCTCGAAACGATTCGGATGCTCTCGAACTTTGAGACGACGCACTCCAAACTGATGCAGATCATTCTGGCCGGGCAGCCCCAGCTTGGCGAAAAGCTGGCGCAATATCAGCTGAAACAGCTGATGCAGCGAATCACGCTGGTGCAAAACCTGGAGCCTTTTTCGGCGGAGGAAACGGCGGGTTACATCCGGCACCGCTTGAAAGTGGCGGGGTATGCGGGTGAATCGCTTTTCGAGCCGGAGGCGCTGGAGCTGATCGCCGAGCGCAGCCAGGGGATTCCGCGAACGATCAATAAGATTTGTTTCCGGTCGCTATTGGAAGGATATGCGGCGGACGCGACGAGTTTATCCGCGGATTTGGTTACGAAAGCGATCGGAAGGCTGCAGTTCGCAAACACAGCGCGTCCGAAGCCGGTTGCGGTGGCGGGGCCGATTCCTGTGACTCCCGCGAGTGAATCGCCTGCGGTGATCGCTCCGGTGCCCACGCCATCGCTTACGTACCACCGGCCCACGGCTTCGCGCACGCGCAGTCGGTGGATTTGGACGGGCTCAGCCGTGGCATTGCTCGCAGCCGCGGGGCTGGCTATCCCGCACGCGTCCCTGATGGTGATGGCCAAGTCGGTGAGCGGAGAATTTGCTGCGACTCGAAGCCTGGTGCAAAGCGAGGCCGCGAAATTCATCAATCCGAACGCAGGCCCTCGCGAGGCTGGGTCCGCGCGTGATGTTACTCCGGCGAAAGCGACTGTGGCCGGGATGCCGAACGTGAAAGCAATTCAGGCTTTCAGCATGGGCCGGGACGCGCAGGTGGTAGTCACGCTGGATGAGGCGGTTCCGTACGAATCGGCGAGGTTGGACTCACCGGACCGCATTTATTTCGATTTGCATAATTCGAAGTTGGGCGCGTCCGTTGCGCCGCAAGTTATTCCGAACGAAAACGGATTGCTGAAATGGGTGCGCGTTGCGCAGAACAGCGACGGCGTAGTGCGGTTGGTGCTGGATGCGGGGGGCGCCAAGGATTTTTCCGCTAAGCTTCTGACGGATCCATCTCGTCTGGTGATTGATGTTCATGGGCAGCCGCAAGGCGCTGAAGCACAGGGGCAGCTTTCCCTGGCGCGCGAACTCGGGCTGAAGATCAAGCGGATTGCGATTGACCCAGGGCACGGTGGATACGATACGGGCACCATGGGTCCGCACGGACTGCTGGAGAAGGACCTGTGCCTGGATGTGGCGCTGAGGCTGGGCCGGCTCATTCACGAAAATTTACCGGGGGCGGAAGTGGTCTACACGCGGAAGAGAGGACCAGCACGTGTCGCTGGAGGAACGGACGGCGATCGCCAACGACGCGAATGCGGATCTGTTCCTTTCGATCCACGCAAACTCGAGCGACAGCCGGGCTACGCGCGGGGTGGAGACATTTTATCTAAGCTTGGCCAATTCGCAGGAAGCGCGAGACCTTGCCTCGCGGGAGAACGCACTGGCGGGCTCGTCGCTACACAATCTGCCGGAGTTGATCCAGAAAATTGCGCGCAACGAGAAGCTGACGGAATCCCGGGAGTTCGCCACGGATATTCAGCAGTCCCTCGCGGCGCAATTGCAGAGCTGTTAGCCATCAGGAAGCAAACCGCGGAGTGAAGCAGGCTCCGTTTGTGGTTTTGACCGGCGCGAATATGCCCGCGGTGCTTTCGGAGATTTCCTTTGTCAGCAATGCCAGCGATGAAAGCATGCTTCTGGAAGGCGACCAACGGCAGCGCATCGCGGAAGGACTTTACCGTGGAGTCGCGGCGTATCTAAACAACATGCCCGGCCCACTCCAGACAAAGACGAAGCTTGTCAGCGAGAACCGGTCAGCGGGTTCCAGGGATCCGCGACTCCGCTAGGCGAATACACCGCTTGGACATTTGACAGATTATTAGTGGTTGATGGTGACAGGCGTTTCCTCTAAGGAAGCGGATGCGGCTTGGGGCCGCCGTGCGGGCGGATGGCGATGAGGGACATTTGTTCGAGGTCGGGATATTGGCCCTCTTCGTTGGGTTTTCGGCTGCCCGGGGGAAGCTGGGCCAGCGTGGTCTGCGCCGGCAACGAACCGCTGAAATACTTTGTGTAGACCTTCGCGAACTCTGCCGTGTCCGACAAATTGTCCAGATAAACTGTGGAATAGACCACGTCGTCGTACTTCAATCCAGCTTCCTCGAGATTATCCAACTGATTGCGCATCGTCTGGCGAGTTTGATCGGCAGTGGATTCGGAGAATACGCCGCCGTTCGGCCCTGGAATAAATCCGCTTTTGGCGGAGCAATACAAAGTGTCGCCCGCGAAGACGCAAGGGCTGGCCGTGGGGCTTGGCGGCATATTTTTCGGGCGAATCGATTGCCGTTTGCTGAGGTCGCGGACGGCCACACCGGTGTAGGCGATGTGCGCGCCTTCGGGCAGGCTGGAGACTTCGATGGTGGCGCGACCTGGTGTGTTCCCGAATTCGAAGCGGCGGGCGTAGTGCTCGTTCATGATGCGCATTGGAATATCCGAAGTGAGATAGGGATTCACGAAGACCATGTTGGCAAGGGTGAGTCCCGCGGCTTCCACCACAGATTTCATGCGGTCGAGCGCTAGATCAACCTGCGCGGCCGGATTCTGAGGGACAGTGCCGTTTGCCGGATCGCTGCCGGGCATGGTGGAAACGAATAGACGATCGTACGTGAGCATTCCTGCCGAGTAAGCTTTGCTGGGCGCGAAACTTGGGACGGCCACTGGCTGCTTTCCTGCGAGATTGTGAACCGCGACAGCCGTGATCTGGAGCGGCGATTTAGGCACGCGGGAAACGCCCAGAACGCCGCGAGCGGGCGGATCTTTCGGAAAATACGCGGCAAAGACTTCGTTCAATTCCGGGTAGTGAGAAACGTCTTCCAGATAAACCTGTAGGTAGACGACGTGGTCCATAGTGAGTCCCGCGGATTCCACGATTTTCTTAACGTTGTCGAGGGACTGGCGGACCTGCTCCGCAAATCTTGTGGGAGTCGTTCCGTCGGCCCGAGTGGGTCCTTGTGCAGAAATGTAAACGTAGTCTCCGGCGTCCATTCCGTTCGGTCCCAGAGCAACCGCCGCGGAGGCCGGGGTCTGAGAGAGAACAGGGCCTCCTGCGAAAAACAGAGAAACAACCAAGCAGACACTGAGCGCAATACGGCGAATCACGCCGGCTTCCCCTTGCGTGCTGCACCGAGTATTTCCCGCAAGCGTTGTCCCACAATCATTTCTTCGCCGGGTTGGATAGTCATGGAAACCAGTTCGAGATGATTTTGTTCCTTGAGTTCCTTGGGGTTCGGCTTAGGCTTGTCCACGCCTTCGTGGACAGCGGAGACCAGGCTGGGATTGTCGATGCTGAGAACTTCAATGACCGGATCACTTTCATGGAGTTGCTTGACGCAATCGGCGACGCTAAATCCCCAAGCCTGGGTGTCCCAGGAGACGCGCAGCGTGGGATAGCGGTTGCCATCGTCGGGAATGTAGATTTCGGTGTGTACGCCCGGGACGGTTTCGGCGAGCTTGGCGATATGATCCACGCGCGTATTCCATTCCTTGTAGAGCTTCGTCGAGTCCAGGTTCAACCAAGTTTCGATGGCGGTGAGGCAGCCGATGATTTCTTCCTTGCCAACTTTCATGGGCCGGCATACGGAACCTTCGAACGGGCAGGAGTTGCGCATGGCGGCTTCGATCAAATCCTTGCGGCCAAGCAGCACGCCACTGCACTGTGGGCCTTGCAAGCCCTTGCCGCCTGAGAAGGTGTAAAGATCGAGCTTCATTTTTGCGTAGAGCTTGATGTTGTCAATGGGAGGGATACCGGCGGCGTCATCCAGGAGGAGCGGCACGGAGTGATCCTTGGCGATGGCGGCTTCTTTCGTGAGCTTGTCTCCCAGATCCGTGGTGTAAATCATCGCGGTATTCGCGGTGACGGCGTTGGCGATGTCGTCGGGCTTCTCGACGAGGACAAGTTTTGCGCCCGCAAGGCGGATGGCGTTATCGAAGGCGCTGCGGCCACCGACCATGATGACTTCGTGCTTCATTCCAGTGGGATCCGGCAGCTGCCAGATTTTCTTGGGATCGGTGCCCGCCATGCAGCCCGCGGTGGCGGCGGCCATGGCGCCGGCGGCGCCGGATGTGATGAGGCCGGATTCCGCGCCGGTGAGTTCGGCGAGCTTGCGGCCGACGGCGTGGTGGAGTTCCACCATGTTAACGAAATGGCGGCTGGCCTCTGCTTGCGCTTCGCGAACCTCGGGAAACTCCAGGGAACCGCTGAGATACGTCCAGGTGCCACGGCAATTGATGACCGTCTTGACGCCGATGCGTGAGTAGACATTTTCGTTGACAGGGATGCCGAAGGCGGACGCTGATTTTTCGTACGCCCGGGTTGCGGCAATTTGCGCCAGCAACGGTGAGGCTGCCAGCATTTTCATAAAGCCGCGGCGATTCGATTCTCTGGTAACAGACATGGAGTTCCTCCCTAAGATTTTTCTATTTGGTGAAAATCAAAGTTCCAAAATGTTCAGGCACGTGATTGGGATCGCGATCGATCACGCATGTTGGCTGCCAGCACATAAAGTGGCGCACCGAATCATCGCCCAGGCCATCGATGCGATAGAGGTTCGCTCGCCATTTGGTGCCGGCTACGATCGGCTTTTCGCTGACCGAGTGCAGTGGTACGCGGGCGGCCGCGTACCAGACGTGATTCTTCTCATCAATCCGGCCTTGCCGTTGCCAGCCGGAATTCCATTCCGCGCCGTAAGAATCGTGATCGAGATCGATGTCCAGGTCCACCCAATCACCGGTGGGTGCGATTTCGAATTCGCGGTAACGCTTTATGTTTGTCCAATTGTCGCCCAGGAAGAATTCCACGACGTCGCGGTCCCAAAGTTTCAGACGGTCCTTGGAATTGTCCGCGGGGAGCCAGAGATTTAGCTCGGAGTAGGGGCAGATGAAGAGCAGATACAAGTCGGTGTCGGTCCAAAAGCCACGCACTTCCGTTTTGAGCTTGGGATATTCGAGCTGGCGGGGACAATCTTTCACAATCCAGGTAGAGGACGCGTGTTTCCACGTGGGGGAATTGGGATCGGTATTCAAGTCCGGGGCTTGCGAGACGTAGGGAACGGAGAACGATGCTCCTGGCGGCGCGAATTCGCAGACCGGTGGTGCTGCAGCGGGAGCCTGCGCGGCTTGTTGCCTGGAACCGCCAGAAGCGGAAGGTACTTTCACTGCGAGCCAGCAGAGAAATGTGGCGGCTGCGACTAGACAAACAAAAGCGGAAATTCTGGATGGACGCATTTTATGGGCGAGCCGCGTTTCGCAATTCTGGCGAAATTTCGAAAGCCTTCTCGAATTCCGCCTGCGACTCTGCCTCCTTCCCCTGTTGGTGAAGAGTTAGCGCAAGGTTGTAGTGTGCTTCGGCGTAGCTGGGTTTGAGCCGGATGGCCTCGAGAAATTCGGCATCGGCGGCAGGGAACTCGCCGGACTGCAACAGCACCAGGCCCAGATTATTGTGGGCCTCGGCAAAGTTCGGCTCGCGGCGCACAAGTTCCGTGAAGACGCTTTTGGCGCCGGCGAGGTCGTTGTTCTGGCTGAGCACGAGACCCAACTGAACGCGCGCGTCGGTGTATTTGGGGTCGAGGGCGATGGCTTCCTGAAGTTCGTGCGCCGCGTCATTCAGGCGGCCCGACTGGGCAAGGGCGAGACCCAGATTGTAGTGAGCTTGCGGCAGGTCGGGATTGGACATGACTGCCAGATGAAATTCGTCCATCGCGTGGGCGGTATCGTGCTGGCGCCAATAGAGAAGGCCGAGGCTGGAGTGCACTTCGGCGTAATCGGGTTTCAGTTCGAGAGCTTTTTTGAAGGCTTCGATGGCGCGTGCGGGATCCTGTTTGCGCTCCCAGGTGAGCCCGAGATAGTAGTAGCCGGTGGGGAGTTCTGGGCTTTGGTCGATGGCTTTCTGGAAGCTGGCCATGGCGGCGTCGAGGTCATTCTTTTTCAACTGATCCACGCCCTGAATGATAAGCAGCTTGGCTTCGGCAAGGCGGGTGCGAAATTCGTGCAGGCCATTAATTTCGTCGAGTTCCTTGCGTGCGGCCGCCGTCTGGCCCTGGGCGCGGAGGGCGATGCCCAGGCTGTAGTGAGCACTTTCGAAATCCGGCTTCAATTCAATGGCGCGCTGGAATGCTGCGATCGCGCCGGGCAAGTCGCCGCCAGATTTAAGCTCCATGCCGAGATTGTATTGGGCATCGGGATCTTTGGGATTGATGGCGACGGCCTTGCGAAATTCGGCCAAGGCTCCGGCGTGATCGCCCTGACGGCGCAGGGTGACGCCGAGCATGACGTGTGCCGGAGCAAAACGCGGATTGCTGGCGATCGCTGCGCGAAACTGCGCAGCGGCCAGATCGAGTTTGCCGAGTTGCCCCTCGATCATTCCGAGCTCCAGGTGCAGTTTCGGCGGAAGGCTTCAGGGCCACCGCGCGCTTCAGTTGGGTTTCGGCATCGGCAAGGTCGTTCTTGTCGGAATAAAGGTGGGCGAGGAGGCGATGCGCGCCGGCATTGGATGGATCAAGTTGCACAGCTGCGAGCAATTCTTTTAGCGCGGCGTCCGGTTGATGAAGCTCATACAAGGTTGCACCCAGTGCGTAATGCGCGTCGGCAAAATCCGGTTTCAGCTTCAAGGCCGCTTCGAATTCCTCGACGGCTTGTGCAGGCTCCCCTTTGTATTTCAGCGAGAGAGCCAGATCGTAGTGCGTTACCGGATCGTCGGGCTCCAGCTCCAGGGCCTTGTGGTAAGCGGCGATAGCGGCGTCCCAGGACTTGGCGCGGGCCAGTTCGGTGGCCTGCTGGCGATAAGTTTGCGCCGTCTGCGCCGCGAAGAGCACGGGGAGACTTACGCCTAAAGTTAACGCCAGTGCCATTTGTCGAATGATTCCGAAATTGCCATGGCTACGCGTCAAGCCGCGTTTCATAGGGACAGCCTAACACGCGCCAGAAATCACAGCGATTTGTTGCCTGGCACTGGAATGCAGCGCCGGGGTTACCAGTAGAATTTCGCGCTGACCTGTCCGATGCGCGGATCGCGCGCCTGGGTGACGATTCCGAAGTTTGAATCGTTGATGTTGCCAGTTGGATTCATGAATTGCGCGTGGTTGAAGACGTTGAAAAATTCGAGACGGAGATCGAAAGCGAAATTCTCATGAATGACGGTCCGCTTCGTGATTCCGAAATCGGTGTTGTTGAACCCCGGACCGTGGAAAAAGCGCCGATTGGCGGTGCCGAACGTTCCCAGATCGCAGTTCTGAACGAATGCGCCGCCGGATGGGACGCAAGGGTCCAGATTCGAGTCAAAGTTCGATCGCGGCGGTAGAAAGTAGCACCCGGAGTTGCTGGCGGTAGGGCAATCGGGATTCACACTCCGCGGATTGAATATCTGGACCGGGCCGATGAGATTGGGCATATCCGTGGCCGAACTGCCGGCGAGCGAATAATCAGCGTTGCCCTGGTTCATCTGGATGGGAAAGCCGGTGGAGAATCGCGTGATCCCTTGAATCTGCCAGCCTTGAGTCAGGCGCTTCGGAGCGCTGCCGAAAGCCTTGTCGAAAGGAATGGCCCAGATGTAACTGACCACAAAATTATGAGTGATGTCGGTGGAGGAGAGGCCCCGGCTCAACTTTGGATTTGCGAAGTTCACCAAATCGTTGAAAGCCGAAGAATCATCAATGGCCCTTGAAAATGTGTAGGCGGCCAGGAACGTGAAATTGTTGGCCTTGCGCTCGACGCTAACTTGCGCGGAATTGTAAATCGAATTGGCGCTGGTCAGAGTGTTGGTGTTGTTGGAGCCGTAGCAAGTCTGCGCTCCGCCAGGGCAGAAGTTTGGATTCAAGATCGTCTGTCTGGTGCCGTAAACGCATCCCGGTTGAGGCGTTTGATAAGGCGCCTGGCCCGGGGCGAGCGCGCACGGAACGGTGCCCCCTGGTAAGCTGGAAAACATCGTTCTCATTGCCTGGTCCGCATCCGGCGCTTTGCGCGGTCGTGTCGTAGGCTCCTTCGGCAGTGAGTTGCATACAGAGAGCAGCGGAGCCTGGGTTTGCGTCCTGCTGAGTGATAAGGCGGTGTCCTTCAGTCCCAACGTAAGCGACCGTTACGACTGTTGATTTGGTAATCTCGCGCTGAACAGAGAGATTGAAGTGCTCCGCATAAGGCAGCTTGTTGTGGATGTTGTAGCCCGGAAAATAATTGAATGGCTCGTAAACGGAGAAATCCAGAGTCTGGTTCGAAGGGGCGCCCGGTATCGGCGCGGTAAACGGAAAGCGTTGGTTCAGTGAGGCTCCCGTTGTCCGAACCCTGAATGGTTCGTCCATCATTACGGACAAAGGAGAAGTCCAATATAGACCGAACGGCGCATCGGCCACCTCGTAAAACAGGTTCAAGTCTTCGACTGAGGTGTAATACAAACCATAAGATGCCCGAATGCTGGTTTTGCCCGGGCCACCAAAGACTGCGCCCAAGAGTCCATCGGTAAACCCTGGAGAATAGGCCAGGCCCAAACGTGGGCCAAAGTTATTGTACGTAGTGGGGGCCAAGGTCTTGGGAATGCCCGCATCGCCAGGAAATACCAAGCCCGCAGGAGAGAGCGGGAACACCGTAGACTGTTGCCCAGGATTGAAGGTCTGAATTTTCCCCTGGGTGTCGTACCACGGCATGCTCACTTCCCAACGAAGGCCGAGATTGAGGGTCAGGTTGGGAGTGACTTTCCAGGAGTCCTGTGCGAAGGCGCCACCGTAGCGTGTGCGCGAATCAAGAAACTGCTCGGCGGCCTGGGTGTAAGGCGCGTTAGTTGTGGAGGTCGCGCCAAGGAGGAAGTCCGCAACGTCCACTCCTGTTACCGTGCCATCAAAAGTGAAGCCGCCATTGGGGTTGGCAAAGTTGCGTTCATTCACCTGCAGGTAGCGGAATTCACCGCCAACTTTCCAGGTGTGCTTGCCCTGACTTTTTGAAAAAACGTCACTCACCATGTAGGTGGTATTGGGCTGGAACGTATTCAGTGTAGGCTCGCCGATGTTCATGGCAAGTTGGCTGAAGCTGGTCTGAGGCACATATTGCGGATATCCTGCCAGCGGGACGATGCCGAGGGTATCGGCGCCGGTCACGAAACCAAGATCAGAAAGATTGGCAAAACTCCCAGATGGGTTGTCTTTGTGGAGCGCGGTGCGGAAGAAGCTAAAGCGCGCTTCGTTAACTGCTGTCGCGCCAATGGTCTTGGCGTTGCTCATCACGAACTCTTGGGCCCGGGAAGGCGTGACCGAGGGGAAAGCCGGGCACAGTGGCCCAGCCCTGGGGCAGCGAACTTTGCACGTTGGTGTTATCCAGTTCGTAGTACCACGACCAGTTTCCGGTTTTCTGGTTGTTGAAATCCACGCGCTCGCCGAATTTGTTGTCGTCGACGATGTTTCTTCCACTGTTGTTCGAGTAGTTGCCTTGAGATCCGGGAAGTGTGGGAGTGGGAATATAAGCGAGCATTGCCGTGGCTGGTTTTGACCATGCACCCTGCGGGATTACTGCCATTCCGCTCACTGGGTCCGTTGGAAATACGCAAGCGCCTGGGCCAGTGCTGCTGGTACAGCCAACGTAACTGTACGGTTCGGGGTTAGTTGCCGCCACGGGGTAACCCAATCGCTCCGAGAGCACCCCAGCCCAGTACGAACCTGCGGGAACACAATTCGTTGTACCTTGATCCTGGCACGTGCCGCTGGGGCCGTTAGGGGCCATGCTCGCAGGATCAAACATGCCTTGACGTGCATCCATAGTCGGTACAGTAACCTGACCGGTTTCCGCGCCTGCCACCTCCCTCGTGCCCTGGTAATCCGAAAACCAGAAAAGTTTGTTCTTTATGAAGGGCCCGCCCGCCGCATAGCCAAACTGATTGCGGCGCAACTCCGACTTGGAGGGGACAAAGTAGTTCTTTGCATCCATCGCGTCATTGCGCAGGAATTCGAAAGCATCGCCGTGGAAACCGTTGGTGCCGGACTTAGTGATGGCGTTGACGACGGCGCCGCTGAATTTTCCGTATTCAGCGTCGAAACTGTTGGTGATCAGGCGAAATTCCTCGATGGCGTCCAGATTCGGAACCAAACCTGTGCCGAGGTTGCGCCCTTCACTGACGTCGCCACCATTCACCAGGAAGGCGTTGGCGGTCTCTCGTTGGCCGTTCACGGAGATGTTGCCGGGGTTCAAGGAGCCTGAGACCGGGCGGTCCTGCTGAATCGTCTGCGCCGTGCCGGGCGCCACGCCCGCCTGCAGGCCCAGAAGGTCGACGTAGCTGCGCCCGTTCAACGGTAGCGCGAGCATTTTCTTGGAGTCGATAACGTCGCCAAGTTGCGTGCTTTCGGTCTGCACCTGGACGGCGTTGGCGTTGACGTCGACTTCTTCCGTGATGGTGCCGACGGTAAGGGCGATATCGATGTGCTGTTGATCGTTCACTTTGACATCGATGTCCGAGACGACCGACTGACGAAAGCCCTTCGCGTTCACCGTGAGCTTATAGGTGCCGGCAGCGAGGGCGAGGAAACGATAGGAACCGTCAGCACCCGAAACGGTCTCCTGCTTGGCGTTGGTCTGCACATTGACGATGGAGACCTGCGCGCCGGCGACGATGCCTTGCGTGCTGTCTCGCACGGTTCCGAGAACCGCGCCGGTGACGTCCGCGCGGGATACTCCCGGGTTTCCAAGCATTATTAAAACGATTGAACTCAATACAAGAATCCGATGAAGCTGGTAGGTCATAGCGACACCCCCGTTGGCCGCGGAGTTTAGGATGAATGACGAGGGTAAGTCAAGCCCCGATGTTACAAAAAACTCGAACACAAGTGAAGAAAAAGGAAACAAAGCGAAACAAAACGACAAGTAGAAGGAAATTACGGCGAAATCTGGGTTTGTAAGTCGCTGTTTACGCGATTTTGTGGAGCCCGGACGGAGTCGCGGGCTGCGCGGAGAGCAGAGTGCGCGCAGGATCCACCAGTAGCCACGCGAGCGCCCCGAGGACCGCGGCGGCTGCGGCGACGGTGAATCCGGCGCTCCAGCCGAATTTATCGGCGATGAATGGAGTGAGGGACACGGTGATCATCCCGCCGATCTGATTGGCCATATTCATGAAGCCGGAGAGAGAGCCGGAGGATTTGCCGCCCAGGTCCGCGGAGACGGCCCAGAACGCACTTTGCGAAAGATAGAGAGAACCGGCGCCGCCGGCGAGGACGAAACTGGCGACGTGCGCGTCTTTGGCGGCGGAGCCGAGCAGGATGAAAATGGCAGTCAAGGCAAAACCCAGAACGGCAATGCTGCAGCGGCCGAGACGCGGTCCGAAACGCTTTGTGAGGACATCGCTGATTGCGCCGCCGAGCGGACTGCCGATGGCCATGGCCAGAAATGGCAGCATGGAATAGAGCGCGCTGGATTTCAGGTCCAGCCCGCGGACTCTGGCGAGGTACAGGTAAAACCAGCTGAAGAAAACCCAGGCGACGTAGCCGAAGCAGAAATAGGCGAAGGAAAGAATCCACACGTTGCGGCTGGACAAGATCGTGGACCAACTGAGCAGGCCGGTGCTACCGGGCAGCTTCGCGCCGGCAATGCCTTCCTGAATGAAGGCCAGCTCGCTTGGAGAAACTGCGGGATGCTTTTCCGGCGTATCGCGAGCCGCGAGATACCAGACGGCGCCCGCCGCGAGGCCGATCAAAGCGCTGACTAGGAACGAAGAGCGCCAGCCATAGTGCAGCATCAAGTAAGAAATGAATGGAGGCGTGACGCCGGCTCCGATGCCGACGCCTGCGAAGATGAATCCGTTGGCTTTGCCTCGTTCCTGGCGTGGAATCCAGCGGGCAACGAATTGATTGGAGGCAGGGTAAATAATTGCTTCTCCGGCGCCGAGAAGAAAGCGAAGCGCCAGGAGAACGATGATGACGCTGGCAATCCCATGGGAAATTGCCGCCATCAGCGCGCTGAAGACACCCCACCAGACGACGCCGGCCGTGAGTACGCGGCGCGGGCCAAAACGATCCGCGAGCCAGCCGGCAGGTGCTTGAAAAAGTGCGTATCCGAGGAGGAATGCGCTGAAGACGAGTCCCAGCTGAACATTTGTGATCGCGAATTCTTCGGTGAGTTTCGCGCCGGCGATCGAGAGATTTACCCGGTCGAGGTAGGCGACTGCGCTGAGAACAAAGAGCCAGAAAATGAGGAGCCAACGTACGTTGGAAGTTGGTTGGGAGTTCATCCGCAGGTCCAGGCAGCTCCGGGGCGATCCGCGGCAATGCCGCGAGAGGCGAACACGATCGATCTGCTCTCGCTGACGAGCTTGAGCTTAGGCAGCGTGAGATTTGAAAAGTTTGACAAGTTGCGCCGCAATGATTTTGTCTTCGCCCGGCTGCAGCATGAACGAATTCATGCCAAGGCCGTGCTCCGATGCACTCAGAACAATGGAGGGATTTCCGCTTTTTAGCAACTTTGCGGCGTCGCGCGGGGCGAGCGAAATTTTACGCGGGTCCCAGAAGATGCTCATGTGCGGCACATGGTTTGCCACGTCGGGTACGTCGTAGGAGGTGGTTACGCCCGGAACGGCTGTGATTTCTTTGGAGACCAGGTCCAGGCGACCCCACCATTCCTTGTCCAGTGCCTCATGGTCTTCGTTCAAATAGCATTCGAGGGCTTTCACCATGCCAACGATTTCTTCTTTGCCGACTTTCATCGGGCGGCACAGCGTGTCCTCGTGGGGGCAACTGTTGAGCAGGGCGTTGGCGACGAGGTCCTTTTTGCCGATCAGCAGGCCGGCACACTGAGGGCCGCGTATGCCCTTGCCGCCACTGAAAGCGATCAGGTCATAGCCCATCTGCGCGTAATCCCAGAGGTGGGAAACGGGAGGCGTGTCGGCCGCGGCGTCGATGAACGCAGGAATCTGATTTTCATGCGCCAGCTTTACCCACTCGTCGACCTTAATCTGGCCCGCGGCATTCGCGAAATTGGAGAAGTGCATCATCGCGGTCTGCGGGTTGATGGCCTTCTTTACATCGTCACGCGATTCCACGACGACAAGTTTCGCGCCCGTGGCGCGGAGTTGGTGATCGAATGGGTTACGGTGCGACTTCTGGATGATCACCTCGGATTTCATTCCGGTCAGGTCGGGAATCTGCTCGATGAATTTGGGATTGTTGCCGGTGAGGATTCCGGAAAGGCCGGACTGCATGGCCGCGGCCGCGCCGCAGGTGACAATCGCATCGTAATCGGCCGGGAGTTTCAGGAGTTCGGAGATGCGTTTGCCTGCTGCGACTTCCAATTCGGTGATGGCAATGAAATGTTGGCCTGCAAGGGCCATGACGGCTTCCACCTCCGGCCGGGCAAGCGAACCGCCGAGATAGGTCATGGTGCCTTGCCCGTTGATTACCGTGGTTACGCCGAGCTCTGCATAGACGTTTCCGGTGGAACCGAGGCCGGTGAGTTTATCGGCGGCCCTAGCGGCAGGTATCGCGACTGGCGTAAGGCCGAACATTCTCCGGGCGTTCAGCAGCATGCCGGCGATCACGCCAGCGCTGCCGAGGAACGCCCGGCGATCCCAACGATTTTTCAGAGTCATGAACCAAGCCTCATCCCTTCTTTACGATCGCGGCGATGCAATTGATTTCCACGAGGGAATTTCCCGGGAGAGCGGCAACGGCAACCGTTGTGCGCGCGGGGCCGCCATTGGGGAAATAGGTTTTGAAAACTTTATTCATGCCATCGTAGTCGTCGATCTTGGTGAGATAGACGGTGAGCTGAAGGATGCTGTCCATGGCGCCGCCGCCGGTTTCGACGAGGGTTTTCACATTCTCCATGACTTTTTTGGTGTGCGTCTCGATGTCCATGGGGAATTTTCCGTCCGAGTCGTGGGAATGCGCGCCCTGGCCGGCGATGTAAATGGTTTCGTTGTGAAGGATCAGCGGAGTGATGAAGCCGGTGCCGGCAGGCTTTCCTTCGTAATCGAGTTTTTTCACGCCGGAGGCCGCTTGCGGCGCGGCGACTGCCGCTGTGGCCGAAACTGCCCCCGCAACGGCGAGCCCGGGGAAGAGAGTGGCAAGCCTGGCCGCGAAACCACGTCGAGAAGTGAGAGATGAAAACATTGTTCCTCCTTTTAGAAATGAAATGTCGTGCTCGTTCCAACCGATCGACCCTTGCTGCAGAAACTTTTTATTGCCGCGAAAACTCTACGGCAAACTAAAACTGAAAACGTCGGCGCCCGCCGCAATGGCTACATACTGCCTGGAATTTACCGCATAGCTCATGGGCGAAGCGACGATGATTTGGCCGGTGTTGAAATGCCAAAGGGGTTTGCCGGTTTGCGCGTCCACGGCTTCAAACGAGTGCGCGTCGTCACCAAAGAAGACGAGACCGGTTGAGGTGGTCATGACGCCGCCGGCGGAATGGCCTTCACCTGCCTGGACATAACGCCAAGCAGGCTTGTCCGCCTTCCAGCGTAAAGGCGAGGAGGATTTTTTGGTTGAAGTCACCTTCACTGTGACGAACGCCGGTTGAGTAATAGGTTTGGCCGGAGCGGAAGGGTTTCGGTTTCAGAAAATAAACATCGCAGCTTTCCAGCGCCATGAAATAAATCATGGAGGTGTTCGGATTGAACGCGGGCGAAAACCAGTTCGTGGCACCGACCATGCCGGGGCAAACGCGGGTACCTTCGGCGGTGGGCATGGCCCCGGTGCGGACAGGGCGCCCCTTATCGTCAATGCCAGTGGCCCAATTGAGCTTCTCGGCGAAACGCGTCGCGGAGAGAAAAGCACCGTTGGTGCGATCCAGGACATAGAGAAATCCGTTACGATTTGCTTCCACGATTAGCTTTCGCGGCTGGCCGCGAAAGGTTGCGTCCACGATCACCGGAGTCTCCACCGCGTCATAGTCGAACAGATCGTGGGGAGTGAACTGGAAATACCATTTGAGTTTGCCGGTGTCTGGATCCAGGGCCAGCAGGCAATCGGTATAAAGATCATCGCCGGGCCGCGGGCCGCCATCAAAATCAGGGGCGGGATTGCTGGTGCCCCAGAAAATCGTGTTTAGCTCGGGATCGAATGTGCCGGGCATCCAGGTTGTGCCACCGCCGAGCTTGTAACTTTCGCCGGGCCAACTGGAAGAGCCGAATTCTCCCGGAGCGGGGATGGTCCAGTAACGCCAGGCTTCTTTTCCGGTTTCGGCGTCGAAGGCGGCCACGAAGCCGCGAACTCCATCATCGCCGCCGGAGGTTCCCACGAGCACTTTGTTTTTGACTACCAGGGGAGCGCTGGTGGCGCCGTAGTTTTTGTTTCCGTCGGTATACGGGATGTCCCACAGGAGATGGCCGGAACGAGCATCGAGACACAGCAGATGTGCGTTGTCTGTTTCCATAAAGACCCGATCGTGCCAGAGAGCTACGCCGCGATTGTGGTGCTGGGAAGCGTCGTCGATCAGGCCCTCGGTGACGGGACGCGAGTAATGCCAGAGGGCGCGACCGTTTTGCGCATCGAGGGCATAGGCGTCGTTGGCGGAGGTGACGAACATGATTCCGTCCACGACCACGGGAGTGACTTCGAGGCGGTCTGAATTCGGCGCGTGGAAAACCCATTGGGCGCGAAGTTGCGAAACATTGGAGGGCGTGAACTCCTTTAACGCCGTGAAACGCCGGCCCGTGTAATCGCCGTTGTAGGACGGCCAATTGTCCGCGACAGGGGTGACCAAGAGGTGAGACGGCTGGACGCTAATGGTTGAAGATATAGATGCCGTCTTCGCGTCCTGCGCGGAGGCCAGGGACGCACTGAAAAGAAGCCAAACGAAACAAAACGTAAGTTGTTGCCGTCGCGCCATCGGTGGAGTTTAAAGGTCCTTTGTTGTGATTGAGAATTTCCGCCGGCGCGAAGCGCTGCGCCGCAAAACAAAATCGCAATTCATATACTACATCGAAAGGCCAGGAAGCCAGAGTTATTCAGAGACGGCCAAATTTGGCGACCGCTTCTTCAATCGATTTAAGCTTCTCAATATACGCATACATGGAATGCTCTTTGAAGTCCATTTCCTGGGCCAGCTTGAGGGTTTGCGCGGCCAACGCCTTGGGAACGGCTACTACGCCGTCGGAATCCGCGACAATAATGTCACCGGCGTTGACCGGAACACCATCGCAGACCACCGGGATGTTCGCTCCCGCAAATCGATAGTGGCCGACGGATGTGGAGGGCACAATGCCGAGAGCATACACGGGGAAGCCAATTTTTTGCAGATAGGCAGTGTCGCGCACGCCGCCGTCAATCACCGCGCCGGAAAAATTTCTGGCGGACATCGCCGTGCCCATCAGTCCGCCCATTCCGGCGATGTCGCTGCCATCTTCCACGACCATGACGTAGACGGAGCTTGGCGCACCCGTGTCAATGGCGTGGAGCATGCCCTTCAAGGCGTCCGGATCGTGATTGGGTTCTTTTTTCAGCAACACCGTGGTGGCGAAACCCGCGAATCGCGAGGAAAAGATGGGCCGCATGTGGTGGGTCATGTACATTTTCTTGCCGGCAATCTGTTCCAGGGCGTCTGAGACGGAGGCGACTTCGACGTGGCGAAAGCCGTCGAGGAGAACACTGTCCTCATTGGACCGTGCCGCAGCAGGTTCCTGCTTTGCGGAAATTGCGGATGGGCGGGCCAGAGTGAGGACAGCTGAAACGGCGGCGAGGGCGAAAACCATCGCCAGGGTCCAACGCAAAGTTCGAGAGCGCATCATGAGACCTCCTGAAAATAAGTCACGCGCACTTTAGCATCTTTTGAAGTTTTCGTTGATGTCGCGGACGGCGAGTTGCGAGGCTGGCGGATTTTCACTACTATCGTGCGAAAAAGAAATGATGCGTTAGCTGATTATTACGGGAAAGTTTGTTCGGGTTTGCCGGCAGAGTAAAAGCAAGAACGTTTCTTCCGCAAAAGGGGTTCTTATTCATGCGATGCAACGCCACTTCGAATGTTAAGGGGGATCGCGGTCCTCGTCCGGCAGGCATTTCGGCCGCGTTGATAGCGGTTTCCTGTTTGATCGCGATTGGCACGGCATCGCTCGGCGCGCCGGCTGAATCACTCGAGCCAGACGTGGTTGCACAGGCAGCCGGGCAGGGAGAAGCCAAGGCTACTTATGAGAGCGTTTGTGCGGCTTGCCACGGACTGGATGCGCGGGGCGGCGAGCGCGGGCCGAATCTGGCGACGCGGGCCGAAGTGATACAGAAGAGCGACAAGGATCTGTTCGAGATTCTGAAGAACGGAAGAACTGCGGCGGGCATGCCGTCGTTTGCTTCCTTTGGAACAGAAAAGTTAGTTTCGCTGGTGGCTTACTTGCGAACTCTTCAGGGGCAGGGAAAAGTGGAGCCGCTCCCAGGAGATCCCGCTGCAGGAAAGATTTTATTTTTCGGGAAAGCGAAGTGCGCGGACTGTCATGCGATCGGTGGTCAGGGCGGATTCTGGGGGCCGGAGCTGACAACCTATTCCACGAGAATGAATGCTGACGAAGTGCGGGGGCGAATCGTCAATCCTGGGAAGGATTTCGATCTGCGGAGAGGGCTGGTTGACGTTACCATGGCGAATTCGACGACGATTTCAGGGCTCGTCCGGAATGAAGACAATTTCTCGCTTCAGTTGCAGACTTCCGATGGCGTGTTTCACCTTCTAAGCAAGGCTGATATCAAGTCGAAGACCTACACAGGGCATTCCCCGATGCCAACCGATTATGGCTCGACACTTTCGACGGCGGAGCTGAACGACCTGATCAGCTATTTGCTGAGTGCGTCTGGTTCTGGCAACACGCAAAGGAAAAGCATTGGGCCTGAGGATGGCGATGAAGAATAAAAATTTTCAGCCGGCCAGTCGGTTTTCGGCGAGATGGCGATTTCCGGTCGCGGCACTGCTGGTTTGCTTCGCGTTTGGGAAGGTTTGCGCGGGTCCGCAGAAACCAACGCGGGAGTTCAGCCTGGAAGCGGATTCCGACAAGTTCTGGGCACTGTTCGATGGAGACGCGAAGCTCAGCACGCTCGCCTCTGGGTTTGGTTTCACGGAGGGACCGGTCTGGGATCCAGCGGGATTCGTGTATGTCAGCGACGAAGAAACGAACAAAATTTTGCGCGTCTACACGGACGGGAGGAAGGAAGAGCTGATTTCTCTCGGCGACCCGGACGGAAACACTTACGATCGTCAGCAGCGCCTGATCGATTGCGCCAGCGTGCTGCGGGCGATCATTCGGATCGACCGGCAGGGAAAGTATGAAATTCTCGCAGATCATTTTGAGGGGAAGCGGCTCAACAGTCCGAATGACGTGGTGACGGGACCGGATGGCGCACTTTACTTCACGGACCCAAACATGGATCTGGTGAAGGGGGAAAAACAAGAGTTACCGTATCAAGGCGTTTTCCGGCTGGATGCGGCAGGGAAGCTGACACTCCTTACGAAAGAGATGGCGCAGCCCAATGGATTGGCATTTGCTCCCGACGGAAAACATTTTTACGTGGACGACAGCGAGCGGAGAAATATTCTGGTGTTTGATTTCAAGCCGAACGGCTGGAGTTGCGAACGGCCGCTTATTTGCAGAAGAGCCCGGCGGCAAGGGCGACGGTGTTCCCGACGGTATGAAATTGGATCAGGCGGGAAATTTGTATGTGACCGGGCCGAAGGGCATCTGGGTTTGGGATTCCGAAGGGCATCACCTGGGAACGATTGTTTTGCCAGAGCAACCGGCAAATCTAGCCTGGGGCGACGCGGATTACCAGACGCTCTATATCACGGCGAGTACATCCGTTTATAAATTGCGAACGAGGGTGCGTGGGTTCGTGCCCTATTTGATGCACTAAAGGCGCAGGCTCCCCGCGCGCGCAGCTTTCGCGAAAGAAAATCCAGTTTAAATTTTGCGTACCAACCCTTCTTCGGTAGCTCTTGTGTTGCGCACCAGCAGAAGCACCAGAATCATGCCGGTGAAGGGAATCAGTCCCGCCAGCACCATCAGCGGGTCGAAGAGATGCGTTCCCGTGGCAATGCGCGCGTCGGAAAGATGACCGGCGAGCTCAAAGACGATGATCGTGCCGATGGCCGCGCCGCTGCCGCTGAAGCCACTGACGGACGCGACTGAGTGGTCGAAGAAAAGATCCGAAGGCAAAACATTCGCAATGGTGGTGTATGCGCCGTAACAAAACGTGGCGGTGGCGAACAGCACGGTGATGGCTGCTAGATTCACAGTGAAGATTGTGGGAATCAGGAGCAGGACGCCGATGCCGCCGAAGACAACGACGGCTTTGCGTGCCTTTCCAACTGGCCAGCCGCGCTTGATCAGATATCCGGAAATCCAGCCGCCAAAAAGATTGCCAAGGTCTGCGCCAACGAACGGAATCCAGATGGCAATCAAGCCACTGCGCAGGGAAATGCCCTTTGCGACCAAATAAATGGGAAACCAATCGGCAATGAAAAAGAAAACGGGGTCGGTAAAGCTCCGGCAGACGATGGTGCCCCAGGTTTGCGGGAGTTTCAGCAGTTCGAGCCATTTCGGCGCGGTTTTTCCCGCGGAGTCACTTTGCTCGTTATCGGCGAGAATCATCGCCAGTTCAGGCTGGCTGATACGGGGATGCTCCTGCGGCCGGTAGTAGAACCAGCGCCATACCAGGAGCCAAAGGAAACCGAGCAGGCCGGGAATCACGAAGGCCGCGCGGAATCCCCAGCGAAAAAACAGCGGCAAAATAATCAGCGGGGCAATGGCGCCGCCGATGGAAGATCCACTGTCGAAAACGGCGGTTGCCAATCCGCGCTCGTGTTTGGGGAACCATTCGGAGACCGCTTTCGTTGCGCCCGGCCAATTTCCCGATTCGCCAGCGCCTAGTAGGAAGCGAATTCCCAGAAAACTGGAGAAGCCGCGCGCCAGCGGCGTCAGCACCGACACGATGGAATACCAAAGCACGGTGATGGTCAGTCCGAGTTTTGTTCCCACGCGATCCATCAGGCGACCGCAGGCGACTTGGCCGAAGGCGTAGGCGACGCGGAAGGCGACGACAATGTTCGCGTAATCGGTGTTCGTCCAGTGATACTCCTGCTTCAAAAACGGAGCGAGGAGCGAGAGGGTTTGCCGGTCAACGTAATTTATGGCCGTGGAAGCGAATAGCAATGCGGCGATCCACCAGCGGAGCGAGGGAATTGCGCGTGGGTTGCCAGCGTTTGGGACTGAGCCGGAAATTTGGGCGGTAGTCTTCATCGGGACAACACAAGTGCAAGCATACGCGGCTTTGCGGTTATGCCGGCGACGCCCATGCCGCCAGAGTTTGCGGAGTCAGTAACGCCGCGGATTCTCGATCGAGATAAATGGTGGCATTTGCGTGCGTGCGAAGAATGGAAGAGGGCGCCATCGAACTGATCGGACCGTCGAAACAGGCCTTGATGGCTTGTGCTTTCTTCGGGCCAGGGACGACGGCAAGAATTTCTCGAGCTTTCAGAACTTGCCGGACGGACATGGAGATGGCCTGTCGCGGCACGGTGTTTAAATCGGAAAACCATCCTTCGCCCACTTGTTGCTGGCGGCAAGCTTCGTCGAGGCTCACGACGATGAATGGTTCTTCAGTTTCAAAATCGGCCGGAGGATCGTTGAAGGCCAGGTGGCCGTTTTCTCCAATGCCGACGAAGGCCACATCAACAGGGGAGGTGCGGATGGCTTCACCGGTTTCCCGGATGACTTTCTGGGGATCATCTTCGCCGTTGAGAAGGTGAGTGTTGACGATTCCCGTGCGGGAGATCAGACGATCCTGCAGAAATTTGCAGAAGCTGGCAGGGTGGGTCATGGGCAGGCCGATGTATTCGTCGAGGTGGAATAATTCGACGCGCTTCCAGTCGATCCCGAGAGTGCGGGTCAATTCGTCCAGAAATTCGTATTGAGAGGCGGCGCTGGCGCCAATGATGCGAGCGTTCCCTCGCTCCGCTAGCGCGCGCTTCATTGCGGCTGCGGCTTGTCCGCGGCGGCCGCTGGCCAAGGGAGTTTCGGTCTTCAAAGACGCGGATACGCATGAAGTGCTCCTGTGTGTGCGGGATTCGATTCGCACGGAAAAGAATAAATCATATTAAAACGATTCAATCAAATCTTGACAGAGCGAGCCTGGCGTGTTGTTCTCTCCGGCGAAGTGTTGTGCGGAGCAACAACGATTCGGAAGAAGACATTTGAAGATGTTAGAGAGTTGCTAGCAATGAAAAAACGTTCAGCGATTTCGCGATTTTTCAGCACTGTTTGCACAGGAAGGCTTTCCTGCCTACTGACATGCTGCCTGGCACTCGCTCTGCTGCCAAATTTGCTGAGAGCGCAAACGATCCGTGTGGACTCTACACCGGGCCACGTGGTGAACGTCTTCAGCCCGCCATACGCACTTGGTTCCACGGTTGACCGCGTCCCGAGCAATGCTACGGACGCATTTTTCAAGCCTGAGGCCATCCAACAAATTCTGTCGGCGGGCTGGGGCATGATCAGTTACCGGCAAAACACGGAATTATTTGTCCAAGCGTGGCACTGGAATCCCAAGGGAACGTGGAGCGACAAAGCGGGAAAAGGATATTTCACCGGCGACGCTAGTTCCAACGGAAATGATTCGGCATTCGTATGGCTACTCGCTGCCGCATCGCGGGTTCACGCGCAACCAGGGTTCGGAAGACGATGGCTACTCGCGTTTGAATGACGGCGATCCGGCAACCTACTGGAAGAGCAATCCCTATCTCACGAAACTTTTCACCAAGGAAGACGACGCGCTTCATCCGCAATGGGTGGTGATTGACCTGGAATCCAAGCAGCCTGTGAATGCGATCCGCATCGACTGGGCGGAGCCGTACGCGAAAGTGTACGAAGTGCAGTATTGGGTGGGCACCGGCGATGCCATGGACGATCAGGACACGGGCACTTGGAAAACATTTCAAGGTGGCGCTGTTACGGACGGCAAGGGCGGCATCGCGACTTTGCAACTGGAAAATTCGCCCGTCGAAATACGGTATGTGCGTGTGCTGATGACGCAGTCTTCCAACACCTGCGACACGCACGGAGCGGGCGATCCGCGGAATTGCGTCGGCTATGCGATCAAGGAAGTCTATCTGGGTAATGCGGATGGCAAGGGTGGGTTCAAGGATTTATTGCGGCACTCGCCGGACCAGAAACAATCGGCGACGTATTGTTCTTCCGTCGATCCCTGGCACGAGCCTTCGGATCTCTACGTGGCGCCGGATCGCATGGAGTCCGGCGACCAGCCCGGATTCGATCTTTTCTATACCAGCGGAATCACTCGCGGGCTGCCCGCAATCATTCCGGTTGCGATGCTCTATGGCACTCCTGAGGATTCGGTTGCGCAGATTGCGTACATCGAAAAGCGCGGTTATCCGATCGCTTACGTGGAAATGGGCGAAGAGCCGGATGGGCAATATATGGTGCCGGAAGATTACGCCGCGCTGTATTTGCAGTGGGCCGCGGCTTTGCACAGGCTCAACCCTACGTTGAAACTGGGAGGTCCAGTTTTCGAGGGCGTCACGGAGGACATCAAAACCTGGCAAGACGCGCAGGGACAGAATTCGTGGTTTAAGCGATTCCTGAATTATCTGCGCGCGCATGAGCGGCTTTCGGATCTGGCGTTCATGTCGTTTGAGCACTATCCATACGATGGCTGTGAAACCCCTTGGGAAAACCTTTATCAGGAGCCCGAGCTGATCACGCACATCATGCAGGTATGGCGAGACGACGGCCTGCCGCCGGGAGTGCCGATGTTCGATACGGAAACCAACGCGCACGGTGGGGAAGCGGCTGTGGACGTGTTCGGAGCACTATGGCTGGCGGATTCGTTCGCTGGTTTTCTGACGGCCGGGGGCAAGGGAACTTTCTATTACCACGATTTGCCGTATTCCCCGGCGCATTCGAATTGCGCGAACAGCTGGGGCACGTATCACATGTTCATGGTGGACAAGAATTACGAAATCCGGCGGAAAACATCGCAATATTTTGCGGCACAGATGCTGACGCAGGAATGGGTGCAGCCAAAAGACGCGGAGCACCGGATGTTTCGTGCTGCAAGCGATATTAAGGATGACGCGGGCCATGTCCTGGTGACCGCGTACGCCGTGCTACGTCCGGATGGGATGTGGTCCTTGCTGGTGATTAACAAAGACCACGAGAATGCGCATCCCGTGAAGATTGCTTTTGAAGACAGCGAATCCAAGACCAGCCGAAGTTTCAGCGGGCCGGTTACCATGATTACTTTTGGAAAAGCGCAATATCAGTGGCACCCTAACCGCAAAGAAGGCTATGCGCAACCGGACGGGCCGGCGGCGAGTTCGGTGCTAGAGGGAACGCCGGGCATGGTTTACACATTGCCTGCCGCCTCGGTGACTGTGTTTCGCGGGAATCTTGCCGAGGTTTCGAAGCGCTAGCTTTCGGTACAGACGGCCCACCTTGGAAGGCGGGCCCTACAAACCGCTCCTGGCTACTTGGGGGCTGTAGTATATTTTCCGGACGACAGCTTTCGACGCTGCCGCTGAAATGGATGCGGCGCGAAATGAGGATGCGATCGTGCTCAGTTCGTTCGACGATGTTTTAGTCATTCTGGCGTGTATTTGCGCGTCGCTGCTACTGCTCTGGACCCTGCAGCGGTTTTGGCCGTCTTCTCAGCGGCGCATTCAGAACGACATTATCGGCTGGCAAGTCAGCGTTCTGGGAACGACCTACGCGGTGATCGTCGGCTTCATGCTGTACGCCGTTTGGACCACGTTTCAATCGGCGGAGATCAACGCCGAATACGAAGCGAATTGCCTGGTGAATGTCTATCGAGTCGCTGACGGATTGCCCGGCGCACAACGCGTTCAGGTGCAGCAACTCACTCGCGAATACGCCAACACGGTGATTGATCAGGAGTGGCCCGCGATGCACCGTGGCGAGGCGAGCTTTCCGGCTCACGCCGCTGTCGAGAAGTTGTGGGACGTGGTCATGCAAGCCAAGCCCGTCTCCTTCGCCGAACAGAGCAGCATGAACCTGGCGCTCACCGAGATTGCCAGCATGTCGGAACACCGGCGCGTCCGGGAACTGGAAAGCCAGTCCAAACTTCCATCGATTCTGTGGATCGTGTTAGTTCTGGGAGGCATCATTACAACCGTATCTGCGTGCCTGTTTGGCACCGAAAATTTCAAGCTTCACGCTTTACAAGTCTTCTCCCTTACATTGCTGTTGTCACTCGCGCTTGTCGCGATTGCCGATATCGATCGCCCATTTCAGGGCACGGTGCGCGTCTTGCCCCGGGGATTTGAACGCGCGCGCGTTACTTTCGCCGAGCCTCATTTAAACACAAAGTAGTCGAGCGCGGTTGAGGGATAGCCCGCCCGCCTACCTTGCGAAAATCGCGAGCGGGACGGCCTCTCCCATGGCTTTGTATCCGGCGGGCGAAGGGTGTAGATGATCGCCGCAATCGAAGCTGGGCAAGAGCTGGTCTGGATGAGCTGGATCGCGCACCACGGCATCGAAATCAATTACGGCGTCAAAATGGCCGGGGGCGCGAATCCATTGATTTACCGCTTTCCGATCGGCTTCGCTTAGCGGACCCGGATGGTAATAGTCGGAGCCGGTGTAAGGTGTGATCGTGGCGCCGAATACTTGCAGGCCATGCGCATGAGCGCGTTCGAGAATCTGCCGGTATGCCGCGAGTAGACGTTCGACGAGCGCCGCATGGTCGGCTTGCGGCACTTCGCCAGTTCTCGCCAGTCCACCGAGATCATTCACGCCTTCAAAAACAATCAGCCAGCGAACGCCTGCGGGAGCCAGCACGTCGCGATCAAAGCGTGCAAGCGCGTTGGGACCGAGACCATCGGTCAGCAAGTGATTTCCACCGATGCCCTGATTGGAAACTCCAATCGCTCGTGTCTGGGGCGTTCCTTGGAGTCTGGCCGCGAGCACATCGGTCCAACGGTCGTTGCCGTTGGTGGTGGCTCCGTGGCCATCGGTGATGGAGTCACCGAGCACCACTATCGCAGCTGCTTCCGGTGGAGCTTGGACGTCAATTTCTGAAATTTGAAACCAGTGATCGACGTGCTTCGGTTCGAGCAGAGTAGCCGCGCCGGCCGCGTCGCCGTGCACGTAGTAGGAAGTGGCGCGGGATCCTGGATGGCTGGTCTGGCGCGCGGGCGGATTGTCGAGATGAAACGTGACCGCAAGATCAGAAAGTGACGCGACTTTTGTGCTTAAAGGATCGGAAATAAATTCCGCACCCGGTGGAACGATCACGTCGGGTTTGCCCGCAAAGGTTAGTTGCTTGTCGGTCGCTGGATCAATCGACGACGAGGAGGCTGGAGAGCGGGACGAGCGATGTGGACTGAGGTGAAGTGCAGATCCGCGGTTCCAAACGCGTTCGACAGATGAACCCGCAACGCGGAGCCGCCGACCGAGAGATGAAAAATCTGGCGCAGGGTGGCATCGCGCAAGTCATCGCTGGGCAATTCATTCTGAGGCTCCGGGATTTGTTGGGAGGAACCCCAGGTTGCTACCCAAATTTGCGGAGCGGGCAAGTCCGCCGGTGAAGTGCGAAGGGGGAGAGCGCCAATATAAATCAAGAATCCGATCGTGGTGAAAAAACTGCGTGCGGGCTTCATTGGGAAAGGTTTAGCATGGTTTCGCGAAATTGATCGATTTTGAAAACGGCGCCATCCTATCATTTCGGAGCCCTTGCGTGCCCTGCTGGTCAAAAATTTTACTTGCGTGCGCTTGCCTGATTGGAATTTTGCGCTGCTCACTGTCGGCAGGCAGCCAAAGTTCCGCGACTCTGCCACCGGAGATCAAGATCCGGAAGATGCTGGCTGCGATTGGGTTTCTGGGGAATGCCCCTTTGAGCGGACTCTCCGGCGCATGACCAAGTCATAACTGCCGAAGCCTCCAATCCAGATCAAGCTGAACAAGGCAGCTTTCTCGAAATCGCCGATACTACGACTCTTTTCGCTGACTAACTGAAATAAGTGTACAGCGGCGCCGAGGAAGGAAGTTATGAAGAAAGCACGGAAGCCGATTTCCAGCAAGGCGGAGTAAGGCGGATCGCGCCAGATCCAATACCGAATATAATGGCTCCAGTCGAGATTCCAAAGGAAGGAAATAACCACCATAGCAAATGAAAAACCCAAAAGCAGGCGATCCACATTTGGATCTCTCATGGCGTTTTCTTGCCAGTTTGCCTCCGCTGCCTTCGCATTTGCGGCCCGCACAGCCTCCGGTGCCAAACTATCTTCCCTAACGTCTAGCCGAAGAATTTGTCCTCTGTAATATGCTATCCGGACAGGTAATCCCTCGCGAATCGGTCCGCCGTGCGAAGCGGAACGGCGAAATCCAGGTTGGACGAGGTAATCCGAGTAGCAGAACTTTTCATCCCTGACCCAAAAGCATTCGTCCTGATGCCCCTCATACGGCATCGGCTTGAAGTCGCGAACTATACCTTCGACAGTAGAATATGCTCCTCGCTCGTACACACTCCGCCAGTCGGCCCACATCGAAACTTGACTGTTGTAGACGACGTAGGTGAAAAATGGGCCAAACGCTACCATGCACCAGCCAACTATTTTGGCGTTGTTCTGACCGGGCCATCTGGAGACAAACTTGATGGAGAGTATGCCGACCGCAAGAATTAATAGGCCGATAGCAGGCCACCACCATTCGAATTGCTGTCTTGAGATATCGAAGACCGTTACATAGTTCATTGTGGGCTGTCGAACGTTTTCCAATCCTAACGTCAAATTCACGCGACGCCGCGAAAGTGGCCTAGACGAAAAATTGGGAGATTTTTAGAGTGGCGCGCCCGGCCCGATTCGAACGGGCGACCCTCTGCTTAGAAGGCAGACGCTCTATCCACCTGAGCTACGGGCGCGTCGAATAGGGTGATTGTACCATTGAGTTAGGGGGGATGGTCGGCGGTGCTTTCGAGCGAGCTTCCAAATGTGCCCAGACGTAAGCCCGTCTTGCCGCTCGCTGGCGGGAGGGTCCGGGTTCGTCCGGCAGAGAGCCTAAATTGGCGGCACAGCCGACGAAGCAGACGGTTGGGAGCGATCCGGCCAAAACCTGTCCGTAAGGCCAGGTTGGTAGAATTTTCATGGAGAGCTAAATCTTACCTGAGCAATTGCAGGGCCCGCAGGAATAACCTCCTTCCTTACTATCGCTTACGTCCACAGCCACATGGAAGGGAAAATGCTTATCCTTGATATAGGGGCTGAAAACTGAGCGGCTGGAAAACAGGTTATCTGAGGTGTTAAACGAATCGCCGCCCACCTCGTATCCGGCTCGTGCCCCGTTACCTGAGGCCACAACGCAACTCCCCAGGAAATTGATGTAGTCATCGCGGTCACGGGATGCGGGTGTACCCAGAGCGTAATCCCGAACGGAGTAGGGCAGAGATGAGCAGTACACCAGCCAAGCCAGTTGCAGGCCCGCCATCCAGGTGGAGTGACCGCCTGAGGGCTTTGCAGAATATTCCTCCACTTTTTCGCATCGTGTGGCAGTCAGCGCCGCGGGTAGTTACCTCGAGCCTGATCTGCCGCGTCGTCATCGCGCTGCTTCCGGTGGCTATGTTGGCGGTCACCAAGGTGATCATCGACTCGATCTATGGATTGACCTCGCAGCACAAACCGCTTCCCTCTACATTCTGGTGGCTTGTGGGGCTGCAATTTGCACTGGCCAGCCTGGGAACGATCCTGGCGCGCGTAATAGATTTCTGCGACAACGTGCTGGCGGATAAATACACCCGGTATATCAGCACGAAGATCATGCAACACGCCGCGAGCCTGGACCTGGCCGCATACGAAGATTACAACTTTTACGACAAACTGGATCGCGCGCGCGTGCAAGGCACAGACCGCGTGGCAATGATTCAGGCTTGCGGCCGCCTGGTGCAGGAAGTCATCATGACCGTCAGCCTGGCGGCCAGCATCCTGTTTTTCTCGCCCTGGATCTTGTTCGCGCTGATCGTTTGCATCGTGCCGGCGTTTCTAGGCGAGACGCACTTCGCGTTTTTGGGCTATTCCCTGAGCTTCAATCAGACTACGGCGCGCCGGCAGATGGAATATTGGCGCGTGCTGGGCGGCAGCAAGGAAAGCGCCAAGGAATTGAAGCTTTTCGGGCTGAGCAAATATCTGGTGGACCGCTACTCCGCGGTCTCCAATGAGCTGCACCGGCAGACCGTTGCTCTGCAAAAGCGCAAGCTGTTGTTCGGCGCGCTACTGACTTTGCTGGGTACGCTGGGCTATTACGGAACCTACGCGTATGTGGTTTACGAAACCGTCATCGGCGTTTTGACGCTGGGCACGCTGACGTTTCTGGCCGGAGCGATTGCCGGAGCCAGCACGCAGATTTCGGCCGTCTTCACAACGTTCTCCAGCATTGCCGACCAGGCTCTGTTCCTGACGGATTTGCTGGAATTTTTTGCCGTCAAACCGAAAATGGTTATCAAGCCGGGCGCTCTTCCTGCACCGCGCCCCATCCGCCAGGGATTCGAATTCAAAAACGTTTCGTTTTCCTATCCGGGAAATCCGCGGCCGGTGCTGAGCAACATTAGTTTCACCCTGGCGCCGGGCGAACGCATTGCGCTGGTGGGCGAAAACGGCCAGGGGAAGACCACGATCGTCAAGCTGCTCTCGCGGCTTTATGACGTGACCAGCGGCCAGATTCTGCTGGATGGCTTGGATATCCGGGAGTACGACACGGAAGATTTGTGGCGCGAGATTGGTGTGATCTTCCAGGATTTCATGCGCTATGAAATGACCGCCTCGGAAAATATCGCCATCGGACGCATCGAGGACGCCAACAATATGTTTCGCATTCGCTCCGCGGCTCTGAAGAGCCTTGCGGAGGATGTGGTCCAGCAACTTCCCAATAAATACGACCAAGTGCTGGGTTCGCGTTTTGAAGGCAGCATCGAGCTTTCCGGCGGCCAGTGGCAAAAGATTGCGCTCGGGCGCGCGTATCTGAGAGATGCGCAATTGCTGATTCTGGACGAGCCGACCGCTTCGCTGGATGCACGCTCGGAAAGCGAAGTGTTCCAGCGCTTTGCGGAACTCACCGAAAAAAAGATGGCACTGTTGATCTCTCACCGCTTTTCGACGGTCCGCATGGCGGATCGCATTCTGGTGCTGGAGAACGGCAGGATCGCGGAGCAGGGCTCGCATCAGGAATTGATGAAGAGCGCGGGTCGCTACGCGGAAATGTTTGAGTTGCAAGCGGCTAATTACCGCTGAATCGCTGAGGAGCGAATTGTAAATGGCCACGCCAAATCATTACGCCGCCGACATGCTTCTGCTACGCGGCCTTTCGACGGTGCCGAAACCCGAGACGTCCAACACGGGCTCGCGGACGCACGCGTCTGGCCGGGCGGCTGGCGCGCTCTACGAACGGATGCTTTCGGGCGCGTGGCTGGAGGTGCGTTCCTGGAAAGTGCGGGCCATTGACGAGCGGCTTCCGGTGCTTGGGAGTAAATGGGAACGAGTCGAGCAAGCGATTCTTTGCGCGAGTGGACAGTTGGCGGAATCTGCAAGCGGGAACTTCACTGCGGCCGAATGGTCGTCCGACGAACTGCGATTGCTGGAATCGGTTTTGAAAGAGACGCGGGGTTCGCTCACGAAAGCCCGGACGCTTCCGCAGGTGGAAATTGCGGGGGCGCAGCGGGTGCCTCGGGCGTATGCGGCGGGCGAAGCATTCCTTCGCGCGGTGAAAAATGAAATTACCATCGAACCTCTGGTTACTTTCCTTAGGCGTGCTCAAGAGCATTTCCCGTTTCGCATGGCCGAGTTGTGGAATCTGAAGGCATTCATGGAGCTTGCTCTGCTCGAACAGATCGCGGAGAAGCTGGAATATTCGGAATCCGGCTTGCATGTTCGGAGAGATGGGACGATTCGAACGGGGCAGCCTGGGGAACCTGACACCTCGGCATTGATCAACTCGATTCGCCAGCTTGGCTCGCTGGACTGGCAGACTCTCTTTGAAGAAGTTAGCGTCACCGAAACGATTCTGCGCCGCGATCCGATTGGCGCCTACCACAAGATGGACCCGGAAACGCGCGATGCATACCGGGACGCGGTAGTGCAGCTGTCCGCGCATTCCCCGTTCCGAGAGCAGGATATTGCGCGCGCGGCGCTGGATCTGGCTCGTGAAGCGCAAGCAACTTCTGCCGGGCGGGCCCAAGAACGAAGTTCGCACGTCGGCTATTACTTAATGGGAGAGGGAAAGTCCGCACTTAAACAAGCGGTCGGTTATGAGGCCCCCTTTGCTGAGGGGATGCGCGACGTCCTTTTGCGTTGGCCGAGCTTCTTCTACCTGTCGGGGATTGCGTTTCTCACTGTGGCAATCATGTTGGTGTTCGAGGCGATACCTGGCGTAAGGGCGCTGCGTTGGTATGAGTGCGCACTGTTCCTGCTGCCTGCGTTGGAAGGCGCCGTGGCCCTGGTCAACCTGTTTTCCGCGATGCTGGTGCCGCCGCGGAGACTGCCGAAACTGGATTTTTCGGAAGGAATTCCAGAGACCTACACCACGATGGTGGTGATCCCGATGCTTTTGGGCAGTGAAGAGCAAGTGCGTCAGGCCGCGCGGGATCTGGAAATCCGGTATCTGGGCAATCGTGACGCGAACCTTCATTTCGCACTGCTCACCGACCCACCCGACTCGATGCAGCGATTCGACGAGAGAGACGCTTTGGCTGAAGTGTGCTCGAAGCTGATCGAAGGTCTGAACAAAAAGTATGTCCAGGAAGGGAAGGGGACTTTCTACCTGTTCCACCGCGAACGCACCTATAACTCCGTCGAGAAAACGTGGATGGGTTGGGAACGCAAGCGCGGAAAACTGTTGAACCTGAACGATCTGCTTCTTGGGCAAGGGAATGAGTTTGCAATTGCGCTTGGCGATCTCTCTATTCTCCCGCGGGTTCGCTACATCATCACGCTGGACCTGGATACGCAGTTGCCGAGAGACGCTGCGCGTAAGATGGTCGGCGCCATCGCCCATCCGCTGAACCGCGCGGTTCTCGATGCCAAAACGAATACCGTGGTGCAGGGCTACGGTATTCTGCAACCCCGTGTAGAGATCAGCGTTAAGTCGAAAAATCGTTCGCGGCTGGCGGGAATTTTTTCTGGCGACGCCGGTCTGGACCCGTACACGCGCGCCACCTCCGATGTTTACCAGGATTTGTTTGGCGAAGGAATTTTCACCGGCAAGGGCATCTATGAAGTAGAAACCTTTCATCAGGTGCTGGACCACAGATTTCCTTGCAACACGGTTCTGAGCCACGATTTGCTCGAAGGCGTTTATGCGAGAGCGGGACTGATTTCCGACGTCGAAGTGATTGACGACTATCCTTCACACGTAAGCGCATACAGCCGGCGCAAGCATCGCTGGGTGCGCGGCGATTGGCAAATTATCCGCTGGCTGCTTCCGCGCGTGCCAGAGCGCTCGGGCGAATTGGTGGCGAATCCACTCAGCGGCATATCACGTTGGAAGATTGTGGATAATCTTCGCCGCAGCCTATCCGACTTCGGCTTCTTTCTGCTGCTCACGTGCGGCTGGATGTTCTTGCCCGGGAATGCGCTCTATTACACGCTGGCGGCCTTGTTGGCGATTTCTTTGCCGGTCTACGTCCAATTCGCAATTTCACTGGTGCGCGCGGCGCGGTTCCCCAATTTCAAGGCTGCTTGCCGGAACATTTTCTCTGAGTTCTGGAATGCCCAGGCCGCGCTGGTCTTCCGAATAGCGCTGCTGTTTCACCAAAGCCTGGTGACGATGGACGCCATCGTGCGCGCGATCGTGCGGATGACAGTGACGCGCAGGAAGTTGCTGCAATGGGAAACCGCGGCCGATGCGGAATCCGCACTTTCTAAACGGACGCCCGTGGAGACTTATCTCGATTTGACGCCCTGGCTTTGCTTCGTGATCGATATTCTGGTGATCGCGATTCGCCCGACTTCCTTTTTCGTGGCGTTGCCGTTCTCTGGGACTCTGGAGTTGCTCGAAGGTTCTTTGTGACTGGCTGAATTTGCCTGCTTCGGGGCGCCGCCACAGACTGAACGAAAAGGGCCGTGCGTTGCTCCGCGGAGTTTCGCTGCAAACCTGGCGTTTCTTCCGGGAGTTCAGCAACGCGCAGGAAAACTGGCTGATTCCCGACGTTGTCCACGAAGACGGAGATGTGGTGGCGCATCGCATCTCTCCCACCAATCTTGGATTGTTGCTGAACTCCCGGCTTGCCGCGATGGACCTTGGCTGGTCGACATTGCCAGAATTTACCGCGGACATCGAAAAGACCTGCGAAACGATGGCACGCATGCCCAAGTTCAAGGGTAGCTTTTACAATTGGTACGACACACTGACCCTCGAGGCGCTGCCTCCGTTTTTCCTGTCTACCGTTGACAATGGGAACTTGGTCTGCTGCTTCTGGACTTTGAAGCAATCCTGTATCGAGGCCAGCGGCGCGCCGCTCTTCCGCAAAGCGCAATTGCAGGGTCTCGACGATCATCTCGAAATCATGCGGGAAATGTTGCCGCCGGGCGTACAGAATGACGACGCGATCTGGTTGATCGAGAAACTGCACGGGAGAATTCAGTCCGTGATGGCTTCGGCGAACTGGCCAGTGGAACTTCCGCGAATTGCTGCCGACATCGCCGAAGTGGAAACCTTACTCTCGCACACGGAAGCCGGCGGAGATACCCACTGGTGGATGCGCGAACTCTCCGAAAGAATCGCGGCCCTGCAGTCTTTGGTACGCGAATTCGCTCCATGGCTTTCACCCGAATTTGCGCCCTATTGCCGATCGATCGCGGCCCAGAAGCGGTTTGCTGCTGGTCGCCTGACGTTGGACTCACTCCCGCTGATCAATAATTCGGTTGGCCGAAAGGTCCGGGAAATACTTCTCGACGATGGCACTGACCAGGAAACGCGATCGGCTATGAAGCGCTTGCAGGCTTCGCTTACCAAGTCGACCGAGGCAGCCAGGACCACAACGGCGAAGCTCCAGGCACTTGCGGCAGCGTTCGATAACCTCGCGAACGATATCGATTTCGCGCCACTTTACGACCCAACGAAGAAACAACTTTCCATCGGCTACGATTCCATCGCGCAATCGCTTCATGCCAGCCATTACGACCTTCTGGCTTCAGAAGCCCGCTCCGCGGTGTTTGTGGCCATCGCCAAGGGCGAAATTCCGCAAACCAGCTGGTTTCATCTGGGCAGGGCGCGGAGGTCGTACAACAACGCGGGTGTGCTGCTCTCCTGGACCGGAACGATGTTCGAATATTTGCTGCCTTCGCTTTGGATGAACAGCTATCCGAATACGCTGCTGCATGAGTGTTCAGAGACCGCGGTTCGCGCGCAGCAGGATTTCGGCGCCGCGAAATCGATTCCGTGGGGCATTTCCGAAGCGTCCTGCTCGGAAAGATATGCGGACAATCATTTCCGGTATCACGCGTTCGGCTTGCAGAGCCTGGCTTTGAGCAGGACCGACGGCGATGATCTGGTGATTTCGCCCTACTCCAGTTTCCTGGCGTTGCTGGTGGACGCGCCGGCTTCCGTCCGGAATATTGCGGAAATGAAGCGGCAGGGATGGACCGGAAGTTACGGCTTTTACGATGCCTGCGACTTCACGGCGTCCCGCATGCGCAATGGCAAGTCGTCTGAGCCGGTGCGCTGCTGGATGGCCCATCACCAGGGCATGAGCCTGGTCGCCGCAGCCACCGTTCTATGTGACATGGCGATGCAGAAGAGATTTCACGCCGAACCCCGGGTGGCCGCCACCGAACGGCTGCTGCAAGAAAAGATTCCCCGCAGCCACGCTTTGGAATTAGAGTTGATGGCGCACGAGCCGGCGGAGCAGGCTGCCGCTGCGACGAACCCGGCACAGCAAGAACTGCTTCCTGTCAGCTGACAGAAGGCACCTCAAGCCCATTGATTTTCTGGAGAAAAACGTGTCCAAGCGCCCGAAGGCCCGCGTATTTCTGTGCGTCACCTGGCTAGGCCTAGCAAGCATTTTTGCCCTCCCGGCGTCCGCCCAAGTTCCAACCGAGACCGTCGAGATCAATACCTCCTCGCCGACACATCTCTTTCCACATTACTGGGAGCGCATGTTTGGTTCCGGGCGCGCCATTCTGTCTTTGCGAGACGGTTATCGCCAAGACCTCCGGATGGTGAAGGATGCCACCGGCTTCGAGTACGTTCGTTTCCACGCGATTTTGAACGATGAAGTCGGCGTGTATACGGAAGCCGATGGAAAGCCGGTTTACAATTTTTCGTATGTGGATCAAATCTATGATGGGCTGCTGCAAGCGGGAGTGCGCCCGTTTGTGGAACTCAGCTTCATGCCGAAGCAGCTTGCCGCGCAGGAAAGCTATCAGCCTTTCTGGTACCGGCCCATCGTCGCGCCGCCGAAGGATTGGGCTAAATGGGACGACCTTATTTCGCATTTTGCCCAGCATCTGGTGGATCGATACGGGATTGAGGAAGTCTCGCGCTGGTATTTTGAAGTTTGGAACGAGCCGAATCTTGATTTCTGGGCGGGGGATCCCCGGCAATCTACCTACTTTCAACTTTACGACCATACTGCCCAGGCACTCAAAAAAGTGAACCCCGCACTGCGTGTTGGCGGGCCGGCGACGGCGCAGGCCGCATGGGTGGATGTGTTTATTGCTCACACCTCCACCAATCACATTCCCGTGGACTTCGTTTCCACGCACGTCTACGCGAACGACACGGCCAAGGATGTTTTTGGGACCGACGAAACCATTCCCCGCACGCAAATGGTTTGCCGCGCCGTGCGAAAGGTTCACGATCAGGTGCAGGCTTCTGCTCGACCGCAGCTCCCACTCATTTTCAGCGAATACAACGCCAGCTACAAAAATGAGCCGGATGTGACCGACGCGGTCTTTATGGGACCTTGGCTCGCGGACACCATCCGCCAATGCGATGGGCTGAGCGTCAATATGGCCTATTGGACTTTTTCCGATGTGTTCGAGGAACAAGGCGTCGTCAAGCAGCCTCTCTACGGAGGTTACGGTCTGATCGCCGCCGAAGGATTACCCAAGCCTTCCTTTAACGCATTCAAACTGCTTCATCAACTCGGCGATCAGCGTATCGCTGTGAATTCGCAATCGGCGATAGTCACGAAACGCGCGGATGGCACGATCGTCATCGCTATATGGAATTTGTTTTTGCCTGAAGAAGCTGGAGGGCCGAAGGATGTGACGATCTCTCTTACCGGTTCAACGCAATTCCGTCTTGCTCGAATTTCACGACTTGATGCCGCGCACGGTTCGCTGCTGAAGCTGTACGACACCATGGGGAGACCCGCGAACCCCACAACATCGCAATTGCAGGACTTGCGGCATGCCGCGGAACTTCCGGCTCCGGAATTGGCTGAATTACAACAAGGGAAAATAACTCTGCGTCTTCCAGCGCAAGGTCTGGCGCTGATCGAACTCCAATAGCGATCGAAACTAGGGCTTGTTTCGCGGAGGAATTGGCGGCGCTGGCGTGGCATCCGGCTTGAAACCGGCGCGTGTCATACCACGTTGTGCTTCCACATTTTTCATAAAGGTGTTCCAGACGAAAGAAGTGCGCGCGTTTTCCGCCATCACCAGGGTGATGCCCACGTCGATGCCCAC
Source organism: uncultured Acidobacteriota bacterium (assembly GCA_963824925.1). GTDB lineage: Bacteria > Acidobacteriota > Terriglobia > Acidiferrales > UBA7541 > Acidiferrum. The sequence continues at coordinate 191,653 of CAWGRE010000011.1, forward strand.
CACGTCTGCGTCGTACCATCCCGTGAGCGGATTGAAGGCATCCACGAAGCCGTATTGCGTCCAGGCCTTCGTTGCGTAGCGATTTTTAATGGTGCGCTGCACACGCATGGAAGCTTCCGGTAAGAAGGGAAGTGACCCACCGGTCGCGCAGGGCACCACCGTTCCGTCAATAGCGCCCATCTCCGGCGGCCCGCCCCAGGCGACATATCCGTTTTGCGAATCCGAAGCCGTGATGCCCCAAAGATCGTCGCTGTAATCGGGAAACTGTTTGGAAAGGTCCAGGCAGAACCGGCGGTGGGCTTCGGTGGCCAGCGTCGAATTATGAAAATAGTTCGCGTAGCGGTCGCGCTTTTCGCGGAAATCGAACCATGCCTGGGAATATTGATGAACGAAGAGCGGAGCGTACGAACCGATATAACGTATCCCGTCGTACTCAAATTGCATTCTCTTCCAGGCATCCCAGGCTTCCGGCGGCAAGGGATACTTCGAAGACCCCAACCCCAGAAGATACATCATCATCATTTCACTGTAGTCGCCCCAGCGGTACTGCAGAAACCCGCCCTCCGGAGTCCAGCCGTGGGGCAGGATCGGAGTGTCCTCCGAGAGCCATTTCCAATCCACGCGGTTGAAAATTTCCAGGGCCAGTTCACCGATCTCCGAATTCTGAAAATGCTGCCTGCAAGTCAATACTCCGCAGAGCAGAATGGCAGTGTCGATCGAAGACACCTCGGAATCCCAAAGCCGTTCGCCACTATTGATGTTTGCAAAGTGATAGAAGAATCCGCGATGATTGGGCAATTTTTTCCAGAGGAAGCGCATGGTATTCAGAACGCGATTCTCCGCAGTGCCGCGCGCCACATATCCGCGCTTCTCCCCGATGCACAGGGCGGTCAATCCGAACCCCGTGGCAGCGATGCTGCCCAGATCACTCGCGGCAGGATTGCGCGCGTCGCAGCGGTCCATCACCATACCGGTATCCGGATGCGCCTGGGCCCAAAAATATTTGAAGCTTGCGGCCTCAATTTGCTCCAGGATCGCGTCATCGTTTTGCGAGAAAGGCGATTTGACCGGCGAAGATGGCGCGGCGGATTTTTTCGGTTTAGTCTGGGCTCCGATTCCCGCCAGGTCGCGCAGACCTAAAACAGGCAACACCACGCCCGCGCAGGCGATTTCCCTGAGCCACGCACGGCGCGACTTTTTATCCAGGAATAGTTTTCTTTCTTCCATTCGATTTGATTATAGCCGCTCCTCGCACTGGGAAAAGCCTTCACGCCGGGGGCTGCGCCTGCCAGTGAACAGTGGCCTCCCCCCAACCGTTGCCCCGGCGAGACACCCTGGCGAGGGTGTCTTGCTTTGGAGCATCACGCAAGGTAGCTTGAATGGCAGGTATGTCTAGGATGCGCAAATGGATTTTCTGGACGCTCGGGCTTATCGTGCTTGCCGGCCTCTGCGTCACTGCCGGGCTGGCAGTCCGTAATTCCCGAAGGCACCGGATTCCGAACACTTTGATTGGAGCCGTCGTTAAGCAGGATTTCGACACCCAGAAACAGTCGCCGATCGCGAACGTCGAAGTGATTTCCCTCGATGGGTTAGCGACGAAAAATGGGCAGTCCGATTTTTCCGGTGGCTTCAATCTCACCATGCGCCCAGGGGTGAAAATGGGGACGCCCATCCGGCTAGCATTCCGACATCCGGATTTCCAGCCTATCGAGGTTACCGAGCCGTTCTCCCGAAAGCTCCTCGTCGTGCGGATGATCCCGGTTCACGGTGAACTGGAAGCCAAACTCAACCAATCCGAGATCAAAATCACAAACGTCCTGGTAAGGTATTCAACGGTCACGATGCGGACGGAAAACGTTGGCAGCGCGGTGAAAACGTTTCAGGTCGTCAACACGGGTAATGTCCCCTGTGTCAGCAAGGTTCCCTGTTCGCCGGACGGCCGGTGGAAAGCAGGCGTCGGCTCGGCGGCCCTCGATGCCGGGCGCGGAAATTTCTTTCAAGACGCGAGAATCAGTTGCATTGCTGGCCCCTGCCCGTTCACCCGAATCGACAAAGATACGCTTACCGACGAGGGCCGCAAGATCGGGGTCTCCATTCTCAACTGGTCCGACACGACCACTTTCTTGCTGCAGGCCGAAGTGTACCGCTCACAACTTGAAAATATTGTGCGCCGCACCTACCCGGTTATTTTCGGGCGCTCGATAAATTTTGCTTTGCCATCCACCGCGGAGGGTCCCAGCATCGAAGCGGAGGTCAACGGAACTCCTGTTGTATTTCCTCTGGGGCCAACTCCGGCTCTGGCCTGGGCAGACTGCCAGGTTCGCATCGAAAAAAATCAGGCGAAGGATTATCGCTGTGAATTAAAAGATGGCTACGAATTTCAATGACACTCTGCAAGACAGCGAATTTACCTCAAATTTAGCGAGTATTCCGCAATACCGTGATCCCTGTAGAGATCCAGAAGCGATAGTATTTCCGGTTGCACGTATGTTTTGCAGATGGTATCGTCCTCCCCTCCAGCCGTGGTTCGTTCGAATCGAGAAGGTCGGATAGCTTACTGAAAGTTTGAAATCGCAGCAATTTGGTTTGCCCAAAACCCGCCTTCGCGCATCTGATTTGTGGGGAAATTTCCGCTAGCCCCCGGAGAAGTACAGCATGGCCACTCAAGGAAGCTCCACGGTTCTTCAGCATCTGCATCGCCATATTCTGGATGCCCGCGCGAATTCAGATAATCTCTTTCAGATCCTAAATGAAGATTCTTTTTACGAACGCCCCATCGCGGAACGCCACCGCATCATTTTTTATGTTGGCCACCTGGAAGCATTCGACTGGAATCTGCTGCGCGAGCATCTGTTTGGAACGGATTCTGATTCACCGGCGTTCGACCAGCTTTTTGCGTTTGGCATCGATCCGGTGGATGGCGGCCTTCCCACGGATAAGCCGGAAGATTGGCCAACGCTGCAGGAAGTACGCCAGTACGTGAAGACACTGCGTGCGCAGATCGACGAGGCGCTGGATGGGGCGCTATTTCCCTCCACTGCGCGGTCGGGAGTTTCTGCGGAGACTCTCTTACAGGTTGCCTTCGAACACCGATTGATGCATGCGGAAACTCTCACTTACATGTTTCACCGCTTGCCCTACTCTCAAAAAATTTCGCAGACGCAGCAAGCTGCTGCCGGCGCTCCAATCGAAAACAGACTGGTGGAAATCCCCGCCGGTCCGGCGACGCTCGGGCTCCCGCGCGACGCCTCTGCTCCCTTTGGCTGGGACAACGAGTTCGCATCCACCACGGTGAACGTTCCGCGATTCCGCATCAACAAATACATGGTCACCAACGCGGAGTTTCTTCGCTTCCTGCAAGACGGAGGCTATGAAAAGCCTGAATATTGGTCCGTCGAAGACTGGCAGTGGAAAGAGCAAAGCGGTATTCGTCACCCCGCCTTCTGGAACCAGGCAGGCGCGGGCTGGACGTATCGTGGCATGTTTGAAGAGTTGCCGTTCCCGGCGGATTGGCCCGTTTACGCGAGCCATGCCGAGGCCGCTGCTTACGCCCGGTGGTCCAAACAGACTCTACCCACCGAAGCGCAATGGCATCGCGCCGCCTATGGCACACCGGAAGGCGCCGAGCAGCAATATCCATGGGGTTCCACGGCGCCACATGCCGCTCTTGGCAATTTTGATTTTGCTCGGTGGGATCCCGCGCCGGTGAACGCGTATCCCGCCAACCAAAGTTCCTTTGGCGTTGCAGGACTTCTTGGCAACGGCTGGGAATGGACGTCCTCCATCTTCGCGCCATTTTCCGGCTTCGAGCCGTTTGCGTTTTATCCCGGTTATTCGGCAAATTTTTTCGACAACCAGCATTTCGTAATCAAAGGTGGGTCGGCCCGCACCGGCGCTAGCATGCTCCGGCGTTCATTCCGTAATTGGTTCCAGCCCCACTATCAATACGTCTATGCGGGATTTCGCTGCGTCTCGGAGTGATCCGGGGGAAACCAAGGGCATCATGCAAACCAAAACCATCTCCACCGCGCTCTCCAATCAATTCGCCGTGGATGTCTGCGCCGGCCTCAGCAAGCCGGGACAGAAAGAGCTTCCGTCCAAGTATCTTTACGACGCGGTCGGCTCCGCTCTTTTTGAAGTAATTTGTGCGCTTCCTGAATACGGCCTTACGCGTGCCGAAGAGCGCCTGCTCCGCCAGCACGCTCCGGAGATCGTGGATCTGCTCCCGCGTCCAGTAGTGGTCGCAGAACTCGGCAGCGGTACCGGCCGCAAAACGCGGCTTCTGCTGGAAGCGCTCTCGCGCTCGCAATCCACCTGGTATCACCCAATCGAAATCTCTCCGACAGCGCTGGCCCTCTGTCGCCGCGAGCTTCGTGACATCAATAGTGTCAGTATTGTCGGATTCGAGCGGGAATATCTCGACGGCCTCCGCGAAGCCGCTGCCCGGCGCGTCAAAGGCGAGCATCTGATGGTTCTTTTCCTGGGCAGCACAATCGGCAACTTCGATGGTGGCGCCGGCGGCGAATTCCTGGTGCATTTGCGAGAGAGCCTGCAGCCGGGAGACTCGCTGCTCCTGGGCACGGATCTGCTGAAGCCGGTTAACGTGCTGATCCCCGCCTACGACGATCCCCTCGGCGTTACCGCCGCTTTCAACCGCAACCTGCTGGTGCGAATCAATCGGGAGCTTCACGCGGATTTTGACCTGCACCAATTCCGGCACCAGGCGGTATTCAATCAGCATGCGCAGAGTGTCGAAATGCATCTCCTTTCGCTCAGTCGCCAGTCAGTCACAATTCCTGATGCTGCGCTTTCCTTCGATTTTGAAGAGCAGGAAACCATCTGGACCGAGAGCTCCCATAAATATTCCCAGCAGGAACTCCATGGAATGGCGCGGCAAGCCGGCTTCACCCCACGGGCGCAGTGGGTGGATTCCGAATGGGGCTTCGCTGAAAATCTTTGGATCGCGGAGTAGTTCGAGTTTTCAGGCAACCCATTTTTTTCTCAAAATTTTCCGCAGGTGACCCCAACGGATGCTGGCTGACGCCTGTAAAGCAACATCTTAAGTACTACGCTGATTGGAACTTCGAAGGCCTGACTCGGGCGATTTCGAAATCCAAACCTGTATTAAAGTCTTCCTTTTTGCGCTCGAGATACCATAAATTGCTTATAATCAGTATCTTGCAGAAAGCCCCGTATTCCGCCTCGATTTTCCGCTCACCATTCTTTTCTAAACTTTGGTAACTGTTCCGCTAGGAAGCAAGGCCGGGTCTCTTACCGCTGCACCGAACCCGTCCCTCCGTCCAGTTGTCCCCCTACCAATTCCTGCGTTACCTCTATACAAGCACCGAGTCTCGGTGGAGCGGGTGTACCCGGCAGTCCCACGATTCTGGTTCGACGGTGCGGCAGAGATAGGAAAGCGAGTGGCCCATGAAACGCGGGAACAATCGAGAGAAGGGCTTCACACTCCTGGAGACCGTAGTCGTCATCGGGATCATGTTCGTCCTGGCGGGCATCGCCATCGTTCAGAGTTTCGGTAGCCGTGAAGGCTACCAGGCCAACTCCGCGATGGACACGGTTGTAAGCCAGCTTCGCGTTGCACGCGAACTGGCCATTACGCAGCGCGCCGACGTGCAGATCTTCTTTGTCTCCAACGGCGCCACGCAGCAAGTTCAATACAAAGTGCTGGCCCAGCCGGGCACGAAGGAAGCGAATGGTCCGTTGGTTTCCTCCAACCTTCCCTCACAAACCAGTTTCATGATTACGGCCGGCACTCCGGATACGCCGATGAATTTTGGCAACAAGGCGCCCATCTTTATTGGCAACGTCAGCGGCGGCCCGGCATTTATGGAATTTACCTCCACGGGACAGTTCACGGACCAGACAGGCTTCAACACGCTCAACGGCACGGTGTTCATCGGCGTTACCGGTCAGACCAACACCGCACGCGCCGTAACCATCATGGGCGGCACGGGACGCGTTCGTCCGTACGTTTGGGTTGGTAAGTCTTGGATCGAATAGGGAGTCTGCTTATGAATCGCTCTCACTATCGCAATCGTCAGAAGGGCTTCACGTTGCTGGAGACCATGATCGCCATGGTGGTCCTGGTATTCGGGATTCTCTCGATCTCTTCCATCTTTACCAACGGCATGAGGACTTCGAACGACTCGCAGATTGAGTTCATCGCCCAACAAAAAGCCCAGGAAGCGCTGGAGAGCATCTTTACCGCACGCGATACGCACATTCTGCCCTGGGCGCAAATCTCCAACGTCAGCCAGGGTGGCGTGTTCCTCGATGGACCGCAGCCCATGTACGCGCCGGGCGCGGATGGCATCGTCGGCACCGCGGATGACGACTCAAAGACCCCGGACTCGATCGTTACCGGCCCGGGCCCCGACAAAATCTTTGGCACCGCCGATGACATTCAAGTGAATCTGAATCCCTGGATGAAGCGGACCATCGCGTTCGCTGCCGTCAAGGGCACGCCAAACCTTAACCAGATTACGGTCACCATCACCTATACCTATCAGGGTCGGACGAACACCTTTGTCTTGACGACCTATATTTCGAATTACGCCTGAGGAAATTATGAATCTGATTCGCAAAAAAACTTCCGCTGGTTTCACGCTGGTTGAGCTGATGATCGCCATGGGCGTCACCATGATTATTCTTTATGGCGCCATCGCGGCCTTCAAAGATGCGCAACAGACCAACCAGGTGATCACCCAGTCCGCGGACATGACTGAGAATCTTCGCAACGGACTGAACTTTATCACCCAGGACGTGCAACAGGCCGGCACCGGCATCCCTACCGGTGGTATTCCCATTCCCTACACGTCGAATGGATCCAGCACTGCTCCTTGCGGCACCACGGCGCCAATCAGCCGTCCAGTTCTTGGCGGAGCCGGCACGTTTCCTCCGTGCAATTCCACGATTCCCGCGGTGGAGCCCGGCAGCATGCTGGGTCCTCCGATCACGGCTCCTGACGCTTCGACCGGCACCGTTCAGAATGCCAATAGCATCACCGATGAAATCACCGTGATTTATGCCGACAACACTTCCGGTCTGGACGTGAAGCCCATCAACCAGCCCAAGACCGTGACGCCTCCGAATCCTGGCTGTCCCAATGGCTCTTTGCAACTTACCGGCACCACGCTGTCCGTGACGTTTGACGCCGCCAACTGCGTGAATCTTGCCTCCGCAGGGATCACCATCCAGCCCGGCGACCTGATCATGCTGAGCAATTCCCAGGGCAACGCGCTTGTGTACGTTACCGCTGTGGCGGGCCAGGTACTCAGCTTTGCCTCCGGAGACCCCTTCAAACTGAATGGGCGTTCTGATCCTACAGGCACTGTCAAGCAATTGATGACCTCCTCGACGTGCAGCGGCGCGCCATCTTGTTTCCCCGCGACCACGGCAACCCGCGTCTGGATGGTCTCTTACTACCTGGATAACGTCTCTAGCCCGCCTTATATCCGGCTGATTCGCCAGGTCAATTTCAACACTCCGACGCCGGTTGGCGAGACCCTTGAAAATTTGCAGTTCACGTACAACTTCATTGATGGGGCCACCAACCCCGCGAACCAGGCCACGGTCCCCGCGGGCAATTCCGAATCCCAGATCCGCACCGTCAACGTGTGGCTCGGCGCTCGCACCAGCTACGAAGTTCACAAGGGCAGCAACCAGTCGTTGTTCGCCCGCAACAATTTGATGACCCAGATCAGCCTGCGCAGTATGGCTTACGTCAATAAGTACAAATAAGAGGAGCGATCCATGAGGTTTACTTTTTTCAAGAAAGCGAAGCTCTTGCGCCAGGAAGCAGGTATCGCCCTGCTGACTACGCTCCTGCTTCTGTTTCTCATGTCCAGCCTTCTGGTCGGTTTCTCTGTACTTCTCTATTCCAACCAGAAGCTTGCCGGCTCCAACGACCAGCAGGTCCGCTCGTTTTACGCCGCGGAAGCTGGCATGGAACAATTGACGGCCGGCCTCGGCAATCTATTTGACTTGACCTATTCGCCGAGCATCGGGCAGATCAACGCACTGGAGACCGCTCCGCCATCCCTTCCCGGTATCAGTTACACGAAGGGTGATGGCACTGCGGGCTATCTGATCACCCCCCAGGCTGTGGACGCCAATGGCAACCCGGCGCCGACGATCACCACTATTAACTCCGGCACGTATCAGGGTATGACTGCGATGGCCACGAACTATACGCTGATGGTTAATGCACGCGCGACCTCTGGACAGGAAGTCACCCTGAAGCGCACCACGCAAACCGTCGGAATTCCGATGTTTCAGTTCGGTATCTGGTCGGACAGCGACCTCGACTTTTTCCCTGGCCCCGTTTTCAACTTTGGCGGGCGCACCCATACCAATGGCAATCTGTTCCTTGCTGGCGGCAGCACGCTCACGCTCAGCGACAAAGTGGATGCGTACAAAGACGTGATCCGCTACGAACTTGAGAATGGCCACCTTACGAGCAGCGGTTACACGGGCACGGTCAATATCACGGTTGCTCCTGGCGGCTCAACCTACCGCGCACTTGGCGCTGGCGAAGGCAGCATTCTCTCGGGTCTCGGGACCGCTTCTCCCTCGCCTAACACCAATTGGCCCACCATCTCGATGGGTTCCGCACCAACGTATTACGGCGGCAATCTCCAGAACGGGGCGGGCAGCGCGGCGAAGCAGTATGCGGGTTCCTCGAAGCAGCTCAATCTGGGTATCGTCACCATCGGCGCTGGCTCCACGCAGCAGATTGACTTGATCCGCCGCGCAAATCCGGCCGAATCCGCCAGCGTTACCGGCGAGCGGTACTTTGCGCAAGCCAGCCTGCGCGTGTTGCTCTCCGACGATCCCAACGACATCATGAACCTGGCTCCGTGCATCGATGGCGGCACCCAGCCCTTTGACCTGAGCAAGATTACTGTGGCTCCCGGCGTAGGCGGCGTGAACTGGGCGGGATATGCTCCTGCAAAAGCGCTTTACAACGCCATGCAGGCTAACGGAGTGATTCAGCTTCCTCTCGCCGCTTCCGGATCGCCAGGCGCTCCGGGAGGCGCGTGGACCGCCGCAGATGGCTATATGCAACCTGCCGGCTACCCCGTTATCAAGGGCTTCCTGAAGATTGAAGAGCAGATCGCCTACGGAACTCCGTGCGGCACTTGGAAAGACGTCACCGTCGAAGTTCTGAGCTACGGCTATGTGGGGCGCAATATTAACCCCGTGCCTCAGTCGCTCGATGCAACCAATCTCAATCCGGAGTGGAGCGGCACAAAGGCGGCCATGGACGCGGGCAAGTCTCCAGCGATCACCTACGTGCCCATGAACGGCGCCACCCCCATTCAGATGAATTACCAGAATGGTCCAACTTTCCCGAAGACCACCGCGACAACTACTAACTTTACTGCGCTCAATACCTTTGCAACTCCTACGTACAATTGTCCCGATCCTCATCCAATGGCAATAATTCGCCTGGAGCGCATCCGAGACAACCCGTCTTCGGTTCCCTTCGCCGTTGGCGTTTACAGCAACAAGAAGCCCTTCAATCTGCCGCTGCAGTCCACGGTTGGCCAGGTTTGCGGCGTCGAGCCCAGCACTGGGAAGCTTGTTGCTGGCTGGACTCCGCAACCCTCCGACTTCTGGCCCAACGCCTTGTTCGACACGCGCGAAGGAACCTTGCGCGATACCGCCATGGACACGACCGCTACTCCTCCGCGTCCGACACTGAACGGCACCATGCAATATATCGAGCTTGACGGCAACAACCTTGCGAACTGGTTCGCCGGGAACATCGTCAACCCTTATGGCGGTTCCGTCGTAACCAGCGGCCCGACCACCAAAGACCCCGTGGTTTCCCCGAACGACTTCGTCGTTTACTTGTCGGACCGCCGCGGCAACTATGTCCCCAATGGCGTAGTCACCGGCATCTGGCCCCCGCTCTCGTGGAGCACGCACGAGACCGGTGAATATGGCTTCAACGACCTGGTCAACAGCAATAACGCCACCACCGGGTGCCCCAACGCCTCCCTGGACACGGGTGAAGACGTCGACGGCACAGGTGGATTCTTCACTTATGGCGCCGATTCAAGCTGGATTCATGATGCAGGCGATACGCTTGCGAACCTGGCCAACAACGGTAAGCTTGGGATCTTTGCCGGCCTTAAGGCGTCCGGCGCACTTGCGAACTCCGCCAGTTGCGCGGCCACTCCGGCGTACTCTGCAACGGACGGCATCTGGCCGTTCCTCCTGGCGGCCAATGCCGCCACCGCACGCGAAAATCCTCCGCTCTTCTTCCGGCGGGCAGTGAAGATTGTGAACGCCAAGAACCTCACGGCCGTCGGGACTTGCCCCAGCGGCGTGAGTTGCGGTTTGACGATCGCGGCAGAAAACCCGGTTTACATCCAGGGCGACTTTAACGCCAATTCCGGGGGCAATGGCTGGGACGACCCGAACATCCCGACTTCCGTGGCGGGCGACTCGGTCACGCTGCTATCCGATCAATGGAGCGACATTAACTCGTTTAATAGTCCGTATGTGCTAACCACCCGCCAGGGCAACACCACCTGGTACCGCGTGGCCATCATCGGCGGCATTACGGTTCCGTTCCCGAACCCAACTGGCACCGGGCAGGACTACGGTACCGATGGCGGTGTGCACAACTTCCTGCGCTACATCGAAGCCTGGGGTGGCACGCTGGAGTATCAAGGCTCCATCATCCAGCTCTTCACCAGCCGCCAGGCCAACGCCACCTTCAAGTGCTGCGCCACGGTGTACAGCCCACCAACCCGCGGTTACAACTTTGACGTGAACTTCCTGAACCCGACGCTGTTGCCGCCGCGCACGCCGCTGTTCCGCGACGTCAACACCACCGGCTGGACGCGCCTGCTGTTGCCCGGCCAGTACAACTAAGCTTTCGTCCAACTCTCTCCAAACGTCCCGGTCCCAGACCGGGACGTTTGCATTGGTAGCGCCGGCATCCTGCCGGCAAGCAGCCGCGCAGCGGAGTAATTCAGCGGTTTGGTAATACCCCGCTGCTGATTTATCCGAGTTTCAAGGGGCGGCAAGTACGCGGCTCGGAGTCGCTGGCCTGCCCTTCGAAACTCAGGGTAAACAAGATGCAGGCGCTAACCGGCTACGTCCGCCTTGCGCTTTCCGCGTAATTTCGTGTTACCTTCGAATTTACCGCCTGATCTAAATACTTTCGGTTCTTGCGACCATGAACCCGATCGAAACCCTCAGCCTTGTCCTTGGCGCCGGCTTCGCCTCCGGTCTGAATCTTTACGCCACCGTCGCAACGTTGGGCCTGCTCGAACGCTTCGGCGTTCTGCATTTGCCACCGCAGCTGCAGGTTCTCGCCCATCCTCTCGTTCTTTCGATCGCGGGCGTTCTCTACGTGATGGAGTTTCTCGCCGACAAGGTGCCCTACATTGATTCTGTCTGGCAGGCTGTGCATACCTTTATACGTCCGCCAGCCGCCGCGCTGCTGGCATTCAGCGCCACTGCCGCAGCGCCGGAGCCCTGGCGTTGGGGCGCAGCTCTGCTTGCCGGGGGGATTGCGCTAACCTCGCATGGGACTAAAGCCAGCGCGCGCGCCGCTGCGAATCTTTCGCCGGAGCCGCTCAGCAATTGGGCTTTAAGCTTTGGAGAAGACGTCCTGGCCGTGTGGCTGACCTGGTTTGCCACCACGCATCCCACGGTGGCCATTATCGTGGTAACCGCGCTCTTCCTGCTCTCGCTCTACCTGCTTTACCACCTATTCCACTTCCTCCGCCGCACCTTCCGCAAACTAGCCGAAACCTGATCCGCCGTCGCGCAGCGATGTTGGCTGCGCCGCTTCCGTGTAGGGGCGGCTTTATGCCGCCTTCTTGCAATTCTCCTCCCGCCCCCTGTTCTCTGCTATCTGCTCGCCGCTCGCTAGCTCACTTCACATACTCCGCCAACCAATCCAAAAACGTCTTGTACCAGAGCTGCGCGTTCTGCGGCTTCAGCACCCAATGCCCTTCATCCGGAAACACCATCAGTTTGGAAGGCACGCCCTGCCGCTGCAGCGCGTTGAAAAACTCCAACGACTGCGTATACGGCACGCGATAATCCTTTTCCCCGCAAACCACCAGCGTTGGCGTCTTGTACTTCCCCAGTTCCGCGGCATAGGTTGAAGGCGACCATTTCTTGTAGTTCTCCGCCGCGGTCCAGGGCATTCCCTGCATTTCGTGCTCTTCAAACCACAGCTCTTCGGTCGCATACATCGAGAATTTGTCGTAGACGCCTGCGTGGCTGATGATCGCTTTGAAGCGGTCCGTGTGCGTGGCGATCCAATCCGCCAGGTAGCCTCCGTAGGAGCCACCCGCGGCCGCCATCCGCGTCTTATCGAGATACGGATACTTGGCGATTGCGGCGTCGATCCCTTTCATCACATCTGTATACGCGCGCCCACCCCAGTCGTTGTTGATTTCATCGGTAAATTTCTGGCCGAAGCCGGTCGAGCCGCGCCGGTTGATCATCAGCGTCACATAGCCAGGCGACGAAAATACCTGCGCGTTCCAACGGTAGCCCCACGCGTCAGACCACATTGTCTCTGGCCCACCGTGCAGCAGCACCAGCACGGGATACTTCTTTCCCGGCTGCAAATTGCGGCGGCTTCAGCAGCATCGCGTGTACTTTCGTGCCCTCCGCGCCTTCGAACCAGAATTTTTCCGGGGCCGGGAGGTCGAGCGTCGCCAGCATCGCGTCATTTGCATGTGTGAGCTGCTTTAAACCGCTTCCGTCAGCAGCCGATGTAAACATTTCCGCGGGCATCGTCAGGCTTGTCCGCTCGGCCAGCAGCGATCTGCCGTCGCCGCTGAATGCGTAGGCAACGTTAAATCCATCCAGCACTTTCTTGGGCGTGGCGCCAGCCCTTGCCTCCATCGCGTAGATTGGCTGCAGCGTTTCGTTTTCCGCCAGGAAATAGATCGTTTTGCTGTCTGGCGACCACGCAAGATTCGTGGCGCTGCGGTCGAATCCTTCGCTCAGATTTTCAGATTTCTCGCTCTTGCGGTCGTAGAGCATCACGCGCCAGCGGTCGGACTCATTTTCCGCCACTAGCTGCGCGTGATAGGCGATGTACTTCCCATCAGGCGAGTACACAGGATTTCCGTCGAATCCAGGATTGCTGGTAATCTTCTTCGGCTCGCCGCCCGCAACCGGCACCAGGAAAAGTTCTCCGTTGGTGCTGATCGCCTCCATCTTGTCTGGCACCGCCGTGTAACAGATCTCCTTGCCGTCTGGCGAAAACGCGAAATCGCTCACCTCGCCTCGTTCGCCCGGGGGAATATCGTAATCCGCCTCCGGCGTTAGATCGTGCGCCGCAGCGCTGCCGTCTGCGGGCATCAAGAATAAATGGCTGCGCTTCCCATCGCTCCAATGATCCCAATGCCGGTAGAGCAGGTGATCGTAGATACGCGCCTTTACCTTGCTCTTTTCCTTTTCTTCGTCGCGCTTCTGATTACAAGCATCGTCTTTGCAATCCAGGTATACCTCGGATGTGAACGCGATGGTCTTGCCGTCCGGTGACCACTGAAACAGGTCCGCGCCGGTTGAGAGCGTCGTCAGCTTCTTTGCTTCGCCGCCCTCCATCGAGAGCAAATAAATCTGGGAATCTCCACTGCGCGACGAGATAAACGCCAGCGTCTTTCCGTCCGGCGACCAGGCAGGCGAATTGTCGTGACCGCTTTGCGTTACCTGCACCGCTTCGCCTCCCGCTGTGCTCACAATCCAGACGTTGCTGGCGTTCCGGTTCGCGTCCATGTCCGGCGTGGATACCGTGTAGGCGGCCCACTTTCCGTCCGCCGAAATCGCCGGTTCGGAGAGGCGGTGCAGCTTCATCATGTCCTCAAACGTAATCGGATGCTTCGCCTGTGCTTGTACTGCACCGCTAAGCTCATCCCCAGCACCGCAACCGCCAGCACACCGCCGACTCGCGATAAACGCATCACACTCTCCTGTAGCGGCCGCTTTCCGAAGCGGGCGCCTTTCCTAACCCTGCATCCACTCCCGAGAACTCTCTCCGGGTCCAGCATCCTCTACAAAACACAAAATCATCCCACGTTCGCCAACCCGCATCAACCGCGCGCCTCCGCCGGAGTTCGCCCTCGGACAACCATCCAATTTCCCAGTGCAATTGCCGAAGTCACGGCCATCACTGCAAATTCGCTTCGCCCCATTTGCGTCGCCAGCGCAACGGAAAACAGCAGGCCCAGTCCCGCGAATAGCCACGGCGCGGGCAACACGAATTGCGCCTTGCCGTCTCTCCGGCTTCGCAGAATCGGCACTGCCAGCGCCATGGCCGCATAGACCACCAGGCGCGATACCGCGGAGAGCAACGCGTTCCACTCGAAATCCCCAATCATGGCAAAAAGAAAAACCAGCGCCGCGTACACCAGGATCGAAACGTAGGGCGTGCGGTATTTCTTGTGCACGGTTCCCAGAAACGCCGGGAAATCTCCCGTGCTCCGCCAGCGAAAACGTGAGTCGCGGCGCGTGCAGCACGTTCGCGCTCAAATAGCCATATCCAGATATCAACGCCGCCATCGCAATGGCCGCCGCGCTGGCCGGCCCCAGAAAGCGTTGCGCGGCATCCGCCAGCGGCCGCGCGGAAAGCCCCGCGCCGGGCAGCGTTGCAATCGTCACGTATTGCACCGCGGTATAAATGGCGCATACACCCACTAGCGCGGTAAGCAGCGCCATCGGCGTGTCGCGTTTCGGATTGGTGGATTCGCCGCCCACGAACAATGCGCCTTCGAATCCTCCGTAGGCATATACCAAAAGCAGCATCGTTTCAAACCACGTCTTCGCGGAAACCACCGGCAGCGCGATGGCCACACGCAGTTCCGGCCGCGCCGCGAGCGCCCATCCTCCCGCCAAGACGAACGCCAGCAAGAATCCCACCTTCACCGCGGTGAAGAAGTTGCTCACCTCTTTGCCCATCTTCACGCCCAGGCAGTTGAATAGCGCCAGGTGTCCCAGCAGCACTGCTAGCACCAGGAATTTTCCTGGCGTGGTTTCCAGTTGCGGGAAAAATTTGGCCGTGTAAGTCCACACCAGATTGGCGGCTGCTGCCGGTGCCGCGATCCTCGTCAGCCACGTCATCCACGCCACCAGCAACCCGGCGAATCGTCCCAGCGCATCACGCGCGTAAAGGTACAGCCCGCCCGATTCTTCATAGCGCGAAGAAACTTCCGCGATGCATCCCGCGATGATCAGGATTCCGGCGCCTGCCGCTACGCAACTCAAGGGGCTCCATCCGCCTAGATTGCGCGCCAGATCCGCAGGCAGCTTGAAAATGCTCACCCCGACGATCGAATTCACCATCAGCGCCGTCAAACTCCAGCGCCCGATCGTCCGCACCAGCCCGGCAGGTCGCTCCGTCAAGCAATCCTCTCCATGCGAACCACATCCCGCGGCTTTTCCAATAAACTCTCCGCCACCTCGAGAAATTTCAAGGTATGGGGCAAGTTCGCGTGCGCATCAAACGTCGCGGCATCCTTCCATCGGGAGTGCAGGAAGTACAGCCCCGTCATGCGCACCGACCGGTAACCATTTGCCTCCAGGCATCCCGACTCCGACCGCGTCGCCGCCATCACTGCCCGCAACGCCTCCTCAAACGCCGCTTCCGCCCCGGCCCGCACCTCAAACCGGCCAAAAATGTATAGTTCCATCGCTTACCTCCGGCGCCCGCATTCTACGCCGCTTGCCCGCCTGAAAGATCGAGGATTCCGGTCGGGATGACAGATCGGAGGCCAGCCGTCTACACCATCTCCGCAGCCGCTTCGGCGAAGACGCGGGTGTGTTGATCGATGTCGGCCGCGGTCGTGTCGGGGCACATCAGGGCCATATTGTGAAATGGAGTGAGGAGGACACCGCGGTTGAGGGCGTAGAGGTGCAGGAAGCGCTCCAGTTCGAAGTCAGCGGCGGCTGCGGATTCGCCGCCATTGCGCGGTGGGCGCTGGCAGAACGTGTATTCGGCCCGGCAGCCCAGGCGCTGGACGTTCCAGGGCAGGCTGCGCTTCTGGATTTCGGCGGAGACGCCGTCGTTGAAGCGCATTGCGAGTGCTTCCATTTTTTCGAAATTCTTCGCGGTGAGAATGTGTTCGAGGGTGGCGCGCATCGCGGCGAGTGACAACGCGTTGCCCGCCAGCGTGCCGCCAATGCCGCCAACGTCGCAATCTTCCAGATGAATCCGCGCGGAGATGCGCTGTGCCACTTCTTCCGAGCATCCATACGTAGCGCCAGGAATGCCGCTGCCAATCGCTTTGCCGAAGACCAGCATATCCGGCTCCAGCTTCCACGCGGCAGTGCAGCCGCCCGGCCCGGCGCAAATCGAGTGGGTCTCGTCGGCGATAAAGAGCGAGCCGTAGCGTTTCGCAAGCTGCTGCGCATTTTTCCAGTAATCGGGATCCGGCAGGATGATGCCGACGTTGGTCATCGCCGGTTCGGCCAGGATGCATGCCACATCGTTGTGCTTCAGCGCGTCTTCCAGTGCGTTCAGGTCGTTGAACTCGACGAGGCGCGTGGTTGCAGCGGGATCCACCGGCGGGCCGATATTGCCGCGGCGGGCGCCGACAACGCCCTCTTGTACAGTCGCAAACGTTTCATCCACGGTGCCGTGATAGCAATAGTGATAGACCAGGATTTTGGAGCGCTGCGTGATTTCTCGCGCGATGCGGATCGAAAACCGGTTGGCGTCCGTGGCCGTCAGCGTGAACTGCCAGTAGGGCAAACCAAATCGCCGCTTCAGATCTTCGCCGACGAAGATCGCGTCTTCGGTGGGAAGCATCAGCGTGATGCCTTCCTTGGCGCGGCGGGCGACAGCTTCGGCAACAATTTCAGGCGAATGCCCGGTCATCGCGCCGGTGTCGCCGAGGCACAGATCTACGTAGTCCTTGCCGTCCGCGCAGGTGAAATGCGCGCCCTTGGCTTTGGTGACGAAGACGGGAAAAGGCCCGGCCCATTTTTTCATCCAGTTCATAGGCACGCCGCCGAGGAGCGAATTTTCAGCGCGCTTATAGAGTGCGGCGGAGCGGGGATGTTCGGCGACGAAACGTTGCGCTTCGCGTTCGTGCAACTTTTTCAGCTTTTCTCGGTTGATCGTGGTCATGATTTCAAAAACTTGTCATTCTGAGGGCATCCGATAAGGATGCCCGAAGAATCTCATGTGAAACGCTGAGTAAAAACCTTTGGTTGAGATCCTTCGAGGCGCAGACTGCGCGCCGCTCAGGATGACAATCGTTTGTGCCGGTCTGCGCAGGCTAGGGCCCTGCTACGTGTTGCGTTTACCGCAGTTCGTGAATGATTTCCTTGGCTGCATTAGCGCCGGAGGCGCCGGTCAATCCGTTGCCAGGATGGGTGCCATTGCTGCAAAGGAAAAGCCCCTTGACTGGCGTCTGATAGCGCGCCCAATCCAACACCGGGCGCATGGTGAAGATCTGATCCAGCGCCAGTTCGCCATGGAAAATGTGGCCGCCGGTGAAGCCGTAAGTGGTCTCCAGGTCCTGTGGCGTGACGACGTGCGCGGCTTCTACCAGACTTGGCAGCTTTGGTGCGTAAGCGGATAGCGTCTTGATGACCGCGTTTGCCAGTTCGCCGCGGCGCTCGTTCCACGTGCCGGTCTTCAGTTTGTAAGGTGCGTACTGAAAATAAGCAGAGAGCACATGCTTGCCTTCTGGCGCAAGCGTTGGGTCGAGCAGGGTGGGAATCGTGACGTCGAGATACGGTGCCTTGGAAATTTCTCCATATTTCGAAGCGTCAAACGCTTTTTCCAGATAGTCGATTTCGTGGCCGATGTGAATGCGGCCCGATACTGCCTCGCGGAAGCCGTCGGGTGCCACCGTGTCTGAAAGGGAAGTGAAATGCGGCAAATCGCCCAGCGCCAGATGCACCTTGGCCACGCTGCCCACGATGCGGAAATTCTTCATGCGCATGGCGAAAACGGGATCCAGATTTGCGGGATCCAGCAACTTAAAGAAAGTTCGTTTCGGATCCACGCCGGAAACCACCGCGTCGCACGCAATCTCTTCGCCATCTGCCAGCACCACGCCGGTAACGGCTCCGCCCTTCGTGCGGATGTGCTGCACCTCCGCATTTGTGCGGATTTCCGCCCCCGCTGCTTTCGCCGCCTCAGCCAGCGCCCGCGAAAACTCCCCCAGTCCCCCGCGCGGAAACGCCGCTGAGCCTACCGGATGCGAATCCACCGCGGCGCGCAGCAACAGCAGCGCAGTGGATCCCGCGGACCACGGCCCAAGATTCGCGCCAAAAATCCCTCGCGCCGCAATCGCCGCCCGCAGCAGTTCCGTATCAAAAAATTCCGCCACAAAATCCGCCACCGCCATCGGGCCCCAGCGCAACAGGTCGAAGATGCCGGTTTTGCCCAGTCCACGCACCGCGCGGCCCGTGGTGAACAAATTCCAGAAATCCTCTGGCGAGGGATGATCAATGGCCGGCGGCGTGATCGAAGCGATACGCCCAAAAACCTCGGACATTTCTTCCAGCGCGGCAGCGAATTCCGTGTAGCGAACGCCGTCCTTTGACGAAAGATGCGAAAGCGCACCCGCCGTTTTCGCCGCGTCATCATAAAAAAGCAGCCCGCGGCCATCCGGAGCAGGCGCAAACAAACGCGGCTCCGGCTGAATAATGT
The DNA here is from genome assembly GCA_963824925.1 of uncultured Acidobacteriota bacterium. GTDB lineage: Bacteria > Acidobacteriota > Terriglobia > Acidiferrales > UBA7541 > Acidiferrum. The sequence goes on from CAWGRE010000011.1 coordinate 210,320, forward strand.
GCAGGTTGAAGTTTTCCAGCTGCAAGTCCCGCGCAATATCGGCGCGTAGCGGACCCATCGTGTGCGAAAGCGTAGAAGCCCTGAACCCCGGATGAAATTCCTCGGTGATCGCGCCGCCGCCAACGTGTTCACGGCGCTCCAGCACCACGGGCTTGAAACCGCCCTTCGCCAGATAAAACGCGGTGATCAGCGCGTTGTGACCGCCACCAACGAGTATGACTTTGTCTCCGATGGGCATGGTCAGTTCGCCGCCTTCTTCCACTCTTTCAGAATCACCTGGCTGGCGATGCGGCCGTTCGCGCCCATGATTCCGCCGCCGGGATGTGTCGCCGATCCGCACATATAGAGGTTGTGAATCGGCGTGCGGTAATACGCCCATCCGGGCACCGGCCGCAGAAAGAAAAGTTGCTCCAGCGAAAGTTCGCCCTGAAAAATATTTCCCTGCGTCAGGCCGAATTCGCGTTCCAAATCCAGAGGTGTCAGTACCTGCTTGTCGATAATCAGGTCCTTGATGTTGGGGGCGTGCTCCGCAATGGTGTTGACCACGTTGTTGCCAAACGCTTCACGATGATCGTCCCATGTGCCTTCCGCCAATTTGTAGGGCGCGTATTGCACAAAGCACGAAAGCACATGCTTGCCCGCCGGCGCCACCGAAGGATCCGTCAGGCTCGGAATCACCATGTCGATGTATGGCCGCTGTGAGTAGCGGCCGTATTTCGCGTCGTCGTACGCCCGCTCCATATATTCCATCCCCGGGGAAATGGAAATCGCGCCGCGCAGGTGCGCGCCCACGCCGGGCAGGCACTTGAAATCCGGCAAACCGCTCAGTGCGATATTCACTTTTCCCGACGAGCCGCGAAATTTATAACGCTTCACGCTGTCCACGAATTCGCTGGGCAGGTCCTTCGCCTCCATAAATTTCAGGAAGGTCAGGTTCGGATCCACGCTCGAAGAAACCACATTGCACGCAATCTCTTCGCCGGATTTCAGCGCCACTCCCGTGATGCGGCTTTCTTTGGAAAGAATTTTCTCCACCGGAGCGTTCGTGCGAATCTCTACGCCGAGTTCCCGCGCCGCCGCTCCGATAGCGTTCGAAATCGCGCCCGTTCCTCCGCGGCTGAATCCCCATGACCGGAACGCTCCGTCAATTTCACCCATGTAATGATGCAACAGGACGTACGCGGTGCCCGGCGACCGGATCCCTAAAAACGTCCCGATAATCCCGGAAGCGGACATCGTTGCCTTCAGCACATCCGTCTCAAACCACTGATCCAGAAAATCCGCCGCGCTCATGGTCATCAACTGCACCAGCGTGTAGCGCTCTTCGGAGCTGAGTTCCCGGAATCGCTGCAGCATAAAATGCAACTGCCGCAAATCCTTCGGGTTCAGCGTCGTCGGGTCCGGCGGAATCATCGAAAGCATCGGTTTCACGAACCGGCACATCGGCGTCATCATTTTTGAAAATTCGTCGTAGGCTTCCGCGTCCAGCCGCGAGTGGCGCCGGATTGCGCGCTGCGTCTTTGCGTGATCATTCACACGCCACAGGTGGTCGCCGTTCGGCATTGGCGAAAACGTGCCGTCCAGAGGCAGAATCTCCAGTCCGTGGCGCGGCAGGTCCAGTTCCCGAATAATTTCCGGGCGCAGCAGCGAAACCACGTAGGAACACTCGGAGAAAAGAAAACCCGGCACGATTTCTTCGGTGACCGCGGCCCCGCCCAGCACTCCGCGCCGCTCCAGAACCAGCACTTTCTTGCCCGCTTTCGCCAGATACGCGGCGTTCACAAGCCCGTTGTGACCGCCCCCGATGACGACGACATCGTAGGACTGACTCATGCGCAATAACTCCAGGATGAAAAGGAAAAACGGAAAGCAACGAATAACGCAATATTCTACTGAGAGTACGCGCGCTTCACAAGCGCATGAGCCACAATCGCGGCGGTCACGCTTGCAGGACCGCTCGCGTCCTCACTATAATTCGGACACGCTTGCAAGCGACTCGCCACATTCCTCGTCGCATTGCCAGGATCATCTGGGAGGCCTTGTGCCGGTTGGAACTGCGTTTCACGAAAGAACTCTCGCGCTTTGCGAGAGCCTGAACTTCAAAGAGTGGTCCGGCTATTACACTGTTGGCGCCTATGAGATGACGCACGAGCACGAGTACAACGCCATCCGCAACTCTTCCGCGATGATTGATATCACGCCGCTCTTCAAATATCGGGTCACCGGCAAGGACGCCACCAAACTCGTTAATCGCGTCATCACCCGCGACATCAATAAAGTCGCCGTGGATCAGGTCATCTATTGTTGCTGGTGCGATCCCGATGGCAAGGTGATCGACGACGGCACCATCACCCGCCTTGGCGAAAACGATTATCGCTGGACCGCCGCCGATCCCAGCCTCCGCTGGTTCCTGCAGAATTCTCTCGGCCTTGATGTGCAGATCGAAGACATCTCCGAAAAAGTGGCCGCCCTCGCGTTGCAGGGGCCAACCTCGGGCCGGCTTCTGTATGCCGTTGCCGATGCCAACATTGCCGCGCTGAAATATTTCCGCGTCGCGCACGGCAAAATCGCCGGGGTCGCCGTGGACATTTCCCGCACCGGATACACGGGCGACCTCGGCTACGAAGTCTGGGTCCCATGGAAAGACGCGCTGAAAGTTTTTGATGAACTGATGAAGAAAGGCAGCGCGTTCGACATTCATCCCGCCGGCATGGTTGCGCTGGATATCGCCCGCATCGAAGCCGGGTTGATTTTGATTGAGGTGGATTACATTTCCAGCAAGAAGGCGCTGATTGAAGAGCAACGCTACACACCCGCAGAGATTGGCCTCTCCAAGCTTGTGGATTTGAAGAAGGACACTTTCGTTGGACGCGAAGCCCTGGCAGCGGAAATTAAAAAAGGCGGCCCCGCGCGCCAACTTGTGGGCTTGGAAGTGAACTGGAGCGAAGTGGAAGCGCTCTACGAAAAAATCAAAATGGCTCCGCAGGTGCCCTCAACCGCATCGCGTGTCGCCGTGCCCGTTTATCGCGCCGGGCGGCAGGTTGGCAAAGCAACTTCCACAACGTGGTCGCCAACCCTGAAGCGCATGATCGCATTGGCATCGGTCGGCCGCGAAAGCGCAGCGCTGGGCACAACACTCAGCATGGAATTGACCGTGGAGGCCGCGCGCAAAACCGTCTCTGCGAAAGTCGTTCCTCTGCCCTTCTTCAATCCCCCGCGGAAAACTGCGCCCATCGCGATTTAAGAAACAGGGAACACCGCGCTTTCGATCAGCAAGTACGCGCAATCCTTGTCATCCTGAGGCTATCCGACGAGGATAGCCGAAGGATCTCAACGTAACCGCATCCACTACTTTCCAACTAAGGATTCAGCCGGTTATATTTCTTCAGCACCGCCCGCAATTGGTCATGCGGCAGCGCCGTAACGTGATGATTATCAATCCCGGTCATGGATTCGGCCCCAATCATCGCGTTCACAATGGCTTCTTCCGTGGCCTCCACCACTGCCGCGAAAACCGGATCCAGCGACGCATTCGGCAGCATCTTTACATCCGCAACATCCTTCGAAGCCCACACACCGGAATTCGCCGTGGAAAACGCGATAAAAATATCACCGGAGCCGTCTCCGGATATGCTGCCGACGCGGCCAAGCCCCAGCGTCGCGCGATGCGCCAGCCGCTTCAGTTGCGTGCCGACCAGCGGCGCATCTGTCGCAATCACAATAATGATCGAGCCCTGCTCGGAAATATCCGAAGGCTGGTAAGCATAAGGATCTTCCGAAGCAATCTCGCGCCCCACGGGAATTCCCGCAATGCGTAAATTCTTGCGCGAACCGAAATTGCACTGCACCAAAACTCCCACTGTGTAGCCACCGTCTTTTTCCGATAGCTTCCGCGAAGACGTTCCGTTGCCTCCCTTATAGCCGCTGCAGACCATTCCGGTCCCGCCGCCGACATTTCCTTCGGCCACTGCTCCGCCCGCCGCCGTATCAATCGCGTGAAACGCGTCTTCCGGCTTCACGTGGAATCCGTTGATATCGTTCAGCCAGCCGTCCCAGGTCTCTGCCACAACCGGCAGCGACCACCAGTAGCCGTTCGCGTCCGGTTGCCCGTGCTTCACACGCCATTGAATCACCGCGTCGCGCACAACGCCCACACTGTGCGTGTTCGTGATCATCACCGGGCCTTCGAGAAATCCAGACTCCTCCACCCACGTTGTGCCGGTCATTTCTCCATTACCGTTTTGCGCGAACCACCCGGCAAACACCGGATTCAGCATCGAATCCTTGCCGCGTGGCAGGATCGCGGTCACGCCCGTGCGCACCGGGCCTTTGCCGATCTCCAGTTTGCCTTCGCCGGAAATCAGGGTGGTGTAGCCAACGGTCACTCCGCTCACGTCAGTGATGGCGTTAAACGGGCCTGTTGTGCCGTCGAATGGGACACCCAGATCGCGGGCACGCGGCTTGGCTTTCGGTTTTTCTTGCGCCGACGTAAATTGCAGGCCGAACACTGAAGTGCAAATTAAAAGAATTAAGGACGCAGCACGCCGCATGAAGACTCTCCGTGGTAAGAAAAGAATGAAACGTTTGAATCCGGGTCGAAAGCGATCAATCCGCAAACACATTGCCCAGCGCGTATTGTAAGGCATCGGCCACCAGTTGGCATTCCTGCTCCGTGATGATGAACGGCGGAGCCAGCAACACGTGGTCGCCATTCGTGCCGTCCACCGTGCCCTGTGAAGGATAGGTAAGCACATTTTTTTCCAGCGCGGCCTGGCGGATCTTTTCCGCGATGCCCGCCTGTTTGGGGAAAGGCTCGTGCGTGGATTTATCTTTCACGAATTCCACCGCCTGCAGTAATCCCAATCCACGCACCTGGCCAATATGTGGATGCGCCTCCAGCGGCGCAAGCGCTTTGCGCAAGGTCTCTCCGGCGGGGGTGACGCGCTCGAAAAGCTTGTGTACTTCCAGATAATCGAAAACCGCATTTCCCGCGGCTGTCGAAACCGGATGCGCCTGATACGTGAATCCGTGCATGAACGCGGCACTGCCGTTTTCAAATGCTGCCACCACCCGAGGCGCCACCAGAACCGCACCCAGCGGCGCGTATCCGCTGGCGATTCCTTTTCCAGTCAGAATAATGTCCGGCTCCAGGCCCCAATGCTCACTGGCGAAGGCCTTCCCCGTTCGTCCCATTCCGCTCATCACTTCATCGGCAATCAGCAGGATTCCATGTTTCCGGCAAATCTCCGCGATGCGCGCCGTGTAACCGTCCACGGCTGCGGCCGCGCCTAGCGTTGCTCCCACTACCGGCTCGAAAATAAACGCTGCGACACTCGAAGCGTCATTCCCGCGAAGGAAAACGTCCAGATCCGCGGCGCAAGCCAGATCGCATTCCGGATATGTTTTGCCGAATGGGCAGTGATAGCAGAAGCACGGCGCCACGTGTCCCCACTCCGGGATCATCGGCGCATAAGGCGCGCGGCGCCCCACGTTGCCGCTTACTGACATCGCTCCCAGTGTGCTGCCGTGATAACTCTGCTTTCGCGAAACCACACGGTAACGCGCAGGCTGTTTCGTTTCGAGGAAATACTGCCGCGCCAGCTTGATGGCCGTTTCCGTTGCTTCCGACCCTCCGCTGGTGAAGTAAACGCGACCGCCATTCTGAAAATTACGCGGCGCAATAGCCAGGACGCGTGCCGCCAATTTCTCCGCGGTTTCCGAATGGAATTGCGTGGTGTGCGCGAAGGCGATCCGATCGGACTGTTCGGCCATCGCGCGCCCGATTTCCGCCACGCCGTGGCCGATGCTCACCACCGCCGCCTGGCCCGAAGCATCGAGATACCTCCGGCCATCGGCCGCGATAATCCAGGAACCCTCGCCGCGCACGGCCACGGGATAGTCCTTGCGAAGATTTCGAGAAAAAAGGGAAGAAGAATGCCTTCCGGTGCTCATTGCAAAATTGTAGCAGAGCGGCGCAATCGCCCGCCTTTGCGCTCACCCGGCAAAGCCAGCCAAGTTGGACGGCTGCTCCGGGAGGATGCGATACTCTTTCGCGGGTTGGGAGGAATCATTTTGCGAATTCATTTTCTTCTGCGAAGCCTGGCAATTCTGCTCCTGGCGGCAACTGCGACTTGCTTCGGCGCCTCGGCGCAAACCAAAGACGACCCGGCGCGAATCGCCGTGGACCTGCGAGACGCGCCACGCTACGCGTTCCACGCGCAAATATCTCTGCCTGTAAAGCCTGGCCCGCTGACACTGGTTTATCCAAAATGGATACCCGGTGATCATTCGCCAACCGGTCCGATCATGGATTTGACCGGTCTGAAAATTGCCTCAGATGGAAAGCAAATCGCCTGGCGACGCGATAGCGTAGACATGTACGCGTTTCATCTCGACGTGCCTGCCGATGTGAAGCGCCTGGACATCAAACTCGATTATTTGTCGCCCGCCGAAGCCAACGGTTCCCGTGAACCGCCTGCCGCCACCTCCAAGGTCGCGGTCCTGAACTGGTATCTCGTGCTGTTGTATCCCCAGGGAACGAAATCCGACGATTTAACCTACGTCGCCAGCCTGCGGCTTCCCACGGGCTGGAAATATGGAACTGCATTACCCGTATCCAAAGAAGAAGCGGGAGAAATCGAGTTTGCTCCCGCCTCGCTCACCACACTGATGGATTCCCCGGTGATCGCCGGCGCCTATTTCCGAGACATTGATCTCTCGCCGTCGCAGACTCCTGCTCATACTCTCCATGTCGCAGCAGATGGCCCCGCAGCACTGGAGGCCAGCGCGTCGGAAGTCCAACATCTCCGCCAACTGATTGCCGAGGAATATGCGCTTTTCGGAGCGCGGCATTACCGGCGCTACGATTTTCTGCTGGCGCTCAGCGACCGGATGCCACCCGATGGTGTGGAGCATCACGAGTCCAGCGACAACCGCACTCCCGAGGGTCTTTTTCTCGATCCAGATATTCGCGAGATGCACATGGACCTGCTTCCCCATGAATCCACGCATTCCTGGAACGGCAAATACCGCCGCCCTGCCGGCTTGGCCACCCCGAATTACCAGGAACCCATGAAAGGCGATCTGCTTTGGGTGTACGAGGGACTCACCCAGTATTACGGCCAGGTCCTCACCGCCCGCGCCGGTTTCTGGACGCCGGAAAAGTTTCGCGAAAATCTGGCTGCCACCGCCGCCTATCTGAACGACCGGCCGGGCCGCACCTGGCGCGATTTGCAGGATACGGCAACCGCGGCGCAGATTCTCTACGGTTCGCCAGTCGAAGGTTCGTCCTGGCGGCGCGGGGTGGACTACTACGACGAGAGCACACTGATCTGGTTGGAGGCCGACACCATCATCCGCCGGGAAACCAAAGGCAAGAAATCGCTCGATGATTTTTGCCGCAACTTTCATGGTGGCGAAAACTCAGGGCCCAAGCTCGTGCCTTACACTTTTGACGACGTCGTCGCGGCCATGAATGGAGTCGTCCCCTACGATTGGCGCAAATTCTTCGAGGAACGCGTGCAATCGCACGGGCCGGGCGCGCCCCTGGGCGGCATCGAAAACAGCGGCTGGAAGCTGGTCTTTACCGACACAATGAACGATCACCAGCGGTCGGCGGAAGCCGCGGAATTCACCGTGGACGAACAGTTTTCTCTGGGGCTGCTGGTGCACGCGCCGGGTGGTCCCGATGGCAGCCAGCTTCTGGATGTGATTCCGGGATCGCCGGCCGATCAGGCAGGGTTGGCGCCGGGGATGTTGCTGGTGGCAATCAACGGCCGGAAGTGGTATCCGGATCTTTTGCGCGATGCGATTCGCCGGGCGAAAGACAGTAAGGAACCCATCGAACTGCTGATGCAGAACGGCGATTACTTCCATACCTACCGTCTCGATTACCACGTCGGCGAACGCTATCCGCACCTGGAAGTAATTTCCGGCAAACCAGACGTGCTGACTGAAATCGCAAAAATGAAAGCGGCGCCGGGCCCCGCCCCAACGAAGTTCTAAAGGCGCTCGATTCGAACGCCGCGGACTCCTGGCGTTCGAATAGGTAGTCTCCCGTTAAAAAGCTTAAACAATGAATAGTTGATAGTGAAATCATTGGATTTTCCAGGAAAGAAATTGCAAGGTTTTAGCGTGAGGAACGCTGGAATCTTGCAATTTTATTTTTGGGGGAACGGATGAAACCGAGAGTGAAACCGCAGGACAGTGGAGTGGAAGAACTGTTCCGAGCGAAGTTGAAAAACATCATCAACTTGCGCCATGAACTGGTGCGACTGGGTGGTTTGATCGATTGGGCCCGGCTGGAAGCGCATTTTGCGCCGTACTACAGCGCGGCCGGGCGACCAGGGTTGCCGATCCGGCTGGTGGTGGGGTTGCATCTGCTGAAGCATATCGAGGGGTTGTCGGATGAAGCGGTGTGCGAGCGCTGGGAGCGCGATCCGTACATGCAATATTTTTGCGGTGAGGAATATTTTCAGCATGCGTTTCCGCTGGAGCGTTCGGGCATGACGCACTTTCGCCATCGGGTGGGCGAGCAGGCGCTGGAAACTTTGCTGCAGGAAACGCTGGCCGCAGCATACCGCGGTGGGGCGCTGAGCGTGAAGGCGACAGAAGCAGTGGCGGTGGACACCACGGTGCAGGAGAAAGCGATCGCCCATCCGACCGAGCACGGATTGCTGCTGACGGCCATCGAGCAGTTGGGCGCGCAAGCGAAGAAAAGCGGATTGCGTTTGCGGCAGTCTTACGTGCGGGTGGCACGGCGTGCGGCGATGAAAACAGGACGTTACCTGCACGCGCAGCAAAGGAAGCGCGCCAACAAGCAGGTGAAATTTCTGCGCGTACGACTGCGCCGTTTGCAGCGCGACATCCGTCGCAAAATGGCGTCAGCAGCGGCGATGGCAGAGCGGCAAAGGGAACGGCTGGAGGTGGCCCTGGCCAAGGCCTGGCGCATCGCGCAGCAGCGGCGCGGCGATGCGGGTTATCTCTATTCCTGGCATGCCACGGAAGTGGAATGTATCAGCAAAGGCAAAGCACGTGCGCCGTACGAGTTCGGATGCAAAGTTTCCCTGGCCACCAATCTGCATCCGGCCAAGGGCGGGCACTTTATTTTGCATGCCCAGGCGCTGCACGGAAATCCCTACGACGGCCATACCCTGGCGGCGGCACTGGAAGATATACGCAAGACCGTGGGGCGTGTACCGCAACGCGTGGCCGTCGATCAAGGATACAAGGGGCATCGCATCACGCTGCCACACACGGCGGTGTACCTCACCGGACAGCGACGCGGCGTGACGGAAACCATCAAACGATGGCTGAAACGCCGCGCGGTCGTGGAACCGATCATCGGTCACGCTAAAAACGACGGACTGCTCGGACGCAACTGGTTGGCAGGCCGCGCCGGCGATCGCTGCAACGCACTGCTGGCCGCCGTCGGCTTCAACCTCCGACAACTCCTCCGCTTTTTGAAACGCACGGAACTTTTTTTGTGCCCGTTTCTACGGACCCTGTTCGCAGCTCTGCTGCTGCAAGAACAGGCCCACCCGCTTCTCGATGCCTGTACCCGCAACATTTCCGCTGTCTATTTCCTGAAATTCAATTATTAACGGCGGACTAGGTACTCAAAAATTAATTATTGACACAGTTACTACGCCTGTGCTATCATTGCACGTGACAATTGCCTGGATTCCGCCCTGTTTTCACCTCAGCTACCAGACTCTCCGCGCCCTCAGGCTCTCTGCGTTAGGCTTTTTCGTCGTTCCAGCGCATCTCGGCTTCCTGCCGCCGGTTTTCAAATAACCCTTTATTTTCCAGTCATTTACGAGCATTGCGTAGCTAAACCACGCGATTCCAACACTTTCGCGCCATCGCATGCTAATTCCATTGTTTGTAGTAATCTTACACTGAGCGGGGGGTAGGTCCCCCCAAGCTCAATCCCCGAATACTCGCCGGAACAACCCAATCATCGCCGCAAATGCCCCGTCCGTAGCCTCCGGATCGAACCGCGGCCCCTCATCCCGCCCAAACGCATGCTCTGCCGGGAACAGCAGCGTCTCGTACCGCACTCCAGCCCCCTTCAGTGCCCGATCAATCGTCTCCCGCGCCTCACCCGGCACATGCGGATCCTGCTCCCCAAACATCAGCAGCAACTCACCCCGGATCTCCTTCGCCCGTCCCAGCGACCCCGCATCCGCATCCTGCCCCAGCTTGCCATTGTTGATCCCCGTGCCATACCAGCACGCCGTTGCCCGCACATCCGGCTGCAGCGCCGCACGGAACGCCAGGTGGCCTCCGATGCAAAATCCCATGGCCCCAATCTTCCCCGCCGCTACCTTAGGAAGCCTGACCAGCCAATCCAGCCCGGATCGGCAATCTTCGTCAAAGTGCGCCACCGGCGTCTTGGCGGCGTCGGCCAGCCCGCGCGTCCGTCCAGCGTCATCAAACGGGATCGCAGAACCGGGCGGTTCGATGCGGCGATAGATTTCCGGTGCCGCGGCCACAAAGCCGTAACCTGCCAGGCGAATGCAAGCGCGCAGCATCGGGGCCGTGAGCTGGAAAATGTCGGAATAGCACCAGATACCGGGAAATTTCCCTTCGGCCTTGGGCGCCGCCACAAATGTGCGCATCGGATTCCCGGAGAGAGGAATGTCTACGTATCCAGTGGTCACAATCATCGGGCTTCCGCAGGAATTCTGGAGTAGCAACCGGGCGGAGTCAATATGTTCCTCCTCCGCCGCGCCATGGTATCGTAACGAAGCATTGCGGATGCCGCCCAACCTCCTGCATGGGGAGATGCCTGTGGCGAGCAGCTTGAGTTCTTTAGCAAATCCAATGGAACGCCGCAAAGCGCTGCTGATCGAGCCGCTTCCAAACTCCAATACCGAACTGGCTGAGCTTTTCGATGAGGGCGTGTGGGACTTGAGTTACGCCAGCAACAACGCCACCGCTCTGCTGCTGGCACAGGCGAACGTTTTCGATCTGATTCTGACAAACGCGGAAACCAGTTGTGCCGAAGACGTGGAGATGTTGCGGCGGCTGCGCGGCGTGCGGCCACACACCCGGGTGATTATCCTGACTCGAGAATGGATGCCCGGGGACATTCTGAAAGCGATTCGCAACCACGCCTTCAGCTACTTCCGGATGCCAATTGCCAAAGAGGACTTAAAGGAACTGATTGAGAACGCCGCGAACGAACCGGCCTGGGACGACGGCCTCGAGCTGATCCAGGGGACGTCCGAGCACGTGGTGGTTGCCGTGCGTTGTGATCTGGAATCCTTGAACCGGCTGACCCAGTTTATGTGCGAGACGGAAGTACTGCCACCGGTTGAAACCGAAGAGGTGGCGTTTTCCTTCCGTGAAATTGTGATGAACGCGATGGAGCACGGCGGAAAATTTGATCCGAATAAGTTTGTGGAGGTCTGCTACCTGAAGTCAAAACGCATGGTAATGTGCCGCGTGAAGGACCCGGGAGAAGGATTTTCCATGGACGAGATTAAGGTGGCGGAAATAACCGGGCCGCTGAAGGACTATGCGGAACAAACCCACGACGGAAAAGACGCGGAGCTTCCTCCCGGCGGGTTGGGTATTCTGATGGCAAAAAAATTCGTGGACGACCTGATTTTCAGTGAAAAGGGAAATGAAGCTTTCTTGATTAAATACCTGCCGCCGGACAGCGACAGCCGGGCCAGGGGAAGATGAAAAAACAATAATCAACAGGTGAAACCGCCCAAGCAACAGGCGGCATCAAAGCTACCGTAAACCAACCGGGAAGGTTTTACACTGGAAAGCGTGAGATTCGGGTATTCCATTAGAGGGCAGAAACCAATCGGCCGCCGCACGCGGCCACTTCCGCACGTCTTTGTTGTCCTGAGTGGATTTTGCTTAGCCGCGATGCTCTGCGCTTCGCCTGCAAGGGCGCAACGGCCAACCGATGCACCAACGGCCCAACCGGCACCATCACCCGCTGCCACGAGCGAATCAAATCCCGCCGCTGGCCAGTCCAATCCGGCCACGAGCGGCGTTGTTCGCGGCTCCATCGTGGACAAGACGGGCACTTTGCTGGCTGGGGTCCACGTGCGACTGACTCGCGACGAGCAAACTGCCGCCACGGAAGTGATTTCCGGCGAAGATGGGCAGTTTGAAATTGTGAATGCCGCGCCGGGGCCTTTTCAACTCGAGTTCACCGCAACAGGATTCGCAACGCAGATTTATTCAGGGACGCTGCACTCCGGCGAGGTGCTGGCGGTTCCGGAGGTCACGCTGCAAGTGGCCACCGAAGTGACCACCGTGCGCGTGGAAGAATCCACGATTGAGATCGCACAGGAACAGATCCACGAACAAGAAAAACAGCGCGTCCTGGCCATCATCCCGAACTTTTATGTGAGTTACGATACGAATCCCGCTCCTCTCAACACCAAACAGAAATACGAACTGGCCTGGAAGTCCACGCTCGATCCCGCCACCTTCGTGGTTGTGGGGGCAATTGCGGGTGTGCAGCAGGCCACGAATTCCTTCAGCGGATACGGGCAGGGCGCGCAAGGCTATGCCAAGCGCTATGGAGCAACGTACGCCGACATCCTGACCGGCACCTTCCTCGGTTCGGCGGTGTTCCCGTCTTTGATGCACCAGGACCCGCGCTATTTTTACAAAGGGACGGGAAGCGTGAAGTCGCGCTTTTATTATGCGATTGCGAACGCCGTGATCTGCAAGAGCGACACCATGCACTGGCAGTTGTGCTATTCGAGCTTGCTGGGAAGCCTGGTTGCCGGAGGAATCTCCAACGCTTACTATCCTGCCAACGATCGCGGCGCCGCCCTGACGTTCGAAAATTTTGGGATTGGCATTGGGGCGACTGCCGGCGTGAATCTGCTGCAGGAATTTGTGCTGCGCAAACTGACGTCGCACTCAACTAAAAAAAACAATCCGGCAAATCCGTAATCTCCCGAGGAAAAATCATGGGTAATGAATATTTGCTGAAAACGGAGCCTTCGGAATATTCCTTTGCGGACTTGGTGAAGGACGGCGAGACGCGCTGGGACGGCGTCTCCAATGCGACGGCTGTGATGCATTTGCGGGGAATGAAAGCGGGCGCGCGATTGGTGATTTATGAAACGGGGAACGTTAAGAGCGCGGTAGGGACGGCAAGAGTGGTCTCCGTGGACGCAAAGGACCCGAAGAATCCGGTGGTAGAGATTAAGGCCGGGAAAGCGCTGACGCGGGCTGTGAGCCTGGAGGAGTTGAAGACGCAGAAAATGTTTCGGGAATCGCCGCTGATCAAGATCGGGCGGTTGTCTGTGGTGCCACTAACCGCGGAGCAGTATCAATTTTTGATAGGGAAGTAGACGAAAAGAGTTAACGCAGAGGCCGCGGAGACAAGAGAAGAGGAGATCGCGGAGAGTTTTGGAGCAGCCCCACCGTTTGTGTCTGACGGTGGGGCTTTTTTGTTGCGACGATCAGGCGCTTGCGCCAAGGGCCTTGGCGCCTTCGACTTCCAGGAGTTTGCCGGATTGGACGTCGTAGATGTAGCCGTAAACAGGAATGGACTTTGGGACTAGCGGGTGATTGCGGATGCGCGCGACGTCGTCCAGGACGGATTGCTTTTGATTCTTGATGGTCAGCCATTCGATATATTCGCCGGCGCGCGAGCCAGGACCCTTGCCGACGTCGCGGAAACCGGTGGATGAGAGTTCGGCGGTTTCCAGACTGGAATTCAGTAGATCGCGCATGACGTCATTGGTGAAGAACTCCATTCCGCAATTGGTGTGATGAATGACGAAAAATTCGCGAGTGCCGAGGAGCTTGTAGCTGATCACCAGCGAACGGATGGCATCGTCCGTGGCGCGCCCCCCGGCGTTGCGGATGACGTGGGCGTCGCCTTCGCTGAGACCGGCATATCTGGCGGGATCGAGCCGCGCATCCATACAGGTGAGAATGGCGAAGTGACGTGCGGGAGGCATGGCGAGATTGCCCTTTTCCCCAAAATTGCCGGCGTATTTCGTGTTGGCATCGAGAACTTCGGAAAGAATTTTGCTCACGGTGTGCTCCTTGGCTTCAAAGTTTTGAACTAATGGATATTCCGTTGCCCGTTCGTTTGTTCGCTGCCGCTCCCCAAAAACAAAAAAGCCCACGATGGGATTCGTGGGCAATGGATGATCGAGTTGCAGAATCTGGGGAAGCTATGCGCTCGAATCCTCCGGCCCTCCGATGGGACAACACGTACAGGCAGCGAACTGGAGCTGGGAGGAGAGCAGGGAGCAAACGTGAGAGCGACGAGACATCGAACAACAGGCTACGCGGGGACATGTGAGGTGTCAATCGCCAGTTGCCCCTGTGAATTGGCGTAATGGCTCCCCGAAGCGGCCTAAGAGGAGAGGCCGGAGGCAGGGGGCTTAGGTAGGCGCTGCGTTCAGCGGGGTGTAACAGGAGAAACACGAGATTTTCACATGCAAACTACTTGCAAAAGAATTCGGACTAGTTTAGTCTCCAATTGCTAGTTGCAAATCATTTTCAATCAGACGGGGTGGCATGATGGCGAAGGGTCGGCGTGAAATTCTACTGCAAGTGATTTGCAAGAAGTTTCCTTTGTTCCTTTTCGCTTGCTTGTTGCTTGGAGCAGGCATCTGTGCGCAGGAACCACCGTATTTCGTCACCTACTCCGCCGCGATGGAAGAACCGGGGAATCTGGAGATCAGCTACAAAGGAGTCCAGGCCGCCCCGCAGAACGCGAACAAGTTCAACAGCTCGACGATGGAGTTGGAATATGGGCTGAAGGGATGGTGGACCACGGAGTTCTATCTCTCCGGCCAAACCACGCACAACGACTCGACGGTCTTCACGGGCTTCCGTTGGGAGAATCGCTTCCGTCCGCTGATGCGCGACCACTTTATCAATCCGGTGCTCTATGCGGAGTACGAGCAAATCAATGGCGCAGACAAGAGCTTCCTGGAAGTGATGGACCACGATTCGATCTCAAGTCTCTACCTGACCAACGCGCAGGCCCGGAGCGTGACTGAAAAATCCATGGAGTTGAAGTTGATTCTCTCCAGCAACACGCATGGATGGAATATTTCAGAGAACTTCATAACGGAAAAGGCGCTGAACGAGAGCGATCCCTGGGAATTCGGGTATGCGCTTGGCGTAAGCCGGCATCTGGCGCAACGGGCAAGGAGCACAAAGTGTCTCTTCTGTCCGGAGAATTTTTCGGCGGGGCTGGAACTCTACGGCGGGCTGGGGACAACGGACCAATTCGGCTGGAAGCAAACGTCGCAATATCTCGGACCCAGTGTGCAATTCAACATACCGAAGGGACCATCCATCACCTTTGAGCCAAGTTTTGGGCTGAACGCAAACAGTGTTGGCGTGCTGTGGAGGTTCCAAGTCTCCTACGAGATTGACCAATTCCTGGGAGTGTTCAAGCGGAACTGAAGAGGAGAGAGAGATGAAGAACAAGAGCATTCTGGGAACAATCGCACTGCTGACCACGGCGGCTCTTTGCGGGGCTGCGGCGGGAAACTGGCTGAAAAACGTGCCAGAAAATTATCGCAATAAGACCAATCCGTTCGCCCGGCAGGCGGATGCCATTGCCGCGGGCGAAAAGCTTTACCAATACAACTGTGCCGCCTGCCACGGCAAGGACGCGTCCGGAAAGGGCAAACGTCCCAGCCTGCGCAGCCATCGCGTGCAGGGCGCGAAGGATGGAGAGCTCTTCTGGATGCTGAAAAACGGAAATCTGGCGAAAGGCATGCCCACGTGGGCGAACCTGCCGGAGCCCATGCGCTGGCAGCTCGTGACGTACTTGAAGAGTTTGGGAGCGGGCGCGGGAGAAGCGGCAAATCAATCGGCGAGCGAGGGGAAGCGATGAAGTGGCAGACGAGTGGGATTTATCACGGGGCGTGATCGAATTTTTGCATCAATAGCTCGCAACTGGCGCGGCAATCGAAATTGCGGAGCGGCGACGCGCAGCTGGGCAGCATGTCGCTTAGCGCCGACGACCTGAACGCGCTGGTGGCGTTTTTGAAGGCGCTGACCGAGGATTACGACGACGCGTAAAGAATCGCGGAGTTGAAAAGGGCAGCACCACAGACGCCGCGCGGAAGTTGGGCCGTGGCGTCTTGGCTTGTCGGGGTTGTGGGCGAGCGCCTATAATTGGGTGTTGGATTGATGGTATTGAGCAGAGCAGGGAAGCGCCTTTTGCGGGGCTGAGACCACGGCCACCGGATGAGGGGCGAAGAGCACAGTCAGGAGTGACTGTGCCACTGAAGAAGTGCAAGAGCGCAGCCAGGAACGGTTGTGCTACAGGAGAGCGTTATGGCGACTGCCGAAGCGAAATTGCACGTGCCGGAATTCACAAATGAGCCGTTCATTGATTTTGCGAATGCGGAGAACCGCAAGCGGATGGAAGCGGCGCTGGCGAAGGTGAAGGCGGAGTTTGGGCACGAGTACCCGATGTGGATCGCCGGACAAAAGGTGACCACGACGGGTAAGAAGAAGTCGACGAATCCGTCGCGGCCATCGGAAGTGATTGGTGTGTTCCAGGATGCGTCGAAGGAGCAGGCGGCCCAGGCGGTGGAAGCGGCCTACAAATATTTTGATGTTTGGAAGAAGGTGCCTGCGGAGACGCGCGCGAAGTGCCTGTTCAAGGCGGCGCAGATTGTGCGCGAGCGGAAGTATGAGCTGGGTGCGCTGGTCTGCTACGAAGTGGGGAAGAGCTGGTTTGAAGCGGACGCGGACGTGGCCGAGACCATCGATTTTTGCGAGTACTATGGCCGGGAAATGCTGCGCCTGGCCGAGCCGCAGAAACTGACGCCGATGCGCGGCGAGCGGAACTACATGGTGTACATCCCACTCGGTGTGGGAGCTGTGATTCCACCGTGGAATTTCCCGATGGCGATTATGGCGGGGCTCGTGGTGGCGTCGCTGGTGACGGGGAATACCGTGGTGCTGAAGCCGGCGGCGGATTCGCCGACGATTGCGGCCAAGTTTGTGGATATTTTGCATGAAGCAGGCGTGCCAAAGGAAGCGGTGCAGTTTCTGACTGGATCGGGCGCGGTGATTGGCGACGTGATTGTGCAGCACCCGAAGACGCGGTACATCGGCTTTACCGGGTCGAAGGAAGTGGGATTGCGGATCGCGGAGTTGGCGAACAAACCGCAGCCCGGGCAGATCTGGATCAAGCGCACGGTGCTGGAGATGGGCGGCAAAGACGGCATGATCGTGGACGATGAAGCTGACATTGACGCGGCGGTGGAAGGAACGGCGCAGGCGGCGTTCGGGTATCAGGGGCAGAAGTGCTCGGCGTGTTCGCGCGTGATCGTCAGCGAGAAGATTTACGATACGTTCCTGAACAAGCTGGTGGAGCGGACGAAAAAGATCAAGGTGGGACCAAGCGACGATCCCGACAATTACATGGGGCCGGTGGTTAGCGAATCGGCGATGAAGGGAATTTTGAACTACATTGAGGTAGGGAAGAAGGAAGGGCGGTTGATGACCGGCGGCGGGCGCGCGGCGGGCGACGGCTATTTTGTGGAGCCGACGATTATCGCGGACGTGGATCCGAAGGCGCGGCTGGCGCAGGAAGAAGTGTTTGGTCCCGTGCTGGCGGTGATCAAGGCGAAGAACTTTGATCACGCGATGGAGATTGCGAATAACACCGAGTTTGGATTGACGGGCGCGGTCTATTCGAAGAATCCGGAGAAGATCCGGCGGGCGGAGGAAGATTTCTACGTCGGGAACTTGTATTTGAACCGGAAGTGCACGGGAGCGATGGTGGGCGCGCATCCGTTTGGCGGGTTCAATATGAGCGGAACGGATTCGAAGACCGGCGGGAAGGATTATTTGTTGTTGTTCTTGCAGGCGAAGGCGGTGGCGGAGAAGGTGAGTTAGGAAAGAAAAAGACTTAACACAGAGGCCACTGAGGAAGAGCTCACAAGCCACAGAGAAAAATTGAGCGGGGCGGATGAGAATCCGCCCCGTTTTCTTTTGCCGGGGTCAAGAATCTAAATGGAGTGGAAGTAGACGTATCCGTGTGCGTTCTGGCTCGATTGTGAGAAGGGCCCCAGCCTCAAGTTCCGCCATAGTGGCTCGAAAAGCAGCAACAACCTGCACACCAATCGCTTCGGGAGTGACGTTTTGCGATCTAATTTGAACTACGCTTGGCTTCTTTCCTTTAGTGGCCGCGAGGATAGCGCTGAAGTCAAGATCCTGCGTCACCACAACGAAACCAAATTTCGCAGCGAATGCCATTAGCAATTCATCGGGCGCGTCCACAGCCCCAAGTGAGGACCAGTGGTCAGCATCAAAATTAACCGCCCGAAGATATGGAACCCAGCGGGGTGCGAGGTTCATATCTATCAAGAACTTCATGCTCCCGGTAGTACGGCCTCTCGCTCATCTGCGAGCCACGCCGCATACCGAAGAGCCTGAAGTATGTCCTCCCGCTCGAGGTAGGGATAGTCGTGGAGCAGTTCATCGATGGTGCGGCCGGCGCCGATTTGGCCAACGACGTTTCCAACGGTGACACGCATGCCCCGGAGGCATGCTTTGCCACCCATAACACCGGGTACTTGAGTGATGCGGTCAAATTTATTCATTTCCAGCTTCCCCACCAGAAACCAATTTTAGCACGCGATAGACGGGATAGCTGCAGGCGAGGGCGAGGAGGGTGAGCAGGCTGTTGGCGCGGTCTTCGCGGACGGCTTCGATGAGGAAGGCTACGGAGCCGAGCAGTGCTAGGGCGGTGGTCCAGGGATAGCCCCAGGCGCGATAGGGGCGGTTGGCCTCTGGTTCGCGAGCACGCAGGACGAAGAGGGAGATGAAGGAGAGCATGTAATTGGTAACGAAGAAGAAGGCGAGCATGGCAATGACGCGTTCGAATTTGCCAATGGCGAAAATCACGCCGACAAGCGCGCTGAGGAAAAGCCCGATAGTGGGCGTCCCGCCTTTGTTGACGCGGGTCACCTGGTGGAAGAACAGGCGGTCGCGCCCCATGGCGTAAATGACGCGGGCGCCCATCAGGTGGAGGGCGTTGATGGAGCTGAATAGCGCGATGACCATGATGGAGCGGAAGACGGTGTCGCCGTAAGGGCCGAAGACGCGCTCGGCAGCCAGGCCGAGGGAAAAATCGTTTCCGGCGATCTGGTTCATGGGCAGAACGTAGAGGACGGCGGCGTTGATCAGCAGGTAGATGACGAAGAGCGAGCCGAGGCTGGCAAAAATGGCACGGGGAATCAGGTAACCGGGATTTTTGATTTCGTCGCCAAAGTAGATGACACCGTCCCAACCGTCGTAGGTGTAGATCGTCGCCTGCATACCCAGCAGCAGCCCAGTAATCAGCAAGGCGCCAGTAGGAAATGCGATGGCCGGAACGCGGATGGCTTCGAGATGCGCGGGATGGCCCATGGTGAAGCAGGCGGCGACCATGACGAAGAAGGCGAGGCCTTTCAGAAGCGTGGTGAAGTTTTGGACTTTGCTGCCCATGCTGACGCTCTTCCATTGCAGCAGCGCGAAAAGAACGATAACGGAGACGCCGGTGATTTTGATGCGCAGCGCGGTGTCCAGGACCGGAAAGAGATGCGCGGTGTATTCACCGAAGACGATGCCGACGGCGCCCGTGGTGCCGCAGGTGGAGATCCAGTCGCTCCAGCCGACAATGAAACCAGCGTAATCACCGAGGGCGCGGCGCGAGAAATTGTACTGGCCGCCGCTGGAGGGAATCAGCGTGCCAAGTTCTGCTAGTTGGAAGGCGCTGACAAGGGCATAAAGGGCGCCGCCAATCCAGACACCGATGAAGAGCCAGGCATTGGGGAGGAGCGCGGCGATGTTGCCGGGGGTGCGGATGATACCGACGGAGATGGAATTGCCGACCGCGACCGCGATGCCGAAGCCAACGCCGAGAATTTGAAGAAGTTTGCCTTTGTCCTTGCGCTGGAGAGGAGGGACGGATGAGGATTCCGAGGATTCAGGCGCGGGAGAATTGGGCAATTGGGTTCTCAGATTGGGATTAGCGATGGGCCATCATACGTGGGAGATGCGCAAAAGCAAAGGGGAGTGGCGATACGCGCACCAGAAGCAAGCCGGGGCAAAGTTCTGAACGTCAGCGCGTGAACTCGAATTCGGAGTCGGAGGATGAAGTGGTTTCAGGAGAAGATCTCGGACGGCGACGCTGCTGTTCCTCAAGGAAGTCTGTGAGTTCGAGGCGAAGATTGCCGGCATTGGTGGCGTACATCAGGCCGGTATCGATGCTCACAATGCCTTCGCGGATGAGCTTTTCGATTTCCGCGTCAAAGTGCTGCATGCCGTCGTTGTCGCCATCGCGCATGGCGTCGAGCAGGCTTTTGCCTTCGGACTCGCCCTTTTCAATGTATTCGCGAGTTCGCATGGTGGACTTGAGGATTTCGACGACGGGCACGCGGCCCTTGGCATCGAGGCGGGGAAGCAGGCGCTGGGAAACGATGTAGCGAAAAGCCTTCGAAAACCGAGTGCGGATGCCCTGCTGATCTTCCATCGGAAAGGCGCCGATGATGCGCTCGACGGTCTTGGCGGCGTCGGTGGTGTGAAGCGTGGAGAGGACAAGGTGCCCGGTTTCGGAAGCTTCCAAGCGCAATTTCCATGGTTTCGCGATCGCGCATTTCGCCGACGAGGATCACCTTGGGAGCCTGACGGAGTGCGCCGCGCAGCGCTAGCGAAAAAGTGGGAGTGTCGCTGTGGAGTTCTCGCTGGTGAATCGTGGCCTTTTTGTGGCGGTGCAGAAATTCAATGGGATCTTCGATGGTGAGAATGTGAATGGCATTTTCCTGGTTCATTTTGTCGATGATCGCGGCCAGGGAAGAAGATTTGCCGGAGCCGGTGGGGCCGGTGACCAGGACGATGCCGTTTTTGAGCTTGCAGATTTCCATTAGTTGCGGGGGAAGCTGCAGCTCCTGAAAATTCGGAATGCGGTCCGGGATGACGCGCATAACGATGGCGCAGGTGCCGCGCTGGCGAAAAACGTTGACGCGAAAGCGGCCGGTATTTTCGAGGCCGTAGGATAGGTCCGCGGATCCGTCTTTTTCCAGTTTTGCCGCGGCGTGCTCGTTCTTGCCGATCAGAACACGGGCGATCTGTTCCGTGTCATGGGGCAATAGCCTTTCCAGGCCCGGGAATTTCAGCTCGACTAGCTGGCCACTGACTTCGATTTGTGGGGCGCGACCCGGCGAAAAGATCAGGTCGCTGACGTGCTCGCTGGATTTGAGCATCGCAGTGATGAGTTGCGGCACCTGGAACGTACGCGGAGCGGGCGGAACGGACGAAGGTGTTGTGGACATGAATCCCCTGGGTTCGGTGATTGTGGTCGAGCTGAAGCTGGTTCAAGGCGATCCCGCAAAAGGCGAAATGGCCTTGAAGGATGATTTTACGAGACAGGATGGGATGGCCGCGAGGGGTGCGAAGTACAGGTCGTGCCAGTTAGTTAACGGGAATGTATTGGAGAAGAGAAGGAGAAGGGGAGAAAAACCCGAAGGAAGAACCAAGGAAAAACCCGCACCCTCCAAATTCGAGGGTGCGGCACCCGGTGAAGGATTCAGGGTTTGGAGGCGGAGTCGAGGAAGGCGCCGACGTTGGCTTTGAGTTTGGAGAGGTCTTCGTCGTGAAGATACATCATGTGGCCGGCCTCGTAGATTTTGTGGTGAATGTTTTTCTGAAGATTCGGGGGCAAGCCAAGATGCTGCGTGGCGTATTCGGCTTCGGTGAAGGGAGTGGCAAGGTCGTAGATGCCGTCTTCCATTTCGACTTGCAGGTGGGTGTTGGTAATCATGGCGTTTGCGAGATCGAGCATGACGTTGGGGGAGCCGGGGAAGAACGCGCCATCGCCGGCGGAGTGCTTCCAATCCCAATTGTTATCGCCAAAGTTTGCGAAGACGTGGTATTCGCGGTCGGGATTGTATTTCAGCTCTTCGCGGACGTATTGATTGAAGGCGGCGACGAACGCGCCGCTGATGGCGGTTTCCTGGGGATCGTAGTCGGCGGCATCGCTGATGAGATTGTAGGTGGGGCCGGAGAAAGCGGGCGTCGAGGCGTCCGGTGGTGAGGCCGCGGCTGCGCTGGAGCTCCTGCATGAACTGGAAAAGTTTGACACGTAGATTGGATTTGAGGACGTAGTCTTCGCTGAGGCCGGTGAAGCGGGCGTATTTTTTGGCGACGGCGGATTTCTCGGCGTCGGTGAGCGCGCTGCCTTTCAGGAGGGCGTCGGCGTATTCGCCTTTTGCAAATTTGGAGGCTTCCTCGAGGAAAGCGTTGAGATTGTCAGGCCGGTCGGTGAGCAGCTTGTGATACCACGCGGTCGCGGCGTAGCTGGGTAGGTAGACGATGTAGGAGAGATCCTCGCCGGGATAAAACGAAATGGTGCCGAGATCCCAAACGGAAGAGATCATCACCAGACCGTTGAGGTAGAGGGTGTAACGGGATTGCAGGACGTTGGCGAGAACGGCATTCCGAAATGTCCCATAGCTTTCACCAATTAGAAATTTCGAAGAGTTCCAGCGATTGTTGCGGCTGACATAGGACTGGATGAACTGGGCGAGAGAGCGTGCGTCCTGGTCCACGCCCCAGAAGTCTTTGTCCTGGGCCTTGCCTACGGCGCGACTGAAGCCGGTGCCGACAGGATCGATGAAGACGAGGTCGGCTTTGTCGAGAAGGCAATTGGGATTGTCCTCCAGAGTGTAGGGCGCAGGAGGGGTGACGCCTGCGTTGATGGTGGCGACGCGCTTGGGACCGAAAGAACCCATGTGCAGCCAAAGCGAAGAGGAGCCAGGGCCGCCGTTATAGATGAAGGCGACGGGGCGCTGCGAGAGGTCTTTCACGTCGGAGCGAACGTAGGACGTGTAGAAGATGAGAGCGGCGGGCTCGTCCTTTTCGTTTTTCAGCAGCAGGCTGCCGACGGTGGCTTTGTACGGGATGGTTTGCGAGCCGATCTTGATGGAGTGATCGGTGATCATGGACTCTTCTTTGGGTGGAGCAGGAGGTGGCTCAGCGGGCTTTTCGGCGGGTTTCGATTCTTTTTCCTGGGCGAATGCGCGCGAGGGGGTGGAGGCGAGCAGGAGCAAGAGAGCGCACAAAACAGTGAGGCGGAACGGGCGGTTCATCACGGATTTCTCCTTGGAACACGAAAAAAGACTTTGCACAATTCGACGCATCTTAACGCATTTTGGGTAGGCGCGGAATTTCGTTGTCGGGGAGTTCGAGGAGAAGTTGATTGGTGTTGGGGAAGAGACGAAGACGAAGAGAGGCACAGTCGTTTGCGATCCAATCGGCGCCGGCGGCGAGGAGCGAAGCGTCGTCGCAGGTGGTGCGGACGGCGAGGACGCGGGCTCCCGGCAGATTTTCCGGCTCGGGTGCCGGAGGCGGCGTCTTCGATGACGACGCAATCTCGCGGCGGAAGTTGAAGAGAGGCGGCACCTTTTAGGTAAGGCTCCGGATGCGGCTTGCCGTGCTGGATGTCGCTGGCGGTTACGAGTCTGACTGACAAGCTCCCACAGGCCAGCGGCACGCAGGCGCACTTCGGCCAGAGGGCGTGTGGCGGAGGTGACCACGGCGCGCCGCGCGGGCGGGACGCAGGCGAGAAGGGCATGGGCGCCGGGAAGCGCGACCACGTCGGCGACGTCTTCGATTTCGCCGCGTTCCATCCAGCGATTTTCTTCCAGGTGGTCTTCCGGAGAATCTTCGGGCAACAGGTCCTGGATGGCGGCGAGGGAAGTGCGGCCGTGAGCCAGCGCGACGATGCGGACGGGGTCCATGTTGTGGCGCGCAGCCCAGCGGGCCCAGACGCGGGCGATGGCGGCGGTGGAATCGACCAGGACGCCGTCCATGTCGATAAGTAGTCCAGAGCAATGAATTTGGGTCATGTGATTAATTTGAAATTTCTAATTCTGAGCGGATATGCGCCGCACTGAGTCTAAATTTCAGAATTATGTGTGGGTGAAACGAAACCCCAAGCAGCAACTTAAAAAGAATAAGCCGGTTCAGGAGAAAGTGAAACGGGAATTCGGGATGTTCGCTGGGAGATTTATCGTTCCCGATGGTTTTGACGATCCATTGCCCGACGAGATTATGGATTTAATTGAAGCGCCGATCGATTTAGGGAATGTTTCGCAAAAGCGTAAAAAATCCAGTAGCGCTTCCAACTAAGCCTCCAGGCGCATAATTATTCTTTCCACAGCCGGAATCCTCCGCGAAAGGCGTTTTCGTTGGCGCCGAGGCGAGCGCCTTCGGGAACCTTTTTCAGTTTCTTACTGTTGCCGCCGCCGATGACAACGTAGTCAGCGTCGAGGGCGCCCTTGAGAAGTTCCACGACTTTGGCGACGTGATGGCGCCATTTTTTCTTGCCGAGACGTTCCAGATCCCCGCAGCCCCAGATAATCTTCGTAGGTTTTTCCTTTTTTGTAGAGCAGATGCGCGAGCTCCATGGGCTGCAGCGTGCCGTCAACCACCATGGCTGAGCCGAGGCCGGTGCCAAGGCCCAGAAACAGCATGCGCCCGCCTTCATAGCTGCCGAGAGCCTGCATTGCCGCGTCATTGATGATCTTCACCGGGCATCCGAAGGCCTTCGAGAAATCAAATTTCATCCAGCCGCATCCGAGATTGTGGGGTTCGCGGAGTGGGCGGCCATTGATGATCGGGCCGGGATAGCCGAGCGCGATGCGGTTATAGCCCCAATCCTTGGTGACCTCTTTCACCTGCTTGACCATGATTGCGGCGGTCATCTTTGGGCCGGAAGGAAACTTGGTGGGTTCTTTCTGTCCAGTCGCCAGCAGTTTGACGTTGGTGCCGCCCACGTCAATCACAAGGATTTTGGGGGATGCTGGCTTTTGCACGGTTTTCATGGGCAATCCTTTGTGAGATGAGAGAGAATATTCTCGGCGACCGGGTTGGGGGACTCGCGGCGCGGCCGAATCGTTATATCACAGAGTGCGTCGTGCGGGATTGTTCAGAGAGGCTAGGCTGCAGCTCAGCCCAGGCAGAAATATGAATTGGGGTGGGAGACGGGGATTGAACCCGCGACATTCGGTGCCACAGACCGACGCTCTACCAGCTGAGCTACTCCCACCACTGGATTTAGTTTATCACGGTATTTTGCGGGGGATAAAGCTTGGCATGAGGACCTTGGGCGCTCGTGCCGGAGGTAATCAGTAATCAGTTTTCAGTAATCAGTCGGAATCGGATAAGGCACCGAGGGGGTTGAGGCACGCAGGTGTGGAGATTTGCCTGATTGGGTCTTAGCAAGGTGGAAACGTTGAGGTCAGGCGGACGGGGATGGGGGGGCGCGGGTTGTTAGACTGGGGCGAAGAGTGGCCACTTCCTTCGGAACGGAGGCCAGTCTAAAGACTGGCCAGTACATTTCGGAATGGTGGCCAGTCTAACGCCCAGGCAGGCAATCTCGGAACGGAGGCCGGTCTGAAGTCCGGCCACTCCATTTGGGAAGTGTGTTTCCGCGCATGAATCCGCAGGCAACGGATCGACTTCATTTTGATTTGCAGTTGGCCTACGCGCGACCGGTGGTCGCGACGCTGGCGGTGCTGTGCCTGCTGGAGCTGCGTCCGGCAAGGGAAGTGCAGCGGCCGCTGGCATTTCTGGTTGCATACGTTGTGGCGGGAATTGTGGTGCTGCTGCTGGAGCGGGTGCTGAGGCGATACAGCTGGCGCCTGCCGGTAATGTGCGATGTCCTGGTGGCTGGCGTGTTTCTCTATCTTTCGCCGGAGTTGCTGCCGGCGTGGTTCCTGATGTTTTTTGTGGCGTTTGCAGCGGGCTACCGGTGGAACCTGCGTTATGCGGCCACGCTGTGCTTCGGGCTTTTGCTGCTGGGCTTCGCGTTGGACTTGAGCCGTGGCACACCCACGCCGGGAACGCGGGATCTGGCGTATTCCGTATCGCTGTTCGCGGCATCGTTTCTGGGAACCGTTGGGATGGCGTTCCTGGGAGATAAGAATCGGCAGTTCGCCGGACAGCAGGATTTTTTGTCGCGCATATCGAATACCATGCACGTCGACTTGGGCTTGGCGGAATCTCTCCGCCTGCTGCTGGAGGAATTGTGCGCGGAGTTTCAGACCCAGGGCGCGCTCCTGGCCTACCGGGACACGGACCTGGAGCGTATTTTTCTGTGGCAATTGAGGTCTGGCGAGGGCGAGCGTCTAGTGCCGGAAAATCTGCCGACCACGCGCGCGGATGGATTTCTCACTGGACGACATGGAAGCTTCGTTATGCTGGAACGTGCTGGAAGGGCGCGGCAGTGGATTTGGATGGGACCGGCGAAACAAACAAGTCCTGAAAATTGTGCCGCGGATTCCCGGGCCGACCCAGCAGGAGTTCGCGATCAAGAATTTCGTATCGGTGGCATTCGATCAGGAGGGCCACGCGGCGGGGCGGCTGTTTCTGCTCAATCGCCGGCCGGGGCCCGGGGCGTTCACGCAGGAAGAGCTGGCGTGGTTTGAGCGGATCGCGCAGCACATCAGCGCGGCGCTGGAAAATGTGTTCCTGCTGCGGCATCTGCGCGCGCGGGCGATCGAGTCCGAGCGCTCGCGAATTTCGCGGGATCTGCATGATGGAATTTTGCAGACGCTCTTGAGCATTGAGATCCAGCTGGATGTGCTAAGGCGGAAGGTTCCGATCCATCCCGAGCAGTTGGAATCCGGCCTCGCGGGACTTCAACAGACCGTGCGGAACGAAGGCGCGGAGTTGCGGCACCTGGTGACTGACCTGCGGCCGTTGCGTGTGCAGTCCGCGGATCTGGTAGATCTGATGCGGGGATTCGGGGAACGCTTCCGGAACGAATCCACGCTGGCGCTGGATTTGCTTGTGGATTCGGTGGATTTGCATGCTCCGGACCGGGTTTGCAGGGAGATTTTCCAGATATACAGAGAAGCACTCAACAACATAAAAAAGCATGCGAAGGCTTCCCATGTCGTGGTAAAACTGTCGCAGGATGACAGCCGGCTCACCCTCGTGGTGGACGATAACGGCGAGGGGTTCAGTTTCGCTGGTCGCTTCACCGGAGATGAGCTCGACCGCCTGCGGCTGGGTCCAATTTCCATCAAGGAAAGAACGCGCACGGTCGGAGGGGTGCTGACCGTGGAATCGAACCCTGGACATGGTGCGCGCTTAACTATCGAGGTACCGCTCGGCTGATATGGCTAAGACCAAACAGCAAATACGGGTACTTATGGCGGACGACCATGCGATTTTTCGCGACGGGCTCCGCAAACTGATTGATGGGGATGAAGATATCACCATCGTCGGAGAGGCGCAGAACGGCGCGGAATGCATTAAATTGCTGGCGAAGCTGAAGCCGGACATTCTGTTGCTGGATTTGCGCATGCCGGATAAAGACGGACTGGCGGTGCTGGAAGAAGTGAATTTCGACCAGACACCGACGCGTGTGATAGTCCTGACGGCGGCCGAGGATGACCGCGACGTGGTGCGGGCGATGCGCCTCGGGGCGCGCGGCGTGGTTTTGAAGCAGTCCGCCACCGACCTGCTGGTGAAGAGCATCCATCGCGTTCACGCGGGCGAAATCTGGCTGGACAACCGCATGACTGCGGAAGTGATGAAAGCCTTTGCCAAGTCTTCCGATTCCGGGCCGCGGCGGGAAAAGCCGCTCTTTCGGATCGCGAGAAAGAGATTGTCCAGCTGGTGGCGCAGGGATTCCGGAACAAGGAGATAGGCGAGAAATTGTTCATCTCCGAACAGACGGTGAAGAACCACTTGCACAATATTTTTGACAAGCTGGGTGTTTCGGACCGCCTGGAACTGGCGCTTTACGCTATCCATCACCGGCTGATTGACCAGAACTAGAATTCCCATCCAATTTGGCGAAAGAAGCGGCCGCGGCGGCCGCTTCTAGTATTTTTGGGTTATTGTTTCCACTTTTTCCGCTACGTATCCTCCCTCCAGCAATTAGGGGTGTGACCTGCGTCACCCATGCCGGGTTGCCGCGGGCCGCGCATAAAAATTTGGGTTCGTGATCGCAAAAGCGTAAAGCCGCCGGCAGGTATGGGTGTGTTCACTGGCTGGATCACTTTGCAAATTTCCGGTTCAAGATGAGGAGTCACGAATGAAAACTGTCGTGCGATGGATCTGCGTTCTAGGGCTCGTTGCCGCGGTTGGCGTTGGGACAAAAGCGCAAGAAGCCACGGCGCGAGTGCGCGGAACGGTGACGGACGGCAGCGGGGCGGTGGTCTCCGGCGCACAAGTGACGGCGATCCAGACGGAGACAGGATTGCAGCGCAGCACGGTCAGCGATGCGCAGGGCGCGTATGTCCTGCTGGCGCTGCCGATTGGGCATTATCGCCTGGAAGCGCAGGCGAGCGGCTTTAAGAAATATGTGCAAGAAGGGAATTTCGCTGGACGTCAACCAGATGGCGACGGTGGCGATCCGCCTGGCGCTGGGAACGGCGACACAATTGGTGGAAGTAACGGCCGACGCACCGGTGATCGAGAGCACTTCCACGAATCTGGGGCAGACGGTGGGCGAGCGCGAGGTGCTGGATCTGCCGCTGAACGGACGGCATTTCACGCAACTTGGGCTGTTGCAGCCGGGCGTGGTGCCGGTGACGCCGGGATTGCTGCAAGCGGGAGGCACGCTGCGCGAGGGACAGGCCTATGCCGTGAACGGGCAGCGGCCGGAATCAAACAATTTTATGATCGATGGCGCGGACAATTTCAACACGGTGGACGGAGGATTTGTGCTGGAGCCGCCGGTGGATGCGATCGCGGAGTTCCGGATCCTGACCCACACGGCGAACGCAGAATTTGGACACAGCACCGGGTCGACGACAAATATTGTGACGCGCTCGGGAACGAATGAGTTTCACGGGTCGGCCTGGGAATTCCTGCGAAACGACGCCATGGATGCGAAAAGCTTTTTCGCGGACAGCGTGGAACCGCTCAAGCGAAACCAGTTTGGCGCCACAATTGGCGGACCGGTCAAAAAGGACAAAACTTTTTTCTTTGGCTACTACGAGGGCGTTCGGAACCGCCAGGGCGAGACGACCGTGACGACCGTGCCTTCGGATGCGCAGCGCCAAGGCAATTTCGGGGATCTCTGCAGGGCAAACAACGGCACATTCAATCCCGGCGGGATTTGTATCGACAACACCAGTGGCCAGATCAGTCCGGAAGGGCAGCTCTTCGTTCTCCCGATGGGACCTAACACTCCTCCACAGCCGCTTCCGTTCAATCAAGTGCCCATCAGTACGATTTCGACCAATCTGCTGCCGTTTTATCCAGAGGCGAATTCCGGGACGTTCGGTTACGTGGGAACGCAGACGTTTACGTCGAATATCGATCAATTCGGCGTGCGTGTGGATCACTACTTCACGGAGCGCGACGCGCTGAATTTCCGCTACAACTTCGGCCAGCGCAGCCAAACGGACCCGCTTTCGACCGCGGGCGCGAATGTGCCGGGATTCCCTGTGGGTGAGAATCAGCGGTCGCAGAATTTTGTGGCTCAGGAAACGCATACGTTCACCCCCAGCCTGCTTGGAACACTGCAATTTTCCTATCTGCGGAACAAGTTTCTGGTGGACGAGCATTTGAACCACACGGACCCCGCGAGCCTCGGCTTTACGTACGCGCCGTCGCTGGAGGAGGCCATTGGACCGCCGTTCGTGGAAGTGGGCGGCTATGCATCCATAGGCGATCCGATCACCGGCCCGCGAAACACGTACCAGAATTCGTATGATTTCTTCGGGATCGCTGACTGTGGTGCAGGGGCGGCACACGTTGAAATTTGGGGGAGGATTTCAATACGACCAGATCAATGTGCTGCAGGGGATCGCGACGAATGGTTTCTTTGTGTTTGGCGGATTCCCGGTCAACAATCTGAACGGCGATTCGCAGGCATCCACGATCGCGAGTTTCCTCTTCGGGCAGCCAGTTTTCTTCCTGCAGGGCGGCGGCGATTTTTCGCGCGGGCTGCGGGGCCACTCATTCGATTTGTACGCGCAAGACACCTGGAGAGTGACGCCCAGAGTCACGCTTAACCTCGGATTACGGTACGCAGTGCCCGCGCCGTACACGGAAATCCACAACCAGCAGAATCTTTGGATTCCGGGGCGGCAATCCACCGTTTTTCCAACCGCACCAACTGGCCTGCTCTATCCGGGGGATAGCGGGGTGCCGGATGGGCTGATCCCGACGGAGTGGAATGCGTTTGCTCCGCGCGTCGGTGTGGCGTGGGATGTCACTGGAAGCGGGCGCTGGCTGGTCACTTCGGCGTACGGAATTTTCTACGATCCCTACTACACCGGGGAAGGCGGGCCGCTGCAAACCCCGATCAGCGCGCCGCCCTATCTGCAGACGCCGCAGATCCAGCTGCCGAATTTCGCGGATCCCTACAACGGACAAAATCCGTTCAACGGAAGCTTTGCGTCACCCATGACGCTGCTGACGCTCGATCCCGAACCTTCGGCTGCCCTACGCGCAAGACTGGAACCTGAATCTGGAGCATGCCTTCGGCAACGACTGGTTGCTGCAGATCGGCTACATCGGAACGAAGGGAACCAAGTTGCCGCGCTTTATCGAGGCGAATCCCACCGTTTACGATCCGAGTTTGTCGTATCAAGACAATTTGAATTTTTCAGACCAGCGGCGGCTTTATTCCGGATGCACCGTAGCAGATCCCTCCGTCCCGTGCACATTTTCTTCCGTGGGCGAAATTGCGGGAATTGCCAACTCCACTTACAACGCGCTGCAGGCGAGCTTGAAGAAGCGCTTCAGCCATGGCGTTTCGGCGCTGATTTCCTATACGTATTCCAAGACGCTGGACGACGCTTCTACGTTCAATATTACGGGCTCGGCTTCACAGAGCGTGGCAGGAGAAAATGATCTGGCGCAAAATCCATTTGACGTGAAGGCCGAATATGGGCGGTCAATGTTCGACGCGCGGCACCGGTTCGTGGCCAGTTACCAGTGGAATCTCCCGTGGTTCAGCCACCCGCAGAACTGGTATGGCTACATTCTGGGGAACTGGCAGGTAAACGGGATTACCACGCTGATGAGCAACACGCCGTTTACCGTCTATGACTCGAGCAATCCCTCAGCCCAGGGAGGCGCGCCGGAAATCTCCGGCTTTTACAGCAGCCGGCCCAATCAGGTTGGCAATCCGAATTCGGGTGTGTGCGCCAGTGACGGAGCGGCGGTGCGCACGGCGGGCTGCTGGTTCAATACCGGTGCGTTTCAGCAGGCGCAGCTGGGAACCTTTGGAAACGTGGGGCGCAACACCCTGCTCGGGCCGGCATTCCAGCAATGGGATTTTTCGGCTCTGAAGATGATCCCGATTCACGAACGGCTGACGCTGCAGTTCCGGGCGGAATTTTTCAATATTTTCAACAACGTCAATTTCCGGCTGCCGGACAACGACATCAATTCGCCGAATTTCGGGCAGATTCAGGCGGCGCAGCCCGGCCGCGTAGTGCAGTTGGCGCTGAAGCTGATGTTCTAACGGCGGGAGCGAGCTGTTTAGAAGTCTAGAAGTTCACGAGTTCAAAAGTTGAAGCTGTGGTCTGAGCGGTAGCTCTTAGCCTTAAGCCGTAAGCCTTAAGCTGAAAGCTAAGCACGGAGAGAGCAAAGTCGGGATTTGGTGCGCATCCCAATGGGATGGGTGCCCACGGATTGGGTACCATATCGAATGCTGGTATCGAGTATGGTATGCTGGAAGCATGAAGACATCCCGCAAGATTACGGTGGAGTTGCCAGAGAAACTGCTCGAGCAAGCCCAAGAGGCCAGCGGCGAAGGAAGAAGATCGTGGCGCCTAGCGCCGGGAGAGCGAGAAGACGTTTAGAAAATGCGTTGAGGGAGAGCATTACCCAAACGATTCGGACTGGGTTGCAACTTGTTGCTGCTTCGCGGACCTACGCCCGGCTGCGGGAGATGCGCGGGAAAGTGCGGTTTAGTAAAAGCGCTGCCGAATTGAAGGAGGACCGGTGATTGCGGCGGACACCAGCACCTGGGTGGCGTTTCTGGAAGGCACTGCGGGCGAGGACGTGGAGCTTCTCGATCAAGCACTTCGTGACCGGCAGGTACTGATGGTGCCCGCGGTCCTGACTGAATTGTTGAGCGACCCAGACATTGGCGAGCAAGTGGCGCAGATTTTGGTGGAGCTCCCTGCGATTGAGATTGTGGAGGGTTACTGGCGCAGGGCTGGAGAGCTGCGGGCAAAGGTGCTGCGCAAGCGCCGCAAGGCGCGGTTGGGGGATGCCCTGATCGCGCAGAGCTGTGTGGATCAGAAGATCGGCCTGGTCACGCGCGATTCGGATTTCCGGAATTTCGCAGAAACAGCGGCGCTCGACCTGGTGATTCGTTGATAGGGGAATCAGGTCGCTCCTGTGCCAGCTCTTTGTGGATTTTGGGAGATCCGGGAAAACGCCACCTTCGTGCGCCAGTTCGGGTCAAACCTGCCAAGGTCCTAGTACATTCGTACTTTTGTTGGCCTGATTTAATTTGAGCCTTGAGTCCTATTG
The DNA here is from genome assembly GCA_963824925.1 of uncultured Acidobacteriota bacterium. Lineage (GTDB taxonomy): Bacteria > Acidobacteriota > Terriglobia > Acidiferrales > UBA7541 > Acidiferrum. The sequence goes on from CAWGRE010000011.1 coordinate 242,801, forward strand.
TTCCCTGGTCACAGGCCGGATAGACTTTGGCCTTCGATGAGGGAGGCCTGCCTTGACCGGCTCTGAACGCCGAACTACTCAACGTTTCTCCATGCGGTTGCCGCTTACCGTGAGATGGACCACGGGCGCAGCTGTTGGAGAAACCAGCACCGAATCCCGCGATGTAAGCTCCCGCGGAGTCTATTTCTTCCTCGCGAAGGACGTCAAAGAAGGGTCTCCGGTGGAGATCCTGCTGACGCTGCCCAACGAGATCACACTGGCCGGGCCGGTGCGTGTGCGCTGCCTTGGCCGCGTACAACGCACGGAGAACCGTGAAGAAGGCAGTGTGGGCGTGGTGGCGGCTATCGAGCGCTACGAATTCCTGCGCGGCAACGAAGAAGTTTAGACTACGGGAAAACGCGAATTCGAATTTCTGTACGAGTTCCTTGCTCGCTCACTGCGGAGGCGGGCGGGAATAGCCGGGGTGCCTCGGCCCCTCAGCGGAGCCCCCGGCTGAATTTTTGCGCCTAGTGGCGTTGGGCGTAGAGGCACGTTGGTAGCTGCGACTGGGGTGAGTGACGGGGCAGAGAGATAGCAGCGAGCGGATAGCAGCGAACAGGAAACAATGAATTAAGAACAAAGCTAGCGTGTAGTTCCTTCCCGCGGTTTCAACCAAATATTTTTTCTTTCACAATTGATGATTAGTTCGCAGTTTTGTGCTCGGAGATGAGCGAGTCCGCGCGACGGCTTGCCAATGGAGCGCTCGGACTTCGTTTTGGGCCAGGTACAGGGCTCGGGCAGACTTGCGTGTGGGGAACGCCTGTACCTTGGGGCAGGGGATTTCCACAGCTGGGGTGGGCGAAGATGGGGTATCTCCGCCCACGGGCTCGAAGTGTGCGCCTGCCAAGAAAGCGGCGAACGGAAGGAAGACTGCGCAGAAGCGGCCCGCGGAACTGAAAATGAACTGGCCAGAATTTCGCAAATCGAAGAGTCCCGAACGCCTGGCGACCCCGCAGGAGCTGGCGGAGTATGGAGGAGGCCCGTCCGACCCTCGGACGGAATCGCAGATCCTCGCCCTGATTGAAGAGCAGATGAGCGAGGAACTCAAGAAGGCTGCGGCCGAGAGTGCGGCCCAGGCAAAAGTGGCGGCAATGCGGGAACTGGCCGCGATGTTGGGGCCAGACTCGCCGCAAAAGAACGAAACGCCGGCGGAGATCGCGGAGATTCCACTGGAAGAGTCGAACGAGGCGGAGCGCGTGGCTGCGGCATTTTTCGGGGAGAAATTGGAGGAAGTGAAAGAAGTTGCTGAGGTAAAGGAAGTGAAGGAGGTAGCTGAGGTAAAGGAGCCAGCAGAGGCAGAGGAGCCGGCTGGGTTGTTGGAATTGGCGATGCAAACCGCGGCGGAGATGCCGGCTGCCAGGCTGAACTTTGAGGCGGAAGATGTTCGCGAGTTGCGGACGGAATTGTTGGCAGTGGCCGAAGCCTTAGACCAACACCGGCTCTGGGTCGAATCGGGCGGAAAAGAAGGCATACAAGGTGATTTTGCGGGCGCGAACCTAAGCGATGCGGATTTGACGGCGGTGAATCTGCAGGGCGCGGAGATGGCCAAGGTGAATCTGCGCGGGGCCGATTTGTCCATGGCGAATTTACGCGGGGCGAATCTGGTGGAGGCCGACCTGCGGGAAACCAATCTTCTGGGCACGGAATTTGCCGGTGCCAGCCTGATGGGCGCGAATTTGTATGGCGCGCAAGGATTATGGACTGGCCGGCTGGGCGGAACGAATCTGTTCGATGCGACGCTGCCGGAGGCCGTGGGCGCGCTCGACGGCGGCAAAACAATTGCTCATTTCACGCAATCGGCGCGGCGATTTTATCTGCTGGTGATGGCGCTGTGCGCCGGAGCGTGCGGCCTGGTGGCGCTGACCACCGATGTCCGGCTGTTGCTGAATGAATCGGCAATTGTGACTTCGCACCTTCCGAACTTTTTGCCGCTGCGGGGATTCTATCTGGGGGCGCCGCTGTTGCTGATGGTGCTCTACCTGCGCCTGCAGTTCTTGCTTCTTCGCTTATGGGGAAGCATGGGCGCGCTGCCCGCGGTATTTCCGGACGGTCAGACGCCAGAAAAAGATGGCTCGTGGTACCTGATGGGTCCGATCCGGCCGCATTTGCGGTGGACGCGCGACCCGCGATCGCCGCTGGCCATGGTGGAATGCGTGATCGCGAAATTGCTGGCGTACTGGGCGGTGCCGGCGATGCTGTTTGTGTTCTGGCTGCGCTATCTGGTCATGCAGGATTATCGCGGGACGCTGATGCAGGTTTTGGTGCTCACACTGGCGGCCGGCGGTGCCTGCGCAATGCCGCGCGTTGTGGCCAGGGTCCTGCGGCCGGGCGATTGGACCGATGAGAGCACGCCGCAGTTCATTCGCAGCGTAACCACGGCATTTCGGGTGCCCGCCACAGTCGGGGTGGTGATCTTCCTTCTTTCGCTGGGAGTGATCCGAGGGATGCCGGCGGATCCCAATTTGCGGCCCGATATTACGCGTAGCGATCCTCGCCGATGGGCTGCGTCGCTATTTCAATCCCTGGGTTATCGCCCCTATGCGGATGTGACCGAGGAGAGCATTTCGACAGGTTCCACGAAGCAGGGAGTCGATGGCGATACCGGAAACGGAACGGGCCCGCGATTGAACGAGATCAATTTGCGCTATTCGCGGGGTTACCGGTCGCAGTTTGCGGGCGCGCGGATGTGGAAAGCGAAGCTGGAGGGCGCGAGTCTTTCCGAGGCGGATTTCACGGCAGCGAATCTGCGGGAAGCCGTTTTGCGAAACGCCAACCTTGATCACATGCACGCCGCGAAGGCCAACCTGGTCTCGGCCGACGGACAGGGCGCGATGCTCGAGGGCGCGGATTTCCGGAATGCGGACCTTTCGTTCGCCAATTTGCAGGGAGCCACGCTGACCAGGGCGAATTTTCAGCACGCGACGCTTTATTCCGTGCTGCTGCGGCAGTCCAATCTGCTGCGCGCGGACCTGGGCCACGCGGATTTGCGGGATGTGAAACTGGAAGGCGCGGTGCTTTCGCTGGCTTCGATGGAGCAGACCGACCTCTCGGCCGCCAAGCTGATTGGCGCGAATCTGACGGGAGCGCAGGCGAAAGGCACGATTTTTCTGGAAGCCGATTTGAGCAAGGCGGATCTTCGCGGCGCATCGTTCCCGGGCGCGGTACTGCGGCAGGCAAAGCTCGAGGGTGCGCAGGTGGAAGGCGCGGATTTTCGCGGCGCATTGGGACTGGAAGCGTGGCAAGTGTGCTCGACGACGGGATGGCAAGGCGCGCAGTTTGATCCCGACGTGAAGGCTGCGGTGCTGCAAGCCTGCGGCGCCGCGCGGCTGAATGGGCAGCCTTAGCAGGCTTCATAATCCTTGGCGATTACTGGTTCGCTTGCTGCAGAAGGGCGACCGAGATCGCCACACTCCCAACCGGATTTCAATTCAGATCACTTCTCCTTCGGGTGCTTCAAAATCTGCCCTAAATTTCCGAGGGCAAGGTTTGAGGAGGCGCCGAAATTGATTAGGATATTGACACCACATTGGGTGGCACGTAAAATCGTGCTAGACGTAAAGGTGTGCGACCCATGGGAAGGAATATCGAGCAGATGGATATCAAGAAAACGAACATTACATTGAAGTTGGACGCGGGGTTGGTGCGGGCGATTAAGGTAATTGCCGCGGTGCAAGGCATCTCTGTCAGCGCTCTCATGGCCCGCAAGTTGGAAGAAGAAGTCCGCCAAAATGGCAACTATGACCAAGCGATGAAGCGGGCCTTGGCGCTCATGAAAGAGAGTTCCGGCTCGGGCTGGCAGAAGCCAAAATCGCGAGATGAGTTACATGAGCGGTGAGGCGTTTGTCGACACAAATGTGTTGATTTATGCCCATGATCGACAAGGCGGGACGCAAAAGCTCTTCAGGCCCAGGAACTATTGGCACGATTGTGGAAAGAAAAGTGCGGTGTGTTGAGTACGCAAGTGCTGCAAGAATTCTGCGTAAACGCCAGGCGAAAATTTCAGCAACCTATGACCGTCGCAGATGTTCGTGACGCTATCTTGGCGTACCAGAGTTGGGGGCTGGTGGTAAACACGGCTGAATCGATCTTACGCGGGCTCGAAATTGAACAGCGTTACCAATTGTCCTTTTGGGACGCGATGATCGTACAAGCGGCGGAGAGCGCTGAGTGCATAGTGTTGTACTCCGAAGATTTCTCACACGGACAAGAGTACTGCGGAGTGCTGGTGGTGAACCCGTTCTTGAGTTGAATGCTGTCCGAGAGTGGCGCGCCTTCGCCCGAAGAAAATCTCCGAAACAACCTCAGCGATCTTCGCCGAAGAGTTTGATGTCTTCGGGGCCCTCGTTAAGGGGACCGCGTTCGCGGCCCTGGACGACCTGGCGGACTTGCTCGACGATATCGGGATTCGCCAGCGTGGTGATGTCGCCGGTGTCCATGCGATTGGAAATGGCTGCCAGAACGCGGCGCATGATTTTGCCGGAACGCGTTTTGGGCATGTCGGGCACGATGTGCACCCGCTTGGGGCGCGCAATCTTGCCGATCATCGTTTCGATGGTAGCGATCAGCTTCTCCGTAACGGCGCGTTCCGAGCGGATGCCCGGCTTCAGCGATACATAAATCTCCGGCACGCGGCCCTTGATTTCATCCACCACCGGAACGACGGCCGCTTCAGCAATTTCCGGAACCGTGAGGCACGCGGATTCGAGTTCCTTGGTACCCAGCCGGTGGCCGGCGACGTTGATGACGTCGTCCACGCGGCCGAGGATGCGATAGTAGCCGTCGGGAGGCAGCACAGCGCCGTCCGCGGCGTAGTAAGGCCAGTCGTGCCAGTCTTTGCTGTGCGGCTTGGAGTTGTACTTCTTGTAGTAGTTGCTGACAAAGCGGTCCGGATCGCCCCAAATCGTCTGCATGATACCCGGCCAGGGATTGCGGATGCAGATGTTTCCGGCCGCATGGGCAGCGGATTTCACCTCATTCCCGTTTTCATCCCAGATGATCGGATAGATGCCAAGGCACGCGGGACCCGCGCTGCCTGGTTTCATCGGGTCCAGGGCGGGTTTCGTGGTGCAAAGGAAGCCGCCGGTCTCCGTCTGCCACCAGGTGTCCACGATCACGGCTTCACCTTTGCCCACAACTTCGTGATACCAGCGCCAGACCTCCGGCTCAATGGGCTCACCGACCGTGGTCATATGCTTGAAGCGATAGTTATGCTTTTTGGGTTCGTCTCCGCCGGCTTTGCGCAACATGCGAATGGCGGTTGGTGAAGTGTGGAAGATGTTGACATCCAGGCGTTCCGCGATGCGCCAGGGACGTCCGGCGTCGGGGAATTGCGGCACACCTTCATAGAGAACGCTGGTGGCCGCGAGACACAGCGGGCCGTAAACGATGTAGGAGTGGCCGGTGATCCAGCCGATGTCTGCCATGCACCAGTAGACATCCTCGGGATGAATGTCCTGGTAATACTTGGAAGTTCCCGCGACGTAGGCGAGATAACCGCCGGTGCGATGCTGGCAGCCCTTGGGCTTTCCCGTGGTGCCGCTGGTATACATGAGGAACAGGGGATCCTCGGCGTCCATGGAGACGGGTTCGACGACGGCGTTGCGAAAATCCTTCAAAACGTCGTTGATGAAATAATCGCGCTCCAGGATCATCGGAACATCGGAAGAGTATTTGTGCGGATAGCGCCGCCAGACCAGGACTTTATCAATATGCTGGCCCTCTTTTTCGGCGGTTCTCACGGCAATGTCCGCGCTGGCTTTGTGATCCACCCAGCGGCCGTTGCGATGATAGCCGTCGGCATAGATGAGGATGCGGCTGCCGGAATCCGCGGCGCGCAACCCGCAGGCTTCGCCGGAAAATCCACCGAAGACGACGGAATGAATCACGCCCAGACGGGCGCAGGCGAGCATGGTGATGGGCAGCTCCGGAATCATGGGCATGTGGATGGTGACGCGGTCGCCCTTTTTCAGTCCGGCAAAGTCGCGGAGCATCGCGGCAACTTCGTTCACGCGGCGATAGAGTTCCTGGAAAGTGACGACGGTGTGGCCCTCGGCCTCGGGCTCCGGAACGAAAATCAGCGCGGCCTTATTTTTATATTTGGCCAGATGCCGGTCCACGCAGTTATAGCTGGCGTTGAGCTTTCCACCGACAAACCATTTCCAGAAAGGCGGGTGATTGGTATCCAGCGTGGTGTGCCAATACTGGTCCCAGTGCAGCAGTTCGGCATATTCGCGAAAACATTCCGGAAAGTTTTTCTCGCTGAAGCGCTCCACGATGCGTGGATCGTTCAGATTTGCCTGGGCGATGAAGCGGGCCGGCGGGCGAATGTATTCCTCTTCCTTCCAGTGGACGGCGATCTGCGCTTCGTTCGCTGCCAGTTTTTTTGGCTGCGGTTTTTTTGGAGCAGATTGTTTTGCGCGAGTTTTTGGCACGGCACAACTCCCATGGAAACTAAGAACCGCAAACCGCATTCAGATTGGGCAACACGCGCGGAGCGGCACGTTGCGGAAGAGCGGAATGGACCATCCTACCCGATGGTCCTTGATCTGCCCGAGAGAAAAATGATGCTACGTTGGCAAGCCGCTCGTCAATCGCGCCATCGGCAGAATTGCCGTCGGCGAGTCGCTAGCTCGAGAAACGGTTCAGGCTTTCTTGGCCGCGTCGTATTCCGCCCAGATCAGCGTACCGTGCGTCTCCTTCAGGAAAAGCGTGCCAAAGATCAGGGTAATCGCCGCGACGATCATCGGGTAATACAAACCGGCATAAGATATTGCCAGTGCGCGCGCAGAGTGATAAACCAATGAGCGGCAATAAGCCGCCGAAGACGCCGTTTCCGATGTGGTACGGCAAAGACAACGCTGTATAACGGATTTTAGCGGGGAAGGCCTCGACGAGATATGCGGCGATCGGGCCATAGATCATGCAGACGTAGAGCACCTGAATGAACACCAGAAAAACAAGTTTCGGCACGTTCGGGTTCGACGCTTCCTTGGCGGCCACGGGCTGATTTGTCACGGGATCCGTGGTGAGGGCCGTGAGGCTGATCGCGCCGGTGACTTTGTTGGTGGCGGATTTCAGGCCGTTGATATTGTTACCGGCCGCGACTTGCATGGATTTATAGATGGGAATGTACGTCACGATGGCCAGCAGGCAAGCGGCCATCATCAGCCATTTACGGCCAACGCGGTCAGATAGCGCGCCGAAGACCGTAAAGAAGGGCATCGCGCAAAGCAGAGCGATGGCGACGATGATGTTGGTGTTTTGGATTCAGCTTGAGCACTGTCTGCAGGTAGAACAACGCATAAAACTGCCCGGTGTACCACACTACTCCCTGCCCTGCGGTTGCGCCCAATAGAGATACTAAGCACGCGCTTGAGGTTCGCCCAAACCGTAAGAGGCTTCGGTCAGCGGCTTTGCTGTGGTCATGCCGGAACTCTTGAGCTGCGAGAAGATCGGCGATTCCTTCATCTTCAATCGGATGTATAGAGAGATGGTGACCAGCACGATCGAGAGCAGGAAGGGAATGCGCCATCCCCAATCCGCGAACTGCTCCTTGGTCATGGAAGATTGCGTACCGAGAATCGACCAGCAGGGAAACGAAGAGGCCCAGCGTGGCGGTGATCTGGATGAAGCTGGTGTAGAAACCGCGCTTGCCGTCGGGAACGTGTTCTGCCACATAAACCGCTGCGCCGCCATACTCTCCACCGAGGGCGAGACCCTGCAGCACGCGAATCAGGAGCAGCGCAATTGGAGAAAACCAGCCCGCTGCCGCGTAGGTGGGGAGCAGGCCGATGATAGCGGTGGCTCCTCCCATGATGCTGAGGGTGACGATGAAGGCGTATTTGCGGCCAACAATATCTCCAATGCGGCCGAAGAAGAGGGCTCCGAACGGGCGAACCAAAAATCCGACCGCAAACGTGGCGAGATACGCGATGTACGCGAAGGTTTCATTTCCGGGGGGATAGAATTTCGGCGAAAGAATCGCGGCAAGACTTCCGAAAATGTAGAAGTCGTACCATTCGATCATGGTGCCGACGGCCGACGCCATAATCACGCGCCAGATGCCATATTCCGCTCGTCCTGCACCTGCCATAGCCGTGGAATTCGTGGCCATTTTGCCCCCTTGGTCGAAATTCCGCAAAAATCACGTTCACTTCAGGAACAGAATTACGGGAGTCCGTCTCCGCAGATAAGCACCTGGCAAACACGCCGGCCTGGCTACTCCCATGTGGAACACACAAATAGCCATGGCTTGCACCCGGCATCCAGGTCTGGAATCCCCCCGTTCATATATGTAGAGGAGTTGGATGTCAAGTTACGCTTCTGTTAAAGGCGAAGACCGCAAGAAAGTGGGGTTATTGCTTTGAGGATTAGCTCTTTGAGTTGCAACAGGTCCGGCGAGGAGACGTCGGATACTGCGCAGAATGAAAATCCATTGGACTGCCAGGCGAGCCACTGATAGCCCTGCACGCTGCCGGAGCCTTCCCATGCGTCGGCCGCGTCGCCCTTCCGGACAAAGACATTAATAATGTGCTTGCGGCGCCCATAGACCAGCGCGGCAACTGTGCGGCCCTCAACAACGTCCAGACGGCCGCCTAGCAGCGGGAATCCATCGGCGGCAAAATCGTGCACCGGCGGCGCAAAATCTAACCTGCCATCGAACCAAGGCTTCACCGTGTGCTGATCGGTGGACTCAACGTCCGTGAGGTGCCCCGGCTGCAACGAACGCAGATGAGCGTCAACCATAACCGAAGCCACAAGCGGCGTGCCCGAAAGCCCACGTGAACGTTGCAGTTGCTGCCAGCCAAGCAGGGCGACCAGGAGAATGGCAGCAGCCAGCGGCGAGCCAGCGCCAGGAAACAGGTCGGGCAGGGAAAGCCGCCGGCTTCGGAAGTGGATTTGCCGAAGGTCCCAGCAGATTTTGCCGCAATGTGCGCGGCACGGCTTCATAAAGCGATGCCTGCTGAAGAGTGCTCCTCAGCGATTCTTCCGCTGCCAGCAGACGCTTGCAATCCGCGCAGCTTTCCAGATGTTTTTCGAACGCTGTGGCGCCAAGCGCGTCCAGCTCTCCATCGAAATAGCCATGGAGTTGTGTTCGCGAAAGCTCACAGGACACGGCGAGCCTCCTTGGGCAATGTCTGCGTCAGGGATTGGCGGAGTTGCTGGCGCGCGCGGGCCAGAGCGGACATAACCGTCCCGATCGGGCGCGCGGTGATTTCCGCAATCTCCTTGTAAGAGCAGCCTTCCAGTTCGCGGAGCACCAGAATTTCCCGAAACGAAGCAGGCAGCGCTTCCAGGGCGCGCGCAAGATGCTCGCGGTTGCTTCCGGCAATCGCCAGCGCTTCGGGGTTTTCACTCTCCTGCGGCATGGATGTCTCGTCAAACTCCGTGAAGTTTTCTTCTCTCCGATTCTGTTGCAGCCAGGTGAAACAGGTATTACGCACGATCTGTAACAGCCACGCGCGCGCGTTGCCAGCGCGATAGGTGCCGAACGCGCGGTAAGCCCGCAAAACCGCGTCCTGCGCCACGTCTTCCGCGTCCGCCCGGCTGCGAAGCAGCCAGCGCGCCAGGTTGAACGCGGCGTCCAGATGCGGCAACACGATGGCCTCGAAGCGGGCGCGATCCTCTCCCTCTAGCACGTCCAGCCTTTCTCTGGCCTTCACTTGCATAACCAGGGTGCGCCCGATTTTATTCCCGCCGGCCAGGCAAATTTCAAAAAATATTTAGCCGCCAATTCCGGAATAAAACTGCACCGCGCCGAGTCTACCACTTCGAATGCGGCCATACACGGCGCGGGCTTGTTTCCCCTTTCTCGGCAAGCCCGCGCCGTTCTAAAAGTCTGCAATCCAGCCCGCAGGGGCAAGCGAAAGCGCAAGAAACCGATTCGAATGGAGAACAACAATGTCAGAAACAAAGAAGGACGAGATTCTTTACGACCACAACCACGATGGGATTGACCGGCGCGGATTCCTGAAGTGCATGGCCTGGGCGGGAACCGGCACCTTCTGCGTGATGAAGGGCGGAATTCTGGAGACCTTCAGCCTGAGCCATTGGTCGCAATTGGACCCGGCAAAAATGAAGGGCCAACTGAGCTTCGCGCAAATCAGCGACAGCCACATGGGCTTCAACAAGCCGGCGAATACAGACGTTGTGGGAACGTTGAAGGCCGCCGTCGACAAAATCAATGCACTGAAATCCAAGCCGGAATTTCTGCTGCACACCGGCGACATCAGCCATCTCTCGAGCCCGGAAGAATTCGACACTGTCGATCAGATACTCAAGGGAGCCGTGGCCAAGCAGGTGTTTTTCGTGCCGGGAGAACACGACGTAATCGGCGACGACGGCAAGCAATATCTGGAGCGTTATGGGAAAAATGCACAGGGCGGAGGCTGGTACAGCTTTGACACCAAAGGCGTGCATTTCGTGGGCCTGGTGAACGTGATGAACCTGAAGGCAGGAGGGCTCGGATCCCTTGGTGCCGATCAACTTGCGTGGCTGGAAAAAGACTTGCAGGGCTTATCCGCGAGCACTCCCGTGATCGTGTTCGCGCACATTCCGCTGTGGAGCGTCTATCCGCAATGGGGATGGGGAACCGACGACAGCGCCCAGGCGCTGAGCTATATGAAACGGTTTGGTTCGGTGACCGTGCTGAATGGCCACATTCACCAGACGATGCAGAAGGTGGAAGGCAACGTCACGTTTCACACGGCGACCTCCACTGCTTTTCCGCAGCCGCATCCTGGGCAGGCGGATTCGCCCGGTCCGATGAAGGTTCCCGCGGATCAATTGCGCGCGCTTTTGGGGATTACGGATGTGAACTTCAAGAAGGGCAAGCACGCCTTGGCGATCGTGGATTCAAATCTGACCGATAACATGAGCGCAGGCGCGGAAAATACCCAAAATTATTGATGTTCCAATTCAACTAAAAACAGGAGAACGAATATGAAAGCTACAAGGAAGCTGTCAGGAGTGGTGTGTGCAATGGGAGTGATGCTTGGAGTCGCGGCGGGTTCGTTGGCAGTTCCGAACCCGCAGAAACCGGCGCCAACTCCTCAACAGGTGAAAATCGATAACTTTACGTTTGCGCCCGGGGCAGTGAAAGTGCCCGCGGGAACTACCGTGCAGTGGGTGAACCGCGACGATATTCCACACACGGTGGTCAGCGACGACAAAACCACCTTCAAATCCAAGGCGCTGGATACCGACGACAATTTTTCCTACACCTTTTCGAAGCCCGGCACGTACTCCTATTTCTGCTCGATCCACCCGAAGATGACCGGGAAAGTCGTGGTGGAGTAGCGGCATGCACGTAAGTCCATTCGACTGGCGGAGCGTGCTGCTGGCGCGGCACGCTCAACACGTGGTGTTGATTCACTTTCCCATCGCCCTCTTTATCACCGGCGTGCTCTTCGACGTCGCCGTCGCGCGGTTCGGTCAGGCGCAACTGAAAGCCGCCGCTTATTGGAACTTCTGCGTGGCGGCGGTTTTCACCATACCGGTTCTATTAACCGGCGTGATCGCCTGGCAATGGGCACTGGAGGGGCAGCGGCTAAAGGGTACGCTGCTCCTGCATCTGCTGACCGCACTGGGGGCGACAACGGTGATATGGATCGTGTGGTGGATGGAATTCCGCGCACGCCAAGGAAGGGCTTCCCGCGCCGCCGAGCTTTGCAAGTTTGCGCTCGAATTTCTCGGCGTTGCTCTGCTGGGGCTTGCCGGGCATCTCGGGGGATTTTTGAGTGGAGTAAACGGAGTTTCCTGAGTGCTCCCCAGAAAATGATCCCATTCCATCTGGCAGTTTCGGAAGGCATTTGGGAAGCGAACAGTGTTTTTTTGCCCGGGCCTATCTTGATCCGAAGCGAATCACCAGGCCGGCGCCGAGGCGCAGATTGTTCTGGTGATCGTTCACGCCGTTGGTGAAGCGCGTGTAATAGTAGTCGGCCTGGATGGCACGGACCGCAAAATGTTCGGACACGCGGATGTCCAATCCTCCGCCTGCTGTCAGCGCGAACGCATTCGAAGAGCCGGGAATGCCCGGTGTGCCGGGAGCCATGTCACCGCTGGCGTGTGCCCCTCCCAATAAAACTTGGACAAACGGAACGAATGTTTGCGCCGGTCTCGGTTTGTAGCGGACTCCTCCAAGAAATGACGTCAGCGTTAGAGCGGCAGCGAGCGGACCGATATTCGAAGCATGTTGCGCGGCCACTTCTCCGACAATCCCCAGAGAACTGGTGAGATTGTAGCTGCCCCACCCACCGCCGCCTTGCAGGTTGATGCAGCCACACTCGCCCGGGCCGGCATTGGCGCGCACGTACGTGTAGTTGCCACCGAGTTCGAACGCCGGCGCCGACTGTGCCGCGGAGCGTGGCGCCAACGCGAAGCATCCCGCTAGAGTGAGCAGTAGTGCGATTGCGAATTTATTTTTCCGCATGGACAGTTTTCCTCTCCAGATCTTTTGAAATCGACAGTGGCGCCAACTCACTGCACGGTGATGGTGACGGTTGTTGAGGGATGCAAGCTGCCGCTGGTGCCCGTGACGGTCACCACGTAATTCCCTGGGATCGTTCCGGGCTTGCTTGCGAATCCTCCGTTGCACGCGGAGAGGAGCGTGGCAACGAGGAAAATGCTGGCGAAAATCAGAGCCCGCCTGACAATCCTTTCCGAGGCTCGCTGATAGAAAAAGAAAGCGCAGCAGACTGCCACCGCCGCGCTGAACGGGAGGAAGGGCATTCTGTTTTGTGGAGTTGCGGGCACGCTCGCGGGCGTCACCACCAAAAGTTGAATGGTCATGACTGTCGGAGCGCCCGCCGAACCAGGAGTTACGGTTGGCGGATTGAATGTTGCCGTTGCGCCGGTCGGTAACCCGGTCGCCGACATGGTCACCAGGTTGTCAAAAGAGCCGCCACCCAAAGGAGGAACGGTCACATTTACAGTCACGCTGCCGCCTTGGCCCACTGTGAAAGGCGTTTGCGGTGCGGTCACGGTATAGGCTGTATTCACCAGTTCGTCGATCGGATCGGAGACCGACCCCGCAAATCCCACGACGCCGGAATAGACCGCGTAGATGTTGTGGGCGCCCACTGTCAGTGTGGTCAGGGAGAAAGTCCCGCTACACCCTGCGCATTGACGCTGCCAGAACCGAGCGAAGTATCCGCTCCGCACGGATTGCTGATGCCGTTTGGAAGGTTCGCATGTCCCGAAACATGCCGGGTTTTCGGGCTGACCCGGTCGCTGCGCTGGCGCACAACGGAGATCACGCTTCCGGCGTCACAGAAGGTGACGGTCCCAAACGGAGCAGCCGTTGGGATCGGACTTACCGTTCCTGTCAGCGCGACGCTCTGTCCCGCAAATCCGGGATTCGGAGAAATGGCCAGAGTGGTCGTGGTGGTGGCCGCCGCGTTGATCGTCACCGTCGCCGCGCTGGAAGTGGAAATGTCCAGCGTGCCGTTGCCGCTGTAAACTGCCGTGATGCTGTTGGCGCCCAAGGGCAAGTTCGTGAGCGTGAGTATCGCAATTCCGTTCGCGCCCACGGTGACGGTTTGCAGCAACGTCCCTGCGCCGCACGAAGAGGAGTTCGCCGGCGTTATAGCGGCGCGCCCTTTCCATTGCTTCAGCGACTGCGACAAGCCTCGCCTGACACCAGGCCCTGCTCCACCCAGGCAGAAATCCACGCTTCCCGGCGTTCCGCCAGTCGGGATCGGAGAAATCGTGGCCGTAAGCGTTACCGTCTGCCCGGTAAATGCGGTAAGGGGCGAGGCTGTGAGTGTTGTCGTTGTCGGTGTTAGCGGTTGCACACCCGTGCCGGTCACAACGATATCCTGCGTGCCAGCGGCTGCTGGCCCAAGACTATTGTCCGTCAAGGTGACTGCGTCTTCGAAACCTCCCGCTGTTGCAGGATCAAACACAATTCCCAAAATGCAGTCGATGCCTATGCTCAGGTGCGAGGATGTGGCACAGGAAGTATCCGGGCCGCTCAAGTTAAATCCCGTGGGCGGTGCGATCGTGGCGAAGATCAGCGGCTGGTTTCCGATGTTGGTCACGGAAACGTCCTGCGGAGTGCTCGGCGTGTTGACGTTCTGCGAACCGAAATCGTTTCCGTTGGGTACCGTGCGGGCAATCAACGTGAGAGTTTCATTGGTGTAATCGACTACCGCCATATTTCCCGTCGGGTCCACCACCAGGTCACCCGGAAAACTGCCTGGAACCGCAAAGGTGGTAATAATGCCGTTTCCGTCGACCCGTCGGATGACAAGATTGTCATCATCCGAAATGAAGAGCTCCCCGGCAGCACTCACACTTACGAAAATCGGAAAGGCCAGCTGTGCGCTCGTTGCCGCGCCGCCGTCTCCGGAATTACCCTCGTCCCCTACTCCAAAATTGCCCGCAACAGTTGTGATCGTCCCTGTCAGATCCACCTTACGGATTAGATTATTGCCGCTATCCGCGATGAACAAGTTTCCGGCGGCGTCCGAGCGCACCCCGTACGGCGAGTTCAATTTCGCGCTCGTCGCCGGCCCGCCATCACCGCTGTAACCGGAAGTCGACCCCGCGACACTGGTGATAATGCCCCCCAGATCCACCTTGCGGATCCGGTTGTTGTTCGTGTCGGCGATATAGAGATTGCCCGCCGTGTCCAGCGCGATTCCGTTGGGATAGTCCAGCGCCGCATTCGTGGCCGGTCCACCGTCGCCGCTGAAGCCGGGGCTACGTTCGTTGTCCCCGGCGACTGTGCTTATGTTTCCGTTGCGGTCTACTTTACGTATCACTCCGTTTGCAGCGTCGGCGATATACACGTTCCCCGCGCCGTCCAGCGCCACGTCCTCCGGGTTTCCCAGTTCTGCGGAAGTCGCCGGTCCTCCGTCTCCCGAATAACCGCAGGACCCGTAAGTGCCTGCAAACACTTCGAATTCTTCTGCGCCGGTCACCCAGATCACGCAAGCTTCGTCATCGGCGATAAAGACTCTAAAGTTCTCGCTGTAAACGCCGGCTCCACTCACGGCCAAAGCGATCACGTCCTGGAATCCATCATTGCCGAACGGCGGAGAGGTAAGCGCAGGACTGAAGCCGGCGCTCGCTGCGTTCCCTGTTCCATAGACCGGAACGCTCAGATCCTGTCCGGTGTTGCTGTCGGTAATCACCACAGCTCCGGTTCGCATGCCCGGCTGAGTCGGTGCAAACGTCACCTGCACTACACATGGTGAAGTCGAACCCGAGCAGGTGCCTCCATCCCCCGCGCTGAAATCCAGATTCGCATCACCCGTTGTAACCGTGGAAATGCTCGAAATCCCGTCTTCAATGACTTCGAACTGCAGGATCGCTGTCTGGCTGCAGGGTGCCGGAGCATTCGACTGGCACACATTGGCAAATCCCAGAGGCACGGAAATCGTGCTGAATTCAATTACGTCATTGCTATTAGGATCCGGAATGAACAGGTCGTAGTTCGAATCCACCGCAAGATACGCCGCCGAAGCCAGCCCGCTGGCCGCGAGCGTCGTTTGCGTCCCGAGCGGAGTAATTTTGTCGATTAATGCGCCCTCGCCGTTTTCGCAGACGTAGATATTGCCGGCGTGATCAACTGCCACGCCGCTGATATTCGTCAGCGACGATCCCACATTGGTATGCTCGCCGCCTCCCCCAACCGCGTATTCCAAGATCGTCGAAAGAGTTCCATCCGCCACGTACACGTTGCCGGCAGCATCAACGGCAACGTCCACTGGATCCGTAAAGCCCGTCGCGAAATCGCTCTTCACACCTCCGCTTGTGATCTTCACGATGCTCCCGTCTTCATTGTCGGCCACGAACACGTTGCCGTTCGCGTCCACTGCCAGGCCGAGAGGCGTGACCACGGTGGCGAACACCGTCGCGCCACCGCCCCCCGCCGGCAGCTTAACCACGCGGTTGCCCGTGGAGTCGCTAACATACAAGTTGCCCAATCCGTCGAAGGCCAGGCCTTGGGGAGAACCCACCGTCAATGGCGACAGGCTCACTACCGTGGCACCCCCGTTGGAGTGATCTTCACGATCCGGTTGTGGGTCGTGTCCGTTATGTAGAGATTTCCCGAGGAATCCACTGCCGCGCCCATCGGACCGCTCAAGCCGGTCGCCGGTACCGTGCTCTGGGCTCCGTCGAACACCACCTGAGCGAGGACCGGAGATGCGCACAACATCAGCAGACCAAGCAGCCATACTGGCTTCCGGCGCGCGATTGTAAGCAAGAATTGGTTCGCGAACGACGTTCCATGAAAGCTCACAGAGATCCTCCAACTGCCGATTGGTGCGTTCCTTTTGCTGATCGATCCTCATCCCCAGTTTTTGGACAACCGGTCGGAATAAGGCTGTCGGGAGAAGTTCGACGCGACTGCCCACCCGCGATTCGCTTCGCAAAAATTGCGAACTTCTAACTTCCGGAAACTCCAAGCGCATGGGGCAGTGCAGATTTGCAGCCAAACCAGGGTGTTGAAAACACTAAATTTCAAAGAGAAGGTTTGTTGTCGATTTCCAAAAAGGCAAACAATCCCAATGTCGCGAACCGTTGTGGGAACGGCCTTACGCAAGCTGATTTTCGCAATCCACTCCACTCGAGTGAATCGCTCTCAATTAGACTGGAGAAAATGTGAGCTAGTGGTGGGGCTGGCCGGAGTCGAACCGGCGACCTGCGGTTTAGGAAACCGTCGCTCTATCCATCTGAGCTACAGCCCCACAATTTGCAGTTTAGCATGGCCGCTGAGGGGCTTGGCAGAGAGGCGATGGTCTTCCCGGATTTCCGCGATGTCGGATACGCGCGCGATCGGCCGTGGTCGAATCCGCTTTCCCGCAGAACTGCAACTTAAGGCTCGCCAATCTGGAGATTGGCGCTCCTTGGGCGCTAATAATAGGTTGAATCTGTCGTGGTTTGGTGATTCGCTAGGCTCAGGACCGCCGCCTTATCACTGCGCGCTCAAGAGGAACTTGGGAGGAATTATGAAACTGCAAAACAGCCAGACGCAGTTTGCCGCTGCATCGGGAAGGAGGCATTGGATCCTGGGTTCTGCGTTTGCTGCCGGCGGGGTTCTCCTTGGCGCGAATACTGCTTTGGCTGGCGGTGACAATGAGATTTCGCATTCCGCGGAGGCCATTCATCAGGAAATGGCGTTCAAGGCGGATCCGAAACGCATCTACGAGGCGCTGCTGGATGCGCGGCAATTTCAGAAGGTGGAATTGCTGAGCGATGCCGGGCAAAGCCTGGACCTTGCCGGCAAGCCCGCGCGCATAGACCGGCGGGCCGGCGGGACGTTTTCTCTTTTTGGCGACCACATCGTGGGCATGCAGATTGAACTGGTGGAAAATCAGCGCATCGTTCAAGCGTGGCGAGCAGCCAACTGGGATCCCGGTGTCTACTCCATCGCGAAGTTCGACCTTTCTCCGCAAGGGCCTGGGACAAAGCTTGTGTTTGATCACACCGGTTTTCCCGTCGGGGCCGCGGAACATCTCGCGGACGGCTGGAAATCCCACTACTGGCTGCCGCTGGAAAAATTTCTCGGTTGAGCTGGTGCTTTTCAGAACTCTTTTCCGTGGCGCCCCACTCAAATTGACCCTCCCGAATCGCCGCGT
This sequence comes from uncultured Acidobacteriota bacterium, assembly GCA_963824925.1. Taxonomy (GTDB): domain Bacteria; phylum Acidobacteriota; class Terriglobia; order Acidiferrales; family UBA7541; genus Acidiferrum. The sequence continues at coordinate 260,428 of CAWGRE010000011.1, forward strand.
TTTTTGCGGGGAGAGGGCCCTGCTTTATTTTCCTCTCGCCCGGCGCCAGTGTAACTCGAACTGCCAGCAACGCCGCCGCACTGTGATACTATCCCCCGGTAAACGTAAGTGGCGCCCGCCTACGTCCGCTCCGCTTTCCCTTTGGAGGATTTCATGAGTAGCAAACTGAAATGGGTCGCTATCGCTATCGTCGCGATTATTGTGATCCTGTTTATCGTGCCTTTTCTGATTCCCGTGAATAAATTCAAGCCCACGATTGAGGCCAAAGCCTCGGAATCGCTGGGCCGCAAGGTGCAGCTGGGGAATTTGAGCCTGTCGCTGTTCTCCGGCTCCGTTGGGATTGACGACGTTTCCATCAGCGACGATCCGAAATTCAATTCGGGGCCATTTCTTACCGCAAAATCCGTGAAGGTGGGCGTCGAACTGATCCCGCTGATTTTTTCGCAGCAGCTCAACGTCACCGAAATCTCGATCATTGACCCCCAGGTGACCATGCTGAAGGATCCCAGCGGCCGCTGGAATTTCTCTTCCATCGGCAGCAGTTCGGCGAATGGCAGCACACCGGCCAAGCCGGCAGCGGGCAATTCCGGCGGAGGCTCCGCGGAATCCGTTTCGATCGCCAAACTCAAGCTTGAGGACGGCCAGATCACCGTGGGCAACACGAATTCCAAGAAGCGCAGTGTCTATACCAAGGTTGATCTCACGGCCACCGATGTCGCCATGAAAAATAATTTCCCCGTGGACTTGTCCATGGAGTTGCCGGGCGGCGGCTCGATGAAGGTTAACGGCAAAATGGGCCCTGTGGATCCGAACGATGCCGCGTTTACGCCGCAAGTGGTGAAGGTGGACATCAGCAGTCTCGATCTTGGCAAATCCGGCTTTCTGGATCCTTCGCTTGGTTTGGGTGGCGTTGCGGATATGGACGCCAACCTGGTCAGCCAAAGCGGCATCATGAACATCAAGGGGCAGCTCAAACTCTCGAAAGCGGTCCTCGTCGCCGGCGGCAGCCCCGCAGGCGTTCCCGCCATCATCAATTTCGACACCCGCTTCGACATGGCCAAAAGCGCCGGTGTCCTGAATCCCTCCACCATCAATATTGGTAATGCAAAAACCAATTTGAGCGGAACGTACAAATCGGCCGGGGATGATTTCGTCCTCGATATGAAAATCGTAGGCAACGGGCTTCCCGCCACTGATCTCGAAGCTTTCCTCCCCGCATTGGGCGTCAATCTGCCGGAAAAGTCTAAACTCTCCGCTGGCACGATCAACGCGAACCTCAACGTCACCGGTCCCACCAATAAGCTGACGACCGACGGGAATATTGGCCTCTTCAACGGAAAACTCTCCGGCTTCGACCTGGGCCAGAAAATGTCCGGAGTCTCGTCGCTCGCGGGGATTAAAACCGGCAATGAGCTGGTGATCGAAAAGTTCACCACCAACGTGCACATGGCTCCCACTGGACTGCGCGCGGATAATCTGGACGCCGTTGTTCCCTCGCTTGGCTCGGTGACCGGCGCCGGAACCGTGGATTCCAAGAACAATTTGAACTTTAATCTGGTGGCCTCAGTGAACAGCGCCGTTGTTGCAGGCGCCACAAGTGCCATGGGTGGCGCGGGCGGAACGGTCGGCAAGGTCCTCGGTGGCGGCGCCAGTAATTGTAAAGATGGCGGACTCAAGGTTCCGTTGCAGGTGAAGGGCACCACGGCGAATCCGCAGTTTATGCCGGATGTTGGCGGCGTGGCGGCGGGCATGTTGAAGAGCCAACTGACCTGCGCAGGCGGCGGTGCGGGAGGCCTGACGAATGCGGCCGAAGGGCTGGCCGGCGGCAATTCGGGAGCGGCGGGCACTATCAATCAACTCGGCGGATTGCTGGGCAAGAAGAAAAAGCCGTAAACGCATCCGCATTGAAACACCAAAGTCAGGGCAGGCGATATTCCTTCGCCTGTCCTTTTTTGTGCCCAGACTTGACGTTCCCCCGCCTTACCACTAGCCTCTTTATTCTGCAGGCATGTAGCTTGCCGGTGACTTCGCGCCGTCTGCTGCGTCAGATAGACTCAGATGGATTCACTGGGACTCACCTAGACAAGGAGCAGCACATGAGTTGGAGGAGCGTTCCGCTACGCCTGTGGTCAATTGTGCTTCTGGCAGCGTGGTTCGCGTGCTTGGCGGCGCCTAAGTGCGCGCACAAGGGGGCGAGCCGCTGACCTTCGCCATTCGCGGCGCGAAGGTTGTGCCGGTGTCGTCGGCTCCTCTGGAAAATGCGACGGTTGTCATTTCGCGCGGCTTGATCACGGCGGTCGGCACCAACGTGACTGTCCCACCGGATGCCTGGGTGATTGATGGAAAAGGCCTGATTGTCTATCCCGGCCTGATCGACGGATTCACGGATGTTGGCGTCACCGCGCAAGCGGCTACTGATGGATCGCCGGAAAACAACCGCCGCTATCGCGCGGACCGGAAGATCGCCCGGCAACCACTCCCTGGCGCAACGCCGCGGACGAAGTGAATCCCGCCGACCCGCGGGTGGAAAGCTGGCGCATGGCCGGTTTCACCACGGTTGTGGCCGCTCCCAAAGGCGGCATGTTTCCCGGGCAGGCCGCCATTCTGAATCTGGGCGGCGAGCGCCCCGGCGATTTCGTGGTGAAATCGCCCGTGGCCGTTCCGGTCTCGCTGCAAGCTCCGGGAGGTTTCCGCAGTTATCCCGGTTCGCTGATGGGGGCAATCGCGTATGTTCGCCAGGTCTGGCTGGACACGAACTGGGACACGCAAGCCGGCGCCATCTACGAAAAAAATCCGAAGGGAAGCGAGCGGCCAAGGTACGACCGCAGCGATGCCGCGCTGGCCGAGGCGCTTGGCAAGCACGCCGTCGTGCTCATCCCCGGCAACTCCTCGCTGCAGATTCGACGGGCACTGCGGCTCGATGAAGAATGGAAACTCAACGGCGTGATCTATGGCGGACAGATGGCCTATGACGTTGCGCCGGAAATCGCCGCGAAGAAAGTTCCCGTCCTGCTGAATCTGAAGTGGCCGGAGGCGGAGAAAGATGCCGACCCGGAGGCCACTCCCACGCTGCGCGAATTGCGTTTCCGCGATCGCGCGCCATCTTCCGCCGCCGCTCTGGAAAAGGCGGGCGTGAAGTTCGCTTTTTATTCCGGCGGCATCACCGCGCCCAAGGATATTCTTCCAGCGGTAAAAAAGAGCATGGATGCGGGATTGAGCGCCGACGCGGCCCTGCGAGCGCTGACACTCTCGCCCGCCGAAATTTTTGGCGTCTCCGAAATCCTGGGCTCGATTGATAAGGGGAAAATCGCGAATCTGGTGGTCACCGACGGCGATCTCTTCGATAAGAAAACCAAAGTGAAAATTGTGTTCGTGGACGGCCGCAAATTCGAAGTCCGCGAAGTCTTGCGCCCCAGCGAGCCGCCGAACGGCGACTTGACCGGAAAATGGCAAATTAAATTCACCACCCAGCAGGGCGAGGAAGAAGCCACTGCGGACCTGGTGATGGAAACGGACGGCACGCTCACCGGCACGGTGGCCAGCGCCCGCGGCACCGGCACGGTCTTCAATGGCTGGGTCAGCGCGGATAAATTCACTTTTACCATGAACATTCAGATTGAAGGCGGCGCCAGCGACGTCGTATTTACTGGGACATTCGAAGGGACGTCAATGAAAGGCTCTATTCAGGCTCTCGGCTACACGATTGACTTCACCGGCACCAAGCCCTCCGCTGCCGCGGCCGCGCTCGCAGGGGGTGCGCGTTGAAAATCTCCTCTAACCGTTTCCTGCTGGCCGCCGCTGCTTTGCTTCGCTATAACCAGTTTGCTCGTCGCCAAAGAAAAAGCCGCGGGGGCCGCGATGGACGCAGCTCCTTCGGCGATCCTGATTCGCAACGCCACCATTCTCACCGTTTCGCACGGCACAATCGACAAGGGCGACATCCTTATTAAGGACGGCAAAATCGCTGCAATCGGCAGTAACCTGAAAGCCCCCGACGGCGCGCAAGTGATTGACGCCTCCGGCCAGTTCGTCAGCCCGGGACTCATTGATTGCCACTCGCACATCGCCATCGACGGCGATGTGAACGAGGGCTCCATCTCCGTCTCTTCGATGGTCAACATCGCCGATGTGATCGACTCCGACGACATCTCGATCTATCGCGACCTCGCCGGCGGAGTCACCACGGCCAATATTCTCCACGGTTCCGCCAATCCTATCGGCGGACAAACTGTCGTTATCAAGCTTCGCTGGGGCCAACCGGCCTCCAAGCTGCCTTTTGAAGGCGCGCTGCCCGGCATCAAGTTTGCCCTCGGCGAAAATCCCAAGCGCTCCAATTACACTGTTCCCGGCGCTCCTGTTCGCTATCCCGCCACGCGCATGGGCGTGGAAGAAACCATTCGCAGCGCCTTCACGGAAGCGCGCGATTACAAGAAAACCTGGGACGACTACAACAAACGCGCTGCCGCCGGCGAGAAAAACCTGATTCCGCCGCGCCGCAACCTGAAGCTTGATCCTCTCGTCGAGGTGCTGGAAGGGAAGCGCTACGTCCACGCGCACTGCTATCGCGAGGATGAAATCCTGATGCTGCTTCGCGTCGCCAGGGAGTTCGGATTTCACGTCCAGACGCTGCAGCACGTTCTGGAGGGTTACAAAGTTGCCGATGAAATCGCCGCCGCGGGCACCGGCGCTTCCACTTTCTCGGACTGGTGGGGCTACAAAGTCGAGGCATACGAAGCTATTCCATACAACGCCGCGCTGATGACCCGGCGCGGCGTGGTCGTTTCCATCAATTCCGACGATGCCGCGGAAGCCACACATCTGAATCAGGAAGCGGCGAAATCCATCGCCTATGGCGGGCTGACGCACGACGAGGCGCTGAAACTCGTCACCTTGAATCCCGCAATTCAGCTGGGCATCGATAAGCGTGTTGGCTCGATTGACGTGGGCAAAGACGCGGACCTGGCGATTTACAATCGCGATCCGCTGAGCGCCTACGCCATCGTAGAAAAGACTTTGATTGATGGCCGTGTCTACTTCGACCGCACCGCGGACATCAGCGGCCGCGCCGCGATGCAAAAGGAAAAGACGGACCTGCTCGAAAAAGCGAAAAAAACGCAGGAAGAAGAAAAGAAAGCCGCTGAAAAAAAGCCCCAGGATAAGAAGGGCGGGGAAGCGAAACCCGAAGAAAAGCCAAAACCGCCGCAGGGCCGGTCCGGGTTTGGAGGTGCGCAGTGAATCGCCTCCACCACATTTCGACTCTGCTGCTCTTCGCGCTGCTTTTGCTTGCCGCGCCGCAAGCGTATTCGCAAACTTCGCCGGATTACGCCATCACCCACGCAAAGATCTTTACTCTTGCCGGACCACCGATTGAAGACGGCACGGTCTTGATTCACGCCGGAAAAATCTCCGCGGTCGGATCGGGGATCACCGTCCCCGCTGGCGCGCAGGTGATCGATGCCAAAGGATTGCAGGTTTATCCCGGCTTGTTCGATTCCGTCACGCAGATGGGCCTTAGCGAAATCAGCGCGGTGCGCGCCACCGTGGACACCACGGAAACTGGCGCATTTAATCCAGATGTGATTGCAGCCACGGCCATTCTGCCCTCCAGCGCCCAGATTCCCGTTACGCGCGCCGCCGGAATCACGGAAGTGATTGCCGCGCCGGCCAGCGGCGGTTTCGACAGCGCGGGTGCCACCAACCTGATCGGCGGCCAGGCCTCCGCCATTTATCTTTCCGGCTGGACCATCGAAGACATGCTCATCAATAAGCATGCCGCCATGGTCGTGGATTGGCCGGACGTGGAAACCAGATCATTTGATTTCTCCACGTTCTCCGCCAAAGAGAAGCCGTACACGGAAGCGAAGAAGGAATACGACAAACAAGTTACGCAGCTCGCGGACTATTTCGAACAGGCCCGCCACTATGCCCAGGCCCTGCAAAGCTCCCCCGGCGCGAATTTTCAGCGCGACGTCAAGCTCGAAGCTTTGGCTCCCGTCATCCGCGGAGAGGTGCCGTTGCTGGTTTTTGCCGATAACGACCGGCAGATTCGCGACGCCGTGAATTTCTGCGACAAACAAAAGCTCAAAATGATTCTTGCCGGCGGCGCCGAAGCCTGGAAGGTGAAGGATCTCCTGCGCTCCAAGAATGTGCCCGTGATTCTTGGTCCTACGCTGGCGGCCCCTCCCAAAGAGGATGATGCGTACGACCGGATGCTGACGCAGCCAGAGGAACTCCGCGCCGCCGGCGTGAAAATCGCGTTCGCCAGCTTCGACAACAGCTTCGCGCGCCGCCTGGGACAGCAGGCCGCGAACGCCGTGGCCCACGGGTTGCCCCCAGACGAGGGCCTGAAGGCCGTCACCCTGTATCCAGCGCAAATATTTGGTCTGGAGGCGCAGTTGGGCACCGTGGAGACGGGCAAGATTGCCAGCCTGATTGTCACCAACGGCGACCCGCTGGACGTGACTACCGAAGTCCGCTACCTTTTTATTAAGGGGCAGCTCACTTCCACCGATAATATGCAGAAGGATCTGTACGAGAAATATCTGAAACGCCCCAGGTCCGCCCAGTAAGTCCTGCCATTGCCGCGTTTTTAGGATTAGGCGAATCGCTGTTCCATAAATTCTCGCGCCGCCCGCAACTTTTTTGCTTTCGGGAGCGTATCTAACGGTGTACAGCTATGCGCAAAGCCTCTGCTTATGTGATCGCGGCATTCCTGGCGGGATTTCTCGCCCAGCCCCTTCGCGCCGATGAGGCCAAAAAAATTATGGATGAGTATGTAAAGGCCATTGGAGGCAGTAAGGCCATTTCTCACCTGCAAACTCTGGCGATCGACGGCAGTATCCTGGCCGCCGGCGATGCTGTTCCCGGGACGTATACGTTTAAAGCGAAGGCGCCCAATCGCTTGTACACCGAACTCCGTTCAGGTGGCAAAACCTTGATCGAGTCCTACAACGGCAAATCCGCCTGGCAGCAGGCCTCCGACGGCGATATCAGCACCCTGCTTGGCCCCGCCGCGCTCGAATTGGAAGCTGCCTCGCAGTATTACAACTCCCGCTTCCAGCAACTCTCGAAGCGAAAAATCGGCGTGGCTTACAAGGGCGAATCGCAGGTGCGCAGACATGCCGCGCAGGAACTGGAACTCACCTACCCGACGGGCGCGCACTGGCAGGTCTTTTTCGATCCGCAAACCCACTTAATCGTGGAAGAAAAGGCCCAGGTCGCGGGCCTCCCGCGCGAAATCTATTACGACGACTATCGCGTTGTGGAAGGCGTGAAGGTCCCGTACAAAATCGAATTGCATCGAGGTGACACCGAATATTCGATCACTGTCACCCGCGTCGGTGTCAACGAGACCATCGGCGAACGCGTCTTCGATTTCCCGATGAAATCCCAGGTGAAACTGCCGGATCTGAAAAAGCTCTTTGACCAGATTGACGCCAACCAGAAGCAAATCGACAAGATTAAGGAAAACTATGCCGGCACGCGCGTGGAGGAAGAAACCGAGTACGACAAGACTGGCAAGATCACCAAGAACCAAGCCAACGAATATACGTTCTTCTATCTGAATGGCGACGAAGTTTCGACGCTGGTCAAGAAGGACGGAATACCCCTGAGCGAAGACGAGCAGAAAAAAGAAGACGAAAAGACTCGCAAGCAGATCGCCGAGATCCAGAAGGATCAAAAGAAGAAAGAGGAAAAAGACGCCAAGGCCAAAGAGGAAGGCAAGCAGGAGAAAGACGACGAGGAACCCGGCATTGAACTTTTCCTGCGCACCTCGCAATTCGTGAATCCACGCCGCGAGAGATTTCGCGGAGAAGACGTGCTGGTCTTCGACTTTGAGCCCAATCCCGAATACAAACCCAAATCCATGGTCGAGAAACTGGTGAAGGATCTGGCCGGGGTGATCTGGGTGGACGAAAAAGCCAACGATGTTGCGCGGCTAGAAGCGTATTTCGTCGGAGATTTTCGTCTAGCCGGCGGGGTGGTCGCCAACGTGCAAAGTGGCACCAGTTTTATCTTCGAGCAGGCATACCTGAACAACGAAGTCTGGCTGCCAACTTACGAGGAAGCCCACATCGGCGTCCGCGTCCTGATGGTCAAGGGCTTCAAGGTGAACGCCATCACCCGCTACTCTGACTACAAACGATTCAACGTGGATACTCTGAACACCATCGGCAAACCGAAAGGAACCCAGTAGCCCTGTAGCGGCCGCTTTCCGAGGCGGGCGCCTCCATCTTCAATTCAACCCGAATCCCCTAATGCGCGGGCGTCCTGCTCAACACCTCGCGGACCTTCTGCACCAATGTCGCCGGTGAAAACGGCTTCTGCAGAAATGCCAGTCCCTTTTCCAGCATACCCCCCGCGGTAATCACGTTGTCCGTATATCCAGACATATACAGCACGCGAATATCCTGCCGCCGCGCGGAAATCCGCGTTGCCAGCTCACGCCCGCTGATCCCCGGCATCACCATATCTGTCAGCAGCAGATGAATCTCTCCCCCAAATTGTGCCGCAGCCCGCTCGGCATGTTGCGGGTCCTCGGACACAATCACTTCATAGCCCTTTTCCCGCAAAACCGTCTGGATCAACTCGCGCACGTCTTCTTCGTCTTCCACCACCAGAATGGTTTCTTTGCCTGCCTGCGCCCGGTGGGTGGACTCGCCTGTCGTCAATTCCTCTGGTGATTCATCCACTCGCGGCAAATACACCTTGAACGTGCTGCCCTTACCCGGTTCGCTATAAACCCAAATGTAGCCGCCACTCTGTTTAACGATGCCGTACACGGTTGAAAGACCCAGCCCTGTGCCCCGCCCGCTTTCCTTCGTGGTAAAGAACGGCTCAAAAATATGCGCCACCGTTTGCTTGTCCATCCCCACGCCGGTATCGGAAACCGCCAGCATCACGTATCGTCCGGGTTTCACGGAGACGTGGTCCACCGCATACGTGGCATCCAAGTCCGTGTTGCACGTTTCCACCACCAGGCGCCCGCCTTCCGGCATCGCGTCGCGTGCGTTCACCACCAGGTTCATGATCACTTGCTCGATCTGTGCCGGATCGGCTTTCACTTTCCCGATGTCGTCCTTAACTTGCGTTACCATCTGAATTCGCTCGTCCATCAGCCGCCGCAGAGAGCGAGTCCAGATTCAGCACAATTTTGTTCAAATCCAGAATTTTGGGCTGCAGCACCTGCTTGCGGCTGAACGCCAGCAGTTGCCGCACCAGCGCCGCCGCCCTTCCCGAGGCATTCTCAATCCGTTCGATATCCGCGCGTACTTCATGCGGCAGCTGCGGCCGGTTCAGCGCCAGTTCCGTGTACCCGGTAATAATCGTCAGTAGGTTATTGAAGTCGTGCGCGATCCCTCCGGCCAGCCGCCCCACGGCTTCCATCTTTCGCGATTGCTGCAGCTGCGTTTCCAGTGCTTTGCGCTCCGTGATGTCCACCATGATGCCTTCCATCACCGGATGCGAATTGCTGCCCTGCGCAATCACCGCAGTGTCGTTAAGCCACACTTCCCGCCCGTCCTTGCGCCGTACGCGAAATTCCGCCTGGAACGGCAGCCCTCGCCCGCTTTGCTCCTCCGCCGCCAACACCGCAGGCAGGTCGTCCGGGTGAATGTGCTCGGCCCAGTCTGGCGCCAGCGCCAGCCACTCTTCGGGCGTGTAGCCCAAAATGGCTTCCACCTGCGGGCTCACATAAAACCATTGTCCGTTAATTCCAATTTCCGCGATGTAGCTGATCGCGTTGACCTGCTCCACCAGCATCCGGTATTTCGCTTCCGCCTCTGCTCGGGCCTTTTCTGCCAGTTGGTGCTGTGAAAGGTCGCGGCAGACACACACCGTCCCGCCATCCGGCAGCAGGCTCACCTGCATCTCCACCGGAACCCTGTCGCCATTGGGACGCCGGAATTGCAGTTGACCGGACCATTTGCCGGTGCTTGCCAGCGACTGCCGGACCTGCATCTCCATTAGGCTGGTTCCCTGAAATGCGTATGCGGTCCTCCAGTGCTGCCCCAGGATCGCCTCTGGTGAACGCAAGCCGAGGATGGTCGCCAGCGCCGCATTGGCGTAGACGTGCTCTCCTTTTTCGTTCAGTAATCCAATTCCCTCGATCGAAGAATCCATCGCCAGCGTCTGCCGCCGCACGGTTTCTTCGTCCTGATACTGGCGGAACTGCGTCACGCCCATGCGCATGGCGTAGCAGCTGAACGAGAGACCAAGCAACGTAAAGCGGACCAGCTTATGCTCCGGGCCCATCTGGGCCACCTGGATCAGGATCATCATCGGCGCAAACGTGAACATCGCGTTGTTGAACAGAATTTCGCCCAGGGTACGATTTCGGAATCGCTCGCGGCGCGATGGCGCACCCACAGGCTCCCAGGTGGCCGCCCAGAATGCACCGCACAACATGGCAATCGACCATCCAATGTCATACCAGGTTCCCGTAGGTACTTCTTGGATGATTTGTGCCCACGTAACCACCGTGGCCACCGAACCGTACAGCAGAAAGTAGAGCGCCAGCCCGCCAAACAGGTGCTTCGCCTCAGGTGTGCCGCTTCTCTTCCACTGCAATACCGCCAGCGAACAGATCGCCACCGTCTCCAGCGTCATGACGTGAAATTCCCGTAACAGCGCAGCAGGCGCGGACAAATTGATCGCCGGCAGATAGTAACCGCCGAAGTAAATCAGGAAGAATAAGATGCCGATCTGCAGAAAATCCAGCAACTCCGCCAAATCCACTGTGGAATCTTGTTTGTCTTGGTTCAGGAAAATCGCCATTACAAAAAACATGCCGTGGGTGTCGAACAGAAAGCGGATCAGTGAACCGGCTGGCGGTTCCATCCTCAACGAAACTTCGTAATAAGCCCAGCCGCAGTCCGCTACGCCCCACGCGCCCAGGCCGCAGCCCACTAGCATCCAGAATGCTCGGCTAAATCCGGTGCCTCGGAGTGCTGCTCGGAAACAGATCGTCGCGGCGAGAAAGCTCGAGAAAACTTGCAGTCCATTTCCCAAAATGGAACCTGACGCGCTTGTGCCGAGAAACACCACGCCCAATGCGTGGAGGACGACCACAAAAGAGGCCGCGATTACCACAAGTCGGGGAAGATGACGCGAGGTCAATTTGCAGTCCTAGTACCTTGCAAATTCTAGTGTAAAGGATTCCTTATCTGCCCAGTAGCTCTGCGTCCAGCTTGTGCCCCGTTGGTCATTGCAGCTGTCTTTGGAAGAAAGTTCAAGGTTCATAAATGGTTAATGCGGTGGAGTACCAGGCCGTAGGTGTCCCAAGATGAACCGTCTCAGGCCTTCCCGGCCCTCAAGATTGCGAAAGAGTAAGTGCTTGGTCGATCGGGTCCGTCTATCAGCGGCCTTCGAAGGGATAGCGGTCCTGCGACTGCACGGCTGCCGCGATCCGCCGCCGTAACGCAATCGTGTCCACCGCCGGGCGTTTGCCAAAGCGCTTCAGCACCGCCATTTGTGTGGTCAGCATGTCGCCTTCGTGAACCGCGGCGATCGCCCGCTTGGCTTCGTGGTCCACGCGTTCCGCCGCGTCGGAAATGAACACCCTCGCGGCGTCAATCATCACCGCTGCCGAAGCCTCGCCCCTGCTTGCGGCGGCTTTCTGAGCGCGCAGCAGGGTGGACTCCATTGCGTAAATCTCCATCACCACGTTGGCCAGCGCGCCGATCAACTCCTGCTCGTCGGCCAACTTCTCGCGGAATTTCTGCACCGCGCCGCCCGCCGCCTGCAGAAACATCTTCTTCGCGTTCGCAATCGTCTTGGTCTCTTCGGCCAGAACGCCGTCCGGTGTTTCTTCAAACGACGGCCCGGCCAAAATTTCATCCGCCAGCTTCATGGCCGCCGGAATCAACGCCAGTTGTCCGCCCATGGCCCGCTTCATCAGCATCTGGATAATCAACATGCGGTTGATTTCGTTGGTGCCTTCAAAAATGCGGTTAATGCGCGAATCGCGATAAGCGCGGCACACCGGATAATCCTCGTGGAAACCGTAGCCGCCGAAAATCTGCACGCCTTCATCTACCACGTAATCTAGCATCTCGCTGCCATACACCTTGGCGATCGAGCTTTCAATCGCGTACTCCTCCAGCACCTTCATCGTGTTCTGCGCTTTATTTCCGGAGCCGGATGCCGCGTTCATCGCCGCCTCAATATTTCCGGCCGTCCGGTACATCATCGATTCCACGGCGAAAATCTGCACCGCCATTTCCGCCAGCTTTTCCTTCATCAAGCCGAACTCGCCAATCTGCTTCCCGAACGCCTTCCGCTCCTTGCAATATTTCGAAGCCGTCAGCAGCACGTGCTTTGCGCCGCCCACGCCGGAAGCGCCCAGCGTGAATCGCCCGGCATTCAGCACATTGAACGCGACGATGTGCCCGCGGCCGATTTCATGCAGCACGTTTTCCTTCGGCACTTTGCAATTTTCCAGGAAAATCGGCGTCGTCGAACTCCCGTGAATGCCCATCTTGTGTTCTTCGTTGCCGGGTTTGCAGCCGGGGTAGTTTCGCTCCACGATGAACGCGGTAAACTTCTCTCCATCCACTTTCGCGAAAATAATATACAAATCCGCGAAGCCTCCGTTGGTGATCCACATCTTCTGCCCGTTCAGGATGTAGTGCGTGCCTTCCTTGTTCAGTTCCGCGCGCGTCAGCGAATTCTGCGCGTCACTTCCCGCCTGCGGCTCCGAAAGGCAATACGCGCCGATCATTTCCGCCGTCGCCAGTTTGGGCAGATATTTTTTCTTCTGCTCTTCCGTGCCGAAATAAACGATGGGCAGCGTGCCGATTCCCGCGTGCGCGCCGTGCGTCACTGCGAACCCGCCATAAATCGAAAGTTTTTCCGTCATCAGCGTGGTGGCGATTTTGTCCAGTCCCGCCCCGCCGTATTCTTCCGGCGTCCCGCCGCTCATCAGGCCCAGCGTCGCCGCTTTTCGCACCAGATCCGCCATCAGGCCGGGCTTTTTTGCTTCCAGGTCCTTGGCAAGAGGCAAGACTTCTTTCATCACGAACTCTTCCGCGGTCTGCCCGATCAGCTTTTGGTCGTCGCTCAGGTCCGCGGGCGTGAAAATATCCGCCGGCGCCGGCGATTCCAGCAGAAAGCTGCCGCCCTTTGCTGCGGGTTTGTTCAGAACGGAGGTGGCCATTGGTGATGCTCCTTGCCGGCGCGGGGCCGCGGTGATAATTCAAACGAGTGTTTGAATATTCTGCAACCCCCGATTTTACCCATAGCCAGCCGCATTTTTCAATAGGACATCCGGCCAGCGGCGAGCAAGCCTGCTTCGGGAATTTCAGCGTTCCGGCGATGGTTGCTGGTAGACGTCTGCGGCCCATCCATGCCAGACTCTCGCGCACCGCTCCGCCCGGATGTTCGATGGAGATCACTTTATGAAGCAATTCTCAGGGGGAATGGTTTGTGAAAGCTAAAATAAATCGCGGAATAATTATTGGACTCGCTTCTTTATCCGCAATTCTTGCGGTCACATTCACGTTCGCTGCCCGGCAGGAAAAACCCGCCGCGCAACCACCGGCCGCCAAGCCCGGCGCGGCGGAAATGCTACGCCTTAAATTCTACCTGGGTGAATGGGATTACACCGAAACGTACCCAAAATCCGCCACGGACCTCACCGGCCCGGCAAACACAGGAACCTACACCAGTAAACTGGGCCCCGGCGGAAATTCCCTGATCAACACCTGGCATTCGCAAGGCCCGGTCGGCGATTCCGAAGGACTTCTGATTCTCACGTGGGATCCTGCGGATAGCGCCTACAAGGGATATGTTTTCGGAAATGAGGCTCCGGGCGCCTTTGTGGAGAGTGGCGGCTTTGAGGGAGATACTCTTGTGCTGCGTTCCGAGTTGAAAATTGGCGCGCAAACCTTCAAGTCGCGCAACGTCACGCGCGTACTCCCGAACGGGACGCTGCAAAGTGATGAGTTCGTCGCGAAGAGTGATGGACCGGAGAAACTTCTGGTCCACGTGGTGGCAAAGAAGAAACCTTAAACGCTCGCGCCGCAATCCTCAGGCGCGTTCAAGAATTCCCGCGGCGCCCATCCCGCCGCCAATGCACATAGTTACCATGCCATAGCGCGCGTTCCGCCGCTGCAATTCCCGCACCAGCGAAGCCGTCAGCTTCGCCCCCGTGCAGCCCAGCGGATGCCCCAGTGCGATCGCGCCGCCATTAGGATTCACTTTGTCTGGATCCAGATTCGCCTGCTGAATCACTGCCAAGGATTGCGCCGCAAACGCTTCGTTCAACTCAATCACCGCCACATCGTTCAACGTCAGCCCAGCAAGCTTCAGCGCCTTTGGAATTGCCTGCACCGGCCCGATACCGAACTCCTCTGGCAGGCAACCCGCAGTCGCATAAGTCACGAAGCGCGCCTGCGGGCTTCAAACCCAGTTGCGCTGCCTTCGCCTCGCTCATCAGCACCACGGCCGCCGCTCCATCACTCATCGGTGAACTATTTCCCGCCGTCACTGTGCCCTTCACATGAAACGCGGGCTTCAATCCTGCCAGCACCTCCATGGAAGTCTCCGGCCGCGGCATCTCTTCCTTGTCAAAAACGAAAGTTTGCGTTGCTGTTTTCGCCGGACCCTTGCTCTTCGTGCCGTTTCCGTTCGGCAGGGAAGTGATATGCACCTCCACGCCAACCGTTTCGTTCTTGAATTTTTCCGCGGCAATCGCCGCCACCGCTTTTCGGTGTGAATCCACGGCGAATTGGTCCGCGCGTTCCCGCGAGATGCCGAATTTCCGCGCAATGTTTTCCGTTCCCAGCCCCATATTGATGTAGGCGTCCGGATAATGGTCCACCAGCCAGGGGTTCGGCGAAATTTTGTTCCCGCCCATCGGCACCATCGACATCGATTCCGTGCCGCCCGCCACAATCACCTGCGCCGCACCGCTCCGGATCCGCTCCGCCGCTTGCGCTATCGCCTGCAGCCCGCTGGCGCAAAATCGGTTCACCGTCATCGCCGAAGTTTCCACCGGCAATCCCGCGCGCAACGCCGCGATGCGCGCCACGTTCATGCCTTGCTCGCCCTCCGGCATCGCGCAACCCAGAATCACGTCATCAATTTCTTTGGGGTCGAGCCCCGGTACGCGCGCCAGCGCTTCCTTAATTACCAGACGCAGCCAGATCGTCGGGCCGCGTGGTGCGCAGCGAACCCTTGAATCCGCGCCCAACCGGAGTGCGAACGGAAGAAACAATCACTGCTTCAGCCATACCAGACCTCTTTCGTGCAGAATCTTCCCGATTGTCGGCCGCTGCGTCGCAAAAAGCAAATGAGGGATGAATCCCCGTAGGGCCCGCCTTCTGAGGCGGGCCGCTGAGGAAACTCTAGGATTGAAAAATAATCGGCAAGGCTTCTAACCAAGCACCCAGAATTTGATTCCAACCTCTGCCCGATCACCTCTTCTTCATCACCGCGCCCTTCTTCGGAATAAAAATACTTCCTGGCGGCACAATCTTGTTCACTGCCGAAAAACTTCTCTGATTCAGCGCCAGCCCGATCCTGCCGCGCGAATCCACGTAGAGCAGCGGTTCCCCAACCGGCACATCCATGAACGTTTTCGTGTACGGCAATGTGAACGGCTTCTTGTTCAATTGCACGGTGACCTTTTCTCCCAACGTGTATCCCAAATTCTTAAACGCATCGCCCGGAATATCCGTGATCAGCGAACCAAACGGGTCGTCCAGCGCAATGATGTCCCCTTCGATACCCACGTCTGTGACCGTCGCCGTCTTGGGAGTCATTCGCACCAGTTGCTGCACCGGCGGCCCCACTAGCGTGTAATCCCAACCCGCCGCCAGATGCGCTCCCACAGGCGAAAAAATATCCCGCCCGTGAAACGTGGAGGAGATGGCATCACCAATCATCCAGCTGCTGTTAATAATTTCCCGCGCGGAGTCCAGCCCGTCCCGGTCAATCACCGGCGAAATCAATCCATTGTCGGGCACCACGAAATACTGGCCCTTCTTCGACTTCACCACCACCGCCTTGCGGTTCGTGCCTACTCCGGGATCGATCACACCCACAAACACCGTGCCCGCCGGATAATAGGGCGTCACTCCGGCCAGATCGCGGGCGCCCTCTTCAATCGAAAACGGCGTCACCTGGTGCGTGATGTCCATGATCCGCACGTCCGGCGCGATTCCCACCATCACCGCCTTGCAGATTGCCACGGCGTCGTTCGCGGTCCCAAAGTCCGTGATGAACACCAGAATCGGATGCGCTGCCGGCGCCGGCGTCGGAACGGTTGCGGCCTGGTTTTTCTGCTGCGCTTCCGGTTGCTTGCAACTTTGCATGAATACGGAAGCCGCCAGCAGGAACATGGCGAAAACTACAGCTCGATTTCGAAAACTCATAGGCAAATGCTCCAATCGCGAAGTCCTGCCCAGGCTGGAAGGCTTCCGGACCGGCTGATTTTCTTGAAAAGGGAACTCCGCGCCCCTCGGACGCGGCGGCGAACGCCACGCTTTCCACTCGCGCGGCCCAAACTCCCCTGAAACTCCGCACAGTATACGGGATGCGCGAAAGCAGTGGCCAGTCTTCGTTTGGCGTTAACGAATTGCGGCCCCCCCGCAATTTCATTAGACTGTGAGCGCCCACCGTGTTGGGGATTGCCAGTTCGTGTTACGCCGCCCGCGTAAAGCCTTCGGGGTTTATGCCAAATCTGATAGTTCAGGAGGACGCACATGCGTCGCAGTCTGCTTAGTGTCTTTGCATTGTTACTGGTTACATCCGCCGTGCGCGCGGATCAGGTTACGCTGAAAAACGGCGATCGCCTCAGCGGGAAAATTGTCAGCGGTGATGGTAAAACCCTTCTGATCAAATCCGATTTTGCGGGCGACGTCACCATTCAGTGGGACGCCATCACCGGAATCGAATCCACCGACAACATTAATATCACATTGAAAGACGGCACTCGCCTCTCCGGCAAGATCACCACCGTGGACGGCAAATTTACGGTGGCCGGCGCGCCTCCTGCCGCAACTCCCGCGGCAGCCACGAAAGACGCCATCGTCGCCGTGCGCAATGACGCCGAACAGCATTCCTTCGACGAAGCCGCTGAACACATGGCTCATCCCAAGTTCACTTATTTCTGGCGCGGTATGTTTGATACGGGCTCTGGCCCTGACGCGCGGTAACTCGGAAACCGTCAATTTCACTATCGCCTCCAAGGCCGTTCGCGAAACTCCACGGGATAAAATCACCGTGTACGGCGACTACATCTTCGCCAACAACAATTCCGTGCCTCCGACGGTCACCACCGCCAACGCCCTCGATGCGGGCATTCGCGGCGATCTCAATGTCAGTCCTAAGCTTTTCGTCTTTGCGCTCACCTATTTCCAGACCAACGAATTGCAGCACCTGGATCTACGCAGTGTGGTCGGCGGTGGCGTGGGCTATCACATCATCAAGACGGAGAACACTACGTTCGATGTCTTCGGCGGTATCACCTACGATCGCGACTCGTTCGGTTCCTATTCGATTGCCAATCCAGCTCCTCCCCCGATTTTCACCACCATCCCCTCGTCCGCTCAAAATAGCGCTGAGGCACTGGTTGGCGAAGAGTTCGACACTAAACTCAACAAGCGCTCCAGCCTCACTGAACGTTTCTCCTTCTATCCCAATCTTTCGCACACTGGGGATTATCGTTTCCAGTTTGATGGCAACATTGCCACGGCAGTGAACAACTGGCTCAGCTGGCAAGTGACGGTCAGTGACAGCTATATCAGCTATCCACCGGTGACCCTCAAGTCCAACGATTTGCTCCTCTCTACGGGCTTGCGTGTTACCTGGGGTAAAGGCAAACTCTAGGCATTCTTCCCGCCCTGAATGAATGGTTCGCTCCCCTTGGGAGCTAAGGAGGTAGTTCGCATGGGCTTTCTCGCTTGGATTGTCACGGGGCTCATCGCCGGTTGGTTGGCCGGAACAGTGATGAAGGGTGGTGGCTACGGCATTATTGTCGACATCATCCTCGGCTTGCTTGGCGGCGTCGTCGGTGGCTGGATTTTCGGTATGCTCGGCCTCTGGCCCGGCGGTGGAATGATCGGCGGGATTATCGTCGCTTTTATCGGCGCGGTGATTCTGGTCTGGATTACTCGCCTCCTCAAAAAGGCATAGTTCTTCAAATCCCACAGTTCCCGCCCCGGTGTCCCGAAATGGGACGCCGGGGATTCCGTTGTTTGGCCTGTCCTTCGCTAGCATCGCCCCCGCACTCCCCCGAAAGAACGCCACCTGTCCCCTGACCCAAAGGGCAGGTTTTTCCACAGGACAGTACCCGAAGCTGAGGCGAAAATCGGACCCCATTTCGTGACGCCATTAAGGCTCATATTTACAGTGAGTTAGTTGGCATTCTCGCAGCCGCCGGCCGGTACTAGGAGAATCGTTTGCACCCAATTTTGGTGCTCCTGTACCATTCCCCTGCCGCCCCCCCTCCTGTCTAATGGGACAGGTAAGCACATTGGACCGTTTGGTCAGGCAACACCATCTAATGTGCGTGGGTCAGATTCACCCTGGTAAGCAGTTGGGGGCGTACCGAAAGAAGGGGGCCGGGCAGGATGAGCAAAAAAGACAAAGGTCGTAAATGGATCTGGTATTTCCTGGGGACGATCGCAGCATTGCAACTTTATTTTGTGCGTGAACTGATCGCGGCTTTCGCGATCTTCGTTCTCGGCTTTGCCGTTATCGGGGCCTTCATCGGCTCCCTGTACTTTGCCCAGAAAACCTGGGAAGCGGGAGTCGCCCGCCTGGCCGCCAGCCAGAATCCTTTGGTTCTTGCCGCGCGGCGCAGCGTCGCGTCGGTCGAAGATTTCGCGCGTCGCCCGATTCGCCGTCCGGGCTCGCAAATCGCTTCGTAAGCAGATCTCCTTTTGTCTGCTTGCCAGTGCACACAGATTTGGGATCTGCGCAGTGAGTAACACAGTTCCCGAATCTGTCTAAAGATAGACTGGGCCAACCGTCCTGAGAGAGCGGTTGGCCCTTTTCCTTTCCGGGTTCAGTCGTCCCGCCTTCCACAACTGGAGTCCTCCCAGAGTCGCGCGCCACCAATCCAATGTTCTCGTCCCACATCCGCGCCCAGCCAAAGTTGTCATCCCGAACGAAGCGCCTTTTGCGAAGTGAGGGATCTGCTTTTCTTTTTCTCGCCAACCCACGTGTCTCCCAATCGCGCCACCACCAGAACGCCACCCCCCGCTTTCCTTCCCGCCCGCAACTCTGCTATCGTGGCCCCGCTCTGGAGGCCTTTATGAAATCCGCCCGCTCGCCATTCGCACAGCTCCTTATTCTCGCCGCAATTCTCTTCGCACCCATCAGCCAAGCGCAGGAAAAACCCGCCGCCGCTCCGAAGAAACTTGCCATTCGCGCCGGGCATCTGATTGATGGTAAGAGCGACACGCCAATCGCCAATGCTCTGATCCTCGTCGAAGGCGACAAAATCGTCAGCGTCACTCCGGGTGGCGCTCCTCCCGCCGGCGTCGAGCTGATTGATCTTTCGAAAGCCACCGTGCTTCCCGGCTTCGTAGACGCCCACACTCACGTTCTCCTTCAGGGCGACATCACCCAGGAAGACTACGACGCGCAGCTCCTGAAGCAATCCATTCCGTATCGCGCCATCCTCGCTGCTCGCAACGCGCAAATTGCCCTCGGCCACGGGTTCACCTGCCTTCGCGATGTCGAAACCGAAGGCGCCATGTTCGCCGACGTGGATCTGAAGAAAGCCATCAACAACGGCGAAATTCCCGGCCCGCACATGCAGGTTTCCACGCGCGCCATGGCTCCCACCGGCGCGTATGGCCCCTACGGCTATTCCTGGGAGATCAGCGTTCCCCAGGGCGTGCAATATGTGGATGGAGTCGCCGAAGCGCGCAAAGCCGTGCGCGAGCAGATTTCCCACGGCGCGGACTGGATCAAGTATTACTCCGACCACGGCTACTTCTACGGCCCGGATGGCGTGCTGCACAGCCACGTGAATTTCACCGACGAAGAAGCCAAGGAAATCGTGGACGAAACGCACCGGCTGGGCCACAAAGTCGCCGCCCACGCCATCGGCAGCGACGGCATCGCCGCCGCGTTACGTGCCGGCGTGGATTCCATCGAACACGGCGACGGCCTCACAGAAACGGAAATGGAAGAGATGGCGCGCCGCGGCGTCTATTGGGTGCCCACCATCATCGTTGGCGCGTATGTGGCCCCGGGCAGGGCAGGGAATTGGACCAAAATGGTGGACACGGAAAAA
The DNA here is from genome assembly GCA_963824925.1 of uncultured Acidobacteriota bacterium. GTDB lineage: Bacteria > Acidobacteriota > Terriglobia > Acidiferrales > UBA7541 > Acidiferrum. The sequence continues at coordinate 280,679 of CAWGRE010000011.1, forward strand.
GCCGCTTTCCAGCTCGCGTTAAAGAAAGGCGTGAAGATCGTGCTCGGCACCGATGCGGGCGGCTTCGACTGGCGCGAACTCAACGAAGCCAAGGAATTCGAATACTACGTCAATTACGGCATGACGCCCGTGCAGGCCATTCGCACCGGCACTACTACCGCCGCCGAACTCCTCGGTTGGTCCGACAAAATGGGCACCATCGAACCCGGCAAGTGGGCCGACATCGTCGCCGTCTCCGGCGACCCCCTGAAAGACATCACCGAACTCCAGCGCGTAAAATTCGTAATGAAGTCCGGCAGCGTCTTCAAGAACGAACTGCATTGACGAAGGCTAAGGGCCAAGCCAACGGCGGGATTTGACCTCCAAAGAGCCTTGCGGCGAAGGGCCTTCTTAGTGCCCCATAACTTAAGAAGATCTTCGCAACCGGCCTTGAAATCTTTTCGGAAATCGATGAATTGAAGTTCTGCAAGCGTCCAGGAGAGCAGTTCGTGCTTGCAGTCCCGGAAATATACGGGAATGATCCGCCCTTTATAGCGCTTAGGCTGAAGGGCGTACATCAATTCGCGTTTGACCCAGGTCGACTTGACTGCGTTCGGCGATAAGATGATCAGAAACCAGGAGCAGCGATTCAGTGCGCGTCCAATTTCGTCGTGCCATTCCACTGCACCGGGAATATGCGCTTCGCTAATCCAGTACGGAATACAGTTCTTCTTCAGAATTCCAAGGAGGCGTCGGACAAAGACTCGATCTTTGACCGCATGCGAGATGAAGACTTCTCCGCTTCTAGCCGAACGCCGACGCACCGGGCTACGCAACCTGCTTAAGTCTTTCCGCGATGAGCGATGCGATCCGTCTCGCGTCTTTTTTAAGACCGTTGGGTTCGGGGCTTTTCAAAGCCCCTTTCCCGGTTTTCTTTGCAGGTTCGAAAATAGCGAATTTTTTCAGGATCCAGGGGATGTTGCTGGTCGGTCGTACTACAATCGGAAATACTCGCCCGCGAAAATTCAGATTCCCGAGGGCATACGCCAACTCGCTATTCAGTAATTCCGACTCCACAGCTTCGGGAGAGAGCAAAACTACCATGGCGTGAGAGTTTTCAAGCGCTTTCCCGATTTTCAGCCAGGGATTGTCGCCTGGGAGAAGTTGGTCGTGCGACATCCAAACACGCAAACCCAGGCCTCCGAGTTCCTTGGATAGCGCGCGCGCGAAATGGCTGTCGGCCGGACTATAGCTGAAAAATACTTGCATGGCGTCTCTCACTCTAGGCCATTCTACCACTATCGGCCGAGGGCGAGCCGCGCGACCGATGATCTTACTCAGTTAGTAAAACGCCGCGCCGCCATCCACATTAATCGATTGGCCAACCATCGCGCTCGAGAGATCCGAGCACAAAAATAGCGCCGCCTGCGCAATCTCCATCGCCGTCTGCCCGCGGCCTTGCAGGATCGAGCCCAGAAATCCTTTCAGCTGATCCTCCGGGCTGACGTTTAGTTTCTTCGCCAGCGTGTTGCCAAGCTCCTTGCTCATTTCGGTTTCCGTCACTGGCCCCGGGCAGATCGCATTCACGCGCACGCCATTCCGCGCCGCCTCCGCCGCCATGTACCGCGTCAGCCCCAGCAACCCTGCCTTCGCCGCCGCATACGCCGAGCCCCACGAAAACGCCGCCTTCGCCGACAAGCTCGAAATATTCAGAATCACCCCGGATTTCCGCGCGTACATTCCCGGCAGCGCCAGCTTGCTTAGCAAAAACGCCGCGCGCAAATGCACCGCCATCACCTTGTCGAACTCCTCCATCGGATAATCTTCCACCGGCACCACCGGCCCGTAATGCCCCGCATTGTTCACCAGAATGTCCACTCGACCGAAGTGCTCCTCCGCCTCGGTAAACACTCGTGTGCAATCGCCTTCACGAGACAAATCGGCGGCTGCGTATTCCGCTTTGCCGCCGTGCGCAGAAATTTCCTTCGCCACCGCCGCAAGCTGGCTCGACGTCCTTGCCGTCAAAAACACCGTCGCACCTTCCCGCGCAAACAGCAGCGCCATCGCCCGCCCAATCCCGCGCCCCGACCCCGTTATCAACGCCACGCGATTCTTTAGCAGCATTTCGCCTCGATTCCCTACAATCATCACAAGCTTCAGCCGGCGCATGTTCCGAATGTACTGGCCGACCTTCAGGTCGGCCACCGTTCGGTTCACTCACCGCGAACCGATGCTTAAACTCATCTCAGTGCGCTATCTCCCCGCAATTCTTCGTTTGAACCGCCTCTACCAACCGCGTAACAATTTCCTTCCCATAATCTCCCTCCCCCAAAATATCCCAGCCAGTCACCACCGCAATCATCCCCTCTTCCGGAAACACCATCAGGCGCTGCCCGCCAAATCCCAGCCCCATCCACACGTACTCTTTCGAATCTGCCCGCTGGTAAAGCCACCATTTATACCCGTATTTCAAACCCGCCTCGGCCGCAATAGCTGGCGTCACGGACGCCTTCACCCATTCCTTCGAAACCATCCTCTTTCCATCCCACACACCATCCTGCAAATATAAATATCCGATCTTCGCCAGCCCGTCTTCGCTCAAATACAGCCCGCCTTCCGTGTCCACCACGTCCATGTAGGTCCGCTTCCACTCATGCTTGATCCCCAGCGGCTCGAACAAAAACTTCTGTCCGTATTCGTCAATGTCCCGATCTGTTTCCTTTTTGAAAATGTAGGCCAGCAACTCCGTCGCCCCGCTGCTGTAGTTAAAAACCTTCCCCGGCTCCGCCGCCATCGGCTTGTCGATCACGTACTGCACCCAATCGTCGGTAGCTTCCATTCGGCTCGAATCACTCCGCGGATCGTCGTAAGGAACATCTTCATTCCATTGCAACCCGGTGGTCATCGTCAGCACGTCGCGCAGCGTCATGCGCCGTTTGCGCTCGTCCACATTCTTTACCTTCGCCACATCGAACCAGTGCAGTACCGGCGTGTCCACTCCGGCTTTGAAATCGCCGCGTTCTTTCGCAATCCCGATGATCACCGAAGTCACCGTCTTGCTCACCGACTGCATGGTGTGCAAATCCGTCCCATGGAAATAGGGATGCCATTCCGGATCGAAATAATTGTAGCGACCCGTCAGCCGTGCGTTCAGCGGCCCTTTCTCCTTCGCCTGCTTGCCGTAAATCTTCGCGTAATCGTGTTGATATGTGCGCTCAAATACTTTCTTGCCGCAGCGATAGACCGCGAACCCGTCCACCAGGGAAAACTTTCCGGTCGCAAAATCCTTGTCCAATCCCGCTAGAACCCGTTCATCCAGCCCAACGCCCGCAGGGGTAGCCGTAGCCCATCCTTTGGTCGGCCATGGGGTTTCCTTTGCAGGAGCTATCGAACTCTTGCCGGCAATCAGGAGTGCCGTTGAGGCCAGTACAAGTGATCCCGCGAGGGCACCCAACACGCCGCGTTTTTTCATGGTGGCTCCGTTGGAGCACGTTATGGCGCGCAACGATTGCTGTCAAGCGGCCCGCAGCATCAATTCTTTGATTTGGCGCTCGCGCCCGGTTTCACGCTAAAATTGTAGGGTTATGATCTCTGTCGAAAATGTCACCATGCGCTTCGGCGCCCGCGTCCTTTTTGAGGACGTCACCACCACGTTTATGGCGGGCCGCCGCTACGCCATCTCCGGCCCCAATGGCGCCGGAAAATCCACCTTCATGAAGATCCTCACCGGCGAACTGGACGCCACCAGCGGCAACATCACTCGCCCAAAGAGGGTCGGCATCCTGCGTCAGGACCAGTTCGCCTTCGACAAATTTCGCGTCATTGACACCGTCATCATGGGCAATACCACGCTCTGGAACGCGTTCCAGGAACGTGAGGGCCTTTACGCCAAGCCCCACGACGAACTCACCGACGCCGACGGTATGCGTCTCGGCGAACTCGAAGGCATCGTCGGCGAAGAGAACGGTTACACCGCTGAAGCTGATGCCGGCGTCCTTCTCGATGGTCTCGGCATCGAAGCAGATCTCCACGAACGCAAAATGGGCGAGCTCCAGGGCGGCCAGAAAGTTCGCGTGCTCCTCGCGCAAGCCCTCTTTGGCAACCCCTCCGCGCTGCTGCTCGACGAGCCCACCAACAACCTCGACCTCGATTCGGTCCACTGGCTCAAGGAATATCTTCTTGAATATCACGGCGTGCTGATCGTCATCTCCCACGATCGCCATTTCCTCAACAGCGTTTGCACCCACACGGCCGATATCGACTATCAGACCATCATCATGTACCCCGGCGGGTACGATGACATGGTGGTGGCCAAGACGCAGATCCGCTCGCGCATGGAAGCCGAAAATGCCGTCCGCGAAAAGAAAATCTCCCAACTCAACGATTTTATCGCTCGGTTTTCCGCCGGCACGCGTTCCGCGCAAGCCACCTCGCGCAAAAAGGAAGTCGAGCGCCTGCAAGTCTCCGAACTTGCCCGTTCCAACATCCAGCGCCCTTACATCCGCTTTCAATTTGAAGTTCCTTCGGGCCGCGCTCCGCTCGAAATCAAGCATCTTTCCAAGTCCTACGACGACCTGAAGGTCATCTCAAATTTCTCCGCTCACGTCACGCGCGGAGAAAAAATTGCCCTTACCGGACGCAACGGCGCGGGCAAAACCACCATGCTCAGGTCCATTGTCCGCAACGCCGGGCAATTTATAGGCGACGCGGAGCATCAATTCCAGGTCGATTCCGGCAATGTGGTTTGGGGACACGAAGTCACGATCGGTTATTTCCCGCAGGATTTTGGCTACACGATTGACAAGTCCAAAGGCATCAGCGCCCTCGACTGGCTGTGGCAGTTTAAGCCCCAGGCGCTGCAGGAAGAGATTCGCGGCGTGCTTGGCCAGATGCTCTTCAGCGGCGAAGACGCCCTGAAGCCCACCTCCGGGTTATCGGGTGGGGAGTGCGCGCGCATTATCTTCTGCCGCCTGATGCTTCAGAAGCCGAATTTCCTGGTCTTCGACGAACCGACGAACAACCTCGACCTCGAATCCATCAATGCGCTCAACATCGCGCTGCAAAAATTTGAGGGCACGGTGCTTTTCGTCACGCATGACGAAGACGTGCTCGAGGAAGTTGCCACGCGCGTATGGCACTTCAATGCCGGCAAAATCGAAGACTTCAAGGGCACCTACGAAGAATTTCAGGCCCGCGCCCAAACCCCCGTACCCGCAGCCGCCAAAGCCCGCAAATAGTCTGGCGCCTTGCTGTTTGGGGAATGTCCCAAGCCAAAAAAAACGGTTGTCATCCTGAGGGCCGCGTTTTTTGCGGCCCGAAGGATCTCAACTCAAAGTCCAACCTCGATCCCAGCCACTAAGATCCCTCGTCTCAAAAAACTTCCGCACTACTGCGGCTTCAGCCCCTTCAACAGATGCCCCACCGCCTCATCCGCCTGATAAGGCGTAATCGTCGCCTTGTTGTTCAGTTCCTTCTGGCTGATCGCGCGGTACGCCAATTTCCTCGGTTGCCGCAGCGCCAGATCAATCACGAACGTTCCTTCGTGGTAGCGCACATTCTGGAACGACACTTCGGGTGGTCCCCAGCCCCATCCCGACCAGCAGCCATAAGGCCCGCACGCCACCCCCGGATATCCGCCGGGATAGACCCGCTGTACCGTGGCCGTCTGCGTCTTCACCGCCACGTGATAGTCCACCCAGAAATCCGCGGTCTCCGGGTCCGGCACCTGCGTCAAGCCCTTCGACTTCAGGCTCTTCGCAATCGCAGCCTTCAGCGTGTCGCGGTTCGCTTCCGTGTTCCAGTCCCGGTTGCTTTCCAGCCGCTGTTGAGGCTGTTGCGGTTGCGCCGCGGGCGTGATGGTGTCGCGCGAAATCACTTTTCGGTTATCCCCAGTGCCGGCAACTTCCGGCGCATTCAACGGCCGCCATGCCCAAGTCATGCCCTTCTTGATGTGGATGTCCGGATCACGCAAGATCTCCACATTGTCGTTACACCCGGAAAGGAACAGCCCCCCCGCCAAAACCCCGCTCATCAAAATTGCGCTTGCCTGTCTACCCAGTTCCACTTGGCGTACCTCCACATTCCATCTAACACGGCTTCTGGCAAAAAGTTGGATGCGCCACGCCGGCGGAATTGTCGCTCCATCGTCTGGTAATCGGCGATTCTTCTCTATTTAGGAGGGAAGGCCCCAATCCACAGGAGGGAATGTCACCGGCCAGAATTTCGGCGCGGGCTGGTCAAATTCAAATGCCACATTGAAATCCTCGGTGCCTACATCATCCACACGCACCACGCGGCAGCTCACTTCCGTTCCAGTCTGCGGATTTCTCAGCCGGAAGGATTGCCCCATGTGCAGGTGCGATTTCATGGTCATCAATCCGCCGTGCGCGTTCACCACCTGCGTTTTTGCTTCTTCCTGAATCGGCCGCCGCTCTTCGTTCTCCGCCAACACCATCACGGACATGCGCAGTAGCACGCGCTCGCTTCTCCGCCGGTTTTGCGCCGCCTGGGTCTCCATCGCCGTTGCTCTATCTACCGCTTCTTGGCTAGGCCCATCTTCCTTCTCAACTTCGCCTTACCACGCGCTCACCAGCCCGAGATTGTCATCCCGAAGCCGCGCAGTGTGCGGCTGAGGGATCTGCTTTTGCTGTTAGCGCGCCCACCGCCACCTCTGCACTGAATCCCCATATTCTACGCGCATACGGGGAGCACGCGCTGGCCCAATAGACAGGTTTTTCGCCCCTGCTCTTTACCCTCCACTGACACTACCCATGCACAGAATCGACGACTTTGATATGATGGAATCTTGAAATTTCAGTAGCTTAGGAGCCAGATGTCCGTTCAAACGGCAGCCACCACCAAAACCCTGCTCCGTGTGCGTCCCCGCGGATTTTGCGCCGGTGTCGTCCGCGCAGTAGATATCGTTGAACTTGCGCTGGAAGCGTATGGCGCGCCGGTCTACGTGCACCACGAAATCGTGCACAACACTTATGTCGTCGAGCAGTTACGCCGCCGCGGCGCCATCTTCGTCGAAACCATCCAGGAAGTTCCGTCCAATTCCGTTCTGGTTTTCAGTGCCCACGGCGTTCCCCCCACGGTTCGCCAAGAGGCCAAAGACCGCCTGCTGCGCGTGATTGATGCCACCTGCCCGCTAGTCACAAAAGTCCATCTGGAAGCCCTGAAATTCGCCCGGGAAAAGCGCACCATCATCCTGATCGGCCACAAAGACCACCAGGAAATCGTTGGCACCTCCGGCGAAGCTCCGGACCGCACGGTGGTCGTCGATTCCATCGCTGCCGTGGACGCGCTAATTGTCGAAGAGCCCGACAAGCTCGCATTTCTGACCCAGACCACTTTGAGTCTGTACGACACCCAGGAAATTGTTGCCCGCCTCCGCCAGCGCTTCCCGAAAATTATCGGCCCGGCCAGCGACGACATCTGCTACGCCACGCAAAATCGCCAGGAAGCCGTCGAACAGGTGGCCAAGGACGTGGATCTGATTCTGGTGGTCGGCTCGCAGAACAGCTCGAACTCCAACCGTCTTGTCGAACTCGCCCGCCGCCTGGAACGCAAGGCCCGGCTGATCGATTCCGCCGCGGACATCGATCCCGCGTGGCTCGAAGGTGTTACTCGCATCGGCCTCACCGCGGGCGCTTCGGCTCCCGAAATTCTTGTCGAGCAGGTCAGCGAACGGCTCGCCGAGTTTGGTTTCAACGACCAGCGCGACCTGGACCTGATCCGTGAGGATGTACGTTTCACGCTTCCTCCGGAGCTTCAGTCCATCGCGCCCGCACCGCGCCGCTAACCCGGCCGGAGCGTTTCGTTCGCAGCTTTCTGGCTTTGCCGGGCAGGGAAATTCCCGGCACAATCCGCTCGTACCCGGCAATTCCGCTGATTCGGCCGTCTAAAAAAGTGGCCTTGCCGCACGGGCGTCTGCTGGAGCCGAGCCCGTTGCAGCAGCCGCTTTTTGGCCGCGGCAACCGGCCAAGCGATTTCAGCAGCACAAGGAGCGTACCTTGGCGGTTAAAATCGTCCGTCAGCCGAATAAAATTGCCATCATCGGCGCGCCATCCAGCGCCGCCGCCTTCCTCCTAGGAAGCGAAAAGGCCCCCGCTGCTCTCCGCGCTGCCGGTCTCATGGAACGCCTGCAATCCATTGGCTATGAAGTTAGCGATCTTGGCGATTGCGCGCCGCGGCTTTTTGCCGATGACGATGAGCACAAACGCTCCCGCAACGTTTCCGAAATCATTGCCTCTCTGAACGAGCTTAAGCCCCGCGCGGAATTGGCTTTCAAGTCCGGCGCCCTTCTGTTGGTACTCGGCGGCGATTGCACGCAAGTCTTTGCCGTGCTCACTGGTGCCCGCCGCTATTACAAGCACAGCGGTCTGATTTGGTTCGACCGCGATGCGGATCTCAACACGCCAGCAACCACGCCCTCCGGCCGGCTCGACGGCATGGTGCTCGCCAGTATCTTCGGCAAAGGCTCGCCCGAACTGGTGCGTTTCTGGGGCGAACCCCCGCTGGTACGCGAACCGGACACGCTCATCTACGGTCTCGTGCGCGTGGATTCCCCCGAAGTGGATTTCATGACCCGCTCACCGCTCCGCCACGTTTACGCCGCAGACATCCAATTGAAGGGCGCGGAGAAATCCGCCCAGGATGCCCTGGCACATCTCCACGCGGACTCCCGCGAGTTCATGGTGCATCTGGATCTTGACGTGATTGCGCAGGAAGATTTTCCAGCCGTCAACGTGCCGGACTCCGGCGGCCTTTCATTGGACGAAGTCCGTGTCTCCCTCGCCGAATTTGCGAAGCAGAAAAACCTGCTCGGCTTCGATCTTTCTCAATTCAATCCAGACAAGGATCCCGGCGGCGAATCAGCCAAAAAATTGATCGACCTTCTGGCTGACGTTCTTTCAGCGCGCCTCGCCGCGCTCGCGCCGCCCGCTGCTGCGGCCCCGGCTCCGGAAGACGCCAACTCCGCACCCGCCTGAGCTAAGCGGAAATCTGCTTCCGTGCGGAATGTTCGGCATCGACGCGCTCGTCTTCGTCGTCGAATTCAGCGGCGAATTTGCACATCGCGCAGCTTTTCGCGTGCCGTTCCAGACGGTTGTAGGCCCGCGCATACTCCGCCTGTAATCTTTGCAATTCGTCGCCGGTTCTTTTTCCCTCCAGCCCGAATCGCGCTATTTGTTCCCGGCGATTCTTCCACGCAAAAAGTGCATCTTTAGACTCGTTCAGCAATCTTTCATAGTCGGAACAAGCGGCGGTGCGTACCATAACTTCCTCATTCATCTCACCCTCCCCGTGTTGCGACCTGGCAAAGATGTAAGTGCATCCGGCCTGCCAAGCAACTAACCCGCTGAAATCACGCTAGCTGCTAAATAATTCCACCACCGTTCCAGTACCCAAGAATGTTCACTCTCCATCGCGTTCTGGTAATTCTTACCAGCCACGCCGGAACGCCGCACCAGTCTCCTACTACAGTTTTTCCATTAGAAATATCGCGATGCTGAACCTTATCCCGCCCCTTCGTTACCTCCTTACTTCCTTACCTCATTACTTCTTCCGCGGATGACAACCCGCCCCGCTTCCGCTACCTTACTCATTCCATGAATACCCCTTACAACCGCCTCGCCGGCCACAGCGTGGAGCGCCTCGCCGCACTCAGTGACGGCATCTTCGCCGTCGCCATGACTCTGCTCGCCATCGACCTTCGCCTCCCCGCCGCCGAAATCATCCACAGCGATCGCGACCTCTTCCACGCCCTGCTCGGATTCGCTCCCAACGTCCTCGTCTATTTCATGAGCTTCCTCACTCTCGGCATTTTCTGGGTCGGCCAGCAGGCACAACTCAATCACCTGAAGCGTTCGAACGTGCGCCTCACCTGGATCCACCTGCTCTTTCTTTTTGCCGTCACGCTGCTTCCCATCTCCACCAAATTTCTCGCCGAATTTCTGAATTACCGCACCGCGCTGCTCGCCTATTGGTTCAATATCCTCATCTTCGGCGCCGTGCTCTATGTCAGCTGGGGCTACGCCACGCGCAACGCCCTGATCAAGGACGATCTGCCCCGCGAAATTCCCGCTGCCATCTGCCGCCGCATCCTGATCGCCCAGGCGCTCTACGCCCTCGCTGCCGCTTTGTGTTTCTTCAGCACGCGCCTCAGCATCGACCTCATCGTTCTCTTTCAATTGAATTACGTCGTCGCCCCCGGTTTCCGCGAAACCCGCGCCGAAGAAGCCGCCGATTCCTAGAGGTGATCTTTGCCGGAAACCAAATCCATCCCCATCGCCCCAGATCAACTCCTCCTCGTCGCGGACATGGCCGGCACCCTGCTCTTCGCCATCGAAGGCGCCACCGCCGCCATTCGCGGCAACCTCGATCTGCTCGGCGTGATGGTGTTGGCCTTCGCCGTCGCTCTCGGTGGGGGAATCATTCGCGATCTCCTGATCGGCGCCGCGCCCCCCGCCGCTCTTCGCGACTGGCGCTACGGCACAATCGCTTTCGCCGGCGCGTTCCTAACATTTTTCTTCCATCGCACGGTCGAAGGATTTTCTCCCGCCACGCTGATGGTCATGGACGCCGCCGGTTTGTCCCTCTTTGCCATGGCCGGCACGCGCAAAGCGTTGCTCTACAATCTGCATCCCTTCATTGCCATTCTCCTCGGCGCCATCACCGGCGTTGGCGGCGGCATCATTCGCGATATCTTCCTCGCGCAAATTCCCAACGTCCTTCGCGCAGACGTCTACGCCACCGCCGCTTTGGCCGGTTCCGCCGTCATGGTCGCCGCCCTAAGACTGCGCGCCTCGCCCCTCCTCTCCGCCATCATCGGCGGCTTCGTGTGCTTCTCACTCCGCGTCGTCTCCGTCTGGCAACACTGGAACCTCCCCCGCGTCAACCAACCGTAGCTTCCGCTCCGTCATCAACGATCGTCGCGCCCTTTGTAGGGGATGGGCTTGCCCATCCCTCTTCGATTGCCCCACGAATGCGCGTGACCGTGTTCCCCACTCCGTGTCCCGTCTCCGAAATGTACTGACCGACCTTCAGGTCGGCTCCGAATCTTTTCCTCCATGCTATGATTCGCCACGCGTTTATCCTGCTCATAAATCTCATCTCAAGGGGGTCCCTCTCGAATGCTTCGCACACGCTCGCTTTTTTTCTTCCTTCTTTCTCTTCTCTTTTTAAATGTCACCGCCGCCCAACCCAGAAAAGTCATTATTGACACCGATCCTGGCACCGACGACGCCATGGCCATCATGCTTGCGTTGAATTCTCCGGAATTCGACGTCCGCGCCCTCACCGTCGTCCCCGGAAACGTCACTGCCGCGCAGGGTCTCGAAAACGCCATGAAGCTCGTCTCACTGGCGAATCGTTGTGACGTCGCCGTCGCCGCCGGCGCGCAGCATCCCCTCTTCCAAAAGCTGGTCACCGCGGAGTTCTGGCACGGCAAAAACGGCCTGGGCAACGTGGAACTCCCGGCCAGCAAATGCAAACTCGATCCGCGCTGGGCCCCCGACCTGATCATTGAAATGGTTCATGCCAATCCGCACGAAATCACGCTGATCCCCATCGGACCGCTCACGAATATCGCTCTGGCCTTGGAAAAAGATCCCTCCATCGCGCCGCTCGTCAAAGAAGTGGTCATCATGGGCGGCGGCATAACCGGGGGAAATTCGAACGGCGCCGCGGAGTTCAATATTTATGACGACCCGGAAGCGGCGCAGGTGGTCTTTCAAGCTGGGTGGCCGCTCACCATGGTTGGCCTCGACGTCTGTAATAAAACCCGGCTCACACGCAAACACATGGAAGCGATTGCCAAAAGCACCGGCCCCATCAGCTCCTTCGTTTATAAACTCGCGGACTACTTCGTGACCCTCAACGAAAAAAATGGCGATGCCGGCACGCCCATGTTCGATCCGCTCGCGGTTGGCGTCGCCCTTGACCCCACGCTCGTCCACACGGAGTTCCTGCACGTGGATGTCGAAACGCGCGGCCAATATACCCGCGGAGAAACCGTCGCCAATCGCCAGGGCTTTGTGGACAAGGAAACCTGGTATCACTCTCCCAATGGCGACCACTATGTCGTCGACGGCATCGAAAAAGTCACGCCCAACGTCAAAGTAGCCACAGAGGTCAACAGCGAAAAATTCGTCGCCATGTTCCTCTCCCGCATTCAGGGAAAATAACTCTCGACCACGTCCCAAGTTTCGCCCGGGTGCCGCACCCTCGGTTTTTGAGGGTGCGGGTTTTGACGTTTCCGTCGTCGAGTTCCGCCGCGGGGCCGCACCTGGTTTCAGGGCGGGCCCCCCGTCGCATTTGTATAATGCCCTGCACCCATGACACCCACTTCCACCACCAATCCCGCATCGCAAAATCCGAAACTCGCCCTCACCGAATTCGACGCGGGCTATTACGGCTGGCGCGTTGTCCTGGCCGCCTGCCTCGGCGTGATGGCCGGCTTTGGCTCGCTCTTCGTCTATACCTTCACCGTTTTCGTCAAACCGCTCGGCACCACTTTCGGCTGGAGCCGTGAAGCCGTCTCGTTCGGCTTCGGCCTCGCCGCCATCACGCTCGGCCTCGTCTCTCCGCTGCTCGGCCGCTGGCTCGACCGCTTCGGACCTCGCCGCATCATCCTCCCGTGCATGGCCGTCTACATCTGCGCCATCGCCTGGCTTTCTCTGCTGGGCCCAGGCATATGGCAGTTTTACGCCACCTGCATCGTGCTCGGTCTTGTGGGCAATGGCGCCGCGCATCTGGCCTATTCGCGCTCCATCTCCACCTGGTTCCAGCGCCGCTTGGGTACGGCCCTTGCCTTCGTGATGGTGGGTGCAGGCTTGGGCGCGATGATTTTCCCCGTGTTCGCACAAGCCATCATCAGCCGCGCTGGATGGCGCGCCGCCTATCTTTCCCTCGGCGGAGTTGCGCTGCTGCTCGGCTTGCCGCTCAGTTGGCGTTATGTTCGCGATCGCGGCACCGCGCGCCCTGGCGCTGCTCCCGTTGAACATCCCGGCCAGCCCTGGCAGCAGGGCCTCCGTTCCTATGCGTTCTGGATCATCGTTGCGGTATTGTTCGTCAGCTCCATCAGCATGAATGGAGCGATCACGCATCTCTCCGCGCTGCTCACGGATCGTGGCATCACGCCAGGCAATGCCGCCGCCTGCGCCGCCGTGCTAGGCGGCTCAAGCTTGCTCGGCAGGGTTGGAGTCGGCTGGCTTCTCGACCGGTTTTTCGGAGCGCGCGTGGCGCTCGTCATCAACCTGGTCACCGCCGCTGGCATTTTTCTGCTCGCGCGTGCCGCCAGTTTTCCCGGCGGATGCATCGCTGCCGCATTAATCGGCGTTGGCGCTGGAGGCGAAGCGGCCATCACGCCGTATTTGCTCACCCGCTATTTTGGCTTGCGGGCTTTCTCTACGCTCTACGGTCTCACCTGGACTTTTTACGCCGCCGCCGGAGCCATCGGCCCCGTCATCCTCGGCCGCGCTTTCGATTCCACCGGCTCCTACTCCTCATTGCTGATCCTGCTCGCCGCCGCGCTCTCCTTGGCGGCCGTCATGAACCTTCTCCTGCCAAAGTATCCAGTTTCCCCGGCCAACGAACCCGGCTGATCATAGTTCCGCGAACTTGGGTGCCGCACCCTTGGTTTGCAAGGGTGCGGGTTTTGACTTAACCCTCTGAAGCGCCGGGCGCGGCACAGAGTCAGCAAAAATATTTCGAATCACTCCGTCTGCGCGCGTGATAACTCGATTGATAAAGTATTTGGCAAGATTATTGACAACTCTGCGAATAAGACCCACACTTCACTCCATGAAAATCTTCGGTTTTTTCCTTTTAGTATCCTTTGCACTTCCGGCAATAAGCAGCGCACAAGCAGTACCCGTTTTCGTAATCACCCCTGGAGTAAGCTCCATGACGTTTGACGTGGAAGCCTCCGTGGCGATCAAGGGAAAGTTCGACAAGTGGGACGCCTCCGTCACATTCACTTCGCCTGAGCTTTCTACTGCCGTGCTGGACATCAAAATTCAGGCGGCCACCGTGGATACCGGCAGCGGTGCAAAAAACGGAAAGTTGAAGAGCAAGGATTTCTTCGATGTCCAGAATAATCCGCTGATCACCTTCCACTCCACCAAGGTTGAACAGACTGGCCCCGACACGGTGGTGTTTGATGGCGACTTCACGATTCGCGGCGTCACCAAGCAGGAGAAGTTGACGTTTCTCATCTCCGGTAAGGGAACGGGCACTGGCACGATCAAAGGCACCATGGCATTCGACCGCAAGCAATACGGCATGAACAGCAACATCCCGTTCATCAAGATTGCCGACCGCGTCGAAGTCACCGTCGATCTCATCGGCAAGCGTGTCAGCGGCCCGCCAGTAGTCTTCAAGCAATAGCCGCGGGAGCGCCACTCTCCAGAGTGGCCAGCACTCTTCCTCTCCGCTTTCCCCGATGTAACGCTGATCTTTTAGAGTGCGGTGTTCGCATCCCGAACGCCTTTACGGGAACAGCCCTCTTATCTGTAGTAGAATCGCGAAACCAGCTGGATTGGAGCCCACAAATGACCGCAGCCAAACAATTTCACCCCAACGCTTTTATACGCTTCAGCAAAAGCTTCCTGATACCCGCCGCCTTGGCCCTCGCCACCACCCTCCCCGCAATTGCCCAGAGTCCTGAAATTGAACAAAAGCTCGCCGCCGTCAAACAGGCTGCCGCGGAGAACAAACAAAAGATCCGCCAGTATCAATGGATTGAAACCACCCAGCTCACCTTGAAGGGCGACGCCAAGCCCCCGACGAAAAACAGTTGCCTCTATGGCCCCGACGGAAAAGTGCAAAAGACCATGATCGGCGCCCCTCCGCCACCGCCCAGCGGCGGCCGGATGAAGCAAAAAGTGATCGCCAAGAAAAAAGCCGAAATGAAGGATTACATGCAGGACGTAAAAGCGGTCCTTGCCATGTACCTGCCGCCCGATCCCCAGAAAATGCAGGCGGATTATCAGGCCGGCAAAGTCTCCTTGAACCCCGTCCCCGGCGCAGTGAATCTAATCTTCGTGGATTATGCCCAGCCCGGAGATAAAATGACCCTCACCTTCAACACTGCCACCAAGAAAATTTCCGCCCTGAAAATAGATACCTACATGGGCGAAGAAAAAGATGTCGTCACCCTGCAGGTCCAGATGGCCACCCTCGCCGACGGCACCAGCTACGAATCCCAAACCGTCCTCAACGCCACCGCCAAACAGCTAGTAGTAACCACCATCAACTCCGACTACCAAAAAGTCGCCGCCAACTCACGGATGCACACGGTCAAATTCACTGGCCTGAATAAATAATCAGATATGTTCGGCATGCTGTCCAACATTTTAGAATGCGTTTGCCATCCTCCTCAAACAAAGCTTTTTGCGGGGACTTTTCCGCTCAAATTCTTCAGCGACTTGTAGAAATCTGTGGCATGGAATGCAGATGCGTCCCATGCTGTGAGCATTCGATTCAGGTCAAAGAATTGCTATAAGGAGTGGTTAATACCGAGCAACACAATAACTCGCGCTCATATCTCTTTTGGCGCCTCGATCCAAGAAGACTCGAGCATCGCAAATCCCTCATCATTTGGGAGCAGGCCACAAGTAAAGAACATATTCTGAACACAATTGCGGGGCCGCCTCCGGACTGGTCGCTGGGTACTGGCAACCGGTCACTGTCGGCTGTCGACTGTAGACTGTCGGCTTCTTTCACTTCCAAATTCCCCATGTATCCAATCGGAAATTTCGATGCTTCCATCACAGCCGTTTCCCGCTCGGCAACCGTAAAATAGAAGCACTCGGCCATCACCACCAAACCAGCTGGCCGGAGCACGATGGGAGCCCCATGAAGTCGCCGTTGCAGGTTATGAAATTTGGCGGAACGTCGGTCGGCGATGCGTCCTGCATCTCCCGCGCCGCGCAGATCATTGCCGCCGGTGCGCGCGCCGGCAAATGCGTCGCGGTGGTCTCCGCGATGAGCGGCGTCACCAACCGCCTGATCGAAGCCGCGAAGATCGCGCAATCCGGCAACGCCCGCGCCGCGCTGGCCATTCTCGATGAACTCGCCGCCAAGCACGAATCCACGCTCGCTGCCCTGGTGAAAAACGAGGCCGAGCGCGGCAAAGTCAGCCTGCGTATGCAGCAGGTCTTAACCGACGGCCGCCGTTTTTGCGAAGGTGCCGCTCTTCTCCGCGAACTTTCGCCGCGCACACTGGACACCATCTCCAGCCTCGGCGAACGCCTCTCCGCTCCCCTGGTCGCCGCGGCCGTGAAAGAATTGGGCCTGGCCAGCGAATCCGTGGAAGCCAGCGAACTGATCATCACCGATGAATTTCACGGCGGCGCCGATCCGCTGATGGAAGAAACCCGTGCGAAATCCCACGCGCGCATCTACCCGCTTCTGGAAAAGGGCATCGTTCCCGTTGTCACTGGTTTTATCGGGTCAACCGTGGACGGCGAACTTACCACGCTCGGCCGCGGCGGCTCCGACTATTCCGCCACCATTCTCGGCGCGGCGCTGGATGCCGCTGAAGTGATCATCTGGACCGATGTTGACGGCGTGCTAACCGCCGATCCGCGCCTGATCAGCGAAGCGCGCACCATTCCGAACATCACCTATCGCGAAGCCGCCGAACTCGCCTTCTTCGGCGCAAAAGTTCTGCATCCGAAAACTTTGAAGCCCGTTGTGGAAGCCGCCATTCCCGTGTGGATTCGCAACAGTTTCGCGCCCGAAAAACGCGGGACGGAAATCACTCCCAAGGGCGGGCAGAACGGCGGCGTGAAAGCGCTCACCGCCATTCGCGACGTCACCATGATCAGCCTCGGCGGACCCGGCATCGTCGGCCTGCCCGACGTCGTTGGCCGCACGTTTTCCACCATCGCTGAAATGCGCGCCAACGTGCTGCTGATTTCGCAGTCTTCCTCGCAGAACGACATCTGTTTCATCATCCCGTCGCCTGACGCGGAGCGCTGCATCGAAGCCCTGCGCAAGGAGTTCGCCCAAGACTTGAAGCACGAAAAGGTGGAACACATCAACGTGGACCCGAACATCGCCATCGTCGCAGTCGTCGGCGAAAACATGCGCGGCACTCCCGGCGTCGCGGGCCGCACCTTTCAGGCCATGGGCAAGGAAAACGTCAACATTATCGCCATCGCCCAAGGCTCCTCGGAATCCAACATTTCTTTTGTAATTGAAGAAAGCGAAGTGAAGCGAGCGTTACTGGCCGCCCACCGGGAATTTGGACTGCATCTGACCAAGGGTGAGAGCGCCAAGTCGTAAGCTTTAGCCTCTCAACTCACCCCCGACCTTCCAGCCGTTTCTGCTGATACCTCACCAGCCCCAGCCAGGAAAGCTGCAGCGCGCCGTTGAAAACGTAGAGCGACAGTTCTTCCGGTTTCAGAAACTCCGCAGCCTCCGCGGCAACCGCGCGCGCAAAATCGCGCACCGCATCATTCTGGTCGTTCCCGCGCGTCAGTATCTCCCCGCATAACTTCGCCCATTGAACCAGCCGCCCGCGGTACGCGCCCAAATGCCGTTCCACGTGATCCGAAAACCCAAAGTGCGTCAGGAACATGCGCCGCGGGTGCAACTGCTCAATGGCGTCCAAAGACGTCGCCCACAGTTCCAGCGAAATGTCCGGTGGCGGCGTGGCCGGCAGCACGAACCGGTTCCCCTCGATGCAAATGCCAGCGGTGTCGCCCACAAACGCCACCCGCTCGGTCGGGTCATAATAGGTTACGTGATGCGAGGCGTGCCCCGGCGTGTAAAGGACGCGGATCTGCCGCTCGCCCAGGAGGATGGTCTCGTCTCCCTCCAGAATGTAGAGATTGCCTTCCGGCACCGGCAGAAAATCGCCAAATAGGGGCCGCATCTCCTGGCCGTAGAGCCGCTCCGCGCTGGCGAGAAGCTTCGCTGGATCAACCATATGCGGCGCGCCCCGGCGGTGCACGTAGACCCGCAACGCGGGGTTTTCGCGCACCAGCGCACCGGTGGCGCCAGCGTGGTCCAGGTGAATATGCGTCAGCAGGATGGCGTTCAGGTCCGCCACACGCAAACGGTGCGCGGCAAGCTGCTCCCGCAGCGTGTCAATCGTTGAACCCGGCCCAGGGTCCACCAGGCCCGCAAATCCCTCGGAGCGAATCAGCGCGCTGGCGATGCATTGTGATTTGCCGGTCCAGTGAAGATCGAGCGGGGCAATGGCGGCCATAGGGCCTTCAGTGTAACGCAAGCCAAGTAAGGGCGGGAGGGTCCTGGAACCCGGCTGGCCCGGCCAACCCGGCGTGCCTGCACGAAGTACTTGCAGAATGATGAAGTTATGGAATATGCTTTCACCCGCAAGAAACTTGCTTCAATTCCGCCAACTGTTTCAACTTCGAGCAGGCATGGTGTGAAACCGCCCCTAATCAAATTAGGAAGCAAGTGTTTGCTGCGTGCATCCCTGCGTCGCCGTCCAGCGCAGCAGTGGCAATCAACAAAAGGCAGACGCGAGGACCGATGAGATTTTCTGTTTCGATTATGGAGGAAACAATGCGTAATTGGTGTGCAGTCGTGGCCATGGGAGCTCTACTCGCCCTACCACTCAGCGCTCAGCAGAAAGATGCGAGCGCAACAAACAGCAGCAGCACGACGGAGTCGACCAACGCAGTACCGGCCCACGATTTCAGTATCGCTCCCGCGTCGCCAACGCTTTTTGCGATGCCGGCGCCCGCGGCAATGCCCGCGGACGCGATGTCGGATTGGAACAACAATCCCTGGAATCGCCATGCGTGGGGATTGTTGACACCGAGATTTGAAGTTGCGGGCATGTTCAGCTATGTCAACTTCTGCCCGTGCTCATTCAAGAATTTCAATGAGCTCGGAGCAACGGGTTCTTTCGCTTACAACGTCAACAAGTGGCTGGGTATCGTTGGCGAAGTGGGCGGCTACACCTTTAACCGCCAGTACTACGTTCTGAATCCTGACAACAGCTATACGCAAGCGACCATCTACGGGAACATGCAGACCTATCTGTTTGGTCCGCGCTTGAACCTGCGCCGCTTTGATCACTTCGTGCCCTTCGCCGAAGTGCTCTTTGGCGCGGCCCGCGGGAGCCAGCAGATGACCGGCGACAGCTCGCAGACGGCGTTCGCGATGGCGGTTGGCGGCGGTGTGGACGTGGTGCTGACCAAGTACGTTGCCTGGCGCTTCTTCCAGGCCGATTACCTGATGACTAATTTTTCGGGTTCGCTGCTGAGCCCCGACGGACGCCAGAACAATTTCCGCATCGGCACGGGCGTGGTGTTGCGCTGGGCTTATCCGCCGGCGCCGCCGAAGCCGAACCGTCCGCCAGTTGCGGCCTGCACCGTGGATCCGACCTCCGTCTATGAAGGTTCGACGTCCCCCGTGGCATTCCACGTGAACGCCAGCGACCCGGACAACGACACACTGACCTACACCTACACGGCAACCGGCGGCACGGTGGATGGCACCGGCCCGGATGTCCGCTGGAGCCCCTCGGGCCTGGCGATTGGCAGCTACACGATCAACGCCAAGGTGGATGACGGCCGTGGCGGATCTGCAACTTGCGCGGCCGATGTTGCCGTTGCCAAGCGGCCGAACCAGCCTCCGGTGATCTCCTGCGCTCCCGAACGCAACCCGATTCTTGCGGGCGAGCGCGTGAAGATCAATTCGACGGCCAGCGATCCGGACAACGATCCGTTGACCTACAGCTACTCGGCAACGGGCGGCCAGGTTTCCGGCAGCGGTCCTTCGGCTGACTTCGACTCCACCGGCCTCTCGGCTGGCAGCTACACCGTCACCTGCACGGCAGACGACGGGCGTGGCGGCCGCACTAGCGCGACCACGAACGTGGACGTGCAGCAGCCGGCTCCTCCGCCGCAGGCCTCCAAGGTTGGCGATTGCGGTTACACCAAGGTCGGCGCAGGCCGCTTTGACAATGCTTGCAAGCGCGTGGGCGACGACGTTGCCCTCCGCCTCAAGAGCGAACCGAACGCCAAGCTGGTGATCGTCGGCTACGCCGATCCCAAGGAACCCAAACCGGACAAACTGGCGCAGACACGCGCGGACGGCGCAAAGAAGTACCTCGGCGAAAAGGGAATTGATGCTTCGCGCATCACCACCCGCGTCGGCACGGCGTCCACCGACAAGAGCGCAGCGAAGGACAACCGCAGGGTTGACTTCATCTTCGTTCCAGAAGGCGCAACCTACTAAACCTCTTTCCTCGGCGCGGGTGGTTCGTCGCCCGCATCGAGCGGAAATCAGGCAGCCTGCAACCGGGCTCTCCGAATTCAGCTTCGGGGAGCCCGGTTTTTTGCCGTGTGCAGATCATCGCGTGAATAAAGGAGTCGAACCGTCAGCGTGAAAACCGCCGTCCTCAGCCTGTTGCTGATTTTGGGCGCGCTGCCGCTTTCCGCGCAGACCTGGCAGCGCCTGGGTCCGGAAGGCGGCATGGTGATCTCGCTGGCCGCGGACCAGGCGGGCACGCTCTACCTGGGCGCGAGCGACGGCCACATTTTTTCAAGTGAGGATCGCGGCGAGCACTGGGAACTGCGCGGCCGCGTGGGGCGGCGAACGGACGGAGTGGTTGCCCAGCTCGCTGCGTATCCGAAACAGCCGCACCGCGTGTTCGCGGCGGTCTGGTTTCGCGAAGTGGACGCGGGCGGCGGCGTTTTTCGCAGCGACGACGGCGGCGCTAGCTGGCAGCCGGCCGGGCTGCAAGGCGAGTCGGTGCGCGCGCTGGAGTTTGCTCCCTCCGATCCGGAGCTGCTGGTGGCGGGTACGCGCAGCGGCGTGTTCCGCTCGCTCGATTCCGGCCGCACATGGGAGCGCATCTCTCCGGCGGACGATCCGGAACTTCGCAACGTGGATTCCGTGGCCGTGGACCCCGCGAATCCGCAAATGATTTATGCCGGCACCTATCACCTGCCGTGGAAAACCACCGATGGCGGCAAAACGTGGAAATCCATCGCCGCCGGACTGATTGATGATTCGGATATCATGAGCATGCGCGTGGACGCCGCGAATCCGGCGCGTATCTATATCAGCGCCTGCTCCGGAATTTACCGCAGCGAAGACCGTGGCGAGGTGTGGACGAAGCTGCAGGGCATTCCCTACGCCGCCCGTCGCACGCAGGCCATCGTGCAGGACCCGCAAAGCCCTCATGTCCTCTATGCCGCCACCACCGAGGGGTTGTGGGTGACGCGAGACGCCGGGGAAAATTGGGAGCGCACCACTCCGAAAGAATGGGTGGTGAACGGCGTGGCGGTGCTTCCCCCAAAGGGGACCAGCGTGGGCCGCGTGCTGATTGGAACCGAGGGGCAAGGCGTGATGGCCAGCGAGGATGCCGGGAAAACGTTCGTTGCGGCGAATCACGGATTCACCCACCCAGTGGCCAAGCAGCTTGCGGGCGACCCGCGCGATGCCGCGCACCTGCTGCTGTTGCTGGAGCACAATGGCGGAGAGCTGCTTGAGACCCGCGACGCCGGAAAAAACTGGAACGCATTACCGGCCGGGCCGGTCCACGCGCGCAAGAAAAAGAATGGAGCACGGATCGCATCGTTCGCTTTCAGGGAACTCCCTGGGGCTGGATGGCGGAACTCACGGGCGGGACGTTGTGGAATTATTCCGAAGAAGCTGCAATTTGGAAGCGCTGGAATGCCGGGGTTTCCCGCGCCGGCCAAGCCGCAAAAAAAAAGATCGTCAGTTACACAAAGGGCGCGGAGCGCCGCGCCCCGGTTCTCGCGGCCCGCTGGCGTTTTCGCAGGACGACGCCTACCTGCCCTTGCCGCAGGGAGTTAGTGCGTTGCAGTCACGCAGGGAAGTGCCAATCTGCTGCCCGCCTTTTCGCGGACCGCGAATGTTTCCGCTATATGGATTGCCCTAGACGGGCAGACTCTGGCCCTGGCCAGCGAAGGCAAGCTGGGCATTTCGCGCGACGCCGGAAAAACCGCCGTTTGGCGTGACCTTCCCGCCGGTGTTCGCGAAGCGAAGATCCATCCTCTGGGACCGCACGGAAAGTTCCGCGCTGTTTCTGGCGAACGGACCGTGGGCTCTATTTTTCGCGCGATGCGGGCGAGCACTGGACGCTCTCCCAAGGCGGCTTGCCCGCGGCGGTGATCGAGGGAGTGCTGCGCGCGAGCGATCGTTACCTTGGTCACGCTTCGCGGAGGGCGGTGTGTACACCTCTCCGGACGGAACGGGTAGCTGGACGCGCCTGGATCATGGACGCCGAACGCAGCCGGATGAATGGGGTCGTCGAAACGAGGCCCGGCTCGTGGGTTTTCGGCTCCCAGAGCGAAGGAGCACTGCTCCTGGAAAGCCACAAAGCACCCTGATTACTTCGTAAAGGTTAATGTTCCAAGCGGAACAGAGTGCGGCGGAAGGAAGCAGGCTGCAATTCAGCGTGAAACAGCCCTATTCCAATTTGATACATCTTCTTAAAAAGTCACCATTAGATAATTACGGACTTGACAATAGTACCCTTCTGAACTAAAAAGCTAGGTGAAGTTCCCGGAATGGGAATAGGTCCAGCCCTTTTCTTCCTTCCTTTGTGGGTCAGGGGCGATGCCCATTTCCAGAGAAGAGGCGAGATGGCGGAGACGCATATAGGACGCCCTGCGGGCGTGGAGCTGCAAAAACCGGTGGGCGTGTTCGGGATCGGCGAAGAAGAACGTGCGGCGCAGGGACTGCCTCCCGTGCATCTTCTGGTCGTGGATGACGACGAGCACGTTCGCAGCGTCTGCCGCAGCATCGCGGAAGAAGCGGGGATGAAGGTGTTTGATGTGAGCACCGCGGAAGAGGCCCTGGAAATTCTGGAGCTTTCCGCGGTGGACATTCTTCTGACGGATTTGCGGCTGCCGGGGACCAGCGGGCTCGAATTACTGAAACGGGTAACACGGCTTTTTCCGGACATGGCCGTGGTGATGCTGACGCAATACGGCACCATAGATTCCGCGGTGCAAGCCACGCGCATGGGCGCGGCCGATTACGTGACCAAGCCTTTTCGCATCGAAGAGCTTCGCGCGCGGCTGGAGCAGGTGGTGCACGCGGTGGAATTGAAGCGCGAAAACCGCATGCTGCGGGAGCAGGTGCGCGCGCGGTCCGGGTTTGGCGGGCTGATCGGAATGTCTCCGCGGATGGAGCGCGTTTACCGGCTGATTGAAAAGGTGTCGCTGCGCGACCATCCGGTGCTGGTGCTGGGTGAAAGCGGCACGGGGAAGGAGCTGGTGGCGCGCAGCATTCACTACCTGGGACCGCGCAAGGACAAGCCGTTTGTGCCGGTGGAATGTTCGGCGCTGGTTTCCACGCTGGTGGAGTCCGAGCTTTTTGGATATACGCGCGGCGCGTTTACGGGCGCTTTGCAGTCCAAGCAGGGGCTGATGGAATCGGCCAACGGCGGCACGCTGTTTCTGGACGAGATCGGCGAAATGTCGCTGGAGATGCAGGCGAAGCTGTTGCGCACGCTGCAGGAGGGCGAGGTAAAGCCAGTGGGTTCGACGGAGCGGCGGCCGATCAATATCCGCATCGTGGCGGCCACCAATCGCGATCTGGAGCTGGGCGTCAAGAACGGCACTTTCCGCCAGGATCTGTTTTTCCGGCTGAATGTGGTGCAGATCAAGCTGCCTCCGCTTGCGCGACCGCAAGAGCGACATCGCCATGCTGGTGACTTCGTTTCTGGAAAAATTCTCGCGCCAGGATGAGATGACGCGGGAGCTTAGTGAGGAGGCCATGCGGAGGCTGATGGCGTATGACTGGCCGGGAAATGTTCGCGAGCTGGAGAACACCATCGAGCGGGCCGTGGCTTTGGGCAGTGGGCCGTATCTTTCGGTGAACGATCTGCCAACCTCGCTGCAGTATCCGACCACCGAGCGCGCGCCGGAAAAAGAAGAGCTGCTGCCCCTGGACGAACTGGAGCGCCGCGCGATCCTGAGCACGCTGCGGCAAACCGGTGGAGACAAGCAGGCGGCGGCGCGCATGCTGGGGATTGGAAAAACGACGCTGTACCGGAAATTGAAGCAGTACCAGATCGAACGAGCCGACGCGTAGAGAGCGCGGCGCGTATCGAATTGGCAAAATTGCGGGAATAATTCTCGAGTTGAAATTGTTTCGTCTGCGGTAACTCTCCTTCTGACAACAAGATGGCGGAGCAGGGATTTGGCTTTGCCGATGCATAAGAATCGCGCGGATGGCGATGGGAGAAATCCGCTTGTTTGCGCGAAAGCATCGGAACCTGCAGCCTGCGCAGCGAAGCCCGCGAAGCGTGCTGGCAGCCGCGCGTGCAGGCGCCAGCCACGAAGTGTGGATCGAGGCCGCGCTGCGGAAATTGCAGGCGCAGCCCGGCACGGAGCGTTGTGGCGTGTGGCTGGAAGTTGCTTATGAAGAAGACTCGCAGCCGGAGCGGCGGGGCGTGCTGCGCGGAGAGATTCGCGAAACCGGAGATGGCAACGGATTAGGGGAATGGGCGCGGCTCTCACTCGAGCCGCCGCTGCCGCTGGAGCGGCTGGCCGCGGGGGAAACCGTGGAGTTTCGCAACTGCGGGGAAACCAGGGAACCCGTCACCGGCCCGGCCATGGGCATGCGGCGCGGAATCTGGGTGCCGGTTGTGCAGCGGGGCGCGTTGCGCGGCGTGGTGCTATTGGCCGCGAGCGAAGGAGAGGGTGCCTTGCCGCGGGGTGTGGCGGAAGAGATTGCGGAGGAACTTGCGCTGGCGCTGGAGTGGGAGGAACTCAGCTGCTTGGCCGGAGAGCGAAAGACAGAGTTGGAATTTTCCGCCCGGATACAGACCGAGATTGATGGCGGCACCGGCGGGGACATCCTGCTGCGGGAGATCGCGGAGAACTGCACGCAACGCCAGCGGCCTCAGGGTCTGGGGGCTATTTTTGCACTGGTGGGCGAACGCCGCACCGGGCTTGCCGTCGCGGCTCCCGCGGGCGCTCGAGCCGGGGAACGCCTGATCGTTCGCGCGCTCAGCGGGGAATCGGCCTGGGAGCACAGCCTGGAGCAGGGGCCACTGGAAATGTTCTGGCGGCGGGCGGTCGAAGCCGGGCAGACGATCAGTGCGGAAGCGAACTCCCTGCCGCTGGCGCGGAAGATTGCGCGCATCGTGGCGATTCCCCTGCTTTGCGAGGGCGCGGCGCGCGGGGTGCTGCTCGCCGGTCTTCCGCTGCGGCGCACGAATCTGGAGACGATGGAACGTCTGGAGCGACGGGCAGCGCTGGCCGCGGGCGTGCTGCAGCAGGAAGCCCGGCGCGAGGAGCGCGAGCGCCTGGAAGCTTGGCGGCTGGCGCTGCTGGCCACCAGCGACACGCCTGTGCTGCTGCTAGACCAACGCGGATTTCTCCGCGGCGTGAGCCGGGGCGCGGAGAAGATATTCGCGCACGACGCGCGCGTGTCGGCGATTCGCTGGGAAAAGCCGGAGGTGCGCTTCGCGGAGCTGTTTCGTTCCCGGGAGTGGGAGCGCGCGAATCGCTGGCTGCGCACGGGGGATCGCGCAGGAGCCTGACAGCGCGCGCCCGGTAATTGTGGGCGAGGAAGAACCGGAAAAGACTCTCCTTGCCGAGTTGCAGGACGGCAGCAAAGTGGAGTGCCGGCCGATGAACCTTGAGAACGGAGAATTTTTTGGCGTAACGCTGGAGCCGTCGGAGCGTTCGCAGCGCCAGCGCAGCCGGGAAGAGATGGAGGCGGAGCTGCGCCAAACGATCGGCTGGATGGAGGAGGGCGTGGTGCTGTTCGATGAAGTCGGGCGGGTTCGCGCGGCGAATGAGCGGTTCCACCGCATGCTGGGCCTCACCGCGGAAGAAGCCACCTCGGCCAATACGTTCGAGCAGTTGCTGCATCTGGCCGCGCCACACGCGCGCGACCCCGAGCTTTTTGAAAGCGACTGGCGAACCTTGGCCGATTCGCCCGGCGGGGATACCCAGGAAGAGTTGCTTATGAACTGGCCCGTGCCGCAGACGCTGGAGCGCTGCACACGCGAGATTGCCACGGAAAACGGACGGCGGCTGGGCCGCGTCGAGGTTTACCGGGAGATGACCGCGCGGCGAATGTTCCAGTCGCGCATGGCGCAGACGGAAAAACTGGCGTCGCTGGGGCAGCGCGTCGGCGGTATCCTGCACGACCTCAGCAATCCACTGACGACCATACTCGGCTACGCGCAGCGCCTGGTGCCGCGCGCGGCCGCCGCGGGAAACGCCTTGCAGGGCGAAGTGCGCGGAATTCTGGGCGAAGCCGAACGCGCCACGGGAATCCTGCGGCAATTGCTGCGGCTTTCCGGCGAGGAACGCAATTCGCGGGAACCGCTTTCGCTGAACGAACTGGTGGACCGCACCGTGGACCTGATGCGCGCCACGCTTTCCGGCAGCCCGATCCGGCTGGTGCTGGAAAAAGAACCGGGCCTCGCGCCGGTGGAGGGCGACTTCGGGCAACTCCAGCAAGTGTTGCTAAACCTGCTGCAGAACGCGCAGCAGGCCATCGAGCAGAGCGGCAAGGGCGGATTGATCGGCGTGCGCACCGGGAGTGCTGGCGAAGGGCGCGTGCGACTGGAGGTTTGGGACGACGGGCCGGGAGTTCCGGGCGCGATCCAGGCGCGTATCTTTGATCCTTTTTTTACTACCAAGCCACCGGGGGTGGGCACAGGGCTGGGGCTGGCCATCGTGCTGGGCTTTGTGCGGCAACACGGGGGAACCGTGAACCTTTTGAGCGCGCCGCGCGGCGGCACGCGGTTTCTGGTGGAGCTTCCGGCGCTGCAGGCGCGCCAGGCCGCCGGGGCCGCCGGAGGTGATCCGCTTCGCGCCGCGAAGGCGCTCGCCTGCGGGCGGCTTGGCAGGCGAGGCCCGCGCAGCGCGGGTGCTGGTGGTGGAGGACGAACCGACCGTCGGCGGGTCTGATCGCGGACGTGTTGCGCGACGAGGGTATGCGCGTGGATGTGCTGCGGGACGGCCACGCGGCGCTGGCCCGCGCGGAGTACGAAACCTACGACCTGGTGATCTGCGATCTGAAGATGCCGGGGATGGACGGCAAGAAGTTTTTCCACTCGCTGGGGCAGCGGCACAACCCGCTGCAGGAACACGTGCTGTTTGTGACCGGCGACGTGGTGGCTCCGGGGACGCAGGAGTTTCTGGAACGCCACGGGCTGCCCTATGTGGCAAAACCGTTTCGCGTGGAGGAGTTGAGCCGCGCCGTGCGCGAGATGCTTTAGGAAACCGGTTGCAAGGGAGAGCGAACAAAGTGTCACGGGAAGATGGCCGTCAGCAGGAGTCGCGTGCCGGGGAGACGGGCGGAAATTCCGCGGGTCCCGGCGTGCGCATCCTGCTTTGCGGCACGGAAGAATTCTGCGCGGAAGTTCGCGGGGAGCTGCGGCGGCGCAGACCGGAAGTTTCGGTCGGCGCCGTGGATGCCCTGGAGACCGCGCGGACTTTGGTGGAGCACGAGCCGCCGTCGGCCATTCTCGCGGAAGATCGCGTGCTGGCCGGGGGCGCCGTATCGTCGCGGCAGCGCCGGCAGGCGATCGCATCCGCGTTGCAGCTGCTGGCAGCCCGCGCGCCGGTGATCTGGATTGGCGGGGCTGAGGATGGCGTGGAAATCTCCCGGGCACTGGCGTCCGCACCAGTGGATTTTGTGCCGCGCAGGGCCTTGTGTTTGCCCGCGGCGGTTACCATGCTGGAGCGCCGGCTGCGCGTGGCGGTGCCGGGCCCGGCGGGCGAACCGGCGCAGCGGGGCTCCCACCCTGCCAGCGTGGTGTCGCTGGAGAACCGCGACTTCGGCGAAGTGCTGCGCCACGAATTGAACAATCCGCTGACGGGTATTCTGGGGAATGCGGAACTTCTTCTCCTGGAGGTCCGCCGCGGCCACCTGCAGCTGCCGCCGCACAATCTGCAGCGCCTGGAGATCATCGCGGATCTGGCGGTGCGCATGCGCGAAACCGTGCGCCAGTTGAGCGATCGCTGGCAGTCTGCTGGCGGTGAATTTTCCACGGAGAATCCAGAGCACGCGAACGAATCGCCGTCGCCGGTCAGCGGCTAGCCCGGGACGTCGCGAAAAAATCGAGCACCCGGTTGCGAAATTCCTCGGGCGCAAAGCCCAGCGCCGCGGTGTGAAACGCGTCGGGAACGATCCACAGTGTTTTCGGCCCGCGCGCCCGCTCATAAATGCGCTGTGTGTGGCGGCACGGCAGGGCATCGTCCTGGGCGTCGCAAATCAGCAGCACCGGAAAAGCCCGCTCCGCCACGGCTTTCTCTGGCGAAACACCATCCGCGGGAAATCCGGCCAGCCGCTGGCCGTGGTAAACCAGCATCCAGGCAAAGGGCGCAAACAGCGTTTTGCCGAGTAGCGGGGAGCGGCGAAGGCCAGCGTAGTCGTAGCCGGCCTCCGTAAGGTTCGCGAAAGCGGCTTCCGCAACCACGCCTTCAATGCGGGGATCCACGGCCGCCGATTGCAGCGCAATGCCCGCGCCCATGGATTCGCCCAGCGCAAAAACGTGCGCGGGATGCTCTGCGGCCTCCAGCGCGTCCACAACAGCGCGGGTGTCATCGCGTTCCAGCCAGCCATAGGTGGCCATCGCACCGCCGCTTTCGCCATGGGCGCGCGCGTCCATCATCACCGCGCTGTAGCCCGCGCGCAGCAGCAGCTCCGCTTGTCCGATCTCGCCGGCGCGATTATCCGCCACGCCGTGAAACAGCAGCACCCAGGAGCCGTTCGGCGCCGCGGGGTGAACCTTCCAGCCGCGTAGGATTACACCGTCCGGCGCCGTGACGTCGAAGTCCTCTTTTGTCGCGTGGACGTGCGTGAACGCGGCATCCGCTTCGCGCACCAGGTCCGGGGTAAGCGCGCGGCGCATGGGGTGCAGATAAACCGGCGCAATCAGCCATCCGGCAACCCCGGCCAGAACCGGAGCCATCACCAGCAGGATCACCAGGAAGTGCAGCAAGCGTCGTCGCATGGGGCCTCACCGGTAGATACGAGATTCGCCGTGCCGAGGTTCACTAAAGTTAGGAATTAGCTTTGGACAATAAAAGCCGAACAGAAAAAAAGCTCAGCTGCGGAAGAGGACATCTTCGCGTTGGAACATTTTCACCGCCAGGAACAGCGCGATTCCCGCGTAAACGCACGTGGAAAGAAAAATGATGGCGATGAAATTCCAATGGTAAGTGCCCGTGACCAGTTCTTTGCACAAGAGGGCCGCGTTCAGGATGGGAACCAGCGATAGCTTCGCGGTGAGGTCGATCGGCAGCATCGCGCAGACCGCAGGGATGATGACCACAAACATCAGCGGCGAGACATAACTCTGGGCTTCTTTATAGCTCTTCGCGAAAAGCGCGATGGTCATGACGCCGGCGGCAAAGAGGACGGCGAGAGGCAGCACCATCACAAAGATGGAAAGCACGGTCGTAAAGTGGATCTGCATTTGCATCTGCGCGGCTTCGCTGCCCGCCTTGTCGAACGCATGCAATTTTTCCATCCCCCAGAAGGAGACGCCCATGGACGTAACCGAGAGAGCCGCCGTGACCAGCGAGGCGGTGAGCACCATGAAAAACTTTCCAAGGACAAGATGAGTGCGGGACACGGGGCTCGACAAGATCGTCTCCATCGTTCCGCGCTCTTTCTCGCCGGCGGTTAAATCCATGGCAGGGTACATGCTTCCGGTCAGGCAAAGCAGTATGACCATATATCCGATCACGCCTCCAAACGCCGCCCCGCCCACTTTTTCTGGAGGCGCCACATTGTTTTGCTTCACGTCAAACGGTTTCAGCAGCGATTCCGGCAGATTGTGGGAAATCAGGTTCTGTCTGATGAAATCGTCCCGGAAATCTTCCAGCTGCTTCTGAATCTCCCCGGCGGCAACGGAGGATTTCAGGTCGCCCTCGTAGGTGTGAATCTGCAGGATTGGCACCTTGTGGGCTTCCAGGTCGGCTTGGAATCCGGAAGGGATTTCGATGACCGCACGAACCTCTTTATTGATGATTTTATCTTTCCAGTCGGGCGTCAACGGCACAATGTCTATCTTCTTCATCCCGCGGATATACTCCAGCGCCTTTGGGGAATCTTCTCCGCGCAGGATCATTACTTCGGGGATTTCCGCCTTGACCTTACCCACGATCGTGGAGATGGCCGCGCCCAATCCGGCGGTAAGCAGCGGAAAAAGCAGCAGCGGTACAAGCAAGGAAGAGATTACCGTGCGGCGGTCGCGCAGCGCTTCGGTCAATTCCTTGCGGTAGACGATGCCGATATTCTGCAGCGACATTTCAGGCCGCCTCCTCGGGTTGGAAGTGCGGCGCGACCACCTTGACGAAAATCTCTTCCAGATCGTGTTCCTGATGGCGCTCGCGCAACTCGGCGAGCGAGCCCTCCGCCAGCAGTTTGCCGGACTGGATAATGCCGATGATGTCGCAGAGCTTTTCCACTTCGCTCATCACATGCGTCGAGAAAATCACGGTTTTTCCTCGCTGCCGGCACTCGCGGATGAATTCCAGGATGGTGCGCGCGGTCATGATGTCCAGAGCCCAGCGTGGGCTCGTCGAAAATCATCACTTGCGGGTCGTGAATCAGCGTGCGGGCGATGGAGGTTTTCTGCTTCATGCCGGTGGAAAGCTTGTCGCAGCGGCGGTCCCGGAAGGAGTTCATGTCCAGCCGGGCGAAAATTTCGTCCACCCGTTTTTTCAGTTCGGCCTCGCCGATGCCGTTCAGGCGCCCGAAATATTCCACCATCTCCTGCGCCGTAAGCCGCGGGTAAAGCGCCGTCGCGGTGGAGAGAAAACCGACGTTGGCGCGCACCTTTTCCGGCTGCTCCAGAACGTCAAAGCCGCAGACCTGCGCGGTCCCGCCGCTGGGCTCCAGGATGGTGGCCAGCATGCGCAGCGTGGTGGTTTTCCCCGCGCCGTTGGCGCCCAGCAATCCGTAAATTTGCCCGGGCTGGCAGCGGAAGCTGACGCCGTTCACGGCGCGAATTTCGCCGCGCTTTTTGTCCTTGAACAGTTTGGTCAGGCCACGCGTTTCGATCATGCGCAAAACCTCAATGGATATTGAGAAACGGGCGCACCACGCACTGGCCGACTATACGCGGCGCCCCGGAAGAAGATATCACCGCGAAACGTTTTCTTGCTAAGCGGATGAACCGAGATTCCCACCAGACGAGCGGCCTAACCCTTGTGACCGTCCGGGCCAGAACACGGCATCGAACCTGCTAGGAGAAGCGCCGAACATCCCATTGCTCCTATTGCCCGACCATCCGACAGAGGGGCGAATGAGTGTGGAGAAAAGAGCTAACCTCCTGATAGACTTTAAGTTAAGCCACCGCCGGACTATTTCGTCAGGCCCGCGAGCCGGATCGCGAAGCAGACGCGCCCGCAAAGGCGATGATTCCAACGCTTCAGCGAAATTGATGATCACGGTCCCTTGGATTTCAGGAATTTATGGATAAGAAGCTGCGCAACCGTACGCTGCTCTTCCTGCTCCTGGCAGGAATTGTTGCGTTTGTGTTGATCCGCATGAGCGGGCGCCAGCCGGTGGCCAAGATCGCCGCGGTGCACCCGGTACGGCAGAACATCGTCTCCTCGATCATCAGCAACGGCAAGGTGGAACCCATTTCACCATTCAGCATTCGCGCGCAACTGAATACCTTTGTGCGGAACGTCCATGTGACCGAAGGGCAAAACGTGAAAAAGGGCCAATTGCTGTTGGAGCTGGACGTGAAAGACGCGGCCGCGCAGCTGGCCGAGGCCCGTTCCAAGCTGTTGCGCGCGCAGGAAGATTTTCGCCAGGCGAAAGCCGGCGGCCGCGCGGACGACGCCGCGAAGGTGAATGGAGATCTGGCCAAAGCCATCGCCGACCGCGACCGTCTGCAGCGGAATAAAGAAGCGCTGACGCGCCTGCTGGCGCAAGGCGCGGCGACCAAGGACGAGCTTTCCGCCAACGAGCTGGCGTTGACCAAAGCGCAGGCGGAAGTCAGCCGGTTGCAAGCCGTGAAACAAGAGTTTGACCAGCAGGTTTCTTTGGACCGCTCGCGCGGCGATCTGGCCGTGCAGCAGGCGCAGAGCGACGTAGCGGCGCTGGAGGAAAAAGTTCGCCAGGGACGCATCACGGCTCCGACCGACGGCACTCTCTACGCGTTCCCGGTGAAGACCGGCGATTACGTGAAGCTGGGCGAACTGCTTGCGGAAATGGCGGACCTGCACAAGGTGCGCGTGCGGGCGTTCATTGACGAGCCGGAAATGGGAGGCCTGGAACCCGGCCTGCCGGTGAAAATCACCTGGGACGCGCTGCCCACGCGCAGCTGGCCGGGCCTCACAGAGATGATCCCGAAGCAGGTGGTGCCGCGTGGTTCGCGAAGCGTCGGCGAGCTGCTCTGTTCGGTGGATAACGATAAGCTGGAACTTCTGCCCAATACAAATGTGAACGTGCGCATCAATTCCCGGGAACGCCAGAATGTTTTGACGGTGCCGCGCGGCACGGTGGAAACAGTGGGCGGCCAGAGTTTTGTTTTTGTGGTGAAAAGTGGGGTAGGAACCAGCGTGTTGCAGCGGCATCCAATTCAGGTGGGCATCGCGGACGCGACCAATTATGAAGTGGTCAGCGGCTTGACTCAGCAGGATGTGATCGCGCTTCCCGGCGACGCCGAGTTTCGCGACGGCATGGCGGTGAGGGTGATGAGTATGGAGACGACCAATGCTTCGGGTGCGAGCGGTGCGGGCAGTTAAGGCCATTGGACTCGTTTTGTTTTGCCTGGCCCTCTTGCCCGGCAAGCTGCGCGCAGACAGCGCGGCCATGGATTCGGCGAAGCAGGCGTTCGCGAAGGGCGATTACAACCAGGCCATCGAAATCCTGAAAAAAGCAGCCGCAGGCGATGTGAACAACGGCGATATTTATGTGCTTCTCACACGCTCGTATCTGGAAATTAACCAATACGATGCCGCGGTGAATGCCGGCGAAAAAGCCGTGTCCATTAATCCGCAAAATTCTGAGTATCACCGCTGGCTGGGCGAAGCCTATGGAGCGAAGGCCGACCACGCTTCCGCTTTCAGCGCCTTCTCGCTGGCGCGCAAGACCCAGAAGGAATTTGAAACCGCGGTGCAGCTGGACGCGCATAATTTTGACGCCATGCAGGACCTGATCGAATACGACTGCACGGCTCCCGGCGTTGTGGGCGGCGGCGACGACAAGGCTCAGGCACTGATCGAAAAATTGATGGCTATGGATGCGGCGGAAGGCCACTATGCCAAGGGCATATGCCGCGCACAGAAAAAAGATTTTGCGGGCGCGGATACCGAGTATGCCAGCGCTCTGCAAAGCGGCCCTAAAACGGCCAACCGGCTCTTTGACATCGGCGATTATTTTGTCCAGCGCAAGAACGCAGCACAATTGCTGCAGGTGGCGGACCAGGGCCAAAAGCAGTGGCCGCAGGACCCGCGCGCGAAATTTTACCGGGGCGTGGCCTACGTGCTGCAGGGGCAGAAACTCCCGGAAGCGGAGCAACTCCTGGGCGAATATCTGAAGACCGCGCCGATGAACTCCAGCTATCCGCGGCCATGGGCCGCGCATTACTGGCTGGGGCAACTGCAGGAGGCCCGGAAGAATGCGGCCGGGGCGCGCAACGAATACGAAGCGGCGCTGAAATTGAACGGAAAATATAAGCCGGCGCAGGAAGCGCTGCAGCAGCTGGGAAAATCGTAAGCGGATCTTTTTGCCATGAGAATGCACATACGCGAAGCCCTGACGGTGGCCGTGGACGCCTTGCGCGCGAACAAGTTGCGCGCGGTGCTCACCTCCATCGGAGTGATTATCGGCAGCGCCTCCATCGTGCTGGTGGTGACCGTGGCGCTCACCAGCCAGCGTTACGTGATTTCGCAGATTGAGGCCATGGGTTCGAACCTGGTTTGGGCGGAAATGGTGAAAACGCCGGAGAAGGCGCAGCCGCTCAGCTACCAGATCACCGCGGGCGATGTGGAAGCGGCTCGCGCGCAAATTCCAGACGCGCTGGTGGTGGCGGGCTTCAACGATCTGCCGATGGCCGTGGTGGTGGGCGGTTTGACGCGCCCGGTCCGGCTGATCGGGGTGACGGATGGCTACCAGAAAATCCGCCGTCTGATTATTTTGCGCGGGCGCTATTTCGACGCCGCGGACATGGAAGCGCGCAGCAAGGTCTGCCTGATCACCAAGGATCTTGCCGACAAGGTCTACGGCGTGGAAAATCCGGTGGGCAAGGAATTGCGCATGGGAGAACTGACCTTCACGGTGGTTGGCATCGTCCGCGAGCGAGCGGAAACGTTTGGCCTTTCGGAATTGCAGAAAGAATCGGTGATCATTCCGTTTCCGCTGATCACCTATTACACCGGGACGGACGTGCTGAGCACGCTGCAGGTCCAGACCAGTGGGCCGGATCAGGTTGCCACTGTGGCGCGAGAAGTGAACCGCTTGCTGAAGAGCCGCCACCCGATCGAGGCGGAGTACAACGTCCAGACGCTGGTGGCAATTCTTTCGACGGCACGGACGATAGCATATTCGCTGCGCATCGTGCTGGTCGTGATCGCGTTCATCGCGTTGCTGATCAGCGGCATCGGGATCATGAATATCATGCTGGTGACGGTGAAGGAGCGCACGCGGGAGATCGGAATCCGCAAGGCCATCGGCGCGGCGCAGCGCGAAATCATGTGGCAATTCCTGATCGAAGCGTTTCTGATCAGCGGAGGCGGAGCGGTGATCGGAATTCTGATTGGCGTGGGAATTCCCGTGCTGGTGCAACAGTTGCTGCCGGGAAATCTGCGCGTACCAATTTCGGGCATGAGCGTGATTGTGGCGTTTCTGGTTTCCTGTTCCACGGGATTGTTTTTTGGCTGGCTTCCCGCGAAACAGGCCGCGGTGCTGGAGCCGATCGAATCGCTGCGTTACGAGTAGCTATGGGAGGACGAGTTATGGTCTGGAGACGCGGAATTTTCTTAGTGTTGCTGATGAGCGGTGTTTCGCCTGCGCACGCGCAAGAGGTCGCACCTCCCGCGGCGAACAGCGTTCCCGTGGTGCTGACGCTGAAACGCGCTGTGGAGCTTTCCCTGGCCAACAGCAAAGATATTCAGCTGGCAAAGTTACAAGTGCAGGCATCGCAGGATAACGCGCAGCTCACACGTGCGGAGTTCTTGCCCAATCTCTACGCCGGGTCCGGAGCAGGCTACACCTATGGATTGCCGGAAACGCCCGGGGGCAGGCCGCCCGCGATTTTCAGCATCACCTACACCCAGGATATTTTCAACGGGCCGCTGCGCGGGTTGGCCAAGGAACAGCAGGAGCAGGTTAAGGCGCAGGGCGCGATCCTGGAAGACACAAGAAACCTGGTGATGGTGCGCGTGGCCTCCAGTTATCTGGAACTTGTGAAGGTGCGGCACGCGCTGGAGTTGCTCCGCGCGGAAAAGGATAGCGCCGAGAAAATTGTGAACGTCACCAAGGAACGCGAAGGCGAAGGATTTGAATTGCCGGTGGAGGTAACCAGGGCGCAACTGACGCGGGCACAAGTACAGGAACGCATTCTGCAGTTGGAAGGCCGACAGGACGAGCTGGAAGTGTATCTGCGCAGCCAG
This sequence comes from uncultured Acidobacteriota bacterium, assembly GCA_963824925.1. GTDB lineage: Bacteria > Acidobacteriota > Terriglobia > Acidiferrales > UBA7541 > Acidiferrum. The sequence goes on from CAWGRE010000011.1 coordinate 316,231, forward strand.
TTGGGTCTGCCCGCGGATCAGCCGATCGAAGTGACGCCGGAAGATCTGCCGGGCGCCGCGGAGGAAGAAGGCGCGAACCTGATCGCCATGGCCACGCAGAATAATACCAGCCTGCTTGCGGCGGAGTCGGACGTGACGGGCAAGGAGTTCCGCTTGCAAGGAGAAAAGCGCGGCTACTGGCCGTCGCTCCAGTTGGTGGCCATTTACGACGTGCTGGCGAAATACAATTTCAACAACTATTCCAACATCTACCAGAATTTCAAATACAACAACCTGAATGCCGGCGTGAACATCAACGTGCCGATTTACAGCGCGAAAACGAAGGCCAGCGTGGCGCTGGCGCAGGTGAACCTGGCAGCGGCAAAAATCAATTTGAACAACACGCGCACGCAGGTAAGCGCTGACGTGCGGCAAAAGTCGCGCAAGGTGCAGCAGGCGGACGCGGCAAAAGAAGTGGCGCGGCTGGAACTGCAACTGGCGCAGCAGAATCTGGCGGTGCTGGAATCGCAATTCGGCGAAGGTAAGACGAATCTGCGCGACGTCGAAAAATCCCGTCTGGACGAAAATGAAAAGTGGATGGCCTTTTTGGACGCCAATTTCCGCCGCCAGCAAGCCCAGCTTGACCTGCTGAAAACCGCCGGCCAGCTAGAAAAGGTCCTGCAATAATCCGTGGACCCAGGCAGTGGTTCCGATGGTAGGAGACTCCCATCCGTAATTCGCAATCCGCCAATTTACAAGGACTACCATTCGGATCCTGCAATACGTTCCAACGCGCTAGCCATAAAGTGTCATCCTGAGGCTCGCGCTGTTTGCGAGCCGAAGGATCTCAACGTAACGTCCTTGCTGGAAGTGAGCGTTGAGATTCTTCGCCCATCCTCATCGGATGGTCTCAGAATGACAGTGTTTGCGATTTTGCGTTCCACATGGCTGGCAGGCACACGACAGATCGGAACTTGGCCTCATGCTCGATAAAGAAAGCCTGAAAATTCTCCTGGAATCGCTGGAGCGGCTGGATTCCGGCTTCGCCGAGCTTCCAGAGTTCACGGCGGACGTGCCGGGCGAATCCCGCATCGGGAAAATCCTGGCAGCCGTCGCCGATCGCTTGCAGGACAACTATCCGTACTTTCATCCGTTATACGCCGGGCAAATGCTGAAGCCTCCGCATCCGGTCGCGCGCCTGGCCTACTCGTTGGCACAACGGATCAATCCCAACAACCACGCGCTCGACGGCGGTCGCGCGACCTCGGCGATGGAAAGGGAGGCGGTTGCCGGAATTGCGATGATGTTCGGCTGGGGTGAGCATCTGGGCCACCTGTGCGGCGGCGGCACAATGGCGAATCTGGAAGCGCTTTGGGTTGCCGGCCAATTGGCGAAGGGGAAGAGAACTCTTGCCAGCGAGCAGGCGCATTACACCCACAGCCGAATCAGCGGCGTGCTGCAATTGCCATTCACGTCGGTTGCCTCCGACTCGTACGGCCGCATGGATATCGGGCAATTGCGCGAGGAGGCGTCGCGCGGCGACGTAGGCACAGTGGTGGCCACGATGGGAACCACCGCAACGGGATCGGTCGACCCGCTGGCGGAAATTCTGGGGCTGCGCGAAAAACACGGCTTCCGTGTGCACGCCGATGCGGCTTATGGCGGCTATTTTGGCCTGGCGGGGAATCTTGCGGCAGACGCGCGACGCGGATTCGATTTGCTCTCCCAGGTGGATTCCATCGTGATTGATCCGCACAAGCACGGCCTGCAGCCTTATGGATGCGGCTGCGTTTTGTTTCGCGATCCGGCAGTTGGCAGGCTTTACAAGCACGATTCTCCTTATACCTATTTCAGCTCGGAGGATCTGCACTTGGGGGAGATCAGTCTTGAGTGTTCGCGTGCGGGCGCGGCAGCGGCGGCCCTGTGGGCCACGCAGGAATTGCTGCCTTTGAGCAGGGGCGGTGAGTTTGCTCGTGGGTTGGAGGCGTGCCGCGGCGCGGCGCTCGATTTTCACCAGCGACTTGCTGGTGATGCGCGGTTTGTTACCGCGTTTCCGCCGGAGCTGGACATTGTGGTCTTCGCGCCGCGCGCCGGGACTGTCACCGAAGCTTCGGAGCGATCGCGCAAGATTTTTAATGCGGCGGCGAGAATGGATTTGCACCTGGCGATGGCGGAACTGCCAGTGAAGTTTTTTACGGCGAATTTGGGAGCAATGAAGAAGGATCGCGAGACGATAACGTGTTTGCGGTCGGTCTTGATGAAACCGGAGCACAAGCAATGGGTCGGGAGGATTTGGGACATTCTGGGGAAGGCAACGGATGGCGTGCTGCAAGCTGGCTGAGCCTCGCCGACGGCAGAGCGCTTGCCAATCGGAGATGGGCGCTCCATAGCGCTCCCGGTAACCTCCACTCAATGCAGCGTTTAGCGGTTCGATGCACGTTACGCACCATTGGCAGAATCGCGTGCGGGGATGCAACCAAGTCGGGTAAACTATTATCTACATTGATTGGGGTTCCGCAGAGGCCGCCGATCCGCAGCTGCATGTGTGGCCTGCAGCAATGGTATAGGGACGAATTTTTGAACGAAACTGAGGGTGAAGAATGCCGGATGTAATGAAGACGTTGCTGTTGAATCCGCCGAGTTTTGAGAATTTTGACGGCGGAGCTAGCTCGCGGTGGCCCGCGACGCGTGAAATCGAATCCTACTGGTATCCCGTTTGGCTGTCGTATCCCGCGGGCATGATCCCGGGCAGCCGTTTGCTGGATGCCTCTCCTCATAAAATCAACTGGCAGCAGACCGTCGATATCTGCAAGAGCTACGAATTCCTGGTCTTGTTTACCTCGACCGTTGGCTTCCACAGCGACTTGAAGTTGCTGCGCAAGATCAAGGAAGCAAATCCCTCCATGAAGGTGGCGTTCGTGGGTCCCCACGGCCACATCAAGCCAGACGAAACGCTGAACGCCAGCGAGGATATCGATTTCATCGTTCGCGGCGAGTTCGATCACGCGGTGACGGAATACGCGCACGGCAAGCCGCTGGACCAGATCCTCAGCGCGAGCTACAAGAAAGACGGCAAGATCGTCCACAACGCGTCCCGCCCGCAACTGCACACGGAAGAGCTGGACGCACTGCCGTTTGCCAGCGATGTCTATAAGCGCGATTTGCAGATCGAGCGCTACAACGTGCCGTTCCTGCTGAACCCGTTCGTTTCCTTCTACAGTTCTCGCGGCTGCCCGGCGCTGTGCACCTTCTGCATGTGGCCGCAGACGCTTTCCGGCCACGCCTGGCGCACGCGTTCCGTGGATAACGTCGTGGAAGAAGTAAAGCGCGCACTGGTCCATTTCCCGCAGATGAAAGAGATCTTCTTCGACGACGACACCTTTAACATCCGCAAGGATCGCGTCATCGAGCTGAGCCAGAAATTCAAGCCGCTGAAGTTCCAGTGGTCCTGCACGGCCCGCTGCCACAGCAAGTATGAAGAGCTGAAAGCCATGGCGGACGGCGGGGCGCGTTTGTTCATCGTCGGCTTTGAATCCGGCGACGCCCAAATCCTGAAAAACATTAAAAAGGGCGCCACCACGGAGATGGCCCGCGAGTTCATGAAGAATTGCCGCAAGGTCGGCATCAAGGTTCACGGTGATTTCATCATCGGTCTGCCCGGCGAAACCAAGGACACCATCAACAAGACCATAGATTTCGCCAAGGAACTCGATTGCGAAACGATTCAGGTTTCCCTGGCCCACGCCATGCCCGGCACCGAACTCCACGACCAAATGTCCAAGGAAGGTTTCCTGCGCGTGGAAGCGCTGGCGGACCAGAGCGGCCACCAGTTGCCGCACATTGAATTCCCGCACCTTTCCAAGGCAGACATGATGGCGGGCGTCACGCGGTTCTACGATGAATATTATTTCCGTCCCAAGGTCGTCTGGCGCATCGTGAAGGAAGCGCTGTGGGACAGCCACGAGCGCAAGCGGCTCTATCACGAAGCCACAGACTTCCTGCGGCTGCGCGCCGAGCGCCTGAAATGGGTGCAGCAGGGCGGCGACACGCCAAAGACCATGGTCGCAGTTGGCGGCACCTCCTCGGCCAGCGGCAACGATTAGGACGCTTCTCTTAAATAGTCGGTATTTGTGAAATGAGCGGCTTGTCATCCTGAGGGACGCTTGCCCGGAGCGTTTTTTGCGAAGGGCGGTTTTTGCGGCCCGAAGGATCTCAACGCAGGGTTTGTTCTCGGCGTTTAAGTTGATATCCTTCGCCTATCCTCATCGGATAGGTTCAGGATGACGAGTCAAAACAATCGCTTTCCATAGAGAGAGCGACCCTATCCAAGAGAGCGGATTAACTCCAAAAAATGAGTCACGAGCATAGGCTGCGATTCAAGACGCTGGTGATGGTCTTGCTGATGGTGGTGTGTGCCAACACGGGCGACTTGATGCTGGCGCGCGGCATGAAACAGATCGACAAGGTGGTGATCAGCGTTCCAGGCCTGCTGCATGCGCTTTGGATGACTATCCACAACGGCAGCATCTGGATCGGAATCTGCTTCCTGATTGGCTTCACGCTCTGTTACATGACCGCTGTAAGCTGGGCGGACTACAGCTTCGTGATGCCCGCCGGCGCTTTTGGCTATGCCATCCAGACCATGCTGGCGATCGTGGTGCTGCATGAAATCGTTTCGCCAAAGCGTTGGGTCGGTGTGGCGCTGATTTGCGGCGGAGTGTTGCTGGTGGGGCAGACCAAGCCGAATACCACGAACGTAGCGGTGTTACCGTCATGACCCGCATAGCTCTGATGTTGATCTTTTTCGTGCTGTGCAACACGGGCGGCGAAATCGCGATGTCGTACGGCGTGAAGCAGGTGGGCGAGCCGCAAAGTTTCCGCCCGTATGGCGCTGCTTCGGTTTGTGTGGGCGGCGGTGAAGAATCGCTGGCTGTGGGTGGCGATCCCGCTGCTAGCGGCTTCGTTCTATTCGCTGCTGATTCTGTTTCTCTTGGGCCCCGGTCAGCGTGGTGATCCCGGCGTCGGCTTCGAACTACATTGTGGGCACGTTTGGCGCGAAGTATCTGTTGAAGGAAGATGTTTCCTTCAAGCGGTGGATGGGCGTCGTGATGGTATGCCTGGGTGTGACGCTGGTTTTGTTGACTGGGAGAGGTTGAGAGTTTGGACGTTTTTTCCTGCCCGGAGTAATCCCGCTGACAACTTAAAGTTGGAAGAGGCTGGCATAAAAGCCAGCGCTACATTTTGCCGGGCTACGCCTGGAAATTCGTTTTCTTTGGAGCTTATGGGCGGTTGGAGAGCACGTAGCGGTCAGCTGATTTGGTGATTAAGTAAACGGGTGCAGACGGGGCGAGTGCGTCGCGCTTTTTTTCGTTGCGGGTGATTAAGTAGACGCGTGTGGGGCCGGCCCAGAGCTGGGCGAACTGTGCATCGTCGAAAAATATGGACGGGGAGTCGGGGAACAGCGAGCCGTACCAGAGGCCGTTGACGCGGCCGTTGAGCACGTAGATTTGTTCTCCCGTGTAGAAGCGGACCGAAGAGGCGTTGGCGTACTCGCCGTCCATCACGATTTTGTCGCCGGGCTGCAGCAGTGGCTTCAGCGTGGCTGCAAATTGCTGCGAGCCCAGGATTGGGTAGAAGACACCCAGAGAGATGTGGGCGCACTCGATGAAGACAATCATCATGGCCGCAAGTGCCCAGTTGGCGGCAACGATTTTGCCGCGGCGGCGCAGCAACCAATTCAGCAGCGTGCCGAAGAAAAAGGCCAGCGCCGTGCCGAGCAGCGGTCCGCGGAAAAAGCTCATGGCGTTGCCGGTAAGGTCCAGCATGTGGCCCAGCGAGAGCGCGTAAAGATCAGGGTTCTTCTTCAACTCATCGAAAAGTTCCGTGCCAGGCGCCGGAGTATGTGTGGTGGCGTATAGAAAACCGGTGATTGCCGCAATAATTACACCGAAAACCAGCAAAACCAGCGCGGAGCGGCGGCCTGCGCGGGCAATCGGAGAGCCAACCGGCGCCTCGGCTTCACGCGCCATCCAGTGACCCAGAAGCAGCGCGAGGCCGGGTAGACCCGGGGCCAGATAATATTCTTGCCGCGTGGAGAAACTGAAAAACAACAGGATGACTGCCGGCCAGAGAAAGCACAGCAGCAACACGGCATCGGAAGATTGGCGAACTCCGGCAATGCGCGGCAGTCGGAAGCGCACCTGAGACAAGGCCTGGGGTAGAAAGGAACTCCAAGGCATCAGCCAGATCAGAATCAGCCCGTAGAACAGAAATATATTGATCGTGTCGTAATCCACGGGATAGCGCTTGCCGAGATAGCGAAGAAATTGCTCGTTGACGAAATAGAACCACAGAAAGCCCTTGGCCTGCCCCGCAGGGGGATTCCGGATGGCGGCAAGAATGTGCCAGGGCGCGGCGATCAGCAGGAAGACCAGCGTGCTGGAGACCAGGTGCATCTTGAAAAGATGGCGAAGGTCGCGCGCCAGCAGAAGAAAGAGGAAGATGATGGCGCAGGGGAAGACAATGCCGATCAGGCTTTTGGTGAGCACGTTGAGCGCGATGACGGCGGCCATGCCCCAGCAGGAACTCCGCGTGGGATTGCCGGACTGCCAGCCGTCGAGAAAAAAGTAGAGCGCGATGCCGATCCACAATCCCACGGTGACGTCTGGGATCATAATGCGCGTGAAGAGATACGGCCCTGTGGTCGCCAGGAAGACCACCGCCGCCCAGAAGCCGGATTGCGGCGTGAGGAATCGGCGTCCGAAAAAATAAAGGAAAAAAGCCAGGAGAAGCACGCTGAGGTGCAGTGACAGGCGTGCGCTCCAGGTATGCACGCCGAAAATCTTGATGGCGACGGCCGTGCCCCAATAGGGAAGCGGCGCCTTTTCCAGATAGCGAATATTGTCTTCGTGTAGCGTGACCCAGTCGTGGCGGACGAGGATTTCGCGGCCAGCGTCAGCGTGAGAAGCGTCCACATCGTCCTGAAGCGGCGGCGTGAAGAGGCCGGGGCCATATACAGCAAGCCAGAGAAATAGCAGGATGCCCAGGGAAGACCAGGTGCGTTGTCCGACGGAGCGAACCATTCCGGTTGAGAGCCTCGAGAGGGTGTGCAGGCGCGAAAACGCCGTAAGATGTAACAAATTAGTTTAGCACGCGCCACGAGTGCGCAGAGGTGTGAGGAAGAAAGAAAAGTTCTACCGCGGAGGCCGCGAAGGGAACAGCGCAGTGTCCGCGGAGAAAGCGGGGAAAAGGCGTGATATTCTAAAGATTGATCCATGTTTAGCAGAAGCGGTGCTGCGCAATGCCGGGAGAGAAGCGGCATTGCGGGGCGGCTTGACGCGTGGAAATCCGAAGTGAAGCGGCGGGGGAGCGGATGACGAAGGAACGGGGAGCCTTGGTGTGATTATTGTGCGCAGCCCGCTGCGGATTTCGCTGGGCGGAGGCGGCACGGATTTGCCGTCGTATTACACAAAACACACCGGCTTCGTTGTGTCCGCCGCGATTCGGCGCTATGTGTACATCACGATCAGCGAAGGGTTTTGGCCGAAGATCAGCTTGAAATATTCCAAGATGGAAGAAGTGGAGCGGGTGGACGAGATTCATCACCCGATTATTCGCGAAGCGATGAAGCTTGCGGGCGTGGCGGGCCCCTATCTTGAAATTGTGAGCCATTCGGATATTCCCGCGGGCACAGGGCTGGGTTCGTCGGGAAGCTTCACCACGGCGCTGCTCAGCGCGCTGCATACGATGAAGCGGCAGTTTGTTTCTCCCCAGGAATTGGCGGAGCAGGCCTGCCACATTGAAATTGATTTGTTGAAGGAACCCATCGGAAAGCAGGATCAGTATATCGCGGCGTTCGGCGGTATCACGAGTTTCGAGTTTTTGCCGGATGGAAAAGTGAAGGTGGAACCACTGACAATTCCGGCGGAGGCGCTGGCCAACCTGGAAGATAACCTCCTGCTGTTTTTTACTGGGACATCGCGTTCCGCTTCCGAGATCTTGCGCGACCAGGATATGAAGAGCAAGGAGAACGCCGGAGATATGCTGGCGAATCTCCACTTCACGAAACAATTGGGCCTGGAGAGCCGCGACGCGCTGGTGAAGGGCGATCTGCGAAAGTTTGCGGAACTGATGGCCGTGCATTGGGAGCACAAGAAAAAGCGCTCGCCGGGAATGAGCAATGGGCCGATTGACGAGCTTTACGGGTTGGCCCGCAAGAATGGGGCGTTGGGCGGAAAAATTGTCGGCGCGGGCGGCGGAGGATTCTTGCTGCTTTATACGGAAGAGAAGACCAGAGTGCGGGAAGCGATGCGGGGCGCGGGGTTGCGGGAAGTACGGCTGGATTTTGATTTTGAGGGGACGACCGTAGTTGTGCACTCGTAGAAGCAAAAGCTTAAGTCAGAGGCACAGAGAGCGCTGAGGAAGAATAGAATTGCTGCCGGTGGCGATACTCGCGGGGGGATTGGCGACGCGGCTGCGGCCGGCGACGGAGAAGGTGCCCAAGTCGCTGCTGGAAGTGAATGGCGAGCCGTTTATTGCGCACCAATTGCGGCTATTGAAGGCGAATGATGTGCAGCGCGTGGTGCTCTGCGTGGGATTTCTGGGCGAGATGGTTCGCGACGTCGTAAAAGATGGCCACGCGTTTGGGTTGGAAGCGAAGTACTCGTTCGATGGGCCTTCACTTTTGGGGACCGCCGGCGCATTGAAACGCGCGCTGCCGCTTCTGGGGCGGGCGTTTTTGACGCTGTACGGGGATTCCTACTTGCTGTGCGATTACGCAAGCGTGGCGCGCACTTTCGAGGAATCCGGCAAACAGGCCCTGATGACTGTCTTTCACAACGAAGGGCAATGGGACACCAGTAACGTCGAATTCGCGGACGGCCGGATTTTGGCGTACAACAAGCAGGAACGTACGCCGCGGATGAAGTACATTGATTACGGCCTGGGCGCATTCACAGCGAAGGCATTTGAGCGCGTGCCGGTGGACCGTGCGTTTGACCTCGCGGAGTTATACCAGGCGATTCTGGCGGACGGGGAATTGGCGGGGATGGAGATCGCCCAGCGATTTTACGAGATCGGATCGCCGGAAGGGTTGGCGGAGACGGCTCGGTTTATTGCATCGCGGGAAGTGGAGAAGAGATGAGTTCTGAAGCGACATTCGCGGACAAGTTTTTGGCTGAGGCGACGGAGATTTTGGCCCGGCTGGATCGCGCTAGCCTGGAAAAGGCCGCCAAAATGATTGGAGAGCTACGCGCGACGGGCGGTCGGCTATTTATTCTGGGGGTGGGAGGAAGCGCGGCCAACGCTTCACACGCCGTGAATGATTTCCGAAAAATCGGCGGGATTGAGGCGTACGCGCCGACCGACAACGTATCAGAACTGACTGCGCGTACGAATGATGAGGGTTGGGCCACGGTTTTCGAAAGCTGGCTGAAGACCAGTAAATTGCAGGCGCGCGACGCGGTGCTGGTGTTTTCCGTCGGCGGCGGAGATTTGGAGCGAAACGTCAGCCCGAATCTAGTTGCGGCGCTGAAGCTGGCGAAGAGCGTGGGCGCGAAAATTATCGGCGTGGTCGGAAGAGACGGCGGGTACACGGCAAAAGTGGCGGATGCCTGCGTGCTGATTCCAATGGTGAATACGGCGCACGTGACGCCGCACTCGGAAGCATTTCAGGCCGTGGTGTGGCACCTGCTGGTGTCGCATCCGGCGGTAAAGGTCGAACAGACGAAGTGGGAATCCACGGCAGGGGCGCGTTAATGAACAAGGCCGTGTTTCTGGACCGCGATGGAGTGTTGAACCTGGCGCTCGTGCGCGACGGGAAGCCGTACTCGCCCGCAAATGTCTCCGAAGTGGAATTGCCGCCGGGTGCGGCGAAGGCGCTGGATGAATTGAAGGCGCTGGGATTTAAATTGCTGGTGGTGACGAACCAGCCAGACGTGGCGCGGGGCATCACAACGCGCGCCATCGTGGAAGAAATTCACGCCAAGCTCGCGGCGGAATTGCCAGTGGATGAGATTTTTGTCTGCTATCACAAAGATGGCGATGGCTGCGAATGCCGCAAGCCGAAGCCGGGAATGCTGCTGGAAGGCGCGCGGAAATACAACGTGGAGCCTGACAGAAAGTTTTCTGGTGGGCGACCGCTGGCGAGACGTGGAAGCCGGGCAGAACGCGGGTTGCCGCACCATTTTTATTGATGGCGGGTATGAAGACAGAAACCCCGCGCGTCCCGCGGATGCGCGCGTACATTCGTTGCGCGAAGCGGTGGATTGGATTTTGCAGGAGTGCCGAAAGGGTGTGGCGCAATGAAGCAGGTTTCCGAATTAAAGGTGAAAATTTTCGGGGACGGCGCGGACCTGGCGGGAATTCTGGAACTGGGAAAGCTGCCTTATATCAAGGGATTCACCACCAATCCGACGCTGATGCGCAAGGCCGGCGTGCCGGATTACGAAGAGTTCGCGGCCGAAGTCCTGCGCCACATCAAGGAACTGCCCGTATCGTTTGAAGTGTTCGCCGACGATGAAGCGACCATGGAAGTTCAGGCGAAGCATATCGCAGCATGGGCGAAAAACGTGTACGTGAAGATTCCGGTGACGAACACGAAGCGCGAACCAATGTACGGACTGATCCGCCGGCTGAGCCACGAAGGCATTCAGGTGAATGTGACGGCGATGATGACCCTGGAACAAGTGCGCGAGGTGACGAAAGCGCTGTGCGGTGGCGCGGCGTCGAATGCATCTGTGTTCGCGGGGCGCGTGGCGGATACCGGACGCGATCCCGTCCCGATGATGCGTGAAGCCCTGGACATTCTGCAGGAGAGCCCGAAGACAGAATTAATCTGGGCCAGCCCACGCGAGCTGCTGAATATTTTTCAAGCCGATGAGATCGGCTGCCACATCATCACGGTCACGAACGACATCCTTGCGAAGTTAAAACAAGTAGGCAAGGACCTGGGCGATTTCTCTCTGGACACCGTAAAAATGTTCCACAACGACGCTGCAAAAGCAGGCTATACGCTCGGCGTAGCTGCCAGTAAGGCGAAAACCAGGTAGCGCCGGCATCCTGCCGGCCAGCAGCCGAGTCCTCGAGGCCCTGCGCCAATAATCTCTTAGCGAGCCGTCTTTCTTTAGTAGCTTCGAAGAACTGCCAGTTCGCCGATTCGCGGTCCGCCTGCCGGCAGGATGCCGGCGCTACCAACGCTCAACAATCAAAAATTGCCCCTCGGCAATTTAGAATAGCAAGCATCCACAACGCGCATCGACCGCAAGGCATCTTCGGCAGTGGCAATCGCTGGATTCAGCTTAGCCCCTCCACAAACTGCAACAAACTCCTCAGTCTCCAGCGCCAACGAAACATCTTCCATCCCATAATCAAATTGCGTTTCGCGGGGCTGATTGGGATGCAACCACGGCCATTTCGTCACAATCGTAAGCCGCTGCGCACCATAGAATTTCCCACGCCCGCGGAGCAGGAACTGCGCCTTCTCCGTCTCCACGGTGATTTCCATGCGCGACTGCCAACTGGAAAGCGAAAGATACAGATTCGCAACAGCGCCACCCGGAAGCGTAAGCGCCAGGCTGGCGTGATCCTCTACCTCAATCGGCCAGAACTGTCGGCTGAGATGTCCCGACGCAAGTTCCGCACCACCGAAAAGCCAAACCAGAAGATCGAACAGGTGAATGCCCGGATCGATGCACACGCCACCGCCACAGCGGACGGCATCAGTCTTCCAGCTTTTTTCATAGCCGGGTTGCGCGCCATGGCTCAACACGGCATCTACGCCCAAAACTTTGCCGTACTCTCCTCCACTTAAAAGTTTCTGAAGATGCTGCACGTTTTTCAGAAAGCGGTAATTCAGTCCTACAAATATCCGGCTGCCGGATTTCGCAGCCGCGGCAATCAGAGCTTCCGCTTCCGCAGCAGTGCGTCCCAGGGGCTTCTCCACCAGAACAAACGGCGCTAAAGGAAAAACCTTGGGCAGCAGCGCAACGGCCGTGTCGTGCGGCGTAGCCACAATGGCTGCATCATATTTATTGGAGAACGCGAAAAGCTCATTCACAGCTTCTGCTTTGGCAGAGAGTTTTGTGCCTTCAGGAACTTTTGGATCGAAGCCAACGATTTCAGAAACAGCGGAAAGTTTCGTGAGCGCCTGAGTCCGTTGCGCCCCGATAAGCCCCGCGCCGAGGACGAGTAGTTTCATAGATCGATGCGCCTCAATTTAAGCGCCTCCGCCCGGAGGCCTTCTGGCGCCATTGCGGAATAAGTGTCGTTGACGTGAATGAACCGGCCGGAGATACCATCGGAGGCAGCACTCAGCAGCCAGCGGCACAGCTCAATGGGTTTGGAGAAAGGAACCACGCTGCGGACTTCACCGCCCGCAGCGCGCACCGCGGCCAGCAGGGAAGTTTCGTTCGCGCCGGGCGCAACGATATTGATGTCGATGGGCACATGAGCCGCGTCGAGTTCCATGGACATGGTTTCGCACATACGTACCGCGGCGGCTTTGGACGTTCCATACGGAAGAAAATTGGGATAACCGTACCCCGAGCCACCGCCTGAGAAGAAAATGATTTTTCCGCGGCGCACTGGATTTTCCGGCGAGGATTCCAGCCAAAGCTCCACGAATGCCCGGGCAATGAAAAATGAGCCGTCCGTATTCACCCGAAGCGTGTGAGCAAATGCTTCCGGATCGAGCCGCCAGAAATTGCCGGTTTGCCCCAGTTCCGCGGCCGCGTGGATAACGGCTTCGAGGCCCTGCCATTCCCGGCGAATTTCGGAATAGAGAGCGGCAACGGATTGCGGGTTGGCTACGTCCAGGCGCGAGGCGCGATGTTCCGGTCCCAGTTGACGAGCGGCTTCGTGAATCTTATCACTGGTGGCGGCGAGCCAGAGCTTGTGGCCAGAGGCCGCAAGGTCCCGGGCGATTTCGAAGCCGATGCCTCGGCTGCCGCCGGTGATCAGGATGCGAGCAGCCTGTGGGGAAGAAGTGTCAGTTGACATGCAATCCGCTCCGGGAAAAACGTGCCTCTATTAAAACATGAGAGCGGGCAAACGCCAGGGTTTTGAGGTCGACGGTGGAGGGAGGTTCGACTATCATTTTGATATACCCATTCCGTGCAAAATTACTTTGTTCCACTCGGTGGCTGAGGGCGTCGCCGATTGATTTTTGCAGGTTGGCTGGGTCTGTGCAATTTTTATGGGCACTTTCACCACAGAGGACACAAAGGCCACGGAGAACAGCATGACGATGGGCAGGTTTTTTATCGTGGGCGGGGCGGGATTTATCGGCTCGCATTTTACGGACGTGCTGCTGGGAGCGGCCGGCGCGGAATCCGTGACCATTTACGACAATTTGAGTTCGGGCAGGGAATGGCATTTTGCGAAACACTTGCATAATCCCAAGTTCAAATTTGTGAAGGGCGATGTGAAGGATCTGGACGCGTTGAAACAGGCCATGGACGGCAGCGAAGTGGTGATCCATCTTGCTTCGAATCCGGATATAGCGCGTGCTGCCACTGAGCCGGACATCGATTTTCGCGAGGGGACGTATTTGACGGAGCGGGTGCTGGAAGCGATGCGGCTGACCTCCGCGAAGCGGATTCTTTATGCCTCGGGCAGCGGCGTTTACGGCGAACTGGGGATGGTGGAGGCGAACGAGGATTACGGCCCCTTGGTGCCGATTTCCACTTATGGCGCCAGTAAATTGGCCGGAGAGGTCCTGATCAGTTCCTACTGCCACATGTTTGAGCTGACGGCCTGCGTTTTCCGGTTTGGAAATGTAGTAGGGCCCCGTCAAACGCACGGCGTGGGTTTCGATTTCGTTCGCGCGCTGCGGAAAGAGCCAACGCGGTTGCGGATTCTTGGGGATGGCGGGCAGAGCAAGTCTTATGTCTATGTAGAAGACGTCCTCGCAGCGGTGCTAACGGCTCATCAAAAAACGAAGCAGAAATTTCAAACTTACAACGTGGCGACGGGCGATTACATCACGGTGAAAGAGATTGCGGAACTGGCCGTGGAATGCGTGGGGCTGGAGCGGAAGAACGTGCAGTTTGAATTCACCGGCGGAGACCGCGGCTGGAAGGGCGATGTGGCGGTGATCCGATTGAACACGGAGCGCATCCGCGGCCTCGGCTGGAAGAACCAGCGCAATTCGCGTGAGGCGTTGCGAGAATCCATGATGGCGCTGATTCGGGATGCTGAGCTCTTGTATGAGGGACAGCAAACATCGGTGTAGGGAACTGCGCAGGCGGCCGATCTGAAGTTCGGCCACTACAGGGGATTAATTGCAAATTGTCGGTTACATTTTGCTGGCGGTGGCGCTGATTGGGACGCTGAGTTCCACGGTCTATCTGGGATTGGTGTTGGCGGCGGTTGTGAAATTTCGGGCGGAGTCGCGCAAGCTCCTGGACCCACCTGCCGCAGCGGCGAATCTACCCGGCGTATCCGTGATCAAACCGGTGCACGGCCTGGAACCGCAACTCCGCGAGAATATCGAGAGCTTCTTCCGGCAGGATTACCCGCAATACGAAATTTTGTTTGGCGCCGATACCGAAAACGATCCCGCCCTGGAAATTGTTCGCGAAGTAAGCGCGCGCTATCCCCAGGTGCCAAGCCGGATCATCGCGCACGGCGTACCGCCGTGGCCAAATCCGCAGACCTATTCCCTGCATATCCTTTCGAAGCAAGCGAAATACGATGTAATCGTGGCATCGGACAGCGACGTGGAAGTGGCGCCGAACTATCTTCGCGAAGTGGTGGCCCCCCTGCTGAAGCCGGGAATCGCAATGAGCACATGCCTTTATCGCGGCAAAAATGTGGGCGATTTCTGGTCCAACCAGACGGCGATGCTGATGTCCGTGGAGGAGCCCGCGGGCGTGCTGGTGGCGAATCTGCTGGAGGGCATGAAATTCGGACTGGGGCCGACGATCGCTGTGCGCCGGGCAGCGCTGGAAGCAGTGGGAGGCTACGAGAAATTCTACGATTATTCGGCGAACGATTTTATTCTTGGGAATCTGATTCACAAAGCCGGGCATCAGGTTGTGCTCTCCAGCCACGTGATTGACCACATCGTGAACCAGAGCACATTTAAGAAAATGTGGCAGAACCAATTGCGATGGCGCGTCACGGAGCGCTATTGCAGGCCCAAAGGATACTTGGGCATGGGGCTGATTTTTGCCATGCCCTACGGGATTCTGGGAGTATTGGCCGGCGGGCTACTCGGAAATTGGATTTTGGGAGCGGCGTTGCTAGCTTGGGCGGTGCTCAATCGCTTGATTGAGGCCTACGCCGTGGGCTGGGTGGTGCTGCGAGACAAGCCGCTGCTGCGTACCATCTGGCTCTATCCGACGCGCGATTTGCTGGGGTTTGTGGTCTGGTGCGCGAGTTTTTCCGGAACTAAAATCGCATGGCGCAGCAGCAAGTTTGAATTGCAAGGCGAACGCATGGTGTTGCGCAAGGACGCGGGCGGACCATCGTGAAGATTTTCGCGGCGGAGTGAGCGTGGCATCCAACGAATTCCAAGCGGGCGGGACGACAACATTCCAAGCATGAGTGAACTTTCCATTTGGCGCGTGGCCGTGCTGGCGCTGGCTCTTGCCCCGCCGGTCTACTATCTGGTGGCAATCTTCGCGGCGCTGCGATTCTTCCTGAAAGAACGCGCAAAGGCGCTGCCCGCGTTCACTCCTCCCGTAAGCCTGCTGAAGCCCGTGCGCGGCGTGGATTTCGCCTCCTACGAAAATTTCAAGAGCTTCTGCACGCTGAATTATCCGGACTACGAGATTTTATTCTGCGTGAACCAGATGGACGACCCTGCGGTGCCGGTAATCGAGCGCCTGAAACGTGAATTTCCCGAGCGCCGGATAGAGATCTACTCCGGCGCGCAACCAATCGGCGCAAATCGCAAGGTGAACAATCTTGTCCTTCTGACCCAGCCAGGCCCGTCACGAAATCCTGGTGCAGAGCGACGGCGACGTGCGCGTCGGGCCGGAATACCTGCGTGAAGTGGTGGCGCCGTTCGCGGATATTGGCGTCGGCGTCGTGAGTTGCTTCTATCGCGGTGTAGCGCAACAGAATTTCTGGGCCGAGCTAGAAGCGATCGGCGCGGCCAGCGATTTTTTTGCCGGCGCACTAGTGGCGAATCTGCCGGGCAGCGTAACGTTTGCGCTGGGCGCCTCCGTGGCCACCACGAAAACTTGGCTGGGAAAGATCGGCGGCTACCAGGCGCTGGCCGATTTGCTGGCCGACGATTATGAAATTGGCAACCGTGTCTATAAGGCCGGCGGGAAAGTGCTGTTGTCGCGGGAAGCGGTGTGGACGATGTATCCGGCGCAAACATTCGAGAGTTTTTGGGATCATCAGGTGAGATGGTCGCGGACGGTGCGGCTTGTGCGCCCCGCGTCTTTTCTCGGCCTCATTTTCACGCACGGATTGCCGCTGGCGATTCTGGCGGCCCTAATCGCGCCAACCGCGTGGATCGCTGCGGGATTTCTTGTCGCGTACCTAGTGCTGCGATTGCTGATGGCGTGGGTTGCCGGCGTTTGGGGTGTTGGAGATGAAGTATTGCGCCGCAAGTTGTGGCTGGTGCCCCTGCGCGATGCGATTCACTTCGCGGTATGGCTCGCAGGGTTCACGTCGAACCGCGTGAAATGGGGTGGAATGGAGTACGCGATTGATGGCGGGCGAATGACGGAACTGGGCGCCAGCAAGGGTTCGGAGATAAATTAACGCCGCGCATGCGAAAAGCCGTGTCCGCGGACCTGCGCGGGGTGGCGAAAGAACCCCGGATCCGCTAAGGCAAATTTCTTAGCAGGGAACTATCTGTCGAGTGGATTGCTACACAAATGCGCTGGCATAAAAGCCAGCGCTACATTTTCTTGGATGGAGTCGTGCCCGAACTGGGGGGCGGAGTTACAGTGTGTTTCTGCCAATCCGCGTCAGTAAGATTCCAGCCGCCGCCCAGCGCCAGATAGAGCTGCACGATCACCAGCCGGCGGTTAATTTCCGTTTGCGCAAGCGCATTCTGTTCCGGATAGAGCTGGATTTGCGCGTCAAGAACTTCGAAATAACTCGCCTTGCCCGCCGTGTAGCGCTGCAAAGAAACGGTGACGGCCTCCTGATACGCCGCAACAGAGCGCGCCTGCTCAACCCGGATAGCCTCGTATTTCTGTCGTGAGATCAGCGCGTTGGAAACGTCCGAAAAGGCATTCAGCGCGGCCTGTTGGTATTGCAGCGTGGTCTGCTGCCAGAAGGCAACTGCCTCGCGCTTCTGCGCCCGCAGTGCCCCGCCCTGATAGATCGGCCCGGCGAAATTGGCCGCAATACTCCAGGCATTGGCGTTGCTGGAAGTGATTTCGGAAAGTGGCGAGCTGGCCTGCCCCACCAGCGCGGTCAAGCCAAATTTCGGGAAAAAATTCGCGGTGGCTACGCCGATTTGGGCATTCGCGGAGCGCACCTGCTCTTCCGCGGCAAGCACATCGGGACGCCGCTCCAGTAGATCAGAGGGCAAGCCCACGGGGATTTCCGGCGGCACCACTTCTTCCAGCAATTTCGCGGTATGCAGAATGGGCTGCGGATTCTCGCCCAGCAGCACGCTAAGCTGATTTTCCTTCAGCGCGATCTGGCGCTCATATTCCGGGACGGCAGCCGCGGCGGATGCCTGCGCGGCCTCGGCACGCGACACGTCTAGTTTCGACGCCACGCCACCTTCGTACCGCTGGTTGAAAAGTTTCAATGTTTGGCCAAACGAGTCCGCGGTTTCCTGGGCAATTTGCAGCTGAAGCTCCAGGCCCAGCAGCTCAAAATAAGCTTGCGCAACGGAGCTGGTCAGCGTGAGCATCACGCCACGCCGCGCTTCCTCGGTGGAAAGATATTGCGCTTTCGCGGATTCGTTCAGGCGGCGGATGCGTCCCCAGATGTCGGCTTCCCAGGCGACGCTGCCCGCCGCGAGGAATGCGCCCTTGGTGGTGTAGTTACCGGGCGTCACGGCGCCGAGAAATTCATTCTGGCCGTCGCTGGCGCCCACCGAATAGTTCACGGCGGGGAGATATTGAGAATGCGCCACGGCCGCAAGCTGGCGAGACTGCTCAACGCGCGAAACGGCGATGCCCAGATCATAGTTATTCGCCAGCGCCGTATCAATCAGCGCCTTGAGTTGCTCGTCTTTGAATACTTCCCACCACGGCTGGTCCGCATAAGAAGCTTGCTGGGCCACGCCCTCGGCGCCGCGGAACTGTGGGGGCGAAGTTACCTTCGGCCGCGCGTATTTGGGCCCAACCGCGCAACCGGAAAGGAAAACCATTCCCGAAATCAGCATGGCGAGCGCCGCGCGTCGCAGTTCGCGGCCAGACCCGCAGTGCCGCGACTCCGCCGAGCGGCTGGCCATCGAATTGGAAATTTTGCTAAGCATCGATTCTAAATTCTTCTCCATCCGCTTTTCCCAACCTAATCCCCGTGGCCGGGGCTGGGAGGAGCCTGGCCAGGCGCTGGAGTGATCGCCTCGACTCGTGCCCCAGTGATCCGCTCGACGATATAAAAGAGCGCCGGAATGATAAATATCGCCACGAAACTGGCAGCCAGCATGCCGCCAATTACGGCGGTCCCCATTACCTGGCGCGAAACGGCGCCGGAACCCGATGCGCGCCACAAGGGCACGCAGCCAAGGATGAAAGCAAAACTCGTCATCAAAATCGGGCGAAGGCGCAATTTAGCGCCTTCCAGAGCCGCGTCCGCAAGCGATTTTCCCTTCTCGTATTCGGCCTTGGCAAACTCCACAATCAGAATCGCGTTCTTGGCCGCCAGGCCGATCAGCATAACCAGACCAATTTGCGCGTAGACGTTATTTTCGAGGCCCAGTCCCGTATATTGCTTAAAGACCAGCAGGTCAATCATGCGCCGGCCAAGCAGCGCCGCGAACGCGCCAAAGACCGCGATGGGAACGCTCAGCAGCACGCTGAAGGGCAGCGTCCAGCTTTCATAAAGCGCCGCAAGAATCAAGAAAGCGAATAAAATCGAAAGCCCGAAAATGGCAAACGGTGAAACGCCTTGCTGGGCCTTTTGTTCCTGGAACGACATGCCCATGTAGTCGAAACCCATTCCGGAGGGCATATCCTTGGCGTAAACGTCCTCGAGTGCCCGCATCGCCTGCTCCGAACTGAATCCTCGCGCGGCTGTGGCGTTGATTTGCGTAGCGCGGTGCAGGTTGTAGCGCATGGTGAATTCCGGGCCACTCGTCGGCTTGACGCTGGTGACCGCGGATAGGGGAACCATCTTCCCCTCCGAATTTCGCACGTAGAACTGGCCCAGATTCTCGGCCCGAGTACGGTAGGCGCCTTCGGCCTGGACATACACCTGCCACTGGCGGCCGAAACGATTAAAATAGTTAATGAACGAACCGCCCATGAACGATTGCAACGTTGAATAAACGTCGCTAAGTTTCACGCCCTGGGTCAGCACCTTGTCGCGATCCACGTTCGCGAACACCTGCGGCACAGTCGGGAGATTCGTGGTAAACACCCGGCTGATCTCCGGCCGTTTGCGCGCCTCTTCCATCAATTTCTTGGTCTGAATGTTCAGGAATTCCACGTCGCGGCCTTCGTGATCTTCCAGCACAAAGGTCACGCCGCCAGAGGCGCCCACGCCGGGAATCGCAGGCGGCGGGAAAGCCACCGTGATGCCTTCCGGAAGCTTCGACAGCTCCTGGTTCAAGTGAATGATCAAATCCATGTACTGCTCATCCTTCGCAACGCGCTCATGCCAGGGCTTAAAAGTGACCCAGAAAAACGTGCTGTACGTATTCGAAACGCCGCTCAACAAGCTATATCCCACGACGGTCGTGACGTGCGCGATGCCGGGAGTGTCCAACAGGACGCGCTCCACTTTTTCCGCGGCGGCGGAAGCCCGCTGTAGAGAGGAAGCATCGGGCAGCTGCTGGTTAATGAATACGTAGCCCTGATCCTCGTCGGGCAAAAAGCTCGTCGGCAGTTTGCCGCCGACGAAGCCCGCCAGTACCCCAAAGGCCACCAGCAAAATCACGGCAATGCCCATCTTGCGGATGAACATGTGACAGACTTTTACGTAGTCATTTGTGGCCTTGGTGAACATCCGGTTGAATGCGCCGAAGAATTTTCCAAGCGGGCCGCGGGCTTCTTTCTTGGGTCGCAGCAACAGCGCGGAGAGCGCTGGGCTCAACGTCAGCGCATTGAACGCCGAGATGATCACCGAAACAGCGATGGTGACGGCGAACTGTTGGTAAAGCCTTCCGGTGATTCCGGGAATAAACGCGGTTGGAATAAACACCGCGGAAAGGATCACGGCAATACCAATTACGGGCGCGGAAACTTCCTCCATGGCCTTCATCGACGCCTCTTTAGGCGACAAACCATGTTCGATGTGATGCTCCACTGCTTCCACGACCACGATCGCGTCGTCCACCACCAACCCGATTGCCAGCACCAGCCCGAACAGCGAAAGTGTGTTGACCGAAAAGCCCAGCAGCGGAAAAACCATGAACGTGCCGATCAGAGAAACCGGCACCGCCAACAGCGGAATCAGCGTGGCTCGCCAGCCCTGCAGGAAAATGTAAACAACGAGGATCACCAGCACGAGCGCTTCAACCAGCGTGTGTTCGATTTCCTTGATTCCTTCGGTCACCGGAAGCGTGGTATCCAGCGCGGTCACGTAATCCAGTCCTGGCGGGAAGGCCTTCTTCTGCTTCTCCATGAATGCGATCACGCCCTTGGCAGCTGCCACGGCGTTGGAACCCGGCAGTTGATAAACCGCGATCACCGCGGAAGGCTTGCCATCCAGCCGGCCCTGCATGTTGTAGGCCTGCGCTCCCAGTTCGATGCGCGCAACATCGCTGAGTCGAACCACCGATCCGTTCGGCAGCGCGCGAACCACGATCCGCCCAAACTCTTCCTCGGATATCAAGCGCCCCTGGGCGCGCACCGCATAAGTGAATTCCTGCCCCGCCGGCACCGGTTCGCCGCCGATCTGCCCCGCCGGGTTCACATTGTTTTGAACCTGAATGGCGTTGATGATTTCCGGAACAGTGATCTGCAGTTTTGCAAGCTGATCCGGCTTTACCCACACGCGCATCGCATACTGGCCCGCGCCGAAGATAGATACGCTGGCGATGCCCGGAACCTGGGTAAGCCCATCCTTCAAATTGATGTAGGAATAATTAGCCAGGAAGCGTGAGTCATAAGTGCCATTGGGGGAGAAAAGATCAAAAAGCATCATCGGTGACTGTGTGGACTTCTGCACCGTAACGCCATAGCTGTTGACCGCCGCCGGCAATTGCGAAGCCGCCTGGCTTTGCCGCATTTGCGTCAGGATCTGATCGGTACTCGGATCCGTCCGTACATCGAAGTCCACCGTTATGGTCGCCTGGCCGTTGTTGGCGTTCAGCGAATACATGTACTCCATGTTGTCCACGCCGCTCATCTGCTGCTCGATTGGTGTTGCGACGGACTGCTCGACAGTCAGCGCGTCGGCGCCGACGTACGTGGCCAGAACCTGAATCTGTGGGTCCGCGATATTGGGGAATTGCGCTGTGGGGAGTCCGAGAACGGCAACAGCACCAACAATCACCATGATGATGGAAATCACCATGGACACAATGGGACGCTCAATGAAAAATTTATACATGGCGGCCGGTTAGCGCGCTGCTCCTGCACTGGAAGCCGCAGGGGGAGCAGCATCACGGGAATACGCTTTCGGATTGACCACCGCGCCGTCCGTCACCTTCTGCGTGCCCTCAGCCACGATGCGGTCTCCGGGTTTCAAGCCATCGGCAATGATCCAGAGATCGCCGGCTCTTTCGCCAACGGTCACTGGGCGTATGTTGACTTTATTATCGCTGCCGACCACTGCAACTAGGTATTTCCCTTGCACATCGGTCACAGCTCTCTGGGGAACCAGCAGGGCCCCTTTGTCCAGGCGCACTACCGTTCGAATATTCCCGAATCCACCGGGCCGCAGGAGCCGGTTGGGATTTGGAAATTGGATTTGAAGAAGAATAGCGCCGGTGCTGATGTCCACCTGGCGATCCAGGGCGTAAAATTTCCCGGTCTCGGGATAGACCGATCCGTCGGTAAGGACCAACTGCCACTTGAGCCGTCCGAGCGCCTTCTCTTCCGATTCGCCGGCCTTTTCCGACTCACGCATGGCCTTCAAATATTCCTGCTCGCTGGGTGTGAAGTTCACCAGGATCGGATTGACCGTGGAAATGGTGGTCAAAGGCGTCGCGGTTTGCGGACTGAGGTAATCGCCCACTTGGGCGGTGGCAATCCCCGCCACGCCATCAATCGGCGCGATGATCGTGCTGTAACCCAGATTCAACCGCGCTGTTTCCAGCGCCGCCTGGGCCGATGAAACTGCCGCTTTGGCCGCCTCCACCTGCGCCAACGCAGAGAGATTGCTTTGCACCGCGTCATCGAGTTCCTGCTTACTGATAGCTCCGGTTGCCGCCAACGGTGTATAGCGATTCACATCCAGCTGCGTCTTGCCTTGCTGGGCCTGTGCGCGCGCCAGATCGCCCTTGGCTTGTTCTAGAACCCCTTTTGCCTGGTCCAAGGACGCCTGGAAGGTACGGGAGTCGAGCTGGAAGAGTGGCGTCCCTTTGGTCACATAAGCGCCGTTGGTATAGGTCTGCTTCACCAAATAGCCCGGAACCTGCGCGCGAATTTGCGCATTCACCATACCGGTGAGTGTGGCCACCCATTCCCGCGTGATGGGCACATCCTTCTGCACCACTTGGACCACTTCCACGTCCGCTGGGCCGGCAACGGGCTTGGCCTCTTCACAGCCGCTAAGACCAAGCGCGGCCAGTAACAGGATAGTCGTCAGCGGTTGCCAGGAATTTTTGAGAGCAATGAAAGATACCGGTACGCAAGCGTATTGTTGGCTAGAAGACATAATCTTTCCACGACGGCTAACTAGTGTGACCCTGAGTCTCGGAGAAGTTATCACGTCGGCGTCCGATAGCATAGGGAGAATTTAGGTAGTCTGCCACCCGTCAATCTCCCGGCAAGTGGGCCTGGGATGTCAGTGTTCGCAGAAGTATCGCGCAAGAAGTGCTTTGCTTGAACCCTGGCGGCGGGCAATGTCATGATGCTGCCACGGACGCGCAATACCGAAAAAAGCCGCCGACCGGCGTCCCGCGCCAAGCTGCCCCAGAACGATCAGGAGCCGGAATGGAAATATCCAGTTTCAAAAATATTCACAAGTTCATCAAACCTTACTTGATCGAAGACGGAAGCGATTTCCGGCTGAAGGACCACGATCCCGCGGATACGCATCACTTGCGTTCGGCGGACAAGCCGGAGGCACAAAAGCGGCTCACCGAGGGGGTGATGTTGTTGAGCCAGCTTCAGGACATGCTTTTCGCACAAAGCAACTGGGGCGTGTTGCTGATCTTCCAGGCCATGGACGCCGCGGGCAAGGACGGCACGATCAAACATGTGATGTCCGGCGTAAACCCCCAGGGAGTGGATGTTTTTTCGTTCAAAGCGCCTTCTACCGAGGAGATTGCCCATGACTTTATGTGGCGCACGAACCGCTGTTTGCCGCCTCGTGGGAAGATTGGGATTTTTAATCGCTCTTATTACGAAGAGGTGCTGGTGGTGCGCGTGCACCCGGAACTGCTGAACAAACAGAAGATTCCGAAGGAATTTTGTGACCATCATCTTTGGAGAAGCCGCTTCGAAGACATCAATGCTTTTGAGAAGTACTTGACGCGCAACGGCATCGCCATCCGCAAGTTTTTCCTGAATATTTCCCGGAAAGAGCAGAAACGCAGGTTCATGGAGCGGCTGGACAATCCGGATAAGAACTGGAAATTTTCCGCCGCGGATGTTCACGAAAGGAAGTATTGGGACGACTACCAGTCCGCCTACGAAAAAATGATCCGCAACACCGCCACGAAGCACGCGCCTTGGGTGGTTGTGCCCGCGGACAACAAGTGGTTCACCCGCCTCCTGGTTGTGACCACGATTGTGGACGCGTTATCCGGGCTGAAACTGAAATATCCCAAACTCAGTGAGGGGCAGCACGCCGAATTGAAAGCCGCGCGCAAGCAGTTGGAAAAGGAATAGTCCGCCCCCAGGAAGCGTCACCTGGCGGTCTCTCAGGGTTGCGGCGCGGCGCTGGGATTCGGCAGCACCTTCAGGTTCTGCAGGTGCATATCGTGAAAGAAGGTGGGCCAGTATTCCTTGAACATATTGGCCGCAAACCGCCACGCCAGGTCGCTGCCATAGCGTTCCATGGTTCTCGCGCCGGTTTGTTCAGAGACCGGCAGATACACGTTCGCCAGGGTTTCCGCAGCCAGCGGGCCCAGCAGGCCGGAAGTATTGAACACCTCGTTCCCTTTGTCGTTCCGGGTGATCACCAGGCGCTTCGCCGAATACTTGACCGCGCGGCCCAGGCTGGGGTGATTCTCGGGAAAGAAACGCGGATCCTGCCGCAGGATCGAAGCGAAGAGAAAAGTGCCAAAGAAGGAGGTTGAGGAGGCCCGGGCCATGCTATAGCCGACTCGCGTGCCGTAGGCATCCCAACCCTGCCCCGTCGAACCGGGACTGTTGGTGGCCTGATTGAATGCCGCACTCACACTGGCCCCCAGAATGTAGGCCGGCGAAATGGACTGGTTGACGAAGATCTTGAATTTGCCCCCCGGAGAGAGCGGCCCAGGACTAGAAGCGATATCCGGAAAGAAGAAGGAGCGATTGGTCACATAGCCAACGAAACGGTCTGTCGTACCTTGTACGCCGCCCGAGGAATCATCCTGCTTGGGCTGTGGTGAATCCGGCTTCGTGGACGATGTGCTGGAGGTGCCGGCGCCTGCGGGTTGCTGCCCAAAAGTAAGCACCGGTATCAGCAAGGCTGCGGGCACAATAATCCGGAACCAGCAACAGATACGTCGAATGCGAGGAGCGACTGACCCAATCATACGTTCTCCCAATATTTCCGCCGTGGAACCAACTTGGGTGATCGACCCAATTCCGAAGGATATTTCCCTGTTTCGTCCGTTCGTCCCCGCGAACCCGATCAAGACGCCAGATACCGATCCTGCAGAAGTCGGATCAGGCTGCCGGGTCGATGACAATAGGAGTGAGGAAAGTATCATGGGAGGGGATGTCTCGCAACCTTTTCCATAATGGGAACAACAACTTGCGCGAGCAGCGAATTCCTCCATTCCCGGGTTCCGGTTGACGGAGTGCCCACCGCCGTTTTACCCTAGAAAGGTTGCAGTGGCGATGCAAGAACGGGCCTTACGGCACCGGCTGCAGCGCTCCTCCCTCGGCTGGGAGGTCGTCCAATTGGTAGGACTCCAGACTCTGACTCTGGCTATCCTGGTTCGAGTCCAGGCCTCCCAGCCAAATATGTGCCTCAAAATGACTTCAGTATCTTCCTGGCATAAGCCCCGGTTACGGCTTTCCCTTAAACTACATCATCGGTGACGCTGGATTGGCCCTCGTTTGGGCCATCCTTGACGCACTGCGAACCCGATGCTAGATTCGGGCCTCAAGCTGAAAATATGGAGGAATTTGTCTGAGCCGGTCTGGGAAGCAGCGGCGATTCGCCGAGTTAAACCGACGCGAATTTCTGCAATATGGCTCCGGCGCGGCGCTGGCGTTTCTTCCTTCAGGGCTCGGCTGGCCGTTCTCTTCATTCCATAATCTTCAGCAAACATCCCCCGCCGCGGATTTCCATGTTCATCCCAACTACCGGACGTCGCGTCCGATCGACGCGATCCTGAAAAAAGTCGCCGCGGGGAACGACGTCTACCCGACAGAAGTTTATAGCGACCGCATCAGCGCAGTCTTGCAGGCGTGGGCCGCGGAATTGCGCGATTCGCCCCAGAAAACCGCGGCGCTGGAGCGGGCGATGGCCGCTGATTTTGAGGCAACTCCACTTGGCGGCAATTTAAAACCGCGTCGCAAAAATGACGGCAGCCTGCAGGTGTGGCAGAAAGAATACAAGGACGGTCCACCGCTGGGACGCGAGGCATTTCTCGCCGAGTGGCGCTCGGCGATGCAGGTGTTTTCCGCGCTCAACACGGTAGAGTTTCAGATTGTTGCGATTCGCGCCGAATCACCCCAAGTCCCGGCGTCGGACGCAAAAATTCCCGTGTCCACAAGGGTGCGTTACGAATTTGTCGGCACCGGCAACGGATTTCACCGCGAACAGTGGGTCGGCCACGTGGATCTCGATTGGGAACTTGGCGCAGGTGAGGAGACCCGACTGCTGAAATGGCGCAACGTTGACGAATCGCGCTGCCGCTCTCTGGCTCCCATCTTCGAGGATCACGCTTCCGAAGCATTTGGCCAGTGCGCCTCCTTTGGCTCACAGTTTCTGCCTGGAGTGGATCATTGGCGCACCCTTTTGGATGGCGCGAGCGGTATA
This sequence comes from uncultured Acidobacteriota bacterium, assembly GCA_963824925.1. Classification (GTDB taxonomy): domain Bacteria; phylum Acidobacteriota; class Terriglobia; order Acidiferrales; family UBA7541; genus Acidiferrum. Next base: position 342,607 of record CAWGRE010000011.1, read on the forward strand.
GACATCTACGGCCACAACGGCGTGGCCGCTGGCGATATCGACGGCGACGGGTTCGACGATCTCTACATCTGCCAGCCCGCCGGGCTTCCCAATCGCCTGTATCGAAATCGCGGCGACGGAACTTTCGAGGATGTAACGGAGACTTCGGGCACGGGATTGCTGGAGAATACGGCCTGCGCCCTTTTTGCGGATGTGGACAACGACGGACGGCAGGATCTGATCGTTGTGCGTGCAAGCGGACCACTGCTCTTCTTGAACGCAGGCAACGGGAAATTCCGCCTGCAGCCGGATGCGTTTCAATTTGCGAATCAGCCCCAGGGCACCTTCACCGGCGCCGCCATCGCGGATTACGACCGCGACGGCTGGCTGGACATTTATTTTTGCCTCTATTCCTACTACCAGGGAGCGGATCAATACCGCTATCCCGCACCCTATTACGCTGCGGAAAACGGCCCGCCAAACTTCCTGATGAAAAATAACCGCAACGCCAGTTTCCGCGACGCAACGCGAGAGACCGGCCTGGATCAAAACAATAAACGATTCAGCTTCTGCTGTGGTTGGTCCGATTTCAACGGGGACGGCTGGCCGGACCTCTATGTCGTAAATGATTTCGGGCGAAAAAATCTTTACCGCAATAACGGCGACGGAACATTCACAGACATTGCCAAAGACGCAGGCGTGGAGGATGTCGGCGCGGGAATGAGCGTCACTTGGCTGGACTACGACATGGACGGCTATCAGGATCTCTATGTTGCCGACATGTGGTCCGCGGCCGGCCTGCGCGTTTCGATGCAGGAACAATTCCAGGAAAGTGCGGGCGAGGAAGTGCGCACCCTCTACCGCCGCCACGCAATGGGGAATTGCCTCTATCGCAATCTGGGCGATGCAAAGTTCGCGGAGGTAGGCGCGAAGTCTGGCGCACTGATGGGCCGCTGGGCGTGGTCCAGCGACGTCTGGGACATGGATCACGACGGCTATCCGGAACTCTACATTGCGAACGGGATGATTTCAGGGCCGCATCGGCAAGACTTGAACAGCTTTTTCTGGCGCCAGGTGGTGGCCAACTCGCCGGAAGGCGCGAAGCCCGGTGCCGCCTACGAATTGGGCTGGAACGCCGTGAACGAGTTGATTCGCGAAGACGCCACATGGAGCGGGTACGAGCGCAATGTGCTCTATCTGAACAACGGCGACGGCACTTTTTCCGACGCCTCAGGCGCCGCCGGATTGGATTTTCCGGAGGACAGCCGCACATTTGCCCTCGCGGATTTCGATGGCGACGGCCGCGTGGAGATGGTCCTGAAAAGCCGCGGCGCGCCGCAACTGCGTTATTTAAAGAATGTGATGCCGCAACTGGCGCCGTCGATCTCCTTTCGCCTCACCGGAAAAAAGAGCAATCGCGACGCGATCGGCGCTCAGGTGACGATTGAAACCGCAGCCGGGCGCCAGACGCGCTTCGTGCAGGCGGGCTCCGGCTTCCTTGCGCAACACAGCAAGGAACTATTTTTCGGGCTTGGCGCAGCCACCGGCAACATTCACGCGACGATCCGCTGGCCCAGCGGTTTGTTGCAAAAAATTGCAGATTTGCCCGCGAATCATCGCATCTGGATTGAAGAAGGATCCGCCGCGATTCGCAAGGAAGCGTTTGTGTCGCGCCCCGCAATTGGCGGTCAAAAATCCGGCGCAAATCCGCCAGCGCACGAACCTTCGCCCGCTCAGATAGAGACCTGGCTGCTCGTTCCCGTCGCAGCGCCGGATTTTCAGGCGAACGGTTCATCAGGGAATCCAGGAATACTTGCCGGCCTACAGGGGAAAGACGGTGCTGTTGTATTTCAGCTCCGCGAAAATGCCGGATTGGAAGACGCAATTGGAGGAACTGCGCGGCGCACAGGGCATCGGTGGAGAAGCGGGTTCATTCGTGTTTGCCGTGAACGTGGAAGCCGAGCCGTCAACGACGCGCGACACCCGAACCGCTTTCTCCACGGGCGGCACGGTCCCCGTGGTCAACGGTTCGCCGGACCTCGTGGGCGTCTACAATCTGCTCTATGGCCGCTTGTTCGACCGCCACCGCAATATGGGATTGCCAACCGCGTTTCTGCTCGATGCCAGCGGCGACATCGTAAAAATTTATCAAGGCCCGCTGCAAGCCCAGCAAATTCTGGAAGACGCACTCCGCATTCCCAAGACCGACGGGGAACGCCTTCATCGCGCGCTGCCATTTCCCGGAGTAAGCGCGACTTACGATTTTGGCAGGAACTATCTTTCCTTCGGCGCCGTATTTTACGAGCGGGATTTCCTCGCGCAATCCGAAGCTTATTTCCGTCTCGCCGCCAAAGATGATCCGGGCGGAGCCGAAGCACTCTATGGCTTAGGCAGCGTCTACCTGAAGCAAAATAAGAACACAGAGGCCCGCGAATATTTCGAACGTGCCAGCCGCGCCGAAGCGCGCTACCCCGGCACGTTGCCGAATACCTGGAATAATCTGGGCATTCTCGCGGCCCGCGAGGGAAAGACCGACGAAGCCATCGGCGATTTTCAAAAAGCCTTGCAGTTCAACCCAGACAACGCCGTCGCTCTGCAAAACCTTGGCAATGCCTACCGCCAGAAAAAAGATTGGCCGAACGCGAAAAGCGCCTTGGAACGTTCGCTGGCGCTGAACCCCGGCGATCCCGAGGCAAATTACGGGCTGGGCATGGTTTATGCGCAGAACGACGACGCGGGCCGCGCCTATGACTATCTACAGAGGGCGCTGGCGGCGCGCCCAGCGTACCCCGAGGCGCTCAACAATCTTGGAATTCTCTATTTGCGCACCCAGCATCCGCAAGAGGCCCAGAAAAGTTTTGAGGAATCCATCCGCGTTGCGCCGGACTACGAGCAGTCTTATCTAAATCTGGCCCGCCTCTACGCGATCCAGGGCGACAAGCCAAACGCCCGCGCCACGCTGGAGCGCCTGCTGAAGATTCATCCGGATCAACCCCAGGCCGTGAAAGACCTGCAATCCCTCTCCCAGTGATTTGCGCCGCTTGGGGGCGGCGGATAGAATCGCCAGGTGGACGCACGTTTATTTTCTGCCGTCGTTTGCGGTGAGATTCTTCGGCCATCCTCGTCGGATGGCCTCAGAATGACAACTTTTCCCGTACGCATAATTCCAGGTTGCAAAGCATCCCCCCACAAAATGAGCTTGATCGTCGCCACTTTATTCTGCGCGCTACTGGCAGGAGCCTACGTATCGCGCGCGCAGAGCGACGCCGGTCGCATCGAAGGATTCGTCCGCGACGCTCAGAAACTCCCGGTAGCCCAGGCAAAAGTCTGGCTGGACGATCAGTTGCAAGGAAGAACACAGTCGGTCAACACGGACTCCGCTGGACATTTCGTCTTTACGACAGTCCGCTCCAGCACGTATACGCTGCGCGCACAAAAGACCGGCTATCGCGAAGCATCGCAAGGGCCGATCATACTCAAACGCGGGGAGACCGCCTCCGTAAATCTGCAGTTAGCTGCGGAAACGTCCGCGGCGCCCGAAAAAAATCCTGCCCAGGGGATGCAATATTCCGACGATCCCAAGTTTACGGTCGCAGGAGTCTCCGACCCCAGCGACGTAGGCGGCCACGGCTCCAACGTGACGCTGCCGACCAAGGAAGCGCTGGCGAAAGACACTGCGTCGCTATCCTCGGGTCCCACGCAACCGGCAAAACCGGGACAGACCATGATCTTTGCCGGCGAGTTGCCGAAAATTCCCCCCAACGATTTTGCTGAGAATCTGAAAGTGGGCAAAGCCCTCCTCCAAGTCGGCCGCGCGAAAGACGCCGTGCCTTACCTGGAAAAAGCCGCCGAACTGAAGCCGCAGGATTTTGACGCCGGCTATTCCGTGACGCTTGCGTATCTACGAAGCGGTGACCTTAAGCGTGCGGACGCCTCCGCGCAGTCGCTCCTCGCCAGCAACGATCGCGCGGAAGCCCACGCGTTGCTCGCGGAAGTAAAAGAAGCCGAGGGGCAACCGGTTGAGGCCGTGAAGCAATACCAGCGCGCCGCGGAAATGGATCCCAGCGAGCCGCACCTTTTCTCCTGGGGCGCAGAATTATTGCTGCACCACGCCTATGAACCCGCCGCTCAGGTTTTTGCCAAAGGCCACCGCGACTATCCGAATTCGATCCGCATGTTGGTGGGATTGGGCGCCGCCGCCTACGCGCAAGACTTGAACGACCAGGCGGCCCGCTGGCTGCTGCAAGCAAGCGCGATCGATCCATCAGATCCCCGCCCGTATCTGTTCCTCGGTAGAGTTCAGGAAGTAGCGAAAAGTGAGCCACCTGAATGGGTCGCCGCATTCGAACGTTTCGCCACGCTGCAGCCAGAGAACGCGCAGGCGCACTACCTCTACGCCGTTGCACTGGCGAAGCAGCACCACGGCCAAGGGGATTTCGCGGCGCGCGATGCGCAATTGAACCGCGCGATCGCCCTGGATGCAAAATTCGGCGACGCCTACCTGGAATTGGGCCTGCTCCAGTCAGAAAAGCGCGAGTACGCACAGGCCGTGGCATCGCTGCAGAAAGCCATCGAGTTCACGCCTCTGCCGGATCAGGCGCATCTGCGCCTGGCCCAGGTTTACCGCGAAATGGGCGAAACGGAAAAAGCGAAGAAAGAGTCGGCCTTATACGAGGAAGTTTCCGCCAAGAAAAAAGAACAGCTCGCGCGGGATCGAAAGGAGCTCGGCCAATTCGTCTACACCATGCAGGGCGACATCCCTGCATCCCAGGTACCCGCCGCGAAGCCCTAGTGAGCCGCGGGTTGTGGCGTGGGCCCGCGCATTAACTCTACAAACATACGATCGAACCTCTCCAGGTCCACGTCCACCAGAATCTCCACGCGCTGCTGCGGCAGCTTCGGCTTATCCACCTCGCCCCACGTCAGCGTGTTGCCGTAAGCGGCCCCGTGCTCTGTGTCCACGGCCATATAGCGCACGTCGCGCCGCGTGATAATCGAAGGATCCAGCCACGCCGCTGCCGCTAGTTCATCCCACATGAAATCCGCGCCTGGCCCCGGCAAGTAATACTTCGCCACGTACTGGGCCAGCGGTGTTCCTGCCTTCGCAATTTCATCCACCATCGCCTGCGTCAGCTTGGTCTTGATGGAAATGTCCACCGGCGTGCAGGTGATCTTCTTCCAGTGCGCATGCAGCGCGGCGTCCGCCGCCTCGGGATCCATCCAGAAATTAAATTCGTGGCGCGGGGCGTTGACGAATTCCGGATTGTCCGTCACCGGATTCAGACTGCCGCCCATGAATACCAGTTCCTGCGCAAGCTCGGCGAATTCCGGATCGATGCGCAGCGCCAGCGCCAGATTCGTCATCGGCCCACCCTCGTAGATGGTCACCTCGTGCGGATATTTGTGCACCATGCGGATCAGAAAATGCGCGGCATCTTCCGTCGAAGGTTTTGTAGTGGGCGCGCCCTCTTTCGGCGGAGGCACCACGAACGCGTCATGCCACCAGCGCGGGTCCCAGGCCCCGGCGTAGCCCACCTTGCCATAGCGTTCCTGCCACAGCACGGCTTCTTCATGAGTCCGGATCAGAGGGAAGACCGCTCCCGGCACAACGGGGATGTCGCTGCGCCCCATGATCTCCAGCAGGCGCAGCGCGTGGCCCACTTCTTCGTCGCGCCACTGGTTGCCGGTGATGATGGTCACGCCAAGCACGTCGGCCTGCGGCGATTGGATCAGCGTCGCCAGCGTCTGCATGTTGCTGCCGCCCGGGCCGGAGCAGTCCTGATCAATGATCACTTTGCGGCGCGTCTGCGCGGAGGCGCCGGAAGGGAAGAGAAGTAGCGCGAAAAAAGCCGCGCCGAAAAGAAAACGACCCACGGCCGAAGCCGTGGGTCGTGAAAAGGAGGACAGCGAATCGAGTTTCAAGATTCGTCCCTAGAAGGTGAGCTTCAGGCCGAACTGCACGAGCCGTGGGTTGTTGACGGTGGAACTGATATGGCCGAATTGTGAAGAAGCGACAGGGTTCACGTCGGCACTGGGCAGCCCAAATTGCGCGTGGTTGAACAAGTTAAAGATTTCCGCGCGGAAATCGAGCCCCATGTTTTCCCAAGGAAGCGCGAAGCGCTTGATCACCGAGAAGTCGGTGTTCACGAAATTCGGGCCATTTACCGGGGTGCGAGTCGCGTCTCCGAGTCTCGCCAACAAGCAGGTTGAGCAAAACAACTCGTGTTAAACCACTCCGCAACGCTGCGGTTAAAGCCGGAGTTCGGGTTGCAAACCTGATTGGGACGATTGTACGAATTCCCGTTGTTATTGAAGTTGACGCCAGACGCGTTGTTGCTGTCATACGTGAAAATTGGGAATCCGGAAGTGATCTTTTCAATCACTGTCACCTGCCAGTTGCCAAGAATGGCATTGGCCGCTCCATTCCAATTGGTGCCGAATTTCTTGCCTTTGCCGAATGGCAGATCATAAATCACGCTGGCGGTGAAACTGTTGTTCAGGTTGATCTGTGAGAGCGCCCAGTCCAGGCTGCCCCATCCCGGCAGTCCGAAGTAAGGCACGCCGAGGGACGTTCCCACGCCGTCGGAAAAGCCCGTGTCGTAGTTCTTGGAATAGGTGTAGCCGATCAAGGCGTACAAGCCGTACCTGGAGCTCTTGGTCTCTGCCTTGACCTGCAGCGAATTGTAGTGTGCCCGGCCGTAATCATTGGTGCTGTAGATCACGTTGTACGGTGCCAGGTAAGGAGCAGTGAAATTGCCATTGGGGCAACCCAGGGTGTAGCCCGGCACGTAATGCGGGCCGGCTGGATCGCATGCAGACGGCGCACCGAGGTTAATGTTGTTGCCGTAGTTCAGGATGTGCGTGGCGCGCGAGCCGGCATATCCGACGGTCAGAACGATGCTTGCCGGGAGTTGCCGCTCAACGTTCACGTTGAACTGCTGCATCTCTCCCTGCTTGATGTTCAGATTCTCGGTGATGAAATTTCCGGCAAACGACGAGACATCAGGCGGCGTGGTGATGATAGGGAATCCATCCGCAATGCCCACCATCTGGCTTGGCGTACTGCCGCAATACATGCAGCCGTAGTTGCGCTACCAATATTTGGACAACTACTACCGTATGCGGGCGTGGAGCACGCAGCACCTAGAGTCGTGCAGCCTCCGAAGGAGATGCCGAACGATTCAGCCGCAAAGGGCGGATTCTGCCATAGGCCCTTGTGCTCCTTGGCTCCATGCCGAGTCGTGGAAGATCGCATAGCCACCGCGGAGTACGGTTTTGTCGCTGCCGAATAGCTTGTAGGCCAAACCGATGCGCGGCTCAAACGCGGTCCAATCCATGCGAACTCCCGCGGAACCTCCCACATAGTTCTGACCGGCAATCAGCATTTCGCCGGTTTGCGGAACCAGGTTTGCCTGGCGGTTCGCAGATTCGGAGATCGGCGTAGCCATGGACCAGGCCAAGCCGATATTCACGGTCAGGTCCTTGGTCACGCGCCAGTCATCTTGAACGTAGGGGCGGTAAATCTTCCAGCGGCGCCCGGTGACGTCTCCATTGAAGTTCTGGTCGTGAATGCGGATGCTGGAAAGTCCCAGAAGCAAGTCCGCCGAAGGATCACCTGTCCAGGCTCCGCTGATTACCTCGAAACCGTCTTGAAAGCCCACGGCTCGCACGTTCATCTGGTTGGCGCGGAAATCCATGCCCATCTTGATGTCGTGCTTGCCCTTGATCATGTCGAAGGAATCGCCGATGGTGAAAACGTTGGTGCCGCCCTGAAAGGGGGTATAACCGCGGTCACCCAAGCCCCAGTAGCCCGCGCTCGGCGAGATAGAGGTCAAACCGCAACTGCTGCCGTTGCACGCGTTGCTGCTGTCGCAGTTGATGTTTGCACCAGGGATTCCGATCTGCTGCGAGAGGCAGCTGTTGGTGCCCTGCGAAGTGATGTAGTTGAAAATCCGGTTATATCCGCCGCTCACCTGGTTGACCATGGTCGGCGAGAATACGTGAGTTTCGGAAAGGGCAATGTTCCGGCCGTGATTCTGAATGCCCTGGTTGCTGGCAAAACCGTTTTGTTCGGCATACGGGAATTCCGCGGTTGAACCACCGGGGACGTAGGAGACCGCCTGGTCGTAGCTGAAACGCCCGAAGGCCGTATCCTTGGCGGAAAAAGTCTCGTCAACCCGAACATCGAATTTGGTTTCGTAGAGCGACCGGACCGGAGAGTTTACAAAGTTGTAGCCGCCGTGCGGGTTGTTCGCGTTGGGGCTGGGATACAGCGCCATAAGCGACGCTCCGACTGTCCCATTATAGAGGTTTGACGGAATGATGTTGCAAGGTTGAGATCCGGGGACTTGCGTCTGACTGCCGTCAGGGTTCGCGGGAATAGGAGTGAAGTTCCCTGGCGCCCCGGTGCAAAAAAATGGAGCGTTGATGGGTTGTCCTTGAGAATTGGTGGCAGCACCAAATGTGTTGGGATTGCTGATCGCGCCCACGGGAAGCGGATTCCCAAGTGCATCGTTCGTGTAATTCCCGCTGTGCATGGCATCGGAGGGGACTAGTCCCGTAAACGTTGTACCGTGGAGTTGGTCTTTCTGCTCGCCATCCACAAAGAAGAACGTCTTGTTCTTCCGAATCGGGCCGCCAATGGAACCACCGAACTGGTTCAGATTGAATTTTTCCGCCGACGTCGCGAAAAAGCTCTTCGCGTCCAGCGACGTATTCCGCAGGAACTCAAACAAGCTGCCGTGAAAGTCGTTGGTGCCAGACTTGGTCGTGACCAGCACCGTCGGCCCCGTCCGGCTTCCGAATTCCGCCGAATAGTTGTACGTCAACACCTTGAATTCCTGGATCGAATCGATCGAGGAAAGAATCGCGATGCCGCCCGCCGTCAACTCGTTGTTGTCGTTGCCGTCCAGCAGCCAGTCCGTGCTGTTCGCGCGCGAACCGCCAACCGACAGCGAAAAGGACCCGCGTGCCGAAACTTCCGAGCTCGGTCCGCCGTTGAAAGAAGCTATTGGGATTGGTCTCTTGCGTGGTGCCAGGCGTCAACGTGGCAAGCTGCACGAAGTCGCGGCCGTTCAAGGGGAGCTGCGCGACTTGCTGCGAAGTGATGACCTGCCCGAGCGTGGGGTTGGTGGTCTGCACCGCAACAGCGTCCGCAACCACTTCAACCGTCGAAGAAACCGAGGCAGGATTCAGCGCGAAATCCACCTCGCGCGATTCGTCCACTTGCAATTTCTGATCTTTGGATTCCGTTGGCTGGAAGCCCGTAAATTCCACATGGATGGTGTACATCCCCACCGGCAAATAATTGATGATGTAGTGCCCGGTCTCATCCGTCTTGGTGTCGCGGGCAACACCCGTGCCCTGCGAAGTAATCGTAATGGTGGCTCCGATGATGGCGGAGCCGGACTTATCTGTAACCGTTCCCGAGAAACTGCCGATCGCCTGTCCGTAGCTCGCTGAGGAAAAACACAGAGCTGCGAAAAAGGCTGCTACCACGAAAAGAATTCTCTTCGTCATCTTTCATACCCCTTTTTGGGACCCTGGACTCAAGCGAGAGCAATTGAGGTTAGGAGCGGAACACGTTTAACCTTCACGCCGGATTTGAAGCACCCTGGATTCGCGGCAAATGTGACAACGACGGCCTGCGAGTCCTCTTTAAACGCCCCGGCGGCTCAGACGACACTTTGAGTACGGGGAAAATAGTGAAAAGAAATTACTTCGCATTGGCGGCAGTGTCAAGCTCATGTTTGAAACGCCACTCCATTTGCGGGCCACTCCACCTGCCCGGTGTGGAAAATTTTCCTTGTGCTACTCTTTTTCGGGGACTGCAGCACAGCCATGCCAACACGAAACACTCAAGCCGCTTTTCGCGCCTGCCTGTTCCTGCTGGCGGCGTCCCTCTTTAGCGCAACCTCACACGCCCAAAATCCCCCGCAAGATCAGGCGCCCGCCCAAGCGGCTCCTCAAAGTGTCGAGGCGCACCTTGGCAAGGGCTACGACGCCATGAAAAACGAGCGCTACGCCGGAAGCGGTGGTGGAATTTCGCGCCGCCCTGGAGCAGGATCCCACCCTTGTAATGCGCGCCCGTTTTCCCCTCGCCGTCGCTCTCTACGAGCAGCGCGACTATCCCGCCGCGCGCACCGAATTTGAGAAAGTCCGCAATGACGCGGGTGACCAGCCGGGCATTTATTATTACCTTGGCCGCATCGATCAGGAGCAGCAGAACTATAAAGGCGCGATCGCCCTCCTTACCAAAGCCGCCGCCAAGCCTCCATTCCCCGACACCGCTTTTTATCTGGGCATCGCCTATCTAAAAAACGGCGATGAAGCGGACGCCGAGAAGTGGCTGAAACAAGCCACTCAGGTAGATTCCAAGGATTCGCGCGCCTTCTATCAACTGGCCACGCTCTATCGCAAGCAGGGCCGCACCGAAGAAGCCAACGCCGCCTTCGCGCGCACGAAAGAAGAAAAAGTTGCCAGCGAAAAGCTGACGCAGCTTAAAGTGCAATGCGATCAGGAACTCAGCCACGGCTTGACGGAGAAGGCGCGCGAAATTTGCGAGCAGTTGGACGATCCGAATAACGCGGATCAATTGGCCACTCTCGGCGTTCTCTACGGCCAGCACGGATTCCTGGCCGAAGCTCTCGTCCCATTGCGCCGCGCGGCGGAGCTTTCTCCCGGCTCACCGCAGATGCAATACAACCTGGCCTTCACGTACTTTCGCCTTGGCCGCTATGCGGAAGCGCGCGAGCCTCTGGACCAGGCCACCCATCACTGGCCGGATCTTTTCCCTCTGCGAACACTATACGGAACTGTCCTTTGGAAACTCGGCGACACGCCCGGTGCATACGAAGAGCTTGCTGCCGCTTACAAGCTGAATCCGCAAGACAAGCCCAACCAGGAATTGTTATACCAGGCCACCGTAATCCTGGCCGATCAAGCCGAATCAAGCTCAGCCACCGCCGACGCAATTCGTTATTGGAAAGAAGCGGCCAAGCTTCGGCCCGCGCAGCCGGAACCCCATCACCAGCTGTCGCTGCTCTACGCGAAAACCAAACAGCCACAGTTGGCCAAGCAGGAGCAGCAAGAAGCCGACCGCCTGAGCACCACTCCGTAGGGCCCGCCTTCTGCTTGCCCACCGAAGCCGTTTTTGCGAAGGCGGGAGGCGGGCCGCTCTTCAATATTGCCGGGGACCGACGACCGGTGAGCAGCGTGGATATTCTCTATTTCAGCGAAGCCGCCACTTGCTTCCCGTACTCCTTGGCCTTCGCCATCGCCGCCGCTTCATCCACGGTCAGCAGCTTGCCATTCTTCAAAAGCGTTTTTCCGCCCACCACCACGGTCTGCACTTCGCTGGCTTTCAGCGCGTAAACAATCTGGGAATAAACATCGAACATCGGCACCGCATTGGGCACGTCCAGCGTCAGAATATCGAAGTCCGCCTTCTTGCCCGATTTCGAGCGAACCGATCTCTTTTTCCATGTGCAGCGCGCGGGCGCCTTCAATCGTCGCCATCTCGAATGCGCCCTTAGCTCCCAGCGCCCGCGGATCCACGCGATAGGTTTTCTGCAGCTTCGACGCGAGATCCATCTCTTCCATCATGTCCAAATCATTGTTGCTGCCCGCCGGGCCATCCGTGCCCAACCCAACGCGGATTCCCGCGGCGCGCTGGTCCACCACCGGAGCCACTCCGCTGGCCAGCATCATGTTGCTCGAGGGATTGTGCACGCAGCCCACCTGGCGCTCCGCAAGAATTTTCATGTCCGTGTAGTCGGTCCAGATGCAGTGCGCCGCCAGCACATCCGGGCCCAGCAATTCAATGCGCTCCAGATATTGCACCGGCGTCGCCCCGTTTTTCGCGATGCTGTCCACATACTCTTTGCGCATCTCCGCCACGTGAATCAGGATCGGCGCGTGATATTTGCGTGCCAGCGCTCGCGGCGTCGTGCAGAGGTTTTTTCGGAGCAGGTGTAAATCGAATGGGGCGCCACTGCGGCGTGGATCAGCGGATCGCCCTGCCACTTCTTCAGGAATTTCTCGGTGTAGGCCGCCATCTCCGCTTCGCTCTTGTTGTCCGGCGCTGGGAAGTCAATCCACGTCTCGCCCAGCACGCCGCGCATGCCCGCGGCCTTGGCTTCGTCGGCTTCGGCGTCCTCGAAGTAATACATATCCGCGTAGGTGGTGGTTCCGCTTCGAATCATTTCCGCCAGCGCCAGCCGCGATCCCCAGCGCACAAAATCCTCCGTGACGTTGCGCGCTTCGGCCGGGAAAATATATTTCCTCAGCCAATCGTCCAGCGTCACGTCGTCAATCAACCCGCGCATCAGCACCATCGGAATGTGCGTGTGGCCGTTGATCAGCCCGGGGATAATCAGCTTGCCCGTAGCATCTATCGTTTCCTTCGCAGTAACGCCCTTCGGGAAAAGCTTCGGCGGGATTCTGACCGATGGCGACAATTTCATCCCCGCGCACCGCCAGAAACCCGTTCTCGATCACGTGGCGCTGCGGATCCATGGTCACTATCGTCGCGCCTTTCACCAGCAGATCCACCGAGACCGCCTGCTTTGCAGCGTCCTGCGCGAGTCCCAGCGGATGCGAGCAGTAGCGATGCTGCGAGCATGCAAAGATTGCTTGCCGATAGAGCGGAATGAGTTCATGAAAGTTCCTTTGGAATAAACCGTAGCTCGGGCTTCAGCCCGAGGCTGTTCAGTGGGTCATCGCAATCATCAAACCTGCGCTGCGAGATTCCTTACCTCTGAAACGTGAGCTACAGATTAGAAGAGTCGAACGGTTTCGGAAAGAGCTGGCTCATCCGCATCACTTCCGTTTTGCCCTGCAGGTTTGCAAGAACCACCGGAACATCCCCGCAAAATTCCCAGATGATCTGCCGGCAAGCCCCGCAAGGCGACGTAAGCGTTTCCGTATCGGTGACCACGGCAATAGCGTCAAAGCGCCGCTCGCCTTCACTGACAGCCTTGAAAATAGCCACCCGCTCGGCACAAAGCGTTAGCCCATAAGTTGCGTTTTCAATGTTGCAACCCGTGAACACTTTGCCCGAAGCCGTCCGCACCGCCGCCCCCACCTTAAAATTCGAAAACTTGGCATGCGCGTTCTCGCGAACCTTACTCGCCGCACCAATCAATCCGTCGTATTCAGCCACGCTACCTCCGACCATTCAATCGTCGTTCCCGAAAGCCAGCACTCCTCGCTCAGTCCAGCAGAACTAAAAAAACCTGTCATCCTGAGGCTATCCGACGAGGATAGCCGAAGGATCTCAACCGATCCGCCTCGCCCAAACTCCACGTTGCAATCCCTCGCGTCGCAAACCCCGCGCCCCTAAGGATGACAATGGTCCAACCGATTGTGGCGCGGCAGAACCCGCCTCATCCTGTAACCCCCGCCTACAAACCCTCCGCAATCCGCCCAATCACCGCCCGAAGCAACCCAATAAACTGCCCCTTCACCCGCTCCGCCGTATCCAAAACTTCCTGATGATTCAGCGGCTGATCCAAAACGCCCGCCGCCGCATTCGTCACGCACGAAATCCCGAGCGCCCGCAGCCCAGAGTGCCGCGCCGCAAGCACTTCCGGAACGGTGGACATCCCCACCAGATCAGCCCCAATGCACCGCAGATACCGTATCTCCGCAGGAGTTTCGTAGCTCGGCCCTTCCAGCGCCGCATAAACCCCTTCGCCCAGCTCGATGCCCAGCTCGCGCCCGGCGGCCAGCGTAAGTTCGCGGAATTTCTTGTCGTAAGCGTTGGTCATGTCCGGAAAGCGCGGGCCAAATCTTTCCTCGTTGGGCCCAGAGAGCGGATTCGCGCTCTGCAGATTAATGTGATCGCTGATCACCACCAGCCGCCCCTGCGTAAATTCCTTCTTGATGCCGCCTGCCGCATTCGTCAGGATCACGGCCTTCACGCCCATCCGCGCAAACACGCGAATCGGGAACGCCACGTCCTGCGGCGAGTAGCCTTCATAAAGATGTACGCGGCCCTGCATCCCCGCCACTGCAATCCCGTCGACTTTGCCGATCACCAGTTGCCCCGCGTGGCCAACGGCCGTGGATCGCGGGAAATGCGGAATCTTTGCGTAGGGGATTCGCGTGGCCCCGGCAAATTCATCGGCAAACGCGCCCAGACCCGAACCCAGCACGAGCGCAATCTTTGGGCGCAGCTTCGTTTTTTTCAGAACAAACCGCGCAGCGGCCTCGGCACGCGTGAACTGCACGGATGCTTTTCCCCGGGAAGCGCCTTTTGCGCCAGGACTCACGAAAGTATTCCCACAATACACGCGGACATCAGATTGGCCATGGTCCCCGCAAGCATCGCGCGAATGCCAAACTTGGCCAACTGCCCGCGCTGCTCCGGAGCCAAAGCCCCAATCCCGCCGATCTGAATCCCAATCGAGCTGAAATTCGCAAAGCCGCACAGCGCAAACGTAGCGATCATGAACGAACGCGGATCCAGCGAATCCTTCATCGGCCCAAGCTGGCTGAAGGCCACAAATTCATTAATCACCATGCGCGTGCCCAGCAGATTTCCAATTTTAGGCGCGTCGTGCCAGGGAATGCCGATCAGCCACGCCACTGGAGCAAACACCCAGCCGAAAAGCGTCTGCATGCTCTCCGGAAACCACGCCATGTGCGGCCAATTGTGAATCCCGCCCATCATCGCGTTCAGCAGCGCCAGCAGCGCGATAAACGTAATCAGCATCGCTCCCACGTTCAGCGCCAGGTTCAACCCATCCGTGGTGCCGCGCGCGATTGCGCCCAGAATGTTGGACTCTTTCTCCATCGGCGGCATCTCCACACGCCCCGCCGTCAGCGGTTGTTCCGTTTCCGGCACCAGCATTTTCGCCATCAGCAAAGTGCCCGGCGCGGTCATGATCACCGCCGTAAGCAGATTCTTGGGATCTGCGCCCCCCACCTGGATGTAGCCCGCCATCATGCCGCCGGAAATGTGCGCCATGCCGCTGGTCATCACGCACATCAGTTCGGACTTGGTCAGCTTGGGCAGAAACGGCCGAATCGTCAGCGGCGCCTCCGTCTGTCCCATGAAAATGCTGGCGGCCACGTTCAGCGATTCCGCGCCGCTCGCGCCCATCACGCGCGTCATGATCCACGCCGCGGCGCGAATGATCAGCTGCATCACGCCAATGTGATAGAGCACCGCGAAAAACGCCGCGATGAAAATAATCGTCGGCAGCACTTGAAACGCGAAATTGAAACCCAGCCGCGAGAGTTCCTTCGGCAAGCCGAGATCGCCGAACACGAATGCGGATCCAGCGTAAGAGAAGCTCAGCAGCTTGTTGGCCCCGGCCCCCAGAAAACTGAAAATTTTGCTCCCAAACGCGGAGCGCAGCACGAAGTAGCCGAGCGTCAGTTGCAGGCCAAGGCCCCACAGAACCGTCTTCAACTGGATGGACTTGCGCGAGGTAGAAAAAAGATACGCCCCCGCGAGAATAACCAGCATGCCCAGCACTCCGGTGAATCTACCCATTCGGTCTCCTTCCGACTAACCGCGCCCTCAAATTGTCTCGATTGCCCACGCCTCTCAAAATTCCCCGGTGGCCCACGCCTTCGAAATTGTCATTCTGAGGCCATCCGATGAGGATGGCCGAAGAATCTCAACCGATCCGCCTCGCACGAACCTTACGTTGAGATCCTTTGTCGCGCAAACCCCGCGCCCCTCAGGATGACAATCTATAGCTCGAGCTTGAGCCCAAAGCCCACCACCAAGCGCCCTACCCGCCAATAATCCGACGTATCAAAGGACGCGCTGGCGGCTTTTTATCACCAATCTGATATGCAGCGGCAATCATTTTTTGCGCCGCCGGCAACTGTGCGTCGGCATTGTAAGCGATGGTCACCAGACGTTTCGTCCGTCTTGTACCGCATCCCCGATGCGCTTGTGGAATTCCAGGCCCACGCCGTGGTCCACGTTGTGCTCTTTCTTTTCCCGTCCGCCGCCCAGCATGGCCAGCGCAATTCCCAGATCCAGACAGTTAATGTCCACGATAAATCCCGCACCCGCGCTTTTCACTTCCAGCCGTCCACCCGCACCCGGCAGCAGCGAAGGGTCGTCAATCACTCGCGGATCGCCGCCCTGCAAGCCGATGCACGCGCGGAATTTTTCCAGCGCCTTCCCGCTGCGCACCATTTCCGCAGCCAGCGCGCGTCCTTCGTCCACAGACTTGGTCCGCTCGCCCAGATAAAACATCCACGCCGATAGCTCCAGGCTTAGCTCGCGCAGATCCGCGGCTCCCCGGCCTCGCAGAACCTCGATGGATTCCAGCACCTCGTTCGAGTGCCCGGCAAACCGCCCCAGCGGCTGCCCCATATCGGTGATCAGCGCCACGCATTTCTTGCCCATGCGCTGCGCCGTTTCCACCATCACCTCGGCCAGCGCCACCGAATCTTCTTCCTTGCGCATGAACGCGCCGGAACCCGTCTTGACGTCCAGCACCAGCGCGTCAATCCCCTCGGCCAGTTTCTTGCTCATGATGGACGCGCAGATCAATCCAATGTTCTCAACCGTGGAGGTGGCATCGCGCAGCGCGTAAATTTTCTTGTCCGCAGGGGCGATCTCCGCCGTCTGCCCGATCAACGCCATGCCGCACTCGCGCAACACGCGTTTGAATTCGCCGAGGCTCAGAAAAGTATTGAAGCCCGGGATCGCTTCCAGTTTGTCCAGCGTGCCGCCCGTGTGGCCCAGTCCGCGCCCGCTGATCATCGGGACGGCCAGTCCCCCCGCTGCAACGATCGGTGCGAGAATCAGCGATGTTTTATCGCCCACGCCGCCGGTGGAGTGCTTGTCCACCTTTTTCGCCGGCAGGTACGAGTGATCCACCACCTCGCCGGAATGCAGCATCGCTTCCGTCAGCGCGGCAAGCTCCGCCCGGGAAAGCCCGCGAATCCACGCAGCCATCAGCCATGCAGCCATCTGGTAATCGGGAATTTCGTCGCGGGTATACGCGGAAATCAGGAACTCAATTTCGTCTCGGGAGTGTTCCCCGGAATCCCGCTTTTTTCGGATCAGGTCTACGGCGCGCATGCGTGTGGAGGCGGTTGCGAGACTAACATCGGGGTCATGTCGCGTCAACGCAATCGCCCGGCCCACGCAATCATGCGCGGGCCGAATAAATTGCGCCCTGGCCCCATCGCGGCCGCCGCGACGGCCGTGTAGGGGCGGCTTCAGGCCGCCTTCTTTCCTTTTTCTCGCCCTTTTGCGACATGAGAGGGACTTAACGTTTGACGAACGCGACTTGCACCTGCTTCGCAGCGTGATATATTGCCGCGTTCGCCTGTCTGCGAGGGAAACGAATGAGCAAGACACCCAGAATTGCCGTGGTGGGTAGTGCCAATGTGGACCTGACCACATTCAGCGACCGCTTTCCCCGTCCCGGTGAAACCATCTTCGGCCAGAAATTTGATCTGGGCTTCGGCGGCAAAGGCGCAAACCAGGCCGTCGCTGCGCGCCTGTGCGGCGCGGAAGTGGTGATGGTCGCCAAACTCGGCAACGATCTGTTTGGCGAGGCCACGGTAAAGAATTTCGCTTCGCTCGGGATCGACACCTCTCATGTTCGAATTGTCGATGGCGTCTCCAGCGGCGTCGCGCCGATCTTCGTGGAGCCCAACGGCCAGAACCGCATCATCGTGGTAAAGGGCGCGAACGACGAGTTGAAACCAGCGGACGTGGACGCGGCCGGCGAAGCGCTGAAGCGCGTGGACACCATCGTCCTCCAGTTTGAAATTCCCATGGAGACGATCGCCTACACCGTGCAGTTCGCGAAGAAAAACGGCATCCAGTGCATCGTGAACCCCGCACCTGCGCAGCCAATTGACGCCAAGCTGCTGAACGCCGCGAATTATTTCATCCCCAACGAATCAGAAGCGGAAGTGATCACCGGCTTGCCGGTGCAATCGGTCGACGAAGCCAAAAAATGCGCCGCCGCCCTGCTGCAGCAAGGCTTTGGCAAAGTGATCCTCACGCTCGGAAGCCGCGGCGCGCTCTTGGCATCCGCGGCCTCCAGCGAACTGATCGCTCCCTTTACCGTAACGCCAGTCGACACCACGGGAGCCGGCGACGCCTTCATCGGCAGTTTTGCAGTGTTCCTCGGCGCAGGCTTGCCCGAAAAAGAAGCCGTAACCAAAGCGAACTTGTACGCGGGTCTTTCAACAATGCGCGTGGGCACCCAGAAATCCTTCCCCACCAACGCAGAATTCACCGCCGAGTGGACGAAACGCCGGTAGCGCCGGCGTCCCGCCGGCAAGCGAAGCCGCCAAAGGCGGCTGAGAAAGTCTCTTAGCAGAAATTAATCAGTTCAAAGCACGCAAAAAGCAATCTCGCAAGCACCAGGGGAAGCAAAGCCAGTGCAGCAGCCGAAGCAAACGAAGTAAAAAGGAGCCTCAATGTTTGTTCTCCACAGCTACACGTGGGCGGTGGTTTTCTGCATCATCACAATGTTCTGCTGGGGGTCCTGGGCCAATACCCAGAAGCTCGCCAAAAAAGGCTGGCGCTTCGAACTCTTCTACTGGGACTACACCATCGGCGTCCTCCTGCTCACGCTCCTCCTGGGCCTCACGCTCGGCAGCAATGGCACAGTAGGCCGCGGATTTCTGGAAGACCTCAGTCAAGCCTCGCACGCCAGCATTTATTCCGCATTGCTAGGCGGCGCAATTTTTAATCTCGCAAATATCCTTCTCGTCGCCGCAATTGATATCGCGGGCATGTCCGTAGCCTTCCCGGTCGGCATCGGCCTGGCGTTGGTGCTCGGCGTTCTGGTGAACTATCGCGAACATCCCGAAGGCAGCGCCGCGCTGCTCTTTGGCGGCGTGCTTCTCGTCGTGCTGGCAATCATCCTGGACGCGGTGGCCTATCGAAAACTCCCCGGGGGCGCCGCAGGCATCAGCACCAAGGGCCTGGTCCTTTCCGTCGCGTGCGGCATCACCATGGGCTTTTTCTATCGCTTCGTGGCCGCGGCCATGTATCCAGACTTCGCCATGCCACAGCCGGGCAAGCTCGGCCCCTACGCGGCCGTCTTCGTGTTCGCCGTCGGCATCTTCCTCAGCAATTTTGTCCTCGGCACTTTCATCATGAAGAAGCCGTTCGTTGGCGCTCCGGTCTCCTTTGCGGATTATTTCAAGGGCGGGCTGGGCACGCACCTCACGGGAATCCTCGGCGGCATCATCTGGGGCGTCGGCATGTCGTTCAACATCATCGCCGCCGGCCGCGCCGGTTTTGCGATCTCCTATGGCCTCGGCCAGGGCGCCACGATGGTCGCTGCCTTCTGGGGCGTCTTCATCTGGAAGGAATTCCGCAGCGCTCCCAAGGGCACGAACGCATTGATTGGAGCGATGTTTGCCTGCTTCCTGGTGGGATTAGCGCTGATTATCGTGGCCAGAACTTCGTGAATGAAGTAAAGGAAGTAAATGAGGTAAAGAAGTAGAGGATCGGAAGAAGTCAGAAACAGGAGTTGCGATATGGTTCGAATGAAACAGGTTTTTTTCGCGGCTGTGATCCTTGGTCTTTTTGGTTCGATGGCGTTGGCGCAACCGCGCAAAGTCATCATTGATACGGATCCCGGCACCGACGACGCCATGGCCATCATGCTGGCGCTGAATTCGCCGGAGTTCGACGTCCGCGCGCTCACGGTGGTGCCAGGAAACGTCACCGCCGCTCAAGGATTGGAAAACGCCCTGCGCATGGTTTCGCTGGCCAACCGATGCGACATCGCCGTTGCCGCCGGCGCGCAGCACCCGTTGTTTCAAAAACTGATCACCGCGGAGTTCTGGCACGGCAAAAACGGCCTCGCGAATGTCGAATTGCCGCCCAGCAAATGCAAAGTCGACCCGCGCTGGGGGCCAGACCTGATCATCGAAATGGTCCACGCGAATCCGCATGAGATTACTCTCGTGCCGATCGGCCCACTCACCAATATCGCCCTGGCCCTTGGAAAAAGATCCCTCCATCGTTCCTCTGGTGAAGGAAGTGGTAATTATGGGCGGCTCGATCAGCGGCGGCAACGTGAACGCTGCGGCCGAAGCCAACATTTTCAACGACCCCGAAGCCGCACAAATCGTGTTTCAGGCCGGCTGGCCGCTGACCATGGTGGGACTCGACGTCGGCGACAAAACCCTTGCTCACTCGCAAATACATCGCCGAGCTCAAAAATCATCCAGGCCCCGAAAGCGATTTCATCTACAAAGTGGCCGACTATCTGATCAGCCTCGGCGAAAAATATGGCGACGCCGGAACTCAGATGTACGACCCCCTCGCCGTTGGCGTAGCCATCGATCCCACGCTGGTGAAAGCCCCACTAATGCACGTGGACGTGGAAACCCGTGGCGAGTTCACCCGTGGCGAAACCGTTGCGAACCGCCGCGGCGCAATCGAGCGCAACGTCCTGCATCATTTCCCCGACGGCGATCGCTACGTGATCGAAGGTCTCGACAAAGTGGAACCCAACGCCAAGGTCTGCACCGAAGTAAACGCCGAAAAATTCTTGCAGATGTTTATCAGCCGCATTCAAGGCAAGTAACGAGCCGCGGATAGGGATTACATATTAAACTTATTGTCAGGAGGAATTTTCTGGTCCCAGAAGGCAAGTCGAACGCAATCCCGTTCTCTGATTTTGTAAAAACGCAATGAACCGGCGGAACTTTCTTGGATCTGCTGGGAAAAGCCGCCGCGATTTCTCCCATAACCTCAATGCCATTTCTTCCGGCCCTCCTGGAATATCCCGGACGCGCCAGCACCCAAGAGACCATGCACTGGCCAAAACCAATTGGAAGTCCCGTACTGGAAAGCCTGCGCTATGCCATCGAGAGCTCCCGCGATGTGCACACCAATTACGAAAAGCTCGTCGAAGTGGCCTCCTGGATGGCGTATGAAGAATTGCCCATGCCGGAGTACGCGCTACCCTTTGGCCTCAGCCAGGGCGATCCGAACGTAGCCATCGATTTCGTGATGGTCGCGGATTGCATTGACACCGCGTTCACCGATTTTGCGCGCCACGAAAAATTCCAGGTGGATTTCGGCGGCCAGCACTGGTCGGACTCCGAAGCGGAATTCGCCTGCATCAAGCGCGCCATGGACAACGGTGTGCCCTTCCTCGATGGCCACTACCTTGCGAAAATGACGCGCCCCGAACTCAACAAGGTCTTCGAGGGCAACATCGAGATGCCCATGCTCGATGAAAAGCTGGAAGTCCTGCACCAGGTCGGCAAAGTCCTCAGCGAAAAGTATGACGGGAAATTTCACAACTTCGTGCATTCCTGCCCGCCAAAGCTCTATGACAATGGCAAAGGCCTGATCGACCGCCTGGTGGTGGAATTCCCGCGCTTCAACGACGTAAGCATGTTGGACGGTCACGAGATCAAGTTCTACAAACTGCCGCAACTCGGCATCTGGATGCTCTACGCCACGCTGCACAAGGCCGGAAAATTCCAGCTGGACGATCCCCAAAAAATGACCGCTTTTGCGGACTACATTGTTCCAGTGGGGCTCCGGCTGATGGGCATCACCAGCTACTCGAAGGAACTGGAGAACGCCATCAACACCTACCAGCTGATACCCCGCGATTCCCGCTGGGAAATTGAAATCCGCGCCCACTGCATTTACGCCACGGCACTGTTGACCGATGAAATCAACAAATTGCGCCCCGCGAATTTGCAGATCATCATCCCGCAGATTGACGCGCGTATCTGGACGCACTATCACACCACCACGTGGCCGCACCATTTGACGAAAACAATCATGTATTAAAAGGCTGCCAGGATTTATCCGGCATCAACATCTGAAAGGAAGCGATCTATGAGAGGGCTGTTCCGCAGTTGCGCGCTTGCATTTGCAATTTTGTCTTTTTCGATCGGCCTCAGCGCTCAATCGAAGCGCAAAGTAATCATAGACCAGGACGCCGCCGGTCCCGGCGGCACGGACATGCAGGCGATCCTCGCCCTGGTCAATTCCCCGGACACCGACGTCCTCGGCATCACCGTGCTCACCGGCGACGCCTGGCGCGATGAAGAAGTCCAGCACACCCTGCGCCTGATGGAGATCATCGGCCGCCGCGATATCCCGGTGGTTCCCGGCGCGGAATTTCCGCTGGTTAACAGCAAAGAGTACATGGAGAAGTGGCAGACGATTCACGGCAAGCTGGTCTATCAAGGCGCGTGGAATTTCGCCGCCGGGGGCAAAGTGCACGGTCCCAGCGAAATCCCCCCGATGACCGAGGGCGCGCCCACGATCAAGGCTTCGACGGAAGACGCCGCCCACTTCATGATTCGCCTGGTCCGGCAATATCCCCACGAAGTCACGATTTATGCCGCCGGACCCATGACCGACCTTGCCCTCGCCATCGCACTGGATCCCGATTTCCCCGCGCTCAGCAAGGAACTGATCGTGATGGGCGGCAGCATCAATCCCCAAACAAACGATCCCGAATTTTCCCTCACCCCTACGCGCGAGTTCAATTTCTGGATGGACCCGGAAGCCACCCACGCCGTTCTGCACGCCAAGTGGCCCCGCATCGCGCTGACCACCGTGGATATTTCCGTGAAAACGCACATGGAAAAAGCCCTCATCGAGGAAATCCGCAAAAGCCCGCAGCCCGCCGCGCAGTATGTCGCGAAATATGCCGACGCCGGCTACCTGTGGGACGAACTGGCCGCGGTCGCCTGGCTGGATCCCAGCATCATCACCAAGTGGAAAAAACTCTACGTGGATATAGACGTCGACCACGGCGCCGGCTACGGCAACACGCTGGTCTGGACGCCGGGAATGCAGCCCGGGATGGGCGAAGTCCTTGTGGAAGTCCAGGACGATCTCGACAAGCAGAAATTCTACAAAGACTACGTGGACTTGATCTCCCGCCCCACGCCAAACGCGAAAGACCCGGCAGGGAAATAGTGGCCCTGGCAAGCGAAATCTGGCCTCTACAAGCGCTCGAGGAACGCTGGTGGTATGCTAGAAAATTGCCACCTGCTGACCTGGCACGGACTTCGGAGACATAGCCATGGATACTCACAAACGCCCCCGGCTGGAAATCACAGACCGCCAGGGAAACCGCATAATCAGTGAAAATTCGCCCGCCCAGCCGAGCATTGCCAGCCTGCAGGGGCGCGAATTAACCGCCAATCGCGGCACTTCGCTCAACCTGGATTGGCTGGAAGACGTTCGCGTGAACACCAGCGCCGTCGAACGCCGCGCCGCAACCCTCGTCACCCGCCGCACCGTGAAAAAAGACTGGCAGCTCGCCTGGCTGCTCCGCGCCATCACGTGCATGGATTTGACCACCCTAAGTGGCGACGATACCGACGAGCGCGTCAAGCGCCTCTGCGCCAAAGCGCGCCAGCCCCTGCAGCAGGAAATTATCGAAAAGCTGGGCGTGCAGGAGCTGAATCTCCACGTCGGCGCCGTCTGCGTTTATCACCTGTTTGTGGAAACGGCCCGCCGCGCCCTCGAAGGCACGGACATCCATGTCGCCGCCGTCTCCACCGGTTTCCCCGCGGGACTTTCGCCGCTGGAAGAACGCATCGCGGAAATTCGCCGCTCCGTGGATGCGGGCGCGCAGGAAATAGACGTGGTCATCACGCGCGCGCACGTTTTCGGCGCGCAGTGGCAGAAACTTTATGACGAAGTCGTGGCCTTCAAAGACGCCTGTGGCCCAGCCCATTTGAAAGTGATCCTGGGCACCGGCGACCTGCTCACGCTGCGCAACGTGGCACGCGCCAGCCTGGTGGCCATGATGGCCGGGGCGGACTTTATCAAGACCTCCACCGGCAAAGAAGCGGTGAACGCCGTGCTCCCGGTCGGCCTGGTCATGGTCCGTGCCATCCGCGAATATGCGGAGGAAACCGGCATGGCCGTGGGATTCAAGCCCGCAGGCGGCATCCGCACAGCAAAACAATCACTGGATTGGCTCGCGCTGATGAAGGAAGAATTGGGCAACAGTTGGCTGGAGCCGCACATGTTCCGCTTTGGAGCCAGCGGCATGTTGGCGGATATCGAGCGCCAACTCGAATTCCACGTCACCGGCCGTTACTCGGCGGACTATCGCCATCCGATTGCGTAAGCAGTTACGATTCGAAACGCACAGCTCGAATCGCTGTGCCGCAAGGTGGAGGAAGTATGGGAAAAAAGGCCGGTGCGCAGGACGCGGAAATTCTTCTGAAGCTCTATGAATTGCGGCGCGAGCCCGAACTCCGCAAAGCACGCAACTGGTGGCTCTGGGAGTTTTCCCCCCGCAACGCCGAGGATTTCCTGAAAATCGCTTCCGCCCCGGGCACCCAGGAAAATAACTGGCTCCGCCAGGGCGGCAGCTATTGGGGAATGGCGGCGGCCTTTGTGCTGCAAGGCGTTCTGAACGAAGACTTGTTCCTGCGCCCCGCCTGCAGCGGCGAGATGTTTTTTATTCTCGCAAAGGTCTATCCGTTCCTTGCGGACCTTCGGGAAAAGATGGGCGATCCGGAGCTGTTCCGCGACGTCGAAAAAGTTGCCACCAACACCAAATGGGGCCGCGAGCGCCTGAAATTTGTTATCAAGCGCATTGAAGCGATGCGCGAAAAGAAAGCGCAATAAAGCAATAATTAGCTGCGGAAGTATCCCGGGAGCAAGGAAGCACGATGAGCGTACTGGAAAAATTCAGGACCATGGAATACGGCCCCGCGCCGGAAGATCCCAAGGAAGTTTTCGCGTGGCTGGACCGCCACAACCGCAAGTTCGGCCATTTCATTGACGGTGCATGGCACGCTCCCGCCGACGGCAAATATTTCGAGACCGCGGACCCCTCGGCGGGCACCGTGCTCGCGGAAGTCGCCCAGGGCAGTGCCGCCGACGTGGATGCCGCGGTGAAAGCCGCGCGCAAAGCCCTCCCCGTCTGGCAGAAGAAAACTCCCCACGAACGCGCGCGCTATCTCTACGCGCTGGCGCGCCAGGTGCAAAAACATTCCCGGCGGCTGGCGGTCCTGGAAACGCTCGATAACGGCAAGCCCATTCGCGAAAGCCGCGACATTGATATTCCCCTGGTCGCGCGCCATTTCTATCATCACGCCGGCTGGGCCCAGCTTCTGGACCAGGAATTCCCCGGCTACATCGCCTGCGGCGTCGTTGGCCAGATCATCCCCTGGAATTTTCCGCTGCTGATGCTGGCTTGGAAAATCGCCCCCGCGCTGGCCACCGGAAACACCGTGGTGCTGAAACCCGCCGAATATACGCCGCTCACCGCGCTGGCCTTCGCCGAACTCTGCAACGAAGTCGGCCTTCCAAAGGGCGTCGTCAACATCGTCACCGGCGACGGCAGCACCGGCGAAGCCCTGGTGAAGCATCCGGACCTCAATAAAATTGCGTTCACGGGCTCCACCGAAGTCGGCCGCGCCATCCGCAAAGCCACGGCCAGCTCCCACAAAAAACTTTCGCTCGAGCTTGGCGGCAAATCACCCTTCATCATTTTTGAAGACGCGGATCTCGATGGAGCGGTCGAAGGCCTGGTGGACGGCATCTGGTTCAATCAGGGCCAGGTCTGCTGCGCGGGCTCGCGCTTGCTGGTGCAGGAAAGCATCGCCGAAAAAATGATCCACAAGCTGCAGGCGCGCATGAGCACGCTTCGCATCGGCGCGCCTCTCGATAAAGCCATTGATATCGGCGCCATCGTCGCCCGCGTGCAGTTGGAACGCATTGATCGCCTGGTAAAGCAGGGAATCGCGGAAGGTGCCACCTGCTGGCAGCCGGACGTGCTCCTGCCAACACGCGGCCTCTATTACAAGCCCACCTTATTAAGCAACGTGCACCCCACCTCCATCGTGGCCCAGCAGGAAATTTTTGGCCCGGTGCTGGCGACGATGACCTTTCGCACCCCGCGCGAAGCTGTGGAGCTCGCCAACAACACGGTCTACGGCCTGGCGGCCAGCGTCTGGAGCGAAAGCATCAACGTAGCCCTGCACGTAGCCGCGCAGATCAAGGCCGGCGTGGTCTGGGTGAACAGTACGAACCTGTTTGACGCCGCGTGCGGTTTCGGTGGCTATCGCGAAAGCGGCTATGGCCGCGAGGGTGGCCGCGAAGGCCTGGTGGAATATCTCGAGCCGGCCTGGTTCCGCAAAGCTCCCGCCCTGAAGAAAAACGGTGCGAAGAAAAAGGCTCAGGTGGAAGTAGCCACCCCCGGCATCGACCGCACCGTAAAACTCTACATCGGCGGGAAGCAGGCGCGGCCGGACTCAGGTTACAGCGTTGAGATTCGCGGCAAAAAGGGCGAACTCCTGGGCGAATCGCCGCTGGGCAACCGAAAAGATATTCGCAACGCCGTGGAAGCCGCGCGCAAGGCCGAGGGCTGGAGCAAAACCACTGCCCATAACCGCGCGCAAGTCCTCTATTACATCGCGGAAAACCTTTCGCAGCGCGCAGATGAAATCACCGCAAGGCTCGCCGCTGCTGTCGGAAAAAAGCAGGCCGCCGAGGAAGTGCAGAAAAGCATCGAGCGGTTGTTCTCCTACGCCGGCTGGGCAGACAAGTTCGATGGCGCTGTGCACCATCCGCCGCTCCGCAACGTTTCCATCGCCATGAACGAAGCGCTCGGCGCAGTCGGCGTCATCTGCCCGTCGGAATATCCGCTCCTCGGTTTCTTCACATTGGTGCTGCCTCTTGATCGCCGCTGGAAACGCGGTGGTTGCGGTGCCTTCAGAAACCTACCCGCTGATCGCCGGCGACCTCTACCAGGTTTTCGAAACGAGCGACCTTCCCGGCGGCGTCGTGAACATCGTCGCGGGACGCACCACGGAATTGTTAAAAGTCCTCGCCGAGCACGACGATCTCGACGCCATCTGGTGCTACGGCGACGCTGAACTCTGTGCCACCGCCAAGGCCCTCTCCACGGAAACCTGAAACAGGTCTGGACCAATGAAGGCCGCCACATTGACCTGCCGCAGACCGCCCAAAGCGAAGGCCGCTGGTATCTCGAGCACGCCCACCAGGTGAAAAATATCTGGGTTCCCTACGGGGAGTAGCGGGCCTCTTCGCAGTTTTCCGCACGGAAATTTTCTGAATCACGTTTCTACCAAAAAAAGAGGGGGATGGCCGAAGCCATCCCCTCCTGGAAGTAGGTTTGAATTATTGGCCGGAAGCCGCGGTGTAGAACACCACAAACTCCGCGCCACTCCCAGCGGCTACGCTGGGAGGCGTGGTGGTTGTCAAGCTTCCGTCTGAGCCGACTGTGTAGAGCGAAATGTCGGCGGCATCGAAGTTGTCGACGGCGAGCAAAACGCCCGTCGGGTCAATGGCTATTCCGGTTGGTGATATATCGGTGGGTTGCGGCGTTCCGATCTGCGAGCCAATCACGCCCGTGGATGTGTTCAGGCTGAAGGCAAACACCTGTCCAGGGCCGCTCGACCCGAAGTCCAGAACGTAGAGGTACTTTCCGGTCGGATCAGTGATCACATTGATCGTGTCGCTGGCGCCGGTAATAACCGTATCTGCGCCAACGCTGGTCAATGCTCCGCCGCTTCCGATGGTATAGCCCGATACGCTCTCTGTCGCTCCGCCTTCGTTGGCCACGTACAAGTGGCTGTTGGCGTCCACCGTCGCATACAGTGGGGAGACCCCGGCGTTGATCGGTGTGCCGATCGGCGTCAGTCCGCCCGTCGTCTGATCGATGGTGAATTGGCTGACGGTTCCGGGATTGGTCCCGTCGCCGCTGTTGACCACATAGAGATACTTGCCCGCGCGGTCGGTCAGGATCCACGTTGGGCCGTTCAGTGTGCCATCGTTGTATGCCACCACGCTTGAAATCGCGGTCAGGGCGGCATCGCCGGTGGCGCCGCTCGGTGACGTGTGCGTGATTGTGAATCCGTAGATCTCGCTGGTTCCCTGCGTGATTACGTAGACGAACCGGCCAGTCGGATCAATAACTCCGGCATAGAGGTCGCTCACCGTGTTCGGGTTGCTGGTTGCCTTGGTGGGCGCGCGCGGAGTCATCGTAAGCGAGCCGTTCGTGGAATTCACAAACTCCGAGTGCAGAGCGCCAGCGGAGTCTATGTAGTAGAGCAAATCGCCCGATGGATGCAGCAACACTTGTTGCGGGCTGGATGCCGCGGTCCTGGCAAGCGGCGTCAAGCGGAGTTGCCGAAGTGACGTCAACTGTGTAGCTGGAGATGCTCCCGCTGGGTGGATCCGTAACATTTCCAATGTAAGCAAACCTTGCGGCTGCCGCGTTCACGGTCACCACAGTCGTTCCCGTCAAACCAGCCACACTCGGCGGAGCCGATACTGTCCCGGTTATGGTGGCAGTTCCGGCGCTTAGTGCTTGGGCCAAGCCGCTGACTGGATCGATCGTCACGACTCCCGTTGTATCCGACGTCCAGGCCAAAACAGAGCCGGCCGGCAGCGGTGTCGTCGAATTGTCGCTGTTCAGTTGCAGCGCGCTGAATTGAATCGTGGTGCCCACCGAAGCGATTGGAGCCTGTGGAAGAATTTGCAGGCCCTGCATAGGAACCCCGGTAACCGTCACGCTCGCGCTGCCGATGGTCACGCCATCGCAGCTGGCGGCGGTGACGTTCGTCGTGCCCGCGGCCACCCCCGTGACGTTTCCGCTGCTGTCAACAGTCGCGGTGTCCGGGTCGACTGTGCTCCAGGTTACCTGACTCGAAATGTCCTGAGAGGTCGGAGCTTCCGTCCGCAGCCAGTGTAAAGTTGCCGGTGGCCGTGTACACCGTGGTGCTCACCCACAGCGACCGACGTGCCGTCAGAGGCAACCGTGATGGAATTCAGTTGATCCACTTCCAGCGGCACTGTGCTGGAGGTGATTCCCGCCAGTGTTGCCCCAATGTTGCTGAAGCCCAGCGCTACGCCCGTGGCCAGGCCGGTGTTGTCAATCCCGGCGGCCGATGTATTGGAGGAACTCCAGGTGACCGCGCTGGTCTGATCCTGGGTGGTGCCGTTGCTGTAATATCCGGTCGCGGAATATTGCAACGTTCCGCAAACTGCGGTGGTGATGTCCTGCGGTCTCACTGCCGCTTTACGACCGCCCTGCGTGCTGGGCCGCGTCATGGGACGCGCCGTTGGCCGTGAAACTCGCGCGCCGCGACGTGCGCCTTTCACTCCGGCGTCACCTTGGGCACTCACATAAATTGTTCCGTTGCTCGGGGCCACGGTGACGTACCGCAAAGTGGGGGCGCAATTGCACGCCGCGAATATGGCGGCGCACACGAATGCTAATCCTGTTAGCGCCAAACGACTGGGCTTGCTGATCATAATCTCTCCTCCAAGTGGGTGCACAAATCCTTCGGGGCAGAGACATACCAATGATTGGGAATCAATCGTCTGGGCGGCAAAGAAAAACAGGCGGGCGAGGTTCCCACCCCGTAGAATTTCAGGGATCCCAAGATGCCTCTGCTGGGGGCACGATACTCGAAACCCCGCTCCTCGGCAAAGTATCGGCAGCGTTATGGGTTACGCATCAATTAACTTTTCTTCGTTTCGCTGTCAGTTCCGCGGGGCCATGGCGAATCGGACAAACTGCCAATTGTCCTCCTCGCCCGCTTCTGCAATGATGCCACCGTAGTTTTTTGTCTCTTGCAGAGCTGCGGCGTTATCCTCTTATGCATTCCCAAGGATCCGCGAATATGGCCCGACTCCTCACCACTGAAGATCATCGCCTGGAAGAAGCCCGCCAGAGAAAGAAGCACTGGAAGCGCTGGGGGCCGTATCTTTCCGAACGCCAGTGGGGCACGGTTCGCGAGGACTACAGCGCCAATGGCACTGCGTGGGAATACTTTCCGTTCCAGGACGCCCACGCCCGCACTTATCGCTGGGGGGAAGATGGCATTGGCGGAATCTGCGATCGTCACCAGAATATCTGCTTTGCCTTGGCCCTCTGGAATGGAAAAGACCCCATCCTCAAGGAACGCCTCTTCGGTCTAACAGGCAATCAAGGAAATCACGGCGAAGACGTCAAGGAGTGCTATTTCTATCTAGACTCCACTCCAACGCACAGTTATATGCGCATGTTGTACAAATACCCCCAGGCGGAATTCCCCTATCTCCGTCTACTGGAAGAAAACCAGAGGCGCGGACGCACCCAGCCGGAATTCGAACTGCTGGACACCGGCGTCTTTGAGGACAACCGCTACTTCGATGTTTTTGTCGAATACGCGAAAACTGATGTCGAAGACATTCTGATCAAAATTACGGCCTGGAACCGCGGCGCGGAAGCTGCCCCGCTCCACCTGCTGCCAACAGTTTGGTTCCGCAACACTTGGTCCTGGGGCAAGGACTTGCGGCGGCCTGCCGCCCGCCGCGCTCCGGATACGCCCGGTTCGCTCTGCACGGAACTCGAACACTGGCAGTACGGAAAACGCTGGCTGCTAAGTGCCGGAAATCCCGAGCTTCTGTTCACCGAGAACGAGACAAATTACGAGAAGATCTTCAAATACCGCAACCGCACGCCGTATGTCAAAGACGGCTTTCACAATTATCTGATTCACGGCAACAAGGCCACGGTGAATCCCCAGCACTCCGGCACGAAAATGGCTGCGCATTATCCTCTTAATATCGGCCCGGGTGAAAGCGTCACCATCAAGCTGCGCCTGACGGACCTTGATCCCCTCGGTGGCATGGATTCCAATTCCCCGATGGTCGGCACCATCACCGGTCCGGCGCATCAGGAACGCGCTCCCGGCGTCCCAGGCACCAATGATTTTGGCGACGGCTACGAGGCTATTTTTGCGCTTCGCCAGAAGGAAGCCTCCGAATTTTACGAGTCCCGGATTTCCAAGGATCTCTCCGAAGACGCGCGCCACGTAATGCGCCAGGCCTATGCCGGAATGCTTTGGTGCAAACAGTTTTATCACTACGATGTTTACACCTGGCTGGAAGGCGATCCGGCGGGCCCGGAACCTCCGCCCGAACGTTTGCACGGTCGTAACAAAGATTGGACGCACCTCTATAACGACGACATCATCTCCATGCCGGACAAATGGGAATATCCGTGGTACGCCGCTTGGGACCTCGCCTTCCATTGCATTCCGCTGGCGATGATTGACCCGGACTACGCCAAAGACCAGCTCATCCTTCTTCTCCGCGAATGGTACATGCATCCCAACGGCCAGTTGCCCGCCTATGAATGGGCCTTCAGCGATGTGAACCCGCCAGTCCACGCATGGGCCGCCTGGCGCGTCTACAAAATCGAAAGGCGTATGCGCGGAGTGGCGGACCGCAGTTTCCTGGAAAAAATCTTTCACAAGCTGCTTTTGAATTTCACCTGGTGGGTCAATCGCAAGGATCCAGATGGCCACAACATCTTTCAGGGCGGCTTTCTGGGGCTCGACAACATCGGAGTCTTTGACCGCTCAGCCCCGCTGCCAACTGGCGGCCACCTGGAACAGTCCGACGGCACCAGTTGGATGGGCATGTACTGCCTGAATATGCTCGCGATTGCGCTGGAACTTGCCAAGGACGACCAGGCCTATGAAGACGTCGCCAGCAAATTCTTCGAACATTTCGTCTATATCGCGCGCGCCATGAACGACATGGGGCCCAGCGGCCGCTCCCTGTGGGACAACGAAGACGGTTTTTATTACGACCTTCTCCATCTTCCGAACGGCGATGAACATTTCCTGAAAATCCGCTCCATGGTCGGCCTGATTCCGCTCTTTGCTGTGGAAACGCTGGAACCGGAAATTGTCGACCGCTTGCCCGGCTTCAAACGCCGGATGCAATGGTTCATCGACAATCATCCAGACGTGCCCGAACACATTGAAATGACCCAGCGCTCCGCACGCGGTGTGCGCCGCCAGCTTTCTCTCGCCAATCGCAAGCAGATCAAACGTATGCTCAACCGCATGTTGGACGAATCCGAATTTCTTTCCCCTCATGGCGTCCGCGCGCTCTCCCGATATCATCTCGATCATCCCTATGAAGTCCAGGTGAACGGCCACATCAATCGCGTGGACTATGAACCCGCGGAATCCACCACCGGCGTGTTTGGCGGAAATTCCAACTGGCGCGGCCCCATCTGGTTTCCGGTAAATTTCCTGCTGATCGAATCGCTCCAGAAATACCACCACTATTACGGGGAAGACTTCAAAGTGGAATGCCCCACGCATTCCGGCAACGAACAGGACCTTTGGCAGGTCTCCAAGGAGATTTCCCGCCGCCTCACGCGCATCTTCCTCCGCGGCAAAGACGGCAAGCGTCCGTTCGCCGGCGGCCAGGAACTTTTCAACTCCGATCCAAACTGGCGCGACCTCATTCTTTTTTACGAATATTTTCACGGTGATAATGGCGCCGGCCTTGGCGCCAATCACCAGACCGGCTGGACCGGCCTGGTTGCCAAACTTCTGGAGCAGAGCGGAGAGTAAGACGTGTCGCTTCTTGCTGAAGTCGAATTCGGGCGCGAAATTCTCGGCAATCTCGAACAAGCCGAAGCCCGCGAGTGGCTGGTTACCAACGGCATCGGCGGTTTTGCCTCCGGCACGGCCGCCGGAACCTGCACCCGCAGGTATCACGGATTGCTGATGGCCGCGCTGGAACCACCAGCTTCGCGCACGCTGCTGGTCGCGGGCCTGGATGAAACCGCCAACTATGCCGGGCGCCATTTTCCACTCGCCACCAATCGCTGGCTAAGCGGATTTGTCTCTCCCACCGGCTATCTGCAGATGGAAAGTTTTCATCTGGAGGGCACCAAGCCCGTCTGGCATTACGCCCTTGCCGATGCCTTGCTCGAAAAACGTGTTTGGATGCAGCAGGGCATGAACACCACATACGTCGAATACACGCTGGTTCGCGCCAGTGCGCCAGTTGAACTCGAAGGCAAAGTGTTGGTGACTTACCGCGATTTTCATTCCACCACGCATTCCGATGGCTGGCAGATGCAGATTACTCCCGTCGAAAAGGGGATTCGCGTGGCGGCTTTCGAAAGTGCCGCGCCCTTCTACCTCACCAGTGCCTCAGCCACGTTCGAGTCCCGCCACGAGTGGTATCGCGATTTTTTTCTTCCCGCGGAGCGCGAGCGCGGGCTCGATGATCACGAGGATCGCCTGCTGGCCGCGAACTTCCGCGCAACCATTGGGGTTGGCGAAAAAGTGACCCTCGTTTTTTCCACCGAAGCCGATGCTTCGCTCGATGGCCATCAGGCGCGCGCGGACCAGTCCAATCACGAGTGGAATCTTTTCCAGGCCTGGCAAAATCGCCATTCCGCAACCAGCGCCACCCGCCCGGACGACGAACCCAGTTGGCTCTGGCAATTGGTGCTCGCCGCCGATCAGTTCATCGTCAAGCGTCCGCTGCCCGACGATCTCTCCGGTTGAGCGTCATCGCCGGCTACCCCTGGTTCGCCGATTGGGGCCGCGACACCATGATCGCCTTGCCGGGCCTCACGCTTCCGCTCGGACGTCCGGAGATTGCCCGCAAAATCCTGGAATGTTTTGCCCTCTACGTCGATGGCGGCATGCTGCCCAACAATTTTCCGGATCGCAGCGGTGCGCCGCAATATAACTCGTTTGACGCCGCACTCTGGTATTTCGAGGCCATCCGTCAGTATTTCGAAGCCACGAGAGACGCCGCCACACTTCAAAAATTATTCCCGGTTTTGTCTTCCATCGTGGACGCGCATGTGGCCGGCACTCGCTACAACATCAAAGTGGATCCAGGCGACGCGTTGCTGTATGGCGGCAGCCCGGAAGTGCAGCTCACCTGGATGGACGCCAAGATCGGTGACTGGGTGGTCACTCCGCGAATCGGAAAACCGGTGGAGATCAACGCCCTTTGGATCAACGCGCTCAACACCATGGCCGCTTTCGCCGCAGTGTTGAAGCGCCCCGGTGAGGGTTACGCAAAGCTGCGAGACAAAGCCGCAAAAAATTTCCAGAAATTCTGGAACCACGCCGCCGATTGCTGCTTCGATGTGCTCGATGTCCCCGCCGGCGGTCCGGATGCTGCTATGCGCCCCAACCAGATTTTTGCCGTCTCTTTGCCGCTCAGCCCGCTCAACACCCGCCAGCAGAAAAGCGTGGTGGACGCCGTAGGTCGCGATCTGCTGACCTCCTTCGGCCTCCGCAGCCTGGGCCCCGCCGAACGCGGATACAAGGGTCAATACACTGGCGGCCCTCGCGAGCGCGATTCCGCCTACCACCAGGGCACAGTGTGGGCGTGGCTGCTGGGACCCTTCGCATTGGCGCACTACAAAGTCTATCGAGACCGCGCTGCCGCCCAGAGTTTCCTCGATCCCCTCGGAAGAAGCATCCATTCCGCCGGCCTCGGCACCATCAGCGAAATTTTTGGCGGCGACCCGCCCTTCCCACCCGCCGGATGCCCCGCCCAAGCCTGGAGCGTAGCCGAACTAATCCGCGCCTGGGAATCCCTCTCAACCGAACCCCCCAACCCAAAATAAAGCTCGAGCAACACGGTAGCGCCTGCATCTTGCAGGCAAGCAAAGCGAGTCAGCGAGCCGTCCCTCCGTTCTTCCTCTTTCGAGTTCCAAAAGGCCATCGCCCAAACCCGCCGTCATCCTGAGGCCCGCGCATTCTGCGGGCCGAAGGATCTCAACGTAAAGTCCACGGACAGCCCAGAAATCGAGATTCTTCGCGCATCCCAATCGGATTCGCGAAGAATGGCTCGCCACATCGGTTCCAGTTAGAAAGGAAAACCGAGCCCGCCCTTATTCCATCCTCAGCGCCGCCTCATAAAGCTCAATCAACACCTTCCCCGCATCCGGCGCAGCCACCAGAAAAAAATTCACCCGCGTCCCATCAGCCCCCGGCCGCGTGGCCGGATAAATCGCGGCAATCCCGAAATTCTCCTTCAATAGCTGCGTCGCCCGGTCCACGTCCTTGCACAAATATTCCACCTGCTGCACGCCTTCCCCGAATTTCTGCAGGTATCTCGCAATCGCGCCGCTCCCCGCCGGGTCTTTGCTGGTCAGGATATCCATGGAAAATCCCCCGGGGAAGTGCAGTTCAAATTCCATCGCATCCTGGTCCGGGGGAACTTCCGCCACGTGAGGCAAACCGCTCGCTTCATGAATTTTCTGGAATCGTTCCGGAGTCACCGCAAGGCCGACAATCACCTTGGGATTATGCGATTGCATCAAATCCGCCAGCTTCTCATTGCTCCACCACGGATAAACCGCATGGTCGGCCAGCGCGCGGCCGGTGCGGTAAATCTCCGTCGCGGAAAGCACCCGGATTTCGCTATCGGGGGAGCACATCCCTTCGATCGCACGCTGCAACAGTTCCGTCATGTGTTCACCAGGGTTCATTCTCGGCTTTGGCCCGCATTAGTTTAACCGGATTGCGCGCCCTTCGTCTTGGCCGGGCCGGCCAGCAGGGAAGCCAGCACCGCCAGCAGCAGGATCCCGCCCACCACGCACAACGATAAAATGATCGAAAGGTGCACCCACGGCTCCGCCACCATTTTCGCCCCGATGAACAGCAGCACCAGCGCCAGCCCGATTCCCAGATAACGGAAATATTCCAGCACGTCGGCCAGCAAAAAATAAAGCGCCCGCAGCCCCAGGATCGCGAAAACGTTCGAGGTATAAACAATAAAGGCATCGCGGGTGATGCCGAAAATGGCGGGGATGGAATCCACGGCAAAGGTCACGTCTGTGATTTCCACGATTAAAAGCACCAGCAGCAGCGGAGTGGCAAAAAGGTGCCCCTGCTCGCGCAGGAAAAACCGTTCGCCGCGGTATTCCTTGGTCACCCGCAGGTGTGAACTCGCGAACCGGAACAGAAAATTTCTTTCGTAGTGCACGCCCTTTTCGCGCTTCCACAGCATGTGCACGCCGGTATAGAACAAAAACACGCCAAAGACCGGCAGTATCCAGTTAAACCTCGCGATCAGTTCCGCGCCCGCCGCGATCATCACTCCGCGCATCACCAGTGCGCCCAGGATTCCCCACGCCAGCACGCGGTGCTGCACCGCTTCCGGCACCTGATACGTCCGGAAGATCACCAGAAAAACAAATAAATTGTCCACGCTGAGCGCTTTTTCAATCAGGTAGCCGGTGAAATATTCCAGCCCGCGGGTCGACCCGTGCCAGTGCCACACGAAATAGCCAAACGCCAGCGAAAGCGCGATCCACAGCGCGCTGGTGATGGCGGCTTCCTTGAACCCGATTTTGTGGGCTTTGCGGTGGAATACTCCCAGATCCAGGGCCAGCGCAACAAGGACGAACAGGTTGAACGCGACCCACAGGAAGGGTGTGCCCATGCACTCAGAATAGCGCAGTTCAAGGACGCGTTGAGTTGTAGTCTTTTCCGTTCAGGTTGGAGAGATTCACCTGCGCCACCTGCCCGGCTTCGATTCTTACCGGCACATCCCACACCAGTTTGCGGTCGCCCGATGTGGCGTTCATCCCCAGCGAACTCACCCAGTAATTTCCGGCAGGAAGCCCGCTGATGCTCAGTTGTCCATCCAGGTCCGTGTCGCCCTTCGCGGCCAGATATTTGGTTTGCGCCATCTCCGGGGCCAGTTGCATCACTTTTTGGTTGTGTTCCTCGATCGCCTTGTCCCACTTATATTTCGGATTTACGGCCCCAAGCTCCGTTTCCATGCCGCCTATCGTGGAAGGATGGGAATGGATGAATTTCTTCATGGAGGCCAGGTACTCCTCTTTCTGCTTTTCATATTTCGCGGGATTGGCCTCCAGATCGGATTCCTTGTATTTGGGCGTGGGCAAGCCGTTTGTCACCCCGCCGCTGTTGCTCCGTCCGTAGGCCGCCAGAAATTCCGGAACTTCCATGATGTCGTCCGGCGTGAACAGCTTGTCCACGTCCGGAGCCACCAGGTCAATCACGTCGTTTTTCTTCATCCACGCTTTCAATTCCGGTGAAATCTTAAGTTCGTCAATGAATTCCGCGCGGCTCGCCAGCGGATACTCGGCGGACGCCTGCTTTAGGATCTCTGCGTAGCTCATGGTCAACACATAAAACGTAAATTGCCGCACTGGTTCCGGACGCCCGCCTGTGGGCGCAATCCGCGCTGTCACCTGCAGCCTGCCCGTCGCGCCTTGCGCAAAACTCATTTGTCCCAGGGAAAGCAGCGCGCAAACAAGCGCCGGTAAAAGCAGTTTGGTTCGCATGGCCTCATCCTAGCAGAAGGCCCGATTCCACCATGCCAAACAACTTGTCGCCCGTGTCCTAACCGAAATATCCCCGCGCCCGGGCTCACGAGGTCTGGAAGTTACTTGGCACCATGGGGCAGAAGTGTGATCATTTTGGCGTGCGAACGACACTCACTGTC
This sequence comes from uncultured Acidobacteriota bacterium, assembly GCA_963824925.1. Classification (GTDB taxonomy): domain Bacteria; phylum Acidobacteriota; class Terriglobia; order Acidiferrales; family UBA7541; genus Acidiferrum. The sequence continues at coordinate 379,820 of CAWGRE010000011.1, forward strand.
GACGACGATGTCGCCAAGTCCATCCGTAGGGAGATGCGGCGCCGCGGGATTTCGTCCTGGAAAGCGGCAGTCAATCATTTCCTGAGACTCGGTCTGGCGGCCGCTGGGCAGGCGCAGAGAGCACCCTTTGTGGTTAAGCCGTGGAACCCAGGCATGGTAGATGATTTGTGGTCTGACTGCGCAGAGAGACTTTTGGAGAAGCTTGAGGGCAGCGACCATAAGTGAATTGCGCAGCGACTTTCCAAGCTTGCGCAATTGACACTCGCCGAGATGTAGAGGAACCCGGCCCTAGTACAGCCGGAAGGTCACTTCGAACGGCACTTGCACCGGCACAGGTTTGCCGTTCGGCCCGTTGGCCGGCTTGCACCGCCAGGTCCTCAGCGTATTAACGGTGGACTCGTCCAGTCCCAGCCCGGGACTCTTGATCACGCGAGGATTAGTAACCCGCCCATCCACAGTAACCACGGCCTCCACCAGCACGGTGCCGGAATATTTCGCCTTGCGCGCTTCATCCGAATACGGTGGGTTCGGCATATAGAAGCACGACGGCAATCCCACGCCATTCACGCCGGCGCGAAACGCTCCGCCCCCTGTGCCGCCACCTTCTCCGGGGCCAAGCCCTCCGCCCGTGCCGCTGCCAATGCCGCCGCCTTCGCCGGTTCCAATACCGCTTCCGCCGCCTGTCCCGTTCGACAAATTCACCGTGGACTGCATCGGGTCGCCCATATTCGGCAGATTATTGTTGGGAATTTTCAGGTCCGGCGGCCCCAGCAGCGTCGCATCCATCGGCAACTTCGGCGTCGGATTCTTGATTACCGCGGTCGGCGTGGCAAATTGCGTCATTGCAAAACGCGGCGCCCGGCCCTTGGTCGGAGGCGTGGTAGAACGATCGCCACCACCGCCGCCACCACCAGCCTTATTCGCGCCTGCCGGAAGTTTCGAAAGGTACGGCGAAATATCCAGCGGAGTCACATCCACGGTATTTTTCGCCTGCGTGGTGGAAGGAATCATGTTGGTGATGAAGGGCACAATCAGCAGCGCGATAATCCCGGCGTGCACGCCAAACGCAATCGCTTGCGTCCAGCCAAAGTTCTCGTCCTTCGACCAGATGTCCTTCACTTTCACGGGTTGGATGCCCGCCGGCATCGCCACCTTGGTCGGCGAGAAAAATTCCTTCAACTGCTCCACAAACCCGCCGAAATTGCCGCCCCAATCCACTTCCAGGCGCTTGTTTACGGGCCGGTTGCCCACTTTCGGCGCGGACAGGAAAAATTTGAAGTTCTCTTTGATCCCGGAGCCAAACGAATTCTTTGTGAACGGAACGTCGCTCCGCTCCACGATCTTGACCGGCCGTTCCGTCATAAACTGCTTCAGGTTCGACCAGAAGTCGTTCGGCATCATGTGCGCCGGAGCGCCGAAATCCGGCAGCGCCGAATTCGGCATCGGCACAACCTCTTCCGGCCCCGTGCGCTTTGGCCGGCTGATTTCGTCTGGGAGAAGATTGATGGGACCCGGCACCGTTTACCCCTTACATGAGTAGACGCGAGTCTACTCGAATCGGTTCACCTAGCCGTTATGATTCGCGCGTGCTGGGAAAGGTTGCGCGACCCCGTCGGCTGACACATCTTCTCAAGTATTGTAACATACGTAGTTACTTTGCTTTCCGCAGTTTCCCGCCGTACACCGTTGCCTGCCCATTTGTTCAGGCGCCCGCATGTGGCGGATTAGAAGGGACATTCGTTGACCGAATCCATGACCGAACCTTTGGAACTCAAAAAGACTCTGAATCTTCCCAAGACCGACTTTCCCATGAAAGCCAGCCTCCCTCAGAACGAGCCGAAACAGCTCGAGGCCTGGCAGCAGGAAGGCCTGTACGAAAAGATTCTGGCCGCGCGTGAAGGCAAGCCTTCTTTCATCCTCCACGACGGCCCTCCCTATCCCACGGGCACCATTCACCTGGGCACCGGGTTGAACAAAATTCTGAAGGACATGATTGTCAAATCCAAAAGCATGGCCGGCCATCGCGCTCCTTACGTCCCTGGCTGGGATTGTCACGGTCTGCCCATCGAAACCCAGGTGGAAAAACAACTTGGCGGCAAAGGGAAAGTCTCGCCGGCGGAGTTCCGCCAGATGTGCCGCGAGTATGCCACCCGCTACGTCGAACAGCACAAGCGCGATTTCAAACGCCTCGGCGTTTTTGGCCGCTGGAACGATCCCTACCTCACCATGAGCCATGAGTACGAGGCCACCATCGCCGGCGCCTTCCTCGATTTCATGGAAAAGGGCTACGTCTATCGCGGCCGCAAGCCGGTCTATTGGTGCATCTACGACAACACCGCGCTCGCCGAAGCCGAAGTGGAATACGAAGATCACTCCAGCCCCTCGATCTGGGTCTCATTCAAAGTAGTTGGCGGCGGCAAGGGCGATGCGGCAAAGGTCGGCGCCGACGTTTCCGCCGTCATCTGGACCACCACACCCTGGACCATTCCCCACAATCGCGCACTCGCGTTCCATCCGGACTATGAATACGTGGTCGTCTCCACGGAAAAAGGGAAACTGCTGCTCGCCGCGGATCGCGTCGCGGCTTTGCAGGCGGATTGCGATATCAAGCAAGCCGAGGAACTCGCGCGCTTCAAGGGACGCGATTTCGAAGGAATGAAATTCCAGCATCCATTCCTTCCCATTCAGGTTCCCGGCGTGCTCGCCGATTACGTGACGCTCGATCAAGGCAGCGGCATCGTGCACACCGCTCCCGGCCATGGCGCGGACGACTTCATCTCCGGCCAGAAATACAATCTGGAAATCTACGCGCCGCTCGACGATTACGGCGTCTATACCGAAGGCCTGCCCGAATACAAAGGCAAAGACGTCTTCACCGCGAATCCCATCATCGTGAAGCTCCTGGGCGACCACGGCGCCTTGCTGGGCCACCACGCCTATAAGCACAGCTACCCGCACTGCTGGCGCTGCCACAATCCTGTAATCTTCCGCGCCACAGAGCAGTGGTTCATCAAGATGGATCAGGCCGCGCACGGCGCTCAGCAAACCTTGCGCCAGGAAGCGCTCGAAGAGATCCACAAAGTGAAGTGGATCCCTGGCTGGGGTGAAGATCGCATCTACGAAATGATCGAAAAGCGCCCGGACTGGTGCGTCTCTCGCCAGCGTTTCTGGGGCGTGCCCATCATCGTCTTTTTCTGCGACGCCTGCGGCAAGCAGCTGAACGATTTCGCCGCGCTCCGCAACGTCGTGAAGTGGTTCGAAAAAGAAGGCGCGGACGCGTGGTACAAGCACACTCCCGAAGAACTTCTGCCCGCCGGCACAAAATGTTCCTGCGGCGCGGAAAAATGGCGCAAGGAAAACGACATTCTCGATGTCTGGTTTGACTCCGGCTCTTCGCACCTTTCCGTCCTGAAGGGCAACGAGTGGCCGGCCGACGTTTATCTGGAAGGTCCGGATCAATATCGCGGCTGGTTCCACAGTTCGCTGCTCATCGCCACCGGCATCCGCGACAAAGCGCCGTATCGCAGCGTCGTCACCCACGGCTGGACGCTCGACGAGCAAGGCCGCCCCATGTCCAAATCCCTCGGCAACGTCATGCTGCCCACCGAAATTTGCGACAAGTGGGGCGCGGACCTGCTGCGCCTCTGGGTCGGCTCCCAGGAATATCAAGCCGACGTGAAAATGAGCGATCGGGTGATGACCCAGCTCAGCGAGGCCTATCGCAAGATCCGCAACACCGTGCGCTTCGCCCTTGGCAATTTGTACCAGTTCGAACCTTCGCTCCACGCGCTTCCCAACGACCAGCTCGATGAACTCGACCGCTGGATGCTCGAACGCACCGCCGACCTGGTGAAAAAGTGCCGCGAGTGGTACGCCGCCTACGAATTCCACCGCGTCTACCACGCCATTCACGATTTCTGCGTCGTGGACCTCAGCGCCTTCTATTACGACGTGTTGAAAGATCGCCTGTACACCAAAGCGGCCAACAGCAAGACGCGCCGCTCCGGCCAGACCGCGGTCTGGAAAATCACCGCCGCGCTCGTGCGCTTGCTCACTCCCATCCTGGTTTTCACCGCGGAAGAATGCTGGAAGTTTCTGCCCCGCGCCGCCGGCGAACCCGCCAGCGTGCACATCGCGCAATTTCCGGAAGAGGCCGAACTCCGCACCGGACTGGCCCCGGAAAAAATCAACACCTGGGAATTGCTCGCCAAAGTTCGCGGTGAAGTCCTGAAAGCCCTGGAAACCGCGCGCAACGAAAAGAAGTTAATCAATTCCGGCCTGGAAGCAAAAGTCTTGCTGAATGCCGATCTCGAGTTAAAGTCCAAACTCAAGCATCATCTTGCGCAGCTTCCCGCGCTCTTCATCGTTTCGCAGGTTGAGTTGCTCAGCGCGGGCACGGGAGAGTTTCGCTCCGATGTTGTTCCCAGCCTGGAAATCAGCGTCCAGCGCGCCGACGGCAAAAAGTGTGAGCGCTGCTGGAATTTCTCCACCCATGTTGGCGAAAACCCCCGCTATCCCACCGTCTGCGATCGCTGCAGCGAAGCCATCGCCGAAATCGAAGCCAACGCCACCGACCCCGACCCCGGAGCCGCAGGAGTGACCGCCTGATGCCATTCCGTTCCTCTACCTCCTTGACCTCCTTTACTTCCTTTACCTCATGACGTTTCCGCGCCGTCTCCGCTGGCTCCTCCTCACCCTGGTCGTGGTCGTCCTCGACCGCGCCAGCAAAGCCTGGATCGAATCGCGCCCGCTCGCCTACTTTCCCCACGTCGTGATTCCCAACTATTTCAGCATCATCTTTTCGCGCAATCCCGGCATCGCCTTCAGTTTTTTCTCCAACTCCCCCGGCACCGGTCACTCGCATCATCCTGATCACCGGTTCGCTGCTGATCATCGCCCTCATCGCGTGGTTGCTCGTAGCCGGACGCGATGCCAGCGCCATCAACGCCGCGGGACTCGCGCTCCTGCTCGGCGGCGCCGCCGGCAATCTCACGGACCGCATCGTCCACGGCGCCGTCACCGACTTCCTCGAAGTCTGGCTCCGCTTTCTCCCATTCCCCATCTTCAACCCGTGGCCCACCTTCAACATCGCCGATTCCGCCGTCACCATCGGTGCCATCCTCCTGATCGCCGACGTCCTCTTCCACCCCCAACCAAAAACCCACACCAAATAGCGTGTCCAACCAACGCACCTCGCATTGTCATCCTGAGCCTATCCGACGAGGATAGGCGAAGGATCTCAACCTAAAATAAAACTCCCAAACCCTCCCACATCGCAGCCCCGCAACTTCCGAGCCCCCTCGCCCACACCAAAACTGTCATCCCGAACCCCGTGTCTTTTGCGGGGTGAGGGACCTGCTTTTCTCTTCCCCGCCCCAATACCAGACAAGCCCGCGGCTCCCCTACCAACCGATCTCCCAAGCGTCGTCATCCTGAGCCTATCCGACAAGGATAGGCGAAGGATCTCAACGTCAACTAATACTCGCAAACTCCCAGCGAAGCAGCTCCGCAACCTTACGTCCCCGTCGAATCAATCCCCCCTCGCCCACACCAAAACCGTCATCCCGAACCCCGCGCCTGTTGCGGGGTGAGGGACCTGCTTTTCTCTTTCCCCCACCCCTTTTGCGCTAAACTCTCCCCGCCATGTCCGACTCCCCGCGAAAATTCCTCGTTCCCCCCGAAGAAGCCGGCCAACGCCTCGACCGCTTCGTCTCCTCCCACAATTCCGACCTCTCGCGCACCCGTGTCCAGGAATTAATCCACGCCGCCCTCATCCTCCTCAACGGCAAGCCCGCCAAAGACGCCCAGAAAGTCCACGCGAACGACGTCGTGGAAGTGATTCCCACGCAGCGTCCCCCGCTCCAGGCCGAAGCCGAAGAAATCCCCCTCGAAATTCTCTACGAAGACGACGACCTCCTCGCCGTCAACAAATCCGCCGGCATGACCGTTCACGCCGGGGCAGGGAACTCCCACGGGACCCTCGTCAACGCCTTGCTCGGCCGCGGCCAATCTCTTTCGCAGGGTGGCGACCCCCTCCGCCCCGGCATCGTTCATCGCATTGACAAGGAAACCTCGGGCATTCTCCTCGTCGCGAAAAACGATCTCGCCCACGGCCTCCTCTCGGAATCTTTTCGCGAACGCCGCATCCAGAAAACCTATATCGCCCTCGTCCAGGGCGTGCTCGCCGAAGAGCGCGGCCGCATCGAGCTGCCCATCGCCCGCGATCCCGTCCGCCGCAATCGCATGACCGCCCGCCGCGCAGCCTCCCTTCCGAATTCGCGCGCGGCCCGCACGGACTGGCGCGTCCTCGCGCGCATCGATTCCACCACGCTCGTCGAAATTCAGCTTCACACCGGCCGTACGCACCAGATTCGCGTCCATTTTTCGGCCCTGCACCATCCGGTCGTCGGCGACACCCTCTACGGAGCTTCAGCACAGCTCCACGTCGGCCACACCACGCTGCCCTCGCTCGAACGGAATTTCCTGCACGCGGCCCGTCTCGGCTTCCAGCAGCCCCGCACCCAACAACCCATTCAGCTTTCCGCCCCATTGCCGCCCGAGCTTCGCAACTATCTTCGCCAGCTGGCCGCGGCCGCCGCGGAAGACTCCGCGCGAATTGACGCTGCGCTCAAAGCGTTTCTATAATCAACGTACATGCGACTCCGTCTTCTGGGCATTGTTTCGGTAACCGTCTTTTTGGGTGGCGCTCTTCTTCTCGCGCAACAGCAGAACCCCACTACCCCGCCGCCTCCCGCGAACCCGCAGGAGCCCATCCAGAAGTCCGAGACCAAGATCACCACCACCGTCAATCTCGTGGACGTTCTCTTCACTGTCCTCGACCGCCGCAACAAACTGATCTCCACTCTCGATAAGCAGGACTTCAAAATTTTTGACGACAACGTCGCCCAGGACATTCGCTACTTCAGCAAACAGTCCGACCTGCCTCTGCGCATCGGCATGTTGCTGGACACCTCCAACAGCATCCGCGATCGCATCAAGTTCGAACAGGACGCCGCCGACAATTTTCTTTTCAGCGTGATGCGCCACGGCAAAGATGAAGCCTTCGTAATGACCTTCGACGACGAGCCGCAAACGGTCCAGCCCTTCACCGCCGATACCGGAATGTTGCGCGACCAGATTGACCGCACCCGTGCCGGCGGCGGCACTGCCGTGTACGACGCCGTCTACCAGGCCTGCATGCAGGAATTAAGCCACCCGCCGCGTCCGCCAGGCGACCAGCCAGACGTGGTTCGCCGCGTGATGATTCTCATCAGCGACGGCGAAGACAATCTCTCCACCCACACCCGCGCCGAAGCCATCGAAATGGCCCAGCGCAGCAGCGTGGTGATCTACACCATCAGCACCAGCATCCAGTGGGTCACCCTCGATGATCCCAGCAAGGAACGTACCGGCAACCGCAAATATCACCTCACGGAAGGCGACAAAGTCCTCCAGGACCTTGCCGAAGAAACCGGTGGCCGTTCCTTCTACCCCTATCACGTGGATGATCTGGATCAGTCGTTTCAGGACATCGGCGACGAACTGCGCAATCAGTATTCCATCGCCTATAACCCGTCGAACCATGCGCTCGACGGCCGCTATCACAAAATCAAAATCGAAATTCCAGACCACAAGGGCTATCAAGCCCGCGCCCGTCGCGGCTATTTCGCCCGTACCAACACCGACATAGCCAAACCCGCCGGCTCCGTGAAGTAGTCACCGCATTGCCCGGTAAGTGTCAGCCCGAAACAACCCGCGTTATAGCAACCTTGTCATCCCGAGACCTCGGCGTAGGGGCCTTAGCGGGGTGAGGGATCTGCTTTATGCTTTTGCCGGCTGACCAAACAGACATTCAACAAAACCTAACAACCGCCGAATTCTCTGGTATGAAACAACCGAAGACCCCAACCCTATTCCCGCCCAGTATCCTTCAAAAGCACCACATCCGATTCCTCTGCCCCGCGCTCAATCGCAATCTTCGAACCATCCTGCGAAAACACAAACCGCAAAATCTTGTCCGCGGCAAAATGCGTAAGCCGCTTACTCGCCGCCCCGTCCAGCGGCTGCTGCCACAGGTTATCCACGCCGCGGTCCCGCACCACGTAGACTACCGCCTTGCCATCCGGCGCAAACTCCAGCGCATCCGGCAGCGCCCGCTGGTCCATGTCGTGATACGCCAGGTGGTGGCCTTCGGTGGAGTCCAGCCGCAGCATCAGCTTGTGGTCCAGTTCGCGCACTTCCAGCGAAGCCACATTGCTCCCGTCGGGCGAAAGCGCGTACGCCCCCATCGAAAATTTAACCACCGTCTCCGGCGAGCCGCCATCTATGGGCACCCGCTTCATGTACCGGTTGTCGTTGTCGTCCAGGTAGTAGACCCACTTGCCATCCTTCGAGCACGTCGGCGTATTGTCGCTCGTCCCCTTGGTCAGTTGCCGCTGGTCGCTCCCGTCCACGTTACTGCGCCAGATGTTCGAAGACGCAGCGCTGGTCCGCGCCAGTTGCCGGAAACACCAGGTATCTTCCATCCCCGCACGAAGACACCTGATCCGCAATGTGCACATCGTCGGAGAGGATCGCTTTCTCTCCACCGCCCGGTGTCACCACCTTCAAATCCCCGGACTGCGGCAAAATCAGCTTGCCATCGGTAGTCCAATCCCATTGCCAAATGGGCAGCCGCGATTCCAGCGCTACCTCCGCCAGATTGTCGGCCTGCGCCACCGGCCCAATTCCCAGACTAAATCGTAGCCGGCTTTGAATCGCCGCCAGTTGCATGCCATCTTTGGAAATCGATTGCCCGCTGTAGCTATTCGTATCCGTCGTCAGCTCACGAATCCCGCCGCGCGGATAGGAAACAAATCCCAGCCGCGCCTGCTGGGTCCCGGTGCCCAGCTTCGCCGAATTCACGATCAAGCCCGAACCGTCCGGAAGCCACGCCGGCACATAAATAATGCGGTCCGGCGGACGTCACCACCAGCTTGGCCTCGCCGCTGGCTACATCCACGGCCGTAAGTCCGCCGATAGCGTTATCCGTCGGCTGCACCACGGGCAGCAGAATGCTCTTCCCATCGGGAGACCATGCCGGAACATAACTGTCGCTCTTCACCGGACGCCCGCTGAAAATCGGCCGCACAATCGTTCCATCATTCTTCGCCAGCATCAGGTCCCAGTTCGGCGAATCGTGCAATTCCCGAAGAAACGCGAACTGCGATCCATCGGGCGAAAACGTGATCGGGCTGTCCACGTCCTTGATCAGCACTTGCGGCGCTCCGCCCAGCATCGAAGCGCGAAACAGCACGGAGATGCTCTCTTCCGCTTCCTCGCGCCGCAGGAAATAGATGTAATTGCCGTCCGGCGAAAATCGCAAACTCTCATACCGCGTCGCTGCGGGCTCCACCACCTGTTTGTTGGTCTCCGTCGGAATGTGATGCAGCCAAAGCGATTGCATGCCCTTGTCTTCCAGCGCCTGCAGCAGGTATTTCCCGTCCGGAGAAATCGCCGCCTGCACGATGTGGCCGTTGTTCGAAACATTCTCGATGGAAAATTTCTCAAACGGCACGCGTTTATTCTGCTGCACCATCGTGTAAACGCCGTAGCCCGCCGCGGCGATCAGCACCGCCACCAGCCCCAGCAGCAAACTCGTCCCCAGCTTGTTCCGGTTCGCTGCCTCCACCAGCACGGACCCGCTGCTTATTTTTTGCGCCGAGCCTGAACTCTTAGCAGCCGCATGCGCCGCGCTCACACCCGCCCGGCTCGTCAGCACGCTCGAATCCGATCCCGGCCGCCCGGGCTCCAGTTCTCGCAGCAGTCGCTTCAAGTCCGCGCGCAATTCCGCCGCCACCTGATAGCGCATCTCGCGGTCCTTCTCCAAAAGCTTGTTGATGATGCGCTCCAGCTCCTGCGGAATGCTGCTGTTGAACTGGATTGGCGAAACCGGCGCCGTGTGCAGGATGTTTCCGAAAATCACCGCGCTCGTTGACCCCTGAAACGGGTGCCGCCCGGTAACCATGCCGTACATCACCGACCCCAGCGAAAAAAGATCCGTGCGCGCGTCCAGCGTTTCGCCGCGCGCCTGCTCCGGCGACATATAAACCACCGTGCCCACGGTAATCCCGGTGCGCGTCTGAAAAACGGAGTCGGACTCCGCCACCGTTTCTCCGGACGGCCCGCCCTCGGATTCCATCAACTTCGCCAGCCCAAAATCCAGAATTTTTGTCGTGCCGCGCTCGGTCAGGAAAATATTTCCCGGTTTGATGTCGCGATGAATGATGCCTTTTTTGTGCGCCGCGTCCAGGGCATCGGCCAGCTCGATGCAGACTTCCACGCAGTGCGTGATCCCCATCGTGCCCCGCGCCAGCACTTTGTCCAGCGATTCGCCTTCCAGCAATTCCATTGCGATGAATGTGCGCCCGTCGCACTCCTCAATCGCATAGATGGTGCTGATTCCAGGATGATTCAAAGCGGAGGCGGAGCGCGCCTCCCGCAGAAACCGCTCCATCGTCGCCGCATCGTGCCCCGCCGTTTCTTTCAGAAATTTCAGCGCCACGCGCCGGCCCAGTCTGGTGTCTTCCGCCTCATACACCAGTCCCATGCCGCCAGACCCCAATTGGCGAAGGATTCGATAGTGAGCGATTTGTTCCAGGTTCATCGAGTGCGTTTGGTTGTTGTTGTTGGCTGCCCTGTGATGTTAGCCAAGCACCCTCTTGCGGTCAATCGCCGTTCAATAAATAAGGGGAGCAGCCTCGCTGCTCCCCTCGAAAGTTTCCACCGCACACTGCGGCTTCTTCATCCCTTCGGCGCGTAGTAGCCCTTCCGCGTAAGCACCTTGATGTCGTGGTTGTCCACTTCCACCTTGATCTTCCGGAATTTTCCGTCTTTCGCCCCGTTGGTCGGGTAGTACCCGATGCGTATATTGGCTCCGCAATTCCTCGGAAATCTGATCGAACGCTTCTTCCAATTTCTTTTCGGAGCTTCACGTAAATCACGCGCCCGCCGGTATCATCCGCAAGCCGCTGCGCGACCTCGCGATTTCCTCCATATCGGGGATCAACAACCAGCAGACGTGAATCACCGTGTCGGTTCGCTGGGCGGCTTCAATCGCTTCCTCCAGTTTCACCTTGCTGCCTTCATCCTGCGCGTCAGTCACGATGACGATCGCCTTGCGTCCGGCTTCGCCGTTCAGCTTATCCCCGCAAGCCAGGTAGATCGCGTCATAAAGCGCCGTCCCCGTCACATTGTCCGAGCCGATCGGTCCGGGATTGCCCGCGATGTATCCGCCGCCGGGCGTGTTGATCCTCGCCTTGTTGATCGCCCGGTCCAGAATCGAGCGGTCATCCGTGAAGTCCGAGAGCAGGTCCACGTCGGTATCGAACGAAATAATCATCGCTTCGTCGCCCTTGCGCATCACACGTCGCAGAAATCGCGCCCCGGCCTCCTGAATCGTCGCCCAGCATGTTCTGGTTCGCTGCCAGACGTGTCCAGCAAACAGCCCCAGCGTGATCGGCATGGTCATTTCGCGCGAGAAAAACGCAAGCTGCTCGTCGTGGCCATCTTCGTGGATTTTGAAATCTTCTTTTTGCAGGTCGGTCACCACGCGCTTGTTCTTGTCGCGAACCGTGGCGAACAGGTTCACCAGGTTGACCTCCGCCTTGATCACCGGCGGATTCTGGCCTTGCCCCTGCCCTTGACCCTGAGGCACGGCCGGCGTCGCTATGGAAATCGCCGCTCCGAACACCAATACTTTCCAAACCCAATTCTTCCAGACTGCCATCTTCGCATTCACGAATTTCACAGTTTCCCGGTATCCTTAGCTGTAAGGTCTTTGGTAAGGCAAGCGCCGCCTTGCGGCGGTAACCATTGGTACGATGCAACCTACGGGCGTGTGGGATGCGTCGAATGCTCGGCACGTGCCATAAACAAATTAAGCACTGGAAAGTTTGGCTGGAACCCCATGAATTGTCCACGAAAAAGCGCCGTACTTACCGCGGCCTCCCTCTTTTGTCTTCTGGCCGTGCCCGTCTTCGCACAGGATGCCCCTCCGGAAAAGCCCGCTCCTCCCCCGCCTGCCCAGGCGCCGGTCACCCCCGCGCAACTCCAGAACCCTCCCGCGATTCGCGTAAGTTCCACGGTCGTCGTCGTTCCCGTCACCGTGAAAGACCACACCGGCAATCTGGTGCCGGACCTTCGCCGCGATGAATTTCGCGTCTTTGAAGATAACGTTGAGCAGGAGATCACCCGCCTCTCCGTCGAAGCTTACCCGCTCTCTCTGGTGATCCTGATCGACAACGACCTCAAATCCAAAGACCAGCAGCAGGTGGAACCCAGCCTGGTCTCCATCGTCGGCGGCCTCAGCACCAGCGACGAAGCCTTCATCTGCCGCTATGACCAGTATTTCCATGAAGGCACCGGCTTCACGAAAGATCAGGACACCCTGGTCACCGAACTCAAGCGCACCGAAATTGCCTCGCGGCCTTCCGTCGCTCCCCCGGGCGGTCCCTTCAATGGCCCCACGGTGAACAATGAACCGGCCCCCGGTGCATCGCCAACCCCCGCTGGCCTCCAGGCAATCAAGGGCCAGTCCACCATCGCGCTCGACGACGCCGTCTTTGCCTCCGCCATGCTTCTGAAGGATCGCGATCCCCGCAAACGCCGGAAAGTGATCCTGCTGATTTCCGACGGCCAGAATGGCGCGAAGTTCAATACCCACAATTACGACGAGACGCGCGCGGAGCTTCTCCGCCAGGGCATCATCGTCTACAGTGTGGCCACGGGGAGTGCCTTCTTCGAGCGCAAGTTCAACCGCCTGGTCAGCTATTCCAAAGACACCGGCGGCGACATCTATTACGGCGCCAAGCAAAATACGTATTCTGAATTTTATTCCCGCATCACCGAGGAAGCCCGCAACCAGTACATGCTCTATTACTCGCCCAAAGGCGAACGCAAATTGGATTATCACTCCATCGAAGTCCGCGTCCGCCGCGAAGGCCTCACCATCCTCGCCCGCCAAGGCTATTACGGCGGCACCCTTCTCGAATCCCCCAAATAAATTCGCTCGTTCTCCGTTGTTGTCATCCCGAAGCCCGCGCTTTATGCGGGCTGAGGGATCTGCTTTAGGCTCTTGCAGCCCCGCCTACCCACACTTCCACTCGTGCACTCGCCCTTTTTTCGCCAACCCCTCGAAATTTTCTTGACACTCGCCCCAACCGCCCGTATACGAAGGACGACAGGGTCGGAAAGCACTTCATTCGCGTTCCAGACCCGGGGTACAAACGACGACCGCAACAAGGAGATCCTCGATGGCAAAGAAAGCGAAGAAGGCAGACAAGAAAGCCCCCAAAAAGGGCAAATAACCCAGGCCCCACAGAAATTCGCATGAAAAAAAGACGCCGCGGCCCTCCGCGGCGTCTTTTTTTTGCAATCTCAGTTCAGTGGAATGCTAGAGCGACTCTTCGTGCGCCGGGCAGATCGGCTTGTAGGCGCAGCTACGGCAGAAAAAGTTGGTCTTAGCCACAAAATTTCCCGCGCGAATGTCCGCCGCTGCCTCCTGCACGGTGGCTTCCGCCTCCGCGATCTGCTTCGAGTCCCGCGTAGTCTCCTGCCGCTGATTGTTCTGCAGATAATGGAACACCAGCCGCACCGGATTCCATTCGAAAATTTCCTTCGCCGCCAGCGCGTAAAGGCTCAGCTGCAAATCCTTGCGGGCATCCGCGTCTTTCTTCGGTTTGCCGGTTTTGTAGTCCACGATCTCCACGTCTTTGCGCCCCAGCGAATTCACCTGGTCCATGCGCCCGGTCAGAATCACGTTGTTTTCCAGCGGCAGTTCGAAACTCTTCTCCTGCTCCAGAATTTCCGGCAGTTCCAGCAGCGCCGCCGCGTGGAAAATTTTCAGTTGCTCCAGCCCATCTTTCTTGTATTCCGCTTCCTGATATTCATCCTCATACCCCGCGCTGCTCCATTCCGTTTCATAAATCCTCTGCACTTCTTCAAACGGCAGCTTCACGCCCTTCTTCAATTGATCCAGCGTCCTCTTGATCGTCGTGTGGATCACGCTGCCAAAGCTCAGCGTCGCCCGCGGCCCTTCTTTCAACGACCACAAGTAGCCGAACGCATATTGTTGCGGGCACTTGCGATAATTCTCCACCGCCGAGGAGCTCAGCTTCAGCGGCTCCGGCGTGGGCGGATGGTATTCTTCGGCCCACTTCGCAATCCGCGTGAAAATCCTTGGCGGCGTTTCGCCGGCGGCGAAGAGTTCTCCGCTCCCCGCCTCGGCTTCCGCATCCGTTTTCTTGTTCGCGGGTTTCGGCTTCGGCGCAATCTGCAGCACGTCGCGCCGTTTGATCGCCGGGTCCATCACGATGTCCTCGATGAACACCGGCACCCTCCCCCTCCTTTCCTTCACCGTGGTCATCGTCAGCCGGTCTTCGGCGCGCGTCAGCGCTACATAAAAAAGCCGCCGCTCTTCCTGAATATGGAAATCGCCTTCCGGCAACTCCTCTTTCATCAGCCGGTCCGGGAATTCAAAAAGCGGCGAGCGATTGCGCGCCGGGAAGGCATTGGAATTCACGCGCAACAAAAACACATGCGGAAATTCCAGACCCTTGGCGCCGTGCACGGTCATCAATTGCACCGCGTCTCCCGGCGGATCGTCCTCCAGGCTCAGCGTCCCGTTGGCCTGCGCGAAATAGTCCAGATACTCCAGAAACTCCGGCAGCCCGCGCGTTTCGCTCTTCGGCTCCCAATCCTTCATGAACTCGCCCAAACGATTTACATATTTGCGATCCTGCGCACCGGCGCGTTGTGGTACTTCCAGCCATTCCACCAGTTCGCCCAGAATTTCCCGCGCGGAGCGCCGCCGCATGGTCTTGCGCTGTTCCGTAACAAATTCCAGCAGCGTTTTAATTGATCCGTGCGAAGGATCAAATGGCAATTCCCCCTGCGGTGCCTGCAAAACATCGTAGAGCGCGGTCCCACGCTTCTTCGCGGCTCGCTCGGCCAGTCGCACCAGATCTTCCGCCGTCAGGTGCCACGCCGGCGCGGAAAGCACGCGCGCGCACGCGATATCGTCAAACGGCGTCGCGATCAGCCGCAGATACGCCAGCACATCGCGCACCAGCGGATGCTCCAGGATCGAAAGCTTGCTGATCACAAACGGAATCTTCCGCTGCGAAAGCTGCTCCACCAGGAAATCCCGGTGCGCGTGCTGCCGATAGAGCACCGCAAAATCCCGCCACCTTCTTCCGGCCCCGTGCAGCCGCTCCAGTTCATCCGCCACCCAAGCCGCTTCATCCTCCGCCGATTCCATTTCCACGATCCGGATTTTCTCGCCCTCGCCTTTATTCGGCTGCAGCACCTTCTTCGGAAATTCCGGGCTCACCTCGTTCATGCCGATGGCCTGCGTAGCCACACGCAGGATGTTCGGCGTCGAACGGTAATTGTCCATCAGCGCCACGCGAAACGGCGTGGAGTCCTCGCCTTCCTTCCAGCCCGCAAAGCGCTGCAGAAACAGCTTGAAGCTTCCGAACGAAGCCCCGCGAAAACGGTAAATGGCCTGGTCGTTGTCGCCCACCACCACAATGTTTCTGCGCTCCGCCGAAAGCAGGTGCAGCAGTTCCAGTTGCGCGATATTCGTGTCCTGAAATTCATCCACCAGGATGTGGTGGAAGCGCTCCTGCAGTTGCCGCCGGCGCTTCACATCCTTCTTCAGCAGCTCAACGGCCTCCGTGATCAATCCGTTCAGCGCCACCGCTTTTTTCTCGCGCAAGATCTCTTCGCTGGCCCGGTAAGCCCGCGCAATTTCCTGTTGCAGCGCCACCTGTCTCCGCGCGCTCTTTGTAGGTGTCTTCATCCAGCGCATTCTTCTCCTGCTCCAGCTCTGCGGCCAGCAGGTCCGCAAATCGCTGGTAATCCTCGCTGGAGACCAGTTCATCCTGGCAGCGCGAAAAAAACTGAATAAAGTCGCTCAGGAATTGCCCCGGCTCCGCCAGCCGCCGGTATTTCTCCAGCTTCAGCCGCGCCAGATTCCGCCGCAGCAAAATCCAGTGATCCACCGATTCCAGCGCCACGCGGTTCGCGTCTACTTCCTTCAGCAGCGTCTCGCAAAACGAATGAAACGTTGCCAGCACCACCTCTTTCCCGCGGTCGCCAACCGCCTTCACCACGCGCGCCTTCATCTCGCCGGCGGCTTTTTTCGTAAACGTCAAACCCAAAATGTTTTCGCCGAGCAGGGAATCGTCCGATTCCAGCAGGTGCCGGATACGCTCCGTGATCACGCGCGTTTTCCCCGTCCCCGCGCCCGCAATCACCAGCAGCGGCCCATCGCCATGCGTAATCGCCCGCCGCTGCGCCTCATTCAGCTGCAGCCCCCCACTTTCCGGCTTCCCCATCTCAAACAAAGTTTTTTTCATCGCTGCGAGCATTTCTCCGGACGCACACCCTGGCATTGAACTCCGCCGACTTCCTCCGCGGCACCGTCACCGCCGTCCACTGCCCGCCCTCGGCCGCAAAATGCTTCGCCAAAAACGTGATCTGCCCGATGTGATACGAATAATGCGCCATCTGCCGGTTGATCGCCTGCATCACCGAATGCGGCTCTGTGCGGATCGTCACCGTCCGCGCAAGGTCCCCTTCCAGCAACGGCTCCAGCGCATCGAACATATATTTCCAGCCGGCTTCCCACATCTCCATCAATTCGGCCCGCGTCTTCGGCGGTTCCTCAAATTCCATATCCCGGTTGCGGTCCGGCTTCTCCCCATCCGTCGTCAGAAAATCCTTCCATCGAGACCGCATGTTCCCCGCCATGTGTTTCACGATCACCGCAATGCAATTCGATTCCCCATCCAGCGCCCCTAGCAGCCCAGCATCCGGGCATTGCGCCATGGCCCGCTCCGCAAGCTTCTTGTAGTGCCGGAACAATTCCACCGAATCGCTGATATACGATGTGGAAAATTGGTGTGCCATGGCTCCTCCACCCTTCCCGGATCCGCCCAAAATTTCATCTTTCGGCAGTAGCAATCTCTCACCCGGAAGAGTATCGTGCGCGGGCATCCGGGAAGCGGTCCCGAGGGAATTGTGGGACGCGGAAGGGCGGGAGTCAAGGCTTGACATTTCGCTTTTTATTCGCCTATGATGTTTCCGCCCGCAAGGCATATTCGCAAGGAGACGACGATGACTATTGGACAATCCATGTTGATGGAATTCGATCAGGAAATGAGCAACACCCGCAAAGTTCTGGAGCGCGTGGACGACGCCCAGTGGGGTTGGAAGCCGCACGCCAAGTCCGGAACCCTCGGCTGGCTGGCGTCGCACATCGCCACCATGCCGGAGTGGATCACCATGACGTTGAAGACCGACGAACTGGACTACGCGCCAGTCGGCGGCCCGGCCTACGAAGGACCGAAAATCGCCAACAAGAAGGAACTGCTCGCCGCGCTGGATAAAGGCGTTGCCGAAGCGCGCACCGCCCTCGGCGCCGCCAGCGATGCGGACATGATGAAGGACTGGTCGCTCCTTGCGGGCGGCCACAAAATTTTCACCATGCCCAAAATCGCCTGCATCCGCAGCATGGTGCTCAACCACATCATTCATCACCGCGCGCAACTCACGGTCTACTACCGTCTGCTCGGCATCCCCGTCCCCGGCCTATACGGCCCCAGCGCCGACGAAACCGAAGCCAGCGCCGCCGCTGCCCAGTAGCACGACCCGTAGTAGCGCGCCCGGAGCACGGGCTTCAGCCTGTGCAGCAAAAAATCTCGGAGGTTCGGCTACGCTCATGTGGCACAGGCACTCCTGCCTGTGCCTCTGAGCCAACGCCAGCAGCCTCAGCCGCTGTAAAACCGCTCCAACCGCGACCCGCCCTAACTGTCATCCCGAACCCCGCGAAGTTCGCGGGGTGAGGGATCTGCTTTATCTCTCCCCTGACCGCAAACCAAGCCAGCCCCACTGCACCCTCCCAAACCCCGCTGTATAATAAACACTCGCATCCACTCCGAGGTGGCTCCATGGAAACCCCCGTCATTCTTTCCGCCGTCCGCACGCCCATCGGCAAATTTCAAGGCGGCCTCTCGAGCTTCACCGCGCCCGAACTCGGCGGAAAAATTGTCGCCGAAGCCATTCGCCGCGCGGGAATCAAGCCCGATCAGGTCGACGAAGCCATCCTCGGCAACGTGGTCCAAGCCGGCCTCGGACAAAATCCAGCCCGCCAGGCCGCATTGAAAGGTGGCTGTGATCCCCGCGTCGCGGCCATGACCATCAACAAAGTTTGCGGCTCCGGCCTGAAAGCCGTCGCGCTTGCCGCGCAGGCCGTGCAACTCGGCGAAAGCGAAATCGTGGTCGCCGGCGGCATGGAGTCCATGTCCAACTGCCCCTACCTGCTGCCGCAAGCCCGCACCGGCTATCGCATCGGCGACGGCAAGCTCGTCGACTCGATGATCTGGGACGGCCTCTGGGACGCTTACGAAAACTTCCACATGGGCAACACCGGCGAACTGGTAGCGGAAAAATACAGCATCACGCGCGAAGAGCAGGACAAGTTCGCGCTCGAAAGCCACCAGAAAGCCGTGCGCGCGCGCAAATCCTGTTTCTTCGAAGCGCAGATTCTTCCCATCGAAGTCCCGCAGAAAAAGGGCGATCCCATCGTCATCAAATATGACGAGTCCCCGCGCGAAGACAGCACGCTCGAAGCGCTCGCAAAACTAAAACCCGCATTCAAGAAAGACGGCACAGTGACAGCCGGCAACGCCCCCGGCACGAATGACGGGGCCGCTGCGCTCGTCGTCACCAGCGAACGCAACGCCGCGCGCCTCGGCAAACATCCGATCGCCCGCATCGTCGCGCAAGCGGTCAGCGGCGTGGAACCCAAATGGGTGATGATGGCGCCGGTGGAAGCCGTCGAAAAACTTCTCGCCAAAACTGGATGGGACCGCGACAAAGATGTGGATCTGGTGGAATTAAACGAAGCCTTCGCCGTCGCCGCGATTGCCGTGACGCGCCAGCTCAAACTCAATCCAGAAAAGGTAAATGTGAATGGTGGCGCCGTCGCCCTCGGCCACCCCATCGGCGCATCCGGCGCCCGCATCCTGGTCACGCTGCTCTATGAACTCCAGCGCCGCAACCTCAAGCGCGGTATCGCCGCCCTCTGCCTAGGCGGCGGCAACGCCGTAGCCCTCGCCGTCGAACTCCTCTAGCACGGGCGGCTGTACGCCGCCTTCCGTGTGGCACAGGCACTCCTGCCTGTGCAGCCGCACCGTCACCGGCCAAAATCGCAAAGCGCAAAACTATTCCGCCAAATTTTTCCCGCCGGCAACCGCTGGCGCGTGCGTCAGCTCCGTCGCGCAATACGGGCAGAACTTATCCGAATCCGAAACTTCCTGCTGGCACTTCGGGCAAGCGGGATGCAGGTTGTATTTGCAGCTGGGGCAGAAATTAAATTTCGCGGAAACCGCCGCCGCGCACTGCGGGCAGGTGTAAGGCAGCGGATCGCGAACCAGCAGATAAATCACCAGGCCGATGAAGAGATACATCGGCGCAAGGATCAGCACCAGCAGCGTCCACAGCGCGCCGTTCATCCCCCGGCGCTTTGCGTCGCGGTAGACGTATCCCAGGGTCAGCAGCAGGCAGGAGAGCACAATCGAAGTGATCAGGATGACTCCGAGTAGCCCAGCGCAGGACGTCACCGCGTCATTCCGCAAGCTTTCGTCCGGAAAGATCGGGCCGCCGTTCTTGATGTTGTGCAAATTCACGGCCACGCCGATCACCATCGCGAGAAACGACAAAATCACGCAAGTCCAGATCAGCCATTTCGGCAATATGCGCAACTCTTCGCGAAACGAGGAACGTTCCCGCTTCCGGCGGAAACGAATCATGCGCATCTTTTCATTCCATGCATCCGACATATCGTCTACCTCTCTCCACAGTCCGCAAAAAATCGAGCCTAAATTCCCCTGGAGCCCGCGCTCGTGGCCCGCTGGTGCAACACCACACCCATCGCAATCAAGCCCGGCACCGTCCACCACAAGACAAATCCAACTTCCAACGCCAGTTTCGGCACTCCAAAATTTCCGCCGGCCCAGGCGAACGCTTTCCACACCAGCGGCGCGCTGAAAACTCCCAACAGCCAGCTTGCCGCCGTGACCATCCACAGCCAGAAGTTTCCGCCCGCCGTGCGCGAAAGTTCTTGCGCCCGCAGCCGCACGCGAAGCTGTGTCCGCGCCGCAAGATCTCGCGGCGCTGATACCGCAACGCTCCGCAACGCCGCCAGAGCCTCCTGCGTTGCCGCCGCTCCACGCGCGCATTCCGCGCACGCTGCAAGATGCGAGCGTAGCCAGGCTTCGTCCGCGGGTTGCACGCTTTCCACAATCGCTTCCGCCATCAGGCGCTGCGCCCGTTCGTGCACGTTTTCGTTCATGCCGCACCTTCCGCCAGCGCCGTCTTCAGCGCCGCCAGCCCGCGATAGAGCCGCGACTTCACCGTGGAAACCGGCGTCGCCGTCACCGTGGCAATCTCTTCCAGCCCAAGATCTTCGTGGAAACGCAGCAACAGAACTTCGCGATAGTAGGTCGGGATTTTCAGCAGCGAGAGCTGCACCGTCTTCGCATTCTCGCGGCTCACCAGCATCTGCAGCACGGAAGCGGACGCCTTATCCGGCGGATCGTAGGGAGCATCGCTCTCCGGATCGCCCATCTCTTCCAGGCTGGCCATTTTCTTGCGCCGCGAAACATCGATCACCAGATTCCGCGCAATCGCAAACAGCCAGGACTCGAATTTCGATTTTCCGTTGTATTGCCCGCCGCGCTCCAGCACGCGGATCCATGTCTCCTGAAAAAGATCCTCGGCCAGCGCCGAATTTCCGGTCAGGAAAAGCAGATAGCGATAGAGCCGGTGCTGGTATTGGTCGATCAGGAGATCCAGCAAATCCGGATCGCGCTTCTGTAATCCGATAGCGAGGGCGCGGGTGTCGTCGGTCATGGGGCCCGCCAGGAACAGCGGCGTCCGTGCAGCAGTCAGGCTGAATGCGGGTGCGCTCATACTACCTTGTATACGCGGCTCGTGGGCAAAAAGACGCACGGCCGCGCATGCCGGCTCCCCGGCCGTAAAACCTGCAATTCCAGATAGTTAGCGGCGGCAAATGGTCGTATACTTTTTGCGTTGTCCGCCGTCTGAAGTGTAGAGAATGTGGAATCGGCTCTCCTGCACTCCATCGGGAAAAGGAACTTACTAAGATGATTCGCCAGCTTCTGCCCCACTTGCGTTTTTTGCTGCCCGTACTTTCCGGCTTGCTGCTTTCCACTATTTCCTTTGGGCAAGCGCTCGATTATCCGCAAACGCGCAAGGATAACCAGGTGGACGACTATTTCGGCACCAAGATCGCCGATCCCTATCGCTGGCTGGAAGACGACAATTCCGCCGAGACCGCGAAATGGGTGGAGGCCGAAAACAAAGTCACGTTCGGCTATCTGGAAAAGATTCCTTATCGCGCGCAGGTGAAATCGCGCCTCGAGCAGTTATTCAACTATCCGAAATACACCGCGCCGTTCCGCAGGGGCGACTATCTCTTCTTCAGCAAGAACGAAGGACTGCAGAACCAGAATGTGGAGTACGTGCAGAAAGGACTGGAAGGCGCGCCGGAGGTGCTGCTGGATCCCAATCAATTTTCCGCCGACGGAACTTCTCGCTTGATCAATTTTGATGTTTCTTCCGACGGGCGCTACGCCGCTTACGGAATTTCCGCTGGCGGATCGGATTGGCTGGAAATCCATGTTCTGGAAGTGGCCACGAAAAAAGTTCTTTCGGACGATCTGAAATGGATCAAATTCGTTGGCGTCGGCTGGGCGGGCAACGGATTTTTCTATAGCCGCTACGATGCGCCGGAGGCCGGGCACGAACTCTCCTCCAAGAACGAAGATCAGAAAGTCTACTTTCACACCCTGGGAACGCCGCAAAGCGAAGATCGCCTGATCTATCAGGACACGCACAATCCGCTGCGCTTTCTTTACGTGACCACCACAGACGACGAGCGCTTCGCGCTTCTCGTCGTCTCCGACCAGGCCACCGGCAAACGCGGCAATGCGCTTTTCTATCGAGATCTCTCGAGCAAAGACCCGGCGTACCACCCGATCGTTCCTGAAATCTCCGACGACAAATACGACGTGATTGACGACGTGGATGGCAAGCTCCTGATCCTCACCAATCAGAAGGCTCCTCGCAACAAAGTGATGCTGTTCGATCCGGCCAACCCGAGCGCCGCGTGGAAAGAAGTGATCCCGGAAAAGCCGGAGACGCTGGAGAAGATCACCTCGCTTGGAGGAAAACTTTTTGCCACTTATCTGAAGGATGTCGCCAGCCGCGTGGATGTCTACAGTTTCACCGGCGAGCTGGTGAACGAAATCGCTCTGCCTGGCGCCGGAACCGTGGAAGGTTTTCAAGGCAACCGGACGGATAAAGACGCGTTTTACATTTACACCTCGTTCAACTATCCGCCGACCGTTTTTCGCTACGACCTTTCCACGAAGCAGTCCGCCGTTTTCCACGCGCCGGAAATCCCGCGCTTCCGCGCCGAAGATTACGAAACCAAGCAGGTCTTTTACACCAGCAAGGACGGCACGCGCGTCCCGATGTTCCTGGTTTACAAAAAGGGATTGAAGCTCGACGGCACAAATCCCACTCTCCTTTATGCCTATGGCGGCTTCAACATCACCATTTCACCGGCCTTCAATCCGCTGCGCCTGGCTCTGCTGGAACAAGGCTTCGTCTACGCCTCCGCCAATATCCGCGGCGGCGGCGAGTACGGCGAAAAATGGCACGATGCGGGCACGAAACTCCAGAAGCAGAATGTTTTCGACGATTTCATCGCCGCGGCGGAATGGCTGATCGCGAATAAATACACTTCCTCGCGGAAACTTGCCATCACCGGCGGCTCCAACGGCGGCTTGCTGATCGGCGCGGTGATGAACCAGCGCCCGGACCTGTTTCACGTTGCCATTCCGCAAGTCGGGGTCATGGACATGCTGCGCTTCCAGAAATTCACCATCGGCGCGCACTGGATCGACGACTATGGCAGCAGCGACAATCCGGAACAGTTCAAAGCGCTCTACGCGTATTCGCCGCTGCACAACATCAAACCCGGCGTGAAATACCCGGCCACGCTGATCACCACCGCGGATCATGACGATCGCGTGGTCCCCGCGCATTCCTTCAAATACGCCGCCACCTTGCAGGCGGAAGCGAACCACGCCAATCCAGTGCTCATCCGCATCGAAACGAAGGCCGGACACAATGGCAGCAGCACCGCAAAAGCAATCGAGCTGGCCGCCGACATCTACTCGTTCCTCTTTTACAATCTCGGCGTAACGCCAAAATATTAATCTCGACTTGTAGGGGCCGGGTTTATTTATCCTGAGCTTCGCGAAGGGCCCGGCCCTCTTCGATTGCACCCGCTCCACCGCACTCTGCCCCAGCATAATTGCCAGCCTCTGTTGTAAACTCCCCAACGCCATGGTTTGCCCACAATGCAACGCCGAATATCGCCCCGGCTTCACACGCTGCGCCGATTGCGACGTGGATCTGGTGAACGAGCCACCGCACTACGCGCTCGCCGACAAACCGCCGGTGGCCCCAGGCGATCCCAACGAAGATCCGTTCTGCTCTTTCTGGAAAGGCCAGGACGCGCGCGTGCACGCCGAACTCTGCGAAGTCCTGGAGCAGGCCGGCATCCCGCACAAAACCGTTTTTCGCCGCGACCATCTTTTTAATTTCAGCAATTTTCCCGCCTACGAAGTTGGCATCCCCTTTTCACGTTTCGAGGAAGCCGAAAAAGTTGTGAAGGAAGCCTATGGCACCGACGACGTGGAAGATGTCGGCGCGCAGGAACTCGCTGGACGCGTGGTGGGAGCTTCAGGCAGCGTTCCGATTCTTCCCGAAAGCGTCGAAGCTCCGGAAGAAGATCTTCCCGGTCCCCCTTCCGCGGGCGAAGAAGCGGACTGGTATCCCGAAGACGCCACCGTGAATATCTGGTCCACCGATGCGGGTGAATCCAGCGAATTCCTGGTCGCCGCGCTCCACGAAAATGGCATCCACTGCCGCGTCGACCAGCAGGGAATCCACGCCAAGCTCTACGTCCTGCCCGCCGACGCAACCCGTGCCCGCGAAATCATCCGCGAAATCGCCGAAAGCGAACCGCCCATGTAGCGGCCGCCTTCCGAGGCGGGCGCTTTTCTGCCTATGTAGTGGCCGAACTTCAGATCGGCCATCCAATCTTTTCGTATCATCACGAGGCCCGCGCTAGGCAGATGCCTACCAATCCTGCAAAATACGACCTGGAGGAATTGTGAATCTCGATTCGATTAAAACAATCGCGGTGCTGGGCGCGGGAACCATGGGGAATGGGATCGCGCATGTGTTTGCACGGGCGGGTTACAGCGTGATTTTGCGCGATGTGCAGGAGAGTTTTCTGGCGCGGGGGATGGAGACGATTGGGAAGAACCTGGACCGCGAAGTGAAAAAAGGGAAGCTGGCGGAGGCGGAGAAGCCGCAGGTGCTGGCGCGATTGAAGCCGGTGACGGATATGGCGGCGATTGCGGCGGCGGATTTTGTGGTGGAGGCGGTGCCGGAAAAGATGGAGATCAAGCGGGCCGTGCTGACGGAGGCGGATAAAATTTTGCGTCCAGATGTGATTCTGAGCAGCAACACCTCGTCGATTGCGATCACTACACTTGCGGCGATGACCGGGCGGCCGGATCGCTTTGTGGGCATGCACTTCATGAATCCCGTGCCGGTGATGGTGCTGGTGGAAGTGATTCGCGCGCTGCAGACCAGCGACGCGGCGTTCCAGACCACGATGGAGCTGGCGAAAAAATTGGGGAAGACTCCCGTTGCGGTGAACGATGCGCCGGGCTTTGTTTCCAACCGCGTGTTGATGCCGCTGATTAATGAGGCTGCGTATGCGGTGATGGAAGGCGTGGCTACCGCCGAGGCGGTGGACGCGGTGATGAAATTGGGGATGAATCATCCGATGGGGCCGCTGGAGCTGGCGGATTTCATCGGGCTGGATGTTTGCGTGGATATTATGAATGTGCTGTTGGATGGTTTGGGCGATCCGAAATATCGCGCGTGCCCGTTGCTGAAGAAATATGTAGCGGCGGGATGGTTTGGACGAAAGTCGGGGCGGGGATTTTATAATTATGCGCAGTAATGTCGGCGCGCCGACATTTAAAGTTTAACTTGAAGGTTGTTCGAAACAGTTATGTAGCTGTTGTTATGGAACTTGCTGGTAATCATAATCCAGCGGCTGGCTGGGAGGGGATTCGAACAGGGCAATGGCGAAAGTAAGGCGAAAAATAGTGTTTGCTTTTGTTTCGCCTTTGGCGTAGTGTGGGCCCTGCAGGTTTTCAACAGGTGCCCTATGTACGACTCGCGTTTGGCTGTTGCCGGCTGCATCGAACATGAGAGACTCGCTTTTGAGCTCCTTGAGGTGCGCACGCGCGGCCAGTACCTCACCCGTCTCCGCTCCGTGAACGACCGGGAGCGGAACGAGTTGGACCGCCGGGAGCGCGCCGCGCTGGCGCAACTGGTGGATCACGAGATGGAGCATGGTTGCGGCCGTTGATGGCCTGGGCAGTGCGAAAACCAAGCCGGGAGTAGCTTTGCCAGATACGAAATGGTAATATGCGGCCATTATAACGTATCCGAAGGATGTGGCGGAGTCCCACCGCCCGCCTGGCAAGGCGCATTAGCGGCCCATTCGCGAAATTCCCAATTTCCTCGACCGAGGTGTGAAAATGACTGACGAACGTGCCAAATTACTGGAAGCAGCGATATCGCAGATTGAGAAGTCCTATGGAAAAGGCTCGATCATGCGGCTGGGCAGCAAGGATGTGCTGGTCCCGGTGAATGTGATTCCTTCCGGGTGCCTGTCGATTGACGCGGCGCTGGGCGTGGGCGGTTTCCCGCGCGGGCGCGTGATTGAAATTTATGGCCCGGAATCGGGCGGCAAGACCACCCTGACGCTGCACGTGATTGCGGAGGCGCAGAAGCTGGGTGGCCAGGCGGCGTTCATCGACGCGGAGCACGCGCTGGACCCGGTCTACGCGCGGAAGCTCGGCGTGGACGTGGACAATCTACTGGTCTCGCAGCCGGATCATGGCGAGCAAGCGCTGGAAATTGCGGAAACGCTGATCCGTTCGGGCGGCGTGGATATCGTGGTGGTGGACTCGGTGGCCGCATTGGTGCCCAAGGCGGAACTGGAAGGCGAAATGGGCGATCCACAGATGGGCCTGCAGGCGCGGCTGATGTCGCAGGCGCTACGCAAGCTGACCGCGATTGTTTCGAAGTCCAAGACCAGCCTGATTTTCATCAACCAGATTCGCGAAAAGATTGGCGTGATGTTCGGCAATCCGGAAACCACCACGGGCGGCCGCGCGCTGAAGTTTTATGCGTCCATGCGCGTGGACATTCGCCGCATCCAGGCGATTAAGGATGGCGATCGCGTGGTTGGTTCGCGGACCCGCGCCAAGATCGTTAAGAACAAGGTGGCGGCGCCTTTCCGGGAAGCGGAGTTCGACATTCTTTATGGCGAGGGCATTTCGCGCGAAGGCGATTTGATCGACCTGGGCGTGGACAAGGGCATTCTCGAGAAGGCCGGCACGTGGCTCAGCTATGGTGGAGAACGCATGGGCCAGGGCCGCGAGAATGCGCGTGTCTTCCTGAAAGAAAATAAGGACATCCGCGACAAACTGGAAAACGCTCTTCGCAAGAAAATGGAGATCCCCGTTTCCGGGCAGGGCAATGCGGCGCCAACGCCCGGAGCCAACGGCCACGCCAACATTCCCGTGGAAAAAGCGCCGATGAAAGCCGCGGCTGCGGCGGCATCGTCGGACAACAAAGCGCGTCCATCGCGGTAAGATTCAACAGCAGAAATTCCATGGGCGGAGCACAAAAACAGTGCCCGCCCATTGGTGTTTCAGGGCGTCTCAAATTGCGCAAGCTTAGAACTGCCTAACGGGACGGCCATTGGCATTCCTATGCCCTTGGGGGCAGGAAGCGGGCACTGACTTACCCGCTCGTCCAACGTTCAAAACAAAGCACATAAGCTCGTACTGGGTCTTATTAACTATTGCGGGGCATCCTGGGTCCACGTACACTACGTCTCAAGTTGCAAGCCTTCTAAAGCTTGCAACAGAGAATGCGCTGGTCAGGCGCTTCTAAGTGCTTTGAAATAAAGCACCAGATGCAATGGCGTTTCGAATGCTAAAGCAGTGAGCGACGAATTGACCGAGGAATGGATTTCGAGTAAATTGCAACTCGTTCCATCCTGGGAACAATAAAACTCGCTCTGGGTCAGGATTGCATGATCAAGGAACTCGGAAAAGTTATTATTGCGGGCTTGCTGACGTCTGCGCTGGTTGTGCCGATGCCGGCAGCTCCAGCCGCCGCGGTTACGGCGAAAAAAGCGTCCGTGAAGTCTTCCTCGCGGAGGCATCTGGCGCCCTCGCGCTATAGCGGATACGCGCCCACTTACGCGGATTCCATCAGTGCGGATGATCCCAGTTATGACGACCCGGTTGTGCGCGCGGCGATTGTGGACGCGCTGGGACGCTACAACGGATCCGTGGTTGCGGTGGACCCGAATACGGGACGCATCCTTTCCGTGGTGAATCAGAAGATTGCGTTCAGCGACGGGTACATTCCCTGCTCCACGATCAAGCCGACCATCGCCATTGCGGCGCTGGAAGAAAATGTGATCACCAGCGACACCATGATTAAGGTGAGCCGCCGGAAGTACATGAATTTGACGGAGGCGCTGGCGCACTCCAACAATGCTTTCTTCGAGGAACTTGGCCGCCGCATGGGATTCGACACGGTTTCCCGCTACGGCCGGCTGCTCGGGCTTGGCGAACTTGCGGGCTACGATCTTTCCGAAGAGCACCCGGGTTCGTTCCCGACGGAGGCGCCGGCGTTTGGCGGCGTGGCGCGGATGTCCAGCTTTGGGCAGGGCATTCAGGTGACCCCGCTGCAAATGGCGGCATTCACCGCGGCGTTTGCCAATGGCGGCACACTTTATTATTTGCAGTATCCGCATTCGCAGGAAGAAGTGGATAATTTCCAGCCGCGCGTGAAGCGCGATCTGAATATCGGCAACGTTTTACCGGAAGTGCGCGAAGGCATGCTGGCCGCGGTGCTTTACGGCACCGGCCGGCTGAGCGCGGATCCCGGCGGCGCGGAAACGCCGCTCGGCAAGACCGGGACTTGCGACGATCACACCAATCCATCGCGCATCGGATGGTTCCTGAGCTACGCAGATGAATCTCATCCCCGAATCGCCCTGGCGGTTCTGCTGCGCGGCAATACGCGCCGCGTAAAGGGGCCAACGGCGGCCCAGGTTGCGGGGCACATCTACCGCAAATTGCGCGAAGAGAATTATTTCGGGCCAACCACGGTGAATGCCAGCGTGGCCAAGCCAATCTCCACGGGCAACTAAGGCCTCATCAAACGATTCTGTTTTTGGCCAGGATTCGCTAGCGGATCCTGGCTAAATTTTTGCTTACCCGCCGGCCATTCCTTACCGGGCGTGAACATGCGTGCGTGGCTTCACGTGAACGCTGATCACCGGTTCGCGGAGAGAGCGCAGGTCATCGATGCAGGTGTCGCACAGATCCAGGCAGTGCTGGTCTTCGTTCTTCGGGTAAAAGGTGTGGTGGCACTCGCGGCAAGTTGAATAAGGGTGGATGCGGTGTTGTTCGCGAACATGTATTTCTGGATGGACTTCAAGAGTAATCATGATGACGCCCCCAGTTACAAGGGGCACGCCGCATGCCAGCATGGAACAGATTTGCACATTGCATCGAATGGACTTATTTGCCAAACAATGAGCCTCTGCGCGATTTCCCACATTTGGTCCGTCAGAACTCACAGCCAGCGTCACTTGGAGCGTGAGAGCGAACGCCTGTTTTTTCGAGCGGCCCGTTGCGCATAGGTCGCACCCTCGCCGCATTCCGTTGACCTTCTCCACTGTTTGGGACAAAACGGATGCGTGCGGTATTCTGGTCCGCGGCAGAGATGTCGGCTGATTTGCGTCGAGAAGAGATTTCTCGACGGGGTCCTGGGGGAAGCGTGAGCAGAAGTTTCTGGTTCGTGGTGGGAGCAGTTGTGATTGCCGGCTTGGCCGTGGACGGCTACACGATTCACAAGCGGCGTGAAATCGAAAATCAATTTCAGCAACAAGTGGAACTGGCTTGCGTGGAGGGCGAACGCATTCGCGCCGAGGTGGTTCTGCCCAGCGCCAGGAAAATGCCCTCGGGAGAGAATTTTGCCGGCGCTCTGCAGGGATTTGGCCTGACCGCCGCGGAGGTGAACGACGCGACCGCCGCCGCGCAGCGCGCCTACAACCTGCGCCAGTTGCGCGCGGGAAACCCGATTACCGTGGGCCGCTCGGTTCAGGGCGAACTGCGGCAGATTGATTACAAGATTGACGCCGAGCGGATGCTGCACATCGTGCCGCAGTCCCAGGGTTTTTCCGCGGAGGTTCAGGCGATTCCCACGCACACGGAGATCGCCGTGGTCAGCGGGCAGGTGGATGGCTCGCTTTTCAACGCCGTGGAGGATGCGGGCGAGTCCCCGGAAATCGCCATGCGGCTGGCACAGATCTTCGGCTACGACCTGGATTTTTACACCGACCCGCGCCGGGGCGACACCTTCCGCGTGGTGCTGGAAAAGAAAAAGTATGATCACGGCGAAACCGCCGGTTACGGCAAAATCCTGGCCGCCGAATACGTGAATGGCTCGAAGAAATATCAGGCGCTGCTGTTCCACGACCCGGAGGGACGCCCGGCGTATTACACCGCCGATGGCAAATCGCTGCAAAAGGCGTTTCTGCGCTCACCTCTAAAATTCGGCGCGCCGGTGACTTCGCATTTCAGCCAGTCACGGTTTCATCCCATCCTGAAAACCTATCGCGCGCACCTGGGCACGGATTACGGAGCGCCAACGGGCACGCCGGTGCAGACGATCGGCAGCGGGCGCGTGGAATTTGCGGGGCGCAAGGGTGGCGATGGCAACATGGTGCGCATCGCGCACAGCAACGGTTACGAAACGTACTACCTGCATCTTTCCAAGATTTTCGTGCACTCCGGTGAGCATGTGGAAATCGGGAAAACAATCGGACTGGTGGGCATGACGGGCCTGGCGACCGGCCCGCATCTGGACTTCCGCATCGCTCAAAAGGGGCAGTTCAAGAATTTCGAGACGCTGGGGCTGCCGCCCTCCGAACCAGTCAACAAAAAGAACTGGGCGGAATTCGCCGAGGTGCGGGAAAAGTGGATGCCGGTGATGGAGCAGACACAGCAACTCCAGGCGCAAAGCGCCCCGAGTGGCGTCCCTGCGGCTCGGTAATCGAACCAACCAGGCTTGCAGTGCATCTATCTAGAAAGTTTTGCGCTTGCCATTTTTCAGCGACGTGCATGCGTTAAATTTCGTTTTGCAAAGGAGCGCCCATGTCCCTGCGACCCGTAAAGCGGCTGATTAAATCCAAGCCCACGCGCGAAGGCGCCGGCGTGCACTTGCGCCGCGCGTTTGGCTTCGGCAATACCACTGATTTCGATCCCTTTCTGCTGTTGGATGATTTTCGCAACGATGTGCCGGAGGATTATCTGGCCGGATTTCCGTGGCACCCGCACCGCGGGATGGAGACGATCACCTATGTTCTGGCGGGAACCGTGGAGCACAAGGACAGCCTTGGCAACAGCGGCGCGATTGCGCCCGGCGATGTGCAGTGGATGACCGCCGGCCGCGGCATCATCCACCAGGAGATGCCCAAGGGCGATGAAGTCGGCCGCATGCACGGCTTTCAGTTGTGGGCGAACCTCCCTTCGGCGCTGAAAATGACTCCGCCGCGCTACCAGGAAGTGAATTCGCCGGACATTCCGGAAGTCACCGATGACGACGGCACCAGCGTGCGCATCGTCTGCGGAACTTTCTGGGGCAAAAAAGGTCCTGTGGATGGCATCGCGGCGGATCCGATCTATCTGGACGTGACCGTGCCGCCAGGCAAGCGCAAGGTTTTGCCGGTGGAGACGACGCGCAGCGCGTTTGCTTATGTATTTTCCGGCGCTGGGAAGTTCTGCAATGCTTCGGAGCCGCTGGACGTGCCGACGGAGTCCGTGGGCTGGCTGGACACGAAGCCGCCCGCCGAGGCGGACAACCGGTCACTGGTGCTTTTCGACCGCGGCGACGAAGTGATGGTGCAGGCGGGCGACGATGGTCTGAGATTCCTGCTCGTCTCAGGCAAGCCGCTCGAAGAGCCGGTGGCGTGGTATGGCCCGATCGTGATGAATACGCAGGCGGAATTGCGGCAGGCGTTTGATCAACTGGATCGCGGCACGTTTCTCAAAACCAAGTCGTAGTTAAAATATAAACGGCGTCGTGATGTTTTGGAGCGATTATGACGAAAGTCAGAGTGCACGCATTTGGTATTTCCATCGATGGATATGGCGCGGGCCCCGCGCAAGACCTGGAACATCCAATGGGCGTGGGCGGGATGGCTTTGCACGAGTGGGTTTTCCCCACGCGCTTCTTTCAACAGATGATTGGCAAGGAAGGCGGCGCCACGGGAGTGGATGACGATTTTGCGAACCGGGGTTTCGAGAATATTGGAGCGTGGATCCTGGGCCGGAATATGTTCGGCCCAGTGCGCGGGCCGTGGCCGGACGAAAACTGGAAGGGATGGTGGGGCGAGAATCCTCCTTACCATTGCCAAGTATTTGTGCTGACGCATCACGCGCGAGCTCCGATAACGATGGAGGGCGGAACAACGTTTCATTTCGTCACCCAGGGCATTCAAGCGGCGTTGCAGCGCGCCACTGCCGCTGCGAATGGAAAAGACGTTCGAATCGGAGGAGGCGCCGCCACTATTCAGCAGTTTTTGCGCGCGGGACTGGTTGACTATCTGCACCTTGCCGTTGCACCGGTGCTGCTGGGCTCGGGCGAGCAATTATTCGGCAATCTCGATTTGCCGCAACTTGGCTATCGCTGCACCGAGCGGGTATGCACGCCGAAGGCGACGCACGTGATACTCACCAAGGCTTAAGCGCGTCCCGCATATTTTTCCACCAACTTGCTCGCGAGTCTTCCGCCCTCAAACTCAGGAATCACCACTTCGTCGGCGCCGGAAGTGCGCATGGCCTCGGCATAGCGCTCTTGACCCGCGCGCGTGATGATTTTCAGATTCGGATTGAGCGCTTTTGCGGTGATGGTGATGTAGAGATTGTCCGCGTCATTATCAATCACCACGCAGAGGCCGCGAGCGCGGGCAATCCCGGCTTCCTGCAGGACGCTGTGGCGCTTGGCGTCCCCCTGGATCACCAGCGTGCCCTCGTGCAGCAGTTGGCGGTAGAGCCCTTCGTTCGTTTCGATAAGAACAAAGGGAATTCCCGAGCGGGTGAGTTGTTCGATGACCGTGCGGCCCACCTGCCCGTACCCGCAAATGATGAAGTGGTCGCGAATGCGTTCCAGGTTCATTTCATTGAGCATGGATTTCCAGACCTCCTTGCCTTGATGGCCAACGAACGTGAGCAGGATGCGCTCGGCAAACCAGATCTCGAACGCAAAAACTCCAAAAGCCACGACGATGGAGAAATATTTGGTGATGGTCCGCGCGCGCTGATAGTCAATCGCGTGGGGATGCGTGAACCAGAAAAGGGCGTCCGCAAAGGAAAGATGCTCCGAACGCATATAGAAGAGGACGCTGGCCAGGACGAACACGAGGAAGAGCAGAAACGGCCCCACCAAGCGGCGGACCAGAATGAGGATGGCGCGATCAAAGAGCAGGAAGCTGCGATCGCGCTTCGGGTTGGGTTTCACGGAAGGGAAGAGCGGCTGAGCCATGGCTGAGCCATTAATTATACTAATAAATATGTAAATTACTATAAGAATTAGTAGCAGGCCGGCAATCGAAGATTCTCAACGATAGGTGCATTCAGGGAACGGGCAGCACAGCCAGAGAGATCAGTAGATGATGGGGAGTTTGGAGAAGTCGGCTTCGGCTTCGTCGGTGACGCGCAGGATCAGCAGGGTGCGGTCGTCGTGGGGCATGCGGCCGGGGCCGGTATGTTCGTCGGTGGCTTTCACGATGCGCTGCGCCACTTTGAAACCGGGATCGCCGGGCATCACCGTTGACAACAAAGCTTTCAAGCGGTCCACGCCAAACTCTTCTTGCTCTTTGTTCATCGATTCGTGAATGCCGTCGGAGGCGAAGACCACCACGTCGCCGGCGGAAAGATTCAAGCGCACTTCGTCGTACTCGGCTTCCGGGAGCAGACCCAGCGGCATGCCTGCGACATTGATTTCGGAGACTACGCCATCGTGGATCAGCAGGGGCAGCGTGCCGCCAGCGTTGGCGATGGTGAGCTCGCGCAGGGCAGCGTCATACACCGCGAATTGCATGGCGATGAAGCGGGCATCGAGGCGCGCAGCAAGCAGGCGGCCGTTTAGTTGCTGCAGCATGTCGGAGGGGGAAGCCTCATTGTCGTGAACCAGTTCGCGCAGGATGCCAATCGCGAGTGAACCATAGAGGGCTGCGGCCGTACCTTTGCCGGAGACGTCGCCATTGGCAATCGCCAACCTGCCCACGCCGTAAGGCAAAAGGTCGTAGAAATCGCCGCCCAGTTCGCGCGCGGGCACGTAG
Organism: uncultured Acidobacteriota bacterium; assembly: GCA_963824925.1. Lineage (GTDB taxonomy): Bacteria > Acidobacteriota > Terriglobia > Acidiferrales > UBA7541 > Acidiferrum. The sequence continues at coordinate 413,484 of CAWGRE010000011.1, forward strand.
GCGGTGGCCAGATCCAGGCCGGGGATTTCCTTCGCACCGCTCGGAAGGAGTTGCCGCTGAATTTCGCGCGCGGTATCGAGGTCTGCCATAAGGCGGGCTTGATTTTCGCGGGCATCTTCGAACAGCCGCGAATTTTCCAGGGCGACGGCAATGTAGGAACCGAGAATGTTCAGCAAGCGTTCGTGATCCGCGCTGAACGCATGCGGCTTGAGGCTTTCCAAGTCCAGGACGCCCACCAGGCGATCGTGCAAGAGCAGCGGCACTACAAGTTCGGAGCGCACTTCCACATCGTTCCCGCAGGAGATGTAGCGCGGGTCCAGCCGGACGTCCACCACGCGGATGGTGCGGCGCTCTGCCGCGGCCGCTCCGGTGATCCCCTGGTGCAGCGGCATCTGGAATCGCGAGGGCAGGGCATCATCATAGCGCTGCGCAAACACGCTCTCCAGCATCTGTTCCGATTCGTTCCAGAGCATCACGCTGAAGACGTGATAGTCCACGAGTTTTTTTACGCGTTCGGCGATGCGCCGCAGCAGTTCTTCGCGATCCAGGATGGAGGTGAGTTCGTGGCTGATTTCATAAAGCAGCGCGATGCTCTGCGCCTGCTCCGGCTGCGAGGTGAACATCATCGGAGGAGCGGGGTCCGCGTCGCCGAGGAGCGAAAAGGGAGTCAGGTTGGGCGCGTCCGGGTTCATCGAAAAGTCCTGCTATGAGTTTAGATGAAACACGCCTTGGATGGTTTCACGAAATTGAAAATTAATGGCGGGTATAAGACTGGTTACTACGGAGGCCACTTTGGCTGCTTATTTGGAGTGCGAGAGCGCGGCGTTCGCGCTTGGTGCGTCAAAGGGCAGCGAGATTTGGTTTGCGTGGTTCCATTTAGGCGGGAAAAACGGGAGCCGGGCTGCCCATCGACACTCAGTGTAAACCCTTCGCAATTGCTCAGGGCAAGCCACACTCCAATGCTAGGCTACTTCACTTCCCAGGTGTCGCCGCCGCGGAGGAGTTTATTGAGGTCGCCCGCGCCCTTTTGTTTTACGACTCCCGCGACTTGCTCGTTGACCACGTCCTCATAGCGCGGCAGATCGTCCCAGGCGCGCAGCACGCCGATCGGGGTCGGGAAACCGGGGCGGCCCTCCATGTGCGAAAGCAGGAAGGCGTAGGATGGCCGCGGATGGTGGGCGTCATGAACGATCAGATCGGATTCGGAGATGCCGTTGCCGATGGCGACCACTTCGATATCGCCATCCGGTTTGCGGCGAATCCCTTTATCGCGATTCTTGCCGAACACCAGCGGCTTGCCGTGCTCCAACTGGATGACTTTTTCGCTGCGGGCATCTTTTTCGGTGATGCCGGTCCAGGCGCCGTCGTTAAAGATGTTGCAGTTTTGCAGGATTTCCACGAAGGCGGAGCCTTTGTGGGCCGCGGCTGCGCGCAGGGTGTCCTTCAGATGCGCCTGAAAAATGTCCACGGAGCGCGCCACAAACGTGGCCTCCGCCCCAATCGCCAGGGAAATCGGATTGAACGGGCGGTCCGGCGAACCATACGGAGTGGATTTGGTGATCTTGTGGAATTCCGACGTAGGCGAATATTGCCCCTTGGTGAGGCCATAAATGCGGTTGTTGAACAGCAGGACTTTGATGCCAACGTTGCGGCGCAGCAAGTGGATCGTGTGATTGCCGCCGATGGCCAGCGCGTCGCCATCGCCGGTTACCATCCAGACTTCCAATTCCGGATGCGAAATCTTGACCCCGGTAGCGACCGCCGGAGCGCGGCCGTGGATGGTATGGAAGCCGTACGTATTCATGTAATAGGGAAAGCGGCTGGAGCAGCCGATGCCGGAAATCACCACGAATTTTTCGCGGGGGATGCCAAGCTCCGGAAAGACGGATTGCACGGCGGCAAGAATGGCGTAGTCGCCGCAGCCGGGGCACCAGCGGACTTCCTGGTCGGTCTGAAAATCTTTCCTGGTCAGCGGCGGCAGAGCGGTCGTGGTCATCACAATCTCCTAAAGGCCCAGCACTTCTTCCATTTTCTGTTCGAGTTCGTTTTGTTTGAAGGGGCGGCCCTGAATTTTGTTCAGGCCGACGGCGTCCACCAGATATTTTGCGCGCAGCATCCACAGCAACTGGCCCATGTTCAATTCCGGCACCAGCACCTTTTTGTAGCGCTTCAGAACCTCGCCCACGTTGCCCGGAAGGGGATTCAGATGCCGAATATGCAGATGGCCGATCTTGCGGCCTTTTGCGCGCTGCGATTTCACGGCTTGCAAGCACGGCGCCGTAAGTGGAGCCCCAGGAGACGACCAGGAGATCACCTTCGGGATCGCCCGTGGGCATCACGTTGGGAATGTCTTGCCGGATCGCTTCAACTTTGGCGGCGCGCATCCGCACCATGGTTTCGTGATTCAGCGGTTCGTAGTTCACGTTGCCGGTGGTTTCCTGCTTTTCGATGCCGCCGATGCGGTGCTCCAGGCCTGGCGTGCCGGGAATGGCCCACGGCCTTGCCAGGGTCTGTGGATCGCGCTTGTAAGGGAAAAAGCCCTCAGGGTCGGTGGCGAACTTCACCGGGATTTCCGGGATCTGGTCCACCGTGGGGATGCGCCATGGCTCCGCGCCATTCGCAAGATAGCCGTCGGAAAGAATGATCACCGGCACCATGTACTTCAGCGCAATGCGGCTGGCTTCCATGGCGGTCCAGAAACAATCGCCGGGTGTGGAGGGAGCCAGCACGGGAATCGGCGCTTCCGAATTTCGCCCGAACATGGCTTGCAGCAGGTCCGCCTGTTCGGTTTTGGTGGGCAAGCCAGTAGAAGGGCCGCCGCGCTGGATGTCGCAGACGACCAGCGGAAGCTCCGTCATTACCGCGAGGCCGAGCGCTTCGGTTTTGAGCGCCATGCCCGGGCCGGAGGTGGTGGTGATGGCGAGCGAGCCGGAATAGGCCGCGCCGATGGCGCTGGTGATGGCCGCGATCTCGTCCTCGGCTTGAAAGGTCAGAACGCCAAAATGTTTGTATTTCGAAAGTTCGTGGAGAATGTCCGACGCGGGAGTGATGGGATAGCTGCCCAGATAAAGTTTCAGACCGGATTTCTGCGAGGCGGCAACAAAGCCCATGGCGAGCGCCTGATTGCCGCTGAGATTGCGATAGGTTCCGGGGGTAAGTTGCGCCGGAGGAATTTCGTAGCTGATCTGAAACGCCTCGGTGGCCTCGCAATAGGAATATCCGGCGCGCATGGCCAGCTTGTTGGCTTCGGCCAGCAGCGGCTTTTTGCTGAACTTTTCGTCAATCCAGCGAACCGTGGGATCGATGGAGCGGTTATAGAGCCAGTAGCACATGCCCAGCGCGAAGAAGTTCTTGCAGCGGTCCATGCTCTTGGCGTCCAGGCCAAGGTTCTGGAGCGCGGCGCGGGTCAGCCGCTGGAGCTCGACTGGGAACACGCGGAATTTGTCGAGCGAGTTGTCTTCCAGCGGATTGGAGGTGACATGCGCCTTGCGCAGGTCCGCTTCCTCAAAGCTGTCCGAATTGACGATCAGGATTCCGTTGGCCTTCAGGTCGGCCACGTTCACTTTCAACGCCGCCGGATTCATGGCCACCAGCACATCCACGGAGTCTCCCGGCGTATAGACTTCGCCGGAAGAAAAATTCAATTGATAGCCGCTGACGCCGGGAACCGTCCCCGCAGGGGCGCGAATTTCCGCGGGATAGTCCGGAAACGTGGCGATGTCGTTGCCGTAAAGCGCGACGGTGTTGGTGAACTGGCTTCCGGTGATCTGCATTCCGTCGCCAGAATCGCCGGCAAAACGGATGACCGCGTGCTCCAGCACTTCGCGTTTCGTTTTACCGGAAGGAATATCCATCAGAGTTGACATATAAGTGCGTTTCCCCCGTGCCCTGGCCTGCCCACCCTGATGCGAACACGAGTGGTCACTATCGGTGATCGGTGCGAGACACTTTCCGCGGGAGCGAGCGCTCCACCGCCAGAAGCCGATGCATTAAGAATAGCACACCGATTGAGACGCAGTGCGCGGCGCGACTCCCGGAGGTTATCGCGCGTTGGCTAAAAAGTTTTTGATCACGGAATTCAGGAAGGGTCGGGTTGTACGGATGGTTCCGTGGCGCGCGGGGCGAACTGGCGCTTTACGCTTTCCATGCGAAACAGGAAGATCCACCAGATGCTGACCGGGACAGTCGCGAAAACCAGCGAGAGCGCGAGCAATTGTTTCAGGGATCCCACTTCGCTGACGAAATGTTCGGGAATGATGAAGGTCTCGAATGGCCGAAAGGCGATAAACCACAAGCCGAAGCAGAGCGCCACGCTGGCCCACACGAGCGCCGCCCGGCGCGCCCAGGTCTTCAATTGAAAAAGTCCGATGCCGGTGCGGAAACCGGAGGCAATCAGAAAGAAGGGCACGGTGGCGACCAGAAACATGACGATGGGATGCGACTCATAAATCTTGCGGCCGCGGACATCGGCTTCGCTGTTCAGCAGGCCGAGGAAGAAACTTCCCCAGACCATCAGCGCGGTGGCGCTGCCAAGAATAGCCAGGGCCGCGGCGCAGGTGACGGCCGCGGAACGCCGTGTGGATGTCCAGGTGGATTCGCTCATAGTGCGCAACCAGAAAAGCACAATCGGGGAGGGGTGAAAAGAGTACGAGCGGGGCGATTTTGTGCAAAAGGCCACTTGACGTTCGCTTTCTTTTCGCCTAAAGTGTGGAGGGTTTGCAGGCAGGTCCTGCGACGGCAAATGTCTGAAGAGCACGCCCCAGTGCGGCGGCACCCAGCGGAGGCAACAAATGGCGCTCACCAAACGGCAAAAAGAAGTTCTCGATTATCTGGTCGCGTTTGAGACCAAGCATGGCTACGCGCCAAGCTTTGAGGAAATCGGAAAGGGCCTGAAGCTTACCTCGCTGGCGACCGTGCACAAGCACATCACCACGCTGGAGAAGAAAGGCTTCATTCGGCGCGGCTACAACCAGAGCCGGTCGATCGAAATCGTGCAACTGCCCCGGCCCGTGAAAGAGCAGGTGATTGAGCGGCGAATACAGGAACTCCCGCTGGTTGGGCGCATCGCTGCCGGCCGTCCATTGGAAGCGGTGGAAGAGCGCGAGACTATTTCGCTGGGAGACTTTGCACGTGGTGGTAATTCGTTTGTGCTGCAGGTGAAGGGCAGTTCCATGATCGAGGATCACATCATGGACGGCGATTTTGTGGTCTGCGAGCAGACGCAGGTGGCCAACGCCGGCGACATTGTTGTGGCCCTGATTGCCGGTGAAGAAGCCACGCTGAAACGCTTTTATCGCGAAGGGCCCGGGAAGGTGCGGTTGCAGCCGGCCAACTCGGAAATGGGTCCGATCATGGTGGCCGCGGGTGACGTGAAGATTCAGGGGCGCGTGATCGGCGTGCTTCGCAAATATTGATTCGTTCCTACGGGCGGATGCGCCTGCTCCTGGGCTAAACTGGAGGCATGGCGGCTAACCCTGCAGTTCCAGGCCAGTCTTCTTGAACTCCGCGCAGCTCAACCGGAACAAGCCCTTCTTCTCTCGCGCATTCGCCGCGGCTCTCGCGGCTCTGCTTTCACTGCAACTTCTCGTCCCCGCGCCCGGCTATTGCTACTCCGTCCTTTCCCATCAAGCTTTGATTGACATGACGTGGGAAACCAATCTGAAGCCATTGTTGAAAGCAAGATACCCGAAGGCCACCGAAACGGAATTGAAGGACGCGCAAGCCTATGCCTACGGTGGGTCGATCATTCAGGATCTCGGTTATTATCCGCACGGCAGCCATTTTTTCAGCGATCTGACGCACTACGTCCGCAGCGGCGATTTTGTGATGGCATTGCTGCAGGATTCCCAAAGTGTCGACGACTACGCTTTCGCCCTTGGCGCGCTTTCGCATTACACGACAGACAACGAAGGCCATCGGCTGGGCACGAACCGCGCTGTCCCGCTGCTTTATCCACCGCTCAAGAAAAAGTACGGCGATAGCGTCACCTACGAGGACGACGAGCTGGCGCACGTGAAAACCGAATTCGGTTTCGACGTGCTGCAGGTGGCGCAGAAACATTATGCGCCTTCGACCTATCACGATTTTATCGGCTTCGAAGTTTCGCGCCCGTTGTTGGATCAAGCCTTTCAGGAAACGTATGGAATCGAGCTGAATGCTGTCCTGAAAAATGAAGAGTTGGCCTTGAATTCCTATCGCCGCGACGTCAGCAAGCTGATTCCCGAAGCCACACGCATCGCATGGAGCCTGAAAGAAAAAGAAATTAAGCAGGACGAGCCCGGAGCAACGAAGAGGAAGTTTCTTTACAACCTCTCGCGCTCTGACTTCGAAAAAGAGTGGGGCAGCGATTACGATAAGCCCAGCCGGAAGGATAGATTCTACGCCTTCCTTTATAAGCTGCTCCCCAAGATCGGGCCATTACGCGTGCTGCAACTGAAAACGCCCACGCCAGAAACCGAGAAGATGTTCGAGGAGAGCTTCAACGCCTCCGCCACTGAGTATCGGAAACTGCTGAATGCGGAACGCCAGGGCACATTGAAGCTGCCCAACGTGAATTTCGACGTTGGCAAGGAAACCGCCGGCGGCAAGTACCGCCTGGATGACGATGCCCACGCGCAATTGCTCCACAGATTGGCGGAGACCCAGTTCGCATGTGTTTCCCCCGATTTGCGCGCGGAGATCTTGAGTTTTTTCGCCAACGCGGACGCTCCCTACGCGGTGAAGAAAGATAAGAAGACCTGGGAGCAGGTGCAGGCCGAGTTGCAGGCGCTACGGGCGTCCGGGCCGGAGCGGGCGACAGCTCATGCCGCAGCTTCGCGCGACATGAATCCGCCTGCGGATTAGGGTAAACTGCTAGCTCCTTCGAGGAATTCTTACAGTCAAGACAGGACACGCGCTTCCGTGACCACAGCCAGCCATAGTCTTCTGCTAGTTGGAACTCCCAATCCAGAACGTGAAACGCTTCAGCAGTTGCTGGCCGCGGCCGGTTTTGTGGTTTCGCTGGCGGATTCGAACGAAGCCGCGCTGCAGCATTTGAACAGCGCGCCGCCAGACCTGCTGGTGCTGACGGCGTCGAGTTCCTGCAACGAAACGATTGCCGTGGCGAAGTCGCGGAGTCCGGAAACGCGCGTGCTGGTGCTGTCGCAGGGAACCGCGGAGGATCGCGCCCGGATGCTGGACCTGGGCGCGGACGACGTTTTGCCGCTGCCATGGTCGGAAGCTGAGTTACTTGCCCGCGTGCGCGCGCAACTCCGTCAGCTGATGGTCTTGAAGCAGCAAGAAGAAAAAACGCGGCTGGCGGAAGAGAGCTTTGGCGTGGCGCAGACCGCCTTCCAGGCGCTGGCGGTCACCGAAAAAATGACCCGCGACGCGTTCTCGCTGGAACGCATTCTGAAGATCGGTGTGGGTTCGTTGCTGGGCATCGCGCTGGTGATTGCCGGGATTTTCTTCTTGTATTCGCACCGAGCTGAAAAAGAGACCAAGCGCGCTTACGGCGTGATCGCGCAACTGGAAACCAGCGTACAAAATGAGACGCAGTTGCTCGCCTCCGCTCGCAAATTGCGAGACGATCCCGCGAACAAGGACCTGCTCCAGCAAAAAGAGCAGTTGCAGCAGCAGACCGAGGCGCTGAAGCAGCAGCTTGCCCAGCAAACCGGCGGGCAATCTGATGAAATTCGCCGCCAGCTGGCCGAAACCACTTCCCGGCTTACGAAAATTCAAAGGGAATCGCAGGCAGCCGAAAACATCATCAAGTCTTACGCTCCCAGCGTTGGACTGATTCACGTTTCCGTCGCGTTCAACGAAAAAAACTCCGGACGGCGGCTGCGCTACGGGGGAATGGATAGCGACGGAACTCCTTTAAAGGACAGCGCCGGGAATCCCGTCTATACCACCGAAGGACGCGGCCCGGAAGTGCGGGCGGATTTTTTCGGCACGGGTTTTATTGTGGGCGACGGAAAAATTCTGACCAATCATCACGTGGTGCAGCCCTGGTGGCAGAACGATGAGCTTGCCGGCGCGGGCAAGCAGGGCCTGGAACCCGTGATTGCGGAGATGAGCGCGTATTTTCCGAACGAAGTAAACGGAATTTCCGTGAGCATCTCGCAAATTTCGCAGGAGGCGGACCTGGCGCTGGTCCACGGCGATCTTTCCGAATTGCACCGGCCGATGCTGAAGATCGATGCTTCGAAGGAAGCGGCGGTGAGCGGGGAAGCGCTGATCAGCGTGGGGTACGCGACGGGCCTGGATGCAATTCTGGCGCGCGCCGGGGATAAAACGGTGGAGGATATCGTCAAAATTAGCGCCGGAGATCCGAAACTGATCCTGGTGGAGTTGTCGAAACGCAAGCTGATCCGCCCGCTGGTTACGCAGGGGCACGTGGGCGATGTGCTGCCGGATAAAATTGTTTACGATGCGCAGACCACTTCCGGCGGATCCGGCGGGCCGCTGCTGAATCAGCAGGGCGGCGTGATCGGCGTGACGTTCGCGATCGTGAAGGGCTTTGGCGGCTCCAATTTTGGCGTGCCTATCCGCTTTGCCCTTCCGCTGCTGAAGAAGTAGCGTGCCTCCATCGGGGCGTTCTTCTCTGTGCCCTCCGTGTCCTCTGTGGTGAGTAAAGCAATAAAAAGTTCCACGCGGAACCATTCAAATTTTTGTCCCTACTCCGGCTTAACCCGTGCAAAAATATAAAATTTCGCATCCGGCTCCGGGCCGGGTAGATTGGTTCACGTGAAAAAGCATCGTCCCATCCGCAAACTGCTGGCTGCCAACCGCAGCGAAATCGCCATCCGCATCTTCCGCGCCGCCAACGAACTTGGCCTGCGCACCGTCGCCATTTATTCGAATGAAGACCGTTTGGCACTTCACCGGTTTAAGGCGGATGAGGCCTACCAGGTCGGCGCGGGCAAGGGCCCCGTGGAAGCCTACCTGGACATCGCGGGAATCATCGCGATTGCAAAGGCGCATGAAGTGGACGCCATTCATCCCGGGTTACGGATTCCTGGCGGAGAATCCCGGCGCTGGCGCGAGCTTGCGCGAAGGCCGGAATTATTTTTGTGGGGCCTACGCCGGAGCTACTGGAAATCCTTGGAGATAAAACCGCGGCGCGGCGCCTGGCAGCCTCCGCCGGCGTCCCAACATTGCCAGGAACGGAGAAACCGGTAGCCTCTGCCGAAGAAGCGCGCAAGATTGCGGCGGAAATCGGTTACCCGGTGATGGTGAAAGCCGCGATGGGCGGCGGCGGGCGCGGCATGCGTGTTGTGCAGGACGAGGCGCAGCTTGCGGCGCGGCTGGAAGAGGCGCAAGGCGAAGCGAAATCCGCTTTCGGCGATGCGTCGGTATTTCTGGAGAAATACCTGCCGCGGGCAAAACACATCGAAGTGCAGATTCTGGCTGACGAGCATGGCAACCTGGTGCATCTCTACGAGCGCGATTGCTCCGTGCAACGCCGGCACCAGAAAGTGGTGGAAGTGGCGCCGGCGGTTAATTTGCCGGAACATGTGCGCGCGGAAATTTGCGCGGCAGCCGTGCAGTTGACGCAGGCGGCTGGTTATCGCAACGCGGGTACGGTCGAGTTCCTCTATGACGTGGATTCGCAGAAATGGTATTTCATCGAGGTGAATCCGCGCGTGCAGGTGGAGCACACGGTGACGGAAATGATCACCGGTGTGGACATTGTTCGCTCGCAGATCCTGATCGCGCAGGGCCACGAACTGCATGAGCCGCCGCTCGCGCTGCCCGCGCAGGAAAAAATACCGCTCTATGGCGCGGCGTTGCAATGCCGCGTCACCACGGAAGATCCCGCCAAGAATTTCGCGCCAGATTATGGAAAGCTCTCCACGTATCGTTCGCCCGCGGGTTTCGGCATCCGCCTGGATGGCGGCACGGCTTATGCCGGGGCGGTGCTGGCCGCTTATTACGATTCGCTGCTGGTGAAAGTGACCGCGTGGGGAACGAATCTCAACGAAGCTTGCCAGCGGATGGACCGGGCGCTGCGCGAATTCCGCATCCGCGGCGTGAAGACGAATATTCCCTTCGTTGAAAACGTCGTGAATCACCCAAAATTCCGCGCCGGCGAAGTGACCACCCGGTTTCTGGATGAATCGCCGGAACTTTTTCAATTCGCCGGACGCGCCGACCGCGCCACGAAGCTGCTCTCCTATCTTGGCGATGTGATCCTGAATGGAAACCCGGAAGTGAAGGGCAAGAAAATTCCGGAGAAGCTGGAAGCCGCGGTGCGACCCGCGATTCCGGGGATTGCTCCGCCGCCCGGCACGCGGCAGCTTTTGAAAAAACTGGGACCCAGGAAATTTGCCGCCTGGGCGCGCAAGGAAAAGCGGCTGCTGCTGACGGACACCACTTTCCGCGATGCGCACCAATCGCTGATGGCCACGCGTGTTCGCTCATTCGACCTGCTGGCGACTGCCGATGCCGTTGCGCAGCGCCTGCCCAATCTTTTCAGCCTGGAAATGTGGGGAGGCGCAACGTTCGACACCTCCATGCGTTTTCTTCACGAAGATCCCTGGCAGCGCCTGCGCGAACTTCGCGAACGCGTGCCGAACATCTGCTTTCAGATGTTGTTGCGCGGAGCCAACGCGGTTGGCTATACGTCTTACCCGGACAATGTGGTGCAGGAATTTGTGAAAGAGTCTTACCGGCAGGGCATTGATATTTTCCGCATTTTTGATTCACTGAATTCCATCGAAAATATGCGCGTTTCGATGGACGCGGTCCTTGAGACCGGTGCTGTCTGCGAAGCCGCCATTTGCTACACCGGAGACATTCTCGACAAGCGCCGGCCAAAATACTCCCTGAAATACTACGTGGCCATGGCCAAGCGTTTGGAGAAACTGGGCGCGCATTTTCTGGCGATCAAGGACATGGCGGGACTCTGCAAGCCATACGCCGCGTACACGCTGGTGAAAGCGTTGCGCGAAGAGATTGAGTCTGCCAATCCATTTCCACACGCACGATACTAGCGGGCTGAATGCGGCTTCACTTTTGAAAGCCGCCGATGCGGGAGTGGACGTGGCCGATGCCGCGATCGCCTCCATGAGCGGCGGGACCAGCCAGCCGAATCTGAATGCCATCGTCGAAACGCTGAAAAACACGCCCGCGCGCGGCGGAGCTCGACACCGCTGCGCTCAACGAGTGTTCGGACTATTGGGAGACGGTGCGCACGTATTACGGTCCATTTGATTCCGGGCCGAAATCCGGGTCCGCGCGGCTCTACGAACACGAGATTCCTGGCGGGCAGTTCACGAACCTGCGCGAGCAGGCCACGGCGATGGGCCTGGGCCACCGGTGGCGCGAGGTGGAAAAAACGTATGCGGAGGTAAACCAGCTTTTCGGAGACATCGTGAAGGTCACGCCATCCAGCAAGGTGGTGGGAGACATGACGTTGTTTCTGATGGCCAAGGAGATGAAGCCAGCGGATTTGCTCGCGCTTCCCGTGGATCACGATCTCGCGTTGCCCAACTCTGTGGTGGAAATGTTTTCGGGTGCGCTGGGCGTCCCTCCGGGCGGCTGGCCGAAAAAATTGCAGCGCATCATTTTGCGGGGACAGGCTCCGCTGAAGGGCCGACCGAGCGCCAGCCTTCCGGCAGCGGACTTTCGCCGCCGAACAATCCGAACTGCAGAAAAAAGTGGGCCACCCGGTTTCGGAAGACGCGCTGCTGAGCTATCTGCTCTATCCCGACGTTTATCTGAAGTACGACAAATTCCGCCAGAGCTATTCCGACGTCGGGGTTTTGCCGACGCCGGCATTTTTTTACGGCTTGCAGCCCGCCGAGGAAATCACCATCGAAATTGAGTCCGGCAAAACGATGATCGTGAAGTTCCTTACCATCGGTGAAGCGCATCCCGACGGCACGCGCACGCTGTTTCTTTGAACTAAACGGCCAGCCGCGGGAAGTGACCGTTCGCGATCATCGCACTTACGCGTTGTCGAACGCGCTCATCCCAAGGCCAACGCGGAAGATGCCGGGCAGGTGGGCGCGCCCGACCGCGGGAATGGTGAGCGGCATCGCGGTGCAGATTAACCATACCGTTGAACGTGGTGCTAAACTTTTGACATTGGAAGCCATGAAGATGCAATCGAACATTTATGCGCCGATCGCTGGCCGGGTCACAAAACTGCTGGTCGCCCCCGGGCAGCACGTGGAAGCCAAGGATCTTCTGGTTGTCATCGCTACGTGAGCGGCCCGAATCTCAATAAACATGAGCAGTTTCCCTCGCGATTCCTGCGCAATCGCCGCGACCTGATCGTTTATCTGCCTCCCGGCTACGACCACCAACACGGCCGCGCGTATCCGGTGCTTTATTTGCACGACGGGCAGAATCTGTTTGATGGCGCCACTTCATTCATCCCGGGGATGGATTGGCATGTGGGGCAAACGGCGGACCAGCTTATCTATGAAGGCCGCGTGGAGCCCCTGATCATCGTCGGGATTTACAACGCGGGGAAGCAAAGGCTCGGAGAATACACGCCCACGCGTGCGCCGAAGCTCGGCGGAGGGCGTGCGAATCGTTACGCGAAGTTCTCTGCTCGATGAAGTGCGGCCGTTCGTGCAGCGGCAATATCGCGTGGCCGAGGGAGTGGAGCGCACGGGGATCGGCGGCTCTTCGCTCGGCGGACTCGTATCCTTATATCTCGGCCTGAAGCTGCCGAAGGTGTTTGGAAGGATTGCGGCGCTTTCGCCGTCCGTCTGGTGGAATGAGCGCGTGATTCTTCGATTTGCCGCCGCGGCGCCCGTAAGGCCGCACCCACGCATCTGGCTCGATGCCGGCACGCGAGAAGGTGGCCGCACGGTGGAAGATGTGGAGCGGTTCCGAGACATCTTGCTCAAAAAAGGTTGGCAGCCCGAGCACGATTTGCATTACGAGCGCATTGAAGGCGCGGAGCACAATGAGGCCGCATGGGCGCGGCGAGTCGGGCCGTTCTTACGGTTTTTGTTTCCGTCGCGGTAAAAGCTAAGTCCACCCCCACAAACTCCTTCCGGGATTGCAAAACGCAGGTATAATCCGCGCAGTTTCTTTCAGGGCAAGGGCCACGGCGCTCTTCCGCCGTCCGCCTGGGACAATCGATGTCTCCGGATCGCGCTATTTCCATCCTCTGCGTCAGCTCCTATGAAAAGGGACAGGAATTTCTGCGCGCCTGCAAGGCCATGGGCTGCACGGTTTATTTGCTCACCGTCGAAAAACTTCGCAAAGCCAATTGGCCGCGCGAAGCGATCGACGAAATGTTTTTCATGCCCGAGGAGCTTCCTCTGCAGGAACTGCTCAACGCCGTCAGTTACGCGGCGCGCGGGCGGCACATTGACCGAGTGGTGGCCCTGGATGAGTTCGACATGGAAAATGTGGCCGCCATTCGCGAGCATTTGCGGCTTCCGGGCATGGGGCTCACCACGGTCCGTTATTTTCGGGACAAGCTGGCCATGCGCGCGAAGGCGCGCGAGTCCGGTGTGCTGGTGCCGGAGTTCATTCACGTCCTGAATTACGACGATCTGCGGGAGTTCATGAATCACGTCGCGGCGCCCTGGCTGCTGAAGCCGCGCGCGCAGGCATCCGGAATCGGAATGAAGAAAATCCAGAAGAGCGACGAATTGTGGCCGTGGCTCGAGCAGCTTGGCGATCATCAAACGGAATTTCTGCTGGAGCAATTCATTCCCGGCAGCGTGTTTCACGTGGATGGCGTGGTCTCCGAGAAACAGGTGCTGTTCGCGGAAGCGCACGCTTATGGCACTCCTCCACTGGATGTTTCCCATCTCGGCGGCGTTTTTACCACCCGCACGTTGCCGCGCGATTCCAGCGATGCTTTGGCGATTAAGGAAATTCACGCCGAGCTCGTGGACCGCCTTGGCCTGGTCCGCGGCGTGACGCACACGGAATTTCTGAAAGCGCACGCGGACCAGCGTTTCTACTTCCTGGAAATTGCCGCGCGTATCGGCGGCGCATATATTTCAAACGTTGTGCAGGCGGCCACTGGAATAAATCTCTGGCGAGAGTGGGCGCATCTGGAAGTGGGGGCAGGGAAGCAGCCCTACCAGCTTCCGCAAACGCAGCAGGAGTTCGCCGGGGTAATCGTTTCGCTGGCGCGGCAGCAGGAGCCGGATACTTCCGCTTACACCGATCCGGAAATCGTGTATCGCATCACGAAATTTCACCACGCCGGCTTCGTCCTGAAATCTTCGTCGCCGCAGCGCATCGAAGAGTTGCTCTCCTCCTACACCAGCCGGTTCATCTCCGAGTTTCTAGCGACGCAACCCGTTCCGGATAAGCCGACCTCCTAGCATTCCTGGGCGGCTCAACTTAGTACTTCGGACAGCTACCCACCTGTTCTTTAGTCTAGTTACTCTCAAGCACCCCCATGGCATACTCTGTTTGCTGCATGCCTCCCGGCGGTCTATCTTTTGCTTACCCCGGGCCGGAAATCTGCGTGGGGTGTGCTATCCCTGGGAGGACCGATGTGGGGTAACAAAAAGCCGGATACGCCGCAAGCCGCGGAACCGGAGTCAAAAAATTTTCCAGTGAATCCGCCGCCGAAGATTTCGCCGGCAACAACTTGGGAGGGAACAACCGCAATGAGTACAGATGCTATGCGTCCTTTGGGTGCTACCGCTGACCGCGCCACGGCGCGCCTTGGCCCGAGCCTGCACATCAAGGGAGAAATTTCCGGAAATGAAGACCTGCTCCTCGAGGGTTCCGTCGAGGGCCTGGTGCAGCTCGATGAGCGCAAGCTCACCGTCGGCGCCACGGCAAAACTCACCGCGGACATTATTGCCCGCGAAGTGGTGGTCTATGGCACGGTGAAGGGCAATCTTCGCGCCAAGGACCGCATCGAGATCAAGAAAGACGGCTCGGTGAACGGCGACCTGACAACCGCGCGCATCATGATCGAAGACGGCGCGTATTTTAAGGGTTCCATCGAAATCGACAAGTCCGGCGAGAAGGAAACCGGCGGCGGGTCGTTTTCGCGCAGCGCCTCGGCTCCGGCCGCGGCAGGCGTCGGACCAAAGACCATTTAAGTTTTCGGGTTCCTTTTCCAAGTTCTTCCCAAGGACGGCGTCCGGCATATCCCGGGCGCCGTTTTATTTTCCGTCGAGTGGAATCCATGCCGCGTAACAAGTATGCGCTGTGCCTGATTCACACGAGGAGGGCGGGCTAAACCCGCCCCTACAAATTCCAGCGCCGCCAAGAATTGGCGACGTTAAATTTCCTGGTTCCGTGTAGCGGCGGCTTTAGGCCGCCATCTTCGATCTTGGAATGACCCCGACCTTCCCGCCATGCCATATTCGTATTTACCCTTTCTGTCTCTAGTATCTCTACTATTTAATATATTGACAATTTCTCGACTAATAGCTATGGTGTGCGACGTTGTCCTCTTCCCAGAGGGGTGAAGTTCCGGCCGGCGTCCGCCCGAGCCGGCCGGATGCACTCATTCCGCTGGTCGCGTTCGAGGAGTTGCGCCATGCGGGCGGGTGTGCACAGTCCGGCTTTCGTTCTTGGTGCTTTGCTGATCTTCGCGGAGGGTTGTGGGGGCGGCGGCGGGGGTGGGACCCAGACGCCGCCCCTGCAACCTGATTTTGCGATCGCGTTTTCCACCGCGGCGATCAGCCTCTCGCAGGGAAATGCCAGCGCGCCGCTCACCGTCAGCGTTTCCGGGCTGAACGGCTTCAGCGGCAGCGTGCAAGTGGTTTTAAGCGGAATTCCCTCGGGCGTCACCACCGCGCCGGTCAGCCCTTTTTCGATTGCTGCAGGCCAGAGTGTGTCCGTCATTTTTGGGGCCGCGCCAACGGCTGCAACTGGCGAGTTCAATCTTTCCGCCCAGGGATCCAGCGGAGCGCTTTCCCACTCCGCGCCGCTTTCTCTCACGATCCAGTCAGGCGCAGCGTCCAATCTTTCGCGATCGAGCTTTCTGCCAAATGATTCAGTGCCGGCAATCGACGCGCCCGCGGGTGAGCCGCGGCGTCGGCAAATTGTTTTCGATCCCAAGGGCGGGCGATTTTTTGTGGCGAATCCGGCGATGAATCGCGTGGAAGTGTATTCGGACCCGAGCCCGTCGCTGCTGGCTGCGATTGACGCCCCGGGGGCTTCCAGCGTGGACCTTTCGAGCGACGCCGCCACGCTGTGGGTTGGCACGAACACCGAGGAACTTCTTGCCGTCAACACGGCCAGTTTGCAGGTGAAGGCTCGATATCCGATGGTGGGGCTTTCTCCGATTCCTGGCGTGGTGTTCAATCGGCCGACGGAAGCGATTGGTCTTGCCAGCGGAAAAGTGGCGCTGCGGCTGCGGCAATCCTCGGCGAGCGAATCGCTCCTTGCTCTTTGGGACCCGGCTTCGAATACTGCGACGGATCTCACATCCACTGCGCCCGCAGTTTTTCAAAATGGATTGGGAGTGATGGTGCGGAGTGGCGACCGGACGCGCCTGCTGGCCGCGGCGAATGACGTGAGCGGGGAAGTGGTGGTGCTGGATTCCAGTGGGAACGCGATTGCAGGGCCGCGAGTGATTGGCAACGGGGCGATCAGTGCGGCTGCCGCAAATTCGAATGGCACGCAGTTCGCGGTGATTTTAAGTGCGGGCGGCGGCCAGCAGGTTCTGGTTTTCGGCTCTCAGTTAAATTTGGTGGCCAGTTACAACACGGCGAATGCCGTTGGGATCGTTTTTTCGCCGATTGGAGATGTGCTCTACGTTTCGGAATCGCTGGGCAACGGCCGCGTTATCACGGTCCTGGCCGCGGCGAATCTTCAGAAAATCGGCGAGGTCTCGGACCTGGCGGTGCAGGGGATTGCCACGGCGATTGAGGAAAGCGACGCATCCCACTTTGTTTTGGGCCGGGGGAATCGCGGGATCGGCATTCTGGATATGTCGTCACCCGGCGCACTGTCCGCGCCCGCGCCCGCGTTTTCGAATGCGCCGGTGGCCCTGCCTGCGGAAGGGCCGAACGCCGGGGGAACTTCCATCACACTTACTGGCAGCAATTTCCCTTCGGGTGCGCAGGTGCGTTTCGGCTCGCAAACTCCCGTCACCGCCAGCGTCGGCGGGAATTCGCAATTGCAGGTAACTTCTCCTGCGAGCGGTGCGAGCGGCCCCGCAACGCTGATCGCCTATTTCTCAAACGGCTGGGTTGCCGCTGCGCCAGAGGCGTTCAGTTACGGACCTACCGTTCAACAAATCCTGCCGAATGCCGGAGCTGCTTCAGGTGGCGACACTGTTTATCTGATCGGCCACGGATTTGGAAGCAGCGCCGGCGGTATCACCATCAAAATCGGCGGACAGCCGGCGACTGTGCAGAAGGTGGAGGCGTTGCCTGCGTTTGCCGCCGCTCTCTCACTGGACTCGACATATCCCTTTCCGCTCGAGCGCATCACGCTGACCACTCCGGCTGGAAGCGCGGGGAAAGCCGACATTTCGCTCACGACTCCTTCCGGCACGGCGGCTCTGCCGAAATCGTTTCAGTATCTCGCCGCGCGGCAAACGTTTGCAAATCCCAGCCTCTATAAATTCATGGTCTACGACCAGGGCCGCCAGCAGCTTTATCTTTCGGCCACCGATCACATTGACGTCTTCGATCTGAACGCGCAGGTTTTTCGCGCGCCGCTCGAACCTCCACCGAACGGCCCGCCGCCCGACGCTGGCCTTCGCGGCATGGCGCTGACTCCCGATAATTCTCAATTAATCGCGGCGGATTTCGGCGCACAAAGCGTTTATCTGATCAATCCGGATGGCGCGCCATATAACGGCTCGCGCGTCTCCGTCGGCGGGGTCGCCGGTTATCTGAATTCCGGGCCGTCGCGCGTCGCCGCTACCAGCGCGCAGACGGTTTTCGTTGGCCTTAGTGGCGAAGGCGGCTCCGCGAACGCCTGCGACAATTGCCTTGGCCAGATGAACCTTTCGGCTTTCCCGCCCACGTTTGAGCCCGCCCCGCAGCCCGAAGTCACCTCCATCACCGGCGCGCCTTTGCTGCAGGCCGATCTCGCCGGTGATTCCGTGTACCTCGCGTTCACTTCCTCACCGGGAGGACCACTTGCTTCATGGTCCTCCTCCTCTCCCAACGCATTCACCGTCTCCAGCGCGAAAGATCTTTCTTCGGATTTAACCGCGGCGGCGGGTGGCGCGATGTTTGCGATTCGTTCGAACAATACGACGGAACTTCGCGACGCGAATCTGGTCTTTACCGGAGCTCCCACCTCCGCGGAAGTGGAAAACATTCCCACGCGCGTTGCGGTTCCGGGAATTGCCTTGCACTCTTCAGGCGGACTACTGTACGAACCTTTTCTCGATGGCGCGCCGCCGGCTGCTCCGCCGGCCACGGGGATTCACGGCGGAGTGGACATTCGCGATGCTCATTCGGGGCGACTGCGGCTGCGTATTTATTTACCCGAGGCGCTGGCGATGCTCAACACGGATACCGACGGTCTGCACGGAACCTTTATGATTCTGGATGAACTCGGGCAGAGGATTTTCGCGCTCACCACTTCGGGCTTGACGGTGATGAAACTTTCCAGTGTTCCTCTGGGGATTGGCACGCTCAGTCCTTCTTCAGGCTCTGCGAGCGGAGGGACTTCGATTACTCTCAATGGTAGCGGTTTTCAGTCCGGCACACGGGCAACCCTCGGGGGCAAAACGCTGGCGGTTACGTTCAAGGATATGAACACGCTCACGTTTGTCACGCCTGCGCTTTCGGTTGGTGCGCAGCAGCTTGTGGTGACCAATCCAGATGGCGAGAGCGTCTCTTTGGACGCGGCGTTTCTGGCACAATAGCGCGGCTTCACCACTCCGGACGAGTCGCGCATAAGGAGCGACAATCTCCAGATGGGTGAGGGCATCCGGTCTTCTCCCTCTCTCGAATTCGTCTGAGAAGTGAAATCGCAAGTTGATGCTGGCCAATCTGGAGATTGGCGCTCCCTGCGGTGGCGCTCCCTTCCGATTTCGCAATTCAATCTCTAACCAATTTTCGTTTGGGCTCATCCAATTGGTGGCTTGATTCCTGCTGCTTCTTGACTAAAGCCCTCAGGCGAATTCACCGAAGGACTCACTTGAAATGAATACTCGCAAGCTTGGCAATTCGGATCTGATGATCACTCCAGTAGGCTTCGGGGCCTGGGCCATTGGTGGCAATGGCTGGGAATACGCTTGGGGCCCGCAGGAGGACTCCGACTCCGTTGCGGCGATTCACCGCGCTCTGGAGCTGGGCGTCAACTGGATCGACACCGCCGCGGTTTACGGCATGGGACATTCCGAGGAAGTTGTGGCCCGCGCGCTGAAACAATGGCGCGGCGCACGGCCCTATGTTTTCACGAAGTGCGTGCTGCGCTGGGACGAGCAGGGAAAGATCACGCCGAATTTCAGCGCGGACTCCATCCGCCAGGAATGCGAAGGCAGCCTGCGGCGATTGCAGGTGGAGCAGATCGATCTCTACCAGTTGCACTGGCCGCCACAGGATAACGGCGCAGGGCTTGAGGAGGCATGGCACACGCTTGTTGCGCTGCAAAAAGAAGGCAAGGTCCGCTGGATCGGCGTCTCCAATTTCAATGCCAGCCAGATGCACCGCGCTCAATCAATTTCTCCCGTGACCTCGCTGCAGCCGCCTTATTCGATTTTGCGCCGCGCGATTGAGGCCGACGCGCTGCCCTACGCAGAGCAGCAGGGAATTGGCGTGATTGTCTACTCCCCGATGTTTTCCGGAATGTTGACCGGCGGGATGACCCGCGAGCGCGCCGCAGCCTTGCCTGCGGACGATTTCCGCAGCCGCAATCCGGAATTCAAGGAACCAAAGCTTTCCAAGAATCTGGAACTGGTGGAAAAATTGCGGGAGATCGGCAAGCGTCATCGCCGCAGCCCGGGCGAGGTGGCGATCGCGTGGACCCTGCGCAATCCGGTGATCACTGGCGCCATCGCGGGATCCCGCAGCGCGCAGCAAGCGGAAGGCGTGATGCGCGCGGGCGAATTTCACCTCAGCACCGGGGAAGTGGCGGAGATTGACTCGTTCACTGGGTCGCTGGGACTGTCCAAAATGGCAGCGAAGGTGTTTTAGCTGCGCCGACTATGCGCGCAGATAATCCGCGCGCCAGTTTTGCACCAACTGCTTGATGGCCTTGCCTTCCTGAATTTTGTCAGTCAACACTTTACGCGCCAGCGCTGGCAGTTCCGCGTCGCTGGCAAAGCGCAGCCCCACCAGTTGCGCGCACGTGAACTCACCGATGCGCACCTTCAGCTCTTCCGGCAGCAGTCTTTCCAGGCGCATGCGCTCTTCGAGCCGGATCACGCGATCCTGCACCTTCAGTGCGAAAAGCCGAGCGCTAAACATCAATCCCACCAGCGCCGCCGCGGTCAGCACCGCAACCAGGCCGTCCCACGTGAATCCCAGATGAATCAGCCGGTAGATCGACCAGCCGAAATTCAACAGCAACACCGGCATTACGAAAAAATGAAACGCTGGTACCCACTTCACATGATTTGAAAAATTCTGCTCCGCCATTTCTGTTTCCTCCGTTTGCAAACTCTAACCCACACCTGACCGTGCGGCCAGTTATCTTCTCGCTGCTAAAATTTTGATTCCCCCGCCACTGCCGCCGCATACGCGCACAATCAGGAAATGGCCGCGAATGCGGCTGCAGGAGAACGTCATGTCCAATCTCAGCCTGGCTCGCATCATGTACGGCGCAACGCAGGACCATCATTCGTCATCGCTGGCGCCGGTGTCCAATCTCCCGTCACAGCTTTCGAGCGGTTCTTCGCTCCATTCCTCCGCCACAGCCATCGAAAACTTTTTGCACAAAACCTGGCACGCCATCATGCGCCACAACTGATTCCACACTTCTCTGCGACCTCCGCGCCTCTGCGGTAAGCGCTCCCCGTTCGTTCACTTCGTGGCGCATGGCGCGGCGTGCAGTTCGTCCTTGAATACTGACCCGCCCTTCATCACGAATTTCACTTTTTTCAGCTCGTCGATGGTTTGCAAGGGATCGCCGCTGACTGCGACGATATCCGCATAGGCGCCTTCGCTCACGATCCCCAACTCACCCTTGCGATCCAGCATCTCCGCCGGGCGAGAAGTGGCCGCCTGAATTGCGGCCATCGGGCTCATCCCGAATTTCACCATATAGGAAAATTCGTCGGCGATGGGCTCCTGCCACGGAATGCCGCCGATATCCGTGCCGAAAACAATTTTCAGATTGGCTTTCAGCGCTTTTCGAAATGTCGCCTCATGCAAATTCGCGCGCGCCCGGTCGCGTTCCCCTTCGGGAGTGCCCGCCGCTGCCCAGTCTCCGTAGTACACGCCAATCGTCGGGCAATACCACGTGCCCTGCCGCGCCATTTGCGCGATCTGCGCGTCGGTGATATCCAGGCCGTGTTCGATGGAGTCACAGCCGCCGTCGAGTCCGCGCTGCAGTCCTTCGCCGTTGTACGCGTGGCAGGCCACTTTTTTCCCCCAGCCATGCGCTTCGTCCACAATCGCGCGAAGTTCCTCCACGGTCAGCGTGGGTTGCGAAACCAGATGGCCCTGCTTGTCCGTCCACGAGCGGTGCGTCATGTATACCTTGAGCCAATCCGCGCCGTGATCGAGTTGCTCGCGCGCGGCCTTGCGTGCTTCCACGGGGCCGTCCACAATTTGCACGCCCTTGGGCATCACCAGTTCCGGCGCATAGCCCTCCAGATTGTAGCCACCGGTGGTGGAAATGCCGCGCGTGGCCCCGAAAATGCGCGGGCCGGGAATGGTGCCTTCCTCGATGGCCTGTTTGATTTCGATATCGCCATAGCCCGCGCCCTCGGTTTCCAGATCGCGCAGCGTGGTGAAGCCCTGTTCCAGTGCGCGTTTCGCGGCGTAGGTGGCGCGTGCCGCCCGCAGCGCGATGCCGGCCTTCAGGATATTCGCGTCATAACCGCCCTTGGCGGGATCTTCGCCCCACAGGAAAAGATGCGTGTGCGAATCAATCAGGCCGGGCAAAACCGTGGCATTCGAAAGATCAATGATTGTGGCGCCGGGCGGAATCGCCGTCGCCCCATCGGCCACCTTCTCGATATGCTCACCGCGCACGAAGATCAGTTGATTCTTTCGCGGCGCATCGCTCTGGCCGTCAATCAAAGTTCCAGCGCGAATGACAGTCAAAAGTGCGGTCTCGGTCTTTTGCGCCTGCGCTGCAACGTTTGCAGCCAACGCCAGCCCCAGTGCCAAAGCAAATCCAATTCGCTTCATCGTTTCTCCTATGTGAATCCCGAGACTTTGGCCAAACGGCACCGTGTCATCCTGAGCGCGCCGTCCGCGCGAAGGATCTCAACCAAAAGTCCGCCCTAAAACTCCAAATGGAAAGTCCATCCGCGTCCGCGCATTTCACGTCCCCAGCAAGTTCCCCTGGATGCGTAGATACCCGTTCTCCTCGGCCCACAAGCTTAAGGGGATGGCCGCCAGATCGTCCACCAGCGGCACCGCGTTGCCGTCTTTGGTCAGGTCAATGGTGCGCAGGAAATGTTTGCACGTCTCGCAGCACTCCATGCGGATATAGGGGAGTTGCTCGGCCACGTACACGGGCAACTTTTGTTCTGCTTCTTCGCCGCATTTCGCGCAAAAGATGCGGCGGAATTCCCACTCCAGCGAGCAAAAGGAACATACCAGGAAGCGCTTTCCGCCATCGCCCTCTGGCCGCAACACGCCCAGCAGGGGCAGGGCATTGCAACGCGGGCAACGGCAAACGGTCATCACCGGCGTGGGAGGCAGCATCGCTCCGGTCACGAAGTCCGCATAAGGCTGCAACATGGCGCGGGCAAAAAAATCAGCGAGATACTTCGAACTCGAATCTTCCGCGCCAGGGCCGGTGCTTTCGAGCAGCCCGGTCTTCCAGAAATCTTGCAGGATCTCGCCCTGCCGCGCGCTGCCCTTGGATTGCAAGTTCCGCGCGCCATCGGCCAGCGATTCCGGCGCGTGACGTTCCACCGTTTCCAGCAACGCACCGAACGCTTCCAGCAGCACGCCCAGATTCAATTCCGCGCGTAAATTGCCGCCCGCGGGCACCACGGGTTTCTTGCCCCACAATTTTGGCAAGGACTCGTAAAATTCTTTCTGAAATTTGGCCAGAACGCCGTAGAAGGTGAGGATTTCACGCCCCGCAAATTCGGGTCTTTCGGCCAGCAGCGCGGCGCGCTCGATGCGCGCGCGGTAATTCACTTTCCCGGCCGCAAGCAGGGTCATTTCGTGGTGTCGGAATCCCCGACGATCTCTTTATACCAGCCGGGGTGATAGCGCTTCGCAAAGGCCAGCGAGACGTCTCCGCGGATTACGCTGCCGAATGCGCCGCGCTCCGCAAACACACCCATGTAAACGTGGATCATGAAATTGCCGATCATCAGCAGCGCCGTGCCCGCGTGCACAATCACGGCGATATAGCGCAGCCACCGCAAGCTCCACGGAATGGATTCCGTGAACCACAGCACGCATCCCGAAGCAAGCAGCAGCAGGCCGCCGCCGAAGAAACTCCAGAACAGCAGTTTCTGCCCGGCGTTGTAGCGGCCGGCGGGCGGCATTTTTTCGTCCTGGTTCGTGATGTAGTAGTGCAGCGAGTTCCACCAGGCCTTGTCCACCGGCTCAAAATGCATCTGGTGGGCCCACAGCGTAAACATATAGAGAACCGAGACCGTGAACACCAACCCGATCCAGGGATGCAGCATCCGCGAGAGTTCCGCACCGCCCATAACCGTCGCGAGCCAGAAGAGCCAGGGCGACCAGAACGCCAGCCCCGTCAGCATCAGGTAAATGAAAGAACCGGCCGCGACCCAGTGATTCAGCCGCTCCTTAAAGCTATAGCGCAGAATATGGCCGTGGGGTATCAGTTGCTCCGGGTGGTATCCGATCATCCCTTTGTCTTTCATACCTTCTCCTCCGGCGCGATATCGGATTCTTCGCGCGCCTTTGGTCCAAACCGCAGGTAGTGTACGAACAAACCAACCAGCCCGCCCACCATCGCCAGATTGCCCAGCCACTTCAGCGGATGCTTCCAGAGTTTCACCGCGAGTGGTATCGAGGGATTCGCCGGCAAGCCGCCGTAAAGCTCCGGCTGCGTGGCGTCGTGCAGCACGTACATCACGCCGGTTCCGCCAACGCCCGGAGGATCATAAACGCCGGCTTTGTCGAAGCCATAGTGATCGCGCAACTGCTTCGCGCGCGCATTGGCCAGGTCCTGCATGTCGTCCTTGGTGCCAAAGTGCAGGCACCCCGTCGGGCAGGCCTTGATGCAAGCCGGTTCCAGACCTTCGCTGACGCGATCCGCGCACAACGAGCACTTGTACACCCGCTTCGTGACGGAGTTGAACTTCGGAATGTTGAACGGGCAGCCCGTGATGCAATAGCCGCAGCCGATGCAGTGATCCTGCTGGAAATCCACGATGCCGTTGGCATATTGCACGATCGCGCCGTCGGCGGGGCAAGCCTCCAGGCAACCCGGCTCCGCGCAATGCATGCACTGGTGCTTGCGCATCAGCCACTGCAGGGTGCCGTCTTCACGCTCGTGTTCGTTGAAAAGGATCAGATTCCAATAGTTCCACCGGGTCTCCGGCATCGTCTGGTAGGTATTGTCGAACGATGTCGGTGAGAACGGCATGTCGTTCCACTCGACGCAGGCCACTTCGCACGCCTTGCAGCCAATACAAGTGGTGGTGTCCACCAGTTTGCAGACGGTCAGTTCGCGTTGGGTGTCTTTGCCGGGAATGGTGCCCGAGTGGCCCGAGATTTTCTGTATGCGTAGTGTCGCTTGGCTCATGGCGCTCTCCTACGCTTTCTCGACCTTCACCAGAAATCCCTTGAACTCTGGTGTGTAGGCGTTTGGATCGATAACCGTTGGGGAAAGCAGGTTGGTCGGGGTCTTCGCGGTTTTGCCTTCGTCTTCCGCAATCCCGCGGAAGCCCCAGTGGATAGGGATTCCAATCTGATAGACCTTTTTGCCGTCAATGTTCATCGGCTTGATGCGCTTGGTCACCATGGCCTTGGCGATATACTCGCCGCGCGCGCTGGAAACCTTCAGACGCTCCCCGCCGAGCAATCCCATATCCGCCGCAAGTTGCTCCGGAATTTCCACGAAGGGCTCCGGCACCAGTTGCACGTTCATAGGATTGTTCTTTGTCCAATAGTGATAGTGCTCGGTCAGCCGGTAGGTGGTGCAGACGATGTTATAGCCTTCTTTCGGCGAACCGTACTTGTCATCCGGCGTCTTATAGCGCCTCACTACCGGATTATGGGTCTGCTTCGGATGCAGCAGATTGTCCACCGGACTTTCCACCGGCTCGTAGTAAGTGGGAAACGGCCCGTCCGCGAAGGCACCCAGCGGCCCGAAGATGCGGCCCACGCCTTCCGGATTCATGATGAATGGTCCCATGTGATCGGAGGGTGCGGAATCCGCTTTGAAGTCCGGCACGTCCACGCCGACCCATTTTTTCGCTGCTTCGTTCCACCACACTTGTTTGCGAGCGGGATCCCACGGTTTGCCTTCGAGATTGCAGGATGCGCGGTTATACAGAACGCGGCGATTCACTGGCCAGGACCACGCCCAGTTCGGATGGATGCCCTGGCCCGAAGGATCGGCCGAATCCCGCCGCATGGTCAGGTTGCCGGCTTCGGTATACGCGCCGGAATAAATCCAGTTGCCGCAACTGGTCGTTCCATCGTCCTTCAGCCAGGCGAAGGAAGGTAACTGCTGTCCCGTCTTCAGCTGCTGCTTGGTCGCCGGATCTTCCACGTCTGCCAGCGTTTTGCCATTGATTTCTTTCAACACTTCCGCAAGCGATGGATTCGTCGGATCCGTATAGCTCCACGTCAGATGCAAAATCGGGTCCGGGAATTTTCCGCCTTCTTTCTGGTAGAGCTCCCGCGTCTTCAGGAAAATCTGCGCCACGATCGCCTGGTCCAGCCTGCAGCCCATCGGCGTGGGTAGCGCCGCGTTTTTCCACTGCAGCCATCGGGCGGAGTTGGTGAACGATCCATCTTTCTCCGCGAAACCCGCGCATGGCAGACGATAGACCGTGGTCTGGATGGTCTTCATCTCGTCCTGCGTGATTCCCGGAGCTTTCCAGAACTCGCTGGTTTCATCGGGATAAATCTCTCCCACCACCAGCCAGTCCGCTTTTTTCAGCGCGTCAATATTTTTCTTGGTGTCCGGGCCAATCATCACGCCGTTCATGCCAAAGGCGAAAATGCCTTTGACGATGCCGTTGTACATGTTGTCCCACAGATTCACCCACGAATAGTTGCGGTCCACCTTGGGCAGATAATCGTAGGCAAAGCCGTTCTGCTTGGTCGCCGCGTCCCCATAGAAGGCTTTCAGCATGCTCGCGGCGAACTTCGGTGTATTGCTCCAGTAATTGAAGGACTGCCATTCCCCTGGTTTCGAAATGGTCGGGGTGATGCGGCTCATCCAGCCATCGAAGGATCCATCTGCGGGCGTGGGGACCTTCAGATAGCCTGGCAAATTGTCGAAAATTCCCGCCATATCCGTGGCGCCTTGAATGTTCGAATGTCCGCGCAGAGCATTCACGCCACCGCCCGCGCGTCCCACATTGCCCATCATCAGTTGCAGCATCGCAGCGGTCCGGATGATCTGCGTGCCGAAGCTGTGATGCGTCCAGCCGACGGCGTAAATGACCGTGGCGACCTTTTTCGTGTCTCCATCCTTGCGAATGGAGGTGAACAAATCCGCCGCTTTCAGATACTGATCCTTCGGGATTCCCGTGATGCGCTCCACCATTTCCGGGGTGTACCGCGAATAGTGCTCGCGCAGCAGTTGATACACGCAGCGTGGATTCTGCAGCGTCGGGTCGAAATCCACTTTTTCCGGCAGCGGCGGTAAAGCGGGCGGCGGAGCGGGTTGTCCCGGCTTGGCGGCCGCGGCGGGCTTCGCGGGCTTGCCTCCGGTCCCCTCGTAATTCCACGACGCCCGGTTGTAACTCAGCTTCTGTTCGTCGAAGCCGGAGAAAACGCCTTCGTCCTCCGGGAGCTTGAAATCCTTATCGAGAATGAAACCCGCGTTCGTGTAGTTGACGAGGTACTCTTTGGCAACGCGCTGGTTTTCAATGGCGTAACGGATGAATCCGCCAAGGAAGGCAATGTCCGTGCCCGCGCGGATCTGCAGAAACAGGTCGGAAACAGAGGCTGTCCGCGTGAACCGCGGATCAACGACGATCAGTTTTGCGTTGCGATTGCGCTTCGCTTCGATCACCCACTTGAAGCCGCACGGGTGATTCTCCGCCGGGTTGCCGCCCATCACCAGCATCATGTCGGCATTCTTGATATCCACCCAGCCATTCGTCATCGCGCCCCGGCCAAACGTTGGTCCCAAACTTGAGACCGTGGGGCCGTGTCAAACTCTGGCCTGGTTTTCTAAATGCACCACTCCGAGGGCGCGCATCGATTTCACAACCAGGTAATTAAACTCGTTGGTGTCCGTGCACCCGCCCGTGAAGGCAATGGATTCGCAGCGGTTGACTCGATGCCCGGCGGCGTCGGTTTCGATGAAGGTATCGTCGCGGGTCTTCTTCATCTTCTGCGCGATTTCGGTGATGGCTTGATCCCAGCTGATGTCTTCCCACTCGGTGCCGCCGGGGCGCCGCACTTGCGGCTTCACGATGCGGCGGTCGTTCATAATGTCCTGTTCGAGAGAAGAACCTTTGGGGCAGAGGGTGCCGCGGTTGATGGGGTGGTCGGGATCGCCCTCCACGTGTACAACCTGCGGCGTCACGTTTTTGGCACGGTCGCCGATGGTGTAAATAATTACGCCACAACTGACCGAGCAGTAAGGACACGTCGATCGCGTTTCGTTGGCACGGGCGATCTTCAGTGTGCGGAGTTGGGCCATGGCGGGCTTCAGAGTCGAAGCCGAATACAGCGGCTGCTGTACCACCCATTGCTGCAATTTTCAGGAAATCTCGACGAGAAGCGTCCATCCGGACCCCCGATCAGGACCATTGGAGCGTGCGCGGCCTCTATTACTTATTTGTTCCTGAGCCAAGTGTCAAGCCAAAAAGTTTTGTGCACCACCGCGAGCCGCCACCTTTTTCGACGCAATCATTTTGCCGGGAGTTTCAAGAATTTCTAATATTTCGCAGCTCGTGGGAGATTGTTACCAGGCCATTTATTTCCCTGAAAAAGCTGCAATTGCGCAGATCGCAACCGCGTAACCTTCGCTGCACATGCAGTCAACATTCCGCACCTATCTACACCGAATTATCAAAAAATGGGGGATACCGGATTCCCCCCGGTCGAACTAGATCGATCCCTTTAGGACGCGCTCCGCAAGGTGCCGCGGCTTTCGACGATTGGGTTCTTGTACTGCCACCTGGTGACTATGAGCGTTGGCCAAAACACACTGGTCTCCCCGGCTTCCGGCCCGCGCCCTTCCATGCCCGCGAACCCGGGGCTCTACTTGTCGATAACGGTGGTGAGCCTTTCTTTGTTTTCCGCGCTGGCGCTGCCCAAGGGATATGCACTTGACTGGATCGGGGACGCGCTGCAGGTGGGGCTGCTGGCCGTGATTCTGATCCTGGCGCTGCAGAATGCGTTCCGAAGTCACGGGGAGGTCCGCGCATTCTGGATGATGCTCTGGCTGGGCTCCGCGATGTGGCTCTCAAGCCAGTTGGTCTGGTCCATTTATGAGCTTGGGTTTCGCCTCCCGGTTCCCGATTCCCCCCTGGTGGATTTTCTGCTGTTTCTCAAGCTGGTTCCGCTGACCGCCGCCGCGTTCTTGGATCCGCAGAAGAGCCGGGATTTGCGGTTGCGCGCGTTCGGCCTGCTGGATCTTGCCATCCTCATCATCTACGCGTTTTATCTCTTTGTTTTTTTCGTCTACGCCTACCGCATGCTTCCGGGGGGCCTGGATGTTTACAACTCCCGCTTTAATATTGCCGATGCCATTGGAAACCTGCTCCTGGCCACGCTCACTGGCCTGGCTTATTTCCGGGAACACGGTCCGTGGCGGCCGGTGTTCCGTCTTTATTTTTTCGGCGCGCTGATTTATGCCGTCGGATCGAGCATGAACGACGTGACGATTGATCAGGGAATTTACTACACCGGGTCGCTGTTCGATTTGCCGCTGGTGGCGGGCATGGCCGGCTTTGCATGGATGTGCCTGGCGGCGCGGCCGCTGCTTTCGGACGTGGACGAGGACGCGGACCCGGAGGGGTCTTCGGCAATTGGAGAACCTAGCCGCTCCTTCAAATTCCTCTCTGCGCATCTGGCCATGCTCGTTACGGTATCCACACCGGCGATCGGACTTTGGCTATTGGCTACCCATTCCGGTTCCGAAGTGTTCTTTACGTTTCGCCTGGATATCACGCTGTTGACGATTCTGCTGCTCACGCTGTTGCTTTCCCTCAAGCAGAATCTTCTCAGCGCCAATCTGGTCAGATCGTTGCAGTCGCTCTCGCACACCTACTCCAGCATTGATCGGTTCAAGGATCATCTGGTGCAAAGCGAAAAGCTTGCCACCCTCGGGGAATCGGTAGCCAGCGTGGCCCATCAGATCGGCGACTCCATGATTCGCATTCAGGAGCAGGCGTCGCTGATCACTACGCGCGGGGGCTCGGAATCCCGCAGCGGGGCCCTGGCGGCAAAAATCGGCCATTATGCGCAGAGGACCGATTCACTCGCGGAAAATATGCAGCGTTTCGCGCAGGAAGCGCCGCTGCAACTCGCCCCGGTCGCGGTGAAACCACTGCTGGAGACCGCTTTGCATCTCAGCCGGATCGGCAAAATGTCGAACCTGCGCGTGGAGCTGCGCGAGGAAAATCAAACGCCGCCCGTGATTGGCGATTCCAGCCAGTTGCTGCACGTTTTTCTGCAGATCATTTCGAATGCCATGGACGCGCTGCAGGAAGTGGGCGGCGGAGAGCTGCTGATCTCGATCAATCCCTGCGAGCCGCAGGTTTGCATCCAGTTTGCCGATTCCGGGCCGGGCATTCAGCACCCGCAGCGCGTATTTGAACCATTTTTCACCACGAAGCCGGTGGGGCAGGGAACCGGGCTGGGGCTGAGCACGTGTTACGGCATCATCCGGCAGCACAACGGGGATATTTCCTGCGGTAACCGGTTGGAAGGCGGCGCTTTCTTCACGCTATTTCTTCCTGCATCACCAGTGCCGCTAACGGCGCAGCCAGAAGGCGTTCCGGTGGCGGTGGAGAAGGCGCAATGAAGCTGCAGCCCCGCCAGAAATTTTTGATCTTCGCGGCCTCCGCCATTTTCACAGCGCACCTAGTGGTTGCGGCCACCTGCAAACCGTCGTTTGGCTTGACCATCTTTGGCGACGCCATCCCGTGCGCGCTGTTGATCGTGGCGATTCTGGCGGTGCGCGAGAATTTTCAGGTGCAGCGCGGAGTCCTGCCCATATTCTGGAAATTGCTGGCCGCGGGCATGTTTCAGATGCTGCTGTCCCAGGTTTACTGGTTTTACTACGACACGGTGCACCGGTATTCCACGCCCAGCCCGGTTATCGGCGATACCTTATTTCTTCTCGCCCATGTTTTCTTTCTCTCCGCCTTTGTTGTGCGTCCTTATTCTTCCACCGCCGGGCGCGACATGCGACTCCGCCACCTGGACTTCGCGCTGCTGACGCTTTGGTGGCTCACGCTGTACGCCTATTTTGCGCTTCCCTGGCAGGCCGTCATTCAGGACTTCACGCGGTACAATCCGGCTTTCTATCTGCTGGCGCTCATCCAGCACCTGATCATCATCGCGGGATTGCTGGTCGGCTGGAAACGCAGCGCGGGGCTTTGGCGCGGGTTCTATGCAACGTTCATCCTTACTTTTGTTTTGATCGCCGCGGGAAACCTGCTGCTGAGCGTTGCCATCGACCGCGGCCAGTACTACGCCAACAGTTTTTTCGATACGCCATTCTTTTTCTCGCTCGTGCTGCTCACGGTTGCCGCTTCGTTTGGCCCTTCGCTGCAGCCCATTGAAGACAAGTCACCGGACCGCGAACTGAAACAGAGCTTGTGGATGGCGCGGATCGCGATGGGCGCGATCCTTTCGCTTCCGGTAATCGCGATGCTTGGGAATCTGGAGAAAAACATCCCCGCCGGCGTGGCCGCTTTTCGCTTGCGGCTGGTGTTTGGCGCGATCCTGCTGCTGAGCGTTCTGGTGTTTCGCAAACTGACGCTGCTGGCGCGGGAGCTAGCGCATCTGGTCCGGCTCTCGCAGGCTTCGCTGGAAAACCTGCGGTCCGTGCAGGCAAAGGTGACGCACACGGAAAAGCTCACGGCGCTTGGGCGCCTGGCCGCGGGGGCCACGCACGAAATCAGCAATCCGCTCACCGCGATTCTCGGTTACTCCGAACTGCTTACGGATGTGCCCTCGCTCTCTCCGCCGGATCGCGAAAGCGCGCAGATCATCCAGCAGCAGGTGCATCGCGCGCAGGCGGCCGTTAACAGCCTGCGCAACACGCTGCGAAGTCCCGGTGCGCTGCCTTCGGATCTCATCGGGAAACCGGCGGACTCGTGATCACGCCGGTCGCGAGCCGGCCGATGCCTCATCTCTTGCTCCTCGCCCTGGAATTCCTCTTTCTCTACGCAGCCCTGCCGCTTCTCATCTACTTTCGGCGTCTCCCCAACCTTCCGATCCCTTATCTTCTGCTTGCCGCCCTCTATTCGTTTGTTATTCTGCGGGTGGATCCCAGTTTTCCCATGGCCCGGCTTTTCTCCTGGGGCAATTACCGTCCATTCCTGACGACGATCCTGGTCCGTGATGCGATCTGCCTGATTCTCCTTTCGATGGCGGTCCGCCTGTTTGCTCCGGAGCTCTTCTTTTCGCTGATCAAGCGATCGCCGCAGCTCTGGTTGCTGATTTTCCTTCTGTACCCCCTGCTTTCGGTGTACCCGCAGGAGCTTTTCTATCGGGCGTTCTTTTTTCACCGGTACCAGGCCCTGTTCGGTTCCGGCTGGGGGATGATCGCGGCCAGCGCGCTGGCATTCGGGTTCGTCCACATCATCTTTCGGAATTGGCTGGCCGTTGGGCTATGCATGATTGGGGGCTTCCTCTTCTCCTTTACCTACCAGACATCCGGTTCGCTGCTGCTGGCCTGCCTGGAGCACGCAATTTTCGGCAATTTCTTGTTTACGATCGGCTTGGGGCAGTTCTTCTACCACGGCTTCCGCGCCTGACCCCCGTTGCAGTCTTTCCCCTCCCCAAATCGGCCTCCCCCCGGTAAAATAGCCGGGTACCCATTCCGTTCCACTCACATCGAAATATTTGGGTCTCCGGGTGCGTATTCAAGTTTTGAGCCTTTCCCAAATCAAGGAGATGCCGCCTGATGGCGACAACCGCAAAACCTTTGAAGCCCGACCTGGCTTCTCTGCGCATTAACGACACCAAGCGCAATGCCACAAAGTCCAGCCGGCGCTGGCTGTGGCTGATCCTTGGGGCCATCGTGCTGGTGCTGATCGCCGCTGGAGCTTCCGCTTTTCGCGATCGCAGACCGGAAGTGGAAGTGGCCACCGCGCAGAAGCCGTCCACGGGTCCCGCGGGCGTCCTGAACGCCAGTGGGTATATCACGCCACGGAGGCGCGCCACCATCGCCGCGAAGATTACCGGCCGGGTGACCAGTGTGATGTTTGATGAAGGCACGCGTGTGGCGGAGGGGCAGCTCCTGGCGACGCTGGATGATTCCGATGCGCGCCGCGCCCTGGATTCGGCCAAGGCTGACCGCGATGCCTCGCAGGCCGCCATTGCCGATTTCGAAGTCCAATTGAAAAATGCCGAGATTGAGCTTCGGCGCACCCAGCAGCTGGTTAAGGAAGGCGTGCAGACGCAGCAGGCCCTGGATCTAGCGGAGACCAACGCCGACAGCCTGCGCGCAAAAATAACATTGGCGAAGCAGCAGGTGTTGTCGTCCGAAGCGCGCATTCGCGAGCAGCAGCAGGCGGTGGATAATTGCACGATTCGCGCACCATTCGCGGGGATCGTGGTTTCCAAGGACGCGCAAGTGGGCGAAATGGTCTCGCCGATCTCCGCAGGCGGCGGGTTTACGCGCACCGGCATCGCCACGATCGTGGATCTGCACTCTAATGAAATCGAGGTGGACGTCAGCGAAGCCTATATCGCCAGAGTGCAGGCAGGCCAGCCGGTTACCGCGGTGCTGGATGCCTATCCGGATTGGCAGATTCCCGCGCGGGTTCGCACCGTAATTCCCACGGCGGACCGCCAGAAAGCTACCGTGAAAGTCCGAATTTCGTTCACCGACGCCACGCACAAGAAGCTGATTGATCCGGCCGCGGAGACAAAGATCCTTCCCGACATGGGCGTGAAGGTAACATTCCTGGAAGAAGAGAAGCCCGGTGCGGAGAAGGAAAAATCCGCGGCTGTAGCCATAGTGCCGCAAAGTTCCATTCATCAGGACAATGGCTCCAAATATGTATTCGTGGTGAAAGGCGATACGCTCGAACGGCGCGCCGTGTCTTTGGGTTCCAACCGCGGCAGCGACGTTGAAATCACCGCCGGGCTGCAGCCGGATTCCCTTGTGGTGGTAAAAGGCCCCGATTCCTTGCGTGATGGGCAACAAGTCCAGATTAAACAATAGGAGCGCTTCCCATGGTGAAAGTAGACGGCAGTGGCGGAAACGAAAGCCTGATCCGCGTTCGCGACCTCGATAAAACCTATCGTCGCGGCGGCGAGGAAATTCACGTCCTGCAGGGGCTGAACCTGGATGTGGCGCAGGGCGAATTCATCGCCTTCATGGGCCCCAGCGGCTCCGGCAAAACCACGCTTCTTAATCTGATGGGCGGGCTGGATGTGCCCACCCGCGGCAGCATCTCCGTTGCGGGCGACGAGATTACGCACATGTCCTCCAGCCGGCTCACCGAATGGCGCGCCCGGCACGTGGGCTTCATCTTTCAGATGTACAACTTGATTCCGGTGCTCACGGCTTACCAGAACGTGGAACTTCCACTGCTGCTGACCAAGCTTTCGAAGACCGAGCGCAAAGAGCACGTGGAAACAGCACTCGCCGTAGTGGGCCTCTCCGATCGCATGCACCACTTTCCGCGCCAGCTCTCCGGCGGACAGGAGCAGCGCGTCACCATTGCGCGCGCCATCGTTTCCGATCCCACGTTCCTGCTGTGCGACGAGCCCACGGGTGACCTGGACCGCAAGAGCGCCGATGAAATCATGGCGCTGATCGAAGAACTGGTTGGCAAACACTCCAAGACCGTGCTGATGGTTACGCACGACGCGCTGGTGGCGGAGCGGGCCAACACCACGCTGCACCTGGATAAAGGCGTGCTGGTGGAAGGCCGCAAGTCCGCCCAGTTAAGCTCGGTGGGAGGTGCGTGATGAAATTCAGCCGCTTGATTCTTGCCAATCTGTTTCGCAAGAAATTGCGACTTATGCTTACGCTGGGATCGTTTGCGGTGGCACTGTTTTTGTTTGCGTTCCTGGGCGTTGTTAACGGAGCCTTTGACCGCACCGAACTGGCCAGCGCCAGCCGCTTGATCGTCATCAACCGCACCTCCATCATCAATCCAGTTCCACTTTCCTATCGCGACAAAATCCTGCGCATTCCCGGAGTGAAGTCGGTCACCCACAATAACTGGTTCGGTGGCGTGTATCAGGACGACAAGAATTTTTTCCCCCAGTTCGTGATCGACCCCGAAAACCAGCGCCAGGTTATCCCTGAAATGGTGGTCCCCGAAGATCAGTGGCAAGCCTTTTTGAAAGACCGCGAAGGCGCCATTGTCGGCCAGCGAACCCTGGACCGCTTCCACTGGAAAATCGGCGATCGCATCCCCATCAAGAGCACCTTCACCAACGACGGCACGTGGGAATTCAACATTGACGGCGTGTATCACGGCACGCGCCCCGGCGACGACGAGACCCAGTTCTGGTTCCAGTGGGCTTATTACGAAGAGCGTGTTCCGCAGGCTATGAAGGGCAATATCGGCTGGTACGTCGTCAAAATCGACAATCCCGACGACGCCCCGCGGATTGCAAAGGCCATCGACGAGGAATTCGCCAACTCCCCTTACGAAACCAAAACGGACAGCGAATCCACCTTCGCGGCCCATTGGGTGAAACAGTTCGGCAACATCAAATTCCTTATCATCACCATAGGTTCCGTCGTCTTCTTCACGTTGCTCCTGGTCACGGGCAATACCATGGCCATCTCCGTACGCGAACGCACCAGTGAACTCGCCGTTCTCAAAGCTATCGGCTTTTCCGACCGCTTGGTCCTCGCATTCGTCCTCGGAGAATCCATGGTCATTGCTCTGGTCGGCGGGGCATTCGGGTTGCTGCTTGCAGTGTTGGGCACGCCCCTCCTTAGCAGTGCCTTGAGCGGCAAGTTGCCCGTGCTGGTTCTGTCGCCCGCAATCCTCCTGATCGGGTTTCTCACTGCAATTGTCGTGGGTTTTGCCAGCGGCTTGCTTCCCGGCCTTGGCGCCATGCGTATGCGCGTGGTTAACGCGCTCCGGAGAGTCTGACGATGCTGACAAAAGTTCTATTCGGGCTTGTAATTACCATTGTGGCGATCGTTGTTCTGATGCTGGTGGTGATCGTTATCGGTGGAATCCTCGCCGGATTGCTGGCTCCGTTTATCGGAAATGTTCCGGTCTCTTACAACTTTCGCAGCATCCGCGAGCGATGGACGTCGACGATCGTCGCGGTTCTCGGCATTGCTGGCACCGTCGGCGTTTTTGTCGCCATGCTGTCTCTCGCACGCGGATTCAAAGCCACCCTGGTTGCCTCAGGATCTCCGGGCAACGCCTTGGTGATGCGCGCTGGTTCCAGTTCGGAGATGATGGGCGGAATCACGCTGGACTCTGTCCGTATCGTGCAAGACGCGCCGGGCGTTGCGCGCGACGCCAACGGCCCGCTGATCACGCAAGAAGTGGTCGGCGTGGCGCCTTTCCCGCTCATTAGCACGGGCACTGACGCCAACGTGCAGGTCCGTGGCGTTTCGCCCAATGTCTTGACCATCCGGCCGTTCGCCAAGATCATCGAAGGGCGCATGCTCACGCCGGGCCTTTCAGAGATGGTCGTCGGCAAGAACGCATCGAAGAGTTACGCCGGCCTTACTGTCGGAAACACTCTGAAATTCGGTGGCGGACAATGGAAGGTCGTGGGCGTTTTCGATGCCGGTGGTTCTTCCTTCGATTCCGAAGTCTGGTGCGACGCGCACATCCTGTCCCAAGTTCTCAAGCGTCCCGACAACATCTTTCAATCCGCCACCGTGCACCTGACGTCGCCGGCCGCGTTCCAGCAGTTCAAGGACACCCTGGTCTCCGATAAGCGGCTGAACGTGGATGTGTGGCGCGAGGTGGATTATTACGCCAAGCAGTCCACCAATATGACAGGCCTGATCACCGTGCTCGGCGGCTTGGTTGCGGGCATCATGGCCATTGGCGCCGTGTTCGGCGCCCTCAACACCATGTATTCCGCCGTTTCCGAACGCGGCCGCGAAATCGCCACCATGCGCGCCCTCGGCTTTTCCAGTTGGAATGTGATCCTGTCCTTCTTGTTCGAAGCGCTGCTGATTTCGTTCGTGGCCGGGGTGCTTGGCTGCCTGGTTGTGCTTCCGCTTAACGGCTTTACGACCAACGCCATGAACTTTCAGACATTTTCGAATCTGGCGTTCGCTTTCAAAATCACGTTCGACCTTTTGTTGATGGGGATTGTATTTGCGCTGGTGATGGGTGTGCTCGGCGGCCTGCTTCCCGCCGTACGCGCCGCCATCCGTCCAGTAGCCGTCGCCCTCCGCGAACTGTAGCGGCCGCCTTCCGAGGCGGGCGCCTTTCCCCAAGCAGCACAAGCATCACCCTGTGCAGCACGCGAGTCATCCACCAGCGCAAAGACCGTCATTCTGAGGGCATCCGAACGAGGATGTCCGAAGAATCTCAACTTCAACGATTCCTCCCACTATTCCTGTGCACCACCGTCCTGATTAAAACTCCATCTCCTCAATCCTCCGGTTCCCAGGATTGTAATCGCAGTACCTCACCCACTTCGGCCGCACCACGAAATACGTAATCCCCGCCCAGCTTTCCCGCGCCGGGCCATCCGTAAACTTCGCAAAATAGACTTTCTTATATTTCGCCAGTTCCTCGCCCTCCAGTTCTTTCGCTTCGCCCTCATACTGCACGGTAACTTCCGTTGTGCAGCCGATCACCCAGGCCACGCGCGGGTTCTCTTTCAAAATCGGATATTTCCGGGCACTGCGCACGGTATCGAAAATGATTTCCATCTCCGGCGTCACCGCAAATCCCACCAACGCTGCCTCCGGCTGCCCTGAATTTGTTGCCGTGCATAAGACGCCAAACTGCTCGCCGGAGAGAAACGCCAACACCTCTTGCACATTCATCGCTGCCTCCTGTTTGGCCCCGCAGTCTACTGCCGCATGTTACACTCGCTAATCTTCAGGAGATATTAAATTGACAATCGATTCCGCTCGTTTTTGCGTGCTCGCTCGGAAAATTTTTGCCTTCGTGTGCCTTGCGGCTTCCGCAGTCGCCATTGCGTCGGCGCAGCAGATCGCTGCCGATCAGATGAAGGGTCTCTCCTGGCGGCTGATCGGTCCATTTCGTGGTGGCCGCGTCACCGCGGTTGCCGGGATCGCGGGCGATCCCAAAACTTATTACATGGGCACGCCGGGCGGCGGCGTCTGGAAAACCACCACGGGCGGCGTCACCTGGGTTCCAATTTTTGACGACGCGCATGTCGCTTCCATCGGCGATCTGGTGGTTGCGCCCTCCGATCCCAACACGATTTACGTCGCCACCGGCGAGCAGACGCCTGGCAATGGCGTCTGGAAATCCACGGATGCCGGCGCGACGTGGGCCAACATCGGGATCACCGACTCGCCCAACATCCCTTCGATCCTGGTGGATCCCAAGGACGCCAACACGGTTTATGTCGCCGCAGTGGGAGACATTACGCCCAGCAATACGCGCGGCATTTATAAAACCACCGACGGCGGCAAGTCCTGGCGGAAAATTTATTTTCAGGACGACCACCACAGCCCCACCGAACTTTGCTTTCGACTCGAATGATTCGCGAACAATCTATGCGGTGATTCGCCGCATCCCCACGCCGCCCGGCCAGAAGCCGCCGGAAGAAGTGGACAGCGTGATCATCAAGTCCAACGACGCGGGGGAACACTGGTCGCCCGCGGGCGATGCTGGGCTGCCGCCGTCTGCATCGCGGCCGAATCGGACTGGCGGTTGCGCCCGGGCTTTCCGGGAAGCGTGTTTTCGCGCTGATGCGGCAGGGTCTTGTTCCGGTCGGACGACTCCGGATCTACATGGCAGCAGATCACGCAGGATCCGCGCGTCACCGGCGACGAGTATTTTGGGCGAGTCTTCGCGGATTCCAAAAATCCCGATGTTGTCTACGTGATGCAGACCTCTACTTATCGTTCCGCGGATGGCGGGCGCACGTTTGTGGCATGGAAAGGCACGCCGAGCGGCGAAGACGACCACGTCCTGTGGATTGCGCCGGAAGATCCCAGCCGCATCATCATGGGCACGGACCAGGGCGCGGTGATCACGCTGGATGGCGGAAAAATGTGGAACACCTGGTACAACCAGCCGACCGGGCAATTTTATCGCGTCTCGGTAGATCACTCGTTCCCGTATCGTCTCTACGCCTCGCAGCAGGATTCCGGCTCGGTCTCCGTTCCCGGTCGCACCGATTTTGGTTTGATCACGTATCGCGACTGGTTTCCCACCGGATCATTCGAAAGTGCTTTCATCGCGCCGGATCCGCTGGACGCCAATTCCATCTATTCCATCGGCTGGTATGGTGTGATTCTGCGGATGAACCGCACGACGGGGCAAGTGGCGACCATTTTTCAGCCGCCCGCGGATTATCACATCACCTGGGAAACGCCGCTGGTTTTTTCACCGCGGGATCCCCACGCGCTTTATTATGGCGCTCAGCTGGTGGTGAAGAGCACGGACAGCGGCGTCACCTGGAAAGCGATCAGCGGCGACTTGACCAGCAAAACTCCCGAGCCTGCCGCGGCGGTAAAGCCCGTTTCCAATGGCCACACGCTCACGAAAGACGCCAACGAATATTCGCTGTGGGAGGATCGCGACGAGGATGACGAAGACAGTGCGCAGAACAAGCCACCGCACGGCTCCATCCAAACCATCGCGCCTTCGCCGCTCGATGCCAATCTGATCTGGACGGGTTCCACCACAGGGTTGATCTATCTGACGCGCGACGGAGCAACCTGGAACGATGTCACGCCCACCGCAAATCTCCCCGAACATCCTTACGTCAATTGCATCGAAGCCTCGCCGCACGATGCGAACACTTCCTACGCCGCGGTTTTCGCCGCACACGGTACGTTCAATCTGCTTTTCTCGCCGCGCGATCTGCATCCTTATTTCTATCGCACGCACGATGGCGGAAAAACCTGGCAGAAAATCGTGACTGGTCTGCCGGATTTGGGCATGGCCCGCACCATTCGCGAGGATCCTGGCCGCAAGGGACTGCTCTTTGCTGGGACCACCACAGGGATTTATTTTTCGTTTGACGATGGTGATCACTGGCAGCCGCTGCAGTTGAATCTGCCGACCGCCACTGTGAGCGATCTGGCTATCCATGGCGGTGACCTGATTGCGGCTACGTTCGGGCGCGGCCTCTGGATTCTCGACGATATTTCCGCTCTTCGCCAATGGTCGCCAAAGACTGCCGATGCCGCGGCGCAATTTTTCGCGCCAGAACCGGCCACTCGCGTGCGCTGGGACAACTATCCCGATACGCCGCTGCAGCCGGAGACCCCCGCGGCACTCAATCCGCCCGACGGCGCCATCTTGCAATATTTTCAGAAATCCGCCGCGAAGGGCGATCTCACGCTCGATATTTTTGATTCCCAGGGAACGCTGGTGCGCCACTTCTCCGGTGTGGGCACACAGGAAACCATCGCTCCGCCGAACGTGCCGGAGTTCTGGTTCTATCCGCCGCCGGCGTTGCCGAATCAACCCGGCATCAATCGTTTCGTTTGGGATCTTCGCTACGCGCATCCCACCGCGCTGCCCTATGGCTATTTCGGCGCTCGCCTGAAATATACGGAATATACGGTGCCCGATCATGCCGTTCCCGGAGAAACGCCGCGTAACCAGCCGCCAGGCCCGCTGGTGGCGCCTGGCACGTATGATCTGGTGTTCACCAGGGAAGGGAAATCGTACAAGCAAAAGCTGCAGGTGGTTGCGGACCCGCGCGTGCACATTGCGCCGGAAGATTACGCCGCGCAGTTTGCGCTTTCGCGGAAACTTGCCGCGTTCATGGAAGATACCGCGCATTCGTTCGGCGCTGTCAGTTCCCTGCACGATGCTTTCGACGCGCGGAAAAAATCCCTGGCGGCGAATCCTCCCAAGGAGCTGGCAGATTCGCTCGCCGAAGTGGAAAAAGAACTAAAAGCGCTGGAAGATGGCAGCGATGAAGCGCCGGGCTTCGGAGTGCTCAATCGCGATTTTGGACACGATCTCGTGATGGTTCAGAGCGCGGATATCAAGCCCGGCGAATCGG
The DNA here is from genome assembly GCA_963824925.1 of uncultured Acidobacteriota bacterium. Classification (GTDB taxonomy): domain Bacteria; phylum Acidobacteriota; class Terriglobia; order Acidiferrales; family UBA7541; genus Acidiferrum. Next base: position 453,977 of record CAWGRE010000011.1, read on the forward strand.
CGTATCGCGCCTTCACCGACGGCTGCACTGCCAACGCAAAAAACATTGCCGCCTGGAACAAGCTGAACGCGGAAGCCCTGCCGGCCTTGAACAAATTGCTTGAGGCGCAGCACGCGGCGCCGCTGCCGGTGGCAACCTCCGCCGTTGGCGCGCCTTCCTGCCAACCCTAAAAGCAAAAAGGCGCGCGGTTCGTGACCGCGCTCCCTTCTGCATTTCTATAATGGTGAATTCGTCTGGCGGTGCGAACCCAGTTCCAGCTATTCGCAGGCAATCCAGCACTTGTCATCCTGAGGGCGCGTTTCCTGCGCCCGAAGGATCTCAATCGATCCCATCCACGCACTCAAAGCGTGAAGCGCCCGCTACTCGGTCGCCGGAACCTTCGTCCACGTTTTATCCGGGTTGTACTCCGTCATCGCGCCGGCAATCTCCGCGGTCTTTTCGCCCAGGTCTTTCTGAAACACCACGCCATTCACGTTGATGATGAAGGTCATCACGCCGCTGACGCGATATTCCGCCGGATACGCCACCAGCCCAACGCCTCCGGTCAACTTGTCGTCAACCAGGTAGCTCTTCGCGCCGCCGCGCGCCGCCGCGCCCTGCGCGGTGAGCGTCCGGTACAAATAGCCGTGATAGGGTTGCGCTTTGCTTCCAAGTCCGTGGCCTTCGTATCCTTGGCCGCCGGCTTCCGCAAGCAGCGGCCCCGCAGGACTCGGCTCTTCGCCCTCGGCAGTTTCCCAATAGAGACCATTCTGCTTTCCGGGTTCGCTCATCAGATGGCGTGCGTAGATTCCCGCGGGTAGTCCGTCGTGGCCGGTGGCGGCATATTCTTTTTGCCCGGAGATATAGCCACGGCACGTCGCGATGGCGCCCAGTTCGTTGTGCCCGATGCGCCGGTATACCAATTCTTCTTTGCCTGCGGCGGTATCGAACCGCCATTTGCCGCCATCGTTGACAATGGGTATGGGCATCGGCCAACTGCTCGCGCCGACCTGCAGAATTTCCGTGTTGGCATCCTGTTCGACCAGCGCGTGCTTGGTCTTATAGGCCTTCACGAAGCCTTCCATGCCTCTCTTGTCCTGCACGGCGTCGCCGGAATAGACCAGATCTTTTCCTTCGTCGCCAAAAACGGCCAGCATCTCTTCCTGGTTGCCGTCTTCCGCGGCTTTCACCAGGGCTTGCACGGCTTCCTTGGGGGTCGCAAAGGTTTTTTGTTCTGCCGCCGAGGATTTCGGCGCGCCAGAGAAAAGTAAGCCGCCCAGCGCCAGCGTGACGATAAAATTCGTTCGGTTCATCTTCCAGACCCTTTCCAATTTTTCTGCGCGCATGATTTACTTTTTCCTCCCGCCGCCGGATGGGCTCGAAGCCCCCATGCTGGCGTGGCCGCGATTGCTCGCCGCGCGGTCTGTGTTTGGATTGTTTGCTCCCCCGAATGCGCCGCCGTTGTTCGATTGTGGCCGGCTGGCGGGTTGCGTCGCGGGTCGCGCTGCTGGCTGCGTGGACGGACGAGTCGCGGGCTGATTGCCCGTGCTGGGCCGCGACGTCTGCGAACCACCCGTCGAAGGCCTCGTGCTGGGAGAATTTCCCTGCGATGGCCTGGTGGTCTGCGCATTGCTCGTGTTCGGCCGTGCGCCGCCGTTATTTGGATATCCGCGATCGCCGGAAGGGGTTCTGGACGGCTGGTTCCCGCCTACCTTATTAGTGCCTCCCGCGCCAGTGTTTCCCGGCATGGTGCTGGGACGATTTTCTATATTCTTGTTTCCCTGATAGGTGCTTTGGCCCTTCCAATTGTTCGCGTTGTTTCCGGTAGCAGGCCGCTGCGTGGCTCCGCCGACATTCCCTGTGGCCGGCCGTTGAGTTGCGCCGCCGGCGTTTCCGTTGGCCGGGCGCTGCGTTGCTCCTCCTGGATTCCCGTTTGCGGGCCGCGTGTTCGCCGTGTTGTTCGGCTTGTAATTCACCCCGCTTTTGTTCGCCGGGCGATTCCCCATATTGTTCGCAAGCGTGCCGTTCGGATTATTGTTGTAAGGCACAGGCCGCGGTTTATAGCCGGGATTCAAATTCCCATTGTTGTTGAAACGATTGTAATAATTGTTGTTGATATTGATGTTGACGTTGTTGTGCATGTAGACCGGCCGGTTGTAGTGATACCCCCCGTGCCATCCCCCGTAATAGTAGGGATGATAGGGCGGCGGATAATAGGGCCGCGGACCGTACCACACACCGCCGTATCCCCAAGCCGGGTAATAATAATTGTTGCTGCTGACGGCAGCGCCGACGGCCACCCCCGCGCCAAACGACAACAATCCAATCAGCACCGCTGTGCCCGTGCTGACTCCGGATTTTTCCTGAACGACGGTCGTGTTGTTGGTGACCGTGCTTGTAGCGGCTGGCGCAGGCCCCGAAGTTGTCGTCGTGGTTGTCGACGAGCCATCCGCGTTGGTAGTCGTGGTGGTTGTTGTATACACCTTCGAAGGATCGTATTGCGGGATGTAGACGACCTTGGGATCCGTGGGTTTCAATTCCACCACTTGCTGCCCCTGATCCTGCGTCACGTCCACCTTCATCTGCGGTGAACTCTTCAGCGCGCCATTGTCCACGGCTTGCGCGCGCAGTCTTTGCGCCGATGCCAGCACCGCCTTCGGGTCTGCCTGGTAAGCGGCGCCCAATTGCTTCGTCCAATCAAACTGCGTGCACATCAGATCCACCACGGTGGGATAGTGCAGCAGCGCCTGCATCACGGGCGTAAAGCCGGCCTTGCTGGAAGCCTGATCCAGTGCGGCTTCTTTCAAATTTGCGTTTTGATCCAGTGCCAGCCAGTTTCCGCCGTCCATCACTTCCTGCGGATTCACGGCCGCCTGCAGCATCACAGCCAAAACCGGATCGGGATAGAGCGCGATCGGCGCCATCAGTTCGTCCAGCCCGTCGGCGGTAAGATTCACGGCAGGCAATTGTGTTTGCTCTTGATTCGCAGCCGCGGCGGGCGCTTGCGCTCCCTGCTGATCCGAGCCTGCTGCCGGGGCTTGCGCCGCTTGTTGATCTTGGCCTGCGGCAGCCGATTGGCTGAATTGCTGCGCCGCCGGCGCGGGGTCCTGTGCTTTCGAACCGCATCCAGCCATTTCGAGGGGGCTGAAGATCAAAAGGGCGCTGGTTGTCCAGGCGAGAAACGTTGTCGGCAAATTCATGAAGACCTCGTAAGAGAATGCTAACGCTGGGTGACAGCTATTCAAGCGAAATCGTTCGGAAGGAATCCAATGGGGCGGATAAATTGAAGCGTTTCGCTGGAAGAGCATAGCACAATTGCAGTTAACCCTGGTGCGAGCGGAGCGAGCAGCTGGGAATTATGGATTTGCGGCGGCGGCTCGATCGCCGTTAACGTCCGTTTCGCTGACGCCAGTGCCAACGGCCCGGAATCGCACCACCAGGACGGTCACATCGTCTGCCTGGCGCGCGCCGCGGGCGAAATTTTCCACCGATTCCAGCACCGTTTTCTGGATTTCTTCCAGCGGCAAATCCTGCTTCCCCTGCAGAACGGCGCGCAATCTGGCCACGCCGTAAAGTTCTTCTTCGGGATCCATTGCTTCCGTCACGCCGTCGCTGAAGAGCACCATGGTGTCGTGCGGTTCCAGTTGCAGGGTGGAGACGGTGAATTCGGCCTCTGGCACCAGCCCGACGGGGAATGACCCGTCGGTGAAGGCCTCTTCCACCGTATCCCCGCGCAGCAAAATGGGCGAGGGATGTCCGGCGTTGATGTATTCCAGCTTTCCGCCTTCTTCCAGAATGCCGAAAAACATCGTGGCGTAGCGTCCCACTTCCACATGGTCGCAAAGAAAACGGTTCACGTGATTCAGTGTTCGCGCGGGATCAGTGCCCAGCGACATGCCGGAAAGCGCGCCCTGGAGCATGGTGGTGACCATCGCCGCACCAAGCCCTTTGCCGCTTACATCCGCAAGCAAAAACGCGGTGCGTTTCTCATCGAGCGGAAAGACGTCGTAATAATCTCCTCCCACAGCAAGGCAAGGGAAGTTGACGCCAGAGACCGCCAAGTGCGGGTACTCCCGCAGATTTTTGGGCAGCAACGATTGTTGGATATCGCGCGCGATGCCGATTTCCTGCTCCAGGCGCTGGCGCTCGCGTTCGCGCTCCACCAGGCGGGCGTTATCCAGGATGCTGGCCGCGTCGGCCGCCAGCGCGTCCAGGATCTGCCGGTCCAGCTTGGAAAAAGCCGTCGGGCGTTTCGAATCCATGTAGAGCACGCCCAGAAAATCGCCGCGTTTCACGTCCGTGGAAGAAGCGTCGGTGCTGGCGCGCGCGCTGGCGTAGAGCGGAATCACCACCACCGCGCGGAGTCCCTGCGCCACGATGCTGGCAGCCGCGGCAAGATTCATCTCAGCCTGCGCGAGGTCTTCGGTGATCACCGGCGATTGCTGTTTCATTGCCAACTGGATGGCGGTCTGGCTGGGCGTCATGCTCTCAGGAGGCAAGCGCTGGCCACCGGCGCGCCGCGCCAGCCGCACGCGCATATTTGCAACGTTGCCTTCCACGGCTTCTTCCAGCAGGCCGCGGTCCGCGTCGGTCACTGCGATGGCGTGGTCAATCATTTTTGCCAGTACGGAATCCAGAGGCAGTTGCGAGTGCAGCAGGGAAGTGGCTTCCAGCAGCATGTTGAGCTTGCGCAGGCCGCCGCCGGTGGACTCCGAACTCGTCATATGGTCAATGCGCGTGAGCAACTGCGGGATAGCTTCCTCGGAGGTGCCGGTTGCCGAACGGAAAATCAATTGGTAGGAATCTTCCAGGCCGAAGGTGACCACGTCGCCGTCGTTCAACATGCGGCTTTCCACTTTTTCGCCGTTGACGAACATGCCGCGCCGCTGGCCGCGATCTTCCAGGTAGTAGCGGTTCGCTTCGGTGACAATCGCCGCGCAATTTCTGGAAATGCGCCGGTCCGTCAGTTGCAAATGGTTTCCGGTTTCGGCGCCCCGGCCGATCAGGAAGGGGACCGCCGTGATGCGCACGTATTTCCGCGCGCCGTCGGGCGAGATGACCTCAAGCACCGCTTCATTCTGTACCAGGGTTTCTGTCATTCCTCGGCCCCTAATCCCCCACTAAGCCGCGCATTGTAACACGCACCCGCCCGGTTCGCCTTTCTTCTTGCGAACTCTCTCGGACCCATCCACAATACCACCGCCTGGCCGCCTTGCTACTCATCGTGTTCGTTTTACAAGGAACTGCTCATGATTCTCGCATCTTTACATCTCGGCGCGGTGCTGTTCTGGGACAGTGGTGAGCTATCACACGCTGACCCGGTTGTTCCCATTCTAATCGCTTCCATCTTCATCACCCTGGGAGCCGCCCTGGGCGGTTCCTTGATGAAGTGGATCAAGCAGCCCGCCGTCCTTGGCGAACTGCTCGTTGGACTCATCGCCGGAAATGTCGGCTATTACATCGGCAATCCCACACTGACGGTGCTCCGCGAAGGCGATAATCTTTCGCGCATCGCTTCCATTGCCCTGAATCAGTCATTCAGTTTGGGCCAGGCGGTGTACAAGGTGCTTCCGGCGGGTCCGCATACGGACCTGATCGCTTCCTTGCTCAGCGGCCCGCAGGGGCAGACTTATATTTCTGTTTACGCGTTTATTGACGTGGTTTCGCGCCTGGCCATCCTGATTCTGCTTTTTCTCGTGGGTCTGGAAATCAGCCTGGTGGAAATGAAGCGCGTTGGCAAGTCCGCGGCCTTCGTCGCCGTGCTGGGCATCGTGATTCCCATGGCTCTCGGCATGGCCACGATGAAGCTCATCCATCCGGATAGCGCGCTTGCCGCGGACCTGTTTATCGGCGGCATACTCACCGCCACCAGCGTTGGCATCACCGCGCGTGTTCTGCGCGATCTCGGCCAGGATCGCACCGACGAAGCGCGCGTAATCCTGGGCGCGGCGGTGATTGACGACGTGCTCTGCCTGATCGTTCTCGCCGTTGTCAGCGGGCTGGCGGTAACCGGCCAGATCAGCGTTCCCTCCATCGCCCTAACCACCGCCAAAGCGGCGATATTTTTGGTGGCTTCGCTTGGAATCGGCATTTGGCTCACGCCAAAACTGGTGCGCCGCATTTCCGTTCTGGGCATCCAGAACCTGAAGCTGCTGTTCGGCATCAGTTTTGCTTTTTTGCTTTCCTGGCTCGCCAATGTCGCCGAACTCGCCACCATCGTCGGCGCGTTCGCCGCGGGTATGGTCCTAAACAGCTTTTTCGATCGCGAAGTCGAAGGCATTTCGCTGCACGAACTGCTCTCGCCGATCGAATCTCTCGTTGTACCGCTGTTTTTCGTGTGGATGGGAATTCAGGTGAAATTGGAAGCCATGGCGCGGACCGACGTTCTGATCGCGGGCATCGCGCTCACCGTGGTTGCCATCATCGGGAAGGTAGCTTCCGGCTGGGGCTGCCCAAAGACGATGAACCGCTGGGCGGTCGGCTTCGGCATGATGCCGCGCGGAGAGGTTGGACTGATTTTCGCCGGGATCGGAAAGGGAATCGGCGTGGTGGACGACGGATTATTTTCCGCCACCGTGCTGCTGGTGATGGTCACCACGGTGCTTGCCCCGATCATGCTGCGGATCACGATGGGATCCAATTCCGCCGCAGCCGAATCCCTGTAGCGGCCGCCTTCCGAGGCGGGCGCCGTTTTCCTTCTTACCCATCGGCCGCCTATTTCCGTTCCTTTTGGCGGAACGCCCTTTCCGCCTCTCTACCTCTCCAACCCCAGCCTTCGATCCACGTAGTCTTTCACGTACGCATCGAACGCTGTGTCCAAACGTTTCGTCACCGGTCCCATTTTTCCATCCGCAATCGTATGCCCGGCGATCTCGCGCACCGCAATCACATTGCGGTTGGTGGAGGTGATGAACACTTCCTCCGCGCTGTACAAATCCTCCAGCCGCAGCGTCTGTTCCACTACCGAGGTGCCGGCTTCTCCCGCCACGTCAGAAAGAATTGCCCGCGTCACCCCCTCCAGGCATCCTGAATTCAGCGGCGGCGTCAGCACCTTGTCTCCCTTCACCGCGAAAATGTTGGCCGCCGTGCATTCGCTCACTTCGCCGCGCTCGTTCAGCAGCACCACTTCGTCAAAACCCTCGCGCTGCGCCTCGGCGACGGCCCAGACGCTGTTCAGCCACGAAATCGTTTTCACTCCCGCCAGCGGCGCGGCGGCGTGGCGTCCGTGTTCGCGTACCGTCAGCCGCACCGTTTCCGGATATGCCGGTACTCCGGCTGTCGTGATCACCAGGTCCACGTCCGTCATTTTCTCTTCGCTTTTCCATGAGCCTACGGTGTTCCACACCAGGTAAATTCGCGCGCAGCCTTCGTCCACGCGGTTTGCGCGAATCACTTCCTGCAGGTGCACGCGCACTTTTGCGCCGGTATAGGTCAAGGGCACACGCGTCAACGCGGCATCTTTTTCCAGCCGCCGCCAGTGGCGTTCGTACGCGAATGCTTCTCCCCGCACAATGCGCACGGTGGTGAAAAGCCCCCATCCGCAGATCAATCCCGCCTGCCCCGGCGACCAGCGAACTTTCTCGATGTCCTTGAGCTCTTCGTTATGAAAAACGTTTCGATGAATCACGCATGCACCTGTCCGGAAATCTTCGAATCGCCTGCCAACCGCATTGTACCGGAATCCTCCGCCACTCCAGTAGCGTGGCCCGTTCGGTATGCGAAATGCTCTCTTCCTTTGCGGCCAACTGTGGCCGCTTGGTTGAGCATGCGCGCTTCCGCTGTGCAGCGCTCGAAAGCTCAACATTCACAGAGGCTTCTTGGATCACGGAAAACAAGGTGAGGGCGCTTCGAAGAGAGAGGGGCAAACTGCCGCTCCCGCCGTGAAGCACGCGATATTTCAATGTTTCAAGGTGGAACAAGTCTCCGCCTTTTTCTGCGCCGCCTGGTTTTTGCAGTTATGTGCATTCTGATTTACGGCCTGCTGGATCGCACCACCGTCTACCTGCAGATCTGGCCCAGTATCAGCGCGTGGTACCCGCCGATCGGAATGTCCGTGGCGCTGATGGTCGGTATCGGTCTGGAAATGTTTCCGGTCCTTCTGATCGCGGGTTTTCTGTCGGGGTATATCAACTATCACCAAAGTCCCACGGGCCTTCCGTTTCTGCTGATCAATCCCCTTATTCCCCTGATCTACGGCTCGGCCAGCCTGTATCTGCGGCGCAAATTGACGGCCGGCAATCGGATCCGTTGCACGCGGGACGTCGTCAGTCTCCTGGGCGTGTCCCTATTGTCGTCACTGGCGGCCGCATCTTGCGGGACCGCCATCCTGGTCTGGAGCGGCGAAATTTCCACGGCCGAATATGCCCACGCGGCCTTCAATTGGTGGATTGGAGACGCCGTAGCGCTTTCCAGCGTCACCCCTTTTTTGCTGGAGTTCGTGATTCCGTGGTCCCGCCGTTTCCTGGGGCTCGCTCCCGCTCCGTCCGCCCAGTCCGTGCGGCCCTCCTGGACTCGCAATCAATTCTTCGAATCCGCCGGGTTCCTGGCGTCCCTTGTGTCTATGGTTTATCTGGCCTTCGGCAACAGCTTCGCTCGCAGCGCGCATCTTTTTTATCTTTTCTTTTTGCCGTTGATCTGGATTGCGATCCGCCGCGGTCTGCGCGGGGCGGTGGTGGCGCTGGTTCTGGTGGACTCTGGCCTCGCCATCATGATGCACGTTGTTCACCAGGGGCTGGGCGATCTGGCGGTGCTGCAATTCCTGATGCTGATCCTTGCGCTCACCGCTCTGCTGCTGGGCGCCATTATTGGCGAGCGCAAGCAGGCCGAACTTCGCCTTACGCTTGAGGAAGAACGCATTCGCCTGATTCTCGAGTCCACCGCGGAAGGGATTTATGGCGTGGATGGCCAGGGAATTTGCACCTTCATCAATCCCGCCGCCTTGCGCATCCTGGGCTTCTCCACACGAGAGGAAGTGCTGGGCAAGAATTTTCACGTCGAATGCCACCACTCCTCGCCAGAAGGAGTTCCTTGGTCTCAGGAACATTGCAAAATTCACCAATCTTTCCACACCGGGATCCCGGTTCACGTTGACGACGAAGTTTTTTGGCGCAAGGACGGCTCCAGCTTCCCGGTCGAATATTGGTCGCACCCCATCATTCGGTCGGGCGCCATCGTTGGCTGCGTGGTCACCTTTCTCGATGTCTCTCAGCGCCGCGCCTTTGAATGCGCCATCCGGGAAAGCGAACAGCGATTCCGCGCGGTCTTTGAAGGCGGTGAAATCGGTATTGCTGTTTCGGACCTCAAAGATGGCCGTATGACTGTGAATCCCGCATACCGGCACATGCTTGGCTGCAGCGAAGCGGAAATGCAATCCGTACACATCTTTGACCGCCTCACACATCCGGACGACCTGGTATCGGATCAATTGGAGTTCCAACGCCTGGTAACCGGCGAAATGGAGCATCTTCATTTTGATAAGCGCTATCTGCTTCGTGACGCCCGTCTCGTCTGGGCCAGTCTGGAGCTCTCCGTTCTCCGCGATGCCTTTGGCAGGCCGCAATTCATCCTGGGACTCGCCACCGACATCACCGAGCGCAAGCGCGCCGAGGAAGAACTCCGTGCCAGCGAATTCCAGCTCCGCGCTTTCATCGAGGACGCTCCCGTCTGCGTGGCCATGTTTGACCGAGAGATCCGCTATCTTGCGGCAAGCGGACGCTGGATAAACGACTATGCGTTTGGCCGTCATGATCTGGCTGGAGTTTGTCTGTACGACGCGATCCCCGATCTCCCTGAAAAATGGCACGACTCGCACCGCCGCGGCCTGGCCGGGGAGAAGCAGCATGTGGATGAAGATAAGTGGGTGCGCTCGGACGGCACGCCTCAGTGGGTCAGCTGGGATCTGCATCCCTGGCGCGACGCCCAGGGTAAAATCGGCGGCATCATCATCGCGGCTGAGGATATTTCTCAACGCAAGCAGGCCGAGGACGAACTGCAGAACGCCAAGCGCGCCGCAGAAGCCGCCAGCCAGGCCAAAAGCCTGTTCCTGGCCACTATGAGCCACGAAATTCGCACGCCTTTGAACGGTATTCTGGGCATGACGGAGTTGGTTCTCGATTCCCAACTCACGAGCGAACAGCGCGAGCATTTGAATCTCGCGCGGTTTTCCGCCGAATCGCTGCTTTCCATCATCAACGACATTCTGGACTTCTCGAAAATCGAAGCCGGCAAGCTCGAAGTCGAATCCATTCCTTTCCGGCTTCGCGAAAGCCTCGACGAAACGCTGAAAACCTGCGCCATTCGTGCCCGCCAGAAAGGTCTTGAGTTTGCCTTCGACGCCACCGGCGCGGTTCCCGACTTTTTTCTCGGAGACCCTGGCCGCCTTCGCCAGATTCTGCTGAATCTGATCGGCAACGCCATCAAGTTCACGGAGCGCGGCCACATTCACGTTAGCGTTGACGCCGAGTTTGCAACACCGGACCGCGCACTGCTCCACTTCGCCGTTGAGGACACAGGTATCGGCGTGCCCCCGGAACTCCAGGAAAAAATCTTTGCCGCCTTTTCGCAGGCAGACGGTTCGATGGCCCGCAAATACGGTGGCACCGGACTCGGACTGGCGATTTGCCTTCGACTGGTGGAAAAGATGGCCGGCAAAATCTGGATCGAAAGCGCGCCGCAGAAGGGCAGCACCTTCCACTTCACCGCGAATCTCGGTGTCTTGCCTGCGGAAGAAACTCAAGCGCGTCCAGGCGTGGAATCCTCCGCCGAATCGCTCGCGCCACAGGCCGGCCTGTGCCGTGTGCTTGTGGTGGAGGACAACGCCGTCAACCGCAAGTTGGCCCAGCGCATTCTGGAGAAGCGCGGGTTTCAGGTCACCTTGGCCGTCGACGGACACCAGGCGCTACTAGCCGTCGAGAAGGCCACATTTGATTTAATCCTGATGGATATCCAGATGCCGGAAATGGACGGCTTCGAAGCTACGGCCGCAATTCGCAAACGCGAGCAACTCGCGGGGAAACACACGCCGATCATCGCCCTGACGGCCCACGCCATGAAAGAAGACCGCGAGCGCTGCCTCTCCGCCGGTATGGACGCCTACGTTACCAAACCCATCCGCCCCGACGAACTTTTCCGCACCATCCACGAACTCCTCGCCGTCCCATCCACCCGTTCGTAGTGGCCGGGTTCGCCCGGCCATCTTTGCAGCCCTTGGCGGCCATGATTCATCCAGCGCTCGCCAATTCTCCCGTTCCGCTTCCTGCCGGCCGCGCCGAAACAATGAATCCGCAGCTCACCAGGTACCGGAACAAATGATTGACGGGTTCCGCGGGCTCCAGATCATCCGCGTACACCAGCCCGTTTCTTACGCGATATTTCCAATTGGTCGCTCCCAGTTCCGCCAGCTTGGCCTGCAGAGCCGCTTCGGTCATCGGATACACTCCCAGCCGCACATTCTGCGAAAACAATCGCGCGACCCCTTCCAGAAGCGCCCCGGCAAGATTTTTGTAACGATCCTGCAGCGCGCGAACCAGCACGGAGAGACCCACGGCAAAATAAACCGGCGACTTCGTATACCGGCTGACGTACTCGCTCATCGCGTAAAGTTCCCGCGCGCGAAAAAACATCGTGCCGAATCCCAGCTTTCGCAGGTCGCTCACGTGCCGCATCACATGCTCCGTCGACTGCCCTTGCCCGGCGGCAGACGGCGCCTGGACGGTCAGGCAGAACATTCCCAAGGTGCCTTTGCTCTGCTGGATTTCTTCTTTCGGGACTTGCGCGAGCGTCGTCTGGATCAGCTGCGCGTGCAGGTCGCTGGCGTTTTCGAAAAGCCCCGGCGCCAGCACCAGCGCCTTCTTGTACAAAAGCTCGGTCGGCGGCACGGGCGAGCCATCCACTGTGAACGCCACCGCCTGCGCATAGCCGTTAGCTCACCAGTTCGGCGTGCAGGCGCGGCAGATCCCAGCCGGCAAACGCCGGACCCTGCAAGGCCACAAAATCAATCTCGATCCGCTCCAGGCTCAAATCTTCATACAAGCCGGTCAAAAATTCCGCGCTCGATCCCAGGTGGTGAAACGCAGCGTAGATCAGATTCACGCCCAGAATGCCCACGGCTTCCTGCTGTTGCAGGTTGGTGGGGTCCTGCAGATTGATGTGCAGGATGGCGTCGCTTGCCGGGCCTCCCGGCTGCTGCTGGAATCGCACGCCGATCCAGCCGTGCGACTCGTTGGTTCCGGCGAAATTCCGGGCGGAGACTGTGTCCACAAACGAAAAAAACTTGGTCGTGGCTCCCCGGGTAGCCTGCAATTCCGTCAGCAGTTGCTTCCACTCGCTCTCCATCATGGCCTGCAGGCGTTGCATCGAAACGTAACGCGTGCCTTTGCCGTAGAGGTCGTCGCTCACTTCCTTGTCGTACGCGGAAATCGTTTTTGCCACCGTCCCGGACGCTCCGCCCACGATCAGGAACCACCGCGCCACTTCCTGGCCCGCGCCGATTTCCGCGAACGAGCCGAACTTCGAAATATCCAGATTGATCGAAAGCGCCTTCTGGTGTGTTCCTACTTTATCTTCGGTCGCCATGTGTTCACCCACGCGCGGAAACTATATCCCCTCGTGATCCGGGAAGCTACCCGCCAGTAGGAACGCCATGTTTTGTGGAGGGCAACAGCTCGCCGGGCGGGCCGGAAAACAAAGTGCCGGAGGCACGAAACAATTTAGCCCAGCGCGCAAGCGCTGGGAACTCAATCAAGAAATCGTCTAGCGCCGGAGGTGCGGCACTCTCCCGCTTTAGGCTCGCCTCGTGAAACTACCGCCCCAAAAACTTCTCCAACTTCGTGATCTCCGCATCCGCCATATCATAATATTTCTGCGCGTTTACCAGGTCATTGGCCTTCAGCGCCGCGTCGCCCTTCGCCAGGTCCATTTGCATCCGCTGTTGCGCGGACGAGATGTCCCCGCGCAGGCCATATCCTTCCGCTTCCTGCTGCTTCCTCAACGTATCCACGCTCTGCGAAGCCGCCGCGGCCCGCGCGCTCAGTTGGTCCGCAAGATCGTCCATCTTGGCAATTTCTTCCGGCGATGGACCGGCGGGCACCTGCGGAGTCGGTGGCGGCGCGGCTGTTTCGTGGAACGGCTTGGGATTTCCCGCGGACTTTTTCGCCGCCGCGCCCGCATCGACCACGGCTCCAGGCGCTACGACATCGGTCTTTCCATCGGAGCCAACGTTCACGCTTACTCCCGGAGTCTTCACGGAAATATTTCCTGAAGCGTCCATTTTCACGGAAGCGCCGGCCTTCGGGGTCGCATTTGCATCCTTGGCCGCGGGAAGCGTCGCGTGTTCCGGGTCCGCATGGGTATTCAGTTTCCGCGGAATGTAAATTCCCGCGGCGATCAATACTCCCGCGCCGATCAGTGATCCCATCGCCAGCCACAATCCGCGATTGGAAGATCGCTGCGGTGGGGGAGGCACAGACGCCGGTGGCACGGAGACCGCAGGCGCGCTGGCCATCGTCGGCGCTGGCGCGGGCGTCTTCATCATCTCCGTGGGAGCCACGGAAGGCCTCGCGGGAGTCGGAGGAGCAGGCGGCGCAGGAACGCGCGCCACGGCCTGCGTGGTCGCCGGTGGCGTGGGCATGCGGCCTCGCTGCGCGTGCACCAGGGGCCAGTGTTCCCATCAAAGTTTCATCGCTGGAGGCGGGCGTCGGAGTCCTGGCTGCCGGCGTAACGGTGGTTCCCGAGCTCGGCAGATTTTTCACCGGCACGCTCTTCAGTGCGTTGCGAAAAGCATCCGCGGTTTGGAAACGTTCCGCCGGATCCTTGGCCATGGCCATCAGAATAATCTGATTGAGTTCCTGCGGCACGTCCGCGCGCAAGGTGATCGGCGCCGCGGGCACTTCGTTCAGGTGCGCGGTCATCAGCGAATATTGCGAATCGCCCTGGAACGGCAGGCGTCCCGTCAGCAATTCGTAGAGCGAAACTCCAAACGAATAGACGTCGGAGCGCGCGTCGGCTGCCTCTCCGCGCACCTGCTCCGGCGGCATGTAATTCAGCGAACCCAGCGTCGTGCCCGTGCTCGTCAGCGATCCGTCCGTGCCGGAGCGCGCGATGCCGAAGTCCATCAGCTTCACCATGCCTTGCGGCGTCAGCATCATGTTCGCCGGCTTGATGTCGCGGTGAATAATGTTATGCCCGTGCGCGTAGCTCAAGGCCGAAAGGATCTGGTCGGAATAATTCACCGCCTCCGCCGTGGAAATCGGCGCGCGCGCCAGGCGATTCGCCAGCGTCTCGCCCTCCACGAATTCCATGATCATCACCAACTGGTTTTCGTAGGTCAGCGCGGTCCGCAGCGAAGCAATATTCGGATGATTCAGCGAAGCCAGCAGCCGGATTTCGCGCAAGAAACGGTCCGCCAGGCTCTGGTGCGAGGTCAGGTCCGGCAACAGCACCTTCATCGCTTCCACGCGGTCTGAAATCACGTTGCGGACCTTGTACACCTTCCCCATGCCACCCAGGCCGAGGATGGACTGCACTTCATAATCCCCAACGTGCTGGCCAACGGTGAATTCCGCAGTCATGGAAGCCTCCAGGAAGAGCCGCTACTGGCCCCGAGAATACACTAAACTTTTGCCCGAAAACACAACGAGCCCGGACACCAACTGTCCGGGCTCGCGGCTGCAAATTACTTCAATTATTTCCACTTTCGATTCGTAAACTTCTGAACTCTTCAACTCTTAAACTAATAACTTCTAAATCTTAACTTCCAGCCTCTTACGGCCCACTCTTCACCACGTCGCCTACCTTCACAGCCCCCGCACCACTGAACGTCGCCGTACACGATTCGTCATCCACGTCGGTTACCGTCGCGCTGCCGATCTTATCCGTCACCGCCTTGATCACTTTGCCGGTGGTCGGATCTTTCACCACGCGCACCTGCCGGCTGACTTCCACGGTGTCGCCAACGTGCACGCCGGATTTTTTGCCCACGTTCAGAATCAGCGTATTTCCGGAGACGTCCGCGACCAGGCCGCTGAACGCCATCTTGGTGGCCACCACTTTGGCGGAGTTCGCGTCGAGTTGTTCCGCGGTGCTATCCACCGCGCCGCGCACCGCTTCACCCAGAATCGTGTTGGCGAAGTTGCTGCTCCCCATATCCAGGCCGCCGGCTCCGCCGCCTGACCATCCGCCGCCACCGCCGATCAGCTTGGTATCACTTCGCGTGGACTCGCCCTTGCCGGTTACCGCAACCATGATTTCCGCGGTGGAGGTGTTGATGATGCGGGCGCTGACCGCAACGATCGCTTTTGATTTGCTGGTGCCCACGCCGCCGATGCCGAATTTTCCCAGGCCGTAACCGCCGCCGCCCACGTTGGTATGCTGGTCGTCGCGCCCGAATTGCGTGATGGACCCGATGATGATGGCGTCCACGCCCAGGACCGCGCCAATCTTGGCCGCTGTCGAGGCGTCCGCGCGATCGCTGTTCGAAAAATTCTGTTCCTTCAGAATTTTGTCCAGGGCGTTTCGTTCGATCACGGAATACTGCCCGCCGTTAACAAGTTTTTCCACCAGCATGTCGGAAATTCCTTTGCCTACGTCCTGGTCCGATCCGAAAATCTGCTGCACCGTGGTGCGCACCGTGCCGTAATCGAAATTCATCACCGCAACGCGCTTCTTGGGTCCCGCGGGCGCGGCTGGCGCCGTTGCCGCAGGCGCCGCAGCCGGCGCGGCCGTCTGCGCCATCGCTGGCAGCGCGAACACTACCGCCGCCAACACTCCAAGCGCCATTCGGGATTCACGTGAAAACAACATAGGCTGGCTCCTTGCAGCGAGGCGCACCTTGGATGGACTATGCGTGACGCACCCCGCCAAAACTGCCCGTATGGTAATGAAGGATTTTCCCCACCGCAACGAAGAAATAATTCCGCGTGTAGACCTGTTCAACCGCGCCTCCTGTAGCGGCCGCTTTCCGAAGCGGGCGCCTTGCCTCGTTCGCACCAAATTAAAAACGCGGGGCGAATGGTCTCCGCCCCGCGCCAAAACTGCTTTGAATTTCTAGCTCAAACCGCCCGCTTCTTCCTCCACGCCCCCAAACCAACCAGCCCCAGCGCCAGCAACGACAAGCGATGCCGGCTCCGGCATCGGCGAGGTTACCGACCCGGAAGCAACGTCAATCCCGGTCGGGAGCTGGCCATCGGGGAAGCTAAACGCAAATTTGGAAGGGAAAGCGCTTCCTGGTGCGAGCGTAAACTTGATGGAGTCTCCATTCACGCTTTCATCGGTGATCAGCGTATCCGTTGAAAGGGCGTTCGTGCATTTGTTGGATACAAAATCGCCCAGGGAATTCACGATCGTGGTTGTCGGGGTTGCCGGGCTGCCGGATTCCTGGCAGGGCACGATTCCGAATACGTTTCCAAGGGTATCGCCCGGTATTCCCTGCGCGGCGGAAAAAGTGAACGTGAGCAAATCACCTGCCTGCAGGTTTAGCTGATCCAGTGACACCACGTCGATCGTAAACGCGTTCGAAACGCCTTGATTGTTGATTTGATCGAACGAAAGATATTGCAAGACATCGTAGTTAAAGGTTTGCGTGCCGGCCACCCCAAACAGATCGACCGGGATCGTCAAGGTATTGTCAGCAGAAACCAAAGATGTGCAGTTTTGCCCGGTGACGCAGGTTGAATCTCCGTCTCCGGAGGGCCGCACATATCCGCGAACGTATGTTGCCTGGCTTACTTGCGCAACTACGAGGCAAAGACTCGCCGCGCCAAGGACCTGGAGCCAAACACTTCTCAATCTCATTTCTTACCTCCCGTTTTTACTATCGGGGGCCTGGGCTTAGAAGGAATTCTAAGGCGCAAAGTCTTCCAAAATGCGAAGAACGCGTCAAGCGGATTCTAGCGTCAATAGCGCAGTTCAACCGTTATTCGCCTGTGCCGGGCTAGCCGCCACGCGGCGTAGGAAAAAACTTGCACACTTTTGCCCAAACCACGTGGCGCCCTCCCCTCCGCGCCAGGATTCCGCCGTTCCTGTGGCATACTCAATTCACGCACAGGTGCCGTGTCCATGGATGATCCTCCGCTCAAACCTCCGGAGAGCGACCCGAGTGAGCAGACCCTCGACACTCATACGTCCTGGGACGCTCCGGACATAGGGCCAGCCCGCCCCCACCTACCTCGCCCAGCCCCTCCTTCCTCCGCGTTTTCTCCCGGCGACAGGATCGCCAAGCGCTTTCGCATCGAAAGGTTTATCGCTCATGGCGGGATGGGAGAAGTCTACGAAGCCCTCGACATCGAGCTGAAGCACAAGGTCGCTCTCAAATCCGTTCGTTCCGTGATGCTCGCCGACGTCCAGGCTCTGGAGCGATTTCGCCAGGAAATCGTGGTCGCCAAGCGCGTCACGCACCTCAACGTCTGCCGCACCTACGATCTTTTCCGTCATGAAGCCACCAAGCCCGGCGAATCCGATGTCCTGGTGGTGAGCATGGAGTTTCTCCGCGGCCAGACTCTCGATCATTTTCTGGCGCAAAAGGGAAAGCTTTCCCCCGCCGAAGCGTCTCCGCTGGTTCGGCAGATGCTCGCTGGCCTCTCCGCAGCTCATCAAGCTGGCGTGGTCCATCGCGATTTCAAACCGAGCAATGTTTTGCTTGTGCCGCAGGCGTCCGGTACGCCTCCGGTTCGCGCGGTCATCACGGACTTTGGCCTCGCGCACTCTCTGGATCCGGCGGAATTCTCGGTCTCGGGAACCGGCGAAATGCTCGGCACGCCGGCGTTTATGGCTCCCGAACAGGTCACAGGCAAAACGATTTCTCCCGCCACGGATATTTATGCGCTGGGAATTGTCCTCTTTCAAATGGTCACGGGGAAACTCCCGTTCAGCGGCGAAAATTGGCGCGCAATTGCCTACAAGCGTCTGCAGGAGCTTCCGCCTTCGCCCAAATCGTTGGTTCCCGATCTCGATGAGGGCTGGTCCCGCACCATCCTTAAATGTCTGGAGCGCGATCCCGCCGCTCGCTTTCAATCCGTCGAGGAAGTCGAAGAAGCGCTCGATAGTGAAGCGAAGGCGCGCCGCCTGGCGGATATCGCATCTCGCCAGCGCCGCCGCATGCTTTTTTCCGTGATTGGTCTGGTGCTTGTCGCCGCCATCGGAATCGTCATTGGCGTTGCATTCCCCAATCTCTTTTCGCCGCACCGGTTGCCGAGCGTTGCCGTCCTCGGTTTCAAGAATCTCTCCGGTGATCCCAACGCCGATTCCTGGGGCAACGAATTCCGCACCAATCTGGGGACCAGCCTGGACGTCCAACAAATCCGCTACCTTGGGCCTGACGCTGTCGAACCGGCCTGGAACTACCCCGATGCCCGGCAAATGCCCGAGGAGCCGACCAAGGCGGACCTGGCGAAGCTCTACGATCTGGGTTGCCGCTACGCCGTTTTCGGCACCTACACCGTCGAAGGCGCCTCGCCCCACCGCAGAATTCTTTGGAGCATCCGCCTGGTGGACACGAAGACCGGCAGGAGCCTTGGCAGCGTCACCAAGCGCCTTGGCGAGGAAGAACGGCTCGATGTGGTCGCAACAGCCGGTTCGGAACTTCGCAACAAACTCGGCGTCTCGCTCTCTCCCGCGGACAAGCGCAGCGCGGACCATGCTCTGCCAGCAAACGAGGAAGCTTCGCGCGACTATGCCGAGGGCCTTACCCACCTCCAGAATTTTCGATATGAGCAGGCCAAGGATTCGTTTCAGACCGCGGTCCAGGCGGACCCGCAAAATGCTGAAATCCGCAGCGCTCTCGCCGAAGCCTGGTGGAAGCTCGGCTATGAAACCAATGCCCGCGAGGAAGCGAAACGCGCGATGTCTCTCGCCTTTCTTCTCTCCGGCGAAAAGAATTCCCTGATCCAGGCGCGTTATTTCGCCTACGCCGGCCAGTGGGACGAGGCAGCAAACCTCTATAGATCCCTCTGGGCCGCCAATCCGGAGAAATACTCGTATCCCCTGCTGTTGGCCGAGAGCGAGATGGCGGGGAAGCACTATGCGGATGCGCTGAGCACGCTGCAAAAGCTGGAAGCGATGAAACCCCCTGACCATATTTTGAAGGCCGAAATCCAGTTGCAGTTGGCGGAGGTGCACGACCGCATGGGCAATCCCGCTGCACGATTGCAGGCCGCCGGTTCCGCCGTCGAAACCGCCAAATCGCTGGGAGCGGGCTTGCTTCAGGCTCGCGCGGAAATCGCGCAATGTCAGGCCCTTTTGGATCTCGGGAAAGTCGCGGAGGCTTCCCAGGTTTGTGCGGACGCGGTGGAGCTCAATAAGAAGATGGGAGACGACCTGGGCACGGCGCGCGCCCAGAATGATGTCGCCAATGGCTATTACAAGCGCGGCGATATTGAGAAAGCCAAACCACTCTATTCCGAAGCGCTTGCCATCGCCTCCCGCATCGGCGACAAACGCGATCAGGCTGGCGCGCTGCTGAACCTCGGCAACATCGAGCGGGACACAGGCAATCTGGAGCAGGCCAAAAAATTCTATGAGCAGAGTATCCAGATCTCCCAGGAACGCACCGGCATCAATAATGATCTGCTTCTGGCGAAGCAAGGTCTCGCGGTCTCCCTCGGCTCGATCGGACAGGTCTCGGAAGAAACTCGGCTTCTTCGAGAAGTCGTTGAAGAGGCGCGCGGCGTGGGCGACAAGTCCAACCTTTCTGGCGCCGCACTTAATCTTTGCTCCATTTTGCTGATCACCGGGGACGTCCCTGGCGCGAAACCCAATTGCGAAGAGTCTGTGCAGCTATTGACCGAAGCTGGCGATAAAACCGGGCAGGCCCGGGCGCATCAAGCCCTGGGCGATGTGCTGCTCGCTTCTGACGACCTGCCCGGAGCCGAGCGCGAATATCTGCAGGCCTTGCACGATCAGCAGGAACTCGGCGCGAAAACCGACGTTGCCTATACGCAAGCCTCGCTGGCCGATCTCTCCGTAAACAAGCGCGACTTTTCCGCTGCGGATACCTACGCGCAACCCGCGTTGCAGACTTTCCTTGCCCAAAAGGACGCCGCCGGCGAACTTCTCGCACGCTGCTCGCTCGCCCAGGTCTATCTGGGAAAACAGCAGCTCAAGGAAGCGGAGGAGGAAATTCGGCAGGTGGCTGCGCGCATGCCCGAAATACAGGATCCAAGCTTGCGCGCCATATTCCAGATACAGCAGGCCGTCGTGGAGAATGCAGCGAAGCCTTCGCCCGCCGCGCTCGCGCAGCTACGCAACGTGGAACTCTCCATGAGAAAAGCGGACATGCTGCAGATTGCCTTGGAGGCCAAACTGGCTCGCGGAGAGGCTCTCGCCGGAGCCGCTCGCAAGGCCGAACTTCAGGCGGTCGCCAGCGAAGCCCGGCAGCATGGTTATCTTCTCCTCGCTCGCAAAGCCACTGCGGGCGGCGACGCAGAAAGATGAATCCCGATTCACCGCTCACCGGCCTCCGCCGTCGCTGCGCCCTGTGCACAATCTGCGTCCCAAGGCCTTCATCCACCGCCAGTTATGAACGTTTTCCACGCCCTGCCGCAAACTGTCTCGTTGACAAAATTCACCTCACCCCCTAAACTTAATTTTTGTCTTTTCAGGGAAAGGTGTGACTGTAGCGATGAGGACGTACGTAGCCAAGGGAGCAGAAGCTGAAGCCCTGAAAGTGGGCGCTCAGTGGTTTGTGATTGACGCGAAGGATCAGGTGCTTGGGCGCCTGGCCACCAAAGTGGCCCGCATGTTGATTGGCAAAGACAAGCCCAGCTTTACGCCGTATCTCGATTCCGGTGACCACGTCGTGGTCATCAATGCCGACCAGATTAAAATGACCGGCAACAAGGTCGAGCAGAAAATGTATTACTCGCACAGCGGCTATCCGGGTGGTCTGAAGGAAGTTCCGGCCAAGCGTGTTCGCCAAGCCAAGCCCGAATGGATGGTTCGCGAAGCCATCGTCGGGATGTTGCCCAAGAACAAGCTGCGGGCACGGCGCGCCAAGAAGTTGCGCGTCTATCGCGATGCCGCGGGCCTCGCGCGCCACGCAGGCCAAAAGCCGCTAGCCGTAACGCTGTAGAGGCGGCTGTCGTTTTTTTGTAGCGGCCGCTTTCCGAAGCGGGCGCCTTTCGCGGATGATGGCAATCGTTAGCCCATCACCCGCCGGACGGTCTTCAGCACGTAGGTGTTCCTTCTAAGTGGTGCCTTAGCAGGGATTCAACCGAGCGTGAATTTCGATGAGACGAGAGGGATTCGTCTCGTCAAAAAGTTTTTTCAGTTTTTGAGGAGGAGCTTTGAGTACTGTTGATACGCCCGCAGCGGGCAGCAAGACCTGGTTTTACGGCACGGGACGCCGCAAGGAATCCATCGCGCGCGTGTTCATCCGGCCGGGCTCGGGGAAATTTACGGTCAATGGCCGTACCACCGAGCAATATTTCCCGAACCACGCGTGGCTTCACGATGCCATTGAGCCTCTGAAGTTCACCAGCCTTACCGAGCAGGTGGATGTTGTGGCCACCGCCAAGGGCGGCGGCGTCGGCGGCCAGTCCGGAGCGGTGCGCATGGGGCTCTCCCGCGCGATCAGCCGCCTGAATCCGGAACTTCGCCCGGCGCTTCGCAAGAACGGATTTTTGACGCGCGACTCCCGTATGAAGGAACGCAAGAAGTACGGGCAAAAGGGCGCACGCAAGCGCTTCCAATTCACCAAGCGTTAATCGCGCTGGTGTTTGCGTCGCGTTGTCATCCTGAGGCTATCCGATGAGGATAGTCGAAGGATCTCAACCGAAACGCAACTAGAAGCGTTAAAGAATTGGGCGGGAATCTCCCGCCCGGCGACCTCTGGCGGCGCGGCGCAAGCCGCTCCGCCAAGATCATGGCCGGCAAGCTGCCGGCAAGAGGCTGCTGCGAGACGATCGATTGTGTAGGGGCGGCTTTAGGCCGCCTTCCGCTCCCAAAGCGCTACGCAACGAAAGTCCGTCAAGCAGCTATCTAACTAGGAGGAAAAGTGGCAGTAGAAATCACCATGAAGGAGCTGCTGGAGGCCGGCGTTCACTTCGGTCACCAGACGCGCCGTTGGAATCCCAAGATGAAGGAATACATCTTCGGGGAGCGCAATGGCATTCACATCATCGACCTGCAAAAAACCTTGAAAATGTTCCGCGAAGCGAGCCGCTTCGTCAGCGACATTTCCGGGCAGGGTCGAACCGTTCTTTTTGTCGGTACCAAGCGGCAAGCCCAGGAAGCCGTCGCCGAAGAGGCGAAGCGCTGCGGTGCGTATTTCGTGAATCACCGCTGGCTGGGTGGCACGCTGACCAATTGGGCCACACTCCAGAAATCCATCAAGCGCCTGAAGCTGCTGAAGGCCATGACCGAAGACGGCCGCATGCTGCAGCTCTCCAAGAAAGAACGCGCGCGCCTCGACCGCGAGATGAAGCACCTGCACCAGAATCTCGAAGGCATTGAGAATATGAGCCAGTTGCCGGACACCATGTTCGTCATCGACTCCAACGCCGAAGAGATCGCCGTGAAGGAAGCTCGCCGCATGGGTATTCCCGTGGTTTCCGTTGTGGACACCAACTGCGATCCAGACATGGTTGACTGGATTATTCCCGGCAACGATGACGCGCTGCGCGCCATTCGATTGTTCACCACGAAGATTGCCGACTCCGTCGCCGAAGGCCGCGCGCAGTACGAGCAGTCCCAGGTTGCCGATCAGAAGGCTGCCGCGGACCAAGCCGCTCTGGAAGCCGGTCCGGACTACGTGGACACCAGCGCCTACGAGCAGTACGAAAAGCAGGAAGGCGACTTCGTCGAAGGCACCGAAGCCTTCATCGAAGCGGCCGAAACCACCGTTCCTCCCGAAGAGGAAGTTCGCTAACCCGCGGCTCGAGGCTTAACCAGTTCGTTGGCCCGGTGCTGAGACGAGTTTCTCACCGGGCCATTTTTGTAAAACTTCATCGCCAGATTTTGTAGCGGCCGCCTTCCGGGGCGGGCGCACCTAGAAAGGAAGCTCAAAGTAGCCGCTTGAAGGAAAAAGCTCTCAACTCCCGGCTTTTCCCTTTAAACTTTCAACTTTGAACTCAAAAAAAGGATGAGTACTTCAAAACCAGTTATGGAAATCCCAGCCAAGCTCGTCAAGGAACTCCGCGAACTCACGAACGCCGGCTTCAGCGATTGCCGCGCCGCACTGGTCGAGACCAGTGGCGACGTCCAGAAGGCCATTGACGTCCTGCGCAAGAAGGGCCAGGCCGCCGCGGCCAAGAAGGCCACGCGCGAAGCCACCGAAGGCCTGATCGGCCACTACATTCACGCCGGCGGAAAAATCGGCGTGATCGTGGAAATCAATTGCGAAAGCGATTTCGTCGCGCGCACCGAGGCTTTCCAGCAGCTCTGCCACGACGTGGCCATGCACATCGCCGCCGTGGACCCGCGCTATGTTCGCCGTGAAGACGTGACGCCCGAGATGCTCGAGAGGGAACGCGAAATCTACGCGGCCCAGGCGCGCGCCACCGGCAAGCCGGATCCCGTCATCCAGAAAATCGTTACCGGCAAGATGGAGAAGTTCTACGAGGATTCTTGCCTCTACGAACAGCACTTCATCAAGGACGAGACCATGACCATCGGCGATAAGGTTACGCAAGCCGTGGCCAACCTCGGCGAAAACATCACCATCCGCCGCTTCTCCCGCTTCAAAGTCGGCGAAGTGCCGAACCAACTCATCGCCCCGTCCGCGCCTCCAGCGGAGTAACCGACTGTAGGGCCCGCTTTCCGAAGCGGGCCGCTTCTCCTCCGGTAGTGGCCGAACTTCAGATCGGCCAGCCATCCAGACCCACAAGCAGCACGGGCTCCAGCCGTGTGCACCGTGGCACAGGCACTCCTGCCTGTGCTCTTCGATCCCCGATTCCAAGTCCATTCTTCCCTTTAGTCCCGGTTTATCCCGCCTACTTCGATCCCGCCGACTCCGGCTCCTGAGCCCACGGAACACAGGCCACGGGCCACTCTCTTTTGCTACAATCTCTCAGCTTTTACTTTTCCTTATCGGAGCCACATGGCAGCGCAATCGAAAGTCGCGAAAAAATCCGCCAAAAAACGCCCGGCCTATCACCGCATTCTGTTGAAACTTTCCGGCGAATCCTTTCAGGGGCCGCAGGGCTTCGGCATTGAAGGGCAGACCATTTACGCCATCGCGCAGGAACTCCGCGAAGTTCACAAGCTCGGCACGCAGATCGCCATCATGGTTGGCGGAGGAAATATTTTTCGTGGCGCCCGCCAAAAAGGATTTGAGATTGACCGCGCCACTGGCGACTACATGGGTATGCTTGCCACGGTGCTCAACGCGCTGGCGCTTCAGGACGCGCTCGAGAAACTTGGTGTGCACACGCGCGTGCAAAGCGCCATTGAAATGCACCAGGTCTGCGAACCCTTCATCCGGCGCCGCGCCATACGGCACCTGGAGAAAGACCGCGTGGTGATCTTCGCCGCCGGCACCGGCAATCCGTATTTCTCCACGGACACGGCTGCAGCGTTGAGGGCCATGGAAATCAAGGCCGACGTGATTCTGAAGGCCACGCGCGTGGACGGCATCTACGACGCCGATCCCGAAAAAGTCAGCGGCGCCAAATTTTTTGCGGAAATCACCTATCGCGAAGTGCTGCACCAGAACTTGAAGGTGATGGACTCGACCGCCATCTCGCTGTGCATGGACAATGGCATGCCCATCGTGGTGTTCAACATGAATCAGTCCGGCAACATTCGCCGCGCTGTTCTTGGCGAGCGTGTCGGCTCCACGGTCACCCCGGCGTAAGTCTCATGTAGTGGCCGGACTTCAGACCGGCCAGCCGCCAGCTTTCGCTCTGTGCGCCAAGGCCGTAAGTAACCGCCGTTTTCTTTCACCACCGGCCGCCCGCGTTGAATTTCCGTGGCCAGATGCCGCATTATGTTTGTTGCTCCAAGGGGTGCCGGACGATACGCCGTAATCATCGCCCCGGCCATTAGCAAAACGCAGTCCGAAATTCCCGGTTCCTGTTATCTGCTAGCTGCTATCTGTTATCCGCTTTCAGATTACTGATCTCTGATCACGGATTACTTTTCACCAAGGACGGAACGATGACCACTCTGGACAATCCCAAGGCCGCGATCGCCGCCGCCAAAACCCGCATGGAAAAGGCCGTCGAGGATTTCCGCAAGGAACTTTCCAGCATCCGCACCGGCCGCGCCAGCGCCGCCATTCTCGATCAGGTGCGCGTGGACTATCACGGCACGCCGATGCCGGTGAATCAACTGGGCAGCGTCACCATACCCGACCCCGGCACGCTGATGATTTCTCCCTGGGATCCCAGCGCCGTCGCGCTGATTGATAAGGCCATTCGCGCTTCGGACCTCGGCTTGAATCCCAGCACCGACGGCAAGGTGGTTCGCGTGCCGATTCCTTCCCCCACCGGCGAGCGCCGCAAGGAACTGGTGAAGCAGATTCACAAGGCGCTGGAAAATCACCGCACCGCGGTGCGCAACATCCGCCGCGACATCAAGGAAGCGATTGATAAGCTGGAAAAAGACAAGAAAATCAGCCAGGACGAGCAGAAGCGCTCTCTCGACGAACTCGAAAAACTTTCCCACTCCGAAACCCAAAAAATCGAAGCCCTCTCCGCCGCCAAAGAAAAAGAAGTAATGGACATCTAAAGGGCCGTTCGGCGTATGGGCGGCTTCCCGCTGCCTTCTTCTCTTGTAGGGCCCGCCTTCCGAGGCGGGCCGTTTTGCACTGGGGCGGCGATTTTTCTTGAACCGCCGCTGATTTATTCCGGGCGATCCAGGTTTCTCCGCGTCCTCTGCGGCCCTCTGCTACCTCTGTGGTGAACTCTTTTCTTTCCGCTCTTCCGCCGCCGGGAACAACGTAATCACCTGCGCCTGATCCAATTGCACCGCCCTTACAAACGCGTTGTAATCCGCCGCCCGTTCCTGAGGAATCTCGCGCAGCAAGAAGTGAATGTGCCGCAAGGCCGTCAATGTATTCAATTGCCCATCATATTTCGAAGCATATGTTGCATAATCCCGTTCCACACTTGTTCCCGGCGGCGTCTGCACAGTCGTTCCCTTCGGCAATTGCAGCGTCAGATGCGTGTCGACGTCGAGCGGCGTCCCAAGCTCGATTTTTCCTGCCGTCTTCCCGATGGCATCCGGCAGCGCAATTTGCGGCAGCAACACAGGGATTCTCACGGGCTTCTTCGTCCAGTCCACAAACTTTGGCTGTGCAATTTCGTATTCCACCGTGAACGGTTGCTTCGTATCCATCGGATCCGAAGCCTTCACATTCTCGATATGGCCCCGAAACCCATCGGCCAACGCCAACATCCCCCCCACCTCGTTCCACCGCTCCTTCGGTGTCTGGTGAAACGCCACTCTCAGCAATAATTCGTTGTCGCCTCGCAGCGAGTACTTCACCTGTGCGTCCAGTTTTCCGTCTTGCCCTGAGCGTTACACCAACTTCCACTTTCTGAAATGCCCGGAAGGGGAGCTCTTCAGGCAGCGTGGTCCAGGGATCCAGATAATCTCCAGCTTCGCGCGGGAAAGCGTCAGTGCTGATTTGCCGCGAAATTGCGCGGCAATCACGCCAAAGGGAGCAACTTCCACGCCCGGATCGAGAACCACATATTTCTGGCCATCCATCACTCCCGCGAAGACGTGCTCGAACGATGAAGGCCGCGGAAATTGTGTCCTTTACGCTCTCCGCCGCCGTGGAAAAGAACGCTCACCTTTTTGGCCAGCCCATTGGGCCAGCCTCGCCAGGAGGAAACACTTCTCCAGGGGGGTGCCATATCCCGTTTCAAGAACCTCTTTCGCGCCACGCACTCGGAATCCATTCGCGCCAAGCGGCAGATCCACCGTCGTCACTTTTTGAGCCACAAATTGATAAAGCGCCGGTAACGACTTGTCTCGGGGATTCTGATTAACTTCGCCTCTGACCGCCTTGCGATCTGCTTTTTCCCATTCGGGCGCTTGCGAAGCCATACGCCTGGAAAAATTTATCCAGGTTGAGAAGCTCGAAACAACAATGTCGGGCAGTGCCGCACCGTCTCAGTAGATTTGGATCGGGCAGCTTGCCGCCAGAAGTAATTTGCCATTCAAAATCGAGCGTTCTGTGCTTTCGCGCTTCTCCAGCGTTTCGAAACGATGTCGAATGGGACCGCCAAATACACCCCCGGCTTGATGCCGTTCCAATCTCTGAGTCATGTTGGTCGTTGAAGCGAGATGCCCTGGCAGGATCGAGCTCATAGTGTTCCTCGAGCACTTGCCCTGAACGGTCAAACGTGTGCTCCAGCCAGAAATCTGGCGCCAGCGGCGGCTTGGTCGTTGTGGTGATCACCCGATACTCCAGCGTGTCTCCGTCTTGCAGCCCCAGAATGCGCACGGCCTTCACGCGTAAATCCTGATAGGCGGGAAACTTTTCGACAGCGGGATTGACCACGTCTGTGATCGCGCTGGGCAGAATTTCGCTGGTGCCGCCATTGGCGTGGCTGATTTTCACCAGGGGAATCTCTACCGTTTGGAACGCGCGATCGTATTCGAATCCCACCCGCGAAAACTGGCGCGCCCCGGCCAGATCGTTGATCTTGACGATCGTGTGCACGTCTTTGCGCGAGTCGCCATTGCCTTCAAACCGCACATGCGTCTCCAGCAGCGCAATCTGAAAAGGAGGCGCCGTTTTCTCTTCGGCCTTCGCCGCTTCCTTTTTTGCTGGAGCGGGTTCCGCAGGTTTCGCGGCTGGCTCTTGCGCCCAGGCTGCCGCCGCGGCGGCCAGCAAGCCGCACCACAAACAAATGTTTCGCAAACCCTGAACTCGGAAACTCACGTTGAAAGTGTAGGAGTCCCCGCCCCGACCGTAAAGCCACCTCTCGCCCAACGTTTCAACCCAAGCACTCCACCCAAAATCGGCCCGACGCCCCTGTAGCGGCCGCTTTCCGAAGCGGGCGCCTTTCTGTCCCCTGGGTGGCCCAACTGAAGGTCGGCCACTACATTCGCCAAATTTCCCCGTCTAATCCCATGCTAGAGTGATTCTTCACCCAATCACCGAAACTTTCTGGAGATCGACCGAATGACCTTTCGCCAATCCCTCCTTGCCATCAGCCTGTTCGCCGCCACGAGCACACACGCTGTTCCTCCTCAAGCTCCCGCTGCCGCAGACACCACCAAAGCCGCCCTTATCCAGATCGCCGGGCACGCCACCATGGACTCCCCTGCGTTCGAATACCTCACCGAACTCAGCGACAATATCGGTTCCCGCGTCACCGGAACTCCCGAAGCGCAAAAGGCGATTGACTGGAGCCTCGACAAGATGAAGTCCATCGGCCTGCAAAATGTCCGCGCCGAAAAATGGAATCTGTGGAAGGGCTGGACACGCGGCAGCGCAGAGGCCACGATGCTCGCGCCGCTGCATCGCCCGCTGGCCATCTCCGCAATGGGCTGGACCGGCTCCACGCCCGCCAACTGGCGTAGATGCTGAGGTGGCCGCCGCCAATCTTTTCGATCTCGAAAACGAAATGAAAAACGCCTCCAGATTCCGCGGCAAAATCGTCTACATCGTTGCGGAGGGTAAGCCAAAGCAGAATTTCTGGAGCCTTTTCGGCGAATATCCGGAGTTTCTTAAACGCCTGCATCAGGCAGGCGCGGTGGCCGTAATCGGCGGCGACTTTGGCTTTAAACCTGAGGGCATGCACCTGACGCACACCGGGATTCTCGGATTTGACGTTGCCATCGAAATTCCCGTCGTTTCGATGGATCGCGAAGACGAAAGCCAGATCGAGCGATTCCTCTCGCAAAATAAAACCGTTCGCCTGCATTTCAATATTCAGAATCAATTCACCTCCGGTCCGGTCGAAAGCGCGAACGTTGTCGGCGAAATTGTTGGCCGCGAACATCCCGAGCAAATCGTCGTAGTCAGCGGGCATCTGGATTCCTGGGACCTCAGCGAAGGCACCACCGACAATGGCGTCGGCGTAGCCGCGGTCCTCGCCGCCGCGGATGCCATCGTCAAAAGCGGCGCGCGTCCCCGCGCTACGTTGCGTTTCGTTCTGTGGACCGGCGAAGAGCAGGGCCTGGACGGTTCGCGGGCGTACATCAAGCAGCACGCCTCCGAAATGAAGAATCACATTGCCGCGCTGGTTCTCGACAATGGCCAGGGCCCCATCAAGGAATTTCAACTCGGCGGCCGCTCCGATCTTATGCACTCGTTTGAGGCGTTTGCTGATTCGCTGGAAAATCTTCGCGAGATTAAAGTCACCACGGAATTGGAACTCGAGTCCGACACTGCGCCTTTTATTCTTGCCGGGCTGCCGGGCATCAATCTGAATCAAGATTCGCCGGAATATAAATTTACGCACCACTCGGAAGCGGATGCGCTCGAAGCTGTGAAGCCAGACGTCCTGACGCAGGACGCCACGGTGATGGCTCTGACTGCGTTCTGGATTGCCGATCGCCCGGAACGATTCGCTTCTCCCTGGCCTCCGGAGAAGACCGCAGCCATGCTTAGGGAAACCGGCAACTTTGAAAAAGTCACAGCCTTCGGCCTGTGGACCTTTGGCGAAATGGGCCAAAACCCCGAACCGAACGATAAGTAGCTTATTTTCAATGGTTTGCAATTTTCCTGCCGTGGAATTACTTAGTCGTAACCAAAGAGGAGCTAAAGCCATTAGTTTCAATGATGTACCTCATTGGAAAGCGCCTTACGGCAAGCGCCGTGCCATTCGCCACTTTTCCACAAAGTTTTCCACTGGCATGTTGCTAATCCGATTTGACAGATTGTTTTTGCTTCTTTATACTTGCGGTTTGTTCAGGGGTATTTTCCCCGAGCAGTAGCGGCCATCTGTCAGGGAATCTTTTCAGATGGTTGGTGGATGGGAATTCTTCGGTCCCGGAACAGGTACGACGGAATGGGACAGAAGAGCGGCCGGAATGGGGCGCCAGCCCCGAAAAGCCGAGTGAGCCTCTCCGATTCGAAACCAGGAGCGTAGTTCTCCCTCTTGGAGTGCGTGCGGAGTTTCTTGCTGGTCCTCCGGATTCGCAGTTCACCTTTGAGCCTGTAGGTGTGCTCTCGCGTTTTTCTGTGCGCGCTTAGCGAGAGTAGCCGCCATTTGTCTGCGCACATGGAAGTTGTTGGTCGTAAGTTTTAAGTAATCAGTAAAGCGATCGAAACTTAAAACTTATCACTGAGAACTAAGTATTTCTGAAACGAGGAACGACTGTGCCGACGTTTTCGCAACTTGTCCGGATGGGTAGGGAAGGCATCATCTCGAAGACCAAGTCTCCGGCGCTGATGGGCTGCCCGGAAAAGCGCGGCGTGTGCATTCGCGTGTACACCCAGACGCCAAAGAAACCGAACTCCGCGCTGCGTAAGGTGGCGCGTGTCCGCCTGACCAACTCGGTGGAAGTCACCACGTACATCCCCGGCATTGGCCACAACCTGCAGGAGCACTCGATCGTGCTCGTGCGCGGCGGCCGTGTGAAGGACCTTCCGGGTGTTCGCTACCACATCGTGCGCGGCACGCTGGACGCCGCCGGAGTGGAAAATCGCAAGCAGGGCCGCTCCAAGTACGGCGCAAAGCGCCCGAAGGCCGGCGCCGCCGCGAAGTGACGATCCGGTAAAGGATCGTCATCCTGAGGAGTCCGCGACGAAGGATCTCAGGCAGTTGTGAAAGTCGAATTTAGCTTTAGAGCAAGATTTCGAAGGAGCATGAAACGCAATGCCTCGTAAAGGACTAGTCAGCCGGCGCGCGCAAGCCACCGACCCGGTTTATGGTGAAACGATCGTCGAGAAGTTCATCTGCTCGATGATGTGGGAAGGCAAGAAGAGCACCGCGCAGCGTGTGTTTTATGGCGCGATGGATCAGATCGCCAAGAAGACCAATGACGACGCGCTGAAGGTTTTCAAGAAGGCCATCGAAAACCTGAAGCCGCTGGTCGAGGTCAAGACGCGGCGTGTTGGCGGCGCCAACTATCAGGTGCCGGTGGAAGTGAATGCGTTCCGGCGCCAGTCGCTGGCCATTCGCTGGCTGCTGCAATATTCGCGCGAGCGCGCGGGCAAGACCATGGTGGACAAGCTTGCCGATGAGCTGATCGACGCGTCGAATTCCCGCGGCGGCGCCATCAAGAAGAAGGAAGACGTTCACCGCATGGCCGAAGCCAACAAGGCCTTCGCCCACTATCGCTGGTAAGTTTTTTGTAGCGGCCGCCTTCCGAGGCGGGCGCTTTTCGCCGAGCGCAGTGGCCGACCTTCAGCTCGGCGCAGTTTCTGGAGAGAGTCGGCGCAGTTTCCGGGAAGCAAAGGCGGCCAAATGCCGCCAGTCGTACGAAAAGATTGGTGAATAATCGTGGCTGAAGTAGCAACAAAGGCAGGGGAGAAAAGGGCCGTTCAAGGGACTATGACTCGCGTATTCAAACTCGAAGACACCCGCAACATCGGGATCATGGCGCACATCGACGCCGGCAAGACCACGTCGACCGAGCGCATCCTGTTCTATACCGGTGTCACTTACAAGATCGGCTCGGTGGATGAAGGCACGGCCACCATGGACTGGATGGAGCAGGAGCGCGAGCGCGGCATTACGATCACCAGCGCCGCTACTACCGCCAGTTGGACCCGCTACGACAAGAAGTATCGCGTCAACATCATTGACACTCCGGGCCACGTGGACTTTACCGTGGAAGTCGAACGCTCCTTGCGCGTGCTCGACGGCGCGGTCTGTGTATTCGACTCCGTTGCCGGCGTGCAGCCGCAATCGGAAACCGTGTGGCGCCAGGCCGACAAGTATCGCGTGCCGCGTATCTGCTTCGTCAACAAGATGGACCGCATGGGCGCGGATTTCGACCACGTGATCCGCACCATTCGCCAGCGTCTGGGCGCGCATCCTGTGCCGCTGCAATTCCCGCTGGGCCGCGAAGATAATTTCATCGGCATCATTGATTTCATCGAACAAAAAGTGATCGTGTGGCTGGAAGAAACTCTCGGCGCCAAATTCGAGATTTTCGAAGTGGAAAAGCTCTGGGACAAGGCGTTCGTGGATTCGCGTCCCGATGTCGCCGCCGCTCTGAAGGGCTCGGCCATCGACAAGGCTTTCTACGACGAGCATCGCGGCAAAATGGTCGAATACATCGCCGAGCATGATGACGCCGTTCTCGATAAATATTTGACCGAAGGCACGCTGAGCATCGAGGAAATGCGGCAGTCGGTCCGCAAATCGACGCTCGCTCTGAAGATTGTTCCGGTGCTTGCCGGCTCCGCGTTCAAGAACAAGGGCATTCAGCCGCTGCTTGACGCGGTGATCGACTACCTGCCTTCGCCTGTGGATGTTCCACCGGTCGAAGGCATCAATCCAGACAACGACGAAACCATTCTTCGCCGCGCCGCGGACGACCAGCCGTTCTCCGCGCTGGCTTTCAAAATTATGTCCGACCCGTTCGTCGGTCACGTCACCTACATCCGCGTTTATTCCGGCGTCTTGAAATCCGGCAGCTACGTGATGAACGCCGCCAAGGGCACTCGTGAACGCATCAGCCGCTTGTTGCAGATGCATGCCAACAAGCGCGAGGAAATCGAAGAAGTCTATGCCGGCGACATTTGCGCCTGCGTCGGATTGAAAAACGTCAACACCGGCGACACGCTTTGCGACGAAAACAAGCAAATCATTCTGGAATCGATTGAGTTCCCAACTCCAGTGATCTCCGTCGCCATCGAGCCCAAGACCAAGGCCGATCAAGACAAACTCGGCGTGGCGCTGCAGCGCCTGGCGCAGGAAGATCCCACGTTCCGCGTCTCCACTGAACCCGATACCGGCCAAACGCTGATTTCCGGTATGGGCGAATTGCACCTGGAAATCATCGTGGACCGCATGCTGCGCGAATACAGCGTGCAGGCCAATGTCGGCCGCCCGCAGGTTGCCTATCGCGAAACGGTTCGCAAGAAGGCGCTCGCCGAAGGCAAGTACATCAAGCAGACCGGCGGCAAGGGTCAATACGGCCATTGCAAAATCGAATTGCATCCGCTGCCCAGCTCCGACCATGAAAATATGAAGGAGCTTTCGAGCGACGATATCGACGAGCTAGCCAAGGGCATCACCGGCAGCACGCCCGGCAAGTGGAAGTTCGACAAGGAACACCGCTTCCTGTTCATTGACAAGGTTATCGGCGGCTCCATCCCGCGCGAATTTATTCCCCCCATCGAGGCGGGCATTCGCGAAGCACTCGACAACGGCATTCTGGCCGGGTTCACCATGGTGGATGTTGCGGTGGTGCTGGTCGACGGCAGCTACCACGATGTGGACTCTAACGAAATGGCGTTCAAAATCGCCGGCTCCATGGCGTTCAAGGAAGCCTGCGCGCGCGCCAAGGCCGTTCTGCTGGAACCCATCATGAAAGTGGAAGTGGTGGTTCCCGAGGAATATATGCCGCCCGTTTTCGGCGACTTGAATGCGCGGCGTTCCGCGATTCAGGGCACGGAGAGCCGCGCCGGCAGCAACGTGATTCGCGTGGAGGTTCCGCTGGCGCAGATGTTTGGTTACGCCACGGACCTTCGCAGCCGCACCCAGGGCCGCGCCACCTTCACCATGCACTTTTCGCATTACGCGGAAGTGCCGGCGATGCTGGCCGAGGACATCGTCAAGAAAGCCCGCGGCGAGAAGTAACTGTAGCGGCCGCCTTCCGAGGCGGGCGCCTTTTGAAAAGTTTGTAGTGGCCGGACTTTAGACCGGCCGGGAACAAGGAGATAGCAGCAAACAGAAAACAGATATCAGGAACCGGATGCCGGTTGCAGTTGGTTCCTGCTCGCTGCTAGCTGTTAACTGCTCTCCGAAACGATTTGCGAAATTTAGTTTGAGGATTCATCTCGAAGGAGCAGAAGCACCAATGGCTAAAGAGAAATTTGAGCGCACTAAACCGCACGTGAATATCGGAACGATCGGGCACATCGATCATGGCAAGACCACGTTGACCGCGGCGATCACCAAAGTGCTCAGCAAGCACAATCCGAAAGTCGCTTTCCGCGCGTTCGA
The DNA here is from genome assembly GCA_963824925.1 of uncultured Acidobacteriota bacterium. GTDB lineage: Bacteria > Acidobacteriota > Terriglobia > Acidiferrales > UBA7541 > Acidiferrum. The sequence continues at coordinate 487,972 of CAWGRE010000011.1, forward strand.
CACGATCGACAACGCGCCGGAAGAGCGCGAGCGCGGCATCACCATCGCGGTTTCGCACGTGGAGTACGAAACCCCGAACCGCCACTACGCGCACATGGATTGCCCGGGCCACGCCGACTACATCAAGAACATGATCACCGGCGCGGCGCAGATGGACGGCGCGATTCTCGTCGTTGCCGCCACCGACGGCCCCATGCCGCAAACCCGCGAGCACATTCTGTTGGCTCGCCAGGTTGGTGTGCCGGCGATCGTCGTGTTCCTGAACAAGTGCGACATGGTGGAAGACGCCGAGTTGCTGGAACTTGTGGAACTCGAAGTCCGCGAATTGCTGAAAACCTATCAATTCCCCGGCGACACGATTGCCGTGGTGCGTGGTTCGGCGCTGCAAGCGTTGAACGGCGACGCCGCCTGGGAAAAGAAAATCGACGAACTGATGGCCGCGGTGGATGCCAACATTCCCCTGCCGGTCCGCGACATTGATAAACCGTTCGCCATGCCGATCGAGGATATCTTCTCGATCTCCGGACGCGGCACGGTGGTTACCGGCCGTGTGGAACGCGGCAAGGTCAAGGTCAGCGAAGAAGTGGAAATCGTCGGCTTCCGCGAAACGCAGAAGAAGGTTGTTACCGGCATCGAAATGTTCAAGAAGCTGCTGGATGAGGGCCTGGCCGGAGACAACGTGGGATTGCTGCTGCGCGGCACGGAAAAAGAAGACGTCGAACGCGGGCAGGTGATCTGCAAGCCGGGTTCGATCACGCCGCACACGAAGTTCAAGGCCGAAGCGTACGTGCTGACGAAGGAAGAGGGCGGGCGCCACACTCCGTTCTTCTCCGGATACCGTCCGCAGTTTTATTTCCGCACCACGGACGTGACCGGCGACATGAAGCTGCCGGCCGGAGTCGAGATGGTGATGCCGGGCGACAACGTGAGCTGTGAAGTCACGCTGATCACCCCGGTCGCTCTCGAAAAGGGCTTGCGCTTCGCGATTCGCGAAGGCGGCCACACCGTTGGCGCCGGAGCCGTGACGGAGATCATCGAGTAATCCTATGAGACAAGGTGACAAAATTCGCATCCGCCTCAAGGCTTACGATCACCGCATTCTGGACCAGTCCACGCGTGAAATTGTGGAGACCGCGAAGCGTACCGGCGCCGATGTTGCCGGTCCGATTCCTCTGCCCACCACGATCAACCGCTGGACGGTGCTGCGTTCGCCTCACGTGGACAAGAAGTCGCGCGAGCAGTTTGAAATGCGCACGCACAAGCGCCTGATCGACATTCTGGAACCCACACCGGATACGGTGGACGCGCTGATGAAGCTCGACCTGCCCCCCGGCGTGGACGTGGAAATCAAGGCCTTCGGCCACGCGGGGAAGTGACGACCCGATAAGGGTCGTCATCCTGAGGAGTCTGCGACGAAGGATCTCAGGGTGATGTAGTGGCCGGCCGTAAAGGTTTTGTAGCGGCCGCCTTCCGAGGCGGGCGCCGTAAGTGAGAAGTAAAAAGTTTTAAGTTCTAAGTCGAACGGAACGAAACAATGTTTGAACTTAAGACTTATAACCAAAGACTGTAAAACGATTTCCGCAGCCAATATCCGCCACCGGCGGACACGCTGCTAAAAGAGAGAGAAAAGAACATGGCAGTCGACGGCATTATCGGAATCAAGCTGGGCATGACGCAAATCTTCGCCGAAGACGGCAACCTCGTGGGTTGCACGGTCCTTCAGGCGGGCCCTTGCGTTGTGGTCCAGCGCAGGACCAAGGAAAAAGACGGCTACGACGCCGCGCAACTCGGCCTGGTGGAATTCGTCAAGCCGCAGCGCGTCAACAAGGCGATGACCGGCCACTTCAAGAAGGCCAACGTGGCTCCGGTGAAGATCATGAAGGAAATCCGCCTGGCGGAATCGAAAGATGAAACCAAGGTTGGCGACCGCGTGCTGGTGGAAAACTTCAAGACTGGCGAACTGGTGGATGTCACCGGCGTCAGCAAGGGCCGGGGATTCGCGGGCGGCGTGAAGCGCTGGCACTATGCCGGCGGCGACGCCACGCACGGTTCGATGTTCCATCGCGCGCCCGGCGGCATCGGCGGCAGTTCGTTCCCGTCGCGCGTCTGGAAGAACCAGCATTTTCCGGGTCACATGGGCAACGCGCAAGTGACCGCGAAGAATTTGAAAGTCATCAAGGTGGATACCGACGAGAACCTGCTGCTGGTTCGCGGCTCGGTTCCCGGGCCCAGCGGACTCTACATCTTCATCCGCAAAGCCCGCAAAGCAAAGAAAGCCGCCAAGTAATATTTTGTAGGGCCTGCCTTCCGAGGCGGGCCGTTTCCAGAGCAGGCAGAGTTTAAGAGTTTAAGAAGGACGAGAGAAAAAGATATGCCAGTCGTAGACGTAGTCAATCTAGACGGAAAGAAAGTCGGCCAGGTCGATCTGGCGGACACGGTCTTTGCCGCCGAGGTGAACAAGCACCTCCTGCACGAAGCTTCCCGCTGGTACCTCAACGGGTTGCGCCGCGGCACGCACAAGACCAAGGAAAAGAGCGAAGTCAGCGGCGCTGGCCGCAAGCTCTGGCGGCAAAAGGGCACCGGACGCGCGCGCGTTGGTTCGATTCGCTCGCCTCTGTGGCGCCATGGCGGCACGGTGCACGGACCCCGTCCGCGCAGCTATGCCTACGCGCTGCCGAAAAAGATGCTGCTGGGCGCGCTGCGCTCGGCTCTCTCCGCGAAACTTGCGGAGCAGAAGCTGACCATCATTGACGCCTGGACGCTGGAAACGCACAAGACCAAGGCGCTGCGCACGGCGCTTGGCAAACTGAACTCCGAATCCACCGCGCTGCTGGTGGCATACGGCGACAACAAGAACTTGGAACTCGCCAGCCGCAATCTGCAAGGCGTGAAGCTCTCGGCCACCAACGTTCTGCAGCCTTACGACGTGCTGCGCCACGACCGGCTGTTCCTCTCGAAGGATGCCGTCGCTCGCCTGGTTCGCTCGCTCGACCCGGAGCATGCCTCCGTGGCCGCGCCCGATGTGGAAGCCATTGCCCCGGCCGCCGCGCCCAAGAAAGAAGCGGCGCCGAAAGCCGCCGCGAAGCCCGCGTCCAAAAAACCCGCTGCGGCGAAAAAGCCCGCAACGAAGAAGGGGAAGGAGTAAGCCATGCCCGCTCCTCACTATCAGATTATCCGTCGCCCGATCATCACCGAAAAGGGACTCGGCGTGAAGGAACTGCAGCACACGGTGGTCTTTGAAGTCTCCGCCGCGGCCACCAAGACCGAAATCAAGGAAGCCGTGCAGCAGATCTTCAAGGTGAAAGTAGACGCGGTGCGCACCGCCAATTACCACGGCAAGATGCGCCGCCGCGGCCAGAACGAAGGCTACCGGCGCGACTGGAAGAAGGCCTACGTCAAACTCGCCGAAGGCGAAAAGATGATCGAGTACGCGGAGAATCTGTAAACAACGAATTTGCAACTGTCCGCCGGGTTGGCGGGAGATTTAGAAGGTAGAGGCAGAGATGGGACTCAAGAGCTTTAATCCATATACGGCGTCGCGGCGGTTCATGACCGTGCTCGACAAGAGCCACATCACCAAAGACACGCCGGAGAAGAATTTGCTCGAGCCGAAGAAGCGCTCGGGCGGACGCAACAACCAGGGCGAAGTTGTCGTCTGGCATCGCGGCGGCGGCCACAAGAAGCAGTACCGTGTGGTCGATTTCCGGCGCGACAAAGACGGCATCCCCGCCAAGGTCGCTTCCATTGAATACGACCCGAACCGCAGCGCCAACATCGCCCTGCTGCACTATGCGGATGGCGATAAGCGCTACATCCTCCACCCCGTGGGGCTGGAAGTTGGCGCCACGGTGTCCACCGGCGAAGCCGCGGACATTCTTCCGGGCAACTCCCTGAAGATCCGCAACATTCCTCCGGGCACGATGGTGCACAACCTGGAGCTTTACCCGGGCCGCGGCGGCCAGGCCGTTCGCACCGCCGGAGCTTCGGCGCAACTGCTCAGCAAGGAAGGCGATCTCGCGCTGGTGAAGATGCCTTCTGGCGAAGTTCGCAAGTTTTCCATCGATTGCCGCGCCACGGTTGGCCAGGTCGGCAACGTGGATCACGAGAATCAGACCTACGGCAAGGCCGGACGCACGCGCTGGAAGGGCATACGTCCCACGGTTCGCGGCGTGGCCATGAACCCGGTGGATCACCCGCACGGTGGTGGTGAAGGCCGCGTGAAGGGCAATCACCCGCAAACGCCCTGGGCTTTCCCGACGTTGGGCAAGAAGACCCGCGGCAACAAGCGCACGGATCGCATGATCGTGCAGCGCCGCAAGTAGCGAAGAGTTTTGTAGTGGCCGGTCTTCAGACCGGCAGCGAGACAAAGTTTAAGTTTTCAGTTGTAAGTCTTAAGTTCCGAAAGCCGTACTTCGAACTTAATACTCAAAACTGAAAACTTTCTGGACCGGGCGCGATCCTGAACGAGAGCGCCCAAGGTAAGCAAGCAGCAATCGCAGTTCCTGGCTGGCGCTGGCAGGGTTGGCCGGGGAGAGCGGAACAATGCGAGCGACACGGACAAACCGCAATGCAGGGCGCCGGGCACGGCCTGTAAAGCGAGCAGTGAAACGTCTGGCGGCGAAATCGGCTGCCAAGCCTGCCCTGGCGGGAAAGCCCGCGGCGAAAGTGGTCGTACCTCTCGAGCCGGTGCTGTACAAGCTGTGCAAGCCGGGCTGGGCGGTGATTGTGGATCGGACACCGAATGCACTGGGCACGCGTTTTGTTTGCCCGTTCTGTCCGAGGTCGCATCGGGTACCTGGTCCGGTGCGTGGGTTCAAGAAGATGCGGCACGCCCAATGGGGCCGTTTGCGCCGCGTGGAGGAATAAAGCAGTTATGGGACGCTCAACAAAAAAGGGGCCGTTTGTGGATGGCCACCTGCGCGACAAAGTGGAAGCACTGAATACGCGCAATGAAAAGAAAGTGGTGAAGACCTGGTCGCGGCGCTCAACGATCGTGCCGGACATGATTGGTCACACCATCGCCGTGCACAACGGCAGAAAATTTATTCCCGTGTATGTGACCGAACAGATGATCGGCCACAAGCTCGGCGAGTTCGCACCCACCCGTTCGTTCAAGGGCCACGCCGTCAAGGCGGCTCTGGAGAAGGCGGCCGGTGCGGCTCCTGCAGGAGGCGGCGCGCCAGCGGCATCCGCGGCGCCCAAGGCATAATTTATGGCGGAACTACAAACACTTGCTCCCGGAACGATTGAAGCCCACGCGCTGGCGCGCCATGTGCGCATGTCGCCGCAAAAGGCTCGCCTGGTCATTGACCTGATCCGCGGCCAGAAGGCTCAGGACGCGCTGCAGTCGCTGCGGTATACCCCGAAGCGCGCCGCGAAGCACATCGAAAAAGTGCTGCGCAGCGCCATCGCCAACGCCGAACGCAAGGCCGACGATTCCGGTTCGCCGCTCGATGTGGACCAGCTGTATGTCCACAAGGCGTTCGTGAACGAAGGCTCCCGCTGGAAGCGCCTGCGTCCCGCGCCGATGGGCCGCGCTTTCCGCTACCAGAAGCGCACCGCGCACATTTTTGTGGGCGTTGCCGAGCACCATGTGGCCGCCGCGGAACGCGTGGCTGCCAACGTCGCCGAAGCCGAAGCCCAGAAGGGCGTTCGGGGCACCGCGCGCCGTGTTCGCAAGGCTTTAACCGGGAAGCAAGCCCCGGGCAAGAAGGGAAAGAAGTAATGGGACAAAAAACACACCCGTACGGTTTTCGCCTCGGCTACAACAAGCCCTGGAAGTCGCGCTGGTATGCCGATCGCGAGTACGCGGATCTGCTCCACGAAGACGTGAAGCTCCGCAAGGAGCTCAAGAACCGGCTGAAGAGCGCCGGCGTCAGCTCCATTGATATCGAGCGCGCCGCCAACAAGCTGGTGGTGCGCATCGCCACCGCCCGCCCCGGCATCATCATCGGCCGCAAGGGCGCGGAAATCGACAAGCTGAAGCAGGAAGTCTCCAAGCGCACCAAGCGCGAAGTGCACATTGATATTCAGGAAGTGCACCGTCCGGAGCTGGACGCCACGCTGGTGGCCGAATCCATCGCGTTGCAACTGGAAAAGCGCGTGGCATTCCGCCGCGCGATGCGCAAGGCCGTGGACTCCGCTCTGCGCTTCGGTTGCAAGGGCATCAAGGTTCGCGTGGCCGGGCGTTTGAACGGCGCGGAAATCGCGCGCAAGGAATGGTATCTGCAAGGGCGGTTGCCGCTGCAGACGCTGCGCGCGGATATCGATTTTGGCACCGCCGAAGCGCACACCACCTATGGCGTCATTGGCGTGAAGTGCTGGATCTATCAGGGCGAAAACGTCCCCAAGCGCAACACGCGCACGGATGATAAGCCCAACGCGGTAGCCGCGGCGTAGGGGAGAAAACGGTTTTAAGTCATAAGTAATAGGTTCCGGACTGTGAACTTAAAACTTAGAACTTGAAACTTCGAACTTAGTTTTTGAAATTCAGGATTTAAGGGAAACGAGAATACCGATGTTGATGCCGAAGAAGGTCAAGTACAGAAAGCAACAGCGCGGCCGGCGCAGGGGCAAGGCCTGGCGCGGCTCGAGTTTGTCGTTTGGCGAATACGGGCTGAAGGCCATGGAAGTGGCGTGGATCACCGACCGCCAGATCGAAGCCTCGCGCGTGGCCATCACGCGTTTCATCAAGCGCGGCGGCAAGCTGTGGATCCGCATTTTCCCGGACAAGCCGTACACCAAGAAGCCGGCGGAAACCCGCATGGGCAAGGGCAAAGGCGCTCCGGAAAAGTGGGTTGCGGTCGTGAAGCCGGGACGCATCATGTTTGAAATGGCGGGCGTTGACGAAACCACGGCGCGTGAAGCGCTGGGACTTGCGGCTCACAAGCTGCCGATCCCCACGAAGTTCGTTTCCCGCACGGGAGGGCTCTAAATCATGGCGCGGCGCATCGAGAAGTTCCGCGAGGATGGCACCACGGAATTGCAGGCGCGGGAGAAGGATCTCGCCGAGCTGATTTTCCGCCTGCGGTTTCAGTTGAGCACGGGCCAGGCCGAGGCGCTCAAGCGTCTCCGCGAAGCCAGAAAAGATTTAGCGCGCGTGAAGACGCTGCTCCGCGCGCAGGAATTGACCGGCAAGGCAGCGCCGGCAAAGGCAGGTAAGGCGTAATGACACCGGAAACACACAACGCACCAACAGCGGCGAATACCACGCGCGGCGAGAAAACCGAACTCGTCGGCAAGGTCACCAGCGCCAAGATGGAAAAGACGATTGTGGTCGAAGTGCAGCGGTTGGTGCAGCACCCGAAATACCGCCGCGTCGTCCGCATCTCCAAGAAATTTTACGCGCACGACGAAAAGCGCGAAGCCAAGCAGGGAGACACCGTCCGCATCGTGTCCGCCCGGCCGCTTTCGCGGCTGAAGCGCTGGCGCCTGAAAGAAGTGCTGACGCAAAAAGCGTCGGCCAAGAAGTAAGGACAGGGGAGCCGAATCATGATTCAAATGCGAACCTGGCTGACGGTAGCCGACAATTCCGGAGCGCGCAAGCTGATGTGCATCATGCCCATCGGCGGCGATGCCGGCCTGAAAGCGGGGCTTGGCGATATCGTCACCGCTTCGGTGAAGGAAGCGACGCCGGAAAGCCCGATCAAGGAAGGCAAAGTTGTGAAGTGCGTGATTGTGCGCATGCGCAAGGAAGCGCGCCGCAAGGATGGCACCTACATCCGTTTCGACGATAACGCCGCGGTGCTCATCAACGATACCGGTGAGCCCGTGGGGACGCGCGTGTTCGGGCCCGTAGCCCGCGAACTGCGCGACAAGAAGTTCACCAAGATTGTTTCACTCGCACCGGAGGTCTGGTAAGTCATGGCAGGCGTACACGAACGCGCAAAGCGCTTCACCATCAGCGTCCGCAAGGGCGATAACGTGCGGGTTCTCGCGGGCCGCGATGCCGGCAAGAGCGGCCGCGTGCTTTCGATCAACCCGCGCAAGAATACCGTTGTCGTCGAGCACGCCAACATTATCAAGCGCCACACCCGCCCGAACCCGAACAAGAACATCAAGGGGGGCATTGTTGAAAAAGAAGGACCGATTCACGTTTCCAACGTGCAGGTGGTTTGCGGCAATTGCGGCAAGCATACCCGTGTTGGACACCAAACCCTGGCGGATGGATCGCGCACGCGAGTCTGCAAGCGCTGCGGCACCACGCTGGATAAGTAGCAGCGAAACGGTTTTGTAGCGGCCGGTCTTTAGACCGGCAGAAAAGGAGATAGCAGCAAACAGGGAACAGATAACAGGAACCGCATTCAGCCCTTGGCAATCATTGGTTCCTGCTCGCTGCTAGCTGTCATCTGCTATCCAGTAACGGTTTTGTAGCGGCCGCCTTCCGAGGCGGGCGGGCGCAGTACGAAAAAGGAATGAAACGGCAATGATGAGTCGAATGCATGAGAAATACCGGAAGGAAACGGTTCCCGCGCTGATGAAGCGCTTCGGGTGGAAGAATTCCATGGCCGTGCCGAAGGTTCAGAAGATCACGCTGAACATCGGCCTCGGCGAAGCCAGCCAGAACGCCAAGCTGCTGGATACGGCCGCCGTGGAACTCGGACAGATCACCGGGCAGAAGCCGGTCATCACCCGGGCGAAGAAGTCCATCGCGAATTTCAAGATTCGCAAGGGCATGCCCATCGGCTGCGCGGTCACCCTGCGCGGCGAAAAGATGTACGAATTTCTGGACCGCCTGTGCAACGTGGTGCTGCCCCGCGTGCGCGACTTCCGCGGACTGCCGGGCAACGCCTTCGATGGCCGCGGCAATTACACGCTGGGCCTGAAAGACCAGTTGGTGTTCCCGGAAATTGATTACACCCGCGTGGACAAGATCAAGGGCATGAACATCACCCTGACCACCTCCGCCCGGAACGACGAGGAAGGCCGCGAGTTGCTGAAGGGCTTGGGCTTCCCGTTGCGCGAAAAAGGAGTGGCACAATAAATGGCACGCACCGCGAAAATCGCCAAGACGCTGAAGAAACCCAAGTTTAAGGTGCGCGTGCGCAACCGCTGCCGTGTTTGTGGCCGCGCCCGCGGATATATCCGCAAGTTCCAGATGTGCCGCATCTGTTTCCGCGGCATGGCGCTCAAGGGAGAAATTCCCGGCGTCGTGAAAGCCAGCTGGTAGGAGCGAAATAGAGAAATTATGCAGACCGATCCGATTGCCGACTTTTTGACCCGCCTGCGCAACGCCGCGGCGGCCAAGCACCAGCGCGTGGACGTGCCGGTCTCGAAGCTGAAGACCGAAATCGCCCGCATTCTCAAGGAAGAGGGCTACATCTCCACCTACAAAATGGTGGAAGAGAACAAGTCCCGCAAAACCTTGCGCATCTTCCTGAAATACACCCCGGACCGCCGCAGCGTGATCACCGGGATGAAGCGCATCTCGCGTCCCGGCCAGCGCAATTATCTCGGCTCGCGCGATATCCGCCCGGTGGTTGGCGGACTGGGCATCAGCATCCTCACCACGCCGAAGGGCGTGATGACCGGACGCTCCGCCCGCAAGTCCAACATCGGCGGCGAGATTCTCTGCGAGGTCTGGTAACAGTTTTTGTAGCGGCCGCCTTCCGAGGCGGGCGCAGTTGGTAAAGCAGCAAAGATTTTGCAGCAAGGCTTTTGTAGTGATAGGCTCGAAATTGGCAGTACGTTGTCATCCTGAGAAGCGCGCAGTTTGCGCGACGAAGGATCTCAACTTAGCGGGTTAGCAAGATTTGCCGTTGCAATCCTTCGCCCATCCCGATCGGATGGTCCCAGGAACACAACGCGATAGAGATCAAGACAAGGAACTCAAGATGTCACGCATTGGTCGCAAACCGATTCCCGTACCGTCCGGCGTAAAGATCAGCCCCGTGGCCGGCGGCAAGGTGGAAGTACAAGGCCCAAAGGGCAAGCTCAGCGTGCTGGTTCCGGCGCAGATCAAGCTGGAGCAGAAAGACGGCGTGCTGAACGCGGTTCGCGAAAGCGAAGAACACCGCGCGCTGCACGGCCTGGCTCGCGCGTTGCTCGCGAACGCCGTGCACGGCGTCACCCAGGGCTTCAAGAAGGAACTGGATATCGTCGGCGTCGGCTACCGCGCGGAATTGAAGGGCAAGCTGGTCGCGTTCGCGCTCGGCAAGTCGCATCCGATCGAGTTCCACATTCCCGAGGGGATTCAGATCTCCGTGGATAAGCAGACGCATCTGGTGGTCAGCGGAGCGGACAAGGCCCAGGTCGGACAAGTGGCGGCGGATCTCCGCTCGCTGCGTCCGCCCGATCCTTACAAGCAGAAGGGCATCCGCATCACCGGCGAACGCCTGAAGAAGAAGGCCGGCAAGGCCGGAGCCAAAGCTGGCGCGGCGTAGTAAGAGTTTTGAGTGGATCGTTTTAAGTTGTAAGTTTTTGGCAATCAGGTTCGCGGCAAAGTTTGGACCGAAAAGTCCTTACTTAGAACTGACCACTGATTACTAAAAACTTTTAAGGGAGAAACAACGTGGCATCGGTAACAGTTCGCAAGTTGTCCAAGGATCAGCAGCGCCGCCGGGTGCACGATCGCGTGCGCATGCGCGTCACCGGCACGCCGGAGCGCCCGCGCCTGAACGTATATCGCTCCGTGGCGCACATCTACGCGCAGGTGATTGACGACCGCAGCGGCAAGACGCTGGTTTCCGCCAGCTCGGTCGACAAGGAAACCAAAAAGGGTTTGAAGGGTGGCGGCAACATCGCCTCCGCAAAGTCGGTGGGCAAGATTATCGCCGACCGCGCCAAGGCGGTGGGGGTCACCCAGGTCGTGTTCGACCGCGGCGGGTACAAGTATCATGGCCGCGTCAAGGCGCTCGCAGATGCGGCGCGGGAAGCGGGGTTAAAGTTCTAAATGTCGAAACAAATTTTGCGGGATAGTTTGTCGGTGCGGCGGATTCTGGATGTCAATCTTTCGGAGTTGAAGGACGACGTCATTGCCATCAACCGCGTCACCAAGGTCGTCAAGGGCGGCAAGAACCTCAGCTTCTCCGCGCTTGTGGTAGTCGGCGACAATCACGGCCACGCAGGCTTCGGCATGGGCAAGGCTCGCGAAGTGCCCATGGCCATCAAGAAGGGCATTGAGCAGGCCAAGAAAAACCTGATCAAGCTCAATATGAAGGGCACCACCATCCCTCACCAGGTCACCGGCTGGTATGGTTCGGCGCAGGTTTTGTTGAAGCCCGCTTCGGAAGGCACCGGCGTGATTGCCGGCGGCCCGGTTCGCAAGGTGATGCAGGTTGCGGGGATCACCAATGTGCTCACCAAGTCGCTGGGCACATCTAATCCGCACAACGTGGTGAAGGCCACGTTCGCGGCGCTGCTCAGCTTGAAGGATGCAGCGCACGTTGCGGAAACGCGCTCGAAGACCGTCGAGGAAATCAGCGGCAAGTCGCCACGCGGCGGCGAAAAGACCGAGAAGGCGGCAGGGGAATAAGCAATGGCAGCCGAGAAGAAGGGCGCGAAGAGCGCCGGTACAATCAAAGTGAAGTGGGTGGTGAGCTTCATCAGCTGCACCGACGACATGCGCCAGACCATTCGTGGCCTGGGGCTGCGGCGGCTGCATCAAGTGGTGGAGCGCGAAGACACGCCCGCGGTGCGCGGCATGCTGCACAAAGTGCGCCACCTTGTGGAAGTGGTGGAGTAAGCGATGGCTGACAAGAAGAAAAAGAAGGAACACAGCACGGTTTCACTTTCGACGCTCGGACCCGCCAAGGGCTCGCGGCACCGCAAGGTGCGCGTTGGCCGCGGCATCGGCTCGAAGCTCGGCAGGACCTCTGGCGCCGGCAACAAGGGCCAGAAGTCGCGCCGCGGCTATTCGCGCCGCCGTGGTTTTGAGGGCGGCCAGATGCCGTTGCATCGCCGCATTCCGAAGCGCGGCTTTCACAATCCGTTCGGCGTCACGTATTCCGTCGTCAACCTCGAGGAACTCAACGTGTTCCCCGCGGGCGAAACGGTTACGCCGGACCTGCTCCGCGCGCACGGCTTCATCCGCCGCGCCACGGATCCCATTAAAGTTTTGGGCGATGGCGAGCTGAAGACCAAGCTCACCATTCACGCCCATGCATTCAGCGCCACCGCCAAGGAGAAGATCACCAAGGCCGGCGGCACATTTGAGGTTGTGGCCTAACCGGCTACAGGGAAGCGGCATGAATCGTTTTCTCCAGGCTTTCGCGAATCTGTTCCGGATCGAGGATCTCCGCAACCGGCTGTTCTTCACGCTGGGGTTGCTGGCGGTCTATCGCGTCGGCGCGCACATTCCCACGCCGGGAATCAACACCAGCGTGCTCGAAGAACTGTTCAAGCAGTCGGCTGGCTCCGTGCTGGGGATTTTCGATCTGTTCAGCGGCGGCAACTTCCGCCGGCTGACAATCTTCGCGCTCGGCATCATGCCGTACATCACCGCCTCGATCATCCTGCAGCTGATGCAGGTGGTCTTCCCGTACCTGGAGCGTTTGCAGAAGGAAGGCGAGCTCGGCCGCCGCAAGATCACGCAGTACACGCGCTACCTGACGATCGTCTTGAGCGTGATTCAGTCCACCACGATTGCCACCACGATTCAGTCGCAGAGCATGGGTGGGCAGTCGCTGGTCTATCACCCGGGTCCAGGCTTTATCGCGCTGACCGTGCTCACACTGACCACCGGCTCCGCCTTCATCATGTGGCTGGGCGAGCAGATCAGCGAACGCGGCATCGGCAACGGAATGTCGCTGATCATCTTCGTGGGCATCGTGGTTGGTTTGCCGCGCGCGATCTATGACCTTTATGAAAAGGCCAAGACGGAAGCGTGGGGCGCGTTTACGCCCATGGCCATTATCCTGCTCCTGGCGCTGATGGTTGGCGTGGTGGCGTTCATCGTCTACGTGGAGGGAGCGCAGCGCCGCATCCCGGTGCAATACGCGAAGCGCGTTGTGGGCCGCCGCATGATGGGCGGGCAATCCACGTATCTTCCGCTGCGCGTGAATTCCGGCGGCGTGATTCCGCCGATTTTTGCGAGTTCGCTTGCTGGCGTTCCCGGCAACCGCGGCTCTGGTTCTGGGCACGCGCTGGCCGTTCGTGAAATCCATTGCCGACGCGCTGAAGTGGGGCGAGCCCCTCTACACGCTGGTCTACATTTCGATGATCCTGCTGTTCGCATTCTTTTACGTCGGCATCGTTTTCAATCCGACGGAGCTTGCGGACAACATGCGTAAGAACGGCGGCTTCATTCCGGGCATCCGGCCGGGCCGCAGCACGTCGGAATATGTCAGCACGATTCTGAACCGGCTCACGTTCATCGGCGCGATTTACCTGGCGCTGGTCTGCCTGCTGCCGGAATGGATGATTGCGGGTATCCACCTGAACCATTTGCCTTACTGGCTTGGCGGCGACTGGTTTGACAGGCATTTCCCGCAGTGGATTTTGAACGGGCTTGGTGTGGCGTTTTATTTTGGCGGTACCTCGCTCCTGATCGTGGTGGGCGTGGCGATGGATACGGTGCAGCAACTGGAGGCACAACTCGTCATGCGCAACTACGAAGGCTTTGCGCGTAAGGGCCGTCTGCGCGGCCGTCGTAGTGGCAGTTAAGGGAGACTCAGCGTGGCGCTGGAAGAGCGTCCCGTGGGAAAACTCGACCGCGCGGTGATTTTTCTGGGGCCTCCGGGCTCCGGGAAAGGCACTCAGGCGAAAGAGCTGGCAAAGCAGTATGGTGTGCCGCATCTTTCGACTGGCGACATGCTTCGGGAGCATGTCAGCAACGGGACTCCTCTCGGTTTGAAGGCCAAGCCGATCATGGAGCATGGCGAGCTGGTGCCAGACTCGCTGGTTTTGAAGATGGTGGCGGATCGCATCGATCGTCCGGACTGTTTTCACGGGTTCGTGTTCGATGGGTTTCCGCGGACGGTGGCCCAGGCGAAGTATCTGGGCGAATTGCTGAAGCGGCAGGGATTGAAGCAGCCGTTCGTGATTCACATGGTGATTCCGACTTCGGTGTTGATGAAGCGGCTCACCGGGCGGCGCAGCTGCAAGATTGGCGGAGAGATTTATAATATTTACGAGCGCCCGCCAAAGGTCGAAGGGGTTTGCGATAACGACGGCGGAGAATTGCTGCAGCGGCCGGACGATCGCGAGGAAGTGGTGGCGCCCAGGCTGAACGCCTATGAGAAGCAGACGGCGCCGCTTGTGCAGTATTACCGGCGGTTCGGCGCGCTTCACGATGTGGACGCCAATCGCAAGGTGGAAGTGGTGCAGCGCGAGATTTTTCAGCTGGTTTCTGAAATGCGCGGGACGCGGTGAATGGAGATGGCGATTCAATTACGCAGCACCGCTGAGCTGGAAAAGATGTACCGCGCGGGCCAGGTAGTTCACGAAGTCTTGAACAAACTTCGGGCGGAAGTAAAACCCGGAGTGACGACGATGGACCTCGAACGCATTGCCGAGGGGCTGATCGCCGGAAGGCCTGGAAAGGCCGCGTTCAAGGGGTATCGCGGGTATCCCTGTGTGCTGTGCACTTCGGTGAACAGCGAGATTGTTCACGGGATTCCGTCGCCGAAGCGGAAGTTGCGCGAAGGCGAAGTGGTTTCGATCGACTTCGGCATGGAGGTCGACGGCTATTACGCCGATTCGGCCGTTACCGTGCCCGTGGGAAAGATCAGCCCGGAGCTGCAGAAGCTTCTGGATGTCACCCGCGAGTCGCTGGATCGCGCGATCGACAAGATGCGCCCGGGCAACCGGCTGGGCGATGTGGGTCACGCGGTGCAGAGCTGGGTGGAGCAGCACGGTTACTCGGTGGTGCGGGAGTTTGTGGGGCACGGCATCGGCACCAAGATGCACGATGAACCCAACCTTCCGAATTACGGGGAACCAGGGCGCGGCGCGCGTTTGCAGGAAGGCATGGTCATTGCCGTCGAACCGATGGTGAATGCCGGCCGGCCGGAAGTGCAGATGCGGGGCGAGTGGGTTGCGGAAACGGCCGATGGCAGTCCTTCGGCGCATTTCGAGCACACCGTCGCAGTCACCGCCAACGGTCCGTGGATTCTGACGCGGCCGAAGGAAATGACCGGGCCGTCGTGGTGAAAAAGAATTTTGTAGTGACCAGTCTTTAGACTGGCCGGTCTGAAAACCGGCCACAAACTAGACTGGTAACTCAGGAGCTTATGGCCAAGCAGCCGTACGAGAAAAAAGAGAAAGGCGACTCCGGCAATTCCAAGGAGGACGCCATTGAAGTGATGGCCACGGTGATCGAGCCGTTGCCCAACGCGATGTTTCGCGTCCAGCTGGAGACCAAACACCTTGTGCTGGCGCACGTCTCCGGCAAGATGCGCAAGAATTTCATCCGTATTCTCGCGGGAGACAAGGTCGCCGTGGAATTATCGCCCTACGACCTGACGCGTGGACGGATCGTCTACCGGTATAAGTAGGAATTTGTAGGGCCCGCCTTCCGAGGCAGGCCGCTGAAGCAGCAGCAAAGTTTTGTAGCGGCCGCCTTCCGAGGCGGGCGCTCTGCAGGAAGAAGGAGTTGGTAAAAATGAAAGTTCGCGCAAGCGTGAAAAAGATTTGCGACAAATGCAAGGTGATCCACCGCCGCGGCGTGGTCCGGGTGATTTGCACCAACCCGAAGCACAAGCAGCGTCAGGGATAAGAAAGTTGTAGTGGCCGAACTTCAGATCGGCAACGGTTTGAAGCTGCAATGGCCGGGGAATTCGGAATGGCCAGTCTAAAGACTGGCCGCTACAAAGGGAATTGAGGAGAAATCATGGCACGTATCGCTGGTGTTGATCTTCCGCCGCAGAAGCGCCTCTGGATCGGGTTGACCTCGATCTATGGGATCGGGCACGTGCGCGCGAAATCGATCGCTGAAAAGGCCAACGTGGATTCCACGAAGAAGATCCGCGACCTTACCGAAGACGAAGTCAACCGCATCCGCACGGTCATCGAGCAGGAAGGCCGCGTGGAAGGCGATCTTCGCAAAGAGATTCAGATGAATATCCGCCGCCTGATTGAAGTCCAGGCGTATCGCGGGATTCGTCACCGCCGCAATCTGCCGGTTCGCGGCCAGCGCACGCACACCAACGCGCGCACCCGCAAGGGTCCACGCCGCGGCGCGGTTGCCGGCAAGAAGCAGACCAAGGGCAAGAAGGGCTAACAGCATTCAGTTATCAGTTTTAAGTTATAAGTTCCGTTCGAGCTTTACTTGAAACTGAAAACTAACAACTTAGGACTAATCAGAGCTAACGGAGTCAAACGTGGCAAAAGAGCAGCAGAACACAGCGCCGGACGCAACAGCACCAACAAAGCCAGCGGCGGCCGGCAAGAAGAAGAAGGAATTCAAGAAGAAGAAGGAGCGGCGCACCGTCCCGCACGGGATTGCGCACGTTGCCGCCACCTTCAACAACACGCAGATCACCATCACGGATCCCGATGGCCGCGTGATTTGCACTTCTTCGGCGGGCTCCATCGGTTTCAAGGGCTCGCGCAAGGGCACGCCGTACGCGGCGCAGCAGGCGTCGCTGACCGCGGCGACCGGAGCACGCGACCAGTTCGGCATGAAGAGCGTGGAAGTGAAAGTGAAGGGACCCGGTTCGGGCCGCGAATCCGCGGTGCGCGCGCTGGCGGCTGCGGGGCTGCACATTGTGGCCATTCGCGACGTCACGCCGATTCCGCACAACGGCTGCCGCCCGCCAAAGCGCCGGCGTGTCTGACGATTTTGTAGTGGCCGGACTTTAGACCGGCCGGAGAGGGATAACAGCAAACAGAGAACAGATAACAGGAAGCAAGAATTCGCCGCCGGTAATGGTTGGTTCCTGTTCGCTGCTAGCTGATCGCTGTTAGCCCCAGAGAGATTCGGGAAGGGAGAATCGAAGTTGGCAAGACATCGAGATGCAGTCTGCCGCCTGTGCCGTCGGGAAGGGCAGAAACTGTTTTTGAAAGGCCTGCGGTGCTTCACGGACAAGTGCGCGATTGAGAAGCGCAACTTTGTACCGGGACAGCACGGGCAGTCACGGCGCGCGAAGGTTGCGGGTTACGGCCTGCAGCTGCGCGAGAAGCAGAAAGCGAAGCGCACGTATGGGCTGCTGGAGCGGCAGTTCCGCAATTATTTCCATAAGGCGGAACGTACCAAGGGGCCAACGGGCGAAAACCTGATCATCATGCTGGAGCGGCGCCTCGATAACGTGGTGTGGCGCGCCGGGCTGGCGTCCTCGCGGGCGCAGGCGCGGCAGCTGGTGCTGCACGGACACGTGCGCATCAACGGGAAGAAAGTGAACATCCCGTCTTACCAGGTGAACGTGGGCGAGGAAGTGGCGATCAAGGACAAGATGCACGAGAACGCCATGGTGCTGGAAGCGCGCAACGTTGCGCAAAGCCAGAACCTTGTGCCGTGGCTCGAGCAGGATCGCGAGCACTTCAAGGCCAAGGTCGTGGCGCTGCCGAAGCGCGACGATATGCAGACGCCCCCGATCAACGAACAGCTGATCGTCGAACTTTATTCGAAGTAAGCGCAATTGCGGGGCCTTGGCTCCGCAAGAGGGATAGCAGCGAACAGAAAACAGATAACAGGAACCTCGAAACAAAAACGATTCCTGCTCGCTGCCAGCTGTTATCTGCTATCCGATTATTGATCACTTATTACTGACTACTTTTTTTCACGGACATGCGGCTTCCGCTAACCGCCGCAGAAGGAAGGAACACGATGTGGAAGGGATTTCAGAAACCGAAGCGTCTCGCGCCGGAGCTCGAATCGTTGACCGAACGGTATGGCCGGTTTTCCGCCCAGCCGTTTGAACGCGGTTGGGGAACCACGGTCGGAAACGCACTGCGTCGCGCGCTGCTCAGCTCCATCGAGGGCGCGGCCATCACCGCGGTGAAAATCGAAGGCGTGTTGCACGAGTTCTCTTCGATCCCCGGTGTGGTTGAGGATGCCACGGACATCATCCTGAACCTCAAGCAGGTGCCCATCAAGCTGAACAACGACCTGCCGAAGACCATTTACCTGAACGTGGAGCAGCCCGGCGTCGTGACCAGCGCGCAGATCGAGGAAGATTCCGACTTCGCGGTGCTGGACAAGAGCGTCTATATCGCCACCGTCAGCGAAGGCGGTAAGCTGCAGATCGAAATGCGCGCGAAGAACGGTCGCGGCTACGTGGCTGCGGACCGCAACTATGATGAAGACCTGCCCATCGGCTATATTCCGGTGGACTCGGTCCACTCCCCGGTGCGCAAGGTGAATTATTCCGTGGAAGCCGCGCGTTTGGGGCAGATGACCGACTACGAAAAGCTGATGATCGAAGTGTGGACCAACGGCGCCGTCACGCCGCAGGATTCCATCGGCTTCGCCGCAAAACTCGTCAAGGATCACATGGTCATCTTCATCAATATGGATGACACATCGGAAATCGTCGAGTTGCCGCAGGACATCATCCACGATCCACGGCTGGAGCATCTGGACCGCTCCGTCGAGGAACTGGAGCTCTCCGTGCGCAGCTACAACTGCCTGAAGAACGCCAACATCCAGACCATCCGCGAACTCGTGCAGAAGAGCGAGAACGAAATGCTGAAGACCAAGAACTTCGGCCGCAAATCGCTGAACGAGATCAAGGATATACTAGTGAAGATGGGCCTCAGCCTGGGCATGAAGTTCGACGAGCACGGCCGCATCATCTGGCCGCCGCTGCCGAGCCAGACCGCCCCGCCAAGCACCGACGAAACGATTGGGCTGTAAGTGGATTGGCCGGTTTTTTGACCGGCGTTGGAAGGAGATAACAGCGAACAGATAGCAGATAGCAGGAACCACAGTGTGCCTGAAGTGAAAGTCGGTTCCTGCTCGCTGTTCGCTGCTAGCTGTTATCCAGCACGAAGAACGGACCGCCAGCCACGGCGACGGTTCCATCAAAAGCAGAATTTGAGGAACGACACACATGCGACATCTGAAGTCGGGATCGAAACTTGGACGCAATCCGTGGCACCGCCGCGCGACCCTGCGCAACCTGGTCACCAATCTGTTTGAGCATGGACGCATCACCACCACGCTCACGCGCGCCAAGGCCACCCGGCCGGTGGCGGAAAAGATCATCACGCTGGGGAAAAAGGACACGCTTGCTGCCCGCCGCCAGGCCGCCGCGTATCTGATGACGCCGGCGATGACGCAAAAACTGTTCAGCGAGATCGCGCCGAAGTTTGCGGATCGCGCCGGCGGCTACACGCGCATCATTCACGGGGGCACCCGCGTGGGCGATGGAGCGAAGGTGGCGATTCTGGAGCTGGTGGGCTACGAGTTCAAGAAAAAGGAAAAGAAGGAAAAGAGCAAGGTCGAAGAAGCCATCGAAGCCAACAAGAGTTAAGCCCCGCCTCCGCAAGTTTTAAAGAGCCCGCTCCCGAAAAAAGGGGGCGGGCTTTTTCATTGGCGGGCCGTTATTTGCAAGGTAAATCCTGCAAAATCAGCGTGAGAAATGAGCCCGGGGCTGATTCAGGTTGGGCCATGTCCTGGCAGAACATTTTTTGCTGAGTACCATTGACTGGAGCCTTGCACGGGATTACGTTGGGGTTCGGCCCCCCGAAGCGGTTTAACTCCCCCGTGAGGTATTCCAATGTCCCTACTATCTCCGGACAAAATATTGGATCACAACAAACAACTGGCGGAACGCTGGGCGAGCATGCGCTCTCACCCGCGCGCGACCGCGAGCCTGCGATTGCGGCTCGAATGGGATGAAGGCGAAGCGCGGCGCACGGCCAACGGGCTTACCGTGGACGTGAGCCACTCTGGCTGCATGGCGGTGATTGGCGCGGATGTGCCGCTGCGGCGGCAAGTGAAACTGGTGCTTCCGGAAACCGGGCGGAGCGCGCAGGGAGAAGTGGTCTGGCGCGGGCATGAGGCCTGGGAAGTGGGCATCGCGCTGCACGACGCGGACGCCTCTTTCTGGGGCGTGAAGATTTAAGCCTGTAGTAATAATCAAAACAAAAGTGTGGGTCAGCGACTGCTGCTGGCAGGCGCGTGATATGCGATTTGGTGTACTCGCTTGCGACTGGCTGCCAGCTTTGGGATCTCATTCTCGGTTACGAGAATTGACATTATTTCTTAATTTCTCACCACAGGATTCGCTTGCCGGCTCTTCCTCGGTCAGGGTAAACCCTTCTTGAGTCAGGGTAAACAAGATGCCGGCGCTACCGAGGTGGCTTACGCGGATGCGGGGTCGCTTCGTTGCTGCAGAGCGGCGATGGTGCGGGCGCAAATTTCTTCGGGAGAGCCGGTGGCGGAAACGGGAAGCAGCAGGCCGAGCTGGCGGTAGAAATCGATCAGCGGGGCGGTCTTCGCTTCATAGGCTTGCAGGCGGATTTTCACGGATTCCGGCCGGTCGTCCTGGCGTTGAAGCAGCGCGCCACCGCAGCTGTCGCAGACATCGGCGGTTTTTGGGGGCCGCTGCGTCTGGTGAAACACCGCCTTGCAATTTTTGCAAGTGAGGCGCCCGCTCAGGCGCGCGACGATTTCCTCGAGCGGCAATTCGTAGTCCACAACCGCGTTCAAGACGATTCCCTGATTTTCCATCAGACGGCACAGCGATTCGGCCTGAATCAGCGTGCGCGGAAAGCCATCCAGCAGAAATCCGCCTCCGCAGCGCAGGCAGCCGCTGCGTTCCAGCAGCATCTCCCAGACGATGGAATCGGGAACCAGATCGCCGCGCCGCATGTAGTCGAGCGCGGCTCTCATCGCGGGGCTGAGGTCGCATTCGCTGCGGCCGCCCGCCGTGCGGAAGACATCACCGGTGGACAGGTGGCACGCGTGCAGCTGCCGGTGCAGCAAAGCCGCCTGCGTGCCTTTGCCGACGCCCGGCGGGCCCAGCAGGATCAGATTCCAGGGACGCTGCGTCTTTTCCGGGCGCGGACTGCAACGCGCGGACGGTCCCTCCAGCCAGGAGGCCCGGTCGGTTTCGTCAGACGCTTGCATGCGGAGGAATCTAGGTGCGCGGGTGGCGAATTGCAGTGACCGGCGTCACGCTTGTGTCGCGGCACGGGCGGAGGTTCGGAGATCACTGTCCCACTGGACGGGTTCGATTGGCCCAACCACGAAAATCCAGCTGGCGGAACTTGCCAGGCCCACCACCGCGGCGATCACAAAGGCCCAGAAGAAGTGGCCGGTGCGCTCCAGCACATAACCGGTGAGGGCTGGCGCGACCATGCCGGCGAGATTGCCAAAAAAATTCTGAAAGCCCACCCAGCGCCCCGCTGCGGAAGGCCCCGCCAGGGTTTGCGAGACCGCCCAGTGATTGGAAGACATCACACCGAATGAAATTATGGCGAGGGAAATCGCAGCGACGCAAAAGCGATCCGGAAGGATGCCGGAAAGGCCAAGAAAAATTCCACAACAAGCGATGCCTCCGGCAACGAACGTTTTTCGCGCCAGCGTGGGGCTTGCACCGCCCGCGATCCAACGGTCCGCCAACCAGCCGCAAAGGGGCGCCGCGAGTCCACCCAGCAAGTAGGCCGTGCCGCCGATCGTGGCCATGCGTTCGAGGGAAAAGTGGCGCTCGCGCACCAGGAAATAGGGCAGCCAGGTGATCAGGAAATAGCTGATGTAATTCGCAAAGAACAAGCCGAGGCAGGTGCCCCAGGCGGAGCGCATCATCAGAAATTCCGCCAGGCTGGCTTTGCCCGTGGAGGGCGCTTCTGCGGCCGGCAGTGCCATGGATTTTCGCGGCATCCAGATGAGCCAGGGAATAATCCAGAGCATGCTGGCCAGGCCAAGCGCGAAAAAATAGGGCCGCCATCCGAATCGCGCCATCAACATGCCGCCGCAGAGAAGCCCGAACCCCGGGCCGAGCAGCAGGCCAGACATCAGGACGGAGTTCGCGACGCCGCGGTGTTCCTCGGCAAAATTGAGCGCGAGGATTTTGCTGTACGCGGGGAAAGCCACTGCTTCGCCCACGCCCAGCACCAGCCGCAGGACACAAAGCATTGCGAAGGTGCGCACCAGTCCGGTGGCGGCGGTGGCCGCGGACCACAAAAGGAACGCGCCAGCGAAGAGCCAGTTGACGTTCACGCGGTCTACCAGCCAGCCGTAAAAAAGATTGAGGCAGGAGTAGGTCCAGAAAAACGCGGAGAGCAGAAAGCCCAGTTGCGATGCGGAAATCTTCAGCTCGTCCTTGAGCATTGGCGCGGCGATGGAAAGATTTCCGCGGTCAATGTAATTGATGAAAACGGAGATCGCCAGAAGGAGGATGACGATCATCAGGCGCGCGGGAATGGGTTGAGGTCGCGTGGAAAGGGAAGCAGGCATGAAGGGTGGGCCTCATCTTCTCTGCCAGCCGGGAGATTTGCAACCCCTTAAACGTGACCCGTTAGACGTGGCCAGTGCTCCGTGGCCCGTGTCTCGTGGCCTGCGTGCTGACGGAGCGTTTGGAATATTGTGGGAGGCGGCTTAGGCGGGCTGCAATTGGTGAGGATCGGAAGGAACTTCCTGAGTGCCTTTGACATGCACTCATTCAGCAAAACTCTCATTTGAGCTGGGCAACGAGGCTGCGTCTGGCTTCTTCGATGGCGGCGACGGCGAGTTCGCGGCTCACGCTGGGATACTGCTCAAGAAATTGGTCGAGGGTGTCGCCGCTTTCGAGGTACTCCATCAAAATTTTGAAAGGGACACGGGTTCCGCGGAACACAGGCTCTCCGCCAAGGATTTCAGGATTCTTGATAATGACGCCAGCCATCTCCATCCACCTCGTCACTAAAGTGTACCGCCAAAGGTCAAAAGCCGTAACCGGGTGTCACCCGCAAACGCCACTATTCGCGGAATTGTCCAGGCGTCTAACCGAAGCACGGGGCGGTTTATCTAATCGGTGAGTGCGGGTTTAAGGGGAACGGCGATGGGTTACACGGTTCTGGTTACGGGCGGTTCGGGGTTTATTGGAAGCCACACGATTCTGCCGCTGCTGGCGGCGGGGCATCAGGTGAGGACGACGGTGCGGAGTCTGCAACGGGAGGCCGGTGTGCGCGCCACGCTGAAGCGAGCGGGCGCGACTCAGCTGGATCGGCTGTCCTTCTTTGCCGCGGATCTGATCGACGATGCGGGCTGGCGCGAGGCGGTGGCGGGGTGCGATTTCGTTTTGCATGTGGCGTCACCTCTTGCCGCCCAGCGTCCCGAAGAACGAAGACGAACTGATTATTCCTGCCCGCGAAGGCACGCTGCGGGTGCTGCGTGCGGCGCGGGATGCGGGCGTGAAACGCGTGGTGCTCACGTCTTCGTTCGCCGCGATTGGCTACGGGCACCCGGTGCGCAAGACGCCATTTACCGAAGCGGACTGGACGAATCCGGGGGGCGCGGATGTTGCACCGTACACGAAATCGAAAACGCTGGCGGAACGCGCGGCCTGGGATTTTCTGGCGCGCGAGGGCGGCGGGCTGGAGCTCTCCGTGGTGAATCCCGTCGGGGTATTCGGGCCGGTGCTCGGATCGGATTATTCGTCCTCCATTCTGATCGTGCAGAAAATGATGGACGGAGCGATGCCGGGCGCGCCGCGGCTCTATTTTGGGGTGGTGGATGTGCGCGACGTGGCCGACCTGCACTTGCGCGCCATGTTGCATCCCGCTGCCAAAGGGGAGCGCTTCTTATGCGTCGCCGGCGACTTTCTTTCGATGCTGGACATCGCCAAAATTCTGCGCACCCGGTTGGGGGCTGACGCCAGGCGCGTGCCCAAGCGGCAAATTCCCAACTGGCTGGTGCACCTGGCCGCGCTGCGGGATCCCGCGGTGAAGCTGATTTTGCCGGAACTGGGCAAGTGGAAAAATGCCAGCAATGAAAAGGCGCGCCGAGTTCTGGATTGGGCGCCCCGCTCCAATGAAGAGGCGCTGGTCGCGACGGGCGAAAGCCTGGTGCGCCTGGGCCTGTTGAAAGACAGCGCGGGAAAAGTTCAGTAAGACTGGCTTATCCGATGGATTGGCGAAACGAGAGCTACTTCGTTTCGGATTTGTTGTGGAGTTTGGTGCACATCGTCAGCGCGTTATTCGGATCCACGGCGCTGTCTCCTTCTTCGATGTGCTGAATCACGCCATTTTTATCGATCACAATATTGGCGCGCTGCGCCCACTGATAGGTTTGGTTCTGCTGGTCGTAGCCCTTCAGAATGCCGTAGGCTGTCAGCATTTTCTTGTTCATATCGCTTAGCAGGGGAAATTTCACGCCAATCTGTTTGGCAAACGCGGCGTTGGCCGCGGGTGAGTCAATGCTTACTCCGAAAACTTCCGTGTCTGAGGTATCGATTTTTCCAGAAGTGATTCCAGACTGGACCGCCTGGAGTTGCTTGGTTCAACCACCGGTGAAGGCGAGAACGTAAACCGCAAGAAAGACATTCTTTTTACCGTGATAATCGCTGAGCTTGACGGGTTTCCATTGATCGCTGAGCAGCGCGAAGTCCGGGGCAACATCTCCCACTTTCAGGGTGGTCTTCGCCACTTCGTCTTTTTGCTGCGAAGGGGAAGGCGGGAGGGCGAACAATGAGGTGACTGCCAGAAGCAAGGAAGCGGAAATAACAAGTTTCATGAGACTCTCCAAATCGAACGGATCGGGAACGTGGAGAGAATCTTAGCGCAGCGAGGATAGGCTCAGAAGTAAAAAGATTGTCTCCTGGCGAAATCAGGTGCGCGGACGGAAATAAAGCTGGTTTGGGACCGGATCCCCAGTTGCGAAAGTGAGGAGCCAGCCAGCTCTGGCCGCACGGGATGATTGTCAGTTTTAACAGTTCCAAGGACACGGGCGATTTGTGCGATGATGGCGCCCATTGGAAACCAGGGAACCGGGAACAGATTCAGCGGTGGCCCCGGTCATCATCGGCGTTTCGCAACTCCGCCGACAAGGGTGCACGGAGCAATGAATTTTCTGAAGCGTGACCAGGTAAACGGACGCATTCTGGCGATTGGCGCGATTCTTGTGCTGGCGTTGACGGCGGTGGCGATCTGGATAACTTTCAAACTTTTGCGCCCGACGCCGCCGCGTACTGTGGCGATGGCCGTGGACCCGGAAGGCGGCATCGACGCGGAACTGGGGAAGCGCTACCACGAAATTCTTGCGCGCGAAGGGATCGAGCTAAGACTGGTTCCAACGGCGGGCGCCGTGGACAGTCTGGCCCGGATGCAGGACAGAAAATCGGGCATCAGCATTGCGATTATTCCGGGCGGAATCGGGGATCATCGGGAGTCTCCGGGGCTGGTGTCGCTGGGCACACTATTTTACGAACCGCTGTGGCTATTCTCTCGCGGCCAGGCTTTAGAAAACCTGGAGCGACATCGCAACCTGCGCATTTCGATTGGCCCGGAGGGCAGCGCGGGCCACGCGCTGGCGCTTGATTTCCTGTCCCGCGCAGGGCTGATTGATCAGAAATCCATGACACTGCTTTCACTGAGGCAAGCGGAGGCTTCCGCGAAACTACTGGAGGGAGAAATTGACGGGGCGATTCTGATGGGCGCCTGGGATACGCCCGCGGTGCAGGAGCTTTTGGTCTCCAAGGATATAAGCCTGGTGAGTGTTCGCAGGGCGGATGCCTGGGTGGATTTATACCCGTTCCTGAATAAATTGGTTTTACCTGCCGGGGTGGCGAACATGGCGGAAAACCGGCCACCAACAGATGTGGATCTGGTGGCGCCAAAAGCGAGCTTTGTGGTGCGCGAGGATCTCCATCCAGCGATCCAGTATCTGCTGCTGGAAGCCGCTTCGCAGATACATTCCAGGGCAGGCGTGTTTCACAAGGCGGGGGAATTTCCCGCGTCCGAGTCTATCGATTTTCCGCTAAGCAAACATGCGCGGCAATATTACAAAACCGGGCCGCCGTTCTTGCAGCGGAATCTGCCATTCTGGCTGGCCGTGCTGGTGCAGCAAGGGCTGACATTGCTGTTGCCTGTGGTGGGCGTGCTTTATCCTTTGCTGAGGATCTCGCCGAAATTGTTCATGTCCATTCAGACGCGGCGGATTTACTGGCTGTATTCGGAATTGAGGCAGCTCGAAAGGGAATTGAACTCCGCAGTGGGGAGCAAACAGGACAAGGGTTTTGTGGCGCGATTTGACCAGTTAGAAGAGCGGGCCAGCCGGCTGTGGGTGCCCATCTCGTTGAGACCGCGTCTTTATGATTTGCGGTCACACATCCGGCTGGTGCGAGGCGAGATGGGAAAGTGAACAAGGGCGGTGCATAGGAAATCAGATGGAATTTACCGCACCCGATTTGAAGGTAAGTGAAAAGAATCGAAAAAGTGGACTGTCATCCCGAGGCTATCCGACAAGGATAGCGGAAGGATTTCAAGTTTGGGGTTGTGCTGGCGGGTCGGTTGAGATCCTTCGGGGCGCAAACGACGCGCCCCTCAGGATGACAGTTTCTTATTGTGCGGTGCGGGTGAAATCGAAGAGCGGCAGGCCGACGATCCTTCAAACTACAGAATTTTCAAGGCGCCGTCACCACAATTCGCCCACGCTTCCGTGACGCAGACATCCGCCTGATGACGATGTGTACGTCGCGATCCAAGCTGGTGAGAAACTGCATCAGCCGCTCAACGGAAAATCCTTCGAGACGGTAATTGCTTAACGCGGACACCTTTGGCTGGTTTACCTTGAGACGCCGAGCGGCTGCCGTTTGCGACAAATTCCGGGCCGCAAGGATTCGGTTGATGGCCACCGCGAGCCGCACTTTGGTCTGCCTCTCCGCGGCGTCCAGGATGCCGAGGTCCGCAAAGACGTTTCCGGAACTCGGCACCACCCGCCGGCTATTTGTTTTCCTGGCCATATCGGACCTCGTAGTCTTCGGCGGCCTCGCGGAGCCGCCTGGCAATCAAGTCGACATCTTTTTTCGGAGTTTTAATACCGCTCGGCGATTTTTTTTGAAAGGCATGTAGTACGTAGATGGCGTTCGGAAAATGCACCGTGTAAATCGCTCTGTAGGCATCACCTAGATGATTTTCAACCACTTCGAATACACCTGGTCCCCGACCGCGCCAAGGTTTTGCGCTGGGGTGTTTTCCTCCAAATTGGGCGACGCTCAAAGCCATGCCTATTTCATCAATGACCGCTTCCGGAAAATTTAACAAGTCGCGCTTGCTCGAGCCGGTCCAGAAGAGGGCCTTCTCGCTGTAAGGTCTTTTCGACCTGGTCATGCAATTATCCCAGTTCCGGGATATCGAGTCAAACCGGAGATTGCCCGATTATTCCCTGACTCTGGCGATTGCCGCGGATTGCGGAGTTGCGGCGTATTCGCCCACTCCTACTTTGCACGATATTACCAGTAGATAATTGAATTTAAGCACTATACTACGCGGGACCGAAGCGGGAGCTGAAAGTGCGATTTCTTGTAGGTGAGGCAAATACAGGGGGTTGCGGGAAATGGGTTTTGCAGGTGAGGCAAATGCAGGGGTTATTTTCGGTAAGTCATTTTGGAACGCGGGTTTGGGAGCGGGGATAGAGCTGTTTGAGGTGGCGGATGAGTTCATCGGGGGACATGCTGGCGTATGGGTTAGGGGTGTCGGGAAGCGCGTAGGCAGAAATATCCGGGAGAGCGGGAGGATATGGAGTGGAATCGGAGACGGGGGATGGTGAGGAGGCGCGCAAATTTTCGGAAGCGGGGGACGCGGAAGGTTCCGCGGACGCCGGAGGGGCTGGGACAGGTGACGCCGCAGCGGCATGGTCGTAAGCTGGCCATTCTGAATTTGCGGGGTCGTCGTGGTCGTGTTTGAAAAAATCGTCTTGTTCCTGGTAAAGAGTGCGGATCGTGTCGGTGAGGGCGCTACGCTGAAAGACCTGGGAAAATTCGTGTGTCGTGTCTGGAAGAGTTTTCTGAAGGGCTTGGGTGATGCGGAGGAGGGAATTGGCGGTTTTCGCCGGGAGCCGATCAGCGCTGACGGCGGTAAACAGGCGAACCAGCACGAGGCTTAGAGCGGTGCTGGAAACGGCGGTGTGAGCGAGCGGCTCGGTGAGAATGGCATGGATGTAGGCGGACTTACGTTCTTCGAGGATTTTGCGGGCGTGGGAATAGCAATAGCCTTCGCCCGCGGCGGAGCGTGCGAGGCGGCAGCGGCGGCCATCGGAGTAGGTGAATTTGCACTGACGGGCGCGCAGTTCGGGATTGATTCTTGGCATTTGGATACTCCTTGGAGAAGGTGAATGGAAAAGAAAAAGCCCGCGACGTGGGACGCCGCGGGCGTAGTTTTCTACAGGGCTAGGGTAGAGAAAGATAATGCGAGTGTCAAGTAGAATTTGAGTAATGGGCGGGGCGGGAGGGAAGATTTCACCACAGAGGGCACAGAGGACACGGAGGAGAGGAATCGGGATTCTGAGGCTGACGGCGGCGAGCGCCCGCCCCTCGCCTTCGCGAATATGGCTTGGAGGGCAGGCGCCAGGGGCTACGGGATCTTGGTGAGAACGGCCCGCCTCAGAAGGCGGGCCCTACATGAGCGGCGGAGCGGAAGAATTTTATTCGAAGCGGATTAGGACGATTTCGGGGGCGGTGCAGACGCGGAGGGGAGGACCCCAGGTGCCGGCGCCGCTGGAGGTATAGACGAGGAGATCGCCGAAGCGTTTGAGGCCATAGGTGTAGGCGCCGAAGATGCGCGAGGTAAACCAGGTGAAGGGAAAAATCTGGCCGCCATGGGTGTGGCCGGAGAGTTGGAGGGAGATGCCGCGCTTTTCGGGAATGGGAAGGCTGTGGGGAACGTGGGAGAGGAGGACGCTGGCGCGGGCGGGATCCAGGTCGGCGTTGGCCAAAATGGAACTGAAGCGTTCGGGGTTGGCGGAATCGTGATAGGTGACGCCGAGGACCTGGAGGCCGTCGAGATCAACGGTTTCGTTGTGGAGGACGCGGATGCCGGATTTGCGGATGGCGTCGAGATATTGGGAAGAGTCTGAGAATTCGTCGTGATTGCCGGAGACGAAATAGGAGCCAAATTTTGGGGTGAGCTGCTTCCAGGGAGAGACGAGGCGGTTGGCATCGACGTGGGTGCCGTCGAAGAGGTCACCGCTGATGAAGACGACGTCTGCGCGGAGCTGGCGGAGCGAGGTGACGATGCGGGAAAGAAAACGGCGGCCCTTGATGTGGCCGAGATGCGTGTCGGTGACGAGGGCGGCGACGCGTCCGCGCCAGGAGGCGGGGAGGCCGGGGAGTTTCACGGTGATGCGGTTGATGCGGATGGTGGCGGCGTTGATGAGGCCGTAGAGCGTGGCGGCGAGAGCGAGGGCAAGGAAAAAGACGGCGACGCCGGATTGCCCGAAGGGGAGATTCAGCGCGATGGTGAAGCCCAGGACAATCCAGGCGAGGAGCGCCGCAGGGACGGCGAAATTTACGAAGCCGAGCCAGATGCTGGCGATGCGATAGAGGATGCGAACGGGTCGATTGAAGTAGCGATGCGCGAGAAGAGTGGTGACGACGAAACTGACGGAGAGGAGCGCGAACGAGATTTGGAGGACGGTGAGCCAGGGTTGGCGGAGGGGGCCGAAGAGAGCGAGCCAGGTTTCGTAGAGGAAGAGATGGGCGAGGAGAAGAATGGATTGGATTATGGCGATGGCGGTGACGATGCGGGGGCTCAAGAGTTTTCCTTTTTGTATTTGCTAGATATTCGGATGGTTATTGGATGATGAATTAGGCGGGGTGGTTATGGGGAGTTCACCACAGAGGACACGGAGAAGAGCCGGCGTCAATTTTGATGGGATGGGAGATGGGATTGGAAATCGAAGAGGGAGGAGCGAGCTCCTCCCCTACAAGGGATTTTTTCGAGTGGGGCGCACAGGTTAAAACCTGTGCTACTTGGAGGAGACGGGGATGGGGTTGCGGTTGGCGAATTGGCGCTGGTGCCAGTAGGGGTAGGTGGGGGTGAGGTCGCTGGCGGCGTCGAGTTTGGCGACTTGAGCTTTGGTGAGATTCCAGCCGACGGAGGCGAGGTTCTGGCGGAGTTGCTCTTCGTTGCGGGCGCCGATGATGACGTTGCAGACGGAGGGGCGCTGCAGGAGCCAGTTGAGAGCGATCTGCGGAACGGACTTGCCAGTTTCCTTGGCGACGGCGTCGAGCGCGTCCACGACTTTATAGAGATATTCGTTCTCCACCTGCGGGCCGTAGTCCGCGGTTTTGTGGAGGCGGCTGGTTTCGGGAAGCGGGTGGCCGCGGCGGATTTTGCCGGTGAGGCGTCCCCAGCCGAGAGGGCTCCAGACGAGCGCGCCGACTTTTTGATCGAGCGCGAGGGGCATGAGTTCCCATTCGTATTCGCGGCCGATGAGGGAGTAATACACCTGATGGCCAACGTAACGCGCCCAGCCGTAGCGTTCGGAGACGGAGAGCGACTTCATGAGATGCCAGCCGGAGAAATTGGAGCAGGCGATGTAGCGAACCTTGCCGCTGCGGACGAGCGTGTCGAGAGTGTTGAGGACTTCCTCGACGGGGGTGAGGGCGTCGAAGCCGTGCATGTGGTAGATGTCGATGACGTCGGTGTTGAGGCGGCGAAGACTGGCTTCGCAGGCGCGGATGAGGTGATAACGGGAGGAGCCAAGATCGTTGGGGCCTTTGCCCATGGCGAAAGTGGCTTTGGTGGAGATGAGCAGGCGATTGCGTTTGCCGACGATGGATTTGCCGAGGATCTCCTCGGAGACGCCGTCGGAATAAATGTCGGCGGTGTCGAAGAGATTGACGCCGGCGTCGAGGCAGATGTCCACGAGGCGGGTGGCTTCGGCGACGTCGCTGCTGCCCCAGGCTTTGAAGAAGTCGTTGGCGCCGCCAAAGGTGCCGGTGCCGAAGGAGAGAACGGGGACTTGAAGTCCGGAGTAACCGAGTTGACGGAATTCCATGGAGGTAAAGATGCGAGGGATTGAGTGGTGGTTACAGGGGAAGAGATGGAGTTCACCACAGAGGGCACGGAGGACACGGAGAAGAGTGGGAGCGTAGGAGGCGAGGCAGCCGGCGGGGAATTGAAAATGAAGAGAAAAGAGTGGAAAGAGAAAAGAGAAAGAGAAAGAGAAGAGAGGAAAGTGATTGCCTTTCGAGTGTAAGAGCCCACCCTTACAAACCAAGGGTGGGGCACCCTCAAGTTCATTTGGTATGGGGACGTATTGGGGATCGAAGAGGGAGGAGGAGTCAAGTTTATTTGGGTGGGAGAGGCGTTGGGGATCGAAGAGGGAGGAGCGAGCTCCTCCCCTACAGGGGGATTTTTTTTGGTGGCCGATCTGAAGTTCGGCCACTACATTGGAGCAGGAAGCTGGCGCTATTTGGTTTTGTCGACTAAGACGGAGCCGGATTTCATTACCCAGCGGACGTTGTTGATGGCTACGTCGATGTTGGCGAGGGGATCGCCTTCGACGGCGATGAGGTCGGCGAAATAGCCGGGGGCGACGGCGCCGAGTTCGGTGGATTTGCCGAGGAGTTCGGCGGCGTTGGTGGTGGCGGTGCGCAGGGCTTGTTCGGGAGACATGCCGGCTTTGACGAACCAGGCGAGTTCGCGGGTGTTTTCGCCGAACATGGTGTAGATGGCATCGGAGCCCATGGCGAATTTCACACCGGCCTTGTGGGCTTTGCGAGCGGTTTCCAGATTGCGATCGATGAAGGCTTTGGTTTTTTCCTGAAAGCCATCCGTGTAACCAATCTTCTGCCAGTTATCGAGGTAGTAGCGGTTGTGGTCGATGGTGGGGACGTAGAAGGTGCCGCGCTTGACCATTTCCTGGATGGTGGCGTCGTCCATGTCCGTGGCGTGTTCGAGGGAATCGGTGCCGGCGCGGACGGCGTCCCGCGCGCCAGCGGGGCCGTAGGAATGGATGGCGATTTTTTTGCCGAACTGGTGGGCGGCGTCCACGGCGGCTTTGATTTCGTCGTAGGAATAGGTTTCGAAACCGGTGACATCGTCGTCGGTGCCGGTGGACGCGTACATTTTGATGACGTCGGCGCCGGCGGCGACCTGCTGGCGAACGACGCGGAGAACTTCGGGGACGCCATCGGCGACGCCGCCAACCGGGGGATTGAAGCCGGGCTTGTAGGCGGAGGCGGTGATGTAAAGACCGTAGCCAGAGACGAACATGCGCGGGCCGATCATTTCGCCGCGATTGATGAGGTCGCGCATGGCGATGTCTTCATATTGATCCGAGCCAAGATCGCGAACAGTGGTGACGCCGGCTTCGAGGGTGCGGAGCGCGCCTTTGCGAGCGAGGAAGACTTCGACAGCGGGAGGGTTGGTGGTGAGTTGCTTGAGCATGGGGACGCCGGGGGTTTCGTCTGTGTACATGGTCATGTGGGTGTGGACGTCGATGAGGCCGGGAAGGCCGGTAAATTTGGAGAGATCGATGAATTGCGCGTTGGCGGGGACGTCGGAGAAGTTGGTGCTGACGGATTTTATTTTGTCGTCTTCGATGAGGACGATGGCGTTGGTCCAGAGTTTGCCGTGGGCGTCCCAGAGGTGGCCGAATTTGACGGCTTTGAGGGAGTGGGGGGCGAGGGACTGGGCGGGGGTGAGAGAGGCGAAGAAGAGGAAGGGGAGTAGAAAAAGAGGGCGGAGGGTTTTCATTTGTGGCACCGGGAGTTTTGGATTTGTGGTGATGAGAGATTTTTTAGTTCATTCAGGAGGGGAATGCAACGGGGAAGAGGGGAGTTCGCCACGGAGTTAGCAGAGGTGCCGCAGAGGGAACGGAGAATGAGGGAGTTGAAGGAATGCAGATTGTCGGCTAATAAAAATCCGAGACGCGAATTCAGCTGGGAGCTTTCTGGGCGCTCGGGAGGTCCTGGTGAAGTTTGGTGGGAGGCGTTGGGGTTGAGATTCTTCGGACATCCTTGTCGGATGCCCTCAGAATGACAAGTTTCAGTTGGTAGGTGCGAAGTGAGAACGGCGGAAGAAGCGGTAGAAGGCGAAGAGGAGGAGGAGGGCGACGAGGGCGCCGGTGGAGTCGAGGAGGGAGTCCCAAGGGGAGGCGGTGCGGGAGGCTACGAAGGATTGGTGAATTTCGTCGAGGCAGGAATAGGCGGCGGCAATGAACCAGGCGGCGGAGGCCCAGGTCCAGCGCCAGCCGGTGCGATCGGCACGGATGCCGCGATAGAGAAGAATGAAGAATATGAAGTATTCGGTGAAGTGGGCGGATTTGCGGATGAGGAAATGGAGATGGTTGATGGTGTCGGGGGAGAGCGAGGGCAGGAGCCAGCGGAGGATGGGTTCGATGATGGAGCCGGTGTGGAGGGCGGAGAAGGTGTCTGTGGAGAGAAAGAAGATTAGAACGGACCAGAGGATGGCGGGGAGCCAGGCGCGGAGCCAATGCGGAAAAAAGGATTTGGGCGGGACGCGATAGCGGACTTCGTTGAGATTGGGGGCGGGTGGTGGATTGCGCCAGGGGTCGGAGGTGGGCATGGGTCGGAATCGTGTACATGGATATTGTAACTGAGGAGCGGGAGGTAAAGGAGGTAAAGGAATGGAGTGGCTTCGCGTGGGGCTGGTGGAGGAGCTTTCGTTGAGATCCTTCGGCCCGCAGACTGCGCGGGGCTCAGGATGACAGGGGTTGGTTTGTGTGCGGTGGACAGTGAAGAGCCGACCTGAAGGTCGGCCAGTACACGGAGGGTTTCTCTATGGGTAATGTGGCGGCCCGCCTCGGAAGGCGGGCCCTACGTAGAGAGCAGGGTCACTCCATGCGGTAGTTGGGGGCTTCTTTGGTGATGACTACGTCGTGGACGTGGGATTCGCGGAGGCCGGCGGCGGTGATGCGGACGAATTTGCTGAGTTGCGCGAGTTCGGGGAGGGTGCGCGCGCCGACGTAGCCCATGCCACTTTTGAGGCCGCCGACGAGTTGATCGGTGAGGCCGTTGAGGGGGCCTTTGTAGGCGACGCGTCCTTCGACGCCTTCGGGGACGGACTTGCCGCGTTCCGCGCCTTCCTGGGAATAACGATCCGCGGAGCCGGCTTCCATGGCTCCGGTGGAACCCATGCCGCGATAGGACTTGAAGGTGCGGCCCTGATAAAGAATTGTTTCGCCTGGAGCTTCTTCGGTGCCGGCGAAAAGGCTGCCGATCATGACGCAGGAGGCGCCGGCGGCGATGGCTTTGGTGATGTCGCCGGAATATTTGATGCCGCCATCAGCGATGATGGGGACGCCGGTGCCTTTTGCGGCTTTGGAGGCTTCGAGGATGGCGGTGATTTGTGGCACGCCGGCGCCGGTGACGATGCGAGTGGTGCAGATGGAGCCTGGGCCGATGCCGATTTTGAGTCCATCCACGCCGAGGGAGATGAGATCTTTTGCGCCTTCATAGGTGGCGACGTTTCCAGCGACCAGTTGCATTTCCGGGAGGCGATGGCGAATGGCTTTGATGGCTTCCATGACGCGTTCGGTGTGGCCGTGGGCGGTGTCAATGGCGAGGACATCGGCCTTGGCCTTGGCCATTTCGACGGCGCGTTCGAGGAAATCTCCGGTGGCACCGACGGCGGCGCCGACGGTGAGGCGGCCGTGGTCGTCTTTCGCGGCGCGGGGATATTCGAGTTTTTTCTGGATGTCCTTAACGGTGATGAGGCCTTTGAGGTTGAAGTCCTGATCGACGACGAGAAGTTTTTCAATGCGATGTTTCTGAAGGATTTTTTCGGCTTCGTCGAGTGTGGTGCCAACGGGGACGGTGACGAGATTGTCCTTGGTCATGACCTGACCGACGAGCTGAGTGTGATTTTTTTCGAAGCGAAGGTCGCGATTGGTGAGGATGCCGGTGAGCCGTGAACCGCGCGTGACGGGCAGACCGGAGATGCGGTACTTGGTCATGATATCGAGGGCCTGGCGGAGGGTGATGTCCGGGGAGATGGTGACAGGGTCGACGATCATGCCGGATTCGGAGCGCTTGACGCGGTCGATTTCCTCGAACTGGCGGTCGATGGGGAGATTGCGGTGAATGATGCCGATGCCACCCTGGCGGGCGATGCCGATGGCGAGGCGGGATTCGGTGACGGTGTCCATGGCGGAGGAGGCGAGCGGGATGTTGAGCTGGAGCTTGCGGGTGAATTGCGTGGTGGTGTCGACTTCGGTGGGCAGGACGGAGGATTTGCCCGGGAGGAGGAGGACGTCGTCGAAGGTGAGAGCTTCGTGGATGGGACCGTCGATCATGGGAGCCTCGAGAATTGGGATTTGATTATGGGGTTAGATCGAAGAGCACAGACTGAAGTCTGTGCTACTGGTGGCCGGTCTAAAGTCCGGCCAGTACATTGGGAATTGTTGCTGGATTTCGATCGAAGAGCACAGGCAGGAGTGCCTGTGCCACTACATTGGAGTTCGGTGATGAGTTCAGATCGAAGAGCACAGACTGAAGTCTGTGCTACTGGTGGCCGGTCTAAAGTCCGGCCAGTACATTGGGAATTGTTGATGAGTTGAGATCGAAGAGCACAGGCAGGAGTGCCTGTGCCACGACATTGGAGTTCGGTGATGAGTTCAGATCGAAGAGCACAGACTGAAGTCTGTGCTACTGGTGGCCGGTCTAAAGACCGGCCAGTACATTGGGAATTGTTGCTGGATTTCGATCGAAGAGCACAGGCAGGAGTGCCTGTGCCACGACATTGGAGTTCGGCGATGAGTTCAGATCGAAGAGCACAGACTGAAGTCTGTGCTGCGGGTGGCCGGTCTAAAGTCCGGCCACTACATTGGGAATTGTTGATGAGTTGAGATCGAAGAGCACAGGCAGGAGTGCCTGTGCCACGACATTGGGTTGGAAATGGCGCAGCCCAGCGGGAGGCCACTGGGCTGGAGGATGAGTTCAGCAGATCAAAAAATTGCGTCACGGTGAAACTTCTATTTTAGGGGTGGAGGAGAGAGTGGTCAAGTTGAGTGGAGAGAATTTGGGCGTTCCGGAATGGGACAGTGATCGGGGGATGTAAAAACTAGAACCAAATGGTGTGAGGAAGATTCAAATCAATTCCTCAGGGGCTAAAGCCCGCTTTTCAGGGCAGTTCAAAGTCGGAGCTAAAGCTCCGACCCCTTTGCCCTATCTATGAGATAGCTCCTAGAAGGCTGGAAATAAGACTGAAGTTGTCGGGGAACTGGCCGATAGAGCTGGAGAGGCGCGAAGGACCTCTACCATGGCCAATGCAATTAATGGTGTGAACCATGCAGCACCCGCAACCGCGCAGGCAACACAAGCGCAGGCTGCGCCCCAGGCAGCGGTGAGCCCGAAGGCGAGCCAGCCGCAAGCGACGGCGAAATCCGCGGCTCCGCAGGATACGGTGCAGATCAGCACAGCAGCGCAATCGGCTTTGCAGGAAGCGAGAGAGACGCGAACGCAAACGGCCCAGGAAGCGAGCCACGGCGACCGGCAGGCGGCACGACTCCTGGCGAAGGAAACGGCGACGAAGAAGGCGTAGTGTTCGAGTAGCCGGCCAGCAGAAAAAGTTAGGAAAGAGTGGAAACAGGCGGCACGGAGCGAGTCGAGGACGCGCTTCGGGCGGCCTGTTTTCGTGCGTTTGCAGGAGTGGGATGAAGCCGGCGATGGGAATGTGGCGAGAGTGCAATGATTGCGGGGAAGGGATCAGGGGAGAAGGCGGAGGATGATGAGGGTGCGATCGTCGTGAGGTTCGGCGGGGTTGCCGCTGAAGTCGTTGGTGGATTTCAGGATCGCGGCGGAGAGAGTTTCCGCGGTGCTGGCGGAGGGAAGAGTTTTGAGAGTAGTGCAGAGGCGATCGAAGCCGAAGTGATCGCCATCTTCGTTGGCGGATTCGAGGATGCCGTCGGAGGCGAGGATGATGGTGTCGCCTGGCTGCAGGGTGAGCGTGGTGGTGTCGTATTCCATGTCGTCGAACATGCCGAGCGGTGTGCCATCAATTGGTAGTTCGGTGATTTCGCCGGCGCGGCAAAGGATGGGGCGAGGTTCGCCGGCAGGGTTTTGATGGTCGCTCATAGCCGGTCCCAAAGAAAAGATAGCTGGAATTGGAGGGAGAGACAACCTTAAAAGGCTGAAAAGGGAGTGGGCTGGGAGGAGTTGAGCGGGCTATTGTGCTGCTGGTTTGGGGGGATGCTCGGCGCGCTCTTTTTTCTTTTCTTCGATGTCTTTTTTGGTTGGCGGGTAATTAGTGAAGCCTTTAGCAATTTCGTCGAGCACTTTCGGCCAAATGTTGTCGTCGTCACCGAGTTTCTGTTCCAGATAAAGGCGCCAGGCGAGGTCCTTTCGGCGGGGATCGATCAGATCGATCACCAGAGTTGCGTCCAGGCTGCTTTCACTCTTCATGAGGTCGTAGGTGTAGGCCCAGTAGTCGCTGACATATTGGCCGAACTGTCCCCAGGTGCCGGCGGCGGGGGAGACGATGGAGGATTGGCTGTTGGCCCAATAGCGGACGACGAGATCGGGTTGCTGGTCTGGCTTCACTTCCTTGAGGCCGCGGGCGATCAGGGATTGAGAGACTTGCGCGTGGACGCGATCCGAGATGGCATCGGGGTTTAATTCGCGGAATTCCAGGGTGTTGACGCCGCCGATGTAGGCGAAGGATTTGTATTTGGAGAAATCGAGATTGGGGTCGAAATCGATATTCTTTTTGGCGAGGGCGAGGGGAGCAAAGAGCAAGGCTAACAGGAACAGAGACGAGGCCGCGGTCAGTTTATTTCCTAGCCGCCGGGTTGAACGGTTGCGTGGTGGGATCATCGGTTCTCCGTGGTATGTGGCCGCAATGGTGCAGCCGGGAAGGGGGCGGAGGAAGTGTCAAAAGTGACAGGTCGAGCGTTCACCGAGGGTGGGGCGCATTGTAAGTTTTGACAATTACGGGCGAAACGAGGGGCAAACTACCATCGGGGGCAATTCGGAAGGCGACTTACTTATAAGGATGACCATGAAAACCAAGGTGCACCTCAATAGCAGCAGGAGCCGTGTGGGAATTCTGGCAGCAGGCGTTCTTGCGATTGCCGGGTGGATGGCGGCGGCGCGGCCGGCGCAAGGGCAGGAGATGCAGCAAAAGCTGAACGAACTGAAGCAATCCCTGGCTTTCAATAAACAGGTGCTGGCGGGATATACGTGGATGGAGCAAGACATCATCAGCCTGAAGGGCGAAGAGAAAAAGGAAGAGCTTTACAACGCTCAGATGGGGCCGGACGGGAAAACACAGAAGACTCCGGTGGATCCGGATTCGGTTTCCGATGACGACCGGAAGAAGCGCGGACTGCGGGGCCGGATTCGAACGAAGAAGATTGATGAGTACAAAGAATACGGGGATTCGATCAAAACGCTGATTCAGCAATACCTGCCGCCGGACAAGGACATGCTGCAGCAGGCTTATCAGCAGGGGAATGTGATGATCGGGCCGATGGGCGGCGCGCCAAATGAGTATCGAGTGGTGTGCACGAACTACATCAAGCAGGGCGACAACATGACGATTGTGGTGGATAAGGCGACGATGTCCTTAGCAAGCCTGACGATCGCGACGTATTTGAGCGATCCAAGCGATGCGGTGACTGTGAACGTGCAATTCGCGCGGGTGCCGGGCGGCGGGCCGTTTCACGTTTCGGCCGAGACGATTAACGGTGTGAGCAAGCAACTCACGATTGAGATTCTGAACTCCAATTACCAGCACATGTAGGGAGGCGGTTGGCCGTCTATTTGGGAGTGACCCAGTCGGTTTGCAAAGCCGGGGGTTGCACCAGCGTCTGCCAGACCACGCAATATTGTTCGGTTTTTTCGCGCAGAGCTTGCAGTTGTTCCGGTGTGGCCTGCGGGGCGGCAATGTCGAACCGGAGACGAATGCGCTCAAAGCCGACGGGGACGTCCTTGGAAATGCCGAGGGTGCCGCGCAAATCCAGATCTCCTTCGACGGTGACTTCGATGCGTTCGGTGGGAATGCCCATGGCAGTGGCCACCATCTGACAGGTGATTTGCGCGCAGGCGGAAAGAGCGCCGAGCAGCATGTCGCCGGAGCAAGCGGCGGTTCCCGCGCCGCCGACTCCGGTGTGAGCCTGGGCATTATAGATGGCGCGCCCGATGGCCACGGAGCAGGCGATGGGAGTTTCGGTTTGGCCGCCGCGGGCTTTGAGGGTGATTTGCGAAGAGGCAGGGTCGTCGCGATATTGTTGTTTCAGCGGTTTCTGAACGGACTTCAGATCCATCATGCCCTCCGATACCTGGCATGGAGATTATAAGGCTATTTATTCAGCGCCGGACGGCGGGCTTGTGGCAAGACGGAGCGCTTGCTAGCATTTCAGTAGCGGAGGTTAGCACATGCCGAAGTTCGTGATCGAGCGAGAAGTCCCTGGTGCGGGAAACCTGACGGATGCGGAGTTGCAGGCGATATCGCAAAAATCCGTGGAAGTAATTAAAGGGATGGGCCCGGAGATTCAATGGCTGCAGAGCTACGTAACGGGCGACAAGATTTACTGCGTGTATCTGGCTCCAGACGAAAGTGCAATACGAGAGCACGCAAAGCGGGGAGGCTTTCCCGCGAATCGCATATCGGCC
Organism: uncultured Acidobacteriota bacterium; assembly: GCA_963824925.1. GTDB lineage: Bacteria > Acidobacteriota > Terriglobia > Acidiferrales > UBA7541 > Acidiferrum. The sequence goes on from CAWGRE010000011.1 coordinate 527,355, forward strand.
GTGAGAAGGCTGATTGACCCGAGCACCGCGGAATAAACGCACCGCGAAACCTCCAGCAGTCGGTGCTGATTCAAATCTTCCCAGGCAATGACAGTTTTTCTGAATTGGAAATTAGCGAGGGCGCGGAGTTGCGCCGATTTTCAATAAATCCTCGATGAGTTTTTCCACGGGCATGACCCAGCCCTCCAGCCATGCGGTTCTTGCGGGCGCTGTGGGCAATTTTTGGCGGGCGGATTCCAGACTTTTCTCAAGTTTTTCCTGCTCCACTGGGTTGAGCGCGGCGCCAAGAGATTGGCGGAGGGCGGCGGCAGCGCCGGCCAAGCGCAAAGCGCGCTCGGGTTCCGATTGGGCCGCGGCAGAGGCGCTGAAGCATTCCAGCAAACGAGCAATCCCGCGCTTGTGCTCCAGCTCTTGAAAGAGGGCGAGGCTTTCGCGGTAGAGAGAATCAGCCGCCCGGAAATCATTCTGCTCTCTAAGCAGGTTGCCCAAGTCAGCGAGGCACCCGGCGATGCCCCAGCGATCGTTGAGTTCGCGAAAGGTAGTTAAGCTCTGCTCATACAAGGAACGCGCGGCGGCGGAGTCGCCCTGTTCGCGCGCCATGTCTCCCTGATGGTTGAGAGCCCAGGCGAAGCCGGTGCGATCGCCCAATTCTCTAAAGACCGTAAGGGATTCGCCGTAGAGAACGCTGGCGTGTTGAAAATCACCCTGGGACTTAACCACGCCGGCGAGGTTGCTGAGCGCGCGGGCGATGGCGAGAGCATCATGTAGTTCTCTCCAGGCTGCGAGGCTCTGTTCGAATAGAGCGCGCGAACCGGGCAAGTCCCCGCGATCGCGGGCATTCACGGCCACGGCGTTTAGCGAGACGGCAATGCTTCGCTGATCGCCCAATTCGCGGGCGACGGCCAGACTTTCAGTAATCAGGGAATCGGCGGCGATGTAATCGCCCTGCTCTCCGGCGAGAACGCCGGCGGCGAAGAGGGCGCGGAGCCGAGGCAGGGTGGACGCAGCCGCGCCTTTGAGTTTGAGCAATTTCCCGAGGCGTTCGCGACCTTCGGAGAGGTGCTCGCGCATTTCCCAGAAGCGGAACAGAGCTGCGCCCAGGCGCAAGCCCCATTCGGCGTTGCCTGTTTCGGTGAGCCAGTCGAGGGCGGAGCGAAAATTATCGTGCTCCAGTTCAAAACGATCCAACCATTGGGTGTGGCTGGCGCTGATATCTTCGGCAGCGCCTTCTTCGGCGAGAACCAGGCAGTAGGCGGCGTGGGCGCGCCTTGTGAGAGGCTCTTCGCCGCAGGCGGCCATTTTTTCGAGGCCGTACTCGCGAATGGTTTCGAGCATGAGGAAACGCGGTTCGCCGTCGGATTGTTCGATCTGGCGGACCAGGCTTTTGTCCACCATGGAAGACATTCCATCGAGGACGTCCAGGCCGAGATCTTCCTTGGCGTTGCAGACGGACTCGACAGCTTCGAGGGTGCAGCCACCGAGGAAAGTGGAGAGCCTGCGGAAGAGTTTCTGTTCCGGTTCGTTGAGTAAATCGTAGCTCCAATCGATGGCGTGGCGAAGGGTCTGCTGGCGAGCGGGGAGATCGCGAGCGCCCCCGGTGAGGAGTTGCAGACGACTGGCGAGCCGGGAGCGCAAGGCAGACGGCGAGAGGAGCTTGATGCGGGCGGCGGCGAGTTCGATGGCGAGGGGAAGACCATCCAGGCGAGTGCAAATTTCGGCGACGGCAGAGGCGTTTTCTTCGGTGAGTTCAAAATTGGGTTTGACGGCCGCGGCGCGCTGCACGAACAGGGAAATCGCCGGGTATTGGGAAAGAATCTCAAGGGAAGGCAGGGATTTGGAATCCGGCAAACCGAGCGGCTGGAGGGGAAATTCGTGTTCGTTGGAGACATGAAGCGCCGCGCGGCTGGTGACCAGGAATTTCAGGCTCGGCGCGAGGGCGAGGAGTTCCGCCAACAGGGGAGCCGCGGCAACCAGGTGCTCGAAATTGTCAATCACAAGGAGCAGGGGCGCGCGGATGGAATTGCGCAAATATTCTTTGAGGGATTCGAGGGGTGGCTGACCGCCGGTTTCGCGAACGCCGAGGGTTTGCGCGATGGCGAGGGCGACGAGATTGTGATCCGCGACGGCGGCGAGGGGAACGAAATAGACGCCGGAAGGAAAGTGGTCGGCCAGTTCGCGGGCGACTTCGATGGCCAGGCGCGATTTGCCGATTCCGCCGGGGCCGGAGACGGTGGCGAGACGGATGTCGGGCCGGAGCAAGAGTTGTGTGACCGCGGAAACTTCCTTGTCGCGCCCAACAAACGCGGTGCTGGGAACCGGCAAATTACTGGGACGATTTTCCGGCCGCTTGTGGCTGAGATCGGAGAGGCGATCGCGAATGGCCATTAAGTCGCGGACTAAATCGCGGGTGGAGAAATAACGATTCTCCGGAGCTTTGGCCAGGCAGCGCTCAATTACCCAGCTGAGGGGAGGAGGAACCTCCGGGTTCAGCAGGCTGATGGGCTTGGGTTCTTCGTGGATGATGGCGACTAATGTTTCCGTGAACGCATTTTTTTGAAATGGATGCTTGCCGGAGGCCATTTCGTAGAGAAGCAGCCCGAAGGAGAACTGGTCTGAGCGGAAATCGAGCGTCTGGCCGGAGGCTTGTTCCGGGGACATGTAACGAAACGTGCCAAGAAGCATGCCTGGTTGAGTTTGTGAGATGGCAGTGGTGCAGAAATCCGGGGAGTCTTCCGGGTGAATGTCGAGCTTGGCGAGGCCAAAATCGAGAATTTTGACGGTGTCTTCGGAGACCATCAGGTTTTCTGGCTTGAGGTCGCGATGGACAACGCCGGTTTCGTGGGCCCTGGCAAGTCCTTCGGCAACTTGCACGGCGATTCGGATGACTTCGCGGACGGGAAGATTACCGGCGGAGAGAAGTTCGCGCAGGGTTTTTCCTTCGACGAATTCCAGAACGAGGAAATCGATGCCGTCCTGGTGGCCGATGTCGTGAAGGGTGCAGATATTTGGATGCGAGAGGCGGGAGATGGCGCGGGCTTCGTTATCCAGGCGTTCGCGGAGATCGGGCTTCTGGGAGAGGCGCTCGGGAAGGACTTTGATCGCGACGTCGCGGCCGAGGCGAGTATCGAGAGCGCGGTAAACTTCGCCCATGCCGCCGGCGCCGAGTAGGGAAATGATTTCGTAGGGGCCGAGTTTTTTGCCTGGAGGGAGGGGCATAGCTGCGGCGATTATAACCCTGAAAAAGCGCGTGCGGGGAAAGGCGTGGAGATGGCTTGTGTGTTGGGCAGGTCTCTCATAGAGTCAGAGCATGAACGAAAAATTCAAGGAGTTTGAGCCGCACAGATGGCTGCGGAGCGGGCATTTGCAGACGATGGCGGGGAGCTTTTTGCGGCGGAAGTTTGCGCTGCCGGAGGGAGAGGAGCGGTTGTTTCGTGTGGATGCGGAGACGCAGTTGAAGGGGATTTGCCACTGGCAGAGGGAGGAGGCGGGCTCGCGGACTCGCCCTGGCCGGTCTGAAGTCCGGCCACTACACGGAGGGAACAGACGGCTGGATTTGCCGGTGATTGTGATTGTGCACGGGCTGGAAGGGTCTTGCGATTCGAATTATATGCGGGGGATTGCGGACAAGGCGTGGGCGCGAGGATTTCACGCGGTGCGGATGAACCAGAGAAATTGCGGAGGGACGGAGCAATTGACGCCGACGCTTTACAACAGCGGATTGAGCGGGGATTACCGGGCGGTGCTGCTGGAACTGATGGCGGAGGGATTTACGCAGATTTATTTCGCGGGCTATTCGATGGGCGGGAATTTGGTGACGAAAATGGCGGGGGAGTGGGGAGCGGCGCCGCCGAAGGAATTGCGCGGGGTGTGCGCGGTGTGCCCGGCGATGGATTTATCGGCTTGCGCGGATGCGCTGGAGGAGACGGAGAATTATTTGTACCAGCGGCATTTTGTGAAGGGATTGCTGGAGCGATACCGACGGAAGGCGGAGCTATTCCCGGAGCGATATTCGAAGAATGGATTCGGGCCGATCCGGACGGTGCGGGAATTTGACGATGAAATTACCGCGCCGAATTTCGGGTACAAAGATGCGGAGGATTATTACGAACATGCGGGAGCGAAGCGGGTGATTGGAGAAGTGAGCGTGCCGATGCTGGTGATGACGGCGAAGGATGATCCGTTTGTGCCGTATGAGGCGCTGGTGCGGGCGGGGGTGGAGAAGAACGCGAGAGTGCGGTTTGTGGCGCCGGAGGGTGGCGGGCATTGCGGGTTTATTTCGAAGTGGGAGGGAGCGGAGAGGTTTTGGGCGGAGGAGCGGGTGGTGGAGTTTGTGGAAGAGAGATGGAAAGAGGTAACGAAGTAAAGAGGTAAGGATGAGGAGAAGATTTTAACGCAGAGGTAACAGAGGTTAGCAGAGGACGCGGAGACTACTTGCCGAGTTGAGGAGTTAGCCGAGGGGTTTTTCTAGGGAGGGTTGGAAGGCGGGGGTTAGGAGTTGGGCGGGGGCGTTGGGGGTGATGGCCATTACGTCTTCGCAGCGGATGCCGAATTCACCGGGGATGTAGATGCCGGGCTCGTTGGAGAAGGTCATGCCGGGCTGGAGCACGGTGGTGCTGCCCTGGACGAGATAGGGATGCTCGTGAATGTCCAGGCCGATGCCGTGGCCAACGCGATGGGAAAAGAATTTGTAGCCGGGGCCGAAGCCGGCGGAGGTGACAACGGAGCGCGCGGCATCGTCGACGGAGCCGGTGAGGCGGCCGGAGCGGGCGGCGTCGAGCGCGGCGTCTTGCGCACGGCGAACGGTTTCGAAAACGCGTTGCATTTTTTCGGTGGGCTTGCCGAAAACGCCGGTGCGCGTGACGTCTGACCAATAGCCTTCGACGGTGCAGCCGTCATCAATCAAGACAACGTCGCCTTCCTTTAATGTGCGCGGCTGATTGCTGCCGTGCGGAAGAGCAGCGGAAGGGCCGAAGAGCACCATGGCGTCTCCGGGCAGATGCATTTGCGCGTAGCCGGCGGAGACGAGTTCGCTGACTTGCTGCTGGGTCATTCCTTCTTTCAGATTCGCAAAAACAATTCGATAAATGTCGCAGGTGGCCTGGCAGGCGAGGCGCATGAGTTCGAGTTCGTGCGGGGATTTTACGGCGCGGCAAGCGATGGTGACGGGATCGGCGGAGACGAGATCGTAGCCGGGAGCGGCGGCGCGGAAATGGTCGAAGAAAGTGAAGGGGAGAGCCTCTTCGATGCCGATGCGGCCGGTGCGGAGGCCGCGGTCTGCGAGGGAGGTGGCGAGAAGTTTGGTGGGGCTTTCGGCTTCCTGCCAGACGCGAATATCGGCGGTGTAGGCGAGGGATTCGCGGAGGCGTGCTTCTTCGAAGGCAGGGCAAACGAGCAAAGGTTCGCCAGTGCGGGGGATGACGAGGGCGAGGAGGCGTTCGCTGGGCCACCAGTGGACGCTGGTGAAATAGACGAGCGAGGTGCCGGGGCCGATGAGGATGGCGTCGAAGGCGGGATGGAGTTCGGACATGAGGGATTGCGCGTGGAGGATGCGGGCGCGGAATTCGTCTGAAGTGATGGGATGGACGCGATCACCGAGAGGTTTGAGGGAGGAGAAGATGGAGGGGGGAGTTTGGGCCGCGGGGTTTTGCGAAGAGACTGGGATAAATGTGGCGGCGGATGCGGTGGCGGTGGATTGGAGAAAGGTGCGGCGGGAGATTGGGGTCATGGGGTAAGAGGATGCGGTGAGAGGGATTGGGTGTCAAGGAGAGGAAGGAAAAGAAGAGAAAGGATTTCAACGCAGAGGTAGCAGAGGGGAACGGAGGGCGCGGAGGGTTGGGAGGGGTTTCGGGATGGTGGAGTGGTTGAGGACGGAGGGCCGGGACCTTCGCGAGGACTCAGGGCAAGTAAACCCCGCCCGTACAAAGTGGAGGACCACTGTAACTGGTTGGAGGGACAGGGTATAGGGAAATCGGTAGATTTATACCAAAAAATGTAGGAGTCTAACCGGTGAGATGGGAGCGGTGGGCGGAACGCATGTAACGTTAAGTAAATGAGGTCACTTATATTGGACACAAGGTAGTGGAAAATGGTGCTTTTTGGAAACACAAATGCTTCGTTTGGGGTCAGAGTTCTGGTTGTCGTCCACACAGAGACTTGGAATCTCGCCAATTCTAAGCAGATAAGCGTGAGAATCTAGCGCTACACCACATGGGGGTTGTTCGCATGAATAACGTTTCAGGGCGTTGGTTTTCCAAGCAGGCCGCCGAAGCAAAATCCGAAATTATAGAAGTTGATGGAAGGCAGACAGGGATGGGGAAGTGGCTGCGGTATTTGCTGGTGGCGCTGGTGTGCGCGGCATTGGGAGTGGGAGCGATGTGCGCAGACGCCGACGGCGTTCGATCGATGGGACGGTGCTTGATCCTCCGGGTTGCCGGTGGAAGGCGCGAGCGTGACGTTGACGAACGTGGGAACGAACTACACGTATACGACGGCGACGAGCGGCGCGGGCGCGTACCAATTTTCCCGCATTGACGCGGCAGTGTATCGCGTGACGGTTAGCGCTGACGGATTCCGAGCCGCGGTGGTGGATAACATCAAGCTGGACGCGGCGACGATTTACTCCGTACCGCCGGTCAAGTTGGAAGTGGGCGGTAAGACGGAAACGATCACGGTGGAAGCCGGCGCGGAAGTGGTGAACACGACCGACACGGAAGTATCCAGCACGGTGGAGAAAGAAACAGATCGAGGGTCTGCCGATTCTGGACCGGAACCCTGTGACTCTGTTGGGACTTGGAAGCAGGAGTAAACTCAGCGGACCATCAACGGAAGCGGACCGACCGAACGGTGATCGACGGGCAGCGGATCACCTATTCGAATTTGACGCTGGATGGGATCAACATCCAGGACAATTTTATTCGCGAAGGACGCTCTGGATATTCAGCCCGAACCAGCCCTTCAGCAGCCAAGCGCAGGAATTCACGGTGATCAACCAGAACGCGGGCGTGGAGGATGGAAACGGCGTCTTCGCAAGTAGCGATCTAACGCCGAAGAGGGACGAACCAGGCCACGGCCAAGGATTCTGGAATTACCGGACGAATGCATGGGCGGCGAATGACTGGTTCAATGCTGCGAGCGGAGCTCCAACGCCGGGAAATCTTCTGCGGAACCAGGGCGGCGGAAACGTTGGCGGACCGATCATGAAAAATAAGTTGTTTGTTTACGGCTGGTACGAATTGCTGCGCTTCCGACAGCAGGCCGTGAATAACACGACGGTGATCAGCCCGACGATTTACAACGCACTGACGAGCGCGAATCCAACGCTGCCGTTTACCTATACGCCGATGGATGCGAACGGAAATCCGGATCCGGCGGGGGCCCGGTGACGGTAAATTTGTTGAGTTTGAACGAGCAACGCTACTCCGGGACCAATACCGGCACCAATTTCCAGTACACGGTCGATCCCACCATGCTGGCGTTGATCACGCAAATCCCGTGCTGTCGCTTGCTAACAACAACCGCGTGGGCGACGGCGTGAACCTGCTGGGCTACCAGTTCAACGCGCGGCGAATCAGACACGCAAGATAATTATGGGTTCCGAGTGGATTACGACCTGAATACGCACAACACGATTTCGGGGACGTGGGCCTGGAACCGGCAGATTGTTGACCGGCCGATGATATTGGATCACGTCGTACGACATGATTCCGCTGGTGACGAACAACGATATAGAGAAGTTTCTGTCGCTTGGGATGGCGATGGAGTCCGAGCGGCACGATTACGAACGAGGCGCGATTTGGCTTCAACCTGCAACCAGCCTATTTCTGACACGACGCAGCAATTTGGCAGCTACATCCTGGACGACACGACGCTGGCATTTACGGACCCTAATCCGAACTTTTTCCCACAGGGCCGGGACACGCAAACGTGGACGGCACTGGACAATGCGAGCTTCACCAAGGGAAATCACATCATCAAGTTTGGCGGGTCGGTGAGCCGAATCACGATGTTTACGACCGATTCCGCGGGAATCTTACCGACGTATGCCATTGGGCTTCAGCAACGGGAACACGGCGGGTTTCGGTCAGCTGATTTGCCGCAAGTTCCGGTCCCTCCTACTATGCGGGGACAACCGATTTCACCAATGCGGCGCATCTGTTGACCAGTGTCGCCGGGCATTCTGAGTTCCGTATCGCAGACGTTCAATTCGACGAGCCAGACTTCCGGTTACCAGACGGTGCCTCAGAGCCGAAATTACCGGCAGAACCAGTTTGCGATTTATGCCGGGGACACCTGGAGAATCAGCCCGCGCCTGACAGTTGAATTATGGATTGCGTTGGGATTACTACGGACCGGTGGGAGAGAAGGACGGGTTGGTGCTGCTGCCGGAAGTTCCGCAAGGGCCGAATATCAATCAAGTGTTGCTGGGGAATGCGACGGTTAATTTCGCAGGCGGAAACAGCCCGCGCGGACTATACAGGGGTTACTGGAAGGCGTTTGCGCCCAACATCGGGCTTGCCTGGGATCCATTTGGAGACGGGAAGACCGCGGTTCGCGCGGGATTCAGCATCAACTACGTGAATGACGAATATTTCACCGCGGCGGACAATGCGGCCGCGGGAAATACCGGGCTGAGCGCGACGCCGGCGAACATCAGATCTGTTTGGACCCACGGTTAGCAATCCGGCTCGGGGGCGAATGTTGTGACACCACCGCCGTTCCAGATTCCGATCGATTTCCTGACGAACTCGGTGAATGCGACCAATAACGGATCGGGTATCTCGGCAACCTTGCCGGTTACGGGATCGATCCGAACATCAAGCCGCCGTCGGTGCAGCAGTGGAATTTGAGCATTCAGCGCGACATCGGCTGGAACACTTCCGTGCAGGTGAGCTATGTGGGCAACCACGGTGTGGGATTGTTCCGAGCGATTGACGTGAACCAGTTGAATTTGAACGCCACAGCGGTGTGTAATGCCGATCGTTACGACGTCCCTGCCCGACGGACACTTTCTTCCAGGAATTCAACCAAGCGAGAGCGAACTGGATTCGCATCGCAGGCGGCTGGCAATGGCTTTCGATCCAGCCTCTGGATGCCCAGGTGACCAGCCAGGGCCGACGTGTCTTCCGATCTTCAATTACATGTTTGGCGGCGGCATTGCGGGGTCATTCTTCAATTACATCAACTTACATCCAACAGGGGCAGATCGGTTCAATTAATTGCGCTCTATCACGCTGGACAATTTGATAGCTCGTATTACATGGCTGCTGCTATCCGGGACAGTTCAATACGATCAACTGGTTCCAGAACCCGTACATCATGGGCGGCGACTTGTTGAAGAACACTTCGTTCTCGAACTACAACGCGGGGATTGTGGAAGTGCGCCGGCGGTTCAGCCGGGGACTCTACTTCCAGGCGAACTACACGTTCAGCAAGGTGATGACGGACTTTACGGGTTCGCAATAACGCAAAGCCGATTCCAGCCGTTCCAGGACAATGCGCGGCCATATCTGGAAAGGCAGCGCGCGCCAGTTCGATATTGACGCAGGCGTTCAAGGCGAACTTCACCTACGAGCTGCCAATCGGCAGAGGCCACAGACTGTTAGGGTCTCCAAGCCGGGTGGTGGGGCTGCTCGTGAATGGCTGGCAGACGGGATCCGATCTTCACCTGGCAGAGAGGCGCGCCGTTCTCGATTCTGTCGGGGTACGCACGTTTAACCGAGGCTGGGCTGCCGATCGTTCTACAACACGGCCGAATCCACGCTTACGCACCAGCAGATCAGCGGGGACCTTGGCGTATTCAAGACGGCGGGTGGGCAGGTTTACTTGCTCAATCCGAAGCTGATCAGTTCGGATGGCACGGGCCATCGCCGCAGACTAGGGCGGACTGCACACCGGCGGTGACGGGAGGATTCTGCAATCCGCAACCGGGAAGCTGGGCAACTTGCAGGAGAATGCGTTCAGCGGCCCTGCGTACTTCGACTGGGATATGACCGCATCGAAGGATTTCGACCTCAGCGAACGGGTTAAGCTGAACGTTCCGGACGGATGCTTTCAACCTTACAAACCATCCAATGTTCGCACCGCCGCTGGACCGCAACGGAACGGCTCGATTTCAACATCAACGACACCAACTTCGGGCAGTCAACGAACACCATTTCTACGGCGCGCATTTTGCAGATGTCAATTGATGCTGAAGTTCTAGGGATCGCAAGAACAAAACGGGAATAGAATCGGGCGTGCTCTCTGAGGAGGGTGCGCCTGATTTTTTTTGGGGGAGAGGGAGGGAGGAAGATGGGCTTCGCGTGGGGTTTTTGGATGGGCTTGGGTTGAGGTCCTTCGCCCGCGAAAGGCGCGGGCTCAGGATGACGGGGTTTGGCTGGGATGGAGTGGCGGTGGGAAGAAGGCGGACGGAGGCGGAGAAGAGCCGACCTGAAGGTCGGCCAGTACAGTGAGAGGGGCGAGGGGGGCTTCGCGTGGGGTTGGCAACGGGGTTTTGGTTGAGATCGTTCGTCTGCGGAAGGCGCCCTTCGCGAAGTGCGCTCAGGGCAAGCGGACCTCCCTTCGGATTTGGTCAGGGCAGGCGGGATGCGGGGGCTTGGTTTGGGTGGGGCGGGCGGGGAGGGATGATCGGGAGATCGGTGGTTGTGGGTGAGAGCGGCCCGCCTCGGAAGGCGGGCCCTACGGGGGAGAAGAGGGGAGAACAGGGGAGAGGAGAGGAGCCGACCTGAAGGTCGGCCAGTACATTCGGAGGGAGGAGAGAAGAGCGGCGCGGAGAAGAGCGGCACGGAGCAGAGGGGAGCCAATCTAAAGTTCGGCCACTACAGTGAGAGGGGCGAGGGGGCTTCGCGTGGGGTCGGCAACGGGTTTTGGTTGAGGTCCTCCAGCTATCCTAGTCGGAAGCTGCAGGAGTGACGGATTTGGCGGTTGGGGCGGGAGCAGGGTTATTCGGAGCGGATGGCTAGGATTTGTTTGCCTTGGATTTTGATTTCGACGCCGAACGGGAGGGCGGATGTCGCTGCCCTGGACGATGGCGCCGCGAATCCAGATGTTGTCTGGAGGAAGGCTGACGGTGTGGAGCGGATCGAACAGAGTGCGACTGCAGGGATTGCCGACGAGCGGATGCGTGGGGTGGCGGAAATCGTAATCGTCGCGGAGTTTTTTGAGATCGCTGACATATTCGAGCTGGCAATTGCCGTAGGGCGCTTTGCGGGAGAAGGCCCAATAGCCGGTGGGAAGGCTGGCGGAGCCGGAGGGCAGGCGTACGATGGTGGCGGGAATATTTTCGCCGGTAAGGTTGTTGCGGACAAAAAAGTCGGCGGAGGACCAGGGCTTGGAGAGATCGCTGATCGTGGCGATAACGGGATTGGAATCGCTGGCATGGGGCAAGGCGGCGTTGGGATCCGGAGGAGGCGGGGGAACTTCAATTTGGGGAGCTTGTTCGGCGACGGGCTGTTCCACAGGCTTGGGACGGGAGAGCCAGCGGACGGCAACAATCAGAACCAGGCCGACAGCGGCAAGGGCGATAATGAGAGGAAGCATAGGATTGGACGAGGAGCGGCGTGGGCCGTTGCCGCCAACGCCGGGAATCTGCGGCATTTCGGCTTTCAGGTGGGCGGGGGTTTGATTTTCAGCCATTCAGCCAACGGGTCCTTTGGAACCCGAGTCGTCCTGGAAGGGAGCCGGGATTGACCGGAAGAAAGCCCGGCCAAGGGAGATTGTACTGATGAGGAGGGCAAGAGAGCAACCAAGAGAATGAGGGAATGGAAGCTAAAGGGAAACGATAGTTGTATTAGTGAGATGGAGACATCGGGGAGCGGAAGGCTTGTTTCTGGGGGATAGGCGGCCTAGTGTAGGAGTAAGGCAATACTGAGGGGAAATCCGCAGAAATGGCTGGAGATACACGACAAGCAGCCCGCGCGTTTGTTCGCAGCCTGAACATTTTGTTGAAGTTTGCCCGGCTGTATGAATTTGGGCACGTGCGGACGATGGCGCAATTTGAAACGGCGTGGAAAGAGTTGCGCTCTGCGCTGGATGAAAGCCGAGATACGGGATTGCTGCTGGGAGCTTCGGGCAATCAAATCCTGCTGGACGGAGTGCCGCTGGGAGCAGCGGCGGCGGAAAAAAGTTTTGCGGTGTTGCTGACTTCTTCTGGAATCGCAAGCATTCACTTCGCACCCAATTTAACGCAGCCGCAATTCGCGCGATTTGTGCGCGCGTTTCCGAGCGGAAACGCGAAGCCGAGTTCGCTTGCGGAGCAATTGAAGAGCGCGCTGGCGGGCGATCCAAGCATACGAATCAATGAGATTCGATTTGTGGCGGAGGATGGATCCATCGCGGGGATCAAGGTTGCGGCGCAATTGACTTCGAAGGTGCTGGGCGCGCAAGGCGACAAGTTGCGCGATGTTTTTGAGGATCCGCAGAAATTGCTGCAACTGATTCTGGCCGCGGAGAGCAATCGCGGCGGGAGCGGCGGCGGTGGTGGATTAGGATTTGGGCCGGGAGGCGGATCGGGTCCCGGCGGAGCAGGCGGCAGCGGCGCAAGCTGGAGCGGCGGCACAGGCGGTGGCGGAAGTTTGTGGGAAGCCGGAAAACCGGGAACGGTGACGGGTAGCGGCGGCGGCGCAGGCGGCGGACGGGTGGCCCGGGGGCGCCGGAGGCGGGGGAGGATTTGGAATTGGCGGTGGTCCCGGAGGCGGTGGTCCGGGCGGTGGGGGCAGCGGAGTTGGCGGAGGAACCGGCGACGGATCGGGCACTGGAACTGGAACGGGCGGTGGAGGCGGTACGGGCGCGGGCGCGGGCGGCGGTGCTGGATTTGGAGGCGGGCCGGGTGGCGGTCCAGGCGGTGGAGCGGGTGGCTTCGGTGGAGGAGTTGGCGGCGGCGGGACAGGATCCGGTGGTGGGACTGGCAGTGGAACGGGCGGCGGGAGTGGAACAGGATCCGGCGGCGGGCCTGGCGGTGGCACTGGCAGCGGCAGCGGAGGTTCCAGTGAGCCAGGAAAATGGCAGACGGCGACGCAGATGTTCAAGGGCGGCGTGCTGGGCGGAGTGCCGGGGATGCCGGGCGGAGTGGCGGGCGGCGCGGGCGGGTACGCGGTAGCGGAAGACGATATTCGTTCGATGATTGGACTGTTTGCGCAGTTGGGAAAGGCGCGCAAGGAACCTGACGCGCGGATGGATGCGAATGCGTTTCAGTCGCGGCTTTCGACGCTGCCGGTGCGCGCGCAGGTGACGCTGCAACAGGCGCTGGCGGGGCTGGCGTCGCAGGCTCCAAACGATAAACCAGACAAGCCGATGCTGCTGAAGCTGGCGGAACATGTGGCGATCCGGTTCGCGCTGGACAGCTACGAGCGCGGCGAGCTGCGCGTGAACGCAGTGAAGCAACTGCTGGACCGGATGAACGCGGAGATTGAAGCGCTGCGGAAGATTTTGGGACAGCAAGAAGAGACCATGGCCAGCGCGGGGATTCAAGTGCAGTCGTACACGGAATTGCTGGACCAGGAATTCTGGCTGCAGGTTCCGGAAGAGAATAAGAAGGAAGTGCTGACTTCGGATGAAGCGTGGTGCGTGCCGCCGCGGAACGTACGCGGATTTCTGGAAGAGATGCTGCGGCGCGGCGAGCTGAAGACGGTCAATGAGATTTTGATCAAGTACGCGGCGTGCGTGAGCCTGGAAGCGCCGGAAGCGCGGCGGACGACGGCGATTGGGCTTTCCGACCTGGCGGAATTTTATGGCAGCGGCGACGGAAGCGCGCTGATTGACGTGATCCAGCGGCTGGGAAATCAGCTGTCGATTGAAAGGGAATCGGATTTGCAGACGTTGATTGGCGCGGCATTTGTGCGCATGAGCCAGGAGGCGGGAGCGAAGCGGTTTTATCCGGCGATGCAGCAGGCGCTGGCTTCGCTGGACAGCGTGGAAACGCTGCGGCCGGGTTCGACAAACAATATCCGGCAAAGAATCGGGACAGAGGAGCGCGTGCCGGAGTTCGTGGAAGACGCGATGCGAACGGCAAACGTGCCGGACGGACTGCTGGATATTCTGGGGTTGATGCCGAAGGCCTCGCTGAACTACATGACCAACCGGTTTGCGAATTGCGGATTCCGCGAGGATTGCGAACTGCTGGGCGAGATGGTGCGCGGGCTGGGAGACGAAGCGGTGAGCCGGCTGACGGAGACGCTGCAAACCGCGCCGGCAACGGAAGCGACGGAAGTGATTGGATTGCTGAGCCAGCTTTCGCCGGAAACGGTGGAGCACGCGTTGCCGCTTCGGCTGGCGCAATGGCCGAGGGCATCGCATGACCGCGCGGTGAGGCAATTGTCTTCGACGCCGGCGGAGCAGCGGGCGATGCTGCTAACGTCCATGTATGTATCGCTGGATCCACTGATCCGGCCGCTGGCGCTGGATGAGATGGGGATGAGCGGACGGACGGAATGCATTCCGGTGCTGCTGGATCTGATTCGAGATGACAGCACGCCCGGGTTTATCCGCATCAAGGCCATTGAAGCGGCGGGCAGATTGCGGGCGAGCGCGGCGAGCGCGCTGCTGCAGCAATTGCTGGAAGCGAAGCAGGTGTGGAGATGGGCGTACCACACGGAACTGCGAATCGCGGCGGCGCAGGCGCTGCAAAAAGTGGAACCGACGCTGGCGATTGAGAAGATCATGGCGAGCGGGCTGGACCGGAAGGAACTGGTGCTGGAGCCGACGGATCCGGAGCCGAACGCATCGGTGATCCGGCAACGCCGGTACGCAAGATTGAAATTGAGCAAGCATGTGCCTGCGGTGACGACGAATCTGCGGGAAAATATGCGGATTTCGATCGCGGAACTGAATCTGGGAGGCGGGATTGGAGCGTCGGACCGGCATCTGGCGCCGGGGTCGCTGCTGGCGCTGAAATTGTCGCATGGCGTGCGCAACATTCGCGCGCAAGCCATTGTGCGCGGCGCGCGGCCGCAGGCGATGGCGTTTGAATTTGTGGATATGGAGTTGGACGAACGGAGCCGTTTGCGGAAACTGCTGCTGGAATTGGGAGGGTTGCCGCAGCCCTCGAATGTGAACAACCGAAGCCGGCGATTGAGCCGGGTAGCGCTGAACCGGTAAACCCCACCTAGGCCCCAGCCGACGTATTGCGCACAAATTGCAGGTTGAGATTCTTGGGTCCGCGAATATTGCGGGATTGAGGATTGGTTTTTTCGCGCGGGTTTTTTGGAGTGCGTGCTATTGGGGCGGGGGAGCGAAAAGCGAAAAGCGAGAAAGCGAAAAGCGAAAAGCGAAAAGCGAAAAGCGGATCCCTCGGCCCGCAAAAGACGCCGTTCGCGGAATGCGCTCACGGCAAGCGGGCCTCGGGATGACATTGTGCTGGGGGGCGCAAGTGTGGAAGGCCAAAAGTAGAGGGAGAGCACCTGTACCACGGAAAGGTGGAACCGACCGGGAGAGCAGTGAACGGGGCTGTACGAATGGCGGAATGACGGCCGGGTAACACAGGACCTCTGTACCATTGTGGCCGGAAAGCAAGGGTTCTACGGTACTAGAGAGCAGGTCCTACTTCTTAAGAGGTAACTAGGACTTGAGGACGGGGCAATACGGAGACGGATGAAGACGGATCCCAAAACGACGGCCGCCCGCGCATTTGTCCGCAGCCTGAATATTCTGCTGAAATTCGCGCGATTGTACGGATATGACCACGCTCGCGTGGCGCACCAGTTGAGGGTTGCCTGGGAGGAGTTGCGGACGGCGGTACCCGAAGGAGCGGAAACGGGCCTGCTGCTGGGAGCGACAGGGACTCAACTGCTGCTGGATGGAGTGCCGCTGGATGGATCGCCGGCGGAGAAGCAGTTCGCGCAACTGCTTTCGGCGGCGGGACTGGCGAGCGTGCAATTCACACAGGAAGCGACGCAGGCCGAACTGGCGCGATTTGTGAGCGCGTTTCCAACCGGGAAGGCCAAGCCCGCCGAACTTGCACAACATTTGAAAAACGCGATCGCGGATGCGAAGGGAATCCGCGTGAACGAAGTGTGCTTTGTGGCCACGGATTCGCGGCTGAAAGAAGCGAGCATGGCGGCGCAGATCGCGGCCGCATCCATGGGAGATCAGCAGGACCAGTTCCGGAAAATGTTGAACGATCCGCAGAAATTGCTGGAGCTGATTGCCGCGGCGGAAGGATCGAAATCGGGGACGGAAGGCGGCGAAGGCGGAGAGGGGCCTGGGTTGGGTCCGGGTTGGGGCGGAGGCAGCGGGGCTGGTAGTGGAGATGGCAGTGGCTCGGGAAGCGGAAGCGGCGCAGGAGTGGGAACTGGGCGGAGCGGGAGTGGGTGGAGTGGGCTTGGGGAGCGGCACTCTAGTTGGAGCAGGCACGGGTTCGGGCACGGGATTGGGTTCTGGTTCCGGCACTGTGTATAGCGGGGAAGGAATTAATGATGTGCTGGTGGGTTCCGGAACTGGTGTTGTGGCCGGTGGGGACCTTGGCAAGAGCAAGGGCGGCGGGGCGGCTGGCGGAGTTGGCAGCGGCGGCGGCGTCGGAGTTGGAAGCGGTGGGGCGGGATTTGGGTATGGAAGCGGTAAGGGTGGAGCGGGACTTGGAACGGGATCCGGTTTAGGGCCGGGACTGGGCGTGGGAAGCGGAAAGGGCGCCGGCAAGGGCGGGGATGGAATCGGGGGACCCGACGAAGAGGGGATGTTCCGGATTTTGCGGGCGATCGCAACGTTTGGGAGCATCGGAACCAGCCAGAATCCTTCGGCAACCACGGTGGAATTTCAGGACCAGGTTTCGCAGATGCCGGGGAACGCGCAAGACACGCTGCGGCAGGCGCTGGCGGGACTTGCGGAGCAAGGGAAAAACAAAAAGCTGGATGAGAGCGTGCTGGTTCAGCTGGCGGAACATCTCTCCATTAAATTTGCGCTGGAACAATTCGAACGCGGAGAAGTGAAGGTGAACGCGGTGCGGCAGATGCTGGACCGCATGAACCAGGAGATCGAACAGCTGCGGAAACTGCTGGGGCAGCACGAAGACAAAATGGCGGAGGCGGGAATCCTGACGGAGTCGCACCGGGAAATGCTGGACCGGCAATTCTGGGCATCGGTGCCGGAAAGCGCGAAGCGCGAGGTGCTGCTTTCGGATGAAGCGTGGTGCATCCCGCCGAAAAACGTGCAGTCTTACGTTGCGGAATTGATCGAACACGGGGAAGTGGCCGAAGCGATCAGCATCCTGCAGAACTACGCGAAATGCGCGGACAGCGAAGAGCCGGATGCGAGGAAGCGCGCGGCCACCGGGCTTTCGGAGATGGCCACGCTTTACGCGCAGGCGGACCCGAGATTGCTTTCCGAAGCACTGCGGCATATCGGATTGCGGTTGAGCGTGGAGCAGGATCAGGATCTGCAATCGCTGGTGAGCGCGGCGTTCGTGAGATTGAGCCAGGAAGCGGCGACGCGGCGGCACTATCCGGCGATGGCGCAAGCACTGAATCTGCTGGAGGGCGTGGAGTCTCAGCGGCCGGGAATTGGAAAGACGCTGCGGATGAAGATGGGGATCGAGGAGCGCGTGCCGGAGTTTGTGGAGGAGGCGCTGCGCGTGCGGGAAGTGGCCGCGGGACTCACCGGAGTGCTGAAGCATCTGCCGCAGACGGCGATGGAGCAACTGGCGATGCGGTTTAACCGGTGCCAGTTCCGGAGCGATCTGGAAAACGTGGCGAGCCTGGCGCACGATCTGGGCGAAAGCGCAGTGCAATATCTGCGGAGCACGGTGCGCGGAGGAGTGGTGGCGGACGCAGTGGAGATGGTGGGATTGCTGGCGAAGCTGGATCCGCAAGCCGCGGAAGTATTTTTGCCAGGCCGGCTGAAGGAATTTCCGCGAACGGCGCAGGACCGGGCGATCCGGCAGATTGCGGCAAGCGGGGCGCACGGCACATGCAGGTTGCTGCTGGCGCTGCTGGATCACGTGGATCCGCTGGTGATGCCGCTGGTGATTGACGAAATCGGAATGACCGGAGACCGCGAGGGCCTGGGGAGATTGTTGACGATCGCCGACGGAGACTTGCCGGCGGGAGCGGCGCCTTATCTGCGAGTGAAGGCGCTGGAAGCGCTGGGAAGGATGCAGGCGCCGGAATCCATCCACACGCTGCGGCGAATCGTGGAATCGCGGAAGGTGTTTGGCTGGGCCAACCCGCAGGAGTTGCGGATCGCGGCGTTCCAGGCATTGACGAAAATGGATCCAGAGTGGGTGAGGTCCGCGCTGCCACATTGCGAAATCAAAGGGGACGAACTGACGCTGGAGCCGCTGGAGATTCCGGCGCAGTCCAAGTTTGTGAGGCAACGGAGACATGCGCGAGTGAAGCTGCGGAAGAGCGTGACAGCGGTGAGCACAAACCTGAAACAGAATTGCCGGCTGGAGATCAAGACGGCGAGTTTGAATGGCGGCTTGGCGACGACGAATATGCACCTGGCGCCGGGAACGCAAGTGCGTTTGAAGATGCAAGTGGGATTGCGAAACGTGCAGGCGACGGCGCTGATGAGGGATTACCGGGCGCAAGATATGTCCTTTGAAATCATAGACATGGAGTTGGAAGAGCGAGGCAGGTTCCGGAAATTACTGGTGGAGAGCCTGGACACGGGGAACGGCTAAGAGCGGCTATAGTGGGCAGGGAGTCGAGACGGGCCGCGGAGACATAGGCGAGGGCGCGCCAGTAAGGCAAGAAGGCGGCCTGAAGCCGCCCCTACATCCGGCAAGGATTGCGTATCCAACGAGTAACTATTCGCAAGTACTACAACACAGTACTTCGGATGCATTTACCCCGCCTGAAGTCCCCCGTAACCTGAAAGCATAAACGAGTCCGGCCAAGGTGCGCCCGTGTGGGCGAGAAAGCCTGTGTGCGAGGTGGTCGCAAGACGTGACTGAGGGAACGCCAATGCGGGTGTGTGCGCTGCTCTGCGTGCTTGCAGGGCTGGTTGCGGGAGCGCGCGGCGAACCAACGCGTCCGGATTTTCCCGACAATCCAAGATATTCCGTGCTGCGGTTTGAAGACCATCAGGGAATGGGAGCGGTGACGGCGACAGCATTGGGACAGGACGCGCAAGGATTTTTGTGGATTGGAACGCAGACCGGGCTTTACCGATTCGACGGCACGCGATCGAAGAAAATGGCGGAAGCGGATAGCTTGATCGGCCACTACGTGGTGGACATGCTGATCGCGCCGGATGGCACACCATGGTTTGCGGGTAACCGGGGAGTGGCGTACTACAAGAACGGCGAGTTTCATCGGCTACCCATTCCGGTGACTTCGATGGCGCTGCTGAACGGGGTGCAGATTTTCGCGGTGGATAGCCAGGGAACGGCATACGTGCTGATGTACAAACGCGGGCTGATGATCCTGGATCCGAAAAAAAGCGGAATAACAGAAACGATTGCGCAGGGAATGAGCGACTGGGAAGCGCAGGCCGGAATTCTGCGGGCGTCTGACGATTCCATCTGGTTCACGCTGGGGCAGAAGTTGGCGCACCTGAGCGCAGGTTCGCGAAAGATTGAGATCGAGCCTGGCATTCGCCTGCCAAAAGAACGCGTGGTGGCGCTGGTACAGGACGGGAACGGGAATTTGTGGGTGAGGACGGCGACGAAGCTGGCGCGGGTGGACCGGCACGCGCACCGGTTGATTGAAGAAAAGGGCGTCACTGGCGCGGCGAACGAAGAAGAAGGAAAGCCGACAGTCGACGCGCAAGGAAAGCTGCTGGTGCCGACGTCTTCTGGACTTTACTGGCAAGCGAATGGAAAGTGGCAGCTGATCACGACGCGACACGGGTTGGCGAGCAACCTGATTCAGTGCGCGATGGAAGATCGCGAAGGAACGCTGTGGGTGGGCGGATCCGGGACGGGGCTGGACCGGCTGCCGGGTGTGCGGGATTGGTCTGCGTGGACGACAGCGGAAGGATTGCCGGACAATTCGACGTGGGCAACGCTGCGAGACGGCCGAGGGCACTTGTGGGTGAGCACGGCGCACGGAATCGCGATCTGGGACGGCGGGGCGCACCGTTGGGAGAACGTGCCGACGCTCTCTGAACATATGAATCGGGAGATCCGACCGATGCAACTGGCGGGAGACGGCTCCGTGTGGGCGCAGACGATCAATGGAGCGATCGTGCGGATTGATCCGGAGACATTTGCGACGACGACGTACGCGAACTATCGGGGAAGAAATTTCATCAGCATGGCCGCGGGGCCAGACGGAAGCGTCTGGGCGACGGCGAGGACGCGGCTGGTGCATTTTGTGATTAAGGGCGGCCAAGTCCGGGAGGAAGAGGTCCCGGTTCCAGACATGCAAGACGCGGAGCTGGATTATTTGACGCTTTCGCCGGGCGGCGTGCTGTGGGCGACAGGACCGGGGACGCTTTACCGGTACGACGGAAAGAACTGGAAGATTTTCACGGTGAAGGACGGCCTGAAGGGCCAGACGATGACGAGCCTGGCGGCGCTGAACGATAACGAAGTTTGGGTTGGCTACAACGACGTGGTGGGCGTGACGCATGTGAGCCTGCATCTGGACGGGAGCACGAGCTTCGATTTTCGAGATTGGGACCGCACGGTGGTGGGGCGCGATTCCAAGGCGCGGATGTGGTTCAACGGGCCGGACGGAATCGTGATTTTGTGGCCGGACGGAAAAACGCAGAGGCTGAGCCGGGCGAATGGATTGATTTGGGATGATTTGAGTCCGTGGACGGGAACGCGAGAAGAAGCGGACGGAAGTTTTCTGATCGCGACATCGCGGGGATTGTCTCGCTATAAGGAAGTGGACGAAAAGAAACCGGAAGAACCGACGCGCGTTGTGTTGACGACCGTGTCGTTGGGTGGGAAGGAACAGAAGCCGGACCAGAGCCCGTCGGTTGCGTCGGGGAACGGTTCGCTGACGGTGCAATTTTCACCGGTGGTGCTGGATACGCCGGAAGAAGTGTCTTGCCAATATCAATTGAAGGGGCTGGAGAAGTATCCGTCCGATACGGTGCAACGAGATGTGCAGTATGGCGGACTGCCAGCCGGGAATTACGAATTCTGGGTGCGGTGCAAGCAGCCCGATACGAATACTTATTCGGCGAAGACGAGTTTCCATTTCCGGGTGCTGCCAAATTTCTGGCAATCGAGCTGGGCGCGTGGCGGGATGGCATTGGTGCTGATCGCCGGAGTGTGGATGTTTGTATCGATGCGGACGCGGACGCTGCACCGGCGAAAGGGCGAGTTGGAGAAGGCGGTGGCGGAACGGAGCGCGGAGCTGCTGCAAAAGAACAAGGAGTTGCAAGATATTTCGCTTACCGATCCGCTGACCAGCACGCGCAACCGGCGGTACTTTTACGAGACGATTTCGAAAGATATTGCACAGGCGCTGCGGTCGCACCAGAGGTCCAACGATTCACCGGTGCCCGTGACGCGGCAAGAGCTGATTTTTGCGCTGGTGGACATTGACCGGTTCAAGCGCGTGAATGACGAATTGGGGCATACCGCTGGGGACCGTCTGCTTCAGGAAGTGGCCAAGCGGATAGCTTCGGTGATGCGGAAGTCCGATGACCTGGTGCGTTGGGGCGGCGAAGAATTTTTGCTGGTGTGCCGGACCACGGATCGGGAGAACGCGAGCCTGCTGTGCACGCGCGTGCTGGAAGCGGTGCGGGAATTGCCGTTCGACGTGGGGAACGGAGTGGAAGTGCACAAGACATGCTCGGTTGGATGGGCGCCGTTCCCGTGGATTCAGGGCGAAGGCGGAACGCTGTCGATTGAAAACGTGCTGGAGCTGGCGGATAAGGCGCTCTACCTGGCGAAGCGCGAAGGGCGCAACCGGAGTTACGGGCTGGTGCCGGCGCCGGCGGTGATGCTGTCTGAGAAGAGCGTGTCGATTGAGAATTTGCGGGATTGCCCGCCGGAATTGGTGCAGATTGTTTGAGAAGAGGAAGCAACGAAGTAAGGAAATAACGAAGTGACGAATTCATGAAGCAAAGAAGTAATGAAGTAACGAAGTAAGGATGAAACCGAAACGAAGTTGCTGGGCAGTACCAATCCTGAAGAGATAAGAAGAACAACTTGGAATGAGATGTGGGCCGCCCCTGATGACAATGGGTGCGGGTGAGTGATATTGTTCGCAGCAATCCATTGACTGCTTCGACCCCCAATGTGCTGGCTGCCGCGGAAGCCGCGATCCTGACGCGGAGCGCGGAATTACGAAAAGAACTGGGTTTGCGAGATTTGGTACTGGCGCAGATTCTGCTGGTGATGGTGCCGGACTTTTTCGGGACGGCGGTGAAGGCGGGAGCGGCGCATGTGGTGTTCTGGCTGCTGGCCATTGTGCTGTTTTTCATTCCGCAAGCGATGGTGGTGGCTCATTTGAACCGGTTGATGCCGCTGGAGGGAGGGCTCTATGAATGGGCGCGGCTGGCGTTCAATGACGGTGTGGGATTTCTGGTGGCGTGGAATTTGTGGCTGTTCGGGACGCTGTATACGGCGGTGATCGGGTTGATCGCGACGACGTTCCTGGCGTATGTGCTGGGAGCGCAGGCGGCGTGGCTGGAGACGAGCGTGCCGGCGATCATTGCAGCGCTGGCAATATTCGTGGGATTGCTGGTGTTTGCGGCGCGATTTGGATTTCGCGTGGGGAAGTGGGTGAACAACGCGGGGTCTTTGTGCATCCTGGCAACGCTGGGCGTATTGATCGTGATGCCGTTTGCGGCGGTGTGGCGCGGGACGCTGGCGGAATATCACCCGCTGCGGCTGGTGATGCCGCCGATGACGATCTTTCACTGGAGCGTGTTCGGGAAGATGACCTTTGGCGCGCTGGTGGGCCTGGAATATGCGGCGATTTTCGCGGGGGAATCGCATGACCCGGCGAAGATTTATTCGAAATCGATTCGCCTGGCGGCGCCGCTGATTGCGTTGCTATACATTCTGGGTACGAGCGCGATCCTGGCGTTTGTATCGCCGGACGCGATTGATGTGATCGGGCCGATCCCGCAGGCGCTAAGCAGGGGAGCGGCGGCATTTGGGATTGGGAAATTTGTTGTGCCGGCGGCGATCGGGCTGCTGTTCCTGAATTATCTTTCGAACTTTAGCGTGAGCTTCGCAGGAAATACGCGACTGCCGATGGTGGCAGGCTGGAATCATCTGCTGCCGGAGTGGTTTACGCGGCTGCATGCGAAATACAAGACGCCGGAAAGGTCGATCCTGTTTGTGGGCGGAGTTGCGTTCGCGATGGGTGTGGCGGTGCTGATGAGCGCAGGGGTGGAAGAGGCGTATGAGCTGTTGCTGACGTGGAGTTTTGCGTTTTACGGATTCACGTATCTGGCGATGTTTGCGATACCGCTGCTGGCGCGGAAGGAACTGGGGTTGCGGCCGAAGTGGTGGATGCGGATTGCTGCGGCAAGTGGATTTGGAGTGACTTTGTTATTTCTGGCTTTGTCTGCGTTTCCGATTGTTAGCGTGCAGAGCCGGGGGGCTTATGAATTGAAGATGGTGGGGGTGTTGGTGGGGGCTAATTTGTTGGGGGTGGGAATTTATTGGGCGAGGAGGAGGATTAGAGGGAATGAAGTAATGAGGTAAAGAAGTAATGAAGTAACGAAGGTAAAGAAGGCGCCGGTGGTGGGAATTCAGGCAGATTGTCAGTTGAGATCCTTCGGTCCGCAGAGGACCTCAGGATGACGGTTGCCGCGCGAATATTGTTGGATATTGGTGGGATTTATTGGCGATGGGAAAGCGGAGGGATTGAAGATTAGTGGGCGCGGGCGCCGATTAGGGTTATGTCGTCGTGTTGTTCGTGGGGGCTGTGGAGGCGGACGTCGTTGACGATGGCGGTGAGAAGTTCGCAGGGGGACAATGCGTGGTGGCGGCGGAGGGAGGCGACGAGGCGATCTTCGCCGAATTCTTCGTTGTGGGGATTGAAGGATTCGGTTACGCCGTCGGTATAAAGGACGAAGGTGTCGCCGGGTTGGAGCTGGCATTCGCCGACTTCGCAATCCCAGTCGTGGAAGGCGCCGAGGATGGTGGCGGTGGCGCGGAGACTTTCGATGGAGGAATCGCCGCGGAGGATCAGGCCGGAGAGATGGCCGCAATTGACGTAGCGAATGCGGCGGGAAAATTCGTCGTACTCGGCGAAGAAGAGCGTGGCGAACGAGCCGCTGGGCGTGTTTTCGCAGAAGAGTTGATTGACGGAGCGAAGAAGGTGCTGTGGGTTGTCACGAGAGACGGCGCACTGACTGCGAAGATTGGCCTGCAGATTGGCCATGAGCAGGGCCGCGGCGATCCCTTTGCCGGAGATGTCGCCGATGACGAGGCCTAAACGGTTGTTGCCGAGGCTGAGGAAGTCGTAATAATCGCCGCCGACCTGGCGGGCTTGATGGCAGATTCCGGCGTAATCCAGCGTGGAAAGCTTGGGGAGATTTTGCGGGAAGAGGCGCGCCTGGACGCGCGTGGCGATTTCGATTTCCTGTGCGGCGCGCTGTTCAGCTTCGAGGCGCTGCTGCTGGGCGTGGCGCTGGGCTTCGACGGCGTGGGTGACTTCGTCGAAGCTGACCAGGGAGAAGAGATTGCCGTCTGGATCGCGGAAGCGGCTGAAGACGCCGCCCCAGATGGGGCCGGAGGAATCGTCCGAAGGTTCGGGATGCGCGGGATCGTGGGGGAGGACACGGACGCCGTGCTGGAGGCGCTTGAGGCGGGGCGTGCCGGAGAAATTTACGCCGCGGGCGCGCCATTCGCGGAATTTGGCAGTGACGTCTTCGGTGACGAAAGCGATGTGGGTATGACGGCCGATGAGTTTGTAATCGGTGGAGTCGCGGTCGGGGACGGAAAGAGTGAGATTGGCTTGACCATCGGGAGGGGCGACGACGGCCCAGCGGTGATTGGATTGGGTGCGGGCGTCGAAGACGAGCTGGAAGCGGAGCTGGTTGACGTAGAAATCGACGCTGCGGTCGAGATCGCGGACGAAGATGGAGATGGACTGGAGGCGGAGGAAGGGGGTGTGGCGGGGAGCCGCGGTGGCATCGGGGGGATTTGGCGGAATCGGCATGGGCGATATTATAAGCCGGAAGGGAGGGGAATCCGCTCTGAGAGGTCGCAGCGAGGAAAAATGGATCCAGTCGCGTCGCTTGATTCTAGCCATACTTTATAGCTATAATACCGATATGAAGGTGAGCGTAGCAGATGCGAAGAATAAGCTTCCGAAACTGATCCGCGCGGCGGAGCAGGGGGAGCAAGTGACGATTTGCCGGCACGGGAAGCCGGTGGTGGACCTGGTGCGGACAGCGAAGCCCGAGCGCAACAAGCCGAAATTGGGCACACTGAAGGGCAAAATTATTATTCATGACCCTGACTGGTGGAAGCCCATGAGCGATGAAGAAGTGAACGAGATGCTCGGACCGACCAAGTAAATGCGGGTGTTGCTCGATACGGTCGCGTTTTTGCTGGCGAT
This sequence comes from uncultured Acidobacteriota bacterium, assembly GCA_963824925.1. Taxonomy (GTDB): domain Bacteria; phylum Acidobacteriota; class Terriglobia; order Acidiferrales; family UBA7541; genus Acidiferrum. The sequence continues at coordinate 552,770 of CAWGRE010000011.1, forward strand.
GGAAGCTCCCCAAAAGCTTTCGCGGGAAGCCAGCCGAGTGTTTTCCAGTTCTTCGATACAGCGCGAAATCAGCGTGGTTTCTTTTGCCGAAATTGCGATCAAACATGCGCTTGGGAAGATGTCCATCGAACGGGCTGATATTCGAAGAGGAGTGGCGGACCTGGATTTGCGAATTCTGCCTTTGCGAGAGGAGCACGCCATGGGGTTGTTCGAGTTGCCGCTGCATCACAACGACCCTTTTGACCGCCAGTTGATTGCGCAGGCGTTGGTGGAAGAAATGGCGATCGTAACGTGCGACACGGCGTTTGAGCGTTATCGCGGGCTGAAAATCATTTGGTAGCGGCGGTTGGCGGGGGCGGGGGGAAACCAGTTACAATTGGATGTTTGGGTGGGCAGGTAGGTAGCTTACCTAGCGCATACCTTTATACTTTATTGAGATAGCGAAGAAAGGCGCCTGCCGCAGACGGCGGCCGCTACAAAAGATACCGTCAGGAGACGGCGAACCTTCCATGGATGTTACCAGAGTCGTAGACAACGTAATCGCGCGGTTTATCGGGACGAAGCACGAGCGCGACATCAAGAAACTGCAGCCGGTGGTGGCGGCGACCAACGCGCTGGAGGCGGAGACGCAGGCGCTGAGCGACGAACAGCTGAAGGAGCGGTTCGCAGCGTTACGGGCGCGGGTGCAGGAGGAGTTGAAGGACGCGGACCCGGCGGAACCCACGTACAAGGAAGCGTTGCAAAAGGCGCTGGAGCCGGTGATGGCGCCTGCATTTGCGCTGGTGCGCGAAGCGGGGCGGCGATTCCTGAAGATGCGGCATTTCGACGTGCAGTTGATCGGCGGAATGGTGCTGAACGACGGAAAGATCGCGGAAATGAAGACGGGCGAAGGCAAGACGCTGGTGGCGACGCTGCCGGCGGCGCTGAACGCGCTGGCAGGGCGCGGCGTGCACATCGTGACGGTGAATGATTACCTGGCGCGGCGCGACGCGGAATGGATGAGCCCGCTCTACAAGGCGCTGGGGCTGAGCGTGGGCGTGATCGTGCACGACCTGGACGATGCGCAGCGGCGCGCGGCATACGGCGCGGATCTGACTTACGGGACGAACAACGAATTCGGCTTCGATTACTTGCGCGACAACATGAAGTATGACCTGGCGAGTTGTGTGCAGCGCGGGCACCAGTTTGCGATCGTGGACGAAGTGGACTCGATCCTGATTGACGAGGCGCGGACGCCGCTGATTATTTCGGGACCGTCGGAAGAGTCCACGGACAAGTATTTCAAGATCGACAAGATCATTCCCAAGCTGATTCAGGACATTGATTACACGCTGGATGAGAAGCACCGCACGGCGACGCTGACCGAAGAGGGTGTGAGCAAGTGCGAGCGGATGCTGGGGTTGGGGAATTTGTACGATCCAGCGCACATGGAGACGATCCATCACGTTTACCAGGGATTGCGCGCGCACACGCTTTACAAGCGCGACGTGGATTACGTGGTGAAAGACGGCGAAGTGATCATCGTGGACGAATTCACCGGGCGGCAGATGCCGGGGCGGCGTTGGTCGGATGGCTTGCACCAGGCGGTGGAAGCGAAAGAAGGCGTGAAGATCGAGCGGGAAAACCAGACGCTGGCGACGATCACGTTTCAGAATTATTTCCGCATGTACAAGAAATTGAGCGGCATGACGGGAACGGCGGAGACGGAAGCGCCGGAATTCGGGAAGATTTACAACCTGGATGTGGTGGTGATCCCGACGAACCGGACGCTGATCCGCAAGGAAAATCCGGACGTGGTTTACCGGACGGAAAAGGAAAAGTTTGAAGCGGTGGTGAACGGAATTCTGCAGGAAGACAATTCGCTGGCGAACGGTATCCGGCACTATCACGAACGCGGGCAGCCGGTGCTGGTGGGCACGATTTCGATTGAGAAGTCCGAGGCAATTGCGGACATTTTGAAAAAGGCCGGGGTGCCGCACGCGGTACTGAACGCGAAGCAGCATGAGCGGGAATCGCGGATCGTATCGCAGGCCGGGCGCAAGGGCGCGGTGACGGTGGCGACGAACATGGCCGGGCGCGGAACGGACATTCTGCTGGGCGGAAATCCGGAGTCCATGACGCGCGAGCACTTTTTGAAGAACAAGCTGGCGATGCCGTATGCCGCGGCTCCCGCGGTGATTGCGGCGGAGAGTTCGAACGGGGATGAACCGGCGGCGGCAGCGGTGCAGATGGTGTTGTTCCAGCACGAAGGGAAGATTTTCCAGGTGCCGAAGGAGCAGTGGGATCCGATATTCCAGGAGTTCACGGAGCAGTGCAAAGCGGAGCACGACGAAGTGGTGGCGCTTGGCGGGCTGCACATTCTGGGCACGGAGCGGCACGAAGCGCGGCGCATCGACAACCAGTTGCGCGGGCGCGCTGGACGCCAGGGCGATCCGGGGTCGTCGCGATTCTTTTTGTCGCTGGAAGACGATCTGATGCGGATTTTTGGCGGCGAACGCGTGAAGCAGATGATGTTCCGGCTGGGAATGACGGAAGGCGTGCCGATCGAGTCCAAGCTGATTTCGAACCGCATCGAGAACGCGCAGAAATCGGTGGAAGCGCAGAACTTTGACGCGCGCAAACACCTGCTGGAATACGACGATGTGATGAACAAACAGCGCGAGACGATTTATGCGATTCGCCGGTCCGCGCTGGAAGGGAAGGATCAGCGCGATTACGTGCTGGGGATTGCGGAGGACGTGGCGCGGGAACTGGTGGATACGTATTGCCCGCGCGAGCAGCATCCCGGGCAATGGAATACGACGCAATTGCTGGCGGAGGCGAACAGCCAGTTTGGGATTGATGCCAAGGCGATGGGCGCGGACCCGGGGGAGTTGGGCCACGACCAGTTGTCGGACGCGATGGTCGAGGCAGTGAAGACGCGGTACGAGGAGAAGGAAAAGCAATTCAGTCCGGATTTGCTGCGCTGGCTGGAGCGGCGAATCATTCTGGACGTGGTGGACACGCAGTGGAAGGACCACCTGCTGTCACTGGACCACTTGAAGGAAGGGATCGGGCTGCGCGGATACGGGCAGAAGGATCCGCTGGTGGAGTTCAAGAAGGAAGCGTTCGTGTTGTTTGAAGACATGATGACGCGGATTGACAACGAGACGGTGCGGTATTTGTTTCACGTGCAGATTCAGCAGAGCGAGGCGCCGCCTTCGCCGCAAACTGCGCCGCCGCGATCGGCGCCGCCACGACAACAACTTTCGAGCGCGGCGGCTGCGGTGGCCAGCGCGGCGGCGCGCGTGGAAGAAGCGACTCCGCAGAAATTGCCAGATTTTGCGCGGGCGCTGGAGCGGAAACAGGAGCGGCAACAGAAGGATTTGCAATTTCAGACCGGGGCGGGGCAGGCCGAAGCGCCGAAGCCGGTGCGGGCTGGGGCGAAGGTGGGACGGAATGATCCGTGCCCCTGCGGGTCTGGGAAGAAATATAAGAAGTGCCATGGGGCGTGAGGAAGAAGGCAGGACCTCCTCTATTAAGTTTCTTTTGGCAGGGCAATAGTGCAAAAGCGGATCCCTCCACTCCGGGCCGCAAACTAAGCGGCCCTCCGGTCGGGATGACAGTCGTGGCTTAAATCGTGTCAGAGTGCGGTAATTTTCCATGGAAGGGCTAAAGTGCAAAAGCAAGAGGATCCCTCCACTCTGGGCCGCAGACTAAGCGGCCCTCCGGTCGGGATGACGGTCGTAGTTTAAATCGTGTCAGAGTGCGGTAATTTTCTATGGAAGGGCTAAAGTGCAAAAGTGGATCCCTCCACTCCGGGCCGCAAACTAAGCGGCCCTCCGGTCGGGATGACAGTCGTAGCTTAAAACGTGTCAAAGTTCGGAAATTTTCTATGGAAGGATTTCTCCATGCCACCAGGAATGATGCCGGGACAACAGCAGCAATTGCCGCAACGCCAGCCGATACCGGGAGTGAAGAATCTGGTGGCGGTGGCGAGCGGAAAAGGCGGCGTTGGAAAGACGACGGTGGCGGTGAATCTGTCGCTGGCGCTGGCGAAGATGGGAAACAAGGTGGGCTTGCTGGACGCGGACGTCTACGGGCCGAATGTGCCGATCATGCTGGGCTCGACGCAGGAGCCGATGGCGACGGCGCAGCAGCGGATTATTCCGGTGGAAGCGCAAGGCGTGAAGATGATTTCGATGGGGCTGCTGAATCCGGGCGACAAGCCGGTGATCTGGCGCGGTCCGATGCTGCACAGCGTGATCACGCAATTTCTGCGTAGCGTGGAGTGGGGCGAGTTGGATTACCTGGTGATTGATTTGCCGCCGGGAACGGGCGACGTGCAGTTGACGTTGATTCAGACGGTGGCGGTGACGGGCGCGGTGGTGGTGACGACGCCCTCAACAGTGGCGCTGGCGGATGTACGGAAGGCGATTGAGATGTTCCGGCAGGTGAATGTGGAAGTGCTCGGCGTGGTTGAAAATATGAGCACGTTCGCGTGTCCGCATTGCGGGAAGGCCGTGGATATTTTCGGGCACGGCGAGGGGACGAAGACCGCGATTGAGTATGGAGTGCCGGTGCTGGGCGAGATTGAGATTGATCCGCGGATCCGGTTGGGCGGGGACACGGGGAATCCGGTGGCGGCGCAGGGGGAGAGCGCACCGGCGGCGCAGAGTTTGTATCGCGTGGCGAAGGCGGTGGTGGCGCGAGTGGAAGCGGTGGGGGCGACGTCGGGCGGGCCGAGTGTGGAGATTGATTAGAAGAATGAGGTTGGGAAGTAATGAGGTAAAGAAGTAAGGAAATGCGGGTTGGAAGATGGGGCGTTGGGTTTCCGGTTTTTTCGGCCCACGAACCTCTAAGGGCTTTGTGCCGCGCCTCCGGCGCTTTGAATTTTTTGTGGGTTGAACCCAGCCTTACGGACTGGGCAAGACTCTTTCGCGCCTCTGGCGCTTGGTTTCTTGTGGCATAAACCTCGCCCTGGCGGGCTGGGCTGGATTTTGGCGCGCCGCTGGCGCTGGTCATCGGGTAGAATTCTTCCGGAACATTTAGGGATCTAGAGCGTTATCAGGTTTGAGATGAGCGGATGGGTGTGTGCGCTAGTGCTGAACAAAGGCGCCCGCCTCCCGCCTTCGCGAAAACGGCTACGGCGGGCAGGCGGAAGGCGGCCGCTACAAATGCGTGACGAGGGACGGCGGGGGGATTGGGCGCTGCTTGGCGGGCTAGGGTTTTTGCTTTTTGCCGCGCACATGCTGGTTAGCGGGCGGTATGGATATTTTGTGGATGAGTTGTACTACATCGCTTGCAGTAAGCATCTGGCGTGGGGCTATGTGGACCAGCCGCCGCTGATTGCGGTGATTACCTGGGTGGAGCGGATGACCCTGGGGGAGACGTTGCCGGCGCTACGTTTTCTGCCGGCGGTGGCGGCGGGGCTGCGCGTGGTGTTGACGGGATTGCTTGCGCGGGAATTGGGGGCGCGGCGGTTTGGGATGGCGCTGGCGTGCGTGTGCGTGATGGTGGCGCCGATTTATCTGGGGCTGGATTCGATTCTTACGATGAATGGGTTTGAGTCGAGTTTCTGGTTGGGTGCGGCGTTGATTGCATTGAAGATTTTTGGCGGGGCGGATTCGGAGGCGGGTCTGAAGACCCGCCACTACAGTTCGGAGGGAGGGGATCGGAGTGCGGGTCTAAAGTCCCGCCACTACATTTTGGAGGGAGGGAGTCAGCGGCTGTGGCTGTTGTTTGGGATGGTGTGCGGCGTGGGGCTGCTGAACAAGCATTTGGTTTTGTTTTTTGGGTTTGGATTGTTTGTGGGGCTGCTGCTGACGAAGCAGCGGAAGCAGTTTTTGTCGCCGTGGATTTGGCTGGGCGGGCTGATCGCGGCGCTGATATTTTTGCCGAATCTTTTGTGGGAGGTTCATCGCGGGTTTCCGACGATTGAGTTGCTGCGCAACGTGCAGGCCAGCGGGCGGAATACGGAGATGGGGCCACTGAAGTTTCTGGTGGTGCAGGCGATGATTTTGCATCCGCTGACGGCTCCGGTGTGGATTGCGGGGCTGGTGGAATTGCTGAGGGACCGCGAAGGGAAGGGCGGGCGCGTGCTGGGGATCACCTATGTGGTGATCATGGCTTGCATGCTGACGATGCACGGGCGAATGTATTATCCCGCGCCGGCGTACGGAATGTTGTTTGCGGCGGGGGGTGTGGCGTTTGAGCGGTGGTTTTCGCGGGTGCGGGCGGGAGCGTGGTTGCGGCCGGCGTATTTGGCGTTGCTGGTGGTGAGCGGGATTGCGCTGGCGCCGTTTGCTTATTTTCCGATGCTGACGGTGGAGCAATACATCGCGTATTCGAAATTTCTGCATTTTGGGCCGCCGAAGATTGAGAACCATGATATGGGTCCGCTGCCGCAGATTTACGCGGACCAGTTTGGCTGGAAAGAGATGGCGCAGGTGGTGGCGGACGCCTATCACAAGCTGCCGCCAGAGGAGCAGAAGGGTTGCGCGATTTTTGGACAGAATTACGGGCAGGCGGGGGCGATTGATTTTTTTGGGGCGAAGATGGGATTGCCGCCGGCGATTTCCGGGCACCAGAGTTATTTTTATTGGGGTCCGCGAGGATATTCGGGCGAGTGCATGATTGTGATGGATGATTCGGCGGAGCGGCTGGGAGAGTTGTATCGCGACGTGGAAAAGGTGGGGACGGTTTATCATCCGTTGTCGATGCCTTATCAGCATTTTGATGTTTATTTGTGCTGGGGGGCGAAGTTTGGGACGTTGGAGAAGGTGTGGCCACGGTTGAAGCGGTGGAATTGAGATTGGGCGACGATTTGGATTGGGATTGGGATTCGGAATCGGATGGCCGGTCTAAAGACCGGCTAGTACATTGGGAACGGAGGCCGATCTGAAGTTCGGCCACTACAGGCTTGGGTCTGTCAGTTGTGGGGGTTCGATAGAATTGAGTTAGGAATGGGGCCGCTGGCGGAGGTTGGGCTGGCGGTTTTTATTTTTTCGAGGAGGCAGGGGCGGCAGAGGCAGCCGGTGGATTTGGATTCGGCGGGGAGGGGGATCACGTGTGGGAGTTCGGAGCACCAGCAACCGCCTTCGGGTTGGCAGGTCATGGGGGTGTTGCATTGGGAGCAGCGGGTTTCCACGGGAGGATTATGGCATCGTTTTTTGTGGGGGGACAATGTGGGAGAGGGGCGTTGGGATTGGAAGCGGCGGATGCGAACCGAGACAAAGGCGCCCGGATTAGAAGCGGTTGGTACAAAGCGTAACAAGGGCGCCCGCCTCGGAAGGCGGCCGCTACAAAGGCACGGAGGTTGGTTTTGGTTTCCTTGTCAGCTGGTGGAGGCGGGTGATATGTTGGGGTATTCGCTGGCGGGCGCTTGTTGGCGGCCCAGGCAGGCTGGCGGAATGGCGATGTATTTCCAGTACCTGCAATCACTTACGGGAAAATTGAAGAGTTGATGCGCACACCTGATATTCGTCCATTTAAAGGCAAATTTCCGGAGATTGCGGCGTCGGCGTATATTGACCCGGCGGCGGTGGTGATCGGAGACGTGGTGATCGGCGAAGAGTCGAGCCTGTGGCCGATGACTGTGGTGCGCGGAGATGTGCACCATATTCGGATCGGGAAGCGAACGAATGTTCAGGATGGCAGCGTGCTGCATGTGATGAAGGATCAGTGGCCGCTGATTCTGGAGGACGAAGTGACCGTGGGGCATTCGGTGACGCTGCACGGGTGCACGGTTCATTCGCATGTGCTGATTGGGATGGGTTGCATTATTTTGAATGGTGCGGTGATTGGAGAGAATTCGATTATTGCCGCGGGGTCGTTGATTACGGAGCGGACGGTGATTCCGGCGGGGAGTCTGGTGATGGGTTCGCCGGGCAAAGTGAAACGGGAATTGACGGAGGCGGATCGGGAGTCGATTGGAAAGTATGCGGAGAGGTACGCGGGATACCGCGAGGTGTATCGCACGGAAGCGGCGGCGCGTGGCGAACGAATTGATTGGAGCAATTTGGCGAGTTTGTAGCTCAGGCCTTCAGGCCTGAGGGTTTTCGAGTGTATGGGCAGGGTTGGCGACGCAAAGGAAAGCCTCACCCCTGAAGGGGTGAGCTACAGGTTGAGGCGACGGATCGAGCGCACAGGCAGGAGTGCCTGTGCCACAAGAAGGCGGGAGGGGCAATCCAGGGGATCATGGCGGAAAAGAAGAAATTCCAGGCGATTAAGGGGACGCGGGATTTGTTGCCGCCGGAGACGGAGTTGTGGAACCGGGTGGAGGCGACGGCGCGCGAGGTGTTTGGGACGTTTGGATTTGGGGAGATACGGCCGCCGATATTTGAGCCAACGGAATTGTTTGCACGGGCGGTGGGCGGCGACACTGACATTGTAGGCAAGGAAATGTACACGTTCAAGGATTACGATACCGCGCGCGAGTTGCAGGGATTGTGGATACTTGTCTTCAGTACAAAATCTCCGAAGACATACGATGAGATTATTGAATTAGCTCGATTGGCTGGCAGGTTGATTCATACAGGACGCGCAGCGCTCGAGAGCGGTGAGCTTTCGAAAACGCCAGAAAATCTTCGTGCCCTTGATCAAATTGAACTATATGCAGGTAAATTGCCTGGGCTTGCCACCTTGGGGCCCCGCGAAACAGATCCTATCGCCGCCGCGCTGAGAGATGCTGTTACGGACTTGAACCTTGGCGACGAACTGTCACTTAGGCCGGAGGCGACGGCTTCGGTTTGTCGGGCTTACATTGAGCATGGGATGCATGCTTGGGCGCAACCGGTGAAGCTTTATTACATGGGTCCGATGTTTCGGAGGGAGCGGCCGCAGAAGGGAAGATACCGGCAGTTTTATCAGATTGGGGCTGAGGTCCTGGAGATGGTGCCCGCCTTCGCCGCTAAAACCTCGGCTACGGCGGGCGGCGCAGACTACGCGCCGAAGGACGCGGCGGTGGACGCGGAAGTCATCGAAATGGTGATGACTTTCTTCGCGCGCCTGAAGCTGGACGGCGTGCAGTTGGAGATTAATTCGATTGGGCACGCGGCGCCTGCGGTTGACGGAAAGGAAGTTTGCCGGCGCGGGTATGTGCAGAAGCTGAAGGCGGCGCTGGAGGCGGTGAAGGAGCGGTTGGGGCCGGACAGTCAACGGCGGATTGAGACGAATCCTCTACGGGTGCTGGATTCGAAACTGGAGAGCGAGCAGGGGATCATCGCGGAGTTGCCGAAGATTGGGGATTCGTTGTGCGATGAGTGCCGGGCGCAGTTTGCGGAAGTGAAGCGGCAACTGGATTTGCGCGGCGTGGCGTACAAAGAGAATTGGCGGCTGGTGCGCGGGCTGGACTACTACATGCGGACGACGTTTGAGATCACCGCGAAGGGATTGGGTTCGCAGAATGCGGTGTGCGGCGGCGGGCGGTATGATGGGCTGGTGGAATTGCTGGGCGGGCTGCCAACGAAGGGAATTGGGTTTGCGATTGGGGAGGACCGGTTGATTTTGTCGCTGCTGGAAGCGAGGAAAGGCGAACCCGCCTCCGCTGAAGCTACGGCGGGCAAGGCGGCGAGTGGGAAGATTGGGTTTGATGTGTACGTTGCGTGGATGGGGAAGAGTGCGGAGGCGGCGGCGATTGGGGCGGCGCAGAGATTGCGAGCGGCGGGGTATCGGGTGGAGTTGCCTCCTGTGGAGCAGAAGTTTGGGAAGGCGCTGGGGCAGGCGGACAAGTTGGGCGCGCGGTATGCGTTGATTTTGGGCGAGGATGAAGTGGCCTCGGGATTGTGGACGGTGAAGACATTGGCGGATGGGACGCAGGAGAAGATTGGGGAGGCGGGGTTTTTGGAGAGGTTGGGGAGGGGAAGGTAGAGCGGGCTTTAGCCTGGGCGCACAGACTAAAGTCTGTGCTACTGGCGGGCACCTCGGTTGAAGTTGGCGTTGAGATCCTTCAGCTATCCTGGTCGGATAGCTTCAGGATGACGGGATTCGGGGTGCGATGGGGTGTGGTGCACAGACTAAAGTCTGTGCTACCGGTGGGACACCTCGATGGAAGTTGACGTTGAGATCCTTCAGCTATCCTGGTCGGATAGCTTCAGGATGACGGGATTCGGGCTTGGGTTCGGAATCGGATTTAGATTTGGAGTTAGATTCGGATTTGGATTCGGATTCGGAGTTGGGTTGGCCGGTTTGAAGTTCGGCCACTACGGGAGCAGGAAGAGGCGCCCGCTTAAGAAAGCGGCCGCTACAGTTGGGAGAGCGGCCCGCCTCCCCCTTCGGGGGCAGGCAGAAGGCGGGCCCTACAGGGGAGATGCGGACGTGCTGGACTTTTTGGGGAGTTTGAAGAGGACACATTATTGCGGGGCGCTGCGGGCGACGGATGCGGGACGCGACGCGGTGGTGATGGGGTGGGTGGCGCGGCGGCGCGATCTGGGGAATTTGCTGTTTCTGGATGTGCGCGATCGCTCGGGGATCGTGCAGGTGGTGTTTAACAAGGAGACGCAGCCGGAGGCGCACGCGAAGGCAGAGCAGGCACGGAGCGAGTTTGTGGTGGCGGTGGAAGGGAAGGTCACCCTGCGCGGGAAGGCGAATCCGGAACTGGCTACAGGTGAAGTGGAGATTGTGGCCGCGCGGCTGCACATTTTGAACAACGCGAAGACGCCGCCGTTTCCGATTGAAGATGAGATTAACGCGGCGGAGGAGACGCGGCTACGTTTCCGGTATCTGGATTTGCGGCGGCCGAAGCCGCACCGGAACCTGGCGCTGCGGCACAAAATTCTGCTGGAAATCCGGAAGACGATGGACGAGATGGGGTTCATCGAGGTGGAGACGCCGATGCTGACGCGCTCCACGCCGGAGGGCGCGCGCGATTACCTGGTGCCGAGCCGCGTACATCACGGGAATTTTTACGCGCTGCCGCAATCGCCGCAGATTTTCAAACAGATTTTGATGATTGGCGGGCTGGACCGGTATTTCCAGATTGTGAAGTGTTTCCGCGACGAGGATTTGCGCGCGGACCGGCAGCCGGAGTTCACGCAACTGGACCTGGAGATGTCTTTCCCGCGGCAGGAAGACATTTTCAATGTGATTGAGAATGTGATGGTGCGGGCTTGCGGGGTTGCGGGCGTGGAGGCGAAGGCGCCGTTTCCGCACATGCTCTATAAGGATGCGATCCGGAAATATGGCAGCGACAAGCCGGACATGCGGTTTGGGATGGAGCTGCATGAGGTGACCGCTTGTTTCCCGGAAGAGGCCAAGCAGAAGCTGCAGATCGGTGGCAACGTGTTTGCGTTTGCGGCGCCGGGTGCGGCGGGCTACTCGCGGAAACAGTTGGATGAATTGACAGAGAAGGCGAAGGCGGTGGGCGCGCGCGGGGCTTATTTCGTGAAGCTGGCGGCGGAGGGAACCACGTCGACGGTGGAGAAGCTAATTGGCGCGGAGAACGTGAAGAAGCTGGCGGAGGCTTGCGGCGCGAAGACCGGCGATCTGGTGGTGGCGGTTTCGGCGAAGGAAGAGATCAAGGGAACGGAAGCGGCGGCGCTGGTGGCGGGGCAATTGCGGTTGCAATTGGGCGAAGCGCTGGGCGCGATTGACAAGACACAGTGGAAGTTTTTGTGGCTGACGGGCTTTCCGCTATTTGAATGGAGCGAGTCGGACAAGACTTGGGTTAGCGCGCAGCACCCGTTCACGGGAATGGTGGATGAGGATCTGGATAAGCTGGAGACGGCGCCGTGGGAAGTGCGGTCGAAGGGTTATGATTTGGTTTTGAACGGAGTGGAGCTGGGATCGGGGAGCATTCGAATTCACCGGCAGGATGTGCAGGAGCGGTTGTTTCGCGCGCTGGGATTGAGCGAGGAGCAGTTGCGGCGGCGATTTGGATTTTTCCTGGATGCGCTGACGTATGGGACGCCTCCGCATGGGGGGATTGCGCTGGGGTTGGACCGGGTGACGATGCTGCTGGCGGGAGAGAAGTCGATTCGCGAGGTGATTGCGTTTGCGAAGACGACAGCGGCGGTGGATTTGATGGCGGAGTCGCCGAGCGAGGTGGATGAGGCGCAGTTGGGGCAGTTGGGGATTCAGATTAAGACGGGAAGCAACGAAGTAAAGAAGTAAGGAGGTAAAGAGTGGAGCGCGTGGGGTCGGAGCTTCAGCTCCGACATTAGAGAGTGGCTACGAAGGGCTTTAGCCCCTGAGGAATTGTTTTATGGGCCGACTGACACATAGAACGGCGCCGGGTTGGACTTATTTTGTCACGACCAAAGCTTGGCAGAATGTTGCTGTGTTTCAGGTTTATGTAACAGCGGAGATTGTAATTCGGAAAATCCTGGAATATCGAGACAAAGGGAATTTTTTGCTGCATGAATTTGTGTCGATGCCCGACCACTTGCATCTACTGCTGACTCCTTCGGAGACTGTCAGTTTGGAAAAGGTAATGCAGTTGATTAAGGGCGGCAGTTCGCATGAGATTCACTTAGTTCGAGGAAACAGGATGCAGATTTGGCAGGCGGGATTTCATGAGTCGAGGGTGGCGGGTTTTGGCGAGTACAGGGCTAAGGCGGATTACATTCGATTTAATCCGGTGGCTGCTAAATTGGTGGAGAGGCCTGAGGATTGGCAGTTTGGGTCAGCTAGTGGCCGGTTTAGACTTGACCCAATTCCTCAGGGGCTAAAGCCCTTTGGAGGCGAGCGGTCTAATGTCGGAGCTAAAGCTCCGACCCCCGGTGGCTTAACAATGACCGCAGAAAATGGATAGAGGTAACAAAGGGAACATGAGTCAGGATTCGGATATTGGCGGAGGCGGTGGCGAACCGGATTGCGGCCGGGGAGGTGGTGGAGAGGCCTGCGTCGGTGGTGAAGGAGTTGCTGGAGAACGCGCTGGATGCGGGCGCGAGTTCGGTGCGGATCGAGACGGAGATGGGCGGGAAGCGGATGATCCGCGTGATTGACGACGGCCACGGGATGATGCACGACGACGCGCTGCTGGCGTTTGAACGGCATGCGACGAGCAAGCTGCGTTCGGCGGACGATCTGATGACAATTTCGACGCTGGGATTTCGCGGGGAGGCGCTGCCCTCGATTGCTTCGATATCGCGGCTGCTGCTGGAGACGCGGGACGCGGAGGAAGCGGAAGGGACACGCGTGGAGTTTGCGGGGGGAAAGCTGGTTGGGGTGAAGCCGGCGGGATTGCCGGCGGGGACGACGGTGAGCGTGGCGGATCTGTTTTACAGCGTGCCGGCGCGAAGGAAATTTTTGAAGTCGGATACGACGGAACTGGGGCACATCGCTTCGCTGGTGACGCATTACGCGCTGGCGAATCCGGGGAAGCAGTTTGTTTTGACGACGCCGACGCAGGAGATTGTGAATTGCCCGCCGGCGGAAAAGCTGGCGGATCGCGTGTATCAGTTGTTCGGGCGGCAGGCGCTGGATGAGCTGGTGGAAATCCCCAGTGTTTCCGCGGCGTTTCGCGCGGCGATCACCGAGCCGGAGATGGAAGCGGGAGAAGAGGCGGCGACGCTGACTGTGTCTGGATTCACTTCGCGGCCGGATATACAAAGGCCGAACCGGAACGGGATTTATGTGTTTGTGAACCGGCGGCTGGTGCGCGACCGCTTGATCCTTCATGCGATTCATGAGGCGTACCGGAATATTCTGCCGCCGACGGTGTTTCCGGCGACGCTGCTGTTTTTGGAGATGCCATACGACGAAGTGGACGTGAATGTGCACCCGGCGAAGATTGAAGTGAGGTTCCGGAGGTCGCAGTTTGTGCATGACTTTCACGCGCGATGCGATCCGGCAGGCGCTGATGGGAGCGCGGCCGATTGCGAGTTTCGCGACGGCAGCGGTGGCGGGAGGAGTGGCGCCGAATCCGGTGGCGCCGGCGGGTACGTTTGCGGGAGGATTCGGAGAAGCGGCGGGAAACGGTGGAGTGCCCCGGGCGATGATCCCTGCGATGGAGGAGTTGGGAGTTGGATCGGGAGTCGGATCGGACTATGCGGCCGGAAATGGATTTGATTTGTCGGCTGCGCCGGTGCAGCCTGTGGCGCAGCGGTTTCCGTTTGAGCCGGTGGCGCCATTTTCGACGGGATTGACGCCGGGGGCGATGCCGGGGTTCACGAATGGAAGAGAGCCGAACTGGGCGGAGAATTTTGCGCGGGCGAGCGGCGACATGCCGGCGACTTTGCCGCGGCCGGAACAGATTGCGGATTTAAAGCCGCTGGGCCAGGTGAGCGCGAGCTTCATTGTGGCGGTGAATGGCGAAGGACTGTGGATTGTGGACCAGCACGTGGCGCACGAGCGGGTGCTGTTTGAGCAGCACCTGGAGGCGCGGCGCGCGGGGAAGGTGGAAGCGCAGCGGATGCTGATGCCGCTGGTATTTGAGCTTTCGCCGCGACAGATCGTGATTTACGAAAAGATTGCGGAGGAGCTGGCGGCCAACGGGTTTGAAGTGGAGCCGATGGGGCCGAAGAGCGTGGCGATCCAGGCGGTGCCGGCGGGCGTGGCGACTACGGACGCAGAGCATTTGCTGACGGAAATTATTGACGGGATCGAGCGGGAGAACGCGGCGATTTCGATTGATACGCTGCAGGCGAAGATTGCGGCTTCGACGGCGTGCCATGCGGCGATCAAAATAAATATGCCGCTGGACCAGGTGAAGATGGAATGGCTGCTGGGGGCGCTGGCGAAGACGGATTGTCCGATGAGCTGTCCGCATGGGAGGCCGGTGGTTTTGCGGTATTCGGTGAAGGAGATTGAGCGGGCGTTTCAGAGGATCTAGTAGGTTCGTTTTTGCGTGCGGTTGCAGTTATCAGTTATCAGTAATCGGTAATCAGTCAGAGGGGATAACAGCGAACAGATAGCAGCTAGCAGGAGGACGGACTCTCAAGCGTTAGTTTGGGAGTTTGGATTATCGGTTGAGATCCTTCAGCTATCCTCATCGGATAGCTTCAGGATGACGGGTTTGGGGAGGTTGCGGTTTGGTGCGGTGCACAGGCTAAAGTCTGTGCTGCCGGTGGGATACCTCGATTGAAGTTAGCGTTGAGATCCTTCAGCTATCCTGGTCGGATAGCTTCAGGATGACGGGTTTTTGGCGGGTTTGATGGAAGGGTGGCTGTAGACTGGCAGAAACGGCAGTTGCGGCAAGCCCTAGGAAGTTCGGCTGGGAAGGACAGTACGACAAGCCTAGCTAGTGTGGCGAGTATGGAGAGGGAGACGTGAGCGAAACACAAAAGACGGCGGTGATATTTGGGTTGGCGAACAAGCGGAGTATTGCGTGGGCGATTGCGCAGAAGATGAGCGAGGCCGGGTGGCGGCTGGCGATCACGTATCAGAACGAGCGGCTGGAGCAGGAAGCGAAGGATTTGATCACGGATTTGGCGGGCGCGGAAGGGTTCATGTGCGACGTGACGTCGGACGAGCAGATCGCGACGCTGTTTGAGAAGCTGAAGGCGCGGTATGGCGTGCTGGACGGGCTGGTGCACAGTGTGGCGTTTGCGCCGGCGGAGGAGTTGAAGGGAGAGTTCGTCAACACGACGCGCGAGGGATTCCGGATGGCGCATGATATCAGCGTGTACTCGCTGATCGCGGTGGCGCGGGCGGCGGCTCCGCTGATGACGAATGGCGGCGGAATTGTGACGATGACGTACTACGGCGCGGAGAAGGTGGTGCCGAAGTACAACGTGATGGGCGTGGCGAAGGCGGCGCTGGAGGCGACGGTGCGGTACCTGGCGAACGATCTGGGACCAAAGGGAATTCGCGTGAACGCGATTTCCGCGGGACCGATCAAGACGCTGGCGGCGCGGGGAATTTCGCAATTGGGAGAGATGCTGAAGGCACATGCGGAGCGGGCGCCGCTGAAGCGGAACGTGGACCCGGCGGAAGTGGGAAGCACGGCGGTGTTTTTGCTTTCGCAGGCGGGATCGGGGATTACGGGGGAGACGTTGTACGTGGATTGTGGGTATAACATTATGGGATTTTAGATCGAGTGGTGGTGCGGTTGGAGGTTATCAGTTGTCAGTAATCGGTAATCGGACTGAAGGGATAGCAGATAACAGCTAGCAGTAGAGGAAGCGGGGTTCGGAAGGCGAGACGCCAAATTTGTAAATCGTAAAGCGAAATTCGGAAGATGGAGCGGGGCACGAGGGATCGTGCCTCGTTGAGTTTTTGGCGGGGGAAACGAGGGGGATTGGCGCGAAGATTGACGATTGCGATTGATGGCCCGGCAGGATCGGGGAAGAGCACGGTGGCGCGGCGCGTGGCGGCGATGCTGGGATATTTGTATCTGGATAGCGGGGCGATGTACCGGGCGGTGGCGCTGAAGGCGTTGGAGCGGAAGATGCCGCTTGAGAATGAGGCGGCGCTGGAAGAATTGACGCGGGAGACGCATATCGAATTGAAGGCGCCGACGGCGGAGCAAGAGGCGGCCGGGTTGAAGAACCGCGTGTTTCTGGATGGGCGCGAAGTGACGACGGAGATTCGCACGGGAGAAGTGGCGCAGGCGGCTTCGCGGCTGGCGACGATTGCGGGCGTGCGCGAATTGCTGGTGGCGGAGCAGCAGAAGGCGGGCAAGGGCGGCGGCGTGGTGATGGAGGGGCGGGATATCGGGACGGTGGTTTTTCCCGGCGCGGAGTTGAAGATTTTTCTGGAGGCGTCGCCGGAGACGCGGGCGCAGCGGCGCTGGATGGAGCATCAGGAAAAAGGCGAGATGCTTACGCCGGAGCAGGTGCTGGAGGAAGTGCACGAGCGGGACAAGCGGGACCGAGAGCGAAAAGTTTCGCCGCTGGTGCGGGCGAGCGACGCGGTGCTGGTGGACAATACGGCGATGGGGATTGAAGAGACGGCGCGATTGATTGTGATGCTGGCGCGGGAGCGGGAAGCAGGAGAAGGGAATTAAAGACGATAGTCTACGGCTAAGAGCTAGCAGATAACAGATAACAGATAGCAGATGACAGGAAACTAGTTCCGGGCGCCCCTGATCAGCGGGGCGCCTGTTTTTTTTGGGAGGAAGTTATGAGGTAACGATGTAATGAGGTAATGAAGCGGAGAGAGGATTTGGAATTCGCGTGCGAGCGGCGCGATGGAAGGCGGCTGGTAGGCGGAATGGGGCCGATCTGAAGTTCGGCCACTACAGTTGCACAAGGCGCGCGCCTCCCGCCTTCGCAAAACCAGCTACGGCGGGCTCGCGGAAGGCGGCCGCTACAAGGGTCAGGGGGAGACGAGGGAGGCTTTTTGGAGGGCGGATTGGTAGGAGTCGGGGACGGAGTCTTCGGGGCAGCCGAGGCGGGTGGTGAAGGCGGAGAGCTTGGGCCATTCGGCGCGTTCGAGGGCGAGGAGTACTTCGTAGAGATCGCGATAGCGGTTTTCACCGCCGCAGAGGGCGGATTTGATTTCGGAATCGATGGGCAGGGAGCTGAGGACTTCCTTGATGGGCTTATCGAGCAGGGCATCGGAGACGGAGAGGAGTCCCATGAGAAAGAGGACGGAACCTTTTTCGTGAAAGCCGGCGGGGGCGGAAAATTCCTCGCAGAAATAGGCGCGGGTGAGCGCGGTACGGATTAATTCGGGGGGCTTGCCGGAGCTCATGGCGACGACAGCGAAGATGGAGACCCAGCGGCGAAATTCGGTTTCACCGAGCAGTGGTGATGGCGTGGCGGATGCTGTGGACTTCAGAGCGAAGGCCGAGGGCGGGGGAGTTGAGATAGCGGAGCAGGCGATAGAGCAGGGAAGGCTCCTGCTTGAGAAGGGATTCGATGGCGTCGTAATCGAGATCGGGAGCGGCGACGGCGGTGATGAGCTGGAGCTGGATGAGTTTGTTGCCCGGGATATCGCGGGTTTCGAGCATGGCGGGCTTGCAGAAGAAATAGCCCTGGAAATAGGAGTAGCCAAGATTGCGGGCTTCGTCGAGGTCGGCCTGGGTTTCCACTTTTTCGGCGAGAAGGGCGACGCTGCTGCCGGAGAACTGTTCGGCAACGCGCTTGCGGCCTTCGGCATCGAGAAGCGTGAAATCCACTTTCAGGTAGTTGGCGAGTTCGACGAGGGGCTGGAGGCTGGGGTCACCGAGAAAATCGTCGAGGGCGAGGAGGTAGCCGTCCTGACGGAGTTCGCGGCAGAGATTGACGATTTCGCTGGAAGGTTTCACGCTTTCGAGAATTTCGACGACGATGCGATCGGGCGGAAGCAGGCGTGGAGCGCCGAGGCGCAGCGCCATTTCGTCGATGTTGACGAAGGCGCGGGCGGGTCCGGTGAGGGCTTGCAGATCGAAGAGGGTGAGGGAATCGGCGATGACGCTGGCGGAGGCGTGATTGCGGGGCTGAAAGAAATTTTGTGGGCCGCTGCGGAAGAGGAGTTCGTAGGCGTGGACCCGCAGGCGTTTGTCGAAGATGGGTTGGCGGGCGATGAATTTTTCGTGCATGGGCGGCACCTGGCCCTTGGCGGGCCTCGTTAAGTTAGACGCCCCAAGTGGAGGAAGAAGCAGTTCCTCAGGGGCTGAAGTTCCTCAGGGGCTGAAGCCCCTTTATGGCGAAAGAGAATGTCGGAGCTAAAGCTCCGACCCCCAAATGCCTCCTGAAGAGCTGTGTGAGCGCCAAAGCTCTTCCCCCCAATGCCTCCTGAAGAGTTACGTGGGCGCGGACATGGAGTTGAGGAATTCCGCGTTGGCCTTGGTTTTTGAGAGGCGGCTTAGGAGAAGCTCCATGGCCTCGACGGTGGAAAGCGGGCTCAAGACCTTGCGCAGAACCCATACGCGGCTGAGTTCGTCGGGCGGAAGGAGGAGTTCGTCCTTACGCGTGCCGGAGCGCTGAATATCGATCGCGGGGAAGACGCGCTTATCGGCGAGGCGGCGGTCGAGATAGATTTCCATGTTGCCGGTGCCCTTGAACTCTTCGAAGATGACGTCGTCCATGCGGCTGCCGGTGTCGATCAGGGCGGTGGCGATGATGGTGAGCGAGCCGCCTTCTTCGACGTTGCGCGCGGCGGCGAAAAAGCGGCGCGGGCGCTGCAAGGCGTTGGCGTCGATACCGCCGGAGAGAACTTTTCCGGAGGGAGGGGTGACGGCGTTATAGGCGCGCGCGAGACGCGTGATGGAGTCGAGCAGCACGACAACGTCGCGCTTGTGTTCCACAAGGCGCTTGGCCTTTTCGAGAACCATTTCGGCGACTTGAATGTGGCGCTGGGGCGGTTCGTCGAAGGTGGAGCTGATGACTTCGCCCTTGACGGTGCGCTGCATGTCGGTGACTTCTTCGGGACGCTCGTCGATGAGCAGGACGATCAAGGCGACTTCCGGATGATTGACGGTGATGGAATTGGCGACGGACTGCAGCATCATCGTTTTGCCGGTGCGCGGCGGAGCATTGATCAGACCCGCGCTGGCCTTTACCGATGGGGCAGAGGAGATCGAGGACGCGGCCGGTGAGATTGTCCTTGTTGGTTTCCATCTTCAGGCGGCCCTGGGGATAGAGCGGCGTGAGATTGTCGAAGAAGATTTTGTTGCGGGCGACTTCGGGGTCTTCAAAGTTAACGGCTTCGACTTTGATGAGAGCGAAGTAGCGCTCGCCGTCCTTGGGAGGACGCACCTGGCCGGAGACGGTGTCGCCGGTGCGCAGGTCAAATTTGCGGATCTGCGAAGGGGAGACGTAGATGTCGTCGGGGCCGGGGAGGTAGTTGTATTCCGGGGCGCGGAGGAAGCCGAAGCCGTCGGGGAGGCATTCGAGGACGCCTTCCGAAAAGATCAGGCCGCTTTTCTCCGTCTGCGCGCGGAGAATCTGAAAGATCAGCTCCTGCTTGCGCATGCCGCTGGCGCCGGGAATGTTAAGTTCCTTGGCGATCTTGGCGAGGTCGGTGATGTTCTTTTCTTTCAGCTCAGCCAAGCTGATGCTGATTTGATTGTTTCCTTCTGTACTGGTTTCTTTTGCCATATATCCTAACTTTTAAGTTTTGGTTGATTGTTCCTTGACCTAGTAACCGGAACTGGACTGCGTGGTGGTATACCATCCGGCGAAAAGAACATTTCGCCAGGGCGGGCAACCAAACTGTCTGCAACCGGAAGCAACTCCGGGCGGGAACTGGCCCAGCCTGCAAGCGCAGACTGCCCCGAACTGAGCTGCTTAGTTGGTCAAACTCTTGTCTTTATCGGCGCCGGTGGTAAACGATTCCGCAACGGGCGCAATCCCAGTGCCTACAAGCGGCACGATGGGCCGCTCCAGCGCAAACTGCAACACTTCATCCATGGTTTCCACGAAGTGTATCTTCAAGCTGGAGAGGATCTCCTGAGGGATTTCCGCTAGGTCCTTCTCATTATCCTTCGGAAGGATGATGGTACGCAAGCCCATTCGGTGGGCCGCAAGAAGCTTTTCCTTCACGCCGCCGATGGGGAGAACTTTGCCGCGAAGCGTGATTTCGCCGGTCATGGCCACGTCGTGGCGCACGGGGTTGCGGGTGAGGGCGCTGACGATGGAAGTGCAGATGGTGATTCCCGCGGAGGGGCCATCTTTGGGGATGGCGCCTTCGGGCACGTGAACGTGAATATCGAGCGTGCGATAGAAATCCTTTTCGAGGCCGAGCGCGGCGGTGCGCGAGCGAACATAGCTCATGGCAGCTTGCGCGGATTCCTGCATGACTTCGCCGAGCTTGCCGGTGGGGGTGAGGCGGCCCTTGCCTTCCATGGTGGTGGCTTCGACGGCGAGCACGGAGCCGCCGACTTCGGTCCACGCGAGGCCGGTGGTGAGGCCGATTTCGCTTTGTTTTTCCAGCCAGAGTTCGCGGTATTTCAGGACGCCGAGAAGCTCGCTGAGGTTTTCCGGCGTGACGTGAACGCTGGTTTCCGGGCCATCGGTGACCA
This sequence comes from uncultured Acidobacteriota bacterium, assembly GCA_963824925.1. GTDB lineage: Bacteria > Acidobacteriota > Terriglobia > Acidiferrales > UBA7541 > Acidiferrum. Next base: position 573,579 of record CAWGRE010000011.1, read on the forward strand.
CGCGGCGAGCCATCTTGCGGGCGATATTCTGGATTTCGCGCTCGAGATTACGGACGCCGGCTTCGTGCGTGTAATGGCGGATGATGTGCAACAGGCCTTCATCGGTGAAGGTGAGGTTCTTGTCGGTGAGACCGGTGGCTTCGCGGGCGCGCTTGACGAGAAAGCGCTTGGCGATTTCAAGCTTTTCCTGCTCCGTGTAGCCGGGGATGCGGAGAATTTCCATGCGATCCTGCAGCGGCTGCGGGATGGTGTGCATCACGTTGGCGGTACAGACGAACATGACCTTGGAGAGGTCGTATTCGACGTCCAGGTAATGGTCGGTGAAGGCGCAGTTGAGCTCGGGATCGAGGACTTCCATCAGGGCGGCGGAGGGATCGCCGCGGAAGTCGGTGGACATTTTGTCCACTTCATCGAGAACGAAAATAGGATTGACGGTGCCGGCTTTCTTCATCATCTGGATGATCTGGCCGGGCAGAGCGCCGATATAGGTGCGGCGGTGGCCGCGAATTTCGGCTTCATCGCGCACGCCGCCGAGGGAGACACGGACGAATTTGCGTCCGGTGGCGTGACCGATGGACATGGCGAGAGAAGTCTTGCCGACGCCTGGAGGCCCGACGAAGCAGAGAATGGATCCCTTGGGATTTTTCACGAGCTGGCGGACGGCGAGAAATTCCAGGATGCGGTCTTTTATCTTTTCGAGGCCGTAGTGCTCGGTATCGAGAATTTTTTCGGCGGCCTTGATGTCGCGAATTTCCTTGGAGCGCTTTTTCCAGGGCACGGCGAGCAGCCAGTCAATGTAATTGCGGCTGACGGTGGATTCGGCGGACATGGGGGGCATGAGTTCCAGGCGCTTGAGTTCGGTGATGGCCTTTTCCTGGACGTCTTTCGACATGCCGGCCGATTCAATTTTCTTCTTCAATTCCTCGATTTCGTTCTTTTCCCCACGGCCGAGTTCCTTTTGGATGGCCTTGAGCTTCTCGTTGAGGTAATACTCTTTCTGGGCGCGCTCCATCTGGCGCTTCACGCGGGTGTTGATGTTGCGGTCGACGTTGAGCTTTTCGAGTTCGATTTCGAGGATGTCGGAGACGCGATTGAGACGCTCAAGCGGGTCGGCGGTTTCGAGCAGGTCCTGCTTTTCGTCGACGGGGAGCTGGAGGTTTGCCGCGATGGTGTCCGAAAGGCGCGATGGATCGTCCACGCGGGCGGCAGCGATCATAGTGTCGTAATTCAGGCTTTGCGAGAGCTTGATGAACTGTTCGTAGAGGCCGGTGACTTTCTGAACGAGCTGCTCGACCTGCGGGGTGGCTTCGATTCTGGCCGCAAGGAGGCGAATGTTAGCGCGGAAAAAGCCTTCCTCGGCGCTGATGGAAAGGGAACGCGCTCGCTCCACACCTTCGACGAGGACCTTGATATTGCCGTCCGGAAGCTTGACGCTCTGGACGATGTTGGCGAGGGTGCCGACGGCGTAGATTTCCTCGGGCTTGGGATCGTCGATCGAAGCGTCATGCTGGGTGGACAGAAAGATTTTTTTGTCGCCGGCAAGCGCTTCTTCGAGCGCACGGACGCTGGCTTCGCGGCCGACGATGAATGGGGTCATCTGTTGCGGAAAGATGACCATATCGCGCACCGGCATCATGGGTACGCGTTTCATTTCCTGTTTCTCACGAGTGAACATGCAGGCCCCTAAACTCTAAGAGCGCCCGCCTCCCGCCTCCGCAAGTGCAGCTACGGCGGGCGGGCAGAAAAGCGGGCCCTACAACCCAGAGACTCGAGAGGCGGCGATCAGCCGGCTTTCTCGAGCAAACTCCAATTGATTTCATGACCACGAACCATCTCGGCGGTAACCACGAAATCGCGCAACCGCTTCTGCATCGGCAGGTGGTACATCAACTCCAGCATGAGGTCTTCGAGGATCATACGCAAGCCGCGCGCGCCGACTTTGCGCTGAAGAGCCAACTCCGCAACGGTTTCGAGGGCGTCGTCGGTAAAGCGCAAACGGACATTTTCGAATTCGAAGAGGCGCTGGTACTGCTTGAGCAGCGCGTTCTTCGGCTCGGTCAAAATCTTCACCAGGGCGCCCTTGTCGAGATCGCTCATGACGCCGGCAACGGGGAGGCGGCCGACGAATTCCGGGATCAGGCCATAGCGAATCAGGTCGCCGGGCTGGACCTGCTCCAGCAATTCGGTGTTGCGGCGCTGCTGGGAACTAGCGCTGGCCTCGGTATGGAAACCGAGAGAGCGGCGGCCGACGCGCTTTTCGATGAGCTTCTCGAGGCCGACGAACGCGCCGCCACAAATGAAGAGGATGTTGGTGGTGTCCACCGGGGTGAATTCCTGGTGGGGGTGCTTGCGGCCACCCTGGGGAGGCACATTGGCCACGGTGCCTTCGAGAATCTTGAGGAGCGCCTGCTGGACGCCTTCGCCGCTGACGTCGCGGGTGATGGAAGGATTTTCATCCTTCTTGGCGATCTTATCGATTTCATCGATATAGATGATGCCTTGCTGGGCTTTCTGGACGTCGCCGTCGGCGGCCTGCAGCAGCTTCAAGATAATATTTTCGACATCCTCGCCGACGTAGCCGGCTTCAGTGAGCGTGGTGGCGTCCACGATGGCGAAGGGAACGTCCAGCATGCGGGAAAGCGTCTGGGCCAGCAGGGTCTTGCCGGTGCCGGTGGGACCGATCAACAGGATATTGGACTTACTGAGTTCGACTTCGCCGGGCTGCTTGTTGAGGAAGATGCGCTTGTAATGGTTATAAACGGCGACAGCCAATTTTTTCTTAGTGCGATCCTGGCCAATGACGTAGCCGTCGAGAAACTGTTTAATCTCGGGAGGGCGAGGCAGGCGGCGGGCCGGCGCAGTGGCTTGCTCGCGCTTCTCGTCTTCAAGAATCGTTTGGCAGACGCCGACACACTCGTTGCAGATGTACGCCCGGGGATAATCGGAAGGCGAACTGATGAGCTTCTCGACCTGCTCCTGCGTCTTGTGACAGAAGGAACAGCGAAGGGGTTCGTCTGGACTATATTTTTTCACGTGTGTGAGGGCCTCTCCCCCGGCTCAGGCTCCGGAGATGCTAAATCCTATTCTAGGCCGATTTTTCTCCTGGGCGAAAGAGAAAGTATGGATATTGCTCTCAATTGGAAAACTTACCGGAAACATTTGGTGAACGCAAACTGGATATCGGGTGGTGCGCTTGCTGGCCGGTCTAAAGACCGGCCACTACAACTTTTTGTTACCGCTGGCCGGTCTAAAGTCCGGCCACTACAGGAACCGTTTGAAGAGCCGTCTAAAGACCGGCCAGTACAAAAACCGCCGACAAAAGAGATTCGATGGTGGACAGGCTAAAGCCCGTCCTACATTTCTAGCGGTGCTTGTAGATGATTTCGTCGATCATGCCGTATTCCTTGGCCTGCTCGGGGTTCATGATGTAGTCGCGCTCGACGTCCCGTTCGATGCGCTCGACGGGCTGGCCGGAATGCTTGGACAAAATCTGATTGATGGTGGAGCGCATGCGCAGAATTTCCTTGGCGTGCAGGTCAATATCGGTGGCCTGGCCGCCGAGGCCACTCATCCAGGGCTGGTGAATCAGGATGCGGGCGTTGGGCAGAGCGAAGCGCTTCTTGGGTGCGCCGCCGACGAGCAAAACCGCGGCGATGGAAGCGGCCTGACCGACGCAGGTGGTGACCACGTCTGGCTTGACGAACTGCATCGTGTCGTAAATTGCAAAGCCCGCGGTGATGGAGCCGCCCGGAGAATTGATGTACAGCTGGATATCTTTTTCAGGGTCTTCGGCCTGGAGGAAGAGCATCTGAGCGGTAGCCAGATTGGCGACATGGTCGTCAATCGGTGTACCAATAAAGATGATGTGCTCTTTCAGGAGACGCGAGTAGATGTCATACGCGCGCTCGCCCCGGCTGGTCTGTTCGACCACCATGGGAACTAGAGTGGTGGCGTAATACGAAGGTTCAGAGTAGTTTTTCATGTGAGAACTTTGGCTCGCAGAAGCGGGGTCTGGATCACTTGGCGCTTGCCGCGGCGACGGTTTTGACGCTGGCATTTTGCGCCAACCAGTCGATGGTTTTGTCACTCCGCAGCTTCGCTTTCATCCTATCGAGCGCCTCCTGCTTTGTCAAACGAGCGCGCACGGCTTCGGCGGATTCACCGGAATGGCTGGCCATGTGTGCAATCTCATGGTCGAGTTCTTCGTCGGTGACTTCGATCTTTTCCTCGGTGGCGATGCGGTCGATCACGAGTTCGGCCTTTACGTCTTCCTTGGCGCGCTCTTCCTGGCGGTGGCGAAGGCTGACCCAATCCACGTTAACGGCGCGGGGATCCACGCCCTGCTGAGCCAGCGAGCGAACAACGCGTTCCAAGCGGACGTCCATTTGATGCTCGACGAGCGATTCGGGCACCGGGAAGTCGTGGAGCTTGATGAGCTCGCCGATGACCTTTTCGCGCTGCAGATCTTTCTGGCGGTGATTCTTTTCGTGTTCGAGGCTCTCGCGGATTTTGGTTTTGAGTTCGTCGAGCGTGGTGGCGTCGCTGACGTCCTTGGCGAAGTCGTCGTTGAGTTCAGGGAGTTTCTTGGTCTTGATGCCGAGAACGTCGACGGAATAGTGGAAGAGCTTGCCGGCGAGCTTGGCATCGGGATAGTCGGCGGGATAGTTGACGTCGAAATCCTTGTGGTCGCCGACGTTGGCGCCGCGCAGATTTTCGTTGAAGGGTTCCATGGTCTCTTCGGCGCCGACATGGCACAGAACGCTTTCGGCCTGGAGCGGTTCGCCGCCGCCCTCCGGGGTGCCGTGGAGCTTCACCTGGACGAAGTCGTCGTTTTCAACGGCGCGGCCTTCCACGGGAGCAAAGGCGGCGGCACGCTGCTGGGTTTCGGCAAGGGCCTTGGTGACGTCCTCGTCAGTGATGGTCATTTCGGGCATTTCAATTTCGAGGTTCTTGTAGCCGGCGAGGGTGAATTCCGGCAGGACGTCGAAGGAAGCGCGGAATTTCACGGGCTGACCCTCGTTGAATTCAAGTTTGTCAACCTGAGGCTGCGAAATGGGGCTGAGCTTCTGATCAGCGACAGCCTTTTCGACAGTTTCCGGAACGAGATTTTGCAGGACTTCACTTTTGATTTCTTCGGCGAAGCGGCGCTTGATCAGCGAAATGGGCGCTTTGCCGGGGCGAAAGCCGGGCACGCGCGCGACCTTGGCAAACTCCTTGGCAACTTTCTCCGAGGACTTAGAAACCTCTTCGACGGGAATTTCGAGCTCCAGCTCTCTACGGCAACTTGCGTCCGCCATGCGTCTTCTCCCTTAACGATCGTAAAAAGTGGGCATCGCGCGAAGGGCAGGCCGAGGACAAGCGGCCAAAAACACGCATCCAGGTTCGTTGCGATCCTCGCGCGCATCCTGCGGAAATTTCATGGATTACAGTGCGGAACCCAGCGGAAACCCTGCCGGCGACAACCAAGTAGCAGTATAGGACAGGCGATTGCGGCGGTCAACGCACGCAGTTGAAACGCGGGAAGCACGCGAATCACAAAATTTGGAGCGCGGAGCAAACCGGGGCCACCGCGCGCAATGCTTCCACTGGCACGCGGATTATGCGGCGTGCCGAGGAGTTTGCGCCGTGGGTCGGTTCACATTCTGAGCCGAGCGAAAACGCAGATGACGCTCGTCGCATTCTTCACAACGGTAGGGGCTCAGGAGCAATGTGTGGCGAAGGACGGTCTCCAGAACGCTTTTGCGCCTGGAGCGATGAATCCACGAACTTCCACAAGCTGGGCAATGTCCCGGTTGATGTAGTTCGAGCGTGAGCCTCATAACGCACCCTCCCAGTAGATATACATTGTGTCTACCGCAGGTTCGAACGGGGCGGGTCAAGCGAACTGCGGGGCACCTCAGGCGGGAGAACCATCCTACTCGCCCCAGGCTATTGATTGCAATAGGGCTGTTTGGACGAGGCGGCAGGGGGAAGGGTCGCTAATGTTTGGTTGAGGCTTCTGCCTAAGTCGGTAATTTGGTGTGCGAACGGATCGGGTGGCCGGTCTAAAGTCCGGCGACTACAAACTTTTATTGCTGCTGGTCGGTCTGAAGTCCGGCCACTACAAACTTTTATTTCTGGTGGCCGGTCTAAAGTCCGGCCACTACAATTTCGGGAATTCACACGCAATACGTGGAGGTCAGGTTTTGGAGGGTCCCGCCATCAGCGGGCTGAAGAGGAAATCGGCGAAACCTCCGGGCATGGCATTCAGGCGGAGGATAGTGGCGATTTGCGCCCAGTGGCGGATTTCGTGCATGAGGATATGCAAAATGAATTTTCTGGGAGTTACGCTTACGGGCTTATCCATGATGCGGAATTCCCTGGAGACGTCCCAGTCCTGTGCGGGAAGCGATTCGACAAACGCCTTCAAGTCCTGGCGGCTGCGGCGGCCGAATTGAAAAAGGCTCTCAATATTGTTGCCAGCAATGGCAGCCGGGTCCGTGATGGGACGATTGGAAAGGCGATCCACGTGATGCTTTTCGGCGATGAAGATGTGTTTTACCAGGTCGCCGACACTTTCGAAACGGCCATCGCCGTGTGGCCCGGCTCCGACTGCGAGGACCGCGTTACCGCGGTCGCACAACCACTGATGCCACTTGCCGCGTTCCCACTCCGTAAATTCCATGAGTTCCTGGAAACTGACGCTGACGCTCATGCGATCCTCCGAATTACCGCTTGGGAGGGCGGTAGCTGAAGAGTTTGTGGCATTCGTCGCGGAGGAATCCGCCGGTGACGGGGATGATGTGATTGCCGCGTTCGAACACCAGCCGGCAGGAGATCAGGCAGGCGCGCCACTTATATTCTTCGGTGCCGCGCTTGCGGCCGTAAGCAGCGATGTCTTCCTGGGAGACGCCATAGACGACCGCGCCGATGCGGGACCATACGCAGGCTCCCGCGCACATGGCGCAGGGTTCGTGGGTGGAATAGAGGATGAAGTCGGGGAGATAGCGGCCGTAGCCACTGCAGACGTATTTCAGGGTTTCGAGTTCAACGTGCTTGATGCTGGAGCCGGAGGTTTTGACGCGGTTGCCCGCGCTGGCGATTACCACTTCCCGCTTGCCAACCAGGCGGGTGATGACAGCGCCGATCGGGTAGTCGCCACGATCCCCGGCGCGCTTGGCTTCGTCGACGGCCAGCTTCATGAACTTTTTTTGGGGTTTGAAGGAAGCGGGAATCATGGGAGGGATTATAGCTGGATGGAGCTGCGGGTGCGCGTTTCAGGTGCACGACGGAGCGCTCGGAGGGGCTAATGACCAGCGACCGGCGACCAGTGAAGAGAAGAAAGACCGGAAGGTTTGTAGCGTTCGATCGTAAGAGCCCACCCTTTGCACAAACCGCAAAGGATGGGGCACCCTCAAGATCATTCGGGCGGCGAGATTTGATCGAGGCAATTGACCAGGAAGGTGTGGCAGCGAGCTGCGGAGAGAAGAAAGAGCGGAGGGATTGCGGCGTTTGATCGTAGGAGCCCACCCTTTGCACAAACCGCAAAGGATGGGGCACCCTCAAGATCATTTGGGCGGCGAGATTTAATCGGAAGGCAACTGCCATTCCGCCTGCGGCGACGTGGATGCGGTACACGCGAGATCTCGCAATCGGGAAAAGGCGACCACCTGCACCTCTCGGAGCAAGCGGAAGGCGGCCACTACAGGGGTTTAGAAGCGGTACTCGAGGGTGGCGATCAGGATGTTTGCTTTGTAGGAGGGCTGGTCCACTCCGAGGAAAAGATAGCGGGATGCGGAGGGATCGCCGACGACGAAGCCGGGGTAAAAGGGGCTGGCGGCGCCGAAGGTGGGAGTGGGAGACGTGGAGCTGTTGAGGATAGGGCTGGTGCAGCCGACCACCGGAGCCGCGGGAGGAGGCGCGCTGACGCAACCCATGTAGGGAGTCATGACCGTGGTCTGATAATCGCGATTATCCCACTGCTGATAGCGGTATTCGATTTTGGGAGTGAGACGGTCGGTGAGTTTGTATTTAAAGACGATGCCGACTTCGTGATAGCGGTCAACGGTTTCGGGATAAGGCGTGGCCGCGTTGGTGCCGGTGAGGAGAAAGGCGTTCGGGTTTGGCGCCACATTTGTGCCCGTGATCGTGGGATCGCCCAGATATTCGGAGTTCACATTGCCCTTGCCGGCGGAGAGCGAATAGTAGGCGGTGATATACATTTTCTTGTGGAGGTAGATATCCACTCCGGCGGAGTAGTCGTCGATGGGATCCTGGGTGGTGCTTTGCCAGTCGTTATTCGACGTATCGCAGCCATTGCAGGTGAGGATGGTCTGCGCGCCGGAGGTGGGGACGCGGTAACGGGTAATCATGCGGGTGTAATAGTGCTCGCGGGAATATTCGGCATAGAGAGTGATCTGGTCGGTGAGCGCGTAATCGATATCGAAGCCGTAATTGTAGGAAATGTCTTTCTGCAAGCCATAGAGGTAATACAGCTGCGTGGTGGCCGCGGCACCGGTGAGGAAGTTGAGCGGAGTGGCGCTGTTGACGCCGCCCGCGAGATTGTAATTGTTCTGCAGGGTGCCGCCGAAGGCGGAAAGCGTAAGGCGGTCGAAGGGTGTGTATTGGACCAGGGCGTCGCCGCGATTCTGGATGCGGGCGGCTTCGTCGAAGCGGCGGTGGCAGCGTTGGTCTGCGGTGAAGGATACATCCGTGGTGTCGTCGCAGGTGACATCCGCGCCGGTGGTGGGATTGGTGGCCTGATCATCCTGATAGGCGTCGGGTGTACGGTTGGAGTGGTTATAGGAGATGCGGACAAGAAGGTCGCGCCGGGGATTCCAGTCGCCAGAGATGAAGAAGGTGTTATCCAGTGAGTGCTCGACGTCGCGGAAGGTGCGGTTCATCCAGAGGGCGTCGTAGCCGGCTTTGATGGAACTGTTTTTGCCGAAGAACCAGACCCCGCTGAGAACTAGATCCTTGCTGGTGTATTCGTAGGGAGTGTTGTCGGTGGGAGCGCCGGCCAGGGCGGCATCTCCCTGGACAGGGGTATAGGCGTTGACGGGCGTGTTGTCGTTATAGCTGTACTGGCGATAGTTGGCTTTGAAGGTGAGATTTTTCCAGGAGGTGGTGGCGGCATTGAAGTTCATGGCCAGTGTCTGCGCGTCGCCGCCAAGGTTGGAGGCGGGAAGCACCGCAGTGGTATTGCAGGCTTGCGTTGCCGTGGCGCCGCAATTGGCGATGGCGGTGTTGGTGGTGTAGGGAAGAAAGGCTTGATCCTGGCGGAGCCAACCAGGAGTGATGCTGGCGGAGACGTGAACGTATTTGGTGAGATCGGTGCCAGCGGCAAAGTTCAGATAGTTGGCGTGATTATCCGGATAGAGGGCCATGGCGCCGGTGGTTGGCGTGGTGACGCCGACGAGATTGAAATTGAACGGATTGTCCCAAACCATCTGGTGAATATTGTTCTGGAAGAAAGAGCCGGTGTAGCCGCCCTGGATCGCCAGGCTGTGCATGCCGTACTCGAGTCCGGCGCGGATCAAGTTGTTGTAGTAATCGATAGGTTCGGGAAGCTCTTCGCCGTAGCCGGAGGTGGCGCTGGCGCTGGGACTGGAATTCATGATGGTCCCGATGGGACGTGTGCCTTTTTCGCTTTCGCGGAAATAGCTGGAGTAGATGCCCCAGCGCGGCGTCAGTTTATAGCCGAACGAAACGGTGCCGCCTTTACGCAGAATTTGCGGCGTGAGGAAGCCTGACTGCGGGACTACTTCGGTGTTGACGACGGATTGCAGGCTGTTGCCGACGGGCGGGGGAGCCTGCAATTGCTGGCGGATGAGCGTGGGAAAATTGTAGACGCCGGGCGAGGTCTGCACGTAGAGAGTGCGCGTGGTGTCGCTATAGATGTGCGGAATTTCGTCGTAGCGGAACTGGAGTTTGAATTTTCCGTAGTCGCCGAAGGTGGCGAGGTAACTTTGGTCGCGGTAGAGCGTGCTGGCGGATTGGAACGCGAAATAATCGCGTGTGTGAAGGATGTTGTCGAAGTGGACGTCAACTCTTCGAATATAAAAGCCGTCGCGGATGTCCTGATACTCGTTGAATTCGGAGGTTTTCAGCGGGGGATTGAAAGGCAGGTCGGGGCGGCCGTAGACGTCGCCGGTGGCAAAGCGGACGCCGAATTCGACGCTGCCGTTGTCCGGGTCTTTGTCTTGGGCAAGAAAGCGCGGCGGAAAGAGCAGGAGCGTGAGGAATGCGAAGATCGCGAGATCAAGTGTTTTTCTCATGTGCGTGAGCTCTCTTTCGCTACCGAAGGAATGCGGAACCCGAAGGATGGTTCGAGCCGTGGATATAGGAGTGGCAGTTGGTGCAGCCGCGATTGAAATTCTTGACGGAACTGAGCGGCTGGGCCTGGGTGGGATGGCGGCTGGAATCATGGCAACTGTCGCAGACGCGCGGCATGCGGACTTTGAGCAGTTGGGGATTGTTGCTGCCGTGTGGTTCGTGACAGTTGGCGCAATTTTCGACAACTGGCGGGTGTTCCCAGAGGAAGGGACCGCGACGCTCGGTATGGCAGGAGAGACAATTTTCGTTGATGCTGCTCTGGATGAGCTGATAGGGGTTCGCGGAGCCGTGGGGATTGTGGCAACTGGTGCAGGTGACTTTGCCTTCGCGATAGGGCATGTGCGAAGAGCGCTGCAACTGGGCGCGGCGCATCTGGTGGCACTGCAGGCAGAGCTCGGGCTGGCTCATTTTCAGGCCGTGATTGTCAGTTAACGGCGAGCTGTAGCGCGTATCGGAAGAAAGCTTGGCGTTGAGCACTTCCTTGACCTGGTGGCAATCGACGCAGGCGATGCCGCGGGATTCGTGGGGACTGCCGCGCCAGAAGATATGCGTGCCGCGCGCGTGGCAATCCATGCAGACGGCATTTTGCTCGGCGACGGTGTTGGGAGAATCCTTGCCAAAGCGAATGGGAATGGTGTCCTTACCGCCGCCGGCTTCGACGTGAGCGCGGCCGGGACCGTGGCAAGACTCGCAACCACGAGCTTCCTCGGGAGAGTGCGGATTGCCGAGCATGACTTTACCCATGATGGTGTTCTTGAAGCGGCGATTCTGATCTTCGTGGCAGGTGATGCAGACCTCGCTGCCGACATAGTCGCCGTTGGAACCTTTGGGAGCGGGCGCTTTGGCTTGCGTGGATGCAGACTGCGGCGAAGCGGCGTCGGTGGAGCTTAGGTTTTGTGCCGGGACGGCCGTGGAAGGGGGCGAAGCAGGATTCTGACGGGCAAAGGCGTAGTAGCCGGTGCAGAAGAAAAGGCACAGGCAGGTGAACGTGAGTAACACTGGGAGACGTGGCAGGAATCGTCTCATCGAACCTCCGTAGGACAAGCGAACCGCTCGCCGAGGAAGCGGCCCGGCTATTCGTGAGAGGCAAGTCAGGTGCCAGAGTTTTGCACGGAAGAAACGTTGCAGATTGGTGCAGTGCGCACATACGCGGAAATTCCAATGAATGAAATTGGATGAAGTGGTGGAGGTGGAGGGAAGCGGACGAGACGATGTATCGTGAGAATTATAAAGGGCTAAGGAGGGAAGGATTCGAAAGAGCGGTCGTAGGGACACGAAAATGGCTAGAGGAATTCGCCGGTGAACGATGAAACGTAGGCAGAAATTGCCTCCGCTGGATTGCTGGATTGGACAAAAAGTGCGCTGCCAAAAAAGTTCTTATTTCCCGGATTGGCACCGAAGAGTGCCGAGTTGCCTCTTATGTGGAGCCTGGGATAGGCCCGCGCAAGGAATCGCCGGGTGGCTGGGGGGCCTGAAACGGCGATGAATTTTGTTACAAGGGACGCAAAGTTATGGATAATAGGCAGCACAGAGGACAACAGGAGGTCCGCAGAAATGAAGAAACTATTCACGCTCTTTGTACTGGCAGCATTTTTCGCATTGTCCGGGTGGGCGGCAGATGACGTGGTGTCCGCGGTTCACGGAACGATTACGAAGATGGACGCCGGGTCCAAAACCATTGTTGTGAAGACCAAGGATGGCACCGAGCACACCATTCATTTTGTGGACAAGACAACTGTATATGGCGCCGACGAAACGGCCGCGGGCGCGAAGGATACCTTTCACGGATTGAAAGAGGGATCCGATGTGGTGGTGCATTACACCGAGAAGGGCACAGAGAAGAGTGCCGTGGAAGTGGACAAGGTTGGCAAAGACGGCATGAAGGCGGTGGACGGAACGGTGACTAAAGTTGGCAAGGATGGCAAGACGATTACGGTGAAAGCGGCGGATGGAACCGAGCACACCTTTGACGTTACCGGCCACGACACGAAAATAGCGGCCGAGGATGCGGGGAAGGGAACCGAGAAGGGCGCGAAGGTTACGGTGTATTACACGGAGAAGTCCGGAAAGAAAGTGGCACACTTCTTCGAGAAGCTGTAAGCGGCAATGACGTATCCGGGTGAGAGCCCGGCTGCGTGGATGAAGAGAACTTGAAACGCAGCCCCGCTGGAGACGATGCCAGCGGGGCTTTTTTTGTGCCCAGCAGGTACGGGATGTCCTGGGCGGATCAGTCGGCGGCTACGGGACGAGCTAGTGACTTGGTCATGTCTGCGTGAAGCAGGCGGTGGAAGAGGTGTTCGCCGGCTTCGCGGCGGACGGAGAGGCGGCCGGCCACATAGGCGCGGGAGGAGAGGCCGCGCTGCACGGAATCGCAGATGGCCATGTCTTCGTCCTGCACCTTTTCGCTGACGGCGATGCTCTGCTTGATGATGCTTCGCGGCTGCTGGACTGATATCGGAGAAGTAGTAGTCGAAGATGACGGCGCATTTGTCGACGCCGAGGGGCAGAACGAGGTTGGTGTCCATCACGCCGGAGTAGGCGTTGATCATGAAGTTTGGATAGATCCAGAGATAGAAGGCGTGGCCCTGGCGAGTGGCGCCGATGGAGGATTCCGACGCGGAGGAGGAATCGAGGGGGCTGGATTGCAGGCAGGAACGCTCGAAGTTCTCGATGGTGTATTTGGTGTATTCGACGACGCTGCTTAGACCTTTATGGGCATGGGGGACGTGATAGCCGCCGTCGAGATAGTTGTCCACGTAGACTTTCCAGTTGCACTGCAGGGTGTAGATGCGGCGGTCGAAATAACGCAACTTCTCTGTGATTTGGAGGGGCGCGACGAGTTCGGGAACTTTGCCAAGGAAGTCGCGCAGCGGCGTGGCGTGCGCGTCCATATTAACGAAGATGAAGTTTTCCCAGGTGTCCACGCGCACGGGAACCAGGCCGTTATCGGCGCGATCGAAATTGCAGACACCTTCAAATTCCACCATGCCTTTAAGTGCGCCGTCGGTGCCGTAGGTCCAGCCGTGATAGGGGCAGCGAAAATTTTTCGCGCAGCCGGCTGCTTCGGGGACGACCGCGGCGGCATGGTGGCGGCAAACGTTGTAGAAGGCGCGGAGTTTGCCGTCGTCGCCGCGGACGACGACGAGCGGTTCTTTGTTGATGTCGATGGTGAAGAACTGGCCGGGTTCCTTGACTTGATCGAGATGGCCGACGACTTGCCAACTGGCGGCGAAGACGGAGTCGCGTTCGAGTTGCGCGATGCGCTCGTCAAAATACCAGGGCGCGGGGATGGTGGAGGCCTTCTCGAGAGGGTTGGCGGGATTATAGAGGTTGAGGACTTCACGGAGGGTTCGCTCGGGCATAAGAAAAGACTCCAGGGATAAATTCGGAAGCGATGTGGAAACATTCTTATGCAAATGGAGGAATGGCGCAAGGAGGGGGAAGAAGGAAAGAAGCGGGATTCGGCTGGGCTGAGCGAAAATTCTATTGGGGAAAAGATGGTGCGGGAGAGAGGACTTGAACCTCCACGGGTGTAACCCCACAAGATCCTAAGTCTTGCGCGTCTGCCAGTTCCGCCACTCCCGCACGTGGAGCGAATCGGACATAGAAATGATACTTGGAATGGCGTGCTGTTGACCATAGGGCGCAGGGGGCGGAGTGCGGACGGGTATCGAGCCAAACCGGCAGGACGCGGAATTGCAATCGGATTGCCCAGAGGAGGATAATGTCCCCTCGCCCCTGATGGCTGGGGATTGGCAAAACTGGTGATTATTCAGCAGAACAGCGACCCGATGGTGGTGATCCGGCAGACGGATCATGCTGTGCTTGCGGGATTTTTTGCGCGGGAATTGGGGAACGAAGCGTTCGCTAAACCGGAGCCGTTTGCATCCTTCTGCATGGCGGCAGCGGAGCACGACAACGGCTGGCAGGAATGGGAACTGGCACCGGGAGTGGACCCGAAGTCATTCGCGCCTTATTCGTTCATGAGCGTGCCGACGGAAGAGCATGTGTCGCTCTACCAGCGGGGCATTGACCGGGTGGTGAAGACGGATTTATATGCGGGGCTGCTGGTGGCGATGCACTGTTCGGGGTTGTACGACCGGGCCAAGGCCACGATGCCGGGCTACTCCGCAAAATACGTGAGAACGCAGGAGCAGCATCACGCGAACGATTTTGTGCAGCGGCTGCGGTTGCAGCAGTTGCGGCTGAAAGTGGATTTGCGCAACGCTCCGGCGACGAAAGAATACACCGACGAGAAGCTGATCAAGGCCAATGCGGAGCGGATGGACGCGCTGGACCGGTTGTCGCTTTTTTTCTGCCTTGGCGCGGATCACGATACGACCATTGAAGGCGTGCCGATGAATGATTCCGGGAACAACGTGGATTGGGAGTTGCGCGGCGCCGGGGGACATGAGTTTACGCTGAATCCTTATCCCTTTCGGCGGGAGCCGCTGGAATTCGCGATACTGGCGCGGCGCGTTCCGAAGCGGCGGTATCTGGACGACGCGGATTTTCAGAGTGTGCTGGCGGTGGCGCCCTTTTTCCAGATTCGCTACACTTTGCGGCCGGGAATCGGCAAAGAACGCTCGTACGCCGTCGGCATGTGAGCAACGCTCCCCTTACACTTTCGGAATCATCGTTTGCGCTTGACTTTCCTTCGCAACGCGTCCATCTTTTAGAGCTTTGTTCCTCTTGGCGGTGGTGGCCGGAGAGAGGCGGGACTGTTTCCAATCCATGACCAAGGTTCGACTGTGTTTCCACGATCGCTGTTTCGATGGCACCGCTTCCGCAGCGGTGTTTTACCGTTTTTATCGGGAGCGTTTCAATGCCAAGGCGGAATTTAATTTCACCGGCATGACGCACCGCGCCAAACATCCCTGGGAAGAGGGATTGTTTGATGGCGACGAGAACGTTATTGTTGATTTCAAATACTCGAATTCGCCCAAGGTGACCTGGTGGTTCGACCACCACCAGAGCGCGTTTCTGACGCCTGCGGACGCGGAATATTTCAAGCGTTTTCCGGGCGAGCACATGTATTACGACCCGGAATATAAATCGTGCACGAAATTGATCGCCACGGTGACCAAGGAAAAATTCGGGTTTGATACCAAGCCGCTGGCGGATTTGATTCACTGGGGAGACATCATTGACGGCGCGCAGTTTGCCACGGCGGAATCGGCAACGGAGCTGAAAGAGCCGGCGACACAACTGGCGCTGGTGATCGAGGCGGCGCCGGATAATGGAGTGCCCGCGCAATTGATCACGGAGTTGGCGTATCGTCCGCTGGCGGAGATGGTGAAACTGCCGGTGGTGGTGAAGTATCTGGGCCCGCTGCTGGAGAGGCACCAGAAGTCCATCGAGATTTTGCGGGAACGCAGCGAATCGAAGGATGGAGTGGTGTTTTTTGACGTGAGTGATCTGGATCTGGAAGGCTACAACAAATTTGTGCCGTATCTGTTGCATCCTGAGAGTGTGTATTCAGTGAGTGTCAGCGCATCGGCCACGCGAGCCAAGGTTTCGCTGGGGACCAATCCGTGGAACCAGGCGACCGCGGACAAGAATCTGGCTTCGTTGGCGGAGAAATATGGCGGAGGAGG
This sequence comes from uncultured Acidobacteriota bacterium, assembly GCA_963824925.1. GTDB lineage: Bacteria > Acidobacteriota > Terriglobia > Acidiferrales > UBA7541 > Acidiferrum. The sequence goes on from CAWGRE010000011.1 coordinate 589,490, forward strand.
GCACCCGCGCGTGTCTGCGATTTCGTTTGACCCACATGATCTGGCCAAGGCAAAGGAAGTGGCGCGGGAGCTGGCGGCGACCTTGCGCGCCAAATAAGATTCGCAAATCATTGGGAGAGGGTAGAACGATCAGCTCGAGCGTATCCTTGCGTGGCTGGCGAGGTCGACAAGAAATTTTGGAATGTGTAAAATAAGAGTTTCCCCGTGGACCGGTAGCTCAATGGTAGAGCAGTTGACTCTTAATCAACGGGTTGGAGGTTCGAGTCCTCCCCGGTTCACCAAATCCTTTATTTTCAATACATCAATCTGCCTCGAATACGGACTTGGTAACATCCGGTAACAACTGAGTCGCCATTTCGTTCAATGGCGCCCTTCGATCGTCCACTTCTGGGTGCTGATAGATCGACAGGGTTGTCTCGATGTCGCTGTGTCCTAAGATTTCTGACACAACTTTTACCGGATATTTCCTGAGCAAACTGGTCGAGAACGCATGACGGAAGCTGTGCCAGCCACCGAGTTCCATTCCTAGTGCTGTGGCGGCCGGCCTGAGCCATCTGTTCATTGCGTTCTTGGGGTCCAGCGGAGTTCCGACTGACGTACGGAAAATCCACTCGCCTCCACCCAGTGTCCGCAACCGCGCCAGCAACGCAGCAGGAATCGGAATGTACCGAGCCGAGCTTCGCGTCTTTGGCGTGCCTTCTCGTCGCTCATAAATGCGCCGTTGAATGTGGAGCACGTCGCCGTCGAAATCAGACCATTTGATACCGACCGCCTCGCCGATCCTCACGCCAGTTACGGCAACAAAGAGAATCAGTGTTGCGACCGGTTCCGGCACGTGCGCCACAAGTGAGGCAATCTGTTCGGCCGTGATTTTGGGACGCTCTTCTCGTTTACCCGCTATCGGCAGCTTCACGCCCGAGCATGCGTTTTTCGGTAGCCACTCATGGTCAACTGCCCAAGAAAGGACACCGTGAAGCGCTGCCCGCATCCCTCGCAGAGTGTTCCGGCTATACGCCTTCTGTTTCTCGACTAGGAACATCTCCACATCGAATCGGGTGATTGAAGCAATCTCACGACTGCCGAACGCAGGAACTAGATAGCGATCCAGGTTGTACTGGTAGTTGGCCGCCGTGCTGTCTTTGAGCGTAGGCACGACTGCTGCCTTCCACTTTTCGACTAGCTCGGTGAAGGCCAACCGCGTTGTGGGCTTTTGTCGCATGAGAACTGAGAGACGTTCCAGGGCTTGGGCACGATTAGGAATCTCAGAAATCATGCCAAGCTTTATTTTCCGCTGACGGCGAGTGAATCCACCTTCAGCATTCGGAACATCCTCACGCCACATTCCAACCCACACTTGCTTTCCTCGCTTTCCGTTTTTATAGACTGAACCACGTTGATATCGCTTGAATCCCATAGGAACGATCCTTTCGGGTTTCAAGCGGTTTCCCGGCTCAGTTCTACCCTGAAACTGCCTGTGGAGCAACTGAGGATCGAATCGGAGGAGTCTGCCAACCTTCACGGCCGGCAATTCTTGTAGGTGACGGCGGACCCAAGTTTCGGACACACCAAGGGCGTACGCAGTTTGACGCACGTCGAAAAGGGAACTGGATGAAGTTGTTTGGGATTGCACGGACGAAAACCTTTTGGTTTACCGTCCGCGCCGATCGGCGGGGATTACCGCTTCCGCAGAGTGGAAGCGTTTAAATGGACCTTGAAAGTTTCGTTCGCTCCGCGGTTATTCCGGCGGATGCCCAGCCTGCCGGTCGAAGTCGAACATCTCTACATAAATACTAGCAAACAAACGGACTTACGTCAAGCAAGAGCTGGAGTTCCAGACAAAAACAAAAA
>CAWGRE010000012.1:0-262165 GCA_963824925.1 uncultured Acidobacteriota bacterium
CTGCGGCTCTGCCTTCCCCGCTTGAAAAACGTTCCCGTCCCTCCCCCGCACGCCGAACCAATCACCGACCTCCTCGAGCCCGCCGACGCACAGCTGTCCCGCCTTGGCCGTTGATGGCTGCAACGATGCCGAGGACGGTGCCAATCGTGACATTCCGCGCCAGGAGCTGACAGAATTTGCGCCAATGCGGAGCGTCGTTGACCGGACGGACGGATCTGCTGCCAGGACGCTGGCCGCCGAGCTTGGCGACGACGCTGCTCCGACGCTGCCTCGGCGCTTTCTACCTAATGGGGCGACCCACGTCCCCAAAGGCTCTCCCTGAATCACTGCCGGCAGCCAACAGCAGTCACCCCATGCTCACCACCAACCTGGCGGGGCGGCTCCACCAGCCATTGCTTGATCTGCCCCTTAAGGTCGCGATAAATGCACGCTAGGGTGGGCTAAAGTCGATAGAACCGGTGCGCGCGCGCCGTCGCAGCGGAGCAAGGCGTAACGGCCGGCGGCCCGTGGGACGCCCGATTTGCGCTGGGCGGCCTCCCTCGATCGGCGGGTGGCAGGTGGCGGCAGGCGGCGCCAGGCGGCAGGAAGGGACCACGGCTTTGGACGGCTGGGAGATGGTTCCTGGGTTCAGGCTGAAGGCTGGTCCGCGCTGGGAGCCCGGCCGTGGCTTTTCACCATATAGTGGTATGGAGGTATAAGAGGTGGGGATTGCGCCAGCGGGAGACACGTGAAGAGCGGTCAATTCTCGTCGCGAAAACGTTGCGCGGATTTTGGGCGAAATGGGCGCGCGGCTACCCTCCTCTCCTCAAAATTTTGTTACTCTTTAGTACCGTCCATTGCTAAGTAGGGTAGGGGAGGGTAGCTGCACCCGCCCAAATTTTCAGTTAAGTCTTTTGTGATCAATAGTTTACGGATTGGGCTGGGCAACGGTAAAGTAGCTTTTAAAAAATTTTTAGAATGAAAATCAAGGTAGTGGTAAGAAGAGATCTAGAACAGAATACATAGGCTCGCCCCGCCCAATGCCCACTGGCGCAATCTTCGCCCTGAAGAGCGGCCTCCTTTGTTGCGATACTCCCCCTGAATTACTCCCCGGCGAGAACGTTCCGGATGGCGCGCTCCCAAGGAGAGCTTGTCGCCGATCGACCTCCCGGATGGAACCTGGCGCCACGAATCACCCCCGGGCGGTCTAGGGGGTCCCTTTTGCAGGTCTCTTCCCCGGATTTTGGCAGATCTCTTCCCCGGTTTTAGGCGGCACCCAGCGTCCCCGGCTGGCCAAGCCTCGAATTCTGCGCTACGAGGCGATTTGCCGCGTTCGGATCCCTCCATGAGCAAAGTCTCGAGCAGAGACCAGATTCGCGCCTGGCAGCCCTTTCCGTGGCAAGGCCGCCCCAGCCTGACCCATCCCCGGGTATCGTGCTGAGCCAGCAGAGGATAGCACCGGTTGTAGAGCGGTTGGCGCCAGCGTGGGTTGTAAGAGGCGCCGCAGCATGGATCCACGGGAGTCCCTGGAGGCAAAAACACCCACCGGGGCCTTGGCAAATCAGTTTTGTTTGGCTTAAGAAACTTGGCAGCCTTTTCAGTTTTTATCAAATTTTGTATATTTGAGCCGATCGGCTGGGTTATCGACTAGCTTTCGCGCAGGGAACGAAGACCCTGAGCCCCTCTGCCTCCTGAAGCTACCTAGTCTTCGTAACTCAAACTAAATAAAAGATTTAGAGAACAATTCAGGAATCGCGTTCGTCCATAGTCGGGCACCAAAAACGAAATGGGGACGAAGACAAATCGAAAGTCGAAATGTGTGGAAGAGAAAATCGAAATTCCTTGCAACTATCTTGCGAATCAACAACTTAACGGAGAAAAACAGGACTTTTCGAACAATCGTTCGACAACAAACACACGTCCAGACAACAGCCTCCCCATCATTCGCCCGCGGTCGTCTCTCCACCTTTGCCGGCGCGCCTTCCCATACAAAGACGACATGTAAGACAAATAGTATTTGACAGGCATTTCGGATTGTGGGATATTCGCGTGTGCTGGAAGGATTGTCAGCAGCACGAGGGGGTGCAATGTCCAAGAAAAAAGATGCCGGTCCGAAGCTCACGGTAAGGATCAGCGACGAGACGAGCAAGCGAATCAAGCGGTTGAAGGTCCAGGGCTTCAACATTTCGTCAGTGGTCCGACAGATTTTGGAAGATGGATTGGAGAAGTTCGAGAAAGGAAGGAAGTAGATGTACCAAGAAACTCTGCTCGAGAAAATTGACGACAAGCTTTTCGGCCTGCAGCTATGGCTCGACGCGAACATCAGCGGGGGAATGTGGCGCGAGAGCTTGTGGCGATTGCGTCGCACGATTTCCGATGGCGTTGAGCTCACCTGGTTGAAGTTGCGGTTCAGGTTTCAGTATGGATGCTGGCCGGAGGCAGCACGATGACGCGCGCGGAGGGTGCTCTCTTCATCGGCGCTCCGATCGGCGCAGCCCTCGTGCTAATCGGGTTTTGCGCCATCTTGTACGTGCTCTCGCTGGTGTCGCCGGCACTGGCGTTGGCGGCGGTGGTCGTGCTAGCGGCATTCATCTTCAAGCGTAACCAGGAGATCAAGGCGTGAATTTCCAGGAGCAAGGCGCAGCCTACGTTCAGCATCTAGCCACGCGAAATCGTCGGCGCGCCAAGCCTGCCACCTTGGCTACGTACGAAAGCTTTTTCGCGCAACCACGTTGTCCCGCTCATTGGCCAAGTGGAGTTGAAAGAGTTCGGCAATGGCGCCCTCAAAGTGTTTGGCGAGGCACTGCTCGCAAAGAAGCTGTCGCCAAAATCAATCCAAGAGATCGCAGCCTTTGTCCGGGCCATCGTAGCGTCAGCCCTGAATGCGGAAGGCGAAGAACTATTCCCGCGCAAATGGAACCTCGAGTTTGCTGATTTGCCGACGATCGGCGAGCGGAAGAAGGGGGAATCGGTCACGCCACAGCAGCTGGCGAACGCGCTGAAGAGTTCACGGGGTGTGTTCTACGCATTGTTGGCTGGCACCGGTCTTCGCATCGGTGAAGCCATCGCGGTCCGCATTGGCAGCGACGATCGGCGCACTTGCTGGGACCCGGACGCTAGCGTGGTTCATGTGCGCACTAGCGTGTGGAATCGTCAGGAACAATGGCCAAAAACACCAGCGGCAGTTCGCAGCGTCGACTTGGACCAACGCCTAAACGAGTTGCTAAAAAAGTTCGCCGACGAGCGCACAGGCTTTCTGTTTGTCAGCAACGCTGGTGGGATGTTAAGCGTCAGCACTCTCCGAAGCAGACTGCAAAAACTGGGGATCAGCGGGTTCCACTGTTTTCGACGCTACTGCATTTCGCGGCTCCGCGAGAACGGAACGCCGGAGGACATCATTCGGTATTGGGCAGGGCACGCTGGCGCCGGAATCACCGACCGGTACTCAAAACTTGGCGAAAATATTGAGTCTTCGAAAGCAGTGGGCCACGCGAGCAGGACTTGGTTTTGATCTTCCTGTCTTTGCGGGTGACCCACAGCCGCCAGCTGCCAAAGTCCCCAAGTCTTCGAGGCCGCGCAAACCGTCTTGGCAGGCGTCCTCCCGGGTAATTGAAGCCGCCAAGCTCGCTGAGCAAAAGAGATTGGCCGCACTCGAGTCACTGACCGAAGATAAGTACGTCCCCAGCGACGATGATCTCCCCGCGGAATTGTTCCAGCCGCTCACTGACCCAGTGGAAGTGTTGCCGTGAGTTGGTTGAGCACATTGTTTGCGCCAAAGCCTAAGGCGTGCGTGCTCATTCGCAATTTCATGGGCGAAGTGATTGATCGCATCGAGGGTGTCTACGATCTGATTGGCGTTGATTCTCGAACCGTAATCTGGACTACGGAGACTTCCGCAAACTGTGTTTGGTCGGGGCAAACCTTCAAAACACGACTCTTTTTGGCGCACGTCTCGATCGAGTGGACTGCAGTGGCGCGAATTTAAACGGGGCGTATCTGGCGTTCGCCCAGTGCGAAGGCACAAATTTTTCCAACTGCGATTTGCGGGGCGCATCGTTCTATCGAGCAGAGATAGGGTGGCCACGCAAAATCGGGCATCTGGAAGCAAATTTTCGCGGCGCCAAAATCGATCCGCTGACCACCGATATTCGGCTTCAGGGGGTCCATAAAGATAAACCAACGCCGCGGAAAAAGGTCCGGGTGTTTGTGCGTCCGCGTGCGCTGCTCCTTCTCAGTGAAACCGGATGGCAATGGAAGAAATACGAACAGTCGCCGCGGAAAAAACAGCGGGGCATGTCGCGTCGCCGCTCGCGTTTTCCGAAGCGGGAGGCGCAGTGCAGCAATTGAGCTGGGAGCTAGATCGAGCACGCGGCTGGATTCGAAACGCAAATTCCATAGCGGTCCTCACTGGCGCGGGGATCAGTGCGGAATCCGGCGTGCCGACTTTTCGGGACAACAACGGTCTCTGGAAGAATTTCCGATTTGAGCAACTCGCAACGCCGGAAGCATTCGCGCGCGATCCTGAGCTCGTTTGGGACTGGTACAACTGGCGCCGTGAAATTATTGCGAAGTCCCAACCCAACGCTGGACACAAAGCCCTAGTGGAACTCGAGCGTCGCAAGGCCAATTTTGCGCTAATCACCCAAAATGTCGATGGTTTGCACGATCTTGCGGGAAACAAAAATGTGCTCAAGCTTCACGGGGACATCTGGGCGGTGCGTTGCACTGGATGCGGATCCGAGTCGGTCGATCGCCGATCTTCTTTGCCAGAAATTCCGCCACGCTGTTCGTGCGGCGCCTTGCTACGTCCCGGCGTGGTTTGGTTCGGTGAGCCGTTGCCTCGAACCGTCTTAAAAGATGCCGAAGATTCTGTCAAATCCTCGGAGGTTCTGATTGCCGTGGGGACTTCCGCCGTCGTCTACCCCGCGGCCAGTCTGATCCCGCTGGCAAAAACGCATGGCAGAGTTGTGATTGAGGTCAACCCCGACGAGACCCTATATTCGGACGGAGCTGACTGCTGCCTTCACGGGCGGGCTGGCGAGATTCTACCTCGCCTGATTGAATGAGATTGAGTGGGGCAAATCGTGGTCGCACGCGTTGAGCAACGGGTTCGAGCTTCTCTAGGCAAAAATGGATATCCAGAGCGAGATTTTGATCTACGGGTTACGGGTTCTAAATGTCGCCTTATTCGGGCCAAGGATACTTCTTGGTATGAGGAGTCTGAGCTGCAGGGACCTGGGAGAATCCAATTTAAGGTTAATATCCGCATGTTTGACACACGGGGTCTTGCAACAATAAAAACTATCTATTCACCTATCGGCCACACGCCATTTGCAACTGAGCTTAACCTCGGTTATCGGTCCGATTATCTCAATTTCCTGTGGGATCGACTCGATTTTTGCATTTGAAGGCCACGTGCTAGCCCATTCCGGTGATTTGTTGAATGTCTTCGTGGCGTTCTCGAACCTGCTCCGTAGTTGGCTATCCGTTGGAACGGTGATTCGAACGACAGAATCGCATTCTTCGAGCTTAGTGTTGTAATCCATTAAGAAGAGCTTGGCATTGTCGCTTCTGAGCCTCTCAATATCGAGGTAAGTAAGCCTCAGTACTCCAACCTGATCTGTACGACCAGCGGTGAAGCTATACCGAGGGTTCCCTTTTGTGAAGAAATCGATGGATACGAGTACGCCTCCAAGTTGGAGAGGCTGCTCTTTAGCGTCCATAAGTTGAATGTAGATTGATTGTTCTGGTTTCACGGATTTTCCTCAGCAATCCTCATGGATTGAGCTTTTTGATTTGTTTAGGCTTCACGGGGATCGGGGTTTGGGTTGCTGCCTGGGTGCCCCCTCCATCTGCCGTGGGCTTTCCGTCGGGTGTCGGACCCAAAGGTCCCGCTTGGCTCGCGGGAACTGTCGCTCGATGAGTTGGGTCCGCAGGCAAGGTGTATTTTTGCTTTGCTGCTGCTGCACTGTCTAATGGAGGATCGGTTGTAACATGAATTGCTTTAGGGTTACCTTGGACATCGACGTTGGGGATGAAGCCGGATTTTTCGGCGGCAGCAGCCTCGCCGGGACCCATATATCGAGTAACAGTTCCTTCCTTGGGCTCGGAATAGGTGGCCATCGTGAGACCACCCGTGAGCACTGCTTCCGTAACGATCGCAGTGGCATCTACTCTTCCCTGTGCTGCAAGGTCGCCCAGGACCCCAGAGACGCCCTTTGTCTCATACGCCTTCAGACCGGTGTGCGCGAACTGTTCCGCAGCAGAGACTGGCGACAAAGGGTCTTTCATTGTCGCAACGATGCCGCCATAGGCACTGTTAACTAGGTTGTTCACCCCTTTCGCTACGCCTACAAGGGAGCCGCACCAATCAGTGGCGTTGCAATGGCCGTTAAGGTCGGCGAAGGATTCTGGATCGTCGGAGACCATGGAGTAAAGATTGAGGGTCTGCGGGTTGGAGAGGTTGGCGTATGGAACGGCAACTGGGACGTTGGACCAGTCAGCGGAGAGCCAGCGGCCGAAACGATTGGAATAGTAACGAGCCCCGAAGTTGTCGTTACCGGTTTCTGTATCCCGCTCCTTGCCTTCAAACTTATAATTGTTCTGTGTGCACGTGTTGGTGATCGTGCTCTCGCCTCCGAAGGGATAAAAGTCCGCGTCGTAACAGACAACGCCCGTGTTTGTGGTCAGGACGCGGGTAGAATCAAGCGGATCCTGTACGTAATACTGCGCCGTACTCCCCGCTGGCAGCAGGGCAATGCGTTTCCCGCCAAAATAAACATATTCGTAGAGAGTGGTTCCAGAAGCATTGGTCTCCGCGAGGACTTCTCTGCCGGACCCATACCAGTGGAGGTCAGTACCGCCCTTGGAAACACGTCGGCCATCGCCATCATATGTGTATGCGAGGCCAGCACCAGAGATGAGCTGGCTTTCCGCATCCCAGGTATAGGCGATACCAGGCTCTCCGGTGGCATTCCCCGAAGCGTCGTAAGTGAACATGGATATGTGATTGTTGGCGTCAGCAGTCACCGCAGCCATCCCAGTTTGAGTGCAAGTACTGTAGTTGGGGGACCAGCCTGATTGGGAAGAAAGATTGCCCCATGCGGCGTTCACGGCAGGCAGAGTATCGTAAGCGTATTGATAGCCCCAACAATAGGGGCCTGTGGTTGCGCTCGTGCCAGCGCTGAGGATGCGATTGACTTGATCGTAGTTGAAGTATTCGGAGCGACTATTATTGAGATTATTCGTGAACGACCAGAGATGACCCGAATTGCCGCCATTCACGGGATCGGAGTAGTGGTAGGTAATGTCGAGGGCGCTGCCGCCAGTGGAAGTGGCCTTGAATTCAAGGGGCAGCAAACGGCCCGTGTAGCTATTCGTTATTTTCAAACCTGTGAACGTTGATGTCTGACCGAGTGAGACAGCATAAACCGTACCTTGTGGCGTGTAACAGGTTACATTCGCAATACAACTCGAGCCAGGGCTCGCTTGGAAGCCAGTGGCATACGTGATGTTGTTCGCAGAGTCTTGGGCCTTAACGGGGCGGTTGGCGGTATCGAAGAAGTAGTTCACGATGCGACCCGTCGGATAGTTAAGCTGGGTAACATTTCCCGCTAGATCCAGATAGTAAGTGGAGCTTTTTGTCAGGCTATTCGTGGTGCGCTGGTCAATATTGATTCTACGGGAGTTCGCGGTATCGATGTAGTACGCCCACCCTTCTGAACCGGAGCCGTCCGTCATTCTGGTTCGGTACCCAATGTTCTGACATGCGGAAAGCCCGCGGCAGCCTGGCTCATCATAATATGTGCTAATCGTGGGATCGTTATTACTGTAGGCACGCGTAAGCTCGCGATTCAGGGCATCGTAGCTGTAAGTGGTGGTAATGTTGCGCGCGTCTTTCTTGGTCTGCACGTTTCCATTGGCGTCGTAGGTGTAAGTAATGGTGCCAGTTTCCGGGTTTGTGGAAGTCCATAGGCGAGAGAGGGAGTCATAGGTGAAGTTTCGTTGGCGAGAGAGGTTTTGGACCACTCCCATCAGATCCCCCATGACATTGTAATTGTATGTCGTTATCCAGATTGGCTCACCTGCTCCCTGACACGGGCTGACCGTTGCCGTGGAAGAGTTTGGTTCGTCAACCTCGACCAAACGCCCAAGAGCGTCGGTTGAGCTCCTCCGCCAGCGTTTCGTGGGGTCGGTAACGAGCGTGGTGGAATTGCAGTAGGCAGTCTTCAGAACAGAGCCATCTGCAGAATATGTCTCGGAAATTTTCCGACCGAGAGCATCGTAGGCATAGGCGGTGGTGCCCGATGAGGTGGTAAGGTCCGTACCCGATCGGTATGGATTTGAGACTGTAGCTACGCGACCGAGGCCATCGTATGTTGTATCCGTATAAACTGGGCCCTGGGGATCTGAATTCAATTGCGTCTGGGTGATTCTGCCAAGGCCATCATAGACTTCAGTGGTTATCTTGTTTATCGAAGAATTGATACTAGTCGTGGTTTTTGCCTGGAAGGGCGGTCCAGCCTGTTGACATCCCGTACCACCGGTGTCAGTGAAACAAGTTGCCGTCACGCCTCCATCTGGCTTGTGCCTGAGAACATTGCGCCCGAATAAATCGTAGACATTCCATGTCGTAAGGCTATTCGGGTCAGTGGTTGAGCCAAGAGCGCCGGTACAAGAGTAGTAGGTGTGGGTTGTCATCTGACCGAGCGGATTTGTAACTTTTGTCAAGTAGGCCTTCCCTTGGCCGCCGCTTGGCGCGCAGGCAGTTCCTCCGCTAGTACCAGGAATTGATGTCCAGGAATCTGTGTAATCGAGCGAGGTGACGTTGCCCTTGGGGTCTTTCGTCGCGATGATGCTCCCTGCATCATCATATTGATTATTCGTGGTGAGCCACGTGGAGCCTACATTTAGCCAGCGACTGACTCCGGTTTGATTTCCGCGAGTAAGGTAGTTGGTGTTCCTGGCAGCATCATGCTGGACAGCACCGCTCGCACCCATACTAGGCAAGCTGCCGTGGTTGTAAACGTCATATTCGTATGTAGTTTGAGACGCAGTATTTGAGCCATCGTAGACGATTTCGCTGGCTTTCCGGTCTGCGATGTACAAAGGTGACGTCACATAGCTTGCGTTTGAGTCGTCAAGGTATGTGTAGTGCGTCCGACGAAGAAGAGGGCCAGGCGTTCCATTCGCGTAAGCATACTCTCTGATTTCCAGCGGATCCATTCGTGTGAAGGTCAGAGGGCAGCCAAGCGTTTCTGTGCAATGGTATTGATTGGTCTCATAATCAGTTTCTGTTTTGGTTACGAAACCATTGTCGAGGGTTGTGGTCACACGAATGGGGCGAATATTTCCCAGAAGGGGAGCCGCGAAGGCTGGGTACTCCTCACCCGTATAATCCGTATGAGTTTTTTTCAGAACTGTCCCGCCGCTTGTGGATAAACCTTGGTACCAAGTCACATCCGTCTCGACGGTATTTGGACTGGTTACTCCGTTGACCGTAACAAAATTCCAGGAATGAACTTGATCGTTAAGATTCGGATCGGTAACCGTAGCGACGCCTGTGCCAGTGTTATTTAAATTCCAAGCATAGTTCCAGAGATAGTTCGCACCATTCATTGTCAATGTTCGCTGGCCGAACGCCGCGTGACAATCATGGGGAACTGTTGTGGCGTCGTATGGTGCCCCTACATATTGTGGCGGAGAGCTGCAACCTGGGGCGGGGCCTTGCCCGGCGCCATACGTGATGGTCGCCCCAGTAGGAAGTGTTACGCTCTGCAGCTGGTAGAGACTGTTGCTTACCCAAGTGAATTGGTACGTTGCACCACTGGGCAAAGTCAATTTTTGAGGCAGGGAGCGGTTGCCCGAAAGTTCGCCGCACGACGAGTAAGTGTAGTGCGTAGGACAGAAATGGGTGTGGCCCGGAATTGAAATGTAATCGATTCGATAATTTTGCGGGATTCCATTGCTATCTGTGACCGTGAGAAGGTCGTATCCGGAGTTATTCGTCACAGTAATTAGGTTGCGATTCAGAGTGTCCGCAGTGCTTCCAGTTAGGTTGCCATTGGCGTCCTCAACTGTGGTCGCGAAGTAGGAATAGTCCGTTGATTTTGTGAGATCAATTTGGGTGCCGTCTTTGAGTGAAAGTACTGGAGGAGTGCGGCCGATGTCCACCATCATCCCAGAATCATCCATAGTTGGGGCAATTTTAGTGCCCCCAATGCAGCCAGTAACGCTGAAGTCGATGCCTGGGACTGGATGTTTCGTTCCTTCTGGATCGGTGACGACCCAGTTGTGGTACCAGTTCGTGGGACTCCCATTACAGGTATAAGTGTCAATAGATGATTGGACGGACCAATAACCCCAATTCGTACTGAGCCTAAATCCACCGCCTGTGGGGGTGATAGTGGTGAAATACCATTTTTGTTTGTTGACGATTTGAGTAGTGGTCTTCCAGGTCCAGCTCGGCGCGTCGTAAATGTAAGCTGCCGTGAGAGTCTGGCCTCCACGTTGTGGCCAGGAACCAATAGGAATGTGGATGTGGAGGTTTCCTGTTTGAAGTGAGACGAGATCAAAGTCGCTGCCGGCAAAGCTGCCAAAAGGTGGAATATTGTTATTGCCGTCATAGACAAGCTGAGCGGAACACCTTCGGGCTGATAGACAGGATGCTAAAACGATCAGAGAACATAGCAGGCGGCGATTATTCATGAAGCCTCCCCATTAGACAATTGCCCGGCACGGAATTAGGGTGCGCGATGCAACGGTTGAGCCGACGAACGTAAGTGAAGCAGCGATCACGGGGACGTTGATTCGCATAATAGGCTCCAGAAACGAATTTGGGCACACCAATACGGTGCAACTAACTTGGTTTCAAAATTGTCCTAAGGGAGTGCAGGGACGAAAGATCGGAACTGTCCCACCATTAGGGCGGTAATTGGGACGTGTATATAGCCTTACTATCAGTTCCTGTCAAGTAGCGGTTTGAAGATTTCATAAGATATTGAAAATATTCTGCGATTTGCGAGCGAAGTTGCTTGGAAAAGCAAGCAAGGACAATTAGGAGGCGAGAGAGACTCGACAAAGTGCGTTCCGGTACTCTCATTCAGGCGTTTAGAACTTGCATATTCAGACTGCTGGTTATAGCCTCCCATTCCGTATTCCTTACAATGAGAACGATTCATGGAGACTTATGAAACTCCGATTCAACGCAATTCTGTGCTTTACCCTTCTCGGCTTGACCTGTCTCGCGCTCCCCGCCGCATCGAAGGCGGATTCGTTCGATTGGAATTATCAAGGGACATTGCCCGGTGACCCCAGTGGTCTTCTATACTTCGGCACCGGAGAGCTGACCACCACGGACGGGGTTATAACGGAGCTGTCAGGGACGTTTGACGGACTTGCGATATCGGCACTTTTGGCCCCCGGCGCTTTCGCAGGAAACGACAACCTGCTTCTCCTTCCTGCCGACCCTTGGTATCTTACGTCCGGTGGGTTTTCGTTTCTGAATTCAGCAGGCGCGGAGTTCAATATATATGGGGGAATTGTAGACACCGCTTGTAGTTGTGGGCCTTCGGGCTGTTACGACTGCACCACATCCAACATATATGGGACCACAAACTTCGATAGCAGCATCGCCGACGCTGGCAATTTTACCGTCACGCCCATCACCACCGACACCAGAGCCTTCAATAATGGCAATGATGCTACCAGTCGCGCTAGGCTTCGCGCTGCTCCTTGCATGGAAACGCGTTCAGGCCAAGGTTTCCGCGCCTTCTACGCCTACGTGTCGCTCGTGTTAGCGTCCCCCGATGCCCGATCACCCCTCCAGCAATGACCGCAAGACTAAGAAGTCCTGCCGTTGCACCCACGGCATCGCCATCCATCATTTGAAGCCGAAAGGCAGGACACACCCGTGCTGGTTTCCGGGCTGCAAATGCAAGGACTATCGTCCGGTGAAGAAATAGGAATCCGATGCCTGACCGTCGTTCCACCAATGGCCGAGCAGGAAAGAAGCCTTGCCGCTGCGTTCACGGCGTTTCACACCATCATGCTGAGAGCAAGCGGCAAGGCAGCCCGCGCCCGTGCTGGTATCCGGGGTGCAAGTGCAAGGACTACCAGCCGACCAAAGAACCTTAGACCACGTGTCCGAACGGCCAGTTTGGAAAAACGCCACTGTGCTAGCCTTGGTGGAAGGATGCCCGCCATGAATACTCTTCAACTCCCCATGACCTACAACCCGGAAACTCGACGTTGGGAGAGCGGCGTGCACATTTGTATCCCGGAACTGAGAAATTATCTGTTTGTAGTCGGTCAAGCCGAGCCGATGCAACAGGTCAGCCCGATTCGCAAGCTTGTAACCGTAGGTCAAATTGGCTGTAGCCAAGTTGATATGCAGCTTGGTGACGTTCTAGAACTGAATTTCATGGAGCCTTACTCGCCGCGTCGCGTAGGCTACGTTCAACGCTTCACGATCAAGCAAGACGGATGGGATATTTGCAACGCGAAGCTGGTGGAGATTCTTTAAGTTTTCTCATCCTTAGGGCCACGCTTCACCAATCAGATACCATCGGGCCACTTCCTATCAATCCTCTCCAAGATAAACGCCGCCCTCTGAATCGCTCGGTCCACGAAATATTCCTCCGCGAAATTCGGCTTGTCCGACTCCATCGTCTCGATCAGCTTGCGTGCGCACAGCAGTGTGGCCGCAAAAAGAATTGCATGCTTTCGTTCTTCGGTCATGGAAGTCTCCGTTGTCGGAGAGGAAGGGACTACAGTCTACTGCTTTTTCACCACATATCCCAAAATTGCTTGATGGAAGAAGGCCCGTGTCCGGCGTAGTGGTTGTTCGCGAACACGAGAAAACCTTGCGCATCTCCTTGTTTAAAACCAGTCGGTGCAATATATCAACCCAATGCCGCAAGTCACCTTTCCGGTCAACAACGGTCTTATCCCAGGTTTGCGTTATCTTCTCAACGCCGTGTCGGTCGCCAAGCCAGCGCACGTAGAGGAAATCGGTTGTCGCTAGATCGAGCTTCTCTTTCAATCCCCACGGCCGCGGCTCAGGCCGTCCGACCGGTGGTAAAATCCTAATTAACAGGCTGAGTGACGCCTCAGGAACGAGATAACGCTGGTGGTGGGTTCGACGCCCGATGCAAGATCTCCGCGCAATAGCAAGCAAATTTCGTCTGACCAACGAGCAATCGACTCTGCTGACCGTTCTGCACGGGCGCAGTGCACGAATTGCGCAGGTGTACCTCGGCGCCATAATCGCAGTAAATGATGGTGAAGACCCTGAGAGGTGGTGCAAAGCAGCCCACGAAATTCGCGAACTTATGCTGAGCATGGCAGAAATCGCTGACGTGGAAATACGCGCGTTGAATGAGACTCTGGGCCAGAAAGTGGCGGGGCTTGAAGTCGAATTCGACTCGATGGTGGAAAATTCGACACTGAAAGCGCCACAGTGGGAGGGATCTACGGATCAGCCGATGCAGCTTTGGCTGAACAAGATAACAGCATTCTTTGGTTGGAAGAAAGCTCATCAGCCGAGACGCCGTGCCGAATTTACAGAGGTTCTTCGCGCGCTCGATGGTCCTAACCGCTTACTTCCTGCCGAAATAGAAGAGAGTAATGTCGATTCGTGGATGAACACTAAGAGTTATTTCGACAAAATCGCGCACCATGGGTCTGACGCCATCGAAAGAGAGTTCATGGAGAGAATGGCTTATGTTGAAGAGGTTCTTCACAACAAGCTGAACCCGAAAACATTCCCCAATTTTGATGCGCTTGACGCCATTATTGAGGAAGGCGAAGGCCAATGATCACCGACCAGCTACTGAGGAAAGGACTCGATTTGATGGCTACGAGTGCATCAAATCACGAGTATTTCTTCATGAAATTGAAGTCGCCCGATTGGATTGAACCGCTATCGAAGGAGGGCAAATTCAAGGAACCGCCGGACGTTCGACGGAAAGAGAACACGATTAGCTTTCCACCCTGGCCGGAATCGCAGTACCTAGTCCGCATGGCAGGAAACGCACCAGAGATTGTCAAGAACGTGATTCTCGACGTGCCACAGACGGACAATCAGCGTGTCCATCAGGATTTTGTTGAAGCGGCTCTACGAATGCCTGGTGTGATAGCGGCGGAAGTCGCGGGTAAGGAAGCTGCATGGATCAGAGAGCAGAAGTATCTGTACATTCTGTATCCCGACAAAGTCTCGGAGCTGATTGCTCACCTCGCGGAAGAAGGTGAGGTCGTAGCCGCCCTTGGACTGGCCGGTGCCTTGTTGCAACTTTCGCCTGACCCTCGTCCGACGACGCGCATCGGCGAAGGCGAGGATGCAGTAGAACTGCCCCGAGACGCCGTTGCGAAACTGGATGCGTGGCACTATCAACAGGGCCTCCAAAGATTTACGAAGCCTTTGGTGACAGCAGATCCAGAGCGCGGCTTAGATTTACTGTGCGACGTTTTGGAATTCGCGTTAAAAATCCACAGCCACCCCGAGGAAACCGAAGAAGATTATTCTTGGATCTGGCGTTCCCAAATCGAAATTGAGGGACATGGTGATCCTAAAGACTCGCTGGTCTCTGCTGTCCGTGATGCGGCTGTCCTGATCGCAGAGTTAGATCCTGCACAAATACCGGTATTGTTCAACACCTTGATCTCTCGCCGATGGAGGGTTTTCCGTCGAATTGCAGGGCACGTATTAAAAATAAATCCAAACATTGAATCGGCTGCAATGAAGGAATTGCTTGCAAATTCGTTTGAGCTTCAAGATTACCCAAAGACAGAACCGGAGCTCGGAGATTTCCTTGGAGGTTCGTTCTCCAAATTGCCTGACGAAATTCAACAGTACGTTTTGGCGATCATAGATGCTGGCCCCAATTTGGATACGTTCAAGAAGAACTTTGAGGCAGAAAAGAAAAGAGCGCCATCAAGCGAGGAGATAGACAACCTTGGTCAGCAGTGGAAATTACAATGGCTCCAGCCGATCCACGAATCGCTGCCAACCGATGCTTGGCGGAATTATTATCAGGAACTGGTCAAACGTTTCGGCCGGCCTGCGGAAGTGTCGCAGCAGCGAGGCGGAGCTTTTGTTGGCCCGACCAGCCCCAAGGCTATGCCTGAGCTTCGAGAACTTGAGCCCGAAAAGCTGATCGAATATTTGCAGACATGGGTTCCTTCAGGCGAATGGGCAAGCCCCACGCCATCAGGCTTGGGCAGAGAATTGATTTCACTTGTGTCCACCGAGCCTGAAAAGTATTCGAAATTGGCGGCCAAGTTTATTGGTCTAGACCAGACGTATGTCAGTTCCGCGATTGAAGGATTCAGCGATGCAGTAAAGAAGGGCCGGGGTATTGATTGGGCGGGAGTGCTGAACTTGTGTGAGTGGGTTGTCAAACAGAACACCGAAAATGGCGAACCCAAGATCGATCTGTTTCAGGGTGATCCCGATTGGATTGCGTCTCGAATTGCAGTTGCGCGATTGCTTCACGAAGCGTTTCTGGCTCCAAAAGATTCGCAACTAGGTAAAGACTTCCGTAACAGAGTCTGGGAACTCCTGATTAATCTCGTTAATGGCCCTGACCCTAGTGCCACACGCGAGCAGAAGTATAAAGGAGGTTTTGCAGGAAGCCTCTCCCTGAATGCGCCTCGAGGAATAGCTCTTGATGCCGTAATCGACTACGGTCTGTGGGTTCACCCGTACGATCAGGAAAAGTCAGCAGCCGGTGAAACTGCGTTCGCGGATGTTCCCGAGGTTAAAGAACTATTAGAGAAGGTTCTCGCCGCAGACCCTTCCTTGGCGACCGGCGAAGTCTTTGGCAGACGCTTTCCAGCACTGTTCATGCTTGATCGGGCTTGGGTTAAGAAAAATGTTGATCGAATTTTCAAAACAGAAGCAAAGATAGCGAAACGAATCGCCTGGATCAACTATGCGCTTTTTTGCCCGGCATACGACGATCTGTTGCCAATTCTTGAGTCGCAGTACGAAAGAGCGGTTGATTCTCTCGCGTCCGATCTCGATTCCTCTTTAAAGAGCCAATACGAGAGAAATTTAGTCGGTCATCTGGTGAGCTTTTTCTGGCGAGGACGCCTAAATTGGGACGACAAGAATGGATTATTGACTCGATTCTTTCAAAAAGCCCCGGTCGGCCTAAGAGCTTATTTCTTTGAGGTTATAGGGCGGTCTCTGAGCAGCCCCAAACTAAAGGAAAATGACCACGAACACTTGCTCGAACGATTGCGGAAATTCTTGGCAGACAGGATTAATGCGGTTAAACAAAGCGGCAAAGAAGAGAGTGAACTAGAACCATTTGGTTGGTGGTTCATCGCCAATCAGTTCGATCCAAACTGGCTAATGGAAAATCTTTTGAGCGTGCTTCGTTTGAGCCGCGAAGTTAGCCCAGACTGGCACGTTGTTGAATGCCTGTCCAAAGAGGTTGAGTCCAGACCACTTCAATCGGTCGAAGCACTGGAACGAATTGTCGTAGGCGACAAAGATGGTTGGGCGATCTTTGGTTGGGAGCGACACGCGAGAGAACTATTAAAGAAGGCACTTGAAAGCAAGAACGCCCAGGCAAGGGAGGCAGCAGTCCGTGTAATCAACATCATTGGTTCCCGAGGTCAGTACGGCTTTCGCGATTTACTGCGTGAGAAAAAATGAACGTCGAAATGGCAGGCGACGCCAATGTCACACCAGTGGGAATCGGCGCGTAAAGGCTTTGGTGGAGAGAGTGTTCAAAGAGGAGAGGACAAAAGGTGGGGAAAAGAAAGCATGAAGTGAATCCGCCGACACCCACAGGCATGAGTGACGACGACCTGCTCGCTTTCAATCCCATCATTTCCGCGGCATTCGGTAAGTTCGTTTCCGAGAATGATGAAGAAGCCATCGAGATGGTCAAACCGATCCCTTGCGTCCGCCATCAAGATAGGCGTTGATCCGGCTCTGATTTATGCCACGATCAAAACGCAAAGACTCGTGACTGAAGAAAATATTAAATTGTTGTCCCGGGAAGACCTGGAGGAGTGGACAGGCGCGATCGAGGAATACGAACAATTGGCTCAGAATCGCGCATGAAATGCGCGTCGCCTATCTGGGGTGCGAGTGCAAGGACCATTGGCCAGTCAAGAAGTAGATCGGCACAAAATGCGCATCGTCAGTTCGCTGATGAAACAATACTTCCGCATCTTTCTTCCCCCTGGATCCATCGAATCCCCGTGCTCTGTTCCACAACTAGAGCAGTCACTGGCGGCCCTATGTAATGGTCGCTCTTGTCCCAATCCAATGCTGCTTGCACCGCCGCAACTAACCTGTACGGCTCAACATCGAGAATTGGCAACTTTTCAGCACGTACTTTGAAATCAGCTACGGCCTTCCTTGCTCGCAATGTCTGGTCATTAAAGAACTCGTTGACTTCCCGATATGGGGGCGTAGAAATGTCGCTCATCATGATTTTGTCTAGGGGCGGTTCCGAAATATTTGGTGAACCTAGAGTAACGGGCGACACGCCGTCGTTGGGAACAGTTATAGGAATATTGACCTGAAACATTCGCGGTTGACCAAACTCATCCAGGCTTACAAAACCTGCTAGGCCTATACTCTTCGCATCATCCTCACGACTCATTTTATTGAACAAAGCAACCATCTTCGGACCGACTAATTCAGAGTATTTGATTGCTATTTGCTTGAGGCGCTGGATGGACCTTGGTTCATTCTTAAAACTCTCATAGGCCTGCGCGGCAACTTTTTGTTGTGAAAAAACCTCCTTGCCGCTTTTTATGTCGAGGCCTTGAAATAGATTTCCTGAATAAAAGAATGCGGTGTCCGTAGAAAAAGGCACCATCTTGCAAGTTTCTTCTGACTTCCCACTTGCTTTGACGCGGATTCGGCTATCCGCCACTAGAATAATCTGGCCCGAACTCCACTCATAGATCAAAACGGTGCCGTGTCTGATCTCTATTGGACTATCTTGAGCCGGCCCCCTCGGCCATAGAGAGAGGATGATGAGAGTGGCAAAAATTGCGCGCAGTATCATGTAGAAGTCCTGACTTCGGGAGTCACGACGACTCACCCTTTCGGTTAACGGATAGTACGATTACACCTGCGCGTCAAGGCGTCGGCCACTTCTTATCAATCCTCTCCAAAATAAACGTCGCTTTCTCGACCGCCTTGTCCACCCAGTACTGTTCGGCGAAGTTCGGCTTGTCCGACTCCCTCGTTTCAATGAGTTTGCGCGCGCACAAAAGGGTCGCGGCAAAAAGGATGGCGTGTTTACGGTCTTCAGTCATCAGTGATCTCCGCAAGAGTTTGCGGCAAAGGAAGGGAAGTAAAGTCTACCAGAGTGGACTCCATCGAGCGTCACAGCTAATAAATTTGAGATGGCCGAGAGGGGAACTAGTCTTGGTAACAATCTCGGTAACAACCACGCCTAAAATTGCCTAATTCTGTCACCCTCGAAACGGGGAAACCGCTTGAAACACTGCTGCTAGCTCAAGCCGCCATCTCAATTTATTTATTGTTGGAGCGGGCCCAAATCCAGGTGAAGCAGCAGAATTGTTTATTTGCAGGAGCGCTTTGCGCCAATGTTTGCCACGGAGCTTGAGTAAGCCCATCTAATTGTCCGCGAAGGATTCGTTACGAAGTGAGTAGTAAACGTCCTGTGAAACGGGCCAGTGGACCCTTAGCCATTGCAGTTTTGATCGGGGGAAATTTAAAGTTTTAGGTTCGACCTTGACTTACGTGTTCAGTAACGTTCCCTGATAGAATACAGTTTGAAGCTTTAATGGTTTGGAGGCTCAGCATGAATGAACCCATCATCATCTGCCCGACTTGTAAGACCGAAATAAAATTGACTGAATCATTGGCCTTGCCATTAATTGAATCGACGCGCAAGGAATACGAGAAGAAGATCCAGACTATTCAAGCTGAAATGGGAACACGGGAACAAGAACTTGCGAAGGAGCGCGCAAGGCTGGCTAAGGAAAGAGATGCCATCGACGAACAGGTTGCACAGAGGCTGGTTGCTGAAAGGGAGCTCATCTCGGCAGAAGAAGGTCGAAAGGCGCGACTTCTCGTGTCCGTTGATCTTGACCAGAAAACACGAGAACTTGCGGAGCTGAATGACCTCCTGCGAGTGCGGGACGAAAAACTGGCCAAGGCACAACAGGCCCAAGCAGAGTTAATCCGGAAACAACGCGAACTAGACGACGCCAAACGAGAGATGGAACTTACCATCGAGAAGAGAGTGCAGGGATCGCTAACCACCGTACGGGATCAGGCCCGAAAAGACGCGCAGGACGAGCTAAAGCTCAAAGTTGCAGAGAAGGAGCAAACGATTTTGGCGATGGGCCGTCAAATCGAGGAATTAAAGCGGAAAGCTGAACAAGGCTCCCAACAACTTCAAGGTGAGGTCCAAGAACTAGATCTGGAATCAATCCTTCGTTCTCAATTTCCACGAGATGTGGTTGAGCCCGTTCCAAAGGGAGAATTTGGAGGTGATGTACTCCATCGAGTTTGTGGACCTGATGGAAAGCCTTGCGGCACAATCCTCTGGGAAGCAAAACGCACTAAGACCTGGATTGATGGCTGGCTCTCGAAGCTCCGTGAGGATCAACGAGCGGCAAAAGCTGAAATAGCGATCATTATCTCTAAGACGCTTCCCAAGGGCCTTGAAACGTTTGAGCTTCGAGATGACGTTTGGGTGTGTGATCCGCGTTACGCGATCCCAATTGCAAGTGTTCTTCGGCAGTCGCTCATTGAGATTGCGGGAGCGCGCCAAGCGGCAGAAGGTCAACAAACAAAAATGGAATTGCTCTACAGCTATCTAACGGGTCCTCGGTTCCGCCAGCGAGTTGAAGCGATTGTAGAGAAATTCTCCGACATGCAGGAGGACCTCGACAGAGAGCGGCGGACAATGACACGGCTATGGGCGAAGCGCGAAGAACAAATTCGCTGTGTGGTCGATACCACCGCAGGAATGTACGGCGACTTACAAGGTATTGCAGGTAAAACACTTCGCGAAGTCGAGGGGCTGGAGTTGAGGGCCTTAGGAAATAGCACCCCTCAATTGCCGGAACGCAAAACAAATAAATGAAGCTTTTTGCGAGGATGTGTCGTCGATTAGAGTAACTGTCGCCTCCGTCCTTTTGCGGCCTAGGGCCTATTCGCTAAGGGGGACACGACAACAGCACTTGCAGTGGAGGGTCTGTATGCCCAGCAACCATCAATTTTATCATTACTTCGCTCAAACTTCCGAAACAACTCCAACCATTTGTCGTCACCTACTGTCCATTTCTCACTAAACCAGTCAACCATGTTGCCAGTGTATTGCTCGAACGACATCTTTCGATCACGCATGTTGTATGCTGTGTTGACTACGCTGCAGCTTTCATCATCTTCTTGCAATTGTTTAACGATCTGCTGGCGAGTTACGAATTTCGAAGACTCGCTATGCAGGCGATAAATAGCAGTTTCGATAACTGGAAATATTCGATCTAGAGTTCCCATAGTGTTAATTACTCCCTTTACTAGATCTCATGCGGACTTTGGCAGAATCTTTGTGGATGAGCGTTAGAGGGCCTGTTAGCTGAGAGCGAGACATACCTTCCTCAAGGATCAGGCTAGCTTCCTTGGCGTTTGAAAGTCAGTGATACCAATCACCGATTAAGTTTTTGAATTTCTTTGGACATGACGCCGCAAAATACAGGGTCGGACCTCACTCGAAGATTCCGAAACCTGGTAACAACCTTGGTAACAACTACGCCTAAAAGCGCCTAATTCTGCCATCCTCGAATCGGGGAAACCGCTTGAAACATTGAGTATTTAGCGTCTCGAAGGGCAAACAACGGGTTGGAGGTTCGAGTCCTCCCCGGTTCACCAACTCCTTCTTAACTTCCCTAAATACAACTAGGAGCTATCTGGCTCTGTTGACATCCTCAGGTGATAGCGTCGATGTTTCAAGCGATACAGATTGAAACTCAATCCGAGCAGCAGAGCTTGACGCATCTGCGTGTGCAGCGATCGACCCGGTGCGCGGGCCGAGAGTTTCCGTTTCACCGAAGAGAACAGGCTTTCGATCAGGGCGCGGCGACGGTAAATCCGTTGCGGGAAGGCACGCCGCATCTCTGCGCGCACTCCGTGCACGCGCCAGGTTTTCTTACCGCGCTTGGCGGGAATGACGCTCTGCGCTCCGAGTTGCTTGCGGATATAGGTATGATTTCTCTCGCTGTCGAACTCTGCGTCGGCCAGCACCAACCCGATGCGCGTTTGCGCGGAAGCTGCTTCGACCACGGCAGGCAAGTTCGCGCAGTCGTTCCAAGGGCCGCGTCGCGCGAGCTGCGACAACACGAATTGCTGATCCAAATCCACGGCCACCACCCACTTCAGCCAGTGCCGCCACGGCAGCGGTTTCTGCCCGTGATGATGCATGCGCCGTACGAAAAACGTGCTTACCGCTCCCTGCGCCAAACCCGTGGCATCTACGGCGACGCGGGCCCGCTTCCGCTTTTGGCGCAGCGAACCACGCAACCGGCGCACCGTTTCGCCAACCGCACGATCGATGGTCTGGTCATCGAGACGCTGCAAGAAACGATACGACGTCGTGAAATCCGGCACACTCACAAGCCCCAATACTTGACGCAATTCGCGATGCTCGCTCAAACGCACTTCGGCTTCACGAAAGGTCCAGTCTTCGTAACGCATCAGGCAAAGAATGGCCAGCAACTGCGGCTGGGTGAATTGACGCTTACTGAAACGGCTTCGGTAGCGAGGGAGCACCGCCCGGGAAACCCCGAGGGCGATGCGGGCAAAAGGCAGGAGTCCAACTTCGGCCATCGCACCTCCAGCCTCCACAGAAAATCACGAAGCAGTGCAATCGTCCCTTCGAATTTCAAGGATGCTGCGAGGATGTCAACAGAGCCAAGTTATCTCATAAACACTTTCAGGCCATTGGAAGCTTGTGAGTTATGCAAACTAGCGTAAATCAAGAGCATGGACCTCACCGACGCCCAATGGGCGGTGCTCGAACCACTGTTTCGTCCGAAACGCAGGGACGATGGGCGTGGTCGACCGTGGCAAGATACGCGAGCGGTGCTGAACGGTGTTTTTTGGGTTTTGCGCACCGGCGCTCCTTGGCACGATCTGCCGCGTCGTTATCCACCTCTCCCCCGTATCCCTCGCAAGCTAGACGATCCTGGCTACTCTGAGAAGTAAGTCTAGTGCCTTATTGACAACGCAGCACGGAAGTCGCACACTCGCGGGCATGAGACTAACCATTCTTTTCCTCCTAGCATCCGTAGTGTTTCCGTCAGTAAACCGTGCGCAGGCACCCGTTTTCGAGGTAACGAAGGACGAAAGCACGATAAAGTTTGACGTGAAAGCGTCCGTGGCTATCGTCGGCAAGTTCGATAAGTGGGACGCAAGCGTAACGATGACCTCGCCTGATCTCTCGACAGCAGTCTTGGACATTAAAATTCAAGCTGCGACGGTGAACACCGGGAGTGGCATGAAGGACGGTAAACTGAAAAGCAAGGACTTCTTCGATGTCGAAAACGATCCTTTAATCACGTTTCACTCGACTAAGGTTGAACAGACTGGTCCCAATACGGTCGTATTCGATGGCGACTTTACCATACGCGGCGTAACGAAACAGGAGAAGTTGACGTTTGCGATCGAAGGTAAGGGCACAGGAGCGGGAACGGTCAAAGGGACAATGGCCTTCGACCGCAAGGATTACGGGATGAACAAAGGAATTCCGCTTGTCAAAATTGCCGACCGCGTCGAGGTGACTGTCGACCTCAAGGCGAAACGAGTCAGCGGGCCTCCCATAGCCTTCCAGCAGTAGCCATCTCGCAGAACTCCTGGCAACACGTGGGTCGACCAACAGGCGCGGATCTTCCGTCCCGTACGCAACCACTGAGCAACCAAGCTGAACCTATGCCATGGACTTCGGTAACTCAGGGCAGTTGCAGCCGATCGCCTTCCTTGACTACCACTTGCTTGCGTTGCCCCCGATAGGAGTAATCAACTTTCAGAGTTTTGTCCGCGCCCTTGTTCGGGTCTCCACCCATAGTGATATTGCTAACCTTTACATCCAGCGTGTTGTTCTTAATCAGTTTCTGAAGGCGTTCGGTTACGTCCTGTCCAGATCCCTCTTTGCCGTAGACCGCTTTAAAGACTTCGAGCTTGCCAGTCTGCGCGTGTGTAACCGTACTCGAAATGAGTGCCGTCACGAGTAGTAAGGCAAATACTGGGAAAACCAAACGAGCTATTCGCATCTTCCTTTTCCTTTCAAAAGAAAATTAAAATCCGCTTGCCCTGAAATCCATACTTTACTACCTGACATCACTTACTTTCGGTAGAAGCCAACATGCAGCCACTATGGCCCCTCGGGAGCAAGATCAAAGGTATGAGCAATTGTTGGCACTTGCGCCGTGCCCGTCTCGAACCCCTTTGTACCGAAAACGGAAGGGCATGAGCCGGAGGTGCTCTTGTGGCCCAACAAATGGAGGGCCTCAAAACGGGAAACGAATCGCAATTCAGTGGCCAACAAATGATTCGGATCTGTCGTCATCGCGTGACAAAAAGCAGCCAAGGTGTTCCTACCATTAGGAACACGAGCAGGCAGAAAATTGTGGTTAGTAGACCAAGCCGATAAAGTTCTCGTTGTGTCAGATAGCCACTTCCTACGAAGATTACGTTTTGGCTTCCCCCTTGCGGCGTAATCGTGGAAAAGTAGCTGCTGGCAAATAGCAGCGCAAAAGCCATTAAGGGTGCGGGAACGCCTGACTTCACGCCAACTCCAAGGAAGACGTCAAAGAGGGCCAAAATTTGGGCCGACTGGCTCACGAACATGTAGTGCATTAATACGTACAAGGCCAGCAGAACGACGTAGTCCAAGGGCCAAGCGATGCCGCCGAGCAGGGACGTTAACCGGGAACCCACGTAACCCATGAAACCCAGTTCGTTGAGTTGACCACTCAAGGCAAACAGCGCAGCCAGCCAGATAAAGGTGACTAGTGTTCCACCCTGTAGGTTGATGTCTTCGAGTGTGAGGACATTGGTTGCAAGGAGAGCACCCAGGCCAGCGAACGCCACCGCAGCGAGACTCAAATTCAATGTCCCCGCCATCACCCAACCTGTCACCATACATGCAAAAGCAACGGCAACAATCCACTCATCTCGCGTCAGAGATCCCATCTTGCTCAGAGCTTCGCGTGCGGCTTTCGGCGCATCGGGAGTTTTGCTCACGCCAGGCGGGAACACTTTGTAAAGGATAAGCGGAAGCAAGGCGATCATCGTCAGAATCGGAACTGACGCGGCCAGCATCCAGAAGCCGAAGTTGATCTTCACTCCATAGGGCTGCGCCAAGGAAACTGCGATTGGATTGCCGGACGTGGCCGTCAGCCAAAGGGCAGATGACACACTGAGGCTGGCCATACCGCAGAACATCAGGTAGCCACCGAGCCGGCGATTCTTCTCCTGGTCCGGCATGGAGCCGGAACCTTGGGCCAGGGATAGAATGATGGGATAGAGCACGCCACCGCGTGCTGTATTGCTCGGAAACGCTGGTGCAATCATCGCATCCGTTACAAATATGCTGTAGCCCAATCCCAGTGTGGATCGCCCGAACGCACTTACTACCAAGAGGCTGATACGCTTTCCAAGGCCCGATTTCACAACCGCATTCGCAACGAGAAAAGCCACGACAACGAGAAGCACGCTCTGATTGGCAAACCCGGCGAAAGCCTTTGCGGGATCAATCGTGCGAGTGAGCACTGCCGCCGCTACCGCCAGAAGTGAGGATGTCAGGAGAGGAAATGAATTCAAGATGACAGCGACGATGGCCGCCGCAAAGATAGCAAAAAGATGCCAAGCCTCTTTCGTGAGCCCGGCGGGTATGGGCCAGAACCAGATGCCAAGCGCCAAAACGAATGGAATGACTCGCATTACCCGTTGGCGGAACGAGGTCTTTGCGGTGCTCATTTTGACTTCTCTCCGCCAGGAGTGGGAACTCCCGGACCAAACCGCGCTTTGCCCTTCAAGTTGACAGCCCTGCCGCTTACTGAACCATCTTCGGATTCAACAAGGTATGCCCACTGAAAGGAATACTCCCCCGTAACACCAGAGAATCGGCCAGTCCCTCCCAGGAAAGTGCCCAAGATACGGTTTCCGGTTCCCGCTGCTTCGCCCTTCAATTCGCTAAAAACCTTATCGCCGCGCTCGTCGGTCCACACACACCGCCCCTGCATTCCGGCAAGGTTGTCGGAGAAGCCGATCACCTTCGCCTGGAATCCGACACCGAGCCCCTGATCTCCGATGAGAAGCAGCGACCCAGTCAGATCAAAGATCGAGGCACCGTGATTCGTCCCAAGATTGAGCGTTTGTCGAGTCCCTGAGGCGGACCAGGTACCTTCAAACGTGTGCCACCCGGCTGGAGCCTGAGTTTCCGGAAGCTGCGCCGTCGGTTTATTGCAGGCGGCCGCAAACAAGAGCAGGGCGAGTGCTCCAAAACGTCGTGCGAGCGTAAAGATAGGCTTTGCCAGTATCGGTCTGACCTTTTGGATGTTCTTTGATCGCATGATTCCTAATTCGGATCTACTCTCACGAAGTCATACTTCACGCTGAATTGAATTCGTGGATCATTCGCGGATTTATGATTCTGATCCATGCTCCAACCGTACAAAAACTCTCCGCCGACATTGAACGATCCTATGGGATTCCAAATCAGGTTGGTGCCCGTGTAGGTGGCATGATTGTAGGTCGCTGGAGTCGCAAAATCAGTATTGTTCACCGCGGCGTACGAGTAGACCGCACTGGAACGCAATCTCTTTTGCCAATAATGCTGATAGGCGGCCTCCACTCCGACCGCCGGTGTTGCTTCCAGATGGGGGCTTGGAGTTAAGCTTGGCTCGGCATCAATCCCAAGTCCCGAGGTATCCTGGATATACCGCGAAATTCCGTGCCCAGCAGCAACCGCAAGGACTATATTGTCTTTCCCAAAAGTACTGAACTTGAGCGAACTGTTCACACCCCAACCAAAAGTGGAACCTGTTTTTCCGTCCGGAAGGTACGCTGCGATGTCTCGAAATATTGCGGCAACCTGGAAATGTCCACGTTCGAATTCCTGGCGCAACCGAATTGCTCCATCGGGGGCTGGGGAATTCGGCTTGTCAGTGAATTGGGGAGTCGTGAAAAGCACATCGGAACTAGGCTTTTCCACGGAAACATATAACGTCGTGCTGGGACTGAGTGCGAATCCATAACGGAACTGCGGATTACGAACATATACGAGCCCGTTTGGACCCTGGAAGTCCAATGTATCCGCCATTGCGTCCGGATCCATGAAGTTTGTGAAAGTCTGGCCGACTAAGAAGTTTCCCACTTGTGCATAGGCGTGACGCAGTCTTGGTGTGGTCGAATTTGTCCCGAAAAAGTCGCCTTCGATATAGAAACGTACCTCACCGACCTTGGTGGTTGGAATCCGAAAATCCAGATTTAGGCGTGTCGCGCGGATGGAAACAGTTGCATTGTTTACCGAACTGCCTTGGGGAACAGGGAACGAAGATGGAATGAAGGTGTCCGTGTTCCCTGCCGGCTTAAAATCATAAATAAAATCGGTCTTGAAATAACCGCCAATTTTCAGGATATCCTGGGTTCCGGGCAGTCGGAAAAATCCTTTGTACTTGGGGTCGAGCGGCACGTTGTCGTATCGTGGGGCTGCAACCGTATCCTCAGAGAACTGCTGGTATTGCCTCGTTTCTTGCCCCACCTGGGGGGAGGTTGTTCCCTCAAGCGGAGATTTTGCGGCTTGGGTAGTGGCCTCCTTTTGCGTTGGAGATATCCCAGGAACAACAGAGGGCTGACTAGGTGGCGGCGTCTCAGGCTTCGCGCCCTTCAACTGATCGATCTCCGACTGCATGGTGCTCATCTTTGCTTGCATCTGCTCGACAAGTCTGCGCAACTGCTGAGTCTCATCGTTCGGCGTCTGCGATTGAGAGAAAGCACGCGAGGGGAAGATTGCGGCGAACAAGAGACCGACAACAACAAGATGGAACTTGCGACTTTTCATTTTATTTCTCCTGGCTCCTGTTCAGCTCAAAACTTGTCAGGACAGCAAGATGATGAGGACCATCCCCCAGATCGTGAGGAACGTGTTTCCGACAGCATAAGTAACGGTGTATCCCAGCGCCGGAACCTGGCTCTGGGCTATATCGCAGACCAGTCCGAGAGAAGCAGTTGTCGTGCGCGCCCCGGAAACGATTCCAAGCAACAGCGCATCGTGGAAGCGGAAAATATACTTGCCAACGAATATGCCAAGAACGAGGGGCACAGTACTCGCGGCCGCGCCCCACAAAAACAAACTGACGCCCTGCGTCTTTAACCCATTGACAAATCCCGGGCCCGCCGAGATGCCGACCACGGCGATGAAGATATTGAGACCGACCGAGTTCATGAACCAGACGGTGGGAGAAGGGATGCGCCCGAATAGCGGGCGTACCGAGCGCAGCCAGCCGAACACGAGGCCGGCGATGAGCGCGCCACCGGCGGTCGACAAAGTCAGTGGGACTCCATGAATTTTCAGGACCAGTGCGCCGAGTAGCGCACCGATGGTAATAGCTCCGCCTATGAATGCGACATCGGCGATGTCCGTCGGCCGATCCGCGACGCCGAGCAACTTGGCCGCGGCGGTTGTGTCTTGCGTCCGGCCGACGATTGTGAGGAGATCACCCCGATAAATCTGTGTATTCGGCAGGATGGGGATATTCGTTGCCGTAGCACCCCGAGTGATTTTCCTCAGGAAGACGCCGCGCGCCTCAGCAGAGTTGGCCCAGCTCTACCAATGTCTTGGCGTCGACGGCTTTATTGGTCACCAGAATGTCGACGCCTTCCACCGGCATGCTCAACAGTTCCGGGTCCTCGACTTCATTTCCCCCTTCTCCTACCACTCTGAGGAGCGACTCGCGAGCGCCCAGCAGGGCCACCACATCGCCTTCGCTGAGTACGGTGTCTGCAGTGGCATCCTCGACTACTCCGTTGTGGCGCACGCGTAGAACAAAGACGCGCGCGTCTGGCAACATCGCCTCGGCCTCAACGCACCGGAGACCAACAGCCTTCCCGTCCGGCTTTATCCGAAACGCACGGATCTCCCAACGGTGCCAGGCCGATCCCAATCCACCGGGGTCCTTCGTGCCACCGCCCTGTTTTTGCTCATAGTCCTTGCAGGCCTTGACAAGATTTATGCGAAACAACGCAGGGCCGAGCAGAGCGATCACCAGCGCGGAACCCACGGTTCCAAAAATGTAGGTGACGGCGTAGGCTATCGGCATCGAGTTGAGCAGATTTTTGGTCTGGTCAGCGGCCAAGCCAAGCCGGTTGATGGCGTCCGTCGAGAGGCCCATCGCGGCGGAGATCGTTTGCGAGCCTGAGTACAACCCTGCGGCGTAGCCCATGTCGTAGCCGGCTATCTTGGCGATCCCGAACGGTACTAGAAGACAGAATAGGCATTGGACAACAGCAAAGAAAGCTTGTGGCAAGCCGTCCTTGGCAACGCCTCGGACGAACTGCGGCCCAACGCCGTACCCAACCGCGAACAGGAACATCAGGAAGACCGTGGACTTGAGGGGCTGGGAGATGGTAATGCCGATCTGCCCAATCAGAACGCCCGCCAGCAGGGTGGCAGTGACGGAGCCCAGACCAATACCTTTGAAAGTGAACTTGCCGAAGTAATAGCCAAAAGCGAGTGTGAGGAAGATGGCGATCTCCGGGTAATGCCGGAGAGTCTCGAAAAACCATGTCACGATAAACATTGCTTATCTCCTTAATCCAAATTCTGGTTTCTCGGCACTCTTTACGTGGCGGCTTGAGCCTTCCACGCATTAACACCCGCTTGCATGACTGCTTCGAGTTGCGCACCGATTTTGGCGTACGCCTCGTCCGGCAGATTGGCCAGCGACACTCTTATCGACCAGTCTGGCCCGGCAAATCCGCTTCCATTGAGCAAGACGATTGAGAATTTCTCCGCAAGCGCGAACAAAACATCAAACGGGTGATAGTTCTTCTTGAGAAATTCGACAAACGCCGGGCCGTGAGTTTTTTCGGCCCACACCATGAGGTCCAGCGTCGCGTAATAATCAGCACGCATCGGATCTTCGTGAAGGGGCACATTCAACCCAGCCCAAAGGGCCTTCAACCGGCGGTGTACAATTTTTTTAGTGAGTTTCTTGTAGCGGTCGTCCTTGTCCAGAAGTGCAAAAAGCGAAAACAACGTCATCTGAACCTGTTGCGGCAACGACAGGCCGGCGGTGTGATTGAGAGCTACGCACCGACTATCTGCCACCATGCGGTCGATGAACTTGATGTCTTCCGGATGAAGCGTTAGTGCTCCGTAGCGAGTATTTAATTCCAGGCGAACTGCTTCAGGAAGCTTTGCGATTGCTTTGTCGAGTATATTGTCCTGGTGAATGGCAACCACGCCGAGGCGCCACCCCGTGCAACCGAAATACTTGGAAAACGAATACACGCCGATGGTGTTGTGCGGAACTTCGGCCATCAAAGAACGAAAGCCAGGCACAAAGGTTCCGTAAACGTCGTCGGTAACAACGATCAGGTCTTGACGCTGGTTCTGAATCAGGGTCGCCAGCCGCGCCATCGACGTAGCGCGCATGGCCACGGACGGAGGATTGCTCGGGTTCACAAAGAATAGTGCTTTGATGGACGGATCTTTGAGCTTGTCGATCTCCGCATCTGGATATTGCCAGGTATGTCGTCCATCGCCGGCGGTCATCTCACTGGCATTTATCTCCACGATGTCAAAATGAAACCGATCGAGGTGACAGATTTCTATATACGGAGTGAACGTCGGAACGGCGAGAGCTACTTTATCTCCTCGATGCAACAGGTGGTTCACAAGGAGCGAATCAAAGATGTAGCACATTGCCGCCGTGCCACCCTCGACCGCGAAGATGTCGAATTTGCCGGCCGGCGCTTTGCCACCGCACATTTCCTTGGCCAGATATTCGTGTACCACACGTTCAGCATGGACGAGCATGCGGTCTGGGGACGGGTATTGATCCCCGATAATGCTGTCGACTAACTCGTGAACGAACGCATCCGAGTTGAACTTGAACTCACTTTCCGCATATTCGACGGCCGCACCAAGCAGGCTGATCCCTGGTGCATTGGGGTTTTTGGCGACAAAGTCTGAGAGGCGTTTTGCTATGCCGTTTTTCTGTGGCATTCCGCCCAGGTCGGGTTCGTCCCATACCCGTTTCGATTCCTGGACAGCGAACGTACCAAGTGTGAAAAAAGCATCGCGGGGAGTGGTTGCAATCCAGTTCGGATTGCCGCGGCCCGCATTTAGCATGGTCTCAGCGCTATGCTGAGAGGCTTCGCCTGCCAAATGGATCAATTTGTCTTTCAGTTCGAATGGGCTGAGCTTTTCAAACTCTTTTTGTTGCTCAAGAGTCACCGAAAGCCGACGTACTGGTGCAGACGCCATAACTATCCTCCTTGGACGAATTGCATTCGCCTTGGCTTCGAATTCCCTTCAATCAATCCCTCTGCTGAGAACCGACTTGCGGTCGACCTCCGCACTGAATTGCGCGCTGCAACTTGCATTGCGCCAATTCTTTAAGGAGTCGGTTCTCCTTTACTGTCTTTTGCGCGGTTGTTTCCTTCGAACGGCTGGCAAAAGTTAATCAGCCGAAGCGGGCCGCGCGGCCTTCTTCAATTGCTTCGTAGCATCCGCAGATTGATTGCTCGGAGCTTTAGCGGAGTGTAGGAAGGCCGGATTGAGAAGCTTCAACCCAAGCGCAGCGCTGAACCCGTGGATTTCTTTCACGTCGAGTTTGCGCATAAACTCAATCGTTTGGGCATTGATGACTTGTCCCGGCACCATGATCGGAAATCCTGGAGGGTACGGGATCACGAAATTTGCTGAGACCAACTCCGGGCCTTCCTTTAATCGTTTATCGATCTCCGGACTTGAGAGCTTCATGTGTTCGCATTGTTCCTCGCGGTAAGCCGCGAAGAATGCGGAGCGCATATCGCCTTCGCTGGTTTTGCTGGAAGGATCCTCGCGGAATCGCTCGAAGAAGCAGCTAAAATTCGGCAGATCCGGCACGTCGGTCATGAGGGCCTTCACGCGTGCATCGAACGCCTGCCTGGCGGCCTTTCCGCCGTCTGCAAGCCTCTTTTCGATGCCCTGTGAAATCTGGACAAGGACCTTGATCAACTGGGCAATGTCACTGCGAGTGTTGTTTATGTTGGTCTGCAACAAAACGCTGTTGCGCGAGGTTTTGTTGAGCTGGATGTCATATTCTGCCGCCAGCAGATTCTTGAATTGCGTGCCGTCGAACCCTGCCGAACCACAAACCAGCGTGAGCCGGGTGATATCTAGCGCGAATTCGTCCTCCCTCAAAGCCTTCAGGCCGGTGGCCAGGTTCGCACCTGGAGTCAGATAGTCCACAAATCCGGAATTCCGGAACTCCGCGGGAATCAATTCGTCGGCGCCGAGAATTCGAAAATATTTCGAGATTAATGGGTGCTTGCTGACTTCACGCCGCAAATCCAGGGCCAATTGCATGGCCCGGTTCACCAATTCGTAGCCTTCCAGCTCCATCTGACGCCGCGCTACGTCCAAGGTGGCAATGATCTGGAGGTTGGGGGACGTCGAAGCGTGCGTAAAAACCGCCTCGTGGAATTGCTCCTCAACGGTGTGGTAATCCTGATCTTTGACAAGCACCATGGAGCCTTGCCGCAAGCAGGACATCGATTTATGTGTCGAGTTGGTTTGATAAACACGCAGACGAACCTTGTCCGGATTTGGAAGCAGCCGAGTGTCGAGCAGAGTTTTTTCGTCAGCTTTGAGATCAGCTCCGAGCTTCTTTTCCTGCTCCTGATAGGCTGCGCGATAGGCTGGATCCTTGAATTTGTTCTCCAGAATCGAAGCAGCTCCCATCGCTGTACGCCGGCGATAGAAGGGACTCCACCTCGCGAACCCAAACCACGCTTCATCCCAAAGGAAGATGAGATCAGGCTTGATCGCGAGGCATTCCTCCATAACCCGCTCCGGATTATAAATATGCCCATCAAACGTGCAGTTCGTGAGTACCAGGAGCCGCGCACGATCGAGTCGCCCCTCAGCTTTCAAATCGAGCAATGCTTTCTTGATCGTTCGAAGGGGTACAGCCCCGTACATGGAATATTGCGTGAGGGGATACGCTTCGACGTAGAGGGGATAAGCACCAGAGAGGACTGCGCCGTAGTGGTGCGACTTG
Organism: uncultured Acidobacteriota bacterium; assembly: GCA_963824925.1. Classification (GTDB taxonomy): domain Bacteria; phylum Acidobacteriota; class Terriglobia; order Acidiferrales; family UBA7541; genus Acidiferrum. Next base: position 32,257 of record CAWGRE010000012.1, read on the forward strand.
TGGCAATTGCGGTCAACCAGCACGATGTCGCCGGGGCCCAGTAAAGCCTGTTCCACCATTTTGTTGGAGGTAGAGGTTCCGTTCGTCACAAAGAAGACGCGGTCGGCCCCAAACGCACGAGCCGCCTTGTCCTGGGCCACCTTGATGTTCCCGGTGGGTTCCAGAAGACTATCGAGGCCTCCGGTAGTAGCTGAAGATTCGGCGAGGAACAGATTGATTCCGTAGAACCTCCCCATATCGCTAATCCAATTTGATTTAAAGATTGATTTGCCGCGAGCCACCGGAAGCGCGTGAAATGTTCCAATCGGTCGCTGCGCATATTTCTGCAGATTATCGAAATACGGGGTGTCGAATCGGTCGGTCACCCCATCAAGAATGCTTAGATGCAGTTCCAAGGGTTCTTCAACCTGATAAAAAACCCGGCGAATGAAATCTGCATTGACGTCACCTGCCACTTTCTCCACTTCCCGATCGCTAAGGAAATAGATATCCAGCTCGGGCCGCACCTGCTTCAATCCCCGAGCGAGGGCCATGCTTAAGTCTGCCGAATTCGGGCTGATTCCACTGGCGGCCAGATGGCTCGTGAGAACTTCTCGCAAAACAGGGCTATTGTTCGATGAACTGAGCGAAATTCCCTCGTACACAATCACCGCTTCAATGCTGCCGTTTAAAATGGTTGCCAACACAGCGTCTTCAAATGAGGACACAAACACTAATTCATAAACGAACTTGTCCTGTGGTCTCCGCAACTTTCGGAAGTCCTGCGCCAGTTCCTGCCAGGCCGTCCGGCGCGCGGGACTCACGACAAGCACTTCGAAATACGGCCGGTGGGCCGCTCCGTCTTCGCCGTCAACGGGCACGCCTCCGGCAAAATTGATAGTAGATTGATCCTCGCTCTCCCAATCAGCTACGTTGTTACGATAGGAATGAGTCAGAAGGGCGGTGCTGATTGACTGAATCAATCGAGCCGAACCTGCAGCGTCGCCCGAAACGATGCGTTCGTTGATGGAGGCGAGCAATTTCTGCCCAGGATAGGCGAAGAAATCTTCCCACTGCTGCAACTCCTGAAAGCAATTGATCACGGCCGCGCGATACTCGGTCTTGCCGGAATCTTGCTTACTCGTGGAGCTGTCCCAAAGGCGTGATGCTTGGTTCAAGGCGCGCCAACGATCGAATCTTGCTTCAGCACCCACAAAAATTTGGTCTACTCGGGGAGCTTCCGGTTTTACTGGGTTATTCATGATTTCCTCCACGTACGTTTACCGATTTCCGAGTCACAACAGACGCAGAAGCGCAGATTTCACAAATCAGTGCTTCGAGCTTGTGCAAGCTCGTCATCAACAATGGCGTCCCAGCTGGTTGCTGTGCTGCTCATCGGAGTTCGAAGAGCAATATAGACATGGAAAGTCAATGCTGCCTACTGCCCTTTGGGGAAGGTCCGCGTGAGCGACCGGAAAAGCCCGCCTCCCTGTGCTAGCCGCGTGAGTCCGCAACGCGGACTGGATGCTCAATTTTGTAGTGATTGCAGTGCGATGGAACTTCACTGTCCGTTCGTGGACGCCTAGATCGTGGTCAATCAACTTGCTGAGTCATCCCTGCACCACACTGCTCGGCGCTGAAGCGCTTCGAACTCGCTACGCCGCCCTCGCTTCGGACAGCGTCCAGGGTAATTAAGAGGGAAAAGATCGAGATGAAAGCACCTCATTGAAAGCATGGCTGTCAGCTAGCCGCCGTCATGTGCGACGCCTAGAAAACTCGGCCCAATTGGAAGAACCACTTGTAGTGGCCCGTGTCACCTGCGCTGGCACCAATGAAAACCGGACCAACGGCTGTCAACGCGACCACGCCGAGCGCACCGTCGCCCGATAGTTTTGGAGCACCGAATGGGTCGCCATACATTTTTCCAACTTCACCAAAGCCCGTGAAATACACATTGCTTCCAACGAACGTGGGTAACGTGAAGATCTTTCGCCTGTAACCAATGCGGCCAACAAAGTATTGGTTCCCCATCAGTTCATTGAGTCCATAGGCGCTCAGCCTGCCTACTCCTCCGAGGAAGAACTGAGGCGTTCCGGTTTTTTGATAACCGAGAGTCGAACCGCCCGTCGCGATTATGAATACGGAATCGTTTTGTCGAACTGGCTGGAAATACTGCAAGGACGCTTCCAGAGTTGGGAAGCCTTCCGGGGCATTTGGAAAGCTGTCATAAAAGTTGAATTTCGTCAGGACGATGTAGCCCGCGGTAGGAAGAATTGGATCATTCGCGTGATCTATGACGTATCGGGCATGCGTGCTACCTATCCGCCCACTGTAAGAGGGAAAGTCCGGTGTACCGAGTCGTAGGTCTGCGTTGCCGTAGCCCAGTCCGTATCCAACGCGTACTTCACTGAATCGGCTGATGGCATATCCAACGTCGATGCCACCCGATGTCCGGTCTAGGCGGTAAATCGCCTCGGGATCATGCTTGTGGTAGATCTGAAAAGTCGTCTGGCTCGCATTTACAAACGGGTCGAAGAACCACTTTCCAAGCGGTTGGAACGGACGATAAAGATCGGAGGCGATGCCGTACGTTTCGCCGAACTCAAAGTCCGTGCGCCACTCCGAGCGGAAACCGGCTATGTCCATAAACGTCAGCCGCGCCCCGAGCGTAAACGTCACATCCTGTGTTTGTGCTCCGTTAACCTCGAACGAGGGTCGGAGCGTGGGCGGGGCATAGTTCTTTTCGTGAGCCGTAATAAGTAGTCCAGTCTGGCCATTTTCTTGAATGATCTCGTAAGTAACGCTGTCAAGTCGTCCCACGCCTGCCAGACGCGTCAGGTCGTGTTCAAGCGCAGTCTCATCAATCGGTTTTCCTGCTAAATGAGCAAGGAACTTCTGCACATTGATTGCTGCCTCGCCCTCGATACCTACAACTTTTACGAATTGAGGCACACCGATAGTTGTCCGCAACCGGGAATTCTTGTCATGGAGATATTCCGCCCAAGCCACTTCGTCTAGCGAGTACCCCCTTAGAACCGTTGCCTTCTGCTCGGCGGCGGCGTATCCAATTTGGACGAGCTCGTCGGACTTCGCGTAGTCCTTCGTCGAGTATTTCTGGACATCGGCCTTGACGATTAAATCTGCACCCTCCATCCCTCGGATCTCCGTCTCGGCAATGACCAATTCGACCGACCGGCCCAGAACGCTGAAAGCCGACTGGATGTCCTTTGCCGATGTGGGAGAGATTTGAAGATGCACGGCGATGACAACGTCTGCACCCATATTGCGGACGACGTCCGTAGGCAAATTGTCTACTAGACCGCCATCGACAAAGATTTGATTACCACGGCGAACTGGCGCAAACACACCGGGAATCGACATGGTTGCCCGCATGGCTTCAGACAGCGAGCCATTCTGGAAAACGTAAGGCTTTCCGGAAATGAGTTCGGTCGAAACGCAGCGGAATGGAATCGGTAGATCATCGAACGAGCGAACGTCAGAATAGGGAAGTGTTTCTCGGTCGATAAGTAGGCTCACTTGATGGCCAGAGTTCAATCCAGGTGGCAGCGCGGGGCCGTGCTTCAATCCAATCACGATCGAGTTCGGAAACTCTCGCGCATCTTCCTTGCGCCGGAACGATAGATCATCAAATGGAGTTTCGCCCCCCAGTACCAGCGACCAATCCATCCTTTTTACAACCTCATGTATCTGGTCGGCCGATTTTCCTGTCGCATATAGGCCGCCCATCAAGCCGCCCATGCTCGTCCCTGCTATGTAGTCAACGGGGATGTGGTGATCTTCAAACCATTTCAATACGCCGATGTGTGCCTCGCCCAGCGCTCCACCGCCTTCCAACGCCACGCCGATCTTGGGACGCCTCCCCTTTGCCGAGGCCTGGGTCGTCCGGACGGATTGTTCCTGACTCGAATCAGTACTTGATTTTTCCTGCGCGAAGCAGCAAAGCGGTATTACGCAAATGAAAATTGAACAGAAGAGATGGCGCATCGCGAATTACCTCGAATATTCTCAGGAGGGTTGCAAGACCCTTTGGTAGCCTCGCCTCGCGTAACAAAATCATCACCGGCTGGCGGGGCAAACTAACCCGGCACAGCTGGGCTGGTTTTTGCTCTGCCGATAAACCTGCGCAGGCCCAATGTCAGCGGAACCGAGAGGACGGCTCCCGCTGGACCAAGGAGAAAGCCCCACCCCACGAGCGAGAGCGTGACCTCGATCAAGCCCACATCGAGCCCTTTCTTTAAAAGCGATGGTTTCAGGACATTTTCACCTAGCATCTCCGTCAGAAACAGGCCACCGAGCACGAGCAGCGCTCTTTTCCAGCCAAACATGAGGAGTGCAAGCAAGGTCGGCGGCACGAGAGCGATCATGAATCCAATGCTCGGGATGAAGTGGAGGAAGAAGTAGAGTAGGCACCAGATCACCGCAAAGTCCACGCCTAGCAGACTTAAGAGAAGCAGGTTCGCAAGGGCGACGATGGCGCCTGTCTCCGCAGTTGTAGCGATAAAGCGCTGAATGTCTTTGCCAAAGTTCGCCAGTCTCCTGGCAATAGGACTATTGCCCCGTTCGGGGTCCAGCAGTTCCACAAGGAATAAAAGTGTTAGAAACCAAATTAGTAACCGGTCAGAAAGAAGTTCAATGGTGCTGGGCAGTAGGTCGCGCATGAACTGCACAAGCCGCCCTGAGCTGAGGAAACTCTTCACAGAAAGATCAGTCGATTCAATTCCGTGCCGGGTTAGAAAGCCGGCGATCTGCTCGTGAAGGTCTTGAATCCGCAACTCATAGACCGGAAGCTTTGCACTCATTTGCAAGCCCGTCTTCACCAAGGTGAACGTAAGTACGCAATAAAACGTGGCAACCAGGAGCACAGTGACGCTGAGCGCCGCACTCTTGGGAACATGGAATCGGCGTACGAGCCACAGCGGGAATGGAAGGATTGCGTAAGCAAGCAGCAGAGACAAGAGCACAATGGACAGGACGTGAGAAGACGTCTGTATTCCCCAAGCCACGACAACCACGCATGCAGCTATCTTCAGGGTTTGGATTGCGCCGTGATCATCGGTTCCCATTCAAGACTCTCCGAATGCGCATCACTCTCTAAGATGACAGGCATGGTCTTCATCCAGTTGCACGCAATGGAATTCCAAGCAGTGTTTTCAGATCTTGTGAGTTAACGCTCTCTGAATAACTTCAAGGATTTCTGCGGCAGAATCTGTCTTTCGGAAATAAGCCGCGCATCCCAGAGCTTCGGCGGCCACGCGTGCATTGTGATCCTCGTGAGCGGTGACGAAGATGACGGGAGTGTCGTTGCCCACAGCCGCGAGCCGCTGAGCGAGTTCGATACCCGATATTCCATCGAGCTGGATGTCGAGCACGAGGCAGCCGAACTGAGGATGCTTCGTATCGGCGAGAAACGATTCCGCTGAGGCATAGGTGATTGGCTGAAAACCCGCTGCACGCAGAAGCCGACCGAACGAACGGCAAACACTTTCATCGTCATCAACAATTGCGACGTAACTGGTTATCGTGCCACTCATCGGGGCTCGATGAGCACTATAAGCATGGACTGTTAATGCTGACTACTGCCCTTTAGGGAAGCTCCGCACGAGCGACGGGAAGAGGCCCGCCTCCTGTGTTAGCCGCGTGAGTTCCGCCACGGACTGGACGTTCAATTTTGTGGTGATCGCAGTGCGATGTAGCTTCACTGTCCGTTCGTGGATGCCTAGATCGTAAGCAATCTGCTTGTTGAGTCGTCCCTGTACCACATGAGAGAGCACTTCGAGTTCGCGTTCACTGAGCGCGTCGAAGCGCGCGCGTAGCTCACGCTGGCGGTCTCGTGTATTGCGTTCACGAGCATCACGAGCGAGCGCGCGGTTCACTGCGTCCAACAACTGTTTTTTCGGCGCGAGCTTTTCCAGGAAATCCTCGGCACCACCGCGCATTGCTCGCACGCTCGAGGGAATGTCACCATGTCCCGTTAAGAAGAGAACCGGCAGTGGATTGCAGCTCTGCTGGAGCTCTAATTGAAGTTCGAGTCCGTTCATTCCAGGCATTTGCAAATCCGCCAGAACACAACCAGGAGCATCTGCATCACGGCGCTCGAGAAATTCACGAGCCGACGAATATGTCTTTACAGCGAACCGGTTCGCCCGGAGCAGTCGAGAGATCGCCGCAAGAAAGGACGCATCGTCATCGACGACGTGAACAGTGGGTTCGGTCACGCTCATTGCGTCGCGTGCTCCGCTATCGTCGGTAGAGTAAATCGAAACGATGCTCCACCTTCATTTTTGTTCTCTGCCCAGAGCTTTCCGCCGTGCGCCTCAATGATTGTGCGAGAGATCGCCAGACCCATACCCATACCGTTCGGCTTGGTGGTAAAGAAGGAATCGAAAATGTGCGTGAGTTTGTCAACGGGAATGCCGCAGCCAGAATCGCACACAGCGATCTCGACGGCCTGCGGTCCGCAGCGCAACGCGGTTATGCTGACGCGCCGGACCTCTCTGTTTGCCTCATCGAGCGCATCAAATCCGTTGACAATGAGGTTCAATAACACTTGTTGGAGATGCACGCGGTCGCCAAGGACGGGCGGCAGATCGGCTGCCACGGCCACATCGAGTTTTACGTGGCGTTCCGCAGCGTCGGCCCGCACAAGGGCAACTACGTCTCCAACAAGTTCTCCCACAGGAATAGTCCGCTTATCGAGGTTGTGCCCCTTCAGGAGCCGGCGCATCCGTTCGATAACACTGCCCGCACGCTGGTCGTCTTTGCGGATGTCGGCTAGGATCGCGCGGACTTCTTCGAGGTCCGGCGATTCATGCTGCAAGAAAAGCTCCGCCGCTTCCGCATTGCGCAATATTGCCCCGAGCGGTTGATTGATTTCATGCGCCAGCGCAGACGCCAACTGGCCCAGCATCGAAACGCGGTCCAAATGCGCAATCTCCTCCCGCAAATTCTGTGTCTCCTGCTCCGCCTGCTTTCGCTTTGTAATATCGCGCGAGACGCCACGTACGAGCCCTGGTTTGCCCGCGCCGTCGAACTCGACGCGTCCATGCGAACTGATCCAGCGCATCTGGCCATTGGGAAGCACCACTCGATATTCCGCTTCATAACTACCGTCGCCCAGAGCTGCTTTCCCGAGCGCTGACCGGAACACATCGCGATCGTCCGGATGAAGTCTCTGTAAGATGTGGTCGATTTCCAACTTCTCCATCCTTGAGAAACCAAACAGAGTCCGCCATTTGTCAGTTGCCCAGATTTCGCCTCGCCTGAGATCCCGAGTCCAGATGCCGAAATCCGCGCCTTCGACGGCAAGTCTCATTCTTTCTTCATACTCGTGCAGCGCGGCTTCGCTCACCTGTAACTTGCGATCCAGTTGCGGCGCTCGGATCGAGTCGCGGCCTAGCTCGTACCCCATTACAGCGACCAAGCCCATGAAGGAGACGCTCGCCACAATGGGTGCCTGAACGATTCCCCAGAACACCAGCACAGACTGACAGGTTGAGACAAGAGTGAAGAAGACGATACTGCCGCCTACGGTTATCGCTTTCTGGCGGTCCCCGCGGCGCCAGGCAGTGGCACTAGCATCTGCAACGAAGACAAGGAACACCACCAAACTCAATTGACCGACCACCATCCATGGATTCGGCACACCTTCTGCGATTTGGACGGATTCCCCGAGAAATGGGACGTGCCGCAGGCCGTTGATCTCGCGGAAGTTGAGATTCTGCCCCACCGAAAAATTGAGCACGAGAGCGAAGGTGCGTAACCCGCAGACCGTCCACGCGAGACTTGGTCGTCCGGCTTTCAGGAGAACTCGCACAAATCCGACGAGTGACACCACCAAAAGCCACACCGGCACCTGTCCCCACTTGAGCGTACTCGCGAATTCTGCCGGGGTACTCGCCCGCATCATCCTTAATTCACAGAACGCAAAGGCCGCCGTCGATACTGCCGTAAGGGAAAAAAGCAGACTAGGCCAAGCATTGTGAGTCTTGCACCAGACTAGCAATTGAATACCCGCCAGCGTGAGGCACGCCGACGCAATCATTGACCAGATGACTGTAACCAGGCTTATTTCCATGGACTGGATACTCTTCGATTTATACGCGCGCCATTAACGCCCGTCGTACTTTTCGGGCCCTGGATGGCATGGGCAAACGTAACAGTAGCGAGGCCTGTGATTTTTGTCTAGATGACGAGACGGAGTGGTGACGTGACCGGGGGTTTTTGTACCAGCGGGAGTGAGAGAGAATTCACTCTGGAGGAAAGCTGGTATGCCGATGAAGAAATACAAGCCGGAGCAGATCGTAACGCTGTTGCGGCAAATTGAACTGGAAATCGCGAACGGAAAGACCACCCCACAGGCCTGCCGGGACACCGAGATCACGGCGCAGACCTACTACCGCTGGAGGAAAGAGTTCGGCGGGCTGAAACTGGACCAGGCCAAGCGACTCAAGGAACTGGAGCGAGAGAACGCTAAGCTCAAGCGCTTGGTGGCGGAGCTGTCTTTGGAAAAACAGATCCTGAAGGATGTAGCGGAGGGAAACTTCTAAGCCCCGAGCGGCGCAGGGGCGCAGTGGAACATGCGCGCAGAAAGTACGAGGTGAGCGAACGGCAAGCGTGCCGCATTTTGAAGCAGTCGCGCGGCACGCAGCGATATCAGCCAGCGCATCGGACGGACGAGGATGCGTTGACGCGAGACATCATCGCGCTGGCCAGCGAGTATGGACGCTACGGCTACCGGCGGATCACGGCGTTGTTGCAAGCACGCGGCTGGGCGGTGGGCAAAGACCGGGTGCAACGGATCTGGCGGCGCGAAGGGCTGAAAGTGCCAGCAAAACAGCACCCGCGAGCGCGGTTGTGGTTGAACGATGGGTCGTGCGTGCGGTTGCGGCCGGAGCGTGCGAATCATGTTTGGAGCTACGACTTCGTCAGCGGCAAAACGCACGACGGCAGAACGCTGCGGATGCTGACGATGATCGATGAATACACGCGGGAGTGCCTGGCGATCCGCGTGGCCAGAAGGCTCGGGAGGTACGAAGTGATCGAAGCATTGGCGGACGTGATGCTGTTCCGGGGAATCCCCGAGAACATTCGCTCGGACAACGTACTAACTGCGGAGTGCTAGAAAGCGGTCAGGGCAAAGGTCTCCTGCGCGCCTGATTTCAGGCGCGATGGCAGTCTAAATCCAAGTGGCTTCCACAGACAACAGAAATGGCACTCCACCATAGCGACACAAGGTCCGCTGAATTTCCACGGCCTTCACTGTACTTAAAACGAAGTCCTTTCCAAGTGGAAGACTCGCACATTATCTACGAGGTCAGATTCGCCTCAACGGCCCGTGCAGAACGGGTTCTTCCACTTGGCACCGCCACTTCATGGAAGCAGCGGTAATCGGCTCCGGATCGGATGAGCGCATAGGTCACACGGGCGATCTTTGCGGCGACAGCTTAACAGCTTGCAACGGATGTAATCGCTGACCATTCACTACGCCACACTGCGGCTCTCAGCGGGATTCCCAAGGATCCGCGCGGAGCGGTGCTGAGCGAATCGAAAAGGCTTGAAGTTACGATTGAATTAGCCAAGGACCTCGATTGGCGAGCTAAACACTGGCCATTGGTACAGTGGTGCGACTGTAGGAAGCACTAAAGAAGTCCCTCGTTCCATTTTTCCCTCTTGTGCAGTAGCTGGCTCGAAAACCAGTTCGTAGCCTGAAAGGGTTATGAACTTATACAACTGCGTTTATTGTCCGATACGAATTTTCATCAAGAAGCCTTGGCGGGTAGCGTTCGTGGCCGCGTTATTTCTACTTGGCGTGCACGGGAGCACAAAGGCGAGCGCGCAGGTGCGCGTAACAAAAGGGACCCTCACCTTCACGCCGGCGTTGCAAAGCTTGGGAAGCGTTGGGGTGGGGTCCAGCGCAAGTATTTCGGTGACGGTCACAAACACCGGGGCTGCCAGCGTAGCCATCTCCGGGGAGTCGGTGACTGGGGCAGGGATCAGCGTTTCGGGCCTGACGATACCGAGTACTTTGGCGGTGGGAGCAAGTGTGAAGGTCTCTGTAAAGTTCGCGCCGACGACTGCAGGTGTGGTGACCGGATCGCTCAGCATCACCAGCAATGCGACAAACAGCGTGGCGCAGTACCCGTTGAGCGGAACCGGGGTGACGGCTGCGTTGACAGCGACACCCGGCAGCGTGGCGTTTGGAATCGTTCCGGCGGGAACGACCAATTCGCAGACTATTCAGCTGAAGAACACAGGTTCAAAAAGTTTGACCATCACCGGAACGACTATGAATGCGCCCGCCAACGGATACCATACCGGCGGCCTTACTTTCCCCCTGACATTGGGTGCCGGAGCCACCACGCAACTCCAGTTATATTTCAAGCCTGTGAGCAACGGAGCCCAAAGCGGGACACTCACGGTAAATGTGGCGAGTCCCAGCGTATCCAAGGCGATCAATATAAGCGGCACCGGTGTTGCAGCGACGAGAACTATCTCCGTCACGCCGAGCAGCCTCAATTTCGGAGGCGAGAGCCTGGGAGTTAATCATCAGTTGACGGTGAGCCTGAAAAATACGGGGAACTCGGCGGTCACGGTGTCGAGCATCGGCGTGTCTAATTCGAATTTCTCTACGGGTGGAGGAATAAGCGGAGCAACGCTGGCGGCCGGGCAGACCGCGATTTTGGACGTGATTTTCACGCCGACGACGACGGCAGCACACAGCGGCACCGTGAATATTTCAAGCAATGCCTCAAATTCGCCGGCGGCGATTACGGTGACGGGGACGGGCGTCTCCGGGACCGCACATTCTGTTGCATTGAGCTGGGGAGCGAGCAGTTCGAGCGGGATCGTTGGTTATTACGTGTATCGCTCGACGACCGCAGGAAATGGATTCGCGCGGTTGGTGGCATCGCCGCTCAGCGGATTGAAATATACGGATGGCTCGGTACAATCCGGAAAAACTTATTATTACCAAGTGACCGCAGTGAGTTCAGCGGGAGTGGAAAGTCCGCGAACTCCCGAAGCGACGGCGGTAATTCCCTAGCGCCGCATCGCTCTGCTCCTGACGCTGACAGACCAGATTGCCGAACGCGCGATGACTGTAAGTCTGATGGAACTTACCCGAAATGAGCCTGCCAGCAAGCCACGCGCTTGCGACAAACTGCTTCTTAGTGTCAATCCGTATTTGCCTGTACTCCATTGCGGGTGCTTCCAGTAGGTGATTAACATCGAACTTTAACTTGACGTATGACCCGTGAAGGCTAAGACTGGCGGGGTACGATTGCTTGGTAAAGCGTTAGTTTTTCGCCCCGCCCCGTAGACAACCCCGCCCGCCCTGTTGTCCTGAAGTCTGAGTAGGCCCAGCCCAGACAAGAGCATCGTGCAGTTTGCAAACATGCGAGAGACGCGAGCAGTTTGCTCCGCACTCCAGGAGGAATCGATGAATTTCAAAGTGAGATTTTTGGGGATTGCGATCCTAGGTTGCTTATCCTTTATGCCGAGCGCATCCTTTGCCACCACGTGCACAACGATGCCGTTGAACAATGTTCTTGGCACTACCTGCTCTATCGGCGAGGTAAGTTTTGCGTTTGCCGCAGACAGCTTCACCGGCGTAGGTGTCACGGCCGATTCCATTCTTTTTACTCCCGAGACCGGCAGTCCGTTGGCTCCTGGCTTCCTTCTCTCTGGACCCTTCCGGGTCACGGCGACAGGGGTCGGCAAGTCAGCCACCGAATCCTTTTCTTTTTTCTGGATGCCCACGACTTTGGATCCTGGCTTCCAGATTATCGGAGCAACAGCGCTGCTCGTTAACCCGGTGGTCCCCCAGGCGCCGAGCTTCGGGTTTATCAACGGGGGAAATAATCTGGGCTTTACCAATGCGACCGTCGAGAGTGGGAAAGCGACCGTGAATCCGAGTACCGCTACGATCACTCCGGACCTGCTCGTGTTTCCGGATGGCTACTTCGGAACGGTGAGCGTGGTTGATGGAACGGGAAACGGGGCCTCCGCATCCGTTGACGCCATGGAACATCAATACAATTTGGCGGCCGTACCGGAGCCGTCGAATTTGGTCCTGCTGGCGACGAGTCTGCTTTGTATGATTGGGCTGAAGTCTTTGAAATTGTTTGCCTAACTGATTTGTGGAAAATTGAAGCGAGAAAAAGCCGGCACGCCGCGCGAAGGATTCGCGGCGTGCCTTTTATTGTCAACTGCTCGATGCCGGCAGCGCGTGACTTTGGGGTTAGTTTGGTGCGGCTTCAAGGTTTGCGGTGATGTGAGAATCAACGCGTTCCTGGATGTGGACGACCTCTAACCACTCTTTATAACCGGCCAGTACGACGCGAATCTGGTGATCGCCAGACCCGAGCTTCATATTAACTGGGGTATTTCCGACCGAGAGGCCGTCGGCATACACCGCTGCCGGTGCGGGTTTGGATTGCACTTCCAGCGTGCCGGAGAGATCCACCGTTGGAACGGCGGGCGCGGGCGGGGTTTCCGCGCTCAAGCTCTTGGAGGCGAATTTGGCGGCTTCCAGAGTGTGATTGCCGTTCACGTAGGCGGTTACTTCGGCGCCTATGGGGACGGTGATATCTTTCCCGCGCATCAGGAGGAAAAATGGGGCCGCTGGCCAGAATAACAGGCCAGTGGCCACGATGCCGACAGCAATTTCACCTTTGCGGCTCTTACCCTTGGCATCTTTTACGGCCCGGACCGAAGCTGTTTGCGTGTCGGCCAGTCGGACATAGTCGAGCACGATCTCCAATTTTCCAGCGCGGCCCATGCGGCGTCTAGGAACTGCTTCAGTGACATTTCCAACAGCAACCGCGCCCCTTTGGGCAACAACCATGCCACTGACGACGACATCTTCCATGACCACAAATTCCACTTCTTCACCCACATGAGCATCGGCGGAAGATACACTGCGATTGATGGAGAGCTTGACGGGCGTGCCGTCCTGGAGGACGAGCGGAGTGCTGACGGGAGCTTGAGGAGATGGCGGCATGCTTGAAAGGGCTGCGCCGGTTGATGGGGGCTCTTGCGCAAAGAGTGCCAGATCGCAGTGGACGAAAGGGGAAGTTGAAATCAGCAAAACGGAGACGCTCAAAGCCAGCAATCGCCGGCCTCCACGAGCAAAGCCTTTTCTAAAGGAGGTGAGCCCTGCTGGAATAGCTGCACGAACCATGATCGATCCCCCTCTGAATCCGCAAGGAATCCGAACAGCGCGCCGCTGCCCCGAAAGGCATGCGAGCCATCTGAAATTTGTTGGTCTAGTCGTGCGGTGCGATTATGGGGTGGATACTACTAATTATAGCTAACTATGTCTATAACGATATCCGAGATTCAGATGACATTCGGGGAATTAACTCCGGTCAACCGCAGAGGACAGCGAGAGATATTGACTCGCCAAATCTCTATCGAGCTGTGGTCACGCAACCAGGTCTATGGTCGAGCTGACAGTGACGGCAGGCTTCGTTGTGGAACTTAGGTCAGTGAAGCTGTATCATGCGTGTGCTTGCTAGACCCCCGGGAATCAGCCATCCCCGCGTGACGTGCGCATACGGGCGCACAGAAAGCACCTGAGGACTTAAGATGAAGAAGACAGTGATTGGTTTCAGCCTTGCAATTGCCCTAGCATTGCCCGCGTTCGCCCAAGATAAGGAAGAGGATCGTGTCGCAAATGCAGGCACGGTAATGAAGGAAATTCTCAATGCACCGGACAGCATTCCACAGAGTGTGCTGGATAAAGCAGATTGCGTGGTGATTCTGCCTTCGGTGCTGAAGTTTGCCATCGGCATCGGCGGCAGTTACGGCCGCGGAGTGATGACGTGCCGCGGTGGGAGCACCTTTCATGGCCACTGGGGTGCGCCGGCAATGATCGCTCTGGAAGGCGGTAGCGCCGGATTGCAATTGGGCGGCAACGCGACGGATTTCGTTCTTTTGCTGATGAGCCCGCGTTCGGCGAAGAGCATTTTGACGAGTAAGGTGAAGTTGGGCGGGGACGCCTCGGCGGCGGCCGGCCCGGTGGGTCGCGCGGCTTCGGCGGAGACGGATGTGACGATGCGGGCGGAGATTCTTTCGTACTCGCGGTCGCGCGGCCTGTTCGCGGGAATTTCCCTGGAGGGTTCCACGTTGCGGCCGGATAACGGCGCCAACAAGAACCTTTATGGCAAGGAAGTGAGCGCGCAGGACATCGTGTTCAAGAATGCCGTGCCGGTGCCGGCCAGCGCCAAGGTTTTGCTGGCCACGCTGCAAAAGGCCTCGCCGGTGAACAAGAGCAAAGGGAACTAACTAGCCCGCGACAATTTCCAGCGCGATTCCAGAATGGCCGGCCACGGTGGCTGGCCATTCTTCTTTTCGGGAATGTTTTCTATAATCCTTCCTGCTACTGTGCGGTTGACCCCAATCTGAAAAATCGGGAGCAATGGAATGAAACTGAAGGCTGCGGTGATCGGTCTCGGATTTGTCGGCAGAGCCCATGTGGAATCGCTACGCCGCATCGGTATTCAGGTGATCGGGGCGATGGGTAGCACTGGCGAGACATCGGCGGCAGCCTGCAAGTCACTCGGTTTGGACCGCGCTTATGCCTCGCTGCAAGAATTGGCTGAGGATAAAAATGTGGACGTGGTGCATCTTTGCACGCCGAATTATCTACATTTTGAGGAAGCCAGCTTGTTGCTCCGCGCGGGAAAGCATGTGCTATGCGAGAAGCCGCTGACGATGGATTCGCGTGAATCGGAGATTCTGGTTTCCATAGCGAAGGAGACCGGGAAAGTGGCGGGCGTTGCTTACAACCTGCGCTACTACCCGCTCTGCCATGAAGCGCGGGCGCTGGTGGAGAAGGGCGCCATCGGGCAGCCAAAACTGGTGCACGGAAGTTTTCTGCAAGACTGGCTGTTGTATCCCTCGGACTGGAACTGGCGGCTGGATCCGAAGCTGGGAGGGGAGTTGCGCGCGGTCTCCGACATCGGCACGCACTGGCTGGATCTGGTCACCTGGATCATCGGCAGAAAGGTGACTGATATTTGCGCGGACCTGGCAACGGTGGTTCCGGTGCGGCAGCGGCCGCGGGGGCGGGTGGAAACGTTCCAGAAAGCCGATTCGAAGAATGTCGACTCGATTCCGATTACTACGGACGATTACGCCTCGGTGCTGTTTCACCTGGAGGGAGATCTGCACGGTGTGATGACGGTCTCTCAGGTAAGTGCGGGCCGGAAAACTCGCTTGTGGTATGAAATCGACGGCACCGAGGGCTCGCTGAGCTGGAATTCCGAGGAGCCGAATTCCTTATGGATCGGACGACGCAACCAGGCCAGTGAAGAACTGCCCAAGGATCCCTCACTGATGAGCGCAGCGGCGCGGCGTTATGCGGCTTACCCTGGCGGGCACGCTGAAGGTTACCCGGATACATTTGTGCAATTGTTTCGCGATTTTTACGAGTACATCGAAGCGGGAGACTGGAAAGCGCCGCGCAAATTTCCTACGTTTGAGACGGGGCACGAAGAGATGCTGCTGTGCGAGGCGATTGAAAAGAGTGCGAAGTGCGCGGGCGTGGGTTTCCCTGGGCGGCCAGTAAACCTGAGAGCCGATTGCGGATCAGTTGGCCTGCGACGGGCCCGGCTGGGACGGGGTGGTCGAGTCTGGGGATAGTTGAGCGGGATTATTTTCGAAGAAACGTTTCAGCCCGAGAATGGGTTTCTCCAGCAAATACCAGGAAGCGATCGCAAGCGCGTATGCCGCCAGAAGCGATGCCCAGAAGGTAGCCATCGGATGGATGCTCTCCAGATGGAACGATTTGAGAACGTCTTCGGGGAGTTTGTGCAGCAGGTATAAACCATAACTGATGGTGCCGCTGAACATCAGGAAGCGATTGGTAAGAATGGTTTTGAGCCACTTTTTCGTGGAAAATTGCGCCACGTACACCAATCCAGTTGAAGCAACCGCCGCCAGCGAAAAGGTGAGCCAGCGCGCGTTGAATAGTTCCGAGGTAATCGCCAGAGGGAGGGCTAGCATCGTGGCGATCCACGCCGGAATGACGTAACGTCCGGGGACAAAATCCTGTTTTCGAATGAGGATGGCCAACAGGCCGCCCGCCATGAGCCCGTCCAGGCGACAGAATGGATTGCTGTAAATTAACCAGGAGTGCGAAACGAAATAAAGCCGTAGCAGTGGCGAAAATAGTATGACTGTCCAGGCGCAAAATTCCAGACGGCGCAGTGGCAGGAAACGCACAAAGAGCGGCCAGAAAAGATAGAACAACTCCTCCACGGCGAGTGACCACGTTACGCCCAGCGGGCCGACGCCCATCGAAGGGTCAGCGACAAGAAAATTCTGAAGGAAAAAGGGGTAGGACCACCAGGGATGCGCCCGGCGGAAAATTTCCGTGGAAAATTCCGGTTTCACAAAGGGAATAATCAAAAACATCAGGATCAATAGGGAATAGTAGAGGGGCCAAATTCTGAGGCAGCGCCGGGCATAGAAATTCCGGAAATAGCCATTTGAATGCTTGCTGTCCAGCAGGATCCCGGTGATCAGGAAACCGGAGAGCACGAAAAAGAGATCCACACCCATCCAGCCATAGGCGGTGAGAAGCGAGAAGGGAGGGGAATAGAATCCGTGCAGGTTGTGCGCCAGGACAATGAGAATGGCGACACCACGGACGCCGTCGAGTTGGGGAATTTTGCGTTGCATGGGCGGTGACCGCAAACGAGCAAGCGCCTGTTTGAATGCGAGCAGTACTTTTCTATCGTGGGCAAGCGCAAAGGTCAATCGCCAGGTAACTCTGGTCCAATTGACTGAAAGTTTGCGGGGATCCGGTGTTTTAGTAGCTTAGTTCGCGGAGCGCGTTTCCTTGCAGATCGTAGAAGGCTCCAAGCGGTTGGTGTTGGAGCAGTTTATCGGCGAGAAGGTCGGCGATGAACTCAATCGCCCGAAAAATTTTGGGATCTCTCTTCAGATCGGCCGGCACCAAAACCAAGGAACTCTTTGTCGAAGTGATTCCGGCGGCCCGGGAATACCAGAAACACAAGGAAAGCTTTTGCGCGGGACCCGCTGCGCGTTCCGCAGGATAGGCGAGTGGGCGATCGGCCAAGAGAAGGTGGAAATTCTTGCCGTCGGAACGCGAAATCATGGGAATACCTTCCGTCAGGCGCAGGAGCAGCGGGTCTTCTCCCCGCTGTTCGCAGTGTGGACAGAAATTAAAGTTACGAAATTCGGTCTTATAGGCAACCGGAGGGGTATAGAGCACGGACACCTTCCTTCGGGCACGGCGAATGACTTGGCGCTTCGTCGGAAGCGTTCAGGCGGCTGGTAATGCGAAGTATCTTACTAAATTGGTAACCCCGTCAAGGAAGGATTTTTCCAACTGTCAGACCGCAGAGGAAGTGTTGGGGCGAACAGGCTTCAGCCATTGCCAGTTGGATTTCGTTTTCCGAATACTGGAGTTGTTCCAGAATAGCGCGGGTGTGCTCTCCCAGAAGCGGAGGCGGCAGCCGGTATACCACCGGACGATCGCGGAATCGGATGGGATTTGCGATGCTGCGCGCCTGTTGTAAAGTTGGGTGCTCGATCTCCACAACCAAGCCTCTCGCTTTGGTCTGGGGATCGTTCAGGGCCTCGCCAACGGTTTGAATCGCGGCCGCGGGAATATCCACGCTCTTCAGTCTTGGCAAGCCACGCTTCGCTAGATTGCGAGTCAAAGCGCAGTTGCAATAATGGGATCAACTGCTCGCGATTCTTGATGCGCGCGGGATTGTTTTCAAATCTCGCGTCCGTCCCTAACTCTTCCACGCCTAGCAGCTTTACCAGTCGCAGCCACTGTTCCTGCGTTCCGACGCCTACAACGAAATAGCGCGCGTCGCTGCCGCGGAAGAGTTGATACGGGACGATGCTTGGATGCGCATTTCCCCAACGTGCCGGCGAAACTCCCGCATTCAGATAATTGCTGCCGATGTTCGCCAGCCAAGTGAGCTGCGAATCGAAAAGTGCCATGTCCAGATAATCGCCGCGGCCGGAACGCTCGCGTGCAAACAGAGCGCCGAGGATTCCCATTGCGGAATACATTCCCGTGGTCATATCCGCGATGGCAATCGGAAAACGCATCGGCCCCGCGTCCGGGTCGCCCGTGAAGCTCATGACTCCGGCTTCGGCCTGCGCAAGGATGTCGTAGCCGGGGCGTTCGGTGTTCGGTCCGCTGAAGCCGTAGCCCGAAATTGCGCAGTAGATAAGGCGCGGATGCTTGGCCATTAAGGACTGAGGATCAATGCCACGCCGCTGCAGCGAGTTCATGGAAGGTTGATTGCATATAAAAACGTCCGCGGTAGCCACTAAACGCTGTAAAATTTCATTGCCGAGGGAATGGTCGTAATTCAAAGTGATGGACCGTTTGTTGCGATTGGTGGCGAGATAGTAGGCGGACTCCGTGCCCACAAACGGAGGGCCCCAGTTGCGGGACTGGTCGCCGCCCGCGTTGCGCTCCACTTTGACGACGTCCGCGCCGAGATCGCCGAGCATCATGGCGCAGTAGGGACCAGCCAAGGCTTCGGAAAGCTCAACTACGCGGATGCCCTCGAGGACCATGTTCATGGAAGGGGATTATAGCGGACATTGCAAAAGAACACCGGCCGGCAAGAATTGGAACCCCTGCGTGGGCCCCGTCTTGCTTGAGGAGCGAGCTTCCCGGACAATATGAGTAATACAGAAAACAGTCCAGACCATGTGGCGGCGCATCTCAATGCGCCGAATGGAGATCCCGGAACGATGGCGAATGTGACGCAGCCACCCAAACGATTTGTGGCCTATTTTTCAATGGAAATTGCGCTGGAAAACCAAATCCCGACTTACAGCGGGGGATTGGGAGTGTTGGCGGGGGACACCATTCGTGCGGCGGCCGATATTCGGTTGCCCATGGTCGCGGTCTCGCTGCTTTATCGGAAAGGGTATTTCCGGCAGCGGCTTTCCGAAGAAGGCGCGCAGACCGAAGAGGAAGTGGAATGGGACGTGGCCAAGCATCTTGTCGAGGAAGAGCCGCACGTCTCGATCACATTCGAGGGCCGCAAGGTGGAACTGCGTGCGTGGCGGTATAGCGTCAAGGGCGTTCGTGGATACGAAGTGCCGGTTTATTTTCTGGATGCGGATTTGCCGGGGAATGATGTGCGAGACCGCGAGCTGACCGGGCAACTTTACGGCGGCGATCCCTATTACCGGCTTTCGCAGGAAGTGATCCTGGGAATTGGTGGCGTGCGCATGCTGCGCGCGCTGGGTCACACGGAGTTGATGCGCTATCACATGAATGAGGGCCACGCGGCGTTGCTCACCCTGGAATTGCTGGGAGAAGAATCACGGCACGCGGGCCGAGCCTCGATTAAAGGTGAGGACATCGAAAAGGTGCGCAGCAAGTGCGTTTTTACTACGCACACTCCGGTTCCCGCCGGTCACGACAAATTTCCAATGGAGTATATGACCCGGTTGTTTCCCGACCAGACGCGCTTTTTTGATGTGAAGGACGCTTCGTCCGCAGATCTGGTGCGCAACGTCCTTCAAGTGGAACAAAATTATCCTGACATGCAGGAAGCGGCCAAGCGCGGCGCTTCGGTCAATATGACGTACCTGGCGTTGAGCCTGAGCAACTTCGTGAATGGAGTTGCAAAACTACACGGCGAAGTGTCGCGAAAAATGTTTCCGAATGTGCCGATCGAGGCGATCACCAACGGCGTGCATGCCGCCACGTGGGCCTGCCCCGCGTTTCGCGAGTTGTTCGATCGCATGATTCCTTCGTGGCGAGAGGACAATTACAGTTTGCGCGGCGCCCTGGGCTTGCCGCCGGAAGAGGTTTGGGCGGCGCATCTTTTGGCCAAGCATGATCTGCTGGAGACGGTGCGCAAGAAAACCGGACTGAAGCTGGATCCCGAGGCGTTCACCATCGGTTTCGCGCGACGTGCCACCGGTTACAAACGCGCGGACCTGATTCTGAGCGACCTGGACCGGCTGCGACAAATCGCCAAAAACGCCGGTGCTTTTCAGATTGTTTATGCCGGAAAGGCGCATCCCCGCGATGGCGGCGGAAAAGAAATCATCAAGAAAATTTTCAAGGCCAAGAAGGCGCTTAAGAAAGCCGTCACCATCGTGTTTCTGGATGACTACAACCTGGACCTTGGCGGCAAGCTAACGGCCGGCGGGGATTTGTGGCTGAACACACCGCAATATCCGCTGGAAGCCTCTGGAACCAGCGGCATGAAGGCGGCGCTGAACGGCGTGCCGAGTTTGAGCATTCTGGACGGCTGGTGGGTGGAAGGCAACATCGAGGGCGTCACGGGCTGGGCCATCGGCGATGCGCATCGAGGAGAACCGGGTCCGGAAACACCGGTGGACAACGCGATGGATGCGGAGAGTTTGTATTCGAAACTCGAGGGCGTGATTCTTCCGCTTTACTATGGCAGCCGCGAGCGCTATCTGGACGTGATGCGCCACGCGATCGCCATCAACGGCTCATTCTTCAACACGCAGCGCATGGTGCAGCAGTATATTACCGACGCTTACCTGCGCTAGCACGCTTGGCACGCACGATTTCTTCCGAGCGCACCTGCAGCATCATGACGCGCCTGGGAAGTTCGCGGAAGCCCGCTTTGCGATAGAAAATTTCCGCGGATTTATTGTGGCGGGGCAACTGCAGTTGAAACGCGCGCATGCCGCGCTCCCGGCAGAAGTCTTCGATTTCGTAAAGGGCGAGCGAGCCGATGCCCTGATTTCGATAGCGCTTCTCCACGAATAGATCGCGCAACACGCCTTCGGCTCCGCCATATTCCAGTTCGAAATTGTAGGTGAGGAGCGCATAGCCGACGGGCTTCTTGTGGCACTCCATCAGCCACATTTTCCCCTGGGACGGATTTCGCAGCAGGACGTCGAGGCCCTGGCTGAGCGATTGCCGGCGCGCCGGGATTTTTTCAAAACGGTTGTAGGCGAGCACGAGCTTAAGCAGCGCGGCGTGATCCTTGGGACCGCAGGAACGGAAAGAAACGAGCATAAAACCTCACTTTTTCTCGCGCGTTGGAACGCGCTTGGAACCTTTGAGTTCCGCGCCCACGTCGAGAATGTTGGAGCGCGAAAAATCCTGGAAAAACGCCCAATTGCCGTATTTCTCTTTTAACTCTGGCATCACGGCGGCGACAAGGGCATCGTCATTTTTGCCGGCGTCCAGCGCTTTTTGCACCGCTGCGCGCAGCCAGGCGAGATAGTTCTGAAATTCCTGAACGTCTTCCAGGTTTCCAATGTCGCCATGGCCAGGAACAAAAATCTGGGCGCGAGGAAGAGCCGAATTTGTCATGTAATCCTTCGGCTGTTCCGTGAATTGTGAAAGGGTTTTCAGCCAGTCGGAGGTGGTGGCATCGATCAGATTGGGCAGCGTTTGCCGCCAGAAGAGATCGCCGCAAAAAATCACGCCCGCATCCGCGATGGAAACAACGGAATCGCCCCCGGTGTGTCCCGGCATGTAGGTGACCTCGATGCGCCGCGAACCGAGGAAGAGTGTCACGCCGGTATCGTACATAACTTCCGGGGCGAGCAAGTTCGCGACCATGGTTTTTTCTTCGGGCTTAATTTTATCGCCGAAGAATTTCAGATTTTCCGAATTAATCCATGCGCGCACGTTACGATGGGCCACAATCACCGCTCCCTGCTGGGCGAAAACGCGATTTCCGGCCACGTGATCCAGGTGATAGTGGGTGTTGACGACAAATTTGATCGGGAGATGCGTCAGGCTGCGAATCTGAGCCAGGAGGGCCTTCGCGGCTGCTTCGTTTTCGAAGGTGTCAATCACGGCCACGCCGCTGTCGCCCACTACGAATCCCGCGTTCGCGCCAGAATCGCCTTTGGCATCGTCGATCGCGGCCCAGATGTTGGGACCGATCAGTTTCAATTCGAAAGGCGGTTGCGCGGATTGCGTTTGTGCCGAAGCCACAGTGACGCAGAAACAGAAAAGAAGGGACAAGCGGAAGAGGATTCGCATTGCAAGTATCGTACTGCAAGGGCGGGGCGGCGAAAAGGGCCAGGGAATCGGCGGGGTAGTGTCAGCGAACGCGGTTTTTGTAGAGCGCCATCCCAACGGCGGCATCCATGCCGAGCTTTTCGAGCGCGCGGATTTCACGCTGCGAAGAGATGCCGCCGGCCGCGACGATCGGGAGACGCGTGGCCGCTCGCAGATCGCGGAACCATTCCAGGTTTACGCCGCTCATCGTTCCTTCGCGGTCCACATCCGTGCAGAGGAATCCTCCGCAGTAGGGTTCCAGCTTGGCCATCACTTCGTGCGGCGCCACACGAAGCGAAGTACGCCATCCGTGCACCACAATTTTTCCTTTCGCTGTGTCCAGCGCGATCAGAACCTGTTTTTTCTTCACGCGCGCGCAAAGACGTTTCAGAAACGCAATATTGGGCCTGCCACTATTGAAGGAGGCGCTGCCGATGATTACCTGTGCTACGCCCAAGTGCAACGAGTTCCTCGGCGCGGTGCACGGTGCGAATTCCGCCTCCCACGCGGACACGCATTCGGTGTTCACGTTTGGCGCGCACGCAGAGTTCGCGCACAAGTTCGCGATTGTCTCCCTTGCGCATGGCCGCATCCAAATCAATTACGTGCAGCCATGGGTGACGGCTGAATTTCTTCAACAGGCTCATCACATCGGCAACGGCGAGTTCCCGGCGACGACCATGCACCAACTGAACGGCTTGACCCCCTTGCAGATCAATGCACGGGATCAGCATGGCAAGCGCACCTCAACGCCATGTTTTCGCAGGTATTCCTTCAATGCACGGATCGATTGCACCTGGTCGTGAAAGATTGAAGCGGCCAGCGCGGCGTCGGCCTCTCCGCGAAGGAAAATTTCCAGGAAATGTGCGGGGAGTTTGGCACCGCCGGAGGCGATCACCGGCACGGAGACTGCTTGGCTGATCGCGGCGGTCAGTTCGAGGTCGAAACCTGACTTTGTGCCGTCGCGATCCACTGAAGTGAGCAAAATTTCTCCAGCTCCCATTTCCACGCCGCGCTGCGCCCAGTCTTCTGCATTCAGCGGGGTTGCATCGCGGCCACCCCGCACCCTGACTTGCCAGTTCTGGCCCTGGCGCTTCGCGTCAATCGCCAGCACCACGGCCTGCGCGCCGAACTCCGCTGATAGTTCGGATAAAAGCTCGGGGCGCTCGACAGCGGCGGTGTTCACGGTGATTTTGTCCGCCCCGGCACGTACCACGGCACGTGCCGCATTCGAGCGAACGGATGCCGCCGCCGGCGGTCAGCGGGATGGCGAGCTGTTCGGCGACGCGGCGAATCGTTTCAAGAAAGGTTGGGCGATTATCGCGCGCAGCCGCGATATCGAGAACGACCAATTCATCGGCGCCCTCCGCGTTGTAGCGCGCGGCAAGTTCCACGGGGTCGCCGGCGTCGCGCAAGCCTTCGAAATGGACGCCTTTCACAACGCGGGCGCCGTCTGTGTCCAGGCAGGGAATGATGCGGCGAGCGAGGCTCATCCGGCGGCTCGCAGGAAGTTCCGCAAGACTTGCGCGCCTGCCGCGCCGCTTTTTTCCGGATGGAACTGCACCGCGAAAAGATTATCTTTTTCCAGGACGGCGGAGAATTCGCGGCCGTGCTCGCAGGTCGCAACACTTTCCTGGCCGCTGGCTTGCGCCGCAAAGGAATGCGCGAAATAGAAGTAAGCATCGGAAGAAAGCCCCACGAGCAGGCGACTGGGACGACGAAGGCGAAGCGTGTTCCAGCCCATGTGGGGCAGCTTCACAGTTTCCGGGAGCCGCGTGATTTTTCCGGCGAGAATACCAAGGCTTGCGATGTTCGGGGCTTCCTCACTTGATTCATAAAGAGCTTGCAAGCCGAGGCAAATTCCCAGAAAGGACGCGCCGCTGGCGATCGCGTTTAGAAGCGGTTGGCGCAGTCCACGCGCGTCGAGGGCGGCAATCAGTGCGGCGCAATGACCCACGCCAGGCAGGACCAGGCAGCGCGCGCTGGCAATTGCGTCCGGGGCATTCGTGGCTTCCACCTGCGCGCCCAGGTGCCGCAAAGCGCGCTCCACGGATGGCACGTTGCCCGCGCCATAATCGAGCAGCGTCACCTTCACAGCAATTCCTTTGTGCTTGGGAGAACGGAGCGAAGCCGGCGATCGCGCGAGACGGCGAATCGCAAGGCACGAGCGAAGGCCTTGAACAGGGACTCCACCTGGTGGTGCGTTGAGCGGCCATATAGAACGCGCAGGTGAAGGTTGGCGCGCGCGGCTTGCGCGAAGCCCTGGAAAAAATCCTCGACAAGCTCGGTCTGAAAATCACCGACACGGGCAGCGGAGAATTTTGCCTTCACGATGCAGCAAGGTCTGCCGCCAAAATCAATCGCCGCAACGGCCAGCGTTTCGTCCATGGGCATCAGAAAATAACCGGCGCGGTTGATGCCGCGCTTGTTGCCAAGCGCGTTCAGAACAGCTTCGCCGAAAGCAATGCCTACGTCTTCGACGGTGTGATGTTGATCCACATCGAGATCGCCCTTGGCATTGAGCTTGAGGTCGAATCCACCGTGGCGCGTCACCAGGTCCAGCATGTGATCGAAGAACGGAATCCCAGTGGAAATATCGGACTTGCCGCGGCCGTCCAGATTTATGCGCAAGGTAATCTGCGTTTCTTTCGTGTTGCGGCGGATTTGAGCTGTGCGCGCCATTCTGGCTATGCCTTGCGGTCCAGGATTCGCAAAAATGATTTCAATTCGTTGTGGGTGCCAATGGTGATGCGGGCGAATCCTTCGCCCAAATCCTTGCTGCGTTCGCGGATGAGGATTTCTTTTTGAGTCAGACGGCGAAAAAGCGCGGGACCTGCACTTCCGAAATCGGCAAGCACAAAATTACAGGCGCTGGGAAAAACACGGACATTTCTCCTTTCAAGTTCAGCGGTAAACCAGTCTCGCAGGCGTTTGGTTTCGCGAATATAGCGAGCGATGGCGCTGCGTTCCTGCACCGCGGCGACTCCGGCGGCCAGCGCAGCGATATTCACAGGGAAGGGAGGCATCGCCCGCCGCAGCAAGGCTAGCGGTTCTTTTTGCGCAATCACCGCGCCCAATCGGAGGCCGGCGAGCCCGGCGGCTTTGGAAAATGTCTTGGCGATAAAAAGATTCGGATAGCGGCCGATCCAGGGAACTCCGCTGATGCCAGAAAAATCCGCGTAGGCTTCATCGAGAACCACGGCGGTGTGAGAGGCTGCCCGCAGAATCCGCTCGAGGGCGGGTTTGGCTACGAGAGTCCCCGTAGGATTGTTCGGATTGGCCAGAAAAAATACGCGAGGACGGTTTCGCAATGCATTCAGCACAGCGGGTAAGGGAAATTCCATCTCTTTTGAATAGCGCAATACTTTGACGCGGGCGCCGGCGATCTCCGCATAGTAGCGGTACATCGGAAAGGTTGGCTCGCAGATGAGGATGTGGCTGCGCGGTTCGACAAAGGTGTCGAAAAATACCCGCAATGCGTCGTCGCCGCCGTTGGTCAGCAAAAGCTCCGTCGGTTTTACGCCGAAGTAGCGGGCCAGTGCCCGCGTTGGCTGTTCATATTCAGGATACATCGCGAGTTCTTTGCCGGTAAGGCGCTGGATCGCCTGCATGGCGGCTGCGCTGCAGCCCGTGGTGTTTTCGTTGAAGTCCAGCCGCACTTTTCCCCATCGGCCTTCGGCAGGCGCTTCATAGGTTTGGCGCTCCAGAATCGCTTTGCGAACGGGAAGCCGGACTTTCATCGGCGAACCTCCACGGCGCGAGCGTGCGCCAGTAGTCCTTCGGCGCGGGCCAGTTGTTGCACATCTTTTGCCAGCGAACGAAAACCCGCCGGGGCAATTTCCTGGATGGCGATGCATTTCACGAAATCCGCGGACGAAAGTCCGCCGCGCCGCCGCGCCCAGCCGCCGGTGGGAAGCACGTGATTGCTACCGCTGGCGTAATCGCCGAAGGGTTGCGCGCTTAGCGAGCCGAGGAAAATCGTGCCAGAGGCTTTGATTTTGGGAAGCAGTTTTTCTCCTCCTGTGGGCAAGCTCAGATGTTCCGGCGCAAAGCGATTCACAAATTCGCAAGCGTGACGGTGGATCGCGCCACAAGAATCGCCCCCGTTGAGCGCATCGATTGGTGCGCGGGATTCGTTTTCGGCAAGGCTTGCAAAAGCAGCAAAACTTCCTCCCGCACCTTTTGGGCAAAGGCGGGCGAGGCGGTGATCAGAAAGCTCGCCGCGTCTGGCGCATGTTCCGCCTGGGCCAGCAGATCCGCGGCGATCCAGCGGGCATTGCCGCTGTTGGCAAGCACCACGGCTTCCGTCGGACCGGCGGGCATGTCGATCGCGCAATCGGCGCAGACGATTTGTTTAGCCGCTGTCACGAAGCGATTGCCCGGGCCACAGATTTTCTCCACTGGTGCAATCTGCCGCGTTCCATAAGCCAGCGCGCCGATGGCCTGCGCGCCGCCAATCCGCGCAAATTCGGTGATGCCAAGCAAGTCCGCCACTGCAAGCAGCGCATCGTTCGGGCGCGGGCAGACGGCGATGATGCGCGGCACGCCAGCCACCTGTGCCGGCACGGCCGTCATAACCAGCGTGGAGAGCAGGGAAAAGCGCCCGCCGGGAATATAGCATCCAACGGAATCCAGCGGCCGGACGAGCTGGCGGATGGTCACTCCATTTTCGACGCGCATGGTCCAATCGCGCGGCAATTGCCGCTCCGCAACGTGGCGCACATTTTTCGCGGCGTGTTCGACAGCGCGCAGGAATTCAGGGCTTACTCTGCGCTTGGCCGCAGCCATCTCTTTCTTGCTGACCCACAAGCCCGCTCGGACGATCTCATTGCCATCCAGCTTGGCCGACCAGTCGAGCAGCGCCCGGT
This sequence comes from uncultured Acidobacteriota bacterium, assembly GCA_963824925.1. Lineage (GTDB taxonomy): Bacteria > Acidobacteriota > Terriglobia > Acidiferrales > UBA7541 > Acidiferrum. Next base: position 59,140 of record CAWGRE010000012.1, read on the forward strand.
CTCCCCGTTTCCGCACGTCGGCAATAATTCGCGCCGCGATGCGATAGGCTTCGCGGTCGCGCGCCTGCCGGAGCATTAGCAGTCTGGCCTCCGTCTTTGACGTAAGTTTCAGGATGCGCATCAGAGCACAATCTTGTTCAGGGGATATTCGACAATCCCCTGAGCCTTCGCGGCTTTCAATCGCGGCAAAATCTGCCGCACGACCGATTCTTCGATGATCGTGTTCACCGCCACCCAATTTTCATCGCTCAGCGAAGAAATTGTCGGATTTTTCAACGCGGGCAGTGCCGCCAGCACCGCCTGCAGATTTTCCCGTCGGACATTCAGCATCAGCCCGACACGAGTGGCCGCCGCGATTGCACCTTGCAGCATTAACACCAGGTTTTCTGCCTTCTCACGTTTAGCCGGATCCTGCGCCGCTTTGCGATTCATGATGAACACTGTCGCGGACTCCAGCACTGTATCCAGCACCCGCAGCCGGTTGGCACGCAGCGAAGACCCCGTCTCTGTCACTTCCACAATTGCGTCCGCCAATTGCGGCACTTTTACTTCCGTTGCGCCCCAGGAAAATTCCACGCGGGCCTTCACGCCATGCTTCGCCAGGTAATTTTCGGTGATGCCCACCACTTCCGTGGCAATCACTTTGCCTTCGAGGTCCTTCGGTTCGCGAATGGAGGAATCTTCGGGCACCGCCAGGACCCACTTCACCCGCGCCAGCCGTTGTTTCGCGTAGACGAGTTCGGCGAGTTCCAGAACGTCAGCTCGAGTTTCCACCACCCAGTCGTGTCCAGTGATGCCTGCCTCCAGCGCACCAGATTCGACGTAGCGTGCCATCTCCTGCGCGCGGACCAGCAGGCAAGCAAGTTCGGGATCGTCAATTGTCGGGACATAGCTCCGAGAGCCGAGCGTTACTTTCCAGCCTGCGCGTGACAACAGTTCTATCGTCGCGTCCTGCAGGCTTCCTTTCGGAATTCCCAGCTTCAGCAGGCTCATTGGCCCTCCGGTCGTCCGTAAACTTCTGGTGCTGAAAAAGCGCGTATCGCGATTACGCTGGCCGAACCTTCCGCGCTCAATTCGCGAAAGAAGCAGCTGCGATAGCCTTCGTGGCATACGCCGGGGCCGACAGGTTCCACGAGTAGAAGCAGCGTATCGGCATCACAATCCACCAGGACGCGCTTGAGCCGCAGCACGTGGCCGCTTGTTTCGCCCTTCTTCCAAAGGCGCTTGCGCGAACGGCTGAAAAAATGGACTTCGCCGCTCTTCCAAGTTTCCACCAACGAATCTGGATTGACGTAGCCGAGCATCAGCACTTCCTTGCTCGCCGCATCCTGCAGGATCGCAGGGAGCAGTCCGCCCTGTTTTTCGAATGCCAGTTCCACAAAAACCTCCCCAAAAAACAAAAATCCCGCCAGGGCATTCAGCGCCGGCGGGTCGGTTCCTGCTAGAAAAGTGCGAAAGTGCTAGGCAGGGCTCCCCGGGCGCGGCTTGTGGCCGTGATGATGGTGATGTCGATGCGCCCGGAAATTCATGTCACAGGCAAAATACAGGAACGCGATTGCCGGTGTCAATTGGAAGATTCAAATGGAAGGATGGAGAAAACCGAAACTACGCGCGGGTCAGGGATCCCGGGGCTTTACCTGAGGAATAGTTCACGGTCATCAGCAGGTGCAGGGCGACTCCAAAGCGGTTGTTCGGCAATTTATCCACACGCACAACCTCGGCCACATACTCGCAATTCATCGGATCGTGCGCGGAGGTAAATGGAAAGGTTACAAACACGCGCATGCCTTTGTAGTAGGTATCACGGCGTGTTTGGAAGAGAATGCCTTCTTTGGAGGCGTTGATGCTGACGGGCAGGTCTTCAAAATGCTCGTCGCGGGGCTCAGACGGCCGCACGCGCAGCGTCTTGACGATTTTGGCGCGTCGGCTCTGCCGCTTCTCAGCGTATTGGTTATCCGATTGGTCTGGCATGCAAGCGCCCCGGGCGAGAGGGGCTAACTGATGATTGGGGCCGGGGAGCGAAACGTCAAGGCAGTGCGCTGAATCTGATACTAATGGAATGAATGACAATGCGGCATCAAGGGGGGAAGGTATGGGTGAGAAAATCAGCAGGTCCGAAGGGGAGTGGCAGAAACAACTCACGCCGAATCAATACTATGTGACCCGCAAGAAGGGGACCGAGCCGCCTTTTACGGGCGAGTATGAGTCCACCAAAACGGCCGGTACCTATAAGTGCGTTTGCTGCGGCCAGCCTTTGTTTCGCTCTGAAACCAAGTTTGATTCGGGGTGCGGCTGGCCCAGTTTCACGGCGCCGCTGGAGGGCACGGCCGTGGATGAAGCGGCGGACAATTCTCACGGCATGGTTCGGACGGAAGTGAAGTGTAGCCGGTGCGATGCGCATCTTGGCCACGTGTTCGATGACGGGCCCGGTCCGACAGGGCTGCGCTACTGCATCAATTCCGTTTCGTTGGATTTGGACAAGGACAAGCGGTGAAGAGTGCCGCGCGAACGAGTTCCAAATTGGAACGAAGTTCTTGTGGCGATTTTTTACTGTCTGTCCTAGGCCGTCTACTTGAGCCCGGGAAGCTGTCATCCAGAGGGCCGCGAAGTCTGCGGCCTGAAGAATCTCAATTTGATGATGAATGGAAATTGGCGCAGTTGAGATTCTTCGCCCATCCTGATCGGATGGACTCAGAATGACAGTTTGGTTTTTTTAGCGCGAGAGCGGCAGACTGAAAGGGCTGACGGCAGTAATTTTAACTTGGAGATGAGTGTAGGGAGACAGAATTGAGATTCTTCGCGCATCCTGGTCGGATGCGCTCAGAATGACAGTACGCGCTGCTACTGCAGTTGTACGCGCAGACTCAATTGTTTGGAATAGCGCTACGCTATTTCTTGAAACAGGGTTACGCGGCGGGGCAGGAGTACGCAACCATTTCGGCGACGGGGTCCACTTCGCGTTCCCAGGCGGCGAGCAGCAGCACTTTGTGTCCCGTGGGATAGCGGAAAATGTAATAGACGTTCCCCACGCCATCGAGCTCGAAAAAGCCCGGACGGCGCGGATCTGGACGGCCGGTCATGCCGGCATTCAGCAACATGCGGAGTTCCGCCAGTTGTTCCACGGAATGTGCGCGAAGGTCCTCAACGACCGGCGGCTGTTTGTTGATGTTCAACATCGTTCTCTCTTTGAATCGCGAAAGCATCATACTGTTTCCTCACTCATAAAGACGTAAAAGTTCTTCAAATGTTTCATGAAACGCACAGAGGATTTTGCGTGCGTCACATCGGAAAAATCACGGCAAGAAAGGCCATTTTGGTTGGGCTGGAGGCCCCAGATGGTGATCCGGGAAGCTCTAGACACGAGTGAAACTTTGGGATATGTTGCGTTTCCCTGCCGCTCCGCAGAACGAAGGTGCGCCAGTGCGGAAATTGACGATCGCTGCTAAGTATCTATTGGGATTGACTTTAGCGTTTAGTTGCTTCAGTGGTATGCCACTTTGCGCCCAGACTTTGTTGCGCGTCCAGAACCCGCCCGGGCCGTTTCCGGCCACAACCCAACTATTCCCGCATAGCCCGGGTGTTGGTTTTCCAACCATGTTCCATTTCTCTGCTGATTGGATGTCTGGGAGCGTGCCGGGTTACATCTCTCTGAATCCCACGAGCGTCTCCTTAGGATTTAGCAAGACGGACTGGAGTTCTTATCCAAACACGATCGAGCGGATGGAGTCGGCGTTTTATTGTAACGACACTCCGTTTGTGGATCAGGTTCGTTTGCCGCTGGCAACTTTCTGGAACGGCCGCGTGAAGTTGACGGGTTTCGAAAGCGACGTCACTACCGCCAACTTTGTTCTGGGATTGCCGGGCCAGGGCGCGCTGCACAACCTCAGTGCGTTCGGAAATGCATTCGTCGCCACGCACACTCCACCGTCCGATCAATTGGCCGGGATCCATGTGACGTTTTCGTTTCGCCCCACCGGCACAGACGCCGCCGAAAATAGCGGTCGCCATGGGATAGAGTATCTGGTGCGCGCAACCCGTGGTTTCCTTCCGTTCCTCAGCGCACACTCCGATTCCGTTTATCAGTCCGAGCAGTGATTCCATTGTGCGTCGCGCCTGCCCGAAGTTTCGCTTGCGCCTCCAATTCTTTCTTGCGATAGTGACGTTTACGAAATCTTCAAACCAGAGGTAGCCGTGGCCAAATCGTCAACAACCAAAGGTCCCCGGAAATCGGTGCGGGACGAAAAATCGGCATTCGGGAAAGACCGCCGCCGCAAACACCATCATTTCCTGGTCAGTGTGAACTACGCGGACGGGGAAACCTTTGGGCGCGTGTATACCAATAAGGAAAAAGCGACGCGGTTTGCGGAGCGGCAGCGGCGTTCGCCCATCGTTAAATCCGCGCGAGTCACGCAGGTTTCCTGATTCGATTCCACGTATTTTGGATTATTCCGGAGCGTCTTGTCGTTTCGGGGAGAAGCGTGCTATAAAAGTTATAGTCTGAGCGGCCTTAGTATAATGGTAGTACGGAACCTTGCCAAGGTTCAGGCGTGAGTTCGATTCTCATAGGCCGCTCCATTTTCCTCCTGTTTTCCTCAGCCATTTCAAATTCCGGGTGAATGTTGTGTGTATTTCCCGGTACACTCCGCGCACAGGCCTTTGATCCATGACTTCTTGTCGCATCGCCGTGGGCAGCACCCGACGGCCGAAGCTCCTGGCGGTTGAGGAAGCGTCCGCGCTTTTTGCGGGCCGGCTCTCTCCTCATGCGCCGCTCGAAATTCAAGGTTACGAAGTTGAGAGTGGGGTCAGTCACACGCCTGTTTCACGCGAGGAGTTGATGCTGGGTGCTCGGCAGCGCGCGGAAGCGTTGCAGAAACACCTTCACGAAACCGCCATCGGCGCGGAATATTTTGTGGGTCTCGAAGGCGGGCTTGATGTCGTTGCTGAAAATGGCAGCCGTAGAGTGTTTCTTGAGAGTTGGGCGTATGCCAGCGATGGGGTTCGAGGGCATTTCGGATGTTCCGGAAGCATCGAGTTGCCAGAGGCACTGGCGGAGGAAGTATTGAGCCGCGGTGTGGAACTGGGTGTGGCGATCGACCGATTCGCGAGTGGTGCGGGCATCCGGGACGCGCAAGGCGCCTGGGGCGTGCTTTCCGGCAATCTGGTTTCGCGGCAAGAATCATTTCGTCTGGCTGTGCTAACGGCCTTCGCTCCGTTCTATAATTCCAAGATGTACCAAGCAGCAGTTGCGGCAGGCTCCTGAAATATTTGGCTTCGATCGTGAAGGAGACGATGCGTGGATATAGTCAAGGGCAACATGGGCTGGATCGAAGTTGTGGTCGGACCGATGTTTTCCGGCAAGAGCGAAGAGCTGATCCGGCGGCTGCGCCGGGCGGAAATCGCGCGGCAGCGCGTGCAGATCTTCAAGCCGGCCATTGATTCGCGCTATGCGGCCAACGAAATCGTCTCGCACTCTGGACTCGAGATCCCATCGGACAATGTCAGCAAAGCATCGGATATTCTCGAGAAACTCCAGCCGCGCACAGAAGTGATTGGCATTGACGAAGCGCAATTCCTGGGCGACGAAGTGGTGGACGTTTGTACCAAGCTGGCTAATCTGGGCAAGCGTGTGATTGTTGCGGGCCTGGACACCGACTATCGCGGCCGTCCATTCGAACCCATGCCGCGCCTTTTGGCGATCGCCGAGGAAATCACCAAGCTGCTGGCCATCTGCGTTCGCTGCGGCAATCCCGCGGTACACACGCAACGCCTGGTGGATAGCGAAGAGCTGGTGGTGGTTGGCGCAGGCGGCGCCTATGAAGCGCGTTGCCGGCGCTGCTTTGAACCGAATCCCGCGATTGCCGCGCGCGAGGCCGCGGGGCCGCTACTCCTTCGCAACCGCGCCGCAAATGCCGGCGGCAAGTAAGCTGGCGTTCCGCTAATCTAGCCTGTGCCCGCCCCTGGCGGAGCACATAACCATGCGCATTGAATCGAAAGCTCCCACACGCGTTGATCTTGCCGGCGGCACGCTCGACATCTGGCCGCTCTATCTGTTCCATCCCGGGGCGTTGACGCTCAACGCCGCCATTTCGCGTTACGCGCGCTGCGTAATCGAGACACATGCTGCCAACGACGCGCGCATCAAATTGGTTTCGCTTGATACGAATCGATCCGAAGCTTTTCCGTCGTTCGCCGCGCTCGTTAAAGCCAAGCGATATCGGTTGCCGCTGCTCGCCGAAATCGTCAAATTTTTCCGGCCGGAAGGCGGGTTCACTCTGACCACGAATTCCGAAGCGCCAGCGGGCGCGGGGATCGGCGGTTCCAGCGCGATGGCTGTGGCGATTTGTGCTGCGCTGGATCGTTTTACGGGTGCAGGGAAGAGCAAGGTGGATTGGATTCATATCAGCCGGGACGCCGAAGGCATCGTAATTCGGGTGCCCACCGGTACGCAGGATCACTACCCCCCCGCGTTTGGCGGTGCGGCTGCGATCGAGCTACTCCCGGGCGGCGAGCGCCGCATTGAATTGCGCGTAAATCTCGACGAACTGCAACGTCGCCTGGTGGTTTGTTACACCGGGAAGCCTCGGCAATCGGGCATCAACAATTGGGAGGTCTTCAAGGCGCACATTGACGGCAAGAAGGCGGTGCGCAGCAACATCGAACATATTTCCCAGATCGCCCAGAAGATGCGCGTGGCACTGGAATGCGGCGATTGGAAGGAGACGGGCCGTTTGATGCACGCCGAATGGACTTTTCGGCGCCGGAACTTGCCCACCATTTCCACGAAGACGATTGACGCGATCATCCAGGGGGCGCGGCGCAAAGGGGCGTTGGCAGGAAAGGTTTGCGGAGCCGGCGGTGGGGGTTGCGTGGTCCTGCTGATCGAGCCCGCGGCCCGGGAGCGCGTGGAAAAGGCGGTGCTGGATGCCGGGGGAGCGCTGCTGCCGATGCACATTGACCGCCAGGGCGTCACGGTCGTCTCCCCGTAAATTTTTTCTCACACCACTACTCAAGCGGCTCGAGGCATCATAAAATAGGCGGGTGCCGGGTGGGGCCCTGCCATTCGTTATGTCCAATTGGCTTTCCATACCGTTGCTGGTTCTGGCGTTCGCTGCGGCGGATCTGCCGAAGTCCACATTGTTGCCCCCCAAAGAACATAGTTCGGCCGGTAGCACGCTGGAGGGTGAATCGATCGCGGTGTTGCCGGTTATGCTGGCGAATGATGCGCCACAAGCGGGCGGTGCCGCAAAGCCTTCGACCTCCCCAAGCGCCACGCTAACGGAAACGTCGAAGCTGGCATTGATTCGCTACGTTTCCGGGGAATTTGCAAAGGCACGCAAGCCCATCCCCGGAGGCAAGGAAGGGTTCGTCATCTACACGGACAAGCCGCTCAATCTGGACTCCCTGAATCGCACGATCTCCATTCACGGCGCGGCGATTAATACCGGCGATCCCACGCAGATCACGAAACTGGAATTCAAGGAACACACCATCATCGTGGATATCAACGGCGGCGGACGACCCAAGCACAACTGGATGGACCACATTCAAGTCGGAATGGGAGGCCCTACGTCGTCGCCGCAAGCCAGCACGACGGAAACGCCAGATAATCCGGCGCCGCCAGGAATTCAGACCGGCGCGGGCGGCACCATCTATCTGCAATTTCCAAAGAATGTTCCGGACCTTTCGCCTGACGATCTGAAGAAATTGCTTTCACCATTTCTTGATTTCGGTGGCATGCATTCCGCCGCTGTGCAATGGATAGACACCCTGCCGCCGGAAATGAAGAAGGCCATTACGGATCGCCGCCCAGCGCTTGGGATGGACCGCGACGAAGTGGTGGCCGCCATCGGCAAGCCGGATCATAAGGTTCGCGAGCGCGACGCGGAGGGCTACGACACCGAAGACTGGATCTACGGGCACCCGCCCGACAAAACAGTCTTTGTGCACTTTCGCGGAGATAAAGTAAGCTCCATCAAACAATATCCGCAATAGGATGGAACCGCGCAAAACAAAGCACACGAGTCGAATTTTGAATGCTTCCATATGCGAGGTTCCCCGTGGAATCGCGGCGCTACTTTTTGGGCCGTTTTAGCTGGTAATTTGGGCACAATGAAGCGCTTTCCAGCCATGTGACGGATGACGTTTCGTCCCACGTTGACTTTTCCTTACACTCCACCTAGCATTTTCTGTTCTACCCGCGGCGTCTTGCGAACCTGTTGTGACGCCGCAATCCACGTACCCGCACCGGAGGAAGTATGCCAATCAAGGTAGGAATCAACGGCTTCGGCCGCATCGGGCGCAACATTGTGCGCACTGCTCTTGACGACAAGGATATTCAATTCGTCGCCGTCAACGACATTACCGATGCCAAGACCCTCGCCCATCTCTTGAAGTACGATTCCGTGCTCGGCAATTTGCCGCACACGATCACCCACACCGAGGATTCCATCAGCATCGAAGGGAAGCCGATCAAGGTTTTCAAGGTGAAAGATCCCGCGGAAATTAATTGGGCCAGCGTCGGGGCGGACATCGTGGTCGAGTCCACGGGACTGTTCACCAAGGGCCCCGAAGCCAAAAAGCATCTCCGCGCCCCAGTGAAGAAAGTGATCATATCCGCGCCGGCTGACGGACCGGATGCCACGTTCGTGCTCGGTGTAAATGACAAGACTTACGATCCCGCGAATCACCATGTGGTTTCGAACGCCTCCTGCACCACCAACTGCCTGGCGCCCGTGGCCAAGGTTCTGCATGACACCTTTGGCATCAACAGCGGTACGATGACCACGATTCACTCGTACACCAACGATCAGAAGCTACTGGACCTGCCGCACAAGGATCTTCGACGCGCGCGTGCCGCCGCGCTCAGCATGATTCCCAGTTCCACCGGAGCGGCCAAGGCGCTGCACCTGGTGATCCCGGAATTGAAAGGCAAGCTGGATGGCTACGCGATGCGCGTCCCCACGCCGAACGTCAGCGTTGTGGACCTGACTGTGTTCGTGGACAAGCCGGCGACCAAGGATGCGGTGAACGCCGCGCTGAAGGCCGCCGCAAATGGCGCGATGAAGGGCATTTTCGGGTATACCGAGGAAGAGTTGGTTTCCATAGATTTCCGCGGCAACCCCAATTCCTCGATCGTCGATTCGGAATACACCAAAGTAGTCGGCGACCGCTGCGTGAAGGTGCTGGCCTGGTACGACAACGAGTGGGGTTATTCCTGCCGGTGCCGCGATTTGATCAAGTTGCTGGCTTCGAAGTTTTAGGTGAGGTAGGTTCCTATGTGACGGCCCGCCTCAGAAGGCGGGCCCTACGAGGGACGGCCGTCCGAGGTCGTCCGCCCTTGAATGATCCCTGCGGAGTTGTCTATTCTCGTATTGAAACATAACCACTTTTGCCCTACGGAAAAACCATGACGAAGCTGACAATCCAGGACCTCGACCTCCGCGGCAAACGCGTTTTCATCCGCGTGGACTTCAACGTGCCACTGAAGGATGGCGTGGTTACCGACGATACGCGCATCCGCGAAACGCTGCCTACGTTGAAACTCGCGATCGAAAAGGGCGGACGCCTGGTGCTGGCCTCGCACCTCGGCCGGCCGAAGGGCGGCCCTGACCCGAAATATTCGTTGAAGCCTGCCGCCAAAAAGCTCGAGGAACTTCTCGGCAAGCCGGTGGCATTTGCTTCGGATTGTGTTGGCGCCGAGGCGGAGGGGAAGAGCAAAGCGTTGAAAGACGGCGAAGTGCTCCTTCTGGAAAACGTACGCTTCCACCCCGAAGAAGAGAAGAATGATGAAACTTTCTCCAAGCAGCTTGCCGCGTTGTGCGATGGGATATTTGTTTGCGACGCCTTCGGTTCCGCGCATCGTGCACACGCCAGCGTCGTCGGCATCACTCGCTTCGTGAAGCAGTCCGCGGCCGGCCTGCTGATGGAAAAGGAACTCGCCTATATCGGCAAGGCTATCAGCAATCCCACGCGGCCGTTCGTGGCCATTCTGGGTGGCGCGAAAGTCAGCGACAAGATCGAAGTGGTCGAAAACCTGATGAAAATTGCCGACGCCATGCTGATTGGCGGCGGCATGGCCTACACCTTTCTGAAAGCCCAGGGACTGCAGATCGGCAAATCCCTGGTGGAAGAAGACAAACTCGACCTGGCGCGCAAAATTCTTGCCGACGCCAGGCAGAAGAACTTCAAGTTCCTTTTGCCCCTCGACAACGTCATCGCGCCGGAATTTAAAGCCGATGCGCCGGCAAGCACCGTCGAAGTCAACGCCATTCCCGCGGACCAGATGGGCCTGGACATCGGCCCGAAAACGATCGCTGCCTATGCCGCGGAAATCGCCAGGGCCAAAACGATCGTCTGGAATGGGCCGATGGGCGTTTTTGAAATGCCGGCGTTTGCGAAGGGGACGCTAGCGATCGCACAAGCGGTTGCGGCGGCCACAACGTCGGGCGCGATTTCCATCGTTGGCGGAGGCGATTCCGTCGCCGCGGTGCATCAATCCGGCCTGGCCGCCAAAATCTCGCACATTTCGACGGGCGGCGGCGCATCTCTTGAATTTCTCGGCGGCCGTAAACTTCCGGGCGTGGAGGCCCTCACCAACAAATGAGCAATCCGAATCGTCGCCGCGTCATGGCCGGCAATTGGAAGATGTACAAAAATCAGGCGGACACCCGCGCATTTTTCGCGGCGTTTAATCCGCTGGTCGCCGGCGTCACCGATTGCGATATCGTCATCGCGCCGCCCTTCACCAGCATTCCTGCAGCGGTTGAAGCAACCAAAGGTACCCATATCGCTATCTCCTCCCAGAACGTTTACTGGGAAAAAGAAGGTGCATTCACCGGGGAAATCTCCACGGGCATGCTTGCGGAAGCAGGTTGCCACTACACGATCATCGGCCACTCCGAACGCCGCCACATTTTTGGCGAAACCAATGAAATGGTCTTCAAAAAGACGAAAGCGGCGCTCGCCGCGGGACTCACGCCCATCGTCTGCATCGGCGAAATGCTGGCCGATCGCGAGGCCGGGCGCACCGAAAACATCTGCCAGACGCAATTCCACGGCAGCGTCGGCGCGTTGACCGCCGAGGAATTCTCCCGTATTCTGGTAGCCTACGAACCTGTGTGGGCAATAGGAACGGGCCGTACGGCGACCCCGGAAATTGCTGCGGCCGTGCACAAGTTCGTTCGCCATTGCGCGGCGGAGATGTTCAACGGCGGCCATGCGGCTGCCTTGCGAATTCTCTACGGCGGCAGCGTCAAGCCAGACAACATTCAGGGTTTGATGGCGCAGGTGGAGCTCGACGGCGTGCTGGTTGGCGGTGCGAGCCTGGATCCCAAGTCCTTCGCCAGTATCGTGAAAGATTGGCCTCGCTGAGGGGCAGTTCGTGGGTTACTCGAATTTCGAGAATTTAAGGGTTTGAGGTGCAAGAAATGCCTGGTTGGATGAAATGGACGATCGCGCTGCTAATCGGCTTTGCGATCATTTATCTTGGATTTCACTTGTCCTGGGGCGGATACATTCTGACGCCCTTTTTCGTGCTCAATTGCCTGGTGCTGATCATCGTGGTGCTGTTGCAGAGCGGTAAAGCGGCAGATCTCGCCGGCGCGTTTGGCGGGGCGGGCAGCCAGACCGCGTTTGGTCCGCGCGGCGCCGCGTCGATTCTTTCGCAGGCAACCACCTGGTGCGCGGTGATGTTCATGGTGTGCGCGCTGGCCATGGTTGTGAAGGTGGATCGCGCCGTGGATCAGGGCGGGGGTGGCGGCGGAAATTCCATCCTCCAAAAGTTTTCGAAGTCTGCGCCGAAGGCAACTCCGGCTCCCGCGCCAGTAACCCCGGCGCCGGCCGTGCCGCAGTCGTCTACCCCGGCGCAACCTGCGCCTGCAGCCCCCGCGAAGCCGTAACTCGGCGCGTGTAGGGCCTGCCCTCCACGGCGGGCCGTTCCCAACTGCGTCATTCCGCGCCTTGCTCGTTTTCGCCGGCGCGGCTACAATGAAGTTCTCACCTCTGTGCGGTCGTGGCGGAACTGGCAGACGCACCAGCTTGAGGGGCTGGCGGTAGCAATACCGTGGTGGTTCGAATCCACTCGACCGCACCATATTTCTATTTACGAAATCAATACTTGCAGACTGCTCCGTCTGGGTGTAATAGGTTACTAAGGAGCAACTTGAATTACCCTACCCCCTCCGAGCATTCTCTCAGCGAGAGTGAACGACTCTTCCGCCTGGTTGCCAATACTGCCCCCGTGATGATCTGGATGTCCGGGACGGACAAACTCTGCAACTATTTCAACCAGCCGTGGCTGGATTTTACTGGCCGGTCCATCGAAGAGGAAATGGGCAATGGCTGGGCCGAGGGCGTGCATCCAGGAGATTTGACTGGATGCCTGGACGTCTATGTGAACTCCTTTGAACAGCGCGAGGCTTTCCGGATGGTTTACCGGCTTCGGCGTCGTGATGGAGAATATCGCTGGATTCTGGATCAAGGCGTGCCGCGATTTGATTGGAATGGTGACTTCGCGGGCTATATCGGCTCCTGCGTGGACGTGACGGAACAAAAACTGGCGGAAGCCGCGCTCTCTCGGATGAACCAGAGGTTGATCGAAGCGCAGGACTCGGAACGCTCGCGGCTTGCTCGCGAGCTGCATGACGACATCAACCAGCGCATTGGCCTGCTGGCCGTGAATCTGGAAAGTCTCAAGCGCGATCTGCCTTTGGACCAGATCGCGCTGCGGCAAAATATCACTGAACAGTGCGAGCACATTTCGCGCCTGGCCACCGATATTCAGGCATTGTCGCATCGACTGCACTCCTCAAAGCTACCGCTCTTGGGCCTGGCCTCCGCCGCGGGAGGCTTTTGCCGGGAGCTGCAAGCGCGGGAAAAGGTGAAGGTCGAATTTCATGCGTTGCAGGTTTCCCGTGACTTGCCAGAAGATATTTCGCTTTGCCTCTTTCGGGTATTGCAGGAGGCGCTGCAGAATGCGGTGAAGCACAGCAGTTCGGAGCGGTTTGAAGTTTTGTTGAGCGGTTCCCCGGCTCAACTTGAACTCAAAGTGCGGGACTGGGGCATTGGGTTTCAGCCGGACGCGGCTTCCAGGGACCGCGGCCTTGGCCTGACGAGCATGCATGAACGGCTAAAACTTGTCGGCGGCCACCTGTTGATTGAATCGCGTTTGGGTGAGGGAACCGCCATCCATGCCACGGTGCCGCTCCGGAGCGCTTCCGTGGATGCGCACATTCCCGACGGCCAGCGCAGAGTCGAAGAACAGCCAGTCTAGCCGACCTCCGGACTTTCTCTCCCCGGGGTCGCGGATTTATTCGGGCGCAGTCTGAAATCTGTTTGTTTGAGAATTCCAGGCGCTTCGATCGATCTCTCCCACCTGTTATCATTTGCTATGGCCCAGCAACTTTCGGATGTAGAAGCCCGCGTCCTTGGCGCATTAGTGGAAAAGGAAACGACCACGCCGGAGTATTACCCGCTCTCGCTCAACGCGCTCGTCAACGCTTGTAACCAGAAATCCAATCGCGATCCGGTGATGACCCTTGACGAAGACACAGTTCGCCGTGCGCTGCGTTCCTTAACCGACCAGGCCATGGTTCGCTCCGCCGGGGGTGATTCCCGCGTCGCTAAATTCGAACACCGCCTCAACGAGCTTTTTAATTTTCACCGCCACGAAATTGCCGTTCTTTGTGTTTTGTTGTTGCGCGGGCCGCAGACACCCGGCGAACTGCGCACTCGAACCGAACGCATGTACTCGTTTCGAGGATCTGGAGGCGGTACACTCCGCGCTGCATCACCTGATGCGGCGAGAGCCGCCGCTGGCCAAAGTTTTGCCGCGTCAACCGGGCACCAAGGAATCGCGCTACATGCATCTGTTCTGTGGCGAAGTCCCGCCTGAAGGCGAAATGGACTCGGGGCTCGAAAGCGTATCGCCGCGCGCGGCTGCCGAATCGGTGGATGGCCTGCGCATCGCGCAACTGGAAACGGAAATTTTGGAGCTAAGAAGGGAACTGGAAACTTTGCGGGAGCAATTTGCCGCTTTTCAGAAACAGTTTCAGTAATCTATGGCGATCACCGCGCTCGAAACACTCCATGCACCACGGCGGACATTCCGCTGTGTTTCACACCTTCATCCATGTGCAATTCGATTTCTTCCAAATCCAGAACTTCGGCGCCGGCAAAATCGTGTCGTAGCAGATTCGCGGTGTAGAGCAGATCGGGGTCCTTGGGTCCGCCAGTCTGAAACTTGATCTGTTCCGGCGTAAACGCTTCGAAGATCAGAATTCCTCCGGGCCTCAGGGCGCGAAGCATCGCGGGGTTGATCTTCTTGCTCAATTCTCTGGGCAAGTGTAGAAATATCGCCGCAACACCATCGAATTCGCTTACCGGCCACTTCCACTCAGCAAGATCAGCTTGCTCAATCGTCATTGCCAGCCCTGCCGCTTCCGCTGCTTTTCGCGAACGTTCTACGCCAACAGGGGACAGGTCCACCGTGTGAACCGCAAATCCCTGCCGCGCCAGCCAGTGTCCGTTGCGCCCATAGCCGTCGCCGGGTACCAACACCTTGCTTCCAGATTTCAGGCGTGGGGCATGTCTCTCCAAATATAGGTTCGGCCGAGTCCCATAGACGGGCTTCTGCTCACGGAATCGTTCGTCCCACATTGCTTGGGGATTCGCCCATTTGTCGGCGGCCATAATTCGTAACCCCTCTGGTTCCTCCTGCCATTTTAGCCCACTCTGCCGCGATTTTCGCGCAACGCGCATTCTTGCAATTTGCGGCGCAGGCGGTAAGATACGAATTCAGGTTCAGCGCGCCGCAGACGGCGGAACTTCATAGATAATGGTTACTTACGACGACGGCTCGCCGCATCCGGCCCCCGCGTCCTTCCTCGGACGCTATCTCTTTTCCGTGCACCATAAAACCATCGGCTTGCAGTACCTGTGGCTGGCCCTGGCCAGCGTGTTGGTTGGGATGATTCTGTCGACGTTACTGCGTGTCCACAGCTCCTGGCCAGATGCCGCCATCCCATTTCTGGCCAGTGTAGAAAACACCCCCGGACATTACGCTGCCATTCGCCTGTTGCATGGCTCGTTGATGGTTTTCTTTGTGCTTACGGCAGCGCCGCAGCTTGGTTTCGGCAATTTTCTGTTGCCGTTGCAGATCGGCGCTCGTGAAATGGCCTTTCCGACGCTGAACCTGTTTTCGTTCTGGATGACGGTGGGGTCGCTTGCAGGCATGACCGCTTCGTTTTTCTATCCGCCGGAATCGGGGATCAACCTGTGGCTGACCAGCGCCACCTTGTTTTCGCTGGCGGCGCTGCTGAGCGCGCTTAATTTTGCCACCACCACGATTGATCTGCGGGCAGAGGGAATGAGTTTGACGCGCTTGCCCATTACTGTGTGGGCGTGGTTTCTGAACGCACTGCTCAGCATGTTGATCTTCAGCGTCCTGCTTGCTGGCTGCGCCGCGCTGCTCTCGGACCGCTTGCTGGGCTCGCAGTTTTTCTCTTTCGATTTGTTTCTCGCGGGGCAGCCGCAAAATCTGGTGCGCCAGGGCAGCCTTCCGGTGTTGTGGCAAAGATTGTTCTGGTATTTCGCGCAGGCCGAAGTGTACGTGGCAATGCTGCCGTGCTTCGGCATCGTCACACACCTGGTGGCCACTTTTTCCCGCAAGCCGGTGTGGAAGGAACGCCTCGTGGTCCTCGCACTGTGCGGTGTCGGGTTGATGGGCTTTTGCGTCTGGGGCTACCACATGTTTGCCACCGGCATGAATCCTTTTGCACCGCTGGTTTTCGCTGTTCTGGCCTCTTCGCTCGGCGTTCCCGCGGCTTTCCTGCTGGCAAGTTGGCTGGGCACGCTCTGGGAGGCGAGGCTGCAACTTTCCTGCGCGATGCTGTTTTCGATCGGTTTTATTTCCTTGTTCATCGCCGGTGGCCTGTCCGGGATATTTCTGGCGCGGCACGATTTGCGCAGCGCCGCCGTCAGCGAGGATTTTGTCATCGGGCATTTTCACCTGGTGATGGGCGTGGCGGCCACGTTTGCGATTCTCGCCGCCCTGTTTTTCTGGTTTCCGAAAATGTTTGGCAGCCGGTTAAACGAGTCTTTGGGCAAAGTCCATTTCTGGGCGACTTTTGCCGGCGTTTACCTGATTTTCATGCCATTACATTGGCTGGGCCTGCTCACGCAATCGAATCTTTTGCCGGAGGCATCACGCGCCAGTCTCGCCTCGGCTGGAGCCTCCATCCGAACGCTGGTCACTGTGGCCACCATCTGTACAGTGGCGGCGCAGGTTCTGTTCGTGGTCAATTTTGTGCAGGCACTGATTCGCCGCGGCGGCGCACAGGAAAATAATCCTTGGCGTGCCACCACGCTGGAATGGACTCTGGCTTCCCCTGCTCCCGAAGTGAATTTCGCCGATGGGAAACCAACGGTTTACCGCGGAGCGTACGAATTCCACGCTGGGGACACCAACGATTTTGCTCCGCAGCATCTCGCACCCGAGTTGCTGACGCAACATCGCGCTGATTGAAGAGAAGAGGCATTATGCCGGGTTCAACGACGACGCCAGAAATCGAATTGGTCATCGAGAAAAAGCCCATCGACGGCGGTGGCGGTGCAATTTACCACCTGTCGGCCGCAACGGGGGTGGCGACGACGGCAAGCGCCCGAACCCAGGAAGGCCCTCGCCCAAGCGTTACTACACTGGCATGGCGCTGGGGATTGTTTCCATTCTGATGTTCTTCATGGCGCTGGCCAGCGCGTTTCTTGTGCGCCGCGGCACCGGGAATTGGGTCCCCGTACACATCCCAATGCTGATGTGGGTGAACACCATCGTGCTGCTGGCCAGCAGCGCCACGCTGGAGATGGCTCGCCATCGCCTGGCCAAAGGGCAACTCAGCGCGTACAAGAATCTCTGGCTGGTTACCACCGTGCTCGGCGTGTTTTTCCTGATCGGGCAAGTGGCGGCGTGGCGCATTCTGGTTGCGGCGGGAATCTACCTGACCAGCAATCCGGCCAGCAGTTTCTTCTATATTTTTACCGGACTACACGCGCTTCATCTGCTTGGCGGGGTCGCCGCGCTGCTCTACGTGGCCCGACGCAATTTCGATCAGGCGCAAGTGACACGGAGTGTCGCGACCGAAGTCACATCCTTTTATTGGCATTTCATGGATGCCCTGTGGCTGTTCCTGCTGGCTCTTTTGTATCTGGGCAAGTAGGGCCACCGATTCCCACAAACGAAAACAAGCCATGGCACTGCTGGCGTGCGGCCCAGCGGAAAATTCGTTGGTTTAATTGTTGAAATTCTTCAAATGGGCAAGCCGGAATGGCGATCCCAGATTTTCCCGCAATTCCACCCAATGCTGGTCCGGGATCGATAGGAACACTTCCACGATCTTCGGGTCAAACTGCGTTCCCGCGCAGCGCCGGATCTCCTGCTGGGCATGGGACATCGGCAGGGCTTTGCGGTAAGGACGATCGCTGATCATCGCGTCCATGGCGTCCGCAATCGAAAATATTCGCGCTCCCAGCGGTATCTGTTCACCGCGCAAGCCGCGCGGATAGCCGGTGCCGTCGAAGAACTCCTGGTGCGCCAGGACAATTTCCGCGGCATCTCGCAAGAAGGGAATCTTGGTCAACATGCCGTAGCCGATGTCGCAGTGCGTCCGCATGATGGTTTTCTCGTCCTGGTCCAGCGGGCCGGGCTTGCGCAAGATGGAATCTGGGATGGCCATCTTTCCGATGTCGTGCAGAAATGCGGCACGCGCCAGAATCGGCAGAAAACCCAGCGGCACGGGAACAGCCTTGGCAATGGAGATTGTAAACGCGGTTACGCGCTGGCAGTGCCCCTCGGTTTCCGCATCCTTCAAGTCCAACGCACTGCCCAGCGCTTCCAGTGTGTCGTCGTAGGACTGCTCCAGTTGCGTCAAAGCAACGGTGAGTTGTTGCGTGCGTTCATCCACCTGCTGCTGCAAATTCAGCTGGTAACTCTTGTTCTCCAGGACCAGCCGGCGGTGTTGCAACGCCCGGCCGACTCCGAGGAAAAGCTGGTCCTTTTCGAAAGGCTTCAAGATGTAGTCGTAAGCGCCGCGCCGGATCGCCTCCAGCGCCGTGGAAATATCGTGGATCGCCGTCACCATGATCACCGGGACTTCCGGGTCGTGATTGCGCAGCCAGTCGAGCAGCTTGATGCCGTCCATTTCCGGCATGATCATGTCGCTCAGCACCAGGTCCGGTGTTTGCCGCTTTACGCACTCCTGCGCCGCCCGGCCATTGCTGACGGCCGTGCAACTGTAGCCCCGGGACTCCAACATCGTCGAGACCACCTCGCGAATCGCTTCTTCGTCGTCCACTACCAGGATATGTTCCGCGTCCACGTTGGTTATCTCCCAAGCAGCATTATACGGGACAGCACACTCCCAATGGGGTGCCCTTGCCCAGTCAGAAAATAGCGTGTTAGCGTCAAATTAGCGCGGTGTCGTCGCTTCGCACGTCCCGAGAGACGCGGCACCTCTTCTCTTCATTCCTGGTTTGACCCCGGGGAGGGGCCCTCGTGATCGCGACGCAAGGCATCCAAGGCATTGCTTTCTTTGAAGCCACGGCTTGCCTGACGCTGTTGGTCCTCTTCATCCATTTGCAGCGCGATAACCCCGGCATTTTCTATAAACTCTGGATTCTCGGATGGGTCTCACTCACCGTCTCTTCTTTCAGCGAGATGGGGTTTTTTTTCAACCTGTCCAACTCTCTTCATGTCTTGGCCGCTGTCTCCGGGACTGCAGCCCTAGCCCTGTTCCTCGCTTCGATCGTGCAATTCACATTGGGGCAAAATCGGTTCTTCCTGCCCATGATCTGGCTTTCGGGTCTTTTGGCACTTACTGCGGGTTATTACGAGGCCAAGGCCGGGCCCTGGGGGCACGCGCGCTGGGAGAGCACCATTCTTCAGAGTGTGGTCTGCTTCACCGCTGGATGGCTGCTTTGGAGAGTTTCCGACGCGAATCGCGGCCACGGCACAAAACTGCTGGCAGGAGCCTTTACACTTCTCGCCCTGAACAACATTGACCGGCCACAGTGGACTTCGGGCGAGATGCATCTGTTGCGTTTTGCCTTCGACCATTTTCTGAATGCCAGCCTGGGCATTGGCATGATCGTGTTGTTGTTGGAAGCGGCCCGAACGCGCTCTCTGGAAATCAGCGAAAAAATGCGGCAGTTCACGTTGCTGACCGCTTCCAGCAGTCAATCCGTATCTTTGCCCGTTCTGCTGCAAAAGGTCCTGGGGCAACTGACCGGCAGCATCGGCGTCACTCATGGCATCGTGCGCCTGCGGGAGGGTGAGGGCGACGCCGCCGAATTCGTGTGCCGGGCCTCGGTGGGTTACTCTGAAAATTATTTGAAACAGATGGATCGTCTGGCTGCCTCTTCACCGTGGGTACAATCCGTCATTCAGGAGCTTTACCGCGTCTCCCGCTTTGAGGATGAGAAAGATCCCAAAATCCGCCGGGCGATGGCCGATGCGGGCATCACGCAATTAATCAGCGTGCCGCTGCGTGGGAAAAAAGGGGTGGTTGGCATTTTGAATATCGGCGCGCTGCCCGGCAAACGCTTCCACGAGGATGAACTGACCTATCTGGCGAATGTGGCCAGCTTTCTGGGCACGACGGTCGAAAATGTAAACCTGTTCGAGCAGATCAAGACCGTGCAGCAGCAATGGGTCTACACTTTCGATTCGATCGGCGATCCGATTCTGGTGCACGACAACGAAGGCCGCATCATGCGCGGCAATTTGCGACTCGCCAATCTTCTGGGCAAAGATTTCGTCTCCGTTGTGGGGCGTTCCGTCAGCGATCTGTTCAGCGCGCGCGCCGGTTCTTTCAAGGTCTGTCCCTATTGTGAAGGCACTTCCGGTGACGCAGACTCACCCGACCCCTGGCTCCAGGGATTCTTTCTGGCCTCCAACTCCGTCTTTTCCGACCCCGCCGGACGGCAGCTCGGCACCATTCACGTATTGAAAGACATCACGGAACGGAAACGCGCGGAAGAAAAATATCGCAACCTGGTGGCCAGTGTTCAGGAAGGCGTGTTCATCACCACGGTGCAAGGCCGTTTTCTGGATTTTAATGATGCGCTGATGCGTATCGTGGGCTACGAAAATCGCGATGAGTTGATGCAGGTGGAAATCGGGCAGGCCCTGTATGTGAATCCGCAGGAGCGCGACCGCCTCAAGAAATTGCTGCAGGAGCATGGCGCGGTGAACGACTTCGAGTTCGAAGTCCGCCGGAAAGACGGCGAGCTCCGGACAGTCAGTGAATCATCGACGGCCATTCGCGATTCTTCCGGCAATGTCACGGCCTACCAGGGATTTCTCCTTGACGTCACGGAACGCCGCCGCGCGGAGCAGGAAATCCGCCGCCGCAACCGCGAACTGCTGGTCCTCAATTCGATTGCGGAGACGCTTGTCTCTTCGCTGGACCTGCAGGACTCTTTGCAGCGCACTATGCGCCAGCTTCTGGAACTTTTCACACTGGACGCGGCTTCGCTTTATCTGTTCGAACGGGACGGCCTTTCGCTGCGCCGCGTGGCCGTTGTCGGGCATCGCACCGAGAATTCGAAGAATTTTCCCGTGGTTTCCGTGCCACCGGAGCTGATCCAGCAGATCCGCGCCGTCCGTGCGCCGTTCCTCTCCGCGCAGGGGCTCCCGCTGCCGGCACTGATAAGCGATCTCAAGAAAAAAGAACAGATCGAATCCGCCTACATTGTCACGCTCTGGTCAAAAGATAAGATTGTCGGTGGCTTGGTTGTCGGCAGCCGCGCGCAGCGCGAATTTTCCGCTCCGGACATCAGCCTGTTGATCGCCGTCGGCAGTCAGGTTGCGGGCGCCGTCGAACGCAACCAGCTTTATGAGGAAACGCGCCAGGCCTACGAAAATCTTCGCCGCACGCAGGAACAGTTGCTGCACAGCGAAAAGTTGGCTGCCGTCGGCCAGCTTATTTCGGGTGTGGCGCATGAGTTGAATAATCCCCTTACAGCGATTCTCGGCTACAGCCAACTGCTCGAATCCAGCGGCCAGGTTGGTCCGTTGGCGCTGAGTTATTCCGAGAAGATGTACAAGCAGGCGCAACGCACGCATCGGATCGTCCAGAACCTGCTCAGTTTTGCCCGCCAGCACAAGCCGGAGCGGATTCCCGTGATGGTCAACACGCTGATCGAAGACACGCTTGCCCTGCGCGATTACGACCTGCGGATGAATCAGATTCATGTGCACCTGGAGCTTTCTCCAGATTTGCCACTGATCCCCGCGGACCCTCACCAGCTGCAGCAGGTGTTCCTGAACCTGATCAACAACGCGGTGGATGCGATTCTGGATCATTCCCAACAAGGCGAACTGTGGGTAAGTTCGGGCGTGGATGAAAAGAATTTGTTCGTCGAACTGACCGACAGCGGGCCGGGTGTGAAAGATCCCAGCCGCGTGTTCGATCCCTTTTACACCACGAAACCCGTGGGGAAGGGCACCGGTCTGGGGCTGAGCATCTGCTATGGAATCATTACCGAACACGGCGGCACGATTCGCGTGAGGAATTGTCCTCCGCGTGGCGCCAGCTTTCGCATCGAACTTCCTTTGCAATTTGAAGCGAAATCCCAGCAGGTCCCCGAAGCGACTACCGCTCTTTCCTGAAACCTTTGCTGTTGAAACAGACCCTAGTGGCCTTCGGATTGGTCCGAGTCCGGTTCTGCAAACTCCACTCCGCGCATGGCACCTTCCGCAATGGTCGACGTGGCCACCTCCAGCTGGCGCAGCATGCCTGTTGCCATCCGTGAGAGGGCGCGGAATCGAACCGTGGGACGCAGGCCCAGCCGCAATTGCCAGCGCAGCATGGTGCAATTCAGGGCGAACAGCAAGCTCAGCTTCCAGCGTTCCATTTCCTCGACCGCGACCACTTCTGGCGCCATCACCGCAATTGCCCGCGAACCTTCCAGCAGCGTTTCGAACTCTTCCTGCAATTGGTTGAGGTAGTTCAGAGCGATTCGCCGTCGTTGTCCGCGGAGGGCGTGCATCACAGCGATATGCCCGCTGGTTTTCAAATACTCCGTATCCTCCGGCCGCAGCGCCTGCAGAATGCAGGGCAGCCATTCGCAATGCCGGTGCCGCGCCAGCAACTCGAAGATATCCTTGCCTGGAATTACTTTCGGCTTTGGAGGACGCGTGGCCCACGCCAGCAACACGATCAACGCGACAGCGATGAGAACGAAGAATAGAACCGAGGTACTCACGGGCGGGGTTCTCCGGAGCGCAGCAATTGCGTTACTTGCCGGTTTAGCAGATACAGGCGCAGATTTAGCTCGGAGGAGAGCTTTCCGTACAACTCCTTAGAAATTCCGACTGACTGCGCCCCTTCCTGTTCGACGCGATACTGCATTGCTGCCCGCACCCATAGCATCAGACTGGCCAGGAAAGTCACGATGCCCAGAAAATTCCAGAAATCGGAATATCGCTTGACGGCCTTTTCGAGCAAGGAATAATTAATTACATAAAAAGAAGAATACAGGCACAGCCCGACGGCCAGCGCGCCGGGAAGGGGCCGCAAGGGCAGCCGGTAATAGCGGGCGAAGAGCAACATCGTCACAATGCTCGCCGCCATTGCCAGTTCCAGCCCGCGCACTCCATTCATCAGCATCCAATCCCACTTTCCCTCGGAAAAGAGCAAAACGTATCCCAACACCGCGAGCCCCACTCCCGCCATCAGGCGACGGGCCAGCGTGCGTATTCCCGCGTATGCGGTCAGTATTTTTCCGGCAAGCTCCACCAGGACGAGAAATCTCATCAGGGTAACCAGCGCCTGCGTGCCCCAGGCTATTCCCCAGACGGTGACTTCACGGAGTCCCTGGATCCGGTAAAGCACGGCGATCCCAACACTTTGCAGCAGGGCCGCGACGATGTATGCCGTGAAATATGGGTAGTATCGAATAGCTTTCCGCTGCACCAGCGACGCCAGTAAAACCACCTCGAGTGCGGGGGTAACGGCCCAGGCAACGTTCAGAAGAGGGGAAAGCGTGGTCATTCGCCATGAAAATTAACATAACTTAACGCGCCAGTAAATAGAACGATCCGCCAACATCCAGTCGGATAAAAGGGGAGGGAACTCCTCCCCTAAGCCCCCCACCAATGTAACGTTGGTCCTCGCTGTGTGGTAAATCCTGCACGTTGAAACTGCTGGTGGGTCGCTAGAGATCCTTGGAAATCTCTGAACATGCGAAATCAGCTTAGGTGCAATTTTGGCGGGGGATTAGCCGGTGGGGGCAACGGAACCCCGTCGGCGACTTGATCATTGTTCAGTTTGGGCGGTGGGTTGACGGGTGGCGGCAGGGGTACGCCGTCTGCCATCTGGTCACTGGTAAACTTCGGTGGCGGATTGACGGGCGGGGGCAACGGGACTCCGTCAACCACTTGGTTCATTTGCGGCGCAGATTTTCCTTGCGCCTGGCGATTGACCGAGACTCCAAGCATCAGTACGATGAGGCTGACTAAGGCAAATCCATTCAGGACGAGAAATACTTTTTTCATGGGAACCCTCCTCGCCGCGGAGAGTGGCCCATAAGTGAACGGTTGCTGAATTGGCGAAGAAAAAGTTCCGGCTACGGAACAAGCTCGAACTGAGGACTACAGTTGGAAGAAGCGCTGCGCACCTACCGCCAGATCATTTCCGACCTAGGGGTACGCTATCTCGAAGCGCTTCCCAATACGCTTGCGCGGCTTGTTTATCTGGCTGGATTACGCAATCCGGCTACGGGATCTTATGAACATTCCGATTTAGTGTTGTTGTATCCCGGTGAATCAGTTGGGCAGGCACTGGCGACATGTCATGAGGAACTCTTTGAGCGTTATCTGGAACTTCCCCTGGAGAGCCAACAGGAAGAACTTCATAAATATTTTGGAACATCCGGACAAAGGTTTCCGGATGACACGGCAGGCCAGTGGGAATTACTGGATTCCTGGATTCCACCTTCAATGCCGAACTATCTTAAGGATCTGTTTCGAGCCAATCTGCAGGCCCTGTGCGCGTTGCTTCGCGAGAGTAGCTCCAAGGCTCGTTCAGGTAAGTAATCACTCCCACCACCTTTCCGACCACCTCGGCTTCCTCTGGCGTGCGCCAGGCCTCTGGCGCGCAGCGTGAAAGCGTGTGCGGCTGCATAATCAGCCGGGATTTATACTTTTGAAACCATCCGCACCGGTAGCCGCCACGCGTTTCCACGAAATAAAGCGGCCGATCGTATTCGCTGGCCCAATCCGCGTCTTCGATCCGCCGCAACGCGGTATCCACCAGGACCATGCTGCCAGGCCGCAGGATCGGCGCCATTCGGCGGTCCGCCAAGCCGATATACCCATAACGTAGGCGCTCTGACTCTGCTTGTTTCATTCCCGGGAATGGTCCCGCGTTTTCCGGCAAGTTGTTGCAGATGGTCGTGGAACCGAGCCCGGGGATGATTTCGCCATTTGACCCGGCGGACGGACAACGTGGAAATTCGTAAAGGTGCGTAACGGGCGCGGGAAACGCCGCTCCGTCGTCGAACGTTTGGCGAAACGGCGCTTCGTACCACCCGGAAATTTCCAGAGGGCTCAGGTGATAAATCGTGGAGAGGGAATAGAGCTTGTGCAGACTGGGCACCACGTTGCGATTCTCAATATCCGCGAGCCGGCTGATGTGCAGCACGAATTCCGGGCGGCCACGTTTCTCAGCAATTCCGTAGCTGGCATGCTCAACGTCGCGATAGGTCAGTCCGAGCCCTTCTCTGGTTTGTCGCAAGCGTAATCCCGGTGGATACATGAACGCCTCCCGGAGAATCATTTACCCGGTTCCCACACTCTATCAAATTACCAAGTCGTTACGCATCCAGAACATCATAGCCACCTGTGGAAATTAATTTGCTGGGTGGTTCAGCGTGGAACGAGCTTTTTCCTCTTTTTGCGCTCTTTCGACTCCACCGCCTCTCCTTCGAGAATCTGTTATCCTGAATTTCTATGGTTTTCGGCACGCGTCTGGCCCGGCTCTCGTTTGTATCCTGTTTGTTTGTCGCCCTGACGCTGGCCTATACACCGTTTGTCCGAGCACAACAGGCCAGCCCTGTCCCTGCGCAACCCGCATCCCCCGCAATTGCCAACAGCCCGGAATTTCTGGCTACCGCGGATGAAGTCTTGAAAGACATGAGCCAGATCACCGGTTGGGACCTCAAGACACCCCTGAAGAAATCGCTGCGCTCCCGCGCCGAGATTCGCGCCTATGTGCTAAGCCAGATGGACGATGAGAAGGATGCCAAGGAACGTTACGCGTCTGCAAAAAGCGCGGAAGCCTTTGGCCTGATCCCCAAGGATTTCGATCTCGACTCCTTTCTGGTGGACCTCTTAACGGAGCAGATCGCCGGACTTTACGATCCCAAGGCTCATGAGTTTTACATTGCCGATTGGATTCCCGCCGAAGAACAGCGCATGGTGATGTCCCACGAATTGACCCATGCCCTGGAGGACCAGCACTTCCAGATCGAACCGTGGGTGAAGGCCGCGCGCCCCAATGACGATGCGGAGATGGCCCGCGAGGCAGTTCTAGAAGGCAGCGCCACCGCCGCCATGCTGGAGTACGAATTAAAGGACAAGGGCCTGAACCTTAAGGACCTTCCGGATTTCGATCCTTCCGTGTTTGTCGGCGATCTGGCGGACACGCCGCTTCTGAAGAAGGCGCCGCCGTTCATCAAGGATTCCCTGATGTTCCCGTATTTCAGTGGTCTGACATTTTCCATGGCCGTGCTCAAGACTTCGGGATGGCCCGGTTTCACTTCCGTTTTTGCGCGGCCACCTGTTAGCACCCAGCAAATCCTGCATCCGAAACTTTATTTCGAGAACAAGGCTCCTGCCCCGATCAAGCTCGATTTGCCCGCAACCGTTCCCGGCGCGGACTGGGTCCTTCTGGAGGAAGATCTCCTTGGCGAATTGGGTTGGCAGGAAGTGCTGAAACAGTTTCTGGACAAATCACGCGCCGAATCCACCGCCGCGGCCTGGGACGGCGATGCCTACGCGACGTTCGAAGAGAAAAAATCCAAGCGGCTGATGCTTTTCACGCGCATCCGGCTGGCCGATTCGGACGGCACTGTCCACTTCTTCAACCAATACGCAGAGGCTTTGGAGAAGAAATATCCCAATCGCACGATGCTGACCGAGCGCGCGAATTATTTGTCGTTTGATTCGGGGGAAGGGCTGGTCTATCTGCGGTGCCAGGAGAACGAATGTATCAGCGTGGAAGGCGGCACATCCGGTATTTTTCTACAATGGCTTGCCAAGCTGGGCTGGCCCTTGCTGCCGAAATCTCCACATAAAGTCGACCCGGCGGATATACAGACCAATAACTCTGCTCCCACTGGCGGAGCGCCGGAAGCCAACTTCTCGCTTCGCTAGTACTCGCGTAGATTTTCAGTTTGCGTGGCGCATCACCAGCAGCGTCAAATCGTCGGTGCGCTTTGCCCCGGCGGTAAAATCCCGGATCTCGCTCAGACAAGCCGAAAGCATATGCTCGGGTGATTTCCGGGCATGTTTCGCGATCAGAGTCTCCACACGCGCAAGTCCGTATTCGTCGCCCTTTTTGTCAAAAATCTCCGTCAAGCCGTCAGTATAAAGGAACAACGAATCGCCGGATTCCAGTTGCAGTTTGCAAACGGGATACTCCGTGGTGCAAAACATTCCCATTGGCACGCCCGTCGCCTGACGCGATTGAATTCCGTTGCGCGCGACGTGCAAAAGGGGCAGATGGCCCGCGCTGGCGTATTCCACCTTGCCGTCGTGCCAGGCGCGCCCCACCACCAAGGTCACATACTGCCCCGCGGTGGTGCTCTCCGAGAACAACCGGTTCGCGCGACCCATCAAATCCTGCAAGGCAAGATTCTGGCTGGCCAGCGTGCGAAACGTCGCGTGCAAATGGCTCATCAGCATGGATGCGGCCACGCCCTTGCCGGAAACATCGCCCAACAGGAACAGAAAGCTGTCTTCGGCTTCAATCAGATCGAAATAATCGCCGCTGACCTGGCTAGCCGGTTCGTAGTGGTATCGGGCCTGCCAGTTTCCCGCAGTCCAGTTTTCCCGCGGCAGCAATCCTCGCTGAATTCCCGCCGCAAGCGTCAAATCCCGCTCCAGCGCGCGCTGTTCCTCACCGGTTAAATGGTCCAGGCAAAATCGCACCAGCGGGTTGCAAATCAGGCGGTCCGCTTCGATGGAGAGATGGCATTCTTCGCAAATGCCAAACGTTCCGCCGTTCAGTCGCGAAAGAGCTTCATCCACGCTCACGAGCAGTTGCCGCAGAGAGCTGTCCGAAACGTTTGCGACTGTTGCCTGCTGCAGGCTGGTTTTCCGCCGCTCCAGCTCGATCTGAAAATAAGATTGTGTTGTGGTGTCCATATCGTCTCGCGGTACAGTTTGCTGCTTGGTTGCCTGGGATTCCATCCGTTCTGTGCCTCCAAATTCGACAGTCACTTGAGAGGGAACAGGAGCCTTTTCGTCGGGCTATGGAACGCCCGCTTCTGTCGCTGCCTTGACCAGCAGTGGACCTGCCTTTTTCCTGTTTATCCGATGCCTCAATCGAACCACCCGGCACATCAGCTTTTCTTCCCTCTGGGCGCGGCGCGCCTGCCAAAATGGATCCCTCAAATTCCATCCCTGCCGCTCCAGCTTCATGACCGCGAGTTGTGCGAATTCCAAGGCACGCTCGTGATCCTTCAAGCGCCGCTCGTAATAAATGGCCAATTGCTCGCACGCGTCGATGCCGTCTTTGGGATCACGGGCCAGTTCCTGCCAGATTTCCGCCGCCTCTTCCCATTTGCCTTCGCGTTTTGCCAGCAGTGCAAGCTCGCTCCTTGCCCGCAAGCGGAACTCCGCAGGCAGCCCGGCGCTTAATGCCTGGGAACATGCCGCTTGCGCGCGTCCGCGCTCTCCGCGACGTTCGAGATAACGCGACAACCCGAACAGGTCCAGCGATTCTTCTTCCTCCAGCGAGCCGCGCTCATCAAGCAGGGAATTGATCTTGCCATACAGCGCTGCCAGCCCCCGCAAATCCATCTGATTGTGTTTCACCACGTCCGCCAGCGGATCGGGACGCCCGCCGCGCAGATAATCGAAGTAGTACTGCGGGATGAGCGCGGAGGCCACGTCGTTGTGGCGATGAAGTCCCATTCGCTCCGCGTCCAGCACTTGCCGCTCCAAGTCCATCAGGCGGACCGACCCCAGTCGCAATTTCCAGAGCGCCCGCGCCGGGTGCAGCAAATCCAGATGCGCCGCGAGCTTTGGCACCGGGATCGCCCGCGTCATCGTGAAGCGGCTCTCCAGCAGCGGCCAGTCAAACGTCTTTCCGTTGAACGTCACCAGCACGGGGCGTTCCGCAATCCGCGCGGCCAGTTCGTGCAGCAGCGAATGCTCTTCGGAAAAATCCCGCAAGAAAAGTTGCTCCACCTGCAACCCGCCAGAATCCCACCATGCCAGCCCAATCAGAAACGCGTACGTCCCTGTTCCCCCTGAGAGGCCGGTCGTCTCTGTGTCCAAAAACAACCACTTCTCTGGATTTCCCAATTCCTTGTAGCGGCTGTTTTCCGAAGCGGGCGCCTTGGTTTCCTTGCGCTGGCCGGGTTTTCGATCGGCTCGTTTCCCACCCGCCGTCCGAGTCAACAGTTCCAGCGCCACCCGGGATGGCTCACAAAACTCCGGCGTACCGAACCAATTTCGAATCGCCAGGTGCTCCCCATAATGATTCCGCGCAATCCCCGCACCCAGCAGGCGCGCCAGGGGATCCACCTCATCCGGTGCCCGCAATTCCGCAGGCCTTTGCGCCACGCCATGCGCAGGCCGCAATGCCGCCAACCTTGAAAATTTATCGCTCAATTCTCCGCGTCCTCAGTACTTCCAACCACTGTGTTGTTTGTGTCAAATCCCTGCTAAATCCAACCGCCGCAAAATCGCCAGCGCCGCTTCCTTGGCCTTTGGAGCCAAATCCCCGGCCGGCCCTACACACGAAGGACATCCAGCATCGCAGGGGCAGGCCTGAATGAGTTCACGAGTTTTCGCCACCAGCAACGCATGAGCCCGGAACAATGGTTCCGAAAATCCGATCCCTCCCGGATAGGCATCGTATAGATACAAATTCGGCTCGAAAAACTCTTTCGCCAGCGTGCCCACGGACTGTTCCATGCGCATCGGCGTAAACTCCTCGCCGCCCACTCCCGGCGCCGGCGGCCGCTCGCCAATCGCGGTCCCTAAATCCCGCGCGTCGCACATCAGCAGCAGCGTTGCCACCGATGCCAGCGCGTAGAGCATCCCAAACATCCCAGATTGCCGTTCGCTGATTGTGTACGGCAGGGACTCCAGCAGTGTCCGCTCCAGGGTGATCCAGTAAGACGTCGTGTGCATCTCGTTTTCCGGCAGCTCCAGTTGCCCCGCGCCAATATTTTCGTTGGTGAAAAACTTGATCTTCTTGAATCCCACCACTTGCGACCTCACCAAAACATCTCCATGCGAGGAGGTAGCGCCTGCGTCTTGTTTGTCCTGAGCTGCGAAGGGCTGGCGAGAGTCCCCCTCCGAACCCGTTTTCCTCGCCGTCTCCGCAATCTCCAAAACCCGCACTTGCGTGTACCGGATCGCGTCGGTGTAATAATCCACGTTGACCTGCTTCACGTAGGCCTTCCGCTCCTTAAAATCCAGATGCTCGACGTGATATTGCTGCCCGCCGTGCAGGTAAATCGCCTTTTCGTGCACGGTCGTCAGCGCGCTCGGAAAATCCACTTCGCCGATCACTTGCGGCGCGCCCGTAATGTCAATAATCACGAAATTGTCGCTGGTCACCGAACGCAGGCTCACCGTGTCCGCGGGATAGGCCTCATGTGTCCAGTGAAAATTCTCGCCAGCCCGGTGAAGATATCCCGCCTCCGCCAGCCGCGCGCACAAATCCTGCACGTTCACTTCGCCGAATTTCTCTTGCGGGCCGATGGGCAATTCAAACGCCGCACATTTCAGGTGGTTGATCAGGATCTCCAGATTGTCCGGCTGGATAAAGGCGTGCTCTGGCGTGTTCCCGAAAAAATAGTCGGGATGCCGCACAATAAACTGATCCAGCGGAGCCGAGGAAGCCACCAGCACCGCGCAGGAACTTCCGCTGCGGCGCCCCGCGCGTCCCGCCCGCTGCCAGGTCGCCGCGATCGTTCCCGGGTAGCCGGTCATCACCACGGTATCCAGCGAGCCCACATCAATCCCCAACTCCATCGCGGATGTGGTCACCACGCCGCGAATCCGGCCTTCGCGCAAGCCGCGTTCAATTTCTCGCCGCTCGTTCGGCAAATATCCGCCGCGGTATCCGCGAATCGCCTCTGGCTTCCCCGGCTGTTGCGGATTCGCCTGCTGCAGATACGTGAGAATAATTTCCGTATGCAGGCGCGAATTCGCAAACACCATCGTCTGCAGATCGTGCTTCAGGAATTCCTGCGCCACCCGCGAGCTTTCATTGATATAGCTGCGCCGGATGCCCAGCGCGCGGTTGACAACCGGGGGATTGTAAAACACAAAGGTCTTCTCCGCCGCCGGTGCGCCATTCTCCGCGAGCACTTCCACGTCGTCTTCGATCAGGCGCGAAGCCAGTTCGCCTGGATTGGCGATCGTGGCAGAGCAGCAGATGAATTGCGGCTTGCTGCCATAAAATCGCGCGATGCGCTGCAGCCGCCGGAGCACGTTGCACAAATGACTGCCGAAGACGCCGCGATAGGTGTGCAGCTCATCAATCACGATGTAGCGCAAATTTTCAAATAATCGAGTCCAGCGCGTATGGTGCGGCAAAATTCCCGTGTGCAGCATGTCTGGGTTGGTCAACACCAGATGACTCTTCTCCCGGATAGCCTTGCGAGCATCGCTTGGCGTATCTCCGTCGTACGTGAACACGCCTATCGCATGGGAGCGCGGATCTGCGGATCGGCCGGGGAATTCCGCATCCCCGCTGGCCGTTGCCAGCCGAGCGTTCAAATCGTGAAGTTCCGCCAGTTGATCCTGCGCCAGCGCTTTAGTGGGAAAAAGGTAGAGCGCGCGCGTGTCGTCATTCTCCGAAATCGCGTTTAGCACGGGCAGGTTGTAGCACAGCGTCTTTCCGGAGGCCGTTGGCGTCACAATCACCACATTCTTACCCGCGTGCACCGCTTCGGCAGCCGCCGCCTGGTGCGTATAGAGTTTCTTGATTCCCTTGTTGGTGTAAGCCGCACGCAGATCCCCGGTGACCCATTCCGGAAACTCCGCCCACTGGGCCTCTCGCGCAGGATAGTGCCGCACTGCGGTGAGCATCTCCCCTTCGCGGTCACGCGCCACAAAGCCATCCAACACCTGCGTCACGCGCGCCAGCGTCGAACTCTCTCCCGCCCGCGCCAATAAATACGCCTTGCTAGCCATTGCCACCCCTTTGGAGTGCGGGAGCCCAACTCCCGCTTTTGAGGTCGAATCGTAGCCCCAATTCCGAAGTCAAAGCCGCATTTTTAGCCATGCCAATTCGCCTTTTGTTCGCTAAGGCTAACACCCCGCGCGAAACCCCGCAACACAACTTTTTGTCCGAATGAAATAACTTGAACCTCGCGCGTCGTTCGCGGGCCCGTTGACCAAAACCTTTCAGGCCAGGAGCTTCCCAATATCGCTTCCATACATCGGCTCATTCGCTATTGCAGAAAACGTTCCCGACTCCTTCAGTTCCCGGGCCGCCCGCACGAAATTCGCTAATGCCACGCGATACAGCCCACTACCCACGCTCACGCGCCGCACTCCCATCGCCGATAATTCCTGGAGCGTCCAATTCACGCCTTTCAATCCCATGAGCACATTCACAGGGCGATCCACTGATTGCACTACTTTGGTGATCTCTTCTTTCGTTGTCAGGCCGGGTGCATACAAAACATCCGCGCCTGCCTCCTGATAGGCCTGCAGCCTGCGAATGGTGTCTTTCAGGTCCGGACGTCCATGCAGATAATTTTCGGCGCGCGCCGTCAGCGTGAAAGGAAAGGGCAGGGAACGAGCGGACATCGACGGCGGCCCGGATGCGTTCCACCGCTTGCGCCAGTTCATAAATCGGATTGTCTGCGCGCCCGGTTGAGTCTTCGATCGACCCGCCCACCAGCCCTGCCTTTGCCGCCAGGCGAATCGTTTCTGCCGCGGTTTCTGGCGCGTCGCCGAAGCCGTTCTCGAGATCAGCGCTGATGGGCAGGTCTGTCGCCGAGGTCAGCGCCAAGGCATGGGCCATCACGGCGTCGCGTCCGGCAGCGTTGTCTTGTTTGCCGATCGAAAGGGCAAAGCCCATGCTGGTGGTGGCCAGCGCCTCGAACCCCAGATGCTGGAGCATTCGCGCCGTGCCAATGTCCCACGGATTGGGAATAATGAACGCCTTCTTCCGTTCATGCAGAGCTCGAAATGCTTTTGCCTTTTCTGTCTGGGTTGCCATGGGGTTACTCTCCTCAAAAAAGAATCGCCGGAATTCCTAGCGTACCATCCACTACCTCCGTAAAATTCCTCTCTTCGCGAAGGATCAGCCGCTGCTTCTCCGCCATGGCAAAGTTTTCGCGTCCTTCCGGGTCCGACTTCAAACGTGCCCGATATTCTTCATACGCGGCCAGACTCGCGAACGCAATTAGACCCCACGCAATGTCATTCGTCCCCTCGTGGGGTAGAAAATATCCGATCAGGTGTCCGCCGCACCGCGGGATGATGCCTCCCCAATTCTCCGCGTATTTCTTGAATGCCTCCCGTTGAAATGGATCTATTTGATATCGAATTAAACAGGCAATCATTTTATTTTCACCTCCTCCACGTGATCGCTGGAGCGTCTCAGCGAGTAACAGGGTACCGGTTGCCCTGCAGTCACACTTCGTCTACCATCAAACAATGGAATTCAATGAGCCATCGGAGCTGGCAGTTGCCCGAGTTGCGGCGGCCATTGGCGAGCCGGCCCGCACCCGCATTCTCTTTTGCCTGATGGACGGCCACGCTCGCACGAGCACCGAACTCGCCATCATTGCGGGAATTTCCCCTTCCACGGCCAGCGTCCATCTCCACCGTTTACAAGCGGAAAGGTTGGTCAAGTTGCTCGTCCAGGGCAAGCATCGCTATTACAGTCTCGCGGGCAGGAGTGTTGCCGCTGCGCTCGAAGGCCTCACCGTATTGGCCGGAGCTTCCCACCAGCGATTCGTTCCGAACACGCCCAATCGATTGCATGCCGCGCGCGCCTGTTACGATCACATCGCGGGAACCCTTGGCGTTTTGTTGCACGACCGGTTGAAAGCGTTCGGTTGGGTGGTGGTCCGCGAATCTAAGCGCGGCGAGGTATACGACATAACACCGGGTGGCGCTTCCGCCATGGAATCACTTGGGATCGACGTCGAAGGAACTCGGAGGCTACGGCGCAGGTTTGCTTTTGGCTGTCTGGATTGGAGCGAGCGGAAACCCCATCTCGGGGGCGCCTTAGCTGCGGCGATTCTGGATATGGGATTAAAAAAGAGATGGCTGCTTCGGGAACTGGACAGCCGGGCACTTTCCATCACTCCCTACGGGCGGCGCCAGTTACAGTCCCGGTTGGAGTTGAGTCTATGAACGGCGCAGGAATTAATGAATCGGCGTTTGAGGTTTT
Source organism: uncultured Acidobacteriota bacterium (assembly GCA_963824925.1). Classification (GTDB taxonomy): domain Bacteria; phylum Acidobacteriota; class Terriglobia; order Acidiferrales; family UBA7541; genus Acidiferrum. The sequence goes on from CAWGRE010000012.1 coordinate 92,793, forward strand.
GCAAATCGTTCTGCGGGATTTGACCGAGCAGCAGAGGGGACGTTAAGTTTGAGAAGTAGCTGTGATTCGGAGCGTGGATGAGTCCAAGCGAAATTCCCTCGGGAGAAGCCCGGAAAGGTTTGCGGTTTAAGTCCTTTCTTTCTTTCCTGAAAGTTGCAGGCGTCAATTTCCTGATTTTCGCCGTGCTTGCGGAGTTGGGCAGCCTCATTTATATCAACGTGACGAATTGGCCCTCCAGCAAGCCAACTTACCACGTGAATTACAATTCGTTTTGGGCGGACATCAATCCGGATTTTGGAGTGTGGCACCGCCCCAACGGACATTTCTACCACCAGGGTGGTTGCTTCAACGTGCAGTACACCACCAATAGCGTTGGCGCGCGCGACGTGGAACGCAGTCTGCATTCCACGGAGTCGCGCACCATCGTGCTCGGCGATTCGTTCGTGGAGGGTTTGGGCGTCGCCGACCAGTATCGCCTCACCAATATCCTGGAAAAACAGACCGGGCGAGAATTTCTGAATTTCGGCACTGGCGGCGATTTTGGTCCCGTTGCAATACGCATTTGCTTTATAAAACGCTCGCCGCGAAATTTGATCACAATCTCGTTCTCGTCGGTGTGCTTCCCGACAACGATTTTCGGGATATGTCCCTCGAATGGGGCAAGACGCACCACGCGGGTCGCTATCGTCCTTATTACGCTGACGATTTTTCCGTCGTTTACACCGGGAAATTCGATGCCAACGCCGGAGAAGGCTTTTGGGATCGCGTCGAGGCTTATCTTCGCGCGTATCTTGCCTCTTATCACGTTGGACAGTTTCTTTATTCGAGCTTGTACTGGCGGACGGCTCCGCCGTATTCCGGTTATAACGATTACGATGGTGTGGATTTTGCGCGCCTGGAACACGCACTTGCCGACATCAAGGCCACCGCCGATGCGCATCACGCGCAAATGGCCGTCTTTCTGATTCCCACTTACACGGACTTTTTGCGCTATCGCCAGTCGCATGACGACCGCGTGGGTCCTGCGGTTGAATCCTGGGGCCGGGCGAATGGCGTGCCGGTTAAGGATTTATTGCCGGAAATGGACGAGCGCGCCGGGGGCAATCCGCGTAACTTCTTTCTGCGTTGTGATGGCCACTGGTCGCCGGCGGGAGGGCAGGCCGCCGCCGAAGTCCTCGAGCCTTGGCTGGCACAATTGGACCAAGCGACCGCCAGAAATCAGGCCGGTCAACCGGCAAATGAAAGTGCACGCGAAAAAAAGTAAGCGCCAGGGGCGCGTCAGAGTCTAGCCCAGGACGCAAGTCCTGGGGTTAATCCCAAGTCGAGGGAAAGCGCCGTAGGTGCGACATAACGCCACCTGATTTGCACTCGACCTCATCGCTCCATTCCATCTGCCGCCCCGCCGGGGCTGGTATTTTTATGTGGGTGGGTGCCCACCGCTTACGCGGTGGGCTACTTTCTTCTGCGCCTCCGGCGCTGACCTTTACTCGGCCGCCTTTGCCACCAGCGCTTCAATCACAGAAATATTCGGAAGCAAATCTGGCGGCAGGCCGTGCCGTGCCTGCAAATAGGCCGGCGCGTTGTAGGAGATCCATGTTTTCCCCGCCGCGTCTTCCGCTACCAGAATCTTCAATGGCAAATCCAGCGCTGCACTCGGCGCTGCGATCATCAGCGGTGTTCCCGCCTTCGGATTCCCAAAGATCAGCAGTTTGGTATTTGGCATCTGCAACCCGGCGCTTGCGGCCTCGCCACTATGATCCACCACCACAAATAACTTCACGCCTTTTGCTTGCAGAAAGCTTTGCAATTTCGTCACAGTCCCATCCACAGAATGATTGCCCTGCACGCGAACGATCCCATTCTCCGCGTTCGCCGCCATGGAAGTAGCCATAGTTTCCTCCCGGTTAAAAGACGCATGTACAGCCGCATCCGGATTCACGAAAATCAGATATCCCGCCATAATCAGGCCAAGAATAATCAGCGCCGCGGCCACGCCGACGGCCATTCGTGGCCGTTGGGTGAAGAGAGATTCCCCGGCTTGCAGTTGTTTCAGCATGCGCAGGTGCCGCAGAATGCTCAACAGGCACGTCGCCACGCCCAACAGGATCAGCGCAATTCCAATCGCCAGGGAAATTGGATTGGATTTAGGTGGAGTTGAGAGCTCTATCCGATCGAATTCCCGAAGGAATAGTCCAAATCGCGCCAGCACAAATCCCAGGCCCATCAACGCGATTCCCGTGCGGATCCACGCCAGAAAGGTGCGCTCCGCGGCCAGATAATCGCTCGCACTCCCTTGCACGCGTGCCCTCCTTCGCCGCCCCTGGATCAAGTAGCACGGGCTTTTGCTGGCGTAGCAGGGAAGTATATCGCTTACTCCATCAAATCTGCATCACGGCGAAACGCGCACTACAACCACGCCATGTGGGGCCACGCTGGCCTTGTAGCTCCCCTTGAATTCGCCTTTATCCTTGTGCTCCCACAAATCCCGCACCTTTGCCGAAACGTGATTCGGATAGCCAATTTCATCCCACTGGAAACTGATTTCCTTGTCCGTGGTCCCACGATTCAGCATCAGGATGGCGCGACTGCCGTCGCTCATCTCTTTGCTCCAGACCTCCAAGTCGCCATCTTTCTTCACGCGCCGCCCTTGGCGGCCAAGCGGGTCCTGATTCACGGCAATCACTTCCTTGTTCAGCAGGATCTCTTTGATCTCCGGCGTCATCGAGCGGATATCATTCCCGGCGATCAGCGGCGCGGCGAGTATCGCCCACAAGCTGAAGTGCGATTGATATTCCGTGGTAGTCATGCCTCCGTTGCCCACTTCCAGCATGTCTGGATCGTTCCAATGCCCTGGTCCTGCAAACGATTCCAACCCGACCTGCAAATCCACGATGTCGACCATGCCGTAGGAGCAGCAACTCCCGCTCGGCCATTTTTTTATGCCTTCCCACCGGTCGGTGATGTCGTCGGTGGTGCGCCACAGATTTCCCGTGCCTTTGCCCCACAGCCAGGGCTTGTTCTTTCCCCACTCGCAAATGCTCAGCACAATCGGTCTTCCCGTAGCCAGCAGGGCCCGATTGATCGTCGAATAGGCTTCTTCTGCGTTTCGCGTTCCGGTGTTGCACCAATCAAATTTCAGGTAATCCACGCCCCACTTCGCGTACATCAGCGCATCTTGAAATTCATGGCCCTGACTTGCCTGGCCGCTTTTCGCAGGTTCCCCATCCGGCGTCGGAATAAATTCCAAATTTCAATCCCTTAGAGTGAATGTAGTCGCCCAGCGCTTTCATGCCGGAAGGGAAGCGCTGGGGATCCGGGACAATGTTGGCATCGGCGTCGCGTTCCACCTGCCAGCAGTCGTCAATCACCACGTATTCGTAGCCGGCGTCCTTCATACCTGTTGTGACGATGGCGTCGGCCACCGACTTCATCAAGTCCTCACTGACGTTGCAGCCAAATTTGTTCCAACTGTTCCAGCCCATCGGGGGAGTGGAGGCCATGGATTCGCGCGGTGTCTGCGCGTCGGCGAGGGCTGGGAGAAGCAACAATCCAGCGAGAATCAGGTAAAACGTTTTACCCTTTGCGCCTGTTTTTCCCATTTCGTGCCTCCTCGATTGCCCCAGAAAACTCTCGGAACATATCGCCTCCGACCCGCAATGTAAAGCGTCTCATTCTTGCTGCCTGGCTTGTGCTCAACTGGAGAATGGCGGGAACAAAACACCTTCTTACGGTGTCCGAAACAATATGCCGCGTTTCAGCGTATCTTCAGGGCGTAGGCTCGCTGCTTGGGTTCCACCTTTGCGTGCCATTCTTCTCCTAGAGGAGCGCCACCTCTATGTCCACGGGGGAACTCAGTTCTCGCCGTCCCGAACGCCGCAGGGCGCCTCGCTATCCATTTCAAGCTCACCTGGAAATCGAATGGGGGTCCGCTCGCCTGAAGGCGCGGACGCGCGACATCAGCGTGGGCGGCATGTTCATCGAATCGGAAGATGTGCTGTGGGTGGGAGCCGGCTTTCGGGCGCGCCTGATTTCCGAGCGGTCGGTGTGGATGGAATGTTCGGTGAAGCGCGTCGAGCCCGGGCTCGGCATGGGAGTAACCGTTGCGCTGCCTGAAAATCAGAGCACGGAACAGTTTCAGGAAATCCTGGCGAAGCTCGCGCAAAACCCGTAAAGCCTTATACTATTTTCCATGACCCACTGTCTGGATTGTGGCTCACAGCGCAGCAGTGATCAGTGCCCGGTTTGTGGGCTGACCTCGGCCGCCGCGGAACTCGTGTTTCGCCGCCGCTTGATTCGGCAGATGGCGGTCTTTCTTGCCGGATCGCTGCTGTTTCCCTATATCAGCCAGATTTATCCGCCGCTGGACATTGATGCGATGCTGGTGTTCTTCGGACTGATCTTCTTTTTTGGTCTGGTGCTGGCGATTGTTCTGGAGAGCCGTGCGCGAGCACGCAAGGAAATTGAGGTATTGCGGCATCTCTTCACGGGATTGATTCCCATTCCCATTATTCTGTCGCTCGCGTTGTTTCTGAACGGAAAGCTGGACTCGCCGAAGGACGTGGTGTTCCATCCAGCGGTGGTGGAGAGCCGCTACCAGATGAAGGGCGTGATTCGCGGAACACGGCGGCTGTTTGTGCCCTCGTGGCGGCCGGACCGACGGCTTGAGCGACTCGCGGTGGATATGGACGACTACGACCGGTTCCACGCGGGCGATAAAATTAATGTTGGCGTCGCTCCTGGGGCCTTGGGCATTCCATGGTTTTACGGAGTGTACCGGCGGTCGGAGTAAAAGCGGCGAACAGCGAGCAGCCAGCAGCGAGCAGGAAACCTTGCTGAGCGATTGTGACACGGTTGCTCTGCAACCTAGTTATTACACTCCACTCAATACAGCGGGTCGCCATTTAGGGCCAGGGGGATCTGGAGTTCGAGAATGTGGCCTTTGCCGTTTTTGCCAAAGCGGAAGCGCACGCGTTCCATGGATCCGACGTTGCGTTCTTTCCATTCCTCAATGTCAATCGGCTTGTCGGGGACATCCGCCGCGGACCATTCCACGGTGTTTCCGCGCACGGTGATTTTCTGAGGATCGATGTCATAGACCTCTTCATCGGCTATGCGGACAAGCAGATAACGCTTCCAGAGGCGCACAAGAAGGATTCCTTTGCGCTCGCCGTGATAGATGTTCCAGGAGTTGGGTGCCTCTTCGTTGAAGCGCACAATGGCGAATTCCACGGATTTCCAGGTAAGTTGTTGGGGCGGCTGCTTCTGCGGGTTTGCAACGCAGGGAAGAAGAAGCAAGACCATAGCCGCTCCCAAGCCTGCAGCGAAAGCGGTTTTCATTCGGGGCATCGTTGGTTGCGCTCCAATGAAGTGTACGACGAATGGGTTGGCAGGGAAAACGAGCGAGTGTTACTTGTTGGACAGGAAGGGCGCGTCTTCGGCGGCCGGAAAGAGTAACTTTCTCATGGGTCAAGAATTCTGAAAAAACGACAGAGTCCGCTTCGTTCGCTTCAGACGGTATAATGTCTATATGACGTCTTCCCCCACACAACATATGCAGTGCATGGAGGTCTGGGGAGGCAGCCAGATTACGGCCAGTGGGGTCGAACTGGCCGGTCTTGATGTGTGGATCTACAGCAAACCGTTTGGCGAAGCGCAGCGCGGTGGCGATGTCTATTATGTCTCCAGTTGCGCTTCCGGACGCATTAGCCGGCTACTGCTCGCCGATGTTTCCGGCCACGGAACGTCCGTGGCTTCGATGGCAGCCGATCTGCGCACGCTGATGCGTCGCTTTGTGAATCGCCTGGATCAGAAAGAATTCGTCCGGTTGCTGAACGAGCAGTTCACTACGCTCTCCAGCGAGGGCACTTTCTCGACGGCAGTGGTCACCACCTTCTTTGCACCCAGCCGGCGGCTCTCTATTTGCAACGCCGGCCATCCTCGCCCGCTGCTTTTTCGAGTAGTCGATGGCCGTTGGTCCTTCCTTGGCCACCAGGACAACCCCGAAAAGAAAGGGCCGCGCAACATTCCTCTCGGCATCTTTCAGCTCGCCGACTATGAGCATCTGGATATTGAACTCGAGCCTGGCGACTGTCCTGATCAGTTACACGGACGCGCTGATTGAATCCTGCGACTCCGACGGGGAAATGCTCGGAGAGGAGGGGTTGCTTCGGATCGTCAATCTGCTCGGCGACGTCCCCGCGGAGAAACTTATCGCCGACGATTCTCCACGAAATCGCGCAACGTTTCCCCGACAATCTTTCTGCGGACGACGTCACCCTGATGGTGGTTCGCGCGAACGGCCAGACTCTCCACTTCAGCTTCCGAGAACAAGTTGGCGCTTTGGGACGATTCCTAAAAACGTGGCTCCGCTCCCTAAACCCCCGCGCGGAGCGCGCACCATTCCCGGACGCTAAGCTGGCCAATCTGGGTGGCGCGATTATTCCGGCCCTCGGTCGCCGTTGGCGCGCCCCTCGTACCCACCAAGAATGAATTGAGATGAGGTTTGTAGGCCCGCGGGCGATCCGCCTAGGGAGATTTCGTATTTGAAACAGCCATGATGAGATAGCGAATGGCAGTTGAGAAGTCCGCTAATAAGGCTGGACAGCGAGCCGTCAGCGGCTTACAGTGGGACTGGATTGCAGTCCGTAGTTGGGCAGATTTCTGACTTTGTAATGGAGCGACTCTCCGCGGGGTCGCTCTTTCTATTTGCAGGACCAGAACGCATGTTCCGTCCGCATCACGGCCGCTCCGCCGAACGGGATCTCTGTTGGGGTTGGGTTGCGGAATGCTAAGCGAGTTTGAAGGATTTGCCGCACTCCAGGCAGTACGCTTTGCCACGCGAGGTGATCAGACCACAAAATGGGCAGACGCGTTGCCGCGCGAAGTGGCTTGTGCGCCGGTCGGTTCCCACGAGTTTTCTTAGCCACGCCGAGAGAGATTCAAGCGCGCTGCGGAGACGGGAAACAATTGGATTCAGTAACGGTATCACGGCATCTGCTCGCAGGCTTTTCGATCGCCAAACGAAGCGCATGATAGACATTTGTTTGGCCTAAATTCGATTCGACACGGAGCGTCCAAGACTACGTTGTCGCGGTCCGGGAGGTATTGGGCTTGGCCGCGAAGGACCAACGGAAGAATCGTTCGTCACATCGTTCGCAGCGAAAGGGCCGGACAAAAAGTGCGGTCAGAATCAGCGATTCCGCGAGTCCTTTACGTCTGGATTGGTGGATTCGCGCGCTGGCACAGTTTGGGCAAAAGACCATGGTGATTCTCCTGAAGCGGCCAACCGCTTCCTCAATCATTCTGCGACTTGGAGTGGTCTTTTGACTGTCCCCTTTTGCACATGGTCCCTCCCATGTTACCGCTCGTTGGTCTGGCATCCGGGTATGGGTCAAGGCGAGTACAGAAAACTTGAGGGGGCAATAGGCGGTGTGTACAGAAGGTGACAGACTCCACTTGCTTATCAAAGTATCCTGAAGGCTCTCATCGTCACGTCTTAGAGTTCACGTCTGCGTAGCCGGACCGATTTGCTGGTTCTACGGGTATGGAAGCTAATTCACAACAGAATCTGGAGCCAAGGCTCCCGGGCGTGCAAGATTTGGAAGGGGAGCGGCTGCACTTTCACAGAACGCGCCCACTCAGTGTGCTCTTCGTCCATCGGGATGCGGACGTGATCGATCGCTGTTTGCAGGAACTCAAAGATGGCCAATTCACGGTGGTCTCCGATTTTGTGCTGAATTTAAAGCAGTGTGCGGCACAACTGTATTCGCACAAGTACGATGTCATCGTCGTCGAGTATCCCAATCCCAGTTGCCATGGACCCCAAGCAATGACGCTACTGCAAAAACTGATGCAGCAGTTCCCACTTATCTTTCTGCTTGCTCGGTTGGAGATGGACTCGCTTGCGAAACTCGCGGAGTTGGGGTCTTTCGAATACGTTGCCCAGGAACACCTTGCGCACTTGCCAATGGCCATCCGTAGGGCGCTGAATGAGAAAAAGCTGCGCGACGAACTAGAAGACGCTCGCAGGGCCTTGAAGCATTCGCAATCTCTCTACCGGGCGTTGGTGGACAACCCCGCCTACGGAATTTACCAGTGCGATGCCGAGGGAGAATTGCGGGACGTCAATCAGGCCCTGATTACGATGCTGGGTTACGACTCCAAAGAAGAACTGCTGGCGGCAAACCGAGCGTCGGGGATTATCCCGAATGTCCTCAAGAGTGCGCCCTTCAAAGAAAACTCCGGCGAACGAAAGCAAATCGAACCCGTAGAAATCGATTGGGTTCGCAAGGATGCAAGCATCCTGAAAGCCCGGTTGGGAGGGCGCGGGGCTTATGACGAGAACGGAAATTTCGCCGGTTATGAAATTATTGCCGTGGACATAAGCGAACAGCGCACCCTGGAAGATCATCTCCGCCACCAAGCGGATAGCGATTCGCTCACTGGTTTGGCCAACCATAGGCGGCTTTTCGAGGTATTGCAGGCAGAGATTTGCCGCTCCAAACGCACCGGACGTGAATTCTCCCTACTACTGCTGGATCTGGATGGATTGAAAAAGATCAACGATGAATTTGGGCACCTTGCGGGTGATCGGGCACTGTGCCGGTTGGGACAGTTCCTGAAAGACTGCTCGCGTTCGATTGATACAGCAGCGCGCCACGGGGGGGATGAGTTCGCCCTTATCCTGCCCGAAACGGGCCGGGCCGCCTCCACTCTGGTAATCAGGCGCATCTGCGAGCTATTAGAGAGAGATGAAGAAGCACCTGCGATCTCGGTGAGCGCAGGAATTGCCAGCTATCCAACGGATGCCGACACCATCGGGAGTCTTCTCTACTCGGCAGACCAGTCGTTGTATGCCATGAAAAACTCAAGGCCGAGTGCGGTACGTTCCGCTCATGCGTCGGGTAAATCTTCAACGGCTTGATAGTTGGTAGTTTTCTTCGGTTGTGCAGTCTCGAGCTCAATCAGAATCAGACGGGGATCCGCGGGACTTTGGCTCCCCATCATCAGCCCACGGTCGATCCCGCGCCTTACTGCGAAGAACTGGCTTTTTGATCCCGGATTTGCAAGTCATTCACGACTTGCTTCACGTTGGGTAACTGTTCACATCGGCACAGTTTTCATTCTTTCGTGTGAATTTCCTGATATTGGGCTTTGTCGCCTTGCCAGACAGAGTGACCCTGTGGCGAGATATGGTGACGAATAACTGGTCGCCTCATCAACTGGAGAGAATTGCCGGAGTTCCAAGGAGATGCAAGGGCAGCCAAGAATCTGACAACTGAGAGCAACTTCAGAGGAGGAGTTGGATTTGCTCGATTTTCTGAGTGTGGGAGCCGTCTGCGTCAGTCGTGCAGGACAACACTCAGCAGGGAATTATTGATGTGGATCTCGCCGTTATATTCAATAAAGCCGAGTTTCCGGAATTTATTCATGAAGAAATTGACCCGTGACCGGGTGGTACCAATCATCTCGGCCAGCATTTCCTGCGACACTCTGGGCAGCACTTTGTTTGGCGGGCTCTCTTCGCCAAAGCGTGCGAGGAGCAGCAGGGTGCGCGCCAGACGTTTCTCACTGGAATTAAAGAGCTGATCGATCAGGTCCGCCTCAACGCGGATGTTTCGCGTGAGCATGTAAGCAATGAAGCGGTCGGAGAATGTATGCTCCGCGTGGAGCGCGCGAACCATCTCTTCCTTCTGGATGATCAGCGCCTGGGTGGCCGCGATCGTGACAGCCGTGGCCATGCAACGCGCCTGACCAGCCAGGCAGCCTTCCCCTAAAAAATCACCCGGCCCGAGAATCGCGACGACGGCTTCTCTACCGCTTTCATTCACCACAGTAAGCTTTACGCCGCCTTCTTGAATGTAGAGGACATCTTTTGCGGGATCGCCCTGCGTGAAGATCGTCTCTTTGGCCTTGAACTTACCGACTTTTCTGCCCAGACCCGCGGAATCGAGGAATAGCTTTACATCGAACACAGCAATCTTGGATTTCGCTTTTCGGGCGGCGCGAGGACGCGGAGCGGAAACACTTCGAGGCAGTGGCGTATTCATGAAGGCTGAATATAGCATTTTGCCCCGCCGGCCTCTGTTCAATTTTGAACAGGCGCTGAGGCGCTGGTTTTTCGCTAAACTCCCCGAAAGCCTTGTTTTATTCGATTAGAACCGTGTTTAGTTGCCGCGCAGGACTTCCCGCAAGGACTGGTGTACTTCCAATTTTCCGTCGTAATGAATGAACCCCCGCTTCCGGAAACTATTCATGAATAGATTCACGCGCGGGCGCGTAGTGCCGATCATTTCCGCGAGAACCTGATGACTGAGAATGGGAATCTCCACGACCGGGGGGCTGTTTTTGTCCAAGTGCGCCAGCCGAAGAAGCACTCGCGCGAGCCGTTGTTCCGCATTGGAAGTCAAAAGAGACGCCACGTGATCCCGATAGTTCTTGAGACTGGCCAGCAGGTAAGCCACCAACGCATTGGAACTCTTGTTTTTCTTCCGAAGTATCTCGAGCATATTTTCTTTTTTGATCGTGCGGATGGAGCTGTCGGTTAGGGCCACGGCAGTAGACATGCGAAGGGGATAGCCTGCAAGGCAAAGCTCACCGAAAAAATCATTCACGCCCAGGAGCGCCGTAACCGCGGATGGTTGATCCTCGGTATGCGTCGAAAGACGGACACCGCCTTTCTGAATGTAGAAGAGGGTATTAGCGATCGCGCCCTGGGCGTAGATCTGCTCCATGCCGCGAAATACGGTTACCTTGCCGCCCAAGCCGGCACCTGATCCGAACCCACCTAGCGGATGGTCCTTCTTCCTCCCGGTCGTCATAGCCTGCTGCCGTTCTGGGCCACGCCGCCCACGTTCATAATTTCCCCGCCAATTTCGCGGATATTCCATGGGACTTTTGTGACCATTCTAGCGCCTTGTTGGCATACTCCATGGCCTGCTTCGAATGCTCATGTCCCGTCTGATGATCTTCTTTTCCATGATGCACGGCGGCAGCGCGATGGGCATGTGCGGCCAGTTCGTGAAACTCAGCGGCTCTTTGGTGCGAATCATTGGGCATGGTGACGTTCCTTTGACGACCTAGGGTATGAAGCAGGTATGACAGGCTCGGTTGTTTCTGCGGTCAGAGACTACCGAAAGAATGGTTGGAGGGCTGTTCAATTGTGAACAGCGCGCCCGCCAAGTGTTCCATAGAATGGTCCTCGGACGGCTGGATAGAGCGATATTGACCGGTCTGGGCGGGTCGGCCAGTATCAGTCATCTTGCCGTCCTTCTCATCTTCGCCACTAGAAACGGTTCATTCATCTTAATCTATGAGGAAGACAGACATCGTGCGCCTACTCCGCGCAGGATTTGGCGTCCCGCAATTTTGCGTGGTGTCCTTCGGGCTTGCCTTGCATTCCTACTACGCCAGAGAGCTTGTGGCCTGCTGGCTTCTCTTTTGTTTGAGCTTTGGCGCGCTGGCCGGAGTGATTCTAGGCGTGGTGCTGATCTGCTATGCAGGGAAGTATATTACGGCGACGATGGTGGAATTGGCCACGAGGGTTCGCGAACATCCGATGGACTTTTCTGGAATTCCTCAAGAAACGATCCAGTCAACAAGAATTGCCAATTCGGCTGCTGCTGAAGTTGCCGCAGCCCGCCAACCATCCACAGGGGCGCGGGGTCTCGAGACATATGTGTTCGTACCCGCGTTTTGTAAAACAGAAGTAAGTGTCCAAAAGTGAACAGACGCGAACGATCAAGAGTTCTAAAATCACGCAATCATTACAGACAGTCGAATCTGCCGGAACCGGGGATAAGTCAATTGAAACATGCACACGTAGTGTTAACTTTAGCCGCTGTACTTTCTGCCGCTGCTCCAGCATTTGCCGACAGACTCTCTGTCGAGCACACGAGCAGAGATCTAAACTTTTCGTTTGAAGAGGGGACGATCGACAAGTGGGAATTATCCGGCGAGCCGGCTTGGCAGAGCTTTCGGAAGAATTCATTAGAAAAATCCAAGATGGGAGGTAGCGCCGAACCTGGCTTTCGAATCAACGACGTCTCGAGGGACGAACGGATTTCGGAGTTTGCCGCACTCCTGACATCTGGAATAACTCCCGAAAACGGGCCTGTGAAATTGTTTGAGTTCGACCCCAACAATAATTTCCTGAGCGAGCATGTCTGGAAAGCACGGGGAATACGCCGCAATGGAGATAGTTTTGGCGTCAACGGGAGCAAATTTTTGGTTCCCGTTCCGGAGCCCGGCTCCCAAACGCTTCTGCTGTTCGGGTTCGTGGGTTTGGGGTTGCTCTTTTTCCGGCGCAACAACCTGAACGATGCAATAGCCTGATGGTTGTAGGCGTGATGTTGCCGACTCGCTAAGACCACGTAGTGCGTTCGAACAGACGCAGGGAGGGTCTCCATGCACCAAAAAGATTCAGCCTCTCCACAAACCCGATTATTCAACGAGGCACAACTGCTTGAGTTGATCTACGCAGGAACGTCAATCACCCAACTTCTCAACAAGATATGCAACGCGCTCGACGTCCAAGTGGGCAATGTAGTGTCGCTGGTGTTGTTTCCGGAGGACGAGGAGCATACCCTGCACACGATTGCAGAAAATGCTGTGGAGTTCGGGTTGCACGCTTTCCGTTGCACGGCGATTTTTTCGCCCAACGCGGAGCTTCTTGGCACGCTTGAGACGTACTGCTGCTTCCCGCGAATTCCAAACCCCGAAGAAGAGAAGCTGATTCAGCGAGCGGCGCATCTTTCCGCCTTGGCCATTCAACAGCACAATCGCCAGATGAATCGGGAGTACTTCTCGCGGGATCGGACTGGAGCGCGGAGAAATAGCTCACGTCAAAGGCGAACGTCAGATAATTAAGGGGGTTGGGCTCCGCAGCATCTGAAATTGGCAGTTCTGCGCCCACCGCGCGCGCAGGCTGTTGTATTAGCCGGGACGTCATTTAAGAAGGTACTGATCATCCGAGTGCCTGAACTCCTCCATTTTTCAGTCACCCAAACAACTGCCCAGGCCTGGGGGCTGTGGCGATGAATCATCGGCGCAGAAGGCGAAGTCTTCCCCAACATCCGTAAAGGCTACGGCCGAAGGAAAATCATGCAACCAAAATAGATGCATATACATCTATCTGATTATGAGCGAATCAATCCTTCCTGCCTTGCCGTGCCTGTGCGGCAGCATTCGGCGGACGTCGCGGGCACTTACCCAATTCTATGAGGATGCACTGCGGCCCTATGGGCTGCGGGCGACACAACTCACGATTCTGCAAGCACTTTCGCGGACTGGGGAAGTGTCTCAGCGGAAATTGGGGAAAATCCTGGCGATGGACAGTACGAGTCTGACGCGAACGCTGCGGATCATGAGGCGAGAGGGTTGGATTGTGGAGCGCCCGGGGAAGGATCGGCGGGAACGGCTGCTGCGGATGTCCGAGGGCGGAGACAAAGAGTTGAAGCGCGTTTTGCCGGTTTGGGAACAGGTGCAGACGGGGCTGCGGCGCCAGTTGGGGGAGCAGACCTGGAATCAGCTATTTCAACTTACGAATGAAGTGACCCGCGTGGTCACCAATTAAGGAGGAAGGGTATGAGGAACTACGGAAAGTTAATCGCGGGGTTGATTGCGGTCTGGCTCATGATTGCCTTTACGGCTTCGGCGATGAACTTGTTCAAGAATGATGGGAACCGGTTGGGAATTTCCGTGGCGATTGCGGCGCTGACACCGATGGCGCTGTTTTTCGCGTGGTTTGCGGGATCGCGGGGATTCCGGCAATTCCTGATGTCGCTGGATCCGGTGGCACTGACGGCCGCGCAGGCGTGGAGGATTATTGGATTCACGTTTGTACTGATGGAAGCGCGGGGAGCGTTGCCAGCGGTGTTTGCGCTGCCGGCGGGATATGGGGACATGCTGATTGGGGCGACCGCCGCGTTTGCGGCGTGGAAGTTAGGCGGCCCGAGCCATCGGACTGCGTTTATTGGCTGGCAGGTGCTGGGGATCACGGACCTGGTGCTGGCGGTGAGCTTGGGCGTCACCGCGGGATTACTGAGGCCGCAGGACGTTTCGATGGCGCCGATGACGGAATTACCGTTGAGCTTGATTCCGACATTCCTGGTGCCGCTATTCCTGATGCTGCACACCATTTGCATCGCGCAGGCAAGGAATTGGAAAAGCGTAGCGGAGCGCGACTATACGACGGCGAGGCCGGCGCAGGATGCCGCGATCTGACGAGGCATAGTTAGAAGCGCGGGCGAACCGTCGAATGACGCGGCGCCCGCGCTGGTTGGCTATCAGGCGTATGTATTGAGCAGGGTGCCGGCAGTGTCCGGCGTACCGCCGCCAATAACGGAAGCCTCGTTGAGTTGGGCTTCGGCTTTGGCGGTTTTCAGAGTGGCGGCGGTGTTTTGCGTTGGTGCCGCGGCGGTGGTTTGCCCGGACTGCTCGAGGAACCGTTGAAGGATGTCTGCTCCGTTGGCTGCTGAGATGGCGCTCACAGGTAAGGGCCTCCTTAGGAGACGCGGGTGCGTCTATGCGGGGTATCGGCGGGCGGCATTGAAACTTTAGTGTTATTAGAAAAAAATTAGATTTGCCTCTCCGGCTATACTATCCAGCAATGCCAAACCGCCGCCCACTCACCTCGCGCCTGTGGGGTACCTTTGCGCGCGTCTATCCACGCTGCAGCATGATTTCGCAGGCCATTGCGTACAACGTATTTCTGGCGTTTTTTCCCACGCTACTGCTGGTGGTGGGATTGGCATCCAGTTGGCTAGGGACCAAGACTTCACTACTGGATACGATTCGCGATTTCACGGAATTCCTGCCGCCGGGAAGCCAGAGCATCGTGGCGGATTTTCTGGGGCGACACGGGCCGGAAGTCTTGAGGTTTGCGGTGCTGGGGTGGTTGGGGACGCTGATCGTTGGCTCGCAGGTGATGAAGCTCCTGATGGAGGGCATCCACCTGATCTATGGCGACGAGGAGCGCATAGGATTCCTGCACCGGCAGATCCGAGGCTTGCTGCTGTTGCTGATTACAATCGCGCCGATTCTGGTTGCCGGCATCCTGGGAGTATTTGGGCGGCCGCTGCGCCACTGGCTGACGGGACTGGTGGGAAGCCATTCCAGGGTCAACGGGCTGTGGGTGATTTTTTTTCCCTTGGTGGCAATGGTGCTGGCGATGCTGGCGTTGACGGTGATTTATTGGGTGGCGCGGCCGAATAAAGAAGAGAAGTTTACGCGGGTTCTGCCGGGGGCGATGCTGGCGACGCTGCTGTGGTGGTTGAGCAACGTGGGCTTTGGATTTTACGTGCGTCGGGTGCCTTACAGCCTGGTGTACGGCGGGCTTGCGGCGGTGATCGGTCTGCTGATCTGGATGCAGCTATCCGCGTCCATTGTGTTGCTGGGTGCGGCGTGGAATGCGGAATCGGCCGACCACCGGGATAGCTAGGCGAATTCTGGAAGCGACGAGTCAGCCGCGCGACCAAACTTTCTGCATCACCGTAAACAGATACGCGGTAGTTAAACCGAACAGGATCCAACCGTTCAACGCTTCGAGGGCGCCCATCAATTGCCAACGTGGCTCCAGATGAAGACTCGCGTGACCATAGCTGGTCATCGCGTTCAGCGAATATAAGACAGCGGATTTGGAATCCGACAAGGCGCCTAGAATGCGGTAAGTGATGGCCCAGGCCAGGCACTCGGTGCCGTGAAAGAGGCTGGTGGAGAGGGCGGCCCCTCCAATCAGAACGATCGAACCGGTGGGCAATCGCCAGAAGGTTCGGGAATCGGTGAGCTTTACGGCGACTTCTTTATTAAGGAGTCCCAGGCAGTAGGCGTGGAAGACCACGGTCAGGACTATGAGGAGCAAGCCCCAAGCCCAATCCACGCCCCAATTTGTGGTCAATTCAGATGCCATGCGCGACCTCGCTTTCGCTCGTTTGGAGCGGTGGCGTTACCTTGAGGCTGCAGGCCGGACAAGCGCCAGGCCGCAATCCAAAATTGAATCTTCGGCAGACGGCTGGACTTCTGGCAGAACCGAGCTTCTTGAGACCCAGGGTGTGCAGACATGCAATCCCATGCGATGCGACTGGGCGAAGGGTAGATTCGCCGAAGCCTGCCGTGAATTGTTAAAAGTAACAATCTGGAGGTGGTTGGGGTTGGCGAAGGAGGGCGCGGATGCAGGCGGATGGACCACGCTATCAGAGGCCGATGCGGCGGACGAGGTCTATGAAGCGGGGATCGTTGCGAATGGGATCAAAGTAGGGATGCACTTTGACGAAGGAAAGAATATTTGATTTTTCCTGGTAGGCACGTTCGAGCCATACGAAAGCCTCTTCGTTATCGCCAAGGCCTAGATAGGCGTTCACGAAGGCGGCGGCAGGAACGTAGCCTGCTTTGGCTCGCGATTTGAGCTCCGCGAGGAGGTGAAGGGCATCATCGCGCCTGCCGGCGTGCGCGTAGGCGCGGATCAGCACGCCGATGACGCCTGGGCTGCGGTCAGAACCCGCCACTGCTTTTTCGAGCGCGGGGATGGCATCGGTGGATTGGTTGTTGGCGATCAGAGCGAATCCCAGATACCAAAGTGTGCCGGCGTCATCTGGGATTACCGCCAGATCGCTTCGGTACTCGCGAATGGCCTCGTCATAGTGGCGGGACTGAAACAGGATCCACCCGATTTCACTTCCTGGGACAGAAAGGGGGTCGAGTTCGCGAGCACGCTGGGCCCATGCCAAAGCCTCTTCGGTGCGTCCATGGCATAAGAACCAGGAAGCCATGCCGCTGTGGGCTACGGCGTTGTTTGGGCTTAACTCAAGGGCGCGCCGGTATTCCGCTTCTGCTTCGATCCATTGCCACTGTTGCATTTGCACGTCGGCAATCAGAAGGTGAGCTTCCATAAGGTCCGGATCCAGCTCCAGCGCTTTGCGGGCGAGGGCCATTGCTTTTTCGCGTGTTTCCTGGGGCGGGTCGCCGATAAAAACGGTGCCGAGTTCTTGATTGGCCGCTGCCAGGCCGACATAAGCCGGAGCAAAGGTAGGGTCTTTCTGGATGGCGTCCTGAAAATAACCGATTCGTTGTTCGATACCAGCGCGAGTGTTGCCGTTGTCGGTGGCGAATTCGCCTTTCAGATAGCTCTCATAGACTTCCGGGGCGACGGGGCGCGCGGCCATGAGACGTTTGTGTTCTGCTCCGGTGACTGTTGCTTCCACTTTTGCTGCGATTGATTGCGCCAGGTCACTCTGCAAGGCAAGCACGTCCTTCAGGTCGCGATCGTAGGTTTCCGACCAGATATGCGTGTCCGTGGAAGCGCGGATTAACTGGGCGGTGACGCGAATCCGGTCGCCCTCTGGAATCACTGAGCCTTCGACAATGGCATCCACATGGAGGGCCCTGGCGATGTCTGGAACCGAGAGCCCCGAATCAGCGTAGCGGGTGACGGAGGTATGGGATATGACGCGGAGATCTTTGATACTGGCCAGGCGCCCGATCAGGGCTTCGGTCATGCCGTCGGCGAGATAATTCTTTGAGGAGTCTCCTGATAGGTTTTTGAGAGGCAGGACAGCGAGTGAGCTGATTTTTGGCTGGGCGGTGTCTGCCGCGCGTTTCCGAATGAACAGGTAACCGGTAGCAATGAGGGCGAACGCGGCTAACCCCCCCAGGGCAAGCCAGCGACGGGTTCGGAGAGTAGCTGTTCGGCGGTGGTCCGCCTCGGCAACCATCGGGGCAGATGGGTCTGGCACTTTTTCAAGCGATTCCAGCGACTCTCTCCGACCTTGCAGCCAGGCATCCAGCTCTGTGCTTACGGCGTAAACCGAGCCACGCTTGTCATGCACGTGGCGATGGACGGGCATCCCTTCGCGCTTTTCCCAGCGCTGGACGGTTGTGATGTCTCGGTTGAGATAAGCAGCGATTTCTTTCCAGGAGTCCAGAGCGCGCTTCGGGCGATTTCTCGTGCAGCTTCACGCTGGGGAGGGGTTCGCTCATGGAGTTACCTGGATGGTCTAGGGACCAGGAGCCAAGTTACGCGATTGTAACCCTTCAAGGGTCAACCGCAAAAGACCGCATTAGACGGCAAATAGCTCTCCTGCGCATTGCTGTTTGACGCACGGTCTCGGCGTGTCCGATGGTGGCAACGCGCTTGAAACGCGAGGCCGCTGAAAAGAGATTCCTGAACACCGAAATGGCAGCCAGGAAGCTTCGGCGGTTCACGCGGGCCGAATCGGTTTCGGTGAGTCAGGCGCAAGCTTCCAACTAGGAGATGCTATGAAAAGCAGAAGAACTGTGGTGGTCGGTAAGCTTCGTTGTGGTTTTGGGATTGGCAACCGTAGCAGGAGTGCTAGCTCAAGATCGGACTCCCGAGCACTTTAGCGGGATCTTTAATGACTATACCCCGGCAACGGGAATATCCGGACCGTGGGAGATGCACGGGACATGGGAGCTGAAGCTAAAGGATGACGGTCGTAAAGCGGATTTCACCGCGATTATGACGATGGAACATCCCGATTCGTGGATTGCGGCGAACCCAGGCACTTCCGCTGCACCGCAAATGTTGATACTCCGGCGATGCGCATGCCGCATACCCACCACATCACCATGACGAATGCCACGGTCAGTTCCGACACGAGCGTTTGCCAACCTGACAGCCCAGCCACGATAGTCAGATTGGTGATTATCGGCCAGCCGTCCATTAGTGGGAACGGAAACCCTGCGCCGTTTGAAACTCTGGGACCATCAACGCTGCAGGTCTGCATCACCGGGCAGGCGTTGGTGGAATATTCGAACTTGAGCATGTCGTTCACGCCGACGAGCCCAGCGGCCATAAAACATTTTGGGAGCCAGGCTATCCATGGGGTGGTTCGCAAAGTGGGGGACGGCGATCGGCAAGACGACGATCATCGGTAGAAACTACCGCGGGCACGCTCGGTGCGGGCGTGTCCGTTTCTATGCTTAGTGGCGCGTGCGGCAGCAAGCGGAGGGACTAAGGATTATTCCCGGCAGGTGTATACCAGATCGGCGAAGTCCACGCTCTTTGCTGAATGGATGCCGGAGCTTTTGGATTGGGAGGAATGCCGAGTTTTGCCGCCCAATAGGTGGACCAGCGGGGGGTCGGAATTTCCAAGACCCGGGCGTAGTACGTCGCGCTGGCGGTGGGATCGAATTCAGAATCGGTCCATTCTCCAAGCAGTTCAGTTGCGCCGATGGTGTTGGTGAAGGTGGCCGTCTTGACGTCGACGGTGTCGCCGACTGGCGGAAGCTTGCCGGTTTTTGGATCTAATTTCCGGTCGCCTCCCCAGACGACATTGAACTCTTTCTCATGGGACTTTCCGTTTTTTGTCCAGACTTTAACGATTTGCACGCGATCCAGGTTGCCGCTGTTGGGGTCCTTGACGGCCTGGACGATAAAGGTCGGCTTGCCCGCGACTGCATGAACCGGAAGATCGCCGCCCATCGGAACGCCCTTTTCGTACGCGGACTTCAGCCAGTCCGATTGCTTCGTCAAATCCTGCGGATAATCCCACCCTGCGAACATGCGAACCTTCAGGCGAACGCCTGAAGTGCCGAAGGTTTCCTTGCGCTTGAAGGCGGCAAAGATGGATTCGCGGGTATTTTCTTCCGCCCAGACGCCGGTTAAGCCGCCCGAGCTAAGCGCGATCGGGGGCTCACCCACCACGGACTTAGTTGCGGTGATGACCGTGCGAGGATCGTTGTCTTGATTGCCGTGCGAGCCGGGATAGTTGTTGGCCTCCGTGGAGGTAATGCCGGAATGGAAGTCGGTCCCTGCTTCGATGCCATATTTAAATGGATTGACGCCAAGCTTGGCTTGAAGTTCCTGGCCAACTCCATAGGCCTGGCGGAGATAACTTCCGGTGGCGGACTTGGCTTCGCCGGCGCCACTGAGGAGAGAGGTGAACATTTCAAAATTTGCAAATTCGTCGCTGGGGGATAACGCGGGGCTGGTTTCGGATTGGCCCTTGGCTTGAACGATTTCGGCGAGAGGCTCGTTGGCCATGCGGCGGCGCGCGTAATCGGCGGTGATCGGTTTGCCGGACATGTCTTTGGTGTCAAACATCAGGCCATTGCTGATATTGCCGTTGTGCGGAACGGCGATTACGTCCATGCCGAGCTTGCGCTGCGCTTCCAAATTTTTCCAGAGCGCTTCGGGATCATCGGAATCAAACGAAGAGAACGGCATGGCTGGGCCCTTGTCCGCGAAGATTACGCAGCGATGGAGATTCTGGCCGCCCGGCATGGAAGTCCACTCGTATCCAACAAACGTAGTGAATGTGCCAGGCTTGTAATATTTGTCGGCCATCGCGGCGTAGGTATCCCAAGCGGAGCGGAGAATCTTCGGATCGTTGAACTCAGGAAGAGGTTTATTTGCCGTGGTGGAGGCGATGAGCTTCATGAAAGATTGGCCAGCTACTTTGGGATCGGTACTGGAGAGATTCTTTTGCCATTCCGTGCCGGCGAATGGGCCATTGGGGTTGACGGCCTCGCGGATTGCGCCCAAGTATTCGGCGTGATCGGTCACTGCCAGAAAGTCGAGGGGCACGAGGCGCTTCTCTGGTTTGCCCATGTACTGGACGGTTTCGCCCATCGCGTAGCGGAAGGAATCTTCAGGTGTGGTGCGCGTGGTAAATACAAAGGCGTCCATCGAATAGCTGGTGTGCAAGTGCAGGTCGCCAAAGTAGGCATTCTTCAGCGGATTGGCGGGTGGCCGGACAACGACGGAAGGAGTGGCCGCCGCTTTATGATCTGCTACCTCTGTTGGGTTATTTTGGCATGAAATGAAGAAGAAACAGACGAGGCTTAGACCAACCGCAGGCAGAACTTTCATAAGTTGAGTCACCCTGTAACTTGGAGAACCTGGAAAGCTGACGGAATTATAGTCCAAGTGCGTGGCGATTGGCGGTCGAAACGTCGGGTGGGAACGATTCCTGAGCATTGGTGACTTTGAATGTACTGTTCGAACGAGGAATGCGGGGCGGAAGTTGACATCGGTCGACGTGTGCGAATTATTCTCCAGCACAAGTGCCCTTATGAAATCCGAAACGTGACTTGACTGCTAGGGAGGGCGAGGGTAGGGTACTGGCAACGAGGGCGGAGCTACTTGGATTAGGTGTAATCCAGCCGGGTTAAATGGATACGGTAACGACAAGTCGAGGATTTTGGCGCAGGACTCCTGAAAGGAGCTTCCAATTGCATCCGCCAGCGCAGAACTCCCAAGCCGGCCTGCATGCGTTAGGCAGGCAGATTTCTCAGCTCGGAGAACGGCTTGCTTTGAGCGCGCCGGAGCACGTCGAGGCCACCATTGTCGAAGGGCTCGATGGAATCGTGGAACTGGTGGAGGGTGACCGCATTTGTTGGTACGAGGTAGATGAAGAAGCCGGCTGCGTTGCTGCACAAATACACGGCGAGCGCCGGGCAGGCGCCGCTATCGCCAAAGGTGATTCCGACGGGCAAAATGCCGTTTCTAGGAGAGTGCCTTGGGCGGCATGAAGTAGTCGCTTTGGAAAGTCCGAGAGATTTGCCACCGGAAGGGTGCACCGACCGGGAATTTCTCGAACATCTTGGCGTTAAGTCTTTGCTGTTGATTCCCTCGAGATATAGCCAGCAGAACAAGGGCGTCCTGGGATTGTCTTCGTACTCCGTGGAACGGCGCTGGTCGGAAGAGACTATCAATCAACTTGCGAACGCCGCCAACGTGATCGGGGCGGCACTGCAGCGCAGAGAAACGCAAAGAGCCACTCGTGAAAGCGAGGAACGGTTCAAGTATCTGTTCGCGCAGACCTCGATTGGCATCGCCCTGGAGACCTTGGCGGGCCAAATTCTTGAAGTGAATCCGGCATTTTGCTCGATGATCGGATATTCCCGGGAAGAGCTGCAGAGTTCGAGTTGTGCCCGCTTGAGCCATCCAGAAGACGAAGAGATCGAAAAGGTGTTGTTTGACGAACTGTGCCAGGGAAGAAGAGCCAGCTACAGCATGGAGAAGCGCTTCTTTCGCAAGGATGGCTCGCAAATGTGGGGACATGTGAGCGTTTCGCTGCTCAACGCGGTTCCAGGGAGCGTTCCTCATGTGATCGGGATCGTCTGCGACATTACGGCCCAGAAACTGGCGGAATCGTCGCTGCTCCAGAGGGATAGAGAACTTCAGCTGCTTGCAGGCCGATTGATCGAGGCGCAAGAAGAAGAGCGCGCCAGGATCAGCCGCGATTTACACGACGATATTGGGCAACGTGTTGCCCTTCTGGCCAGCGAAATTGATCTGGCGTGCACCCAAAGCCCAGCAGACCAGAAAGAACGCGCCACCGAACTGTTGCAGAAACTGCACGGAGAGCTGTCCGCGATTGCGACAGACATTCATGAACTTTCGCATGAGCTTCATTCGGCCAGCCTGCAGTGTTGCGGACTTAAAGTGGGCCTCAGAGACCTGTGCCGGAAGTATTGGAATAATTATCAGCTGGAGATCGAACTGCAGGCCGAGGACCTTGATTCAAGTCTGGCTCCCGAAGTCTCCCTCTGCCTGTTTCGCGTTGCCCAGGAAGCGCTGGCGAACATTCAGAAGCACGGTCGCACGAAGAAGGCTATTGTGGCGGTAATTCAGGATGGCGAGAAGGTGCGGCTGACCGTGAGGGATTTCGGAGTGGGTTTTGATCTCGCCATGCAATCCAGGGGCATTGGGCTAATTACCATGCGGGAACGATTGCGTTTCTGCGGTGGTGAGCTTTCCGTGAAAGCGGCTCCCAATGAGGGAACCGTGATTACCGCCGAAGTCGTCGCCGCGAAAGCACCTGCTTATACCGCGAATAGCTGAAGACGATTACCAACCCATCTGACTCATGCGCTTCAGGATGATCGCGCTGTAGTTATTCATTCGCTCGGGCCGTCGTTTCAGTGGCGCCGGCAGAATTGCGGCGAGGCGCGCGGCAGGTTGCCGTCCGATAATCCGGGGCGGAATTTCGTACCAGTAGCGGCAGGCAGATTCTGCTCCATAAATGCCGGGTCCCCATTCGACAACGTTTAGATAGATCTCCAGAATGCGCTGTTTGCCGAGAACGAATTCGGCTACAGGTACGAGTGTGGTCTCCGCGCCTTTGCGGAGGAAAGAGCGACCTGTTCCGAAGAAGAGATTCTTTACGAGCTGTTGCGTAATGGTGGAAGCTCCGCGAGTGCGTTCGCCTTCCAAATCCTCTCCGGCAGCGATTTGGACCTCGTGCCAATCGAATCCATGGTGCTGGTAGAAACGCGAGTCTTCCGCGGCGATTACAGCGTGCTGGAGATCGGCGGAGATTTGATTAAGCGGAATGAAATGGTAGCGTTCGTGATATGGGGTGTGGTGAATCCAAGCCTGCACGCGGCGCTGGATGTGCACTGCGGTTGTCGGCGGGTCGATCCACTTGGCTGCCACAAGGATCAGAGCGGGGATCGACCAAAGAAGAACCAGGGCGATGACAAGCCATTGAGTTATGGACCGGACGCCGCTTTTATGAAACCAGACTTTGGCGGGGGCATCGGGCATTGTGGTCATATTTCAGGATAACAGCGTGGGCAAGGCGGCGGGTGATGTTGATGCGCGTGAGCACAGAGTTTATTTTCTTGCCCGCAGTTTTTTAGCTGCGAAAGGAAACTCCAATTGATGCTGGTCCAAACTTCTAGTGGAGTAGGATTGAAAGTGGACGGTGCAGTCTTTGCTTTTGGGCCGATTCAAAGCTAAGTTACATCACTGGGATATTTCCGCCGTTTTACGGCTTTTGGCCGTGGACCTGTCTGGGATTTCGGAGGCAATTCATCGAAGCCAAACGTGATCGTTCATCGTTGGGCGCCGCGAATCAGGACTCTCTACTCCGCCTGGTACTGGTGGGGTGTCTTGGCATTGCTCTCTCCTACCTGACCGCCAGGCTCGGCGGAGCGCTGATCTTACGGCCGCAAATGGTGTCGCCGCTGTGGCTGGGAAACGTGCTTCTGGTGTCCGTGCTGTTGCTGGTTCCGCGAAGATTGTGGCCCGTATTGCTGACGGCGGGTCTTACAGGATTTTTCCTCTACGATTTGCAGGCTCGGGTTCCGATTCATTCCCTCATCTGGCTTATTCTCTCGAATGCCGTGGAAGTGATGATCGCCGCTTTTTGTTTGCACATTTCCTTCGGCGGCATGCCGCGGTTGAATAGTGTCAAAGCCCTGGCGAAATACTCATTCTATGGAGTGTTCCTGGCTCCGTTCGTTGGAGCGTTTTTGGGAGCGCTTTCCGCGAGAACTAACTATTGGACGGATTGGAAGGTGGCGTTCTTTTCGGAGGCGCTGGGATTCCTGGCTTTGTTGCCGGCCATATCGGGATGGACGCGGGAATTTTCGGATTGGGGACAAAAGCCCCGAGGCTTTTATCTGGAGGCAATCGCGCAGTTCGTTGCGTTGTTGGCTCTGGGGAGTCTGGCTTTTGCCGCGCCTGGCGGGGGCAGCCATCCAGCGCTTCTGTACTCGCTGGTGCCGCTGCTCTTGTGGACTGCCTTGCGTTTCGGAACGACGGGGGTGAGTACTTCGATTTTAGCGCTGGCGTTTCTGTCGATTTGGGGTGCCGTTCATGGCGAAGGGCCATTCCTTGAGCTTGGGGAGTCCATCGACGTATTGTCGCTGCAGTTGTTCTTAATCTTCGCTGCAACGCCGTTTATGTTTCTTGCTGCGCTTGTAGAGGAGCGCCAGCAAGGGGAAGAGAAGCTTCGGAAAAGCGAGGAACGATTTCGCCTTGCGGCCCAGGCCGGAAAGATGTTCGCCTACGAATGGGATGCCGGGACGGATGTGCTGGTGCGATCAGAACAGAGCGCGCAGATTCTCGGAATTGACGAAGGTACATGCAATACCGGTCAGCAGATATTCTCCAGGGTCTATCCAGAAGATCAGGAAAGACTGATGGCCGCGATTGCAAAACTTAGTCCTGAAAAACCGCAGCTCGAAATCAGCTATCGGATGATTCGCCCTGACGGCAGCCTGGTATGGGTGGGAAGGACCAGCCGTGCCCAGTTCGACGCGCAAGGAAAGATCACGAGAATTGTGGGCATGGTCGCGGACATCACGGAAAACAAGTTGGCGGAAGAGACTCTTTCCAGCTTGAGCCGCAGACTGATTAAAGCGCAAGAGCAGGAGCGCAGCCGGATCGCCAGGGAATTACACGACGATTTGGGCCAACGGATGGCTCTGCTGCAAATCGGCCTCGAACAATTTGAGCAGGATACGGCCGAGCTTTCTCCTCCAGCCCGCCGTCATCTGCACGACGTGACGGAAGCAGCCTCGGAGCTTTCGAGCAATCTGCACAACCTGTCTCACCAACTTCACCCGGTGAAATTGGATCTTTTGGGGTTGGTGGCGGCGATGTCGAGCCTGTGTCGAGAGCTATCGAAGCAACATGGAGTAAAAATTAATTTTGTTCACCATGACGTTCCCGGCGAAATCGGGGAAGATGTGGCTCTTTGTGTATTCCGGATCGTTCAAGAGGCACTGCGCAACGTTGTGAAGCATAGCGGAGCGCTGGATGCGGCGGTGGAGCTGAGCGGTAAAGGTGATGGAATTGACGTATGTATCTCCGACTGGGGCACCGGATTCAATCCTGATTCTGTGCGGGGAAAGGGCGGCCTTGGCCTGATCAGCATGGCAGAACGGCTGCGCCTGGTCGGTGGACATTTTTCCATTGAATCGGAACCGTCTCAGGGAGCCAGAATCCGTGCTCGTATCCCGCATGTGGCTGCGCGCGTCAATTCCAACAGCAAGGAAAGCGCGTCTGCCGATTGACGACGAGCCGGTTGCTGCAAAGTTTTGTGCCGACCGATTGCCACCCGGTGCGGTAATTTTGCTCACTGTTTTTTCGCTGGGAGGGATTTCAGGTAGGCGATGATGGCTTTCGCGTCCGCGGGAGTCATGTGATAGATGTGCATCGGAGGGCGGAGTGCTTCGCCTTGCGGGCCGATTCCTTTTTCGAGAACCCTCTCCATTTCCTGATCCGTGAAGCTTGGAAGACCGGCAAGGGCGGGAACGTTATCCGCCCAATTTTGGATGTGGCGCACCGGCATGATCCAAATTGGCGCGCCCTGCAACCACGCCTGCGGGTCCAGATTTCCGTTCGCGTCGCGTGGGGTGTGGCACTCCGGGCATTTTGCCACTTCCTCGACTAAGTATTTACCGCGCTGGACTTCTTCCCTTTGTGGCACCGTGTTGCGACCGCTTCCCGCCGCGACAAGACTGACTAGCAATAGGGCCGCGACTAGACAGAAACAAGCCGTCAAGACTGCCCGGTTTTTCGAGATGGACATAAACACCTCAGACTGGCGCGCCAAACTACTACCCGCCGGTATTATCTGGCATTTGCGTCTTGCCGATCACGCGATGGTGGGGTTGCTGCTACGATCCCCGCGATAATCAGCAGAAACATACCCGCGATGGCTGGAATCTCGGTCGGTTGGTGATGACCGAGGATATTCTGTTTATCGGTTTCTGAGCGAGCGTGCATCGTGGATCTGGCCCAGATACCTGCTTCAAACGAAAATAGAATCAGTGAAATTACCAGTAAGGCGATGGCATTTCTTTTCTTGTGACGCATGAACGCCTCGCTTTCAAGGCTACTTTAGTTTGACGCGCGATGTGCAGAGGTCAATAAGGAGCGGTCTTAAATTTGGAGGGGAAACACTGTAGGCGAGCCGGAGACACGAGCTAACTCCTGTTCCTACTTCTCTTTATGGCTTGATACCGGAACTACACGATTTTCCTCGCAGAACGGTGCCGGCGCCTGGCGCGTTGACGCGTGAAAACGCGCGGCGTATAGTCGGGGCATCCCACCCGCGCGAGGCGCCCTGCAGTGCGTCTCTTCAGGCCACGAAAAGTCGGGACGCGAATGGGGGCTAGGGAAGGGATGAGTCCGCATTTGCCTTATCGGAGCGTTCACGGTCGCTGTGTTTTCTGGCTAATTTTGTCTATTTTCATTACGTTGCCGGGCCGAGCTCTGCGCGCACAGGATCCCGCTGCCCCGCCCGCCGCTGTGCCGGCCACCCCGCAGCCCGCCGATAAAACCAGCGCGGATACTCCCACGGAATCCGCGGTGAAGCTTAAAACGGAGAACGGTTCAGAGATCTCGCAGACGGATTCCGGCGCGACGTTTAAAGTGCGCGTGAACCTGGTGCAGGTGCGCGTGATCGTGCGGGAATCCTCGGGTAAGGCCGTGGGCAATCTGACGCGGCAGGATTTTCTGCTCTACGACCAAGGCAAGCTGCAGACCATAACCAATTTTTCCGTGGAAACCCCAGAGAGCCGGCAGCAACGCGCCGCCGCCGCAGCGCAAACGCAAGGTAATAGTCCGGACTCCTCGACAAAAACGCCGACGCTGCCAGAGCGGTTCGTGGCGCTGGTTTTCGACGACATCCACCTGTTGCTGCAAGACTCAACGTTCGTGCGACAACAGGCGGACCAGTTCCTGGATTCAATCGGGCCGAACGACCGCGTGGCGATTTTCAGTACGTCGGGGCAGATCACGGTGGAGTTCACGTCCGATAAAGCGGCGCTGCATAAGGCCATCTTGAGTGTGATCCCGCACCCGTTGTTTCCGGGGTCGCTAGGGGCGGACTGCCCCGATATTACGTATTACATGGCCGACCAGATCGAGAACAAGAACGATCCGACGGCGCGCAGCGTGGCGATCGAAGAGGCGGTACAGTGCCAGTTCCAGGGAGATGAATCCAAACAGTCGCAAGCGGCGACGGTTGTGGAAAGCACGGCGATGCGGGTGTTGAGCGCTGGCGACCAGGAGAACAACTACACGTACCGGCATCTGGAGGATATTTTGCGGCGGATGTCCGCGATGCCGGGTGAACGGATCATGGTGCTGGTGTCGCCGGGATTTATTCTGGCGAACTCCTACCTGGATGAATCAGGAATCATTGACCGAGCCAACAGGGCGAACGTGGTGGTGAACACGCTGGATGCGCGCGGACTTTATACACCGGACGTGAGTGGCGATATTTCGAAACCCAACGCCGACACGTTTCGAACGGGGGGCTACAAAACGCTCTACCGGGTGGACTCGCAATACGAAAACCAGTTTGTGCTGAGCGACTTCGCGTATGGCACGGGCGGCACGTTTTTTCACAATTCGAACGACTTGAAGGGCGGACTGAAGCTGGCGGCACTGGCGCCAGACGTTTCTTACGTGCTGGGATTTTCACCACAGAATCGCAAGATGAACGGGCAATACCATGTGCTAACGGTGAAGCTAGCGAGTAAAAATAAGTATTCCATACAGGCGCGGCGCGGGTATTTCGCTCCCCGGAATGCGGAGGATCCACACGAGTTGGCGCGCCAGGAAATCCAGGAAGCGATCTTTTCGCAGGAGGAGATCAACGAGATGCCGCTGGATCTGCAGACGCAATATTTCAAAAGCGACCCGGAAGATGCGCGGTTGAGCGTGGTCTCTCGCCTGGATCTGAAGAATGTGCACTTCCGGAAGGCCGACGGACGGAGTTTCGACGACTTGACGGTGGCCACGGCCATCTTTGATGAAAACGGAAACTTCATCACCGGCGGGGAGAAAACCGTGCAGATGCGGTTGCGCGATCCGACCTACGAGCGATTGACGCACACGGGCCTGACTGTTAAATCGAGTTTTGCCGTTAAGCCGGGACGCTACCTGGTCCGCCAGGTGGTGCGGGATTCGGAAGGATCACAAATGGCCGCGCGAAATGGCGCGGTAGAGATTCCGTTTTAGGGAGGCCGCGATGGGAAAACAGCGAACGAAAGGCAACTGGCAGCGAGTTTTGGGGACACTGGCGTTATTGTTTGCGACAGTTTTTCCCGGGTTGTGTCGCGCGCAGGGACAAGAAGCTCCGAAAACTCCTGAGCCGGTTGTTCAAGCACCCGCTCAAGATCAACCTTTGGCCACCGCGCCCACGATCCATACGGAATCGCGCGTGGTGCTGGTGGATGCCGTGGTGACGGACAAGAAGGGGAACTACATCCACGACCTGAAGCAAGGAGACTTCAAGGTTCTCGAGGACAATAAAGAACAAGCGATCAGCAGCTTTTCCTTCGGCAGCGACCCTTCCTCGCCCGTCAGTGCGCAGAAGCATTACATGATTCTTTTCTTTGACAACTCCTCCATGGCGGCGCCGGACCAGATACAGGCGCGCGCCGCGGCGACACAATTCATTGCCAAGAGCGCGGGGCCGGATCGCCTGATGGCGGTGGTGGATTTTGGCGGCACGCTGCTGGTTCGCCAGAATTTTACAGCCAACGGAGATTTGCTGGCGGCTGCGGTGAAGGGTGTGAAGCAGGCACAAATCGAAACCAATGCACCGAGCGACACGATGGCGCCCGCCATGATTGCTTCCAACGGGCTATCTTCATTAAGCAGTGCGCAATCGGACTTTGGCGCGCGGACGATGTTGCTGGCGGTTCGCAGTCTGGCGAAAAACCTGCGGGGTGTTCCGGGCCGCAAGATGCTGATTCTTTTTTCCGCGGGGTTTCCGTCGGACGATCCCGAGCGCATTTCCGAATTGACGGCCACGATTGACGCGTGCAACAAGGCGAATGTCTCCATTTATTCGCTGGACGTGCGTGGGTTGGTGGCTCCCAATGGGACTGGCGCGGCGGTGCAACTGCATCGAACGGTGCCCCGTCCGAATGCGCGCGCTGCTTCTCACTCTGCTCCCGCGGCGAGACCCAAACTTGTTCTCGCGTCTTTCGCACCGGCCGGATTAGCAGAGCCGCAGAAGCCCGGAGGCGGCGGTGGTGGCAGTGGTGGCGGTGGTGGTAGCGCGGGTGGAGGTGGAGGGCATCCGGGAGGCGGCGGTTCGCCTGGCGGCACGGGAGGAACTGGGGGAACAGGAGGCACGGGTGGGACTGGGGGAAAAGGTGGATCGCCTGGTGGCACGGGCGGGACGGGTGGAAAAGGCGGCACGGCGGGAGGCACTGGAGGCGGCACGCGAGGTGGCGGAACTTCTGGTGGAACGCGCCCGATCAATTCACCCTACAACAGCTATTACAACAATCCGAACAACGCTCCGCGGTCGATTGTTCCGCAGTTTCCATCCTCGGTTTCGACGAATCAGGCAATCCTGCAGTCGCTGGCAGAGGGCACTGGCGGCTTCGCGATCGTGAACACAAATGACTTGCTCGGCGGACTGGACCGGATTGCGCGCGAGCAAAATGAATTTTATGTGCTGGGGTATGTGCCGCCCTCAAGCCCGGACGGGAGTTGCCACACGATCAAGGTGAAGATGGAACATGGAGGAATGCAAGTGCGCTCGCGCAGCGGATATTGCAACGTGCGCCCCGTAAATCCGCTGGACGGCAAGCCCATCGAAAAACAATTGGAACTCCAAGCCGCGGGGAATACGCCCGGGAGCATTCAGGGATCGCTGCAAGTGCCGTTTTTTTATTCCGCACCGAATGTCGCGCAGGTGAGTCTGGCAATGCAGATTCCCGGCGATTCGGTGGTCTTCAATAAGGAAAAAGGGAAGTATCACGCGAACGTGAATGTGCTGGGAATTGCGTACAAGCCGGATGGGTCGGTTGGCGCGCGATTCAACGACACACTGAATTTCGATTTGGAAAAGGACGAGTGGAAGGCGTTTACCCAGCGTCCCTACCAGTATCAGAATCAGTTCGACGCGGCGCCAGGATCGTACAAATTGTCCGTGGTGCTGACTTCGGGCGGCGACAGTTTCGCGAAATTTGAGAAGCCCTTGCACATTGATCCTTATGACGGGAAGAAGTTTACGCTTGGCGGCGTGGTGCTTTCCAATACGGTGCAACCGGTGGACCAGATTTCCACGGATGTGGACGCTACGTTGTTGGAAGATCGCACGCCGATGATCATCAAGGGCATGCAGATTACTCCGGCGGCAAATTATTCGTTTAAGAAATCGGACAAGGTGGTTATTTATTCGCAGATTTATGCACCGTTACTGACTTCGGCTACGCCGCCAAAGGTTGCCGCGGGGTACAGCATTCTGGATTCGTCGGACAAACAGGTGTTTTTCACCGGGGCTATCGCGTTGGACGAATTTGTGGAGAAGGGGAATGCGGTGGTGCCTTTTGGGATGATCGTCGAAGTGAAGAACCTGGCGCCTGGGAATTATCGCCTGGTGCTGCAGGCGGTGGATGGGGCGAAAAACCAGGCGGCTCCGCGAGAGGCGGCGTTCAGCATTTCAAATTGAATGGGCACGCAGCTATCCTTTTGATACAGCTGTACTTGCGGGAAGCAACTTTTGGAGCCTGCAGGGGTTAAGCTAGTTACTATGGAGCTGCTGGAGCACTGTTCGCAGGAAACCCAGTCGCATAAACTTCGCATTCCGCGCGTGTATTCCACGCCGCGCGCATTCCTTGCAATTTCCCTTTCGCTTACAACATTTTTCTCCCTTGGGGTCGATCTGCCTTCCGTTGCCGCGGCTGCCGCGGAAAAAAAGAAGACCGGGCAGGATCCCGTGCTCAAGGGGCTGCCGGTCACGGAACTTTCCGCGGATGAGGCCATTCTCCATGCGCTAAACCGGCTGGCATACGGGCCGCGCCCCGGGGATATCGAACGCATCAAGCAGATGGGGCTGGCGAAGTGGATTGACCAACAGCTGAATCCAAAATCCATTGACGACTCCGCGGTGGAAGCGCGCTTGAATGTGTATCCAACGCTGAAGATGTCCAATGCGCAATTGCTGGCGGATTATCCGCGGCCAAAGCAGGCGGCCAAGCAGGAGCAGCGTGCGGAAAATCGCAATCAAAAGCCGGGCGACGCGGCTGCGGCGGTGATTGCGCAGGATATGCAGGGGAAATCCGCGCCGGCGGATCCTGTTCAGCAAGCCTCACAGAATGCGGATGCCGCGATCACCAGCATGGCACAGGAGATGGATTCGTCCAGCCCAGCGGCGAATTCTTCTGGTGGCTCGGGCCAGGGAATAGCCGCGGAGAACATCAATCAGAGCTCGCCTATGAAAATGGATCCCGCCACGCGTGGCGCGGCCAAGGATTCGCTCAGCGTGGATCCGAACGCCGTACCTCGCGCGCTTTCGGACGACAGCAAGCGGCCCGCGCGGGTGACGGAAGAGCTGGCGATGGCCAAGACGCTACGGGCGATTTATAGCGAGCGGCAGTTGCAGCAGGTGCTGGATGATTTCTGGTTCAACCACTTCAATGTGTATGCCGATAAAGGGGAAGAGCGCTGGTACCTGACGTCCTACGAGCGCGACGTGATTGCGCCGCATGCGCTTGGGAAATTCCACGACCTGCTGACCGCGACGTCGCAAAGCCCGGCAATGCTTTTTTATCTCGACAATTTCTTGAGCGCGGATCCTAACGCCGCGCAACGCCAGGCCGAGGAACGCGCCATGCGCCAGCAGATGCACCAGCGCCCGTTTGGCTATCCACCCGGGCCCGCGGCTCAACCAGGCCAGAATAAGAAACAGCAGCGTGGTCTGAATGAAAATTATGGGCGCGAGTTGATGGAGCTGCACACCCTGGGGGTCGACGGCGGTTACACACAGAAAGATGTTACCGAAGTGGCGCGGTGCTTTACCGGATGGACGATTGAGAAGCCACGCGAGGAAGCAAGGTTCAAATTCGACGAGCGGCTGCACGACCCGGGGCCAAAAGTGGTGCTGGGAAAAAAGATTCACGCCGGTGGGATGAGGGACGGCGAAGAGGTGCTCACGCTGCTGAGCAAGAATCCCAATACAGCGCGGTTTATTTCCACAAAGCTTGCGCGGCGGTTTGTTTCCGATACGCCTCCGCCAGCGCTGGTGGATCGTATGGCCAAGAGTTTTCAGAAATCCGATGGCGAGATCCGGGAAGTGATGCGGACGATGATTTATTCGCCGGAGTTCTGGAGCCGCGAAGCTTATCGCGCGAAAGTGAAGACTCCGTATGAACTTGTGGTCAGTTCGGTTCGCGCATTGGGCACGGACGTGGATACGCCGCTGCCACTAGTGCGCTGGGTTGGCCGGATCGGGGAGCCGCTTTATCAATGCCAGCCACCAACCGGATATTCAGACAAGGCCGAGACATGGGTAAACACGGGCGCGCTGCTGAACCGGCTGAATTTTTCGCTGGCGCTTTCGGGCAATAAAGTGCGCGGTTCGCGGAGTGACGTGGCCGCTTTGCTGGGCGCCGATGCCACGGGCGATCCGAAGGAGGCGCTGGATCGCGCGGTGCAGGTTTTTCTGGATGGGCAGATGTCCGCGAATACGGCCGCGACGATTCAGAAGCAACTGGAGAATCCGGAGATTGTGCAGGCGAAATTGGATGACCCGGTGAAGCAGGTGGATTTGGGATTGGTGACGGGCCTGGTTTTGGGGGCGCCGGAGTTTCAGAGGCGTTAGCCGAGTTTTTAGCTTGTCATCCTGAGCGAAGCGAAGGATCTCAATCTACGTTAAGGCGAGGCGGAAGTGAAAGTTGAGATTCTTCGGGCCGCAAAAGACGCGACCCTCAGAATGACAGCTGGAGAATAGCGGCGACTTGAAATGAACGGGTTACGTTGTCGAGAGGTTGCCATGGACTACAAGTGTTGCGAGGGAGTGAGGCCTGCGAAATTTTCGCGCCGCTTCTTTATGAAGCGGGGCGGCGTCGCGCTTGCCGGGCTGAGCACCGTGCCAGCGTTTCTGCAGCGGGCGATTGCCGCCACACCCACAGCCGGGAAGAAGCAACTCGTGGTCTTGTTTCAGCGTGGGGCAGCGGATGGTCTGAATATCGTGGTGCCTTTTGCAGAGCCCAACTATTACCGGCTGCGCCCGAGTATTGCCATTCCGCAACCACGACGAGGAGGCAGTGAGGCGGCCATTGATCTGGATGGATTTTTCGGACTGCATCCCTCGCTCGCTTCCTTTGCGCCATTGTTCCAGAAAAATGAGCTCGCAATCGTGCATGCCGCGGGTTCGCCGGATCCAACACGGTCACATTTCGATGCGCAGGATTATATGGAGTCTGGAACGCCCGGCGTGAAGGCCACGGAAGATGGCTGGCTGGACCGGGCGATCGGCACAATGCCCGAAGAAAACGCTTCACCCTTCCGCGCTGTGGCCATGGGCCCGAATTTGCCGCGTATGCTGCAGGGAAGCACCGGGGCCATCGCCATTCCGGATTTGCGCCAGTTCAAGGTGCAGCCGCAATCGGTGGCCATGGCCAGCGCCGCCGAGGGCGGGTTCGAGGCGATGTACGCGCAGTCGGTGGATCACGCTCTGCATGGTACGGGAGCGGAAACGTTCGAAGCGATCGACATGCTGCGCAAGATCGATATGTCCCAATATCCGCCGGATAATGGCGCGGAGTATCCGAAGTCGCCCGTGGGCCAGCGGTCTGCAGCAGGTTGCGGTGATGATCAAGGCGAAGATCGGATTGGAAGTGCTGTTTCTGGATTGCGGTGGTTGGGATAATCACGTCAACGAAGGCAGCACCCAGGGGCAGCTGGCGAATCTGCTGCGCGATCTGAGTCAATCGCTGGCGGCGTTTTATCAAGATATGGGCGATCGCATGGGAGACGTGGTGGTGGTGACGATGAGTGAATTTGGGCGCACCGCCAAGGAAAATGGAAATCGCGGCACGGATCACGGGCATGCCAACTGCATGTTTGTGATGGGCGGCGATGTGAAGGGCGGGCAGGTGTATGGAAAGTGGCCCGGCCTAAATGATCACCAGTTGAATGACGGGCGGGATTTGGCGTTGACGACGGATTTTCGAACGGTCGTCGGGGAAATTCTAACCAAACATCTGGGTGTGAAGAATCTTGGACCGGTTTTTCCGGGTTACGACAATAATCCGGCGAAGTTTCCGGGTTTGGTACGGTCGTAGCGTTTCAGAAATTGTTAGCGAGTGCTTGTAGCGCTGGCTTTTATGCCAGCGCTTTTTTTGGCTAGTTTCAGAGTGGCCGGTCTAAAGTCCGGCCACTACATTTTCGGAAGGCGGCATAAAGCCGCCCCTACACGGAGATGAATACTGCTGGGCTAGTCGGCGGAGCCGCGGATGCGCATGCTGTAGAAGGAGCGGTAGACGAAGGTGAAGGAGACGATGAAGAAAACGGCCGAGAGGATGTGCGTCAGCATTTCGCCAGAAGTCGCGGTGAGTTGCACGGCAAGTTCAACGGCCAGAAGGCCGAAGAGCGTGGTGAACTTGATGACTGGATTCAGGGCCACGGAAGAAGTGTCTTTGAAAGGATCGCCGACCGTATCTCCAACAACCGTTGCGTCATGCAGCGGTGTGCCCTTCTGTTTCATCTCCACTTCGACGATTTTCTTGGCGTTGTCCCAGGCGCCGCCGGCATTGGCCATGAAGATGGCCTGGTACAAGCCGAAGATGGCAATGGAAAAAAGGTAGCCGATGAAGAAAAACGGTTCGAGGAATGCGAAGGCCAGCGTGGCAAAGAACACCGCGATGAAGATGTTCAACATGCCCTTTTGCGCGTATTTGGTACAGATTTCGACGACTTTCTTGCTGTCTTCGACGCTGGCCTTGGTGACGCCTTCCAGTTTGATATTGGCCTTGATAAATTCCACCGCGCGATAAGCCCCGGTGGTGACAGCTTGAGTGGAAGCGCCGGTGAACCAATAAATCATTGCGCCGCCGGTGATCAGTCCGAGGACGAACGGTGCGTGCAAGAGCGAGAGGTGATTGACGTTTTCGGTGAGGCCGTTAGTGAGCGCCATGATGATGGAGAAAATCATGGTGGTGGCGCCGACGACAGCCGTCCCGATGAGCACCGGCTTGGCGGTGGCTTTGAACGTGTTGCCCGCACCATCGTTGGCTTCCAGCATTTCCTTGGCGCGCTCGAAGTTCACGTCAATGTTGTAGTCCTTCTTCAGCTCCGCCTGAATATTGGGAACCTGCTCGATCAGCGAAAGCTCATAGACGGATTGCGCGTTGTCCGTGACCGGTCCGTAGGAGTCAACGGCGATGGTTACCGGCCCCATTCCGAGGAATCCAAACGCAACCAAGCCGAATGCAAAGACCGCGGGCGCAAGCATCATGCCGCCCAGGCCCAGATTGCTGATCAAGTAGCCCACAGACATCAGCAGCACCATGGCAAGACCGATGTAATATGCAGAAAAATTTCCGGCCACAAAGCCCGAAAGAATTCCAAGCGATGCGCCGCCTTCTTCCGCGGAAGTGACCACTTCCTTGACGTGACGCGATTCGGTGGAGGTGAACGCCTTCACGAGTTCAGGAATGATTGCCCCGGCGAGCGTGCCGCAGGAAATGATCGTGGCCAGCTTCCACCATTGCGTGGCGTCGCCCCCGATTTCAGGAATGATCAGCTTGGAGATGAAATAAGTGAGTGTGATGGAGACAAAAGAAGTGATCCACACCAGGGAAGTGAGCGGGGCTTCATAATTCATCTGGTCGACATTGCCGTATTTCGCCTTGGCGATCACGCCGTTGATGAAATAGGCCACGGCGCTGGCGATAAGCATCAC
This sequence comes from uncultured Acidobacteriota bacterium, assembly GCA_963824925.1. Lineage (GTDB taxonomy): Bacteria > Acidobacteriota > Terriglobia > Acidiferrales > UBA7541 > Acidiferrum. The sequence goes on from CAWGRE010000012.1 coordinate 129,206, forward strand.
CAGGCGCATCACGAAGATCCAGACCAGCAATTGCACCTGCAAGGTCGGGCTCTTCACCGCCAGTAGGATGAAGGTGATCAGCGCGACGCCGGTGACGCCGTAGGTTTCAAAACCGTCCGCGCTGGGGCCGACGGAATCGCCCGCGTTGTCGCCGGTGCAGTCCGCAATCACGCCGGGATTGCGCGCGTCGTCTTCCTTGATCTTGAAGACGATCTTCATCAAGTCAGAGCCGATGTCCGCGATCTTGGTGAAGATGCCGCCGGCAATACGCAACGCCGCGGCTCCCAGGGATTCGCCTATGGCGAAGCCGATGAAGCAGGGGCCGGCATAATCGCCGGGAATAAACAACAAGATGAAGAGCATCATCAGCAGTTCAACGCTGATCAACATCATGCCGATGCTCATGCCTGCTTCCAGCGGCGTGTGATAAATCGGATAGGGCTTGCCGCGGAGGCTGGCAAAGGCGGTGCGTGAGTTGGCAAAGGTGTTAACGCGAATGCCGAACCAGGCAACGCCGTAGCTGCCCGCAATGCCCACCAGCGAAAACGCGATGATGATCGCCACACGGACGGCTTCCATCTTGAGGAGCACGCCGAAGTAAAGAACGATGACCGCGGCGATGAAAATTTCAAGCAACAACAGGAATTTACCCTGGGTGACCAGATACGTTTTGCAGGTCTCATAAATCAGTTCGGAAATTTCGCGCATCGAGCGGTGCACCGGCATGTTTTTCAGCCGGTTGAAGATCGTGAGCCCGAAGAGCAAGCCGAAGACGCAGATCACCAGGCCATAAAGGAGCAAGCGGTGCCCGTCGATGCCCAGAAATGTAACCTGCGACAAATCCGGCAGCTTGAGATTGGCTTCGCCACCCACCGCTTCCTGCGCGGGCTTTGCCAGCAGAGTGCCGGCGCCGAGCAGCAACCATCCCGCTGCCGCGGCAAACTTTTTGGATAACACCAGGCCGGTGGACTTGGCCGTGTCCATCGTAATACTCATGAACTTTCCTCCGAACTTGATCTCTATTCGCGTGGCGCTCGACCTCGACCGCTGTGGGCCCGCGAGAGCTTTACCGCAACACTTCACACACCCGTCCGAACCAAGACGGTATGTGGCACTCCCGATCCCGGGAGCGTACCAGCATCTGCGCGAGACGTCTCCGGAAATGACCTGGAAACCCCGCGAAGCAAACAGGACGGGAACTCTTCCAACCTCTGCGCAACCACCCCTCAGACCCTGGGCGGGTCAGGACCACCCCTTACTACCCTTACTGCCGCGCAACTAGGGAAGATGGAAACGATGTTTTATAACATTTCGCTAATAGCTGGTCAAATTGTTTGCTATGCAGGGAAACGCCTTGCCAAGGCGTATCCCACGGAGAGATTGCGGTTTGCGGGCGGGAAGAAGGGATGGAATCGTGAAACAGCAACGAAATGGCTTCCGCTTGGTACCAGTGGTAACATCTGTGGCTTACCAGGACGTTGCTTTTATCCTTGTGCCAGGCGAACACCGACTGATGAATAGCGAAGCGACCGGGATGGCTACCCTGCCTAAGGGTGAAATTTCCTTCCGCCACGATTGGAATAAGGCGGAAGTGCAGGGGATCTACCGCACCCCACTGCCGGACCTGCTATTCCGTGCGCAAAGCGTGCACCGGCAGTATCACCCGCCGGATCGCGTGCAGACGTGCCAGTTGATTTCCATCAAAACCGGGGGCTGTCCCGAGGATTGCGCCTATTGCCCGCAGAGCGCGCACTATGATGCGGATGTGGAACGGCAGGGCCTGCTGGATCCGCCACATGTGATTTCGGTGGCGCGGGAGGCGGCAGAGCGAGGAGTGACGCGTTTTTGCATGGGCGCTGCCTGGCGGGAAGCTCCGAAGGGGCGGGATTTTGAGAAGGTTTTGGAAATGGTGCGGGGCGTTTCCGGGCTTGGCCTGGAGGTGTGTTGCACCCTCGGTATGTTGAGCGACGAGCAGGCGGTTCGCCTGAAAGAAGCGGGCCTCAATGCCTACAATCACAATCTGGATACCTCGCCGGAATTTTATGGATCGATCATCACCACGCGCGTTTATGACGAACGGCTGAGGACGCTGGCTGCAGTGCGCAAGGCGGGAATCACGGTTTGCTGCGGTGGAATTCTCGGAATGGGCGAGCAGGAAACCGACCGCGTGGGGCTGCTGCAACAATTAGCGAATCTGAATCCGCATCCGGAGAGCGTTCCGATTAACATGCTGGTGCGCGTGGAAGGAACACCGCTGGCGAACGTGCCGGCGCTGGATCCGCTGGAAATGGTGCGTGCGATTGCCACGGCACGGATTCTGATGCCCGCCTCGCGGGTGCGATTGGCCGCGGGGCGCAAACAACTCTCGCCGGAAGCGGTGACGCTGTGCTTCCTTGCAGGAGCCAATTCGATTTTTGTTGGCGAAAAACTTCTGACCACGCCCAATCCCGGAGTTGATGAAGACGAACTGCTGCTCCAGAGCCTGGGCATGAAGCCACTTGAGCCGCATGCGGTCTGACGCTCTATCCACGTGGAAAGCCCGACTGCACGAAGGCTTGCGCTCCCTGGAACAGCGCAGCCAGCGGCGCAATCTTGCGGAAATTAGTGGCGTGAATTTCTGCTCGAACGACTATTTGGGGCTTGCGGAAAATTCCACGCTGCGCGAGCGCGTCGCGGAATTCATTCGCGGCACCGGAAAAATTGGCGGAACCGGCTCCCGGTTGCTTTCGGGACAGACGGAAGAGTGGCGCGAACTGGAAGAGAAGTTCGCGAAGTTCGCGGGCACCGAGTCCGCGCTTTTTTTCACCACGGGGTACGCGGCGAATCTTGGATTGTTGTCCTCGCTGGCGGGCAAGGACGACGTGATTTTCAGCGACGCGCGAAACCACGCGAGCTTGATTGACGGGATGCGCTTGTCCGGGGCGCGCAAAGTCATCTATCCTCATCTGAATCTGAATGCGCTGGAAGATGCGCTGCGGAAGGAAGCGAGCACGGTGCAGCGCAAACTAATCGTCACGGAAACCGTTTTCAGCATGGATGGAGATCTAGCCCCGTTGCCTGAAATTGCCGAACTCGCCGAAAAATATAATGCGGTACTGATTTTAGATGAGGCGCACGCGACCGCCGTGCATGGGCCTGGGGGACGCGGCTTGGCTGTGGCCGCGGGCTTGACGCAGCGCGTGCTGGCAATTGTGCACACTTGCGGGAAGGCGCTGGCATCGGCAGGGGCGTTTGTTTGCGGCCCAGCGGTGTTGAAAGAGCACCTGGTGAATCACGCGCGAACTTTCATTTTTTCCACGGCATTGCCGGGATACATCGCGGCGCAGATTGGGGCGGCAATGCAACTTTCCGAGGCCATGGACCGCGAAAGGGAAGTGTTGCTGAAGCGCGCCGGAACGTTCCGCGAAGCCCTGCAGGCAGAGGGTTTCGACACAGCGGCCAGCAGCAGCCAGATTGTTCCTGTGGTGCTGGGATCGAATGAGGCGACACTGGATGCGGCGGAGCATCTGCAGCGCGAAGGGTTTGCGGTTCGCGGAATCCGACCCCCGACAGTGCCGCAAGGTAGTTCCCGTTTACGGCTCTCGCTGACCGCGCGGATTCCGCAGCATGAGCTTACGCGGCTAGTGACTTCATTGAGCGCGTGGCGTGCGCATCAGGGGTCGTTTGTATCCGTGAGGCAGGCATGAGGCGGCATTTTTTCATTACCGGCACGGACACGGGCGTAGGAAAGACGACGCTTGCGGCTCTGCTTTGCGCGGCGCTGGACGCCATTTATTGGAAGCCGATTCAGACGGGCACGCTCGAAGGTTCCGATCGCGTAACGGTGATGCGGCTGGCCGGCATCGGCACGGATCGCACGCTCGATGAAGTCTACAAATTTGTGCCGCCGGTTTCGCCGGATCTGGCCGCACGCTGGGCTGGCGTGGAAATTGACTTGAACCGCATCAATCTTCCACCGAGCCTGATGAACGACTGGCTGGTGGTGGAAGGCGCAGGCGGCGTACTGGTGCCGATCAATTCCAAGCAGTTCATGCTGGATATGATGGTGAAATTTAAGCTGCCCGTGATCCTCGCGGCGCGCAGCGGCGTGGGCACTATCAATCACACGTTGCTGACGCTCGCGGCTTTACATGCGGCGGAACTTCCGGTGCATGGCGTGGTGCTCATCGGCGATCAGAATCGCGAAAACCGAGACACTATCGAAAAGTTCGGCCATGTCCGCGTGATCGGCGAAATCCCCAAGCTCCCTAATCTTCACCGCACCGCGTTGATGCAGGTTTTCCTGAACCATTTCGACCGCTCAGCCTTCGCGCAATGAGCTCTTCGCTTCGCATCTGGCACCCGTTCTCCAATTCCTTTCTAGATCCGCCGCCGATTCGCGTCAGCAAGGCTGAAGGGGTTTTGCTGCATACTGCCGACGGCAGGCAAATTATTGACGCCATCTCTTCCTGGTGGGTGAATCTGCATGGCCATGCGAATCCGCGAATCGCCGCGGCCATTGCCGAGCAGGCGCGGAAACTGGAGCATGTGATTCTGGCGGGGTTCACGCAAGACGCCGCTGAAGAGTTGGCCACGCGCCTTCGCAAATGGGTTCCGCGAGAGCTGACGCATCTTTTTTTCTCCGACGATGGTTCGACAGCAGTGGAAGTGGCGTTGAAGCTGGCGGTGCAGCATTTCCAGAATTTGTCGCGGCCAGAAAAACGTGAAATCGTGGCGCTGGCTCACGGTTATCATGGCGACACCGCGGGAGCGATGTCTGTCAGCGACGAGTCGCCGTTTACGCAGCCGTTTCAATCCATGCGCTATCCGGTGCATCGCGTGAATTCGGCGTATTGCTACCGCTGCCCAGTGGGTTTGAAGCGCGAATCCTGCCACATCGAGTGCGTTCAGCAACTGGAGCAATTGCTGGCGGAGCGCGGCGGCCAAATTGCCGCGGTGATCGTGGAGCCGCTGTTGCAGGGCGCGGGGGGCATGATCGTTCACCCGGTGGAATTCCTGCAGAAAATCCGCGCATTGTGTACGCATCACGACGTTTTTCTGATTGCGGACGAAGTGTTGACGGGTTTCGGACGCACGGGAAAAATGTTTGCGTGCGATTTGGCCAATATCACGCCGGACTTGATGTGCGTCTCAAAGGGCATCACCGGCGGATTCATGACCATGGGTGTGACGCTCTGCACGGATCGGGTGGAGTCCGCGTTTCGCAGCGAAAACCGGATGCACTCGTTCTATCACGGGCATTCTTATACCGGGAATGCACTGGCTTGCGCGGCGGCCAATGCCAATCTGCAGATATTTGACGATGAACCGGTATTCGATCGCATCCGCACGATCGCAAATATTCACTCCGAACGCCTGGCGCAATTGCGCGATTTTCATCAAGTGGGGGAGACGCGGCAAATCGGCTCGATGGGGGCACTGGAGCTGCGCGTGGATGATCCGGGCTATTTATCGGGTCTGCGGCCAAAGCTCTACAATTTTTTTCTGGAACGGAACGTTTTGCTGCGGCCGCTTGGAAATGTGGTTTATGTTTTGCCACCTTATGTGATTGAGCCGGAGCAATTGCATCGGGTCTATGACGTGATTACGGAGGCATTGCAGACGGTGATGTGAGAGTGACTCGTTGGCGGATCGGAGGCCGACCTGAAGGTCCGCCAGTACACGAGGAGAGGAAGGCGGCATGGAGCCGCACCCTCGAAGAGAAGAAGGCGGCCTAAAGCCGCCCCTACATACGGGCAAATCGGCACGAGGGTTTTTGGGGGATGTTTGATTGGAAATTTGAGCGGGTGGAAACAGAAGGTGGTGGCGTTTGCGGGCACTTTGGGTGCGCCGGGGCTGTTTCTGATTTCGTTCCTGGATTCTTCCGTGCTGACGTTTCCGGTGATCAACGATCTGCTGCTGATTGAACTTTCGATAGAGAATCCTTCACGTATGCCAATCTATGCGTTGATGGCGGGGACCGGTTCGGTACTGGGTTGTGTGCTGCTCTACTTCCTGGCGCGCAAGGGCGGTGAAGCATTTTTTCACCGCAAAGCCGGGGAGCGGGGAGCCGCTGTGCGCCACTGGGTGGAAAAAAACGGATTCATGGGCATGCTGGTTGCCGCGTTGTTGCCCCCGCCGACGCCTTTCAAGATTTTTGTGTTTGCGGCGGGGGTGTTTGAAGTGCCGCTATGGAGTTTTACGACGGCGATCGCACTGGCCCGCGGGATTCGCTACTTCGGAATTGGGTACCTTGCGATCCGTTACGGCAACAACGCGTTGCCCTTCTTGAGGGACCACAAATTAGAAGCGGTCGGGGTGATCGCGTTGTTCGTGTTGCTGAGCTATCTGGGCTCTCGGGTGATTTTGCGCGAACGAAGCGCGGCGAAAAAGGCCGTTGAATAACTGCTTCAACGCAGGCTGATGTCGCTGGCCCAGACGATCTTCTGGCTAGTGGACTGACCGGCAGGAGCAAGCAGAACCCGTGCGGCGAGGGCAAATCGAAGATTTTGTTCCGCAGCGTTGCGGACGTCGCGTATCACCACTTCCGTCCCTGCTTCCGTGGTTCCCACGCTGGCTTTCGGGAATCGCGCAGCCTGCAAAAATTGCCGCGCCGCGTCCGTTTGTTGCGCGGTGGCAAGCGCGGGAGATGGATCCGGCTTGTGAACGCACACGGCGCTGTCAGGGTCAAAGTGCGATGCGCCGGATGTGGCAACATCCGCAGTGCAAATTTGCGATGCAGTTTCCACCACGCCGTGCCAGGTGAAGATCGAAACAGAATCCGGGAAGGCAGCATGCCGCCGGGGAGATTCGCCCCGGTAAGAGTGCGCGTCGAGTTGCGCACTTGCAGTGTCGTGCTGAATCGCGCGTGCGCCGACATAAAGCACAACCAGGGCGAGAACGATCAAAGCGCCGTTGCGTCCGCGAGGCGCCTTATCCTTGGCGCCGATTTCCGAACTAACCAGTCGAAAGAGTTCCGGCAATAGTAGGCCTGCGAGTAACAGCAAGAGTATCCAAGGGTCCGTCGAAGGAAGAATATCCCAGGCGAACCGCGTTCGTCGAAAAGGCCAAAACGCAGCGACGCCGCTGGAAGTGGCCAGATCTAGCACCACATGCAGCACGGCCGAGACGGAGATCGCAAGTAAAAAGACGCCGAAAGACAGAGTCGGCGTAGAGGCGGGTGTAGGGCCCGCTTTCGGAAGCGGGCCGCTCTTTCTTTCAAGCCACTGCCCAAATACAGCCGCGATCAAAATGGCCGCAAACGTCCCCACAATCGAATGCGTCCAAGTGAAGCGTCCCACAAGATACGCACCCGGCCCAAACAAGAGCGTCAGAAGATCAATATCGGCTAGGGTTCCGGCCAGAACAACAGAAAAATAAAACGTCCATGGCTTCCGTGGAAAAAATCCGCGGGCCAGGACGAGGGATAGAAGCGCATGGGTTGCCGGATCCACGGCTAGGGCTTCAGATCAGCGACAATCGAGCTGCCGACTTTATCGCGCGGCACCAGCAATTTCAGTGCACGCGGCACAATGGAAAATTCCACGGGCAGACGCGCAAGCGATTCGCCGTCCACCTGGGCGTAGACCGGATTCGCGTCGAGCGGCTCGCACACCAGCGTTTCCGCTTTCCAGAAGTGGACGTTCTCTTCCTTGCGCAGATTTCCCATCCACAGGGTTGGCAGGTAGCTGAGATAACGGAAGCCGCTTTGCGTGGTCAGCGCCATCACTTCGAACTGGTCTTTAAAGAGGTCCGCCTGGTCGGTAATCTTGAACGGGCCGCCATAATTTTTTGTACGGCCTACAACGACAAGTGTCGCCTCCAACTGGCGGTCGCCGGTGCGCACGCGAAATCTGGGAAAGGTGTAGCGGAGAACTTCGCGCGCGCCCTGCCACCAATAGGCGAGGATGCCAACGCGCGCTTTCAGGCCGAGATCCACGGAGTAGACGATCATGCCGTCCGGGCCGCAGCCCGAGACGCTCAGAAAATAGCGCGCTTTTTCCGGCTGCTCGAGCGGTTTGGCAAGGCCGAGGGCAATTTCACGGACGTCGGCATTGACGAGATGTCTGGCGGCGCCCGGAATGTCCCACGGCAGGTCCAGTTCTTTTGCGAGGATATTTGCGGTGCCACCCGGAAGCAGTGCCAGCGGAACACGATGGCCATTCTGGACGGAAGCGAGACCGTTGACGACTTCGTTGAGCGTGCCGTCACCTCCGCAGGCGATCACGAGTTGGCGGCCTTCGCGGGTGGCCTGCTGGGCGATCTCCGTGGCGTGGCCGGGACCGGTGGTTTCGGCAAGCTCCGCCTGAATGCCTTGCGTGGAAAGAAATGTACGCGCTTCATCAATCTTGCGGCGCCGTGCGTTCCCACCGCTGCCGGCGTTCGGGTTGTGAATCAGCAGGGCGTTCTGAAATCGCATTTCCATGGTCCCGTGCACCTGTAGCGCCCGATCTTCAAATCGAGCAGCGTCCTGATTGGACAAAGTATTCTAACTGGAAACGGGAGAGCACGGGGGCGGCCATTTCATTGCTGTGCATGGAGAGGGGCTGAAACGAACTTGCTCTTGGCTGGATTCCGGTGCGGATCGTTAAGATTTCTCAGGGCCCTGGATTGATATTGGGTAAACCAGAGCTCTGCTGTGGACGAGTTGTTGCTTAAACGGCGGCGAAATGGGCCGCAGCCGCGGTTTCGTAGCCACGCACCAGGTGATACAGCGCGCGGTCGAAGAAGTCTCCGACCAGGTAGTTCAGTTCCTGAACCGCGTAAAGTTCCATGGGCACGAACTCTTGCGGGGTCACGCGGTCACCGGAAAACGTCACCAAGCCGTGATCGCGGATGAATTGGCGCAGGTGTTTCTTCGTCAGCATGAGCACGTAGACAATTTCACTGAACTGAATGCCTTGGCGAAAGCGTGTGCGCCCCCAGTCTTCGTATTCCTGCCGAATATCGTCTTCGATTGGATTGCAAATCCACTTTCCCAAATTCTGATAAAGAGAGGCAATCCGCGGCTCGAGTTCCTCTTTGGAGACCTTTCGAAAGCCTCGAGTGTTCTCGTTGGTCAAAATGTCGTGCATGGCCTCTCGGGTCAGGGACTTGGAATGGTTTTCGATGAGTTGGATCAATCGGTTTGCGAGCATGAAAGTGCGCCTCTTACTTCAAATGATCCGCGCAAGCGAGTGAAAACTCAGCGCACCCGGTCACAAGCCCGTGTGACGACCGGCCCAATTAAACGGACCGCTCATCGAATCGGGACCATTTAGGGTTAACTTCAGCTTGGCCGCTCTGCGCCTATATAATACGGATGGTTTGTCCAGACGGGGCGAGGGCCACATGGCGAAAGCGGAAATGGCGAAAAAAGACAAGGCGGCGCTGCGAAGAGAAGCGGAAGAGCTTCGGGAGAAGATCCGGCACCACGAGTATCTCTACCACGTGCAGGATGAGCCGGAGATTTCCGACGCGCAGTTCGACCGGCTGACGGTGCGGCTGAAGGAGATCGAGGCGGCCTATCCGGATTTGGTGACACTGGATTCTCCGACGGCGCGCGTGGGCGGTACACCGCGCGAGGGTTTTGCCCAGGTGCGGCATGCGCGGCCGATGCTGAGCCTGGATAACGCGTTTTCCTTTGATGCGCTGAGGGATTGGGACCGCCGGGTGCGCGAAGGAATCGGCCGGGAAGAGATTGAGTACATTGCAGAGCACAAATTCGACGGGCTGAGCATTTCGCTGCAGTACGAAGATGGTGTGTTGGTGCGGGGCGTCACACGCGGGGACGGATCGACGGGAGAGGACGTTACGCCGAACGTGAGAACGGTGCGTTCGATTCCGCTGCGGCTGGACGAAGCGGTGATCAAGAAATTGAAGCTGGGAAAAAGTTTTGAGGTACGCGGGGAAATCCTGATGACCCGCAAGGCGTTTGAGGCGTTGAACCGCCAGCAGGAACAGAGCGGCGGAAAGATTTTTGTGAACGCGCGGAATTCGGCGGCGGGTTCGATTCGCGTGCTGGACCCGGCGATTACGGCACAACGCAAGATGGATTTTTTTGCGTACTACCTTTATGTGGACGGCAAGGCACCCTTCGCACAGCATTCAGATTCGCTGGAGGCCCTGAAGAAGCTGCATTTCCGCGCCAGCGACGACTGGAAGGTATGCGACGGAATCGAGGACGTCGTCAAGTATTGCGAATCCTGGGATTCGAAGCGTGAAAAGCTGGCCTACGAAATTGATGGTGTGGTGATCAAGGTCAATTCCACTGCGCTGCAGAACGAACTGGGTTTCACCTCGAAAGCGCCACGCTGGGCGATCGCGTTCAAATATCCGGCAAGGCAGGAAACCACCGTGGTGAACGACATTATTGTGCAGGTGGGCCGCACCGGAACGCTCACTCCTGTGGCCATACTGGAACCGGTGCAGGTTGGCGGCGTTACCGTGAGCCGCTCGACGCTGCACAACATGGACGAAATCGAGCGTCTGGGCCTTCACATCGGTGATACGGTGCTGATTGAGCGCGCCGGCGAAGTAATTCCCCACGTGCTCAAGGTGGTGAAGGAAGGGAAGAACCGGCGGGCGTTTCACATGCCGAAGAAATGCCCGGAATGTGGCAGCGCGATTCATAAGGTCGAGGGCGAGGTGGCGTATCGCTGCGTGAACAAGGCTTGCCCGGCGCAGCGCAAAGAGGCGCTGCTGCATTTCGCCGGGCGTCATGCGATGAATATTGATGGGCTGGGCGACAAAATTGTGGATCAACTGGTGGACAAGGGATTGGTGAAAGATGCGGCGGACTTGTATTCGCTGGAGTTGAAGGAAGTGGCAGATTTGGAGCGGATGGCGGAAAAGTCCGCGCAGAACCTGCTGGAAGAAATCGAAGCGAGCAAGAAACAGCCGCTTTCGCGGGTGATTTACGCGCTGGGCATGCAGTTTGTGGGCGAGCGCACGGGGCAGTTGCTGGCCGCACAGTTTGGGTCGTTGGAGGAATTGGCGGAGGCGAAGGCGGAGGATCTGGAAAAGGTGGAGGAAGTGGGGCCGAAGGTGTCTGCGAGCGTCGTGGATTTTTTCAGCGAACCGGCGAATCGCAAGCTGATCAAGAAACTCCAGGCTGCAGGCGTGCGGCCCACTGCGGAAAAGCGCGAAAAGAAGAGCGACAAGCTGGATGGAAAGAGCTTTGTGTTTACCGGCGCGATGGAACATCGGAGCCGTGAAGAAGCCGGTGAACTGGTGCAGCAGCACGGCGGGAAAATCAGCGGCTCCGTGAGCAAAAAGACGGACTACGTGGTTGTCGGGGCCGACCCCGGATCGAAATACGACAAAGCAAAAGAACTTGGCGTAACTGTCTTGACCGAAACCGAATTTGAAAAGCTGATCGGGTCGAAATAAGGATTTTCGCTTGGTTATTCGTCCTGCCACCGACCGACGATCGAGAAGCCATCTGGGCGATTCTGGAGCCCATGATTCGCCGCGGCGAGACGTATCCTCTGCCGCGCGATATGAACAAAGAGCAGGCCTTCGCCTTTTGGTTTGGCGCGGAGAAAGAGCCGTTTGTGTGGGAAGAAGACGGCGCTGTGCTGGGGACCTATTTCCTGAGAGCGAACCAGCAGGGCGGCGGCGCGCACGTTGCCAATTGTGGCTACGTGACGTCCGAAACGGCGCAGGGGCGGGGAATTGCGAGGGCGATGTGCCTGCATTCGCTGGAACGCGCGAAGGAGCGCGGGTTTCGCGCAATGCAATTCAACTTCGTGGTGAGCAGCAACGAGCGCGCCGTGAAGCTGTGGGCTAGCCTGGGCTTTGAAATCGTCGGCCGTCTGCCGAAGGTTTTCGACCATCCAAAGCTGGGATTCGTCGATGCGCTTGTGATGTACCTTCCGCTATTGTGACGAATATCCGGATTGATAACTGAGATTCTTCTCTCAAAACATTTGTTATAATGGACTTGCGGATGAGCTGGACGATCGCTGGCTGGGTTTGCGCAAGCGGGCCTGGCGGGAGGAAAGTCCGGACACCACTTCACGGGAGTGAAGGAGTAACTCTGAGTCTTCGGCGCGAGGGCGAACCCCTCGAGCTTGTGGCTCTCAGGGTGAAGGGTAACGCGCCTGGTAACGCCAGGGGAGCAGTAGCACAGACTTTAGTCTGTGGGTTTTTGCGGTGCGGCAATTTGCGCGCCACGGGAGAACGCAGACGGAAGGCTGCACAGGCTAAAGCCTGTGCTACGGTTCACGGAAAGTGCCACAGAGAATATACCGCCGGCGGTGCGTAACCCGGTGGCAGACCGAAGGAAAACCTTCGGGATGTCTGCATGGTTCGCGCGCAGGTAAGGGTGAAAAGGTGGGGTAAGAGCCCACCGCGGCGGCAGTAATGCCGCCGGCATGGCAAACCCCGCGTGGTGCAAGACCAAATAGGAGGGGAGGGCTGGCCCGGCCCGCTGAGCTAGCATTCCTGCAAGGGAATGCTCTCCGTCCAGGATGGCGAAAGTCATGCTGAATTGAGAACCCTCGGGTAGGTTGCTGGAGCCGCATCGCGAGGTGCGGCCTAGAGGAATGATCGTCGCGGCGCGCTGCTGCAAAGCTGTGCACCGCACAGAATCCGGCTTACAGGCTCATCCGCCATTTTTCAACGGGTCCGAAGAATCAAAGATCACGGTCTGCTGCTTATGCGCACTCGCCCGGGTTCCACTACGGTGAAGGCATCGTGCAGCCGGGTGCCTAGTCTAGACACCGACTCTAGTACGGTTGCTGCCTTGGCGTGCCGTACTTGGCCGGGAAACCTCACCAGGATTACCCCAGCTGAAGAACGACCGCGCGCGTAAACCAATTCGCCGAAATCGCGGTCTTCTGTAATGAGCACCCGCTTTTCTTTCAACGCGCGTTCCAATACTTGGCTATCGGTCGCACCCCTCGCGATTTCGGCAATGGCAGCCACATCGTGGCCCGCTTTCCGCAAGGCCTGGATTACAGGCCTTGCGCAACTTTCGTCTGCTAAGAAGTTCATGCGTTAGGGTTTGCTCGCGAGTGGCTCATTCGGAAGCAGGACAACTTCCTCGTGCGCAACGCTTGCCGCACCATAGGCAACCGCTGCCCGGATATCTTCCGTTGTGAGGTGCGGGTAATCTTCCAGCAGACCAATCTCGCTCGTACCCTCGGCGAGTTTGCGCAGGATCATCTCGACGGTGATTCGCGTTCCCCGAATCACTGGCTTTCCCATCATAATCGCGGGGTCGATGTCGATTCGCTCGGTTGTCATAACCTTCCTCTTGGAAAGCATAGCGCTCTTGGGAGAACTGTGCCATAAGTGTTCCGCGCGCCCTCCGCGGAATCACGGAGCGCCTCACCAGGTCAGGCCGTCCGCTCAACGATAACAAAATGTGGCGGAATGTTCCGCCTGCGAAGCTATAATTCCGCTCGGTGCAGGCTGTTGCGAACTGGCAGGAACTCTCTGCGTGAACGAAGGGACAGATGGAACCAGCGCGGCTGATCGGGTTGGATTGGGGCACCAGTTCGCTGCGCGCTTATCTCTATGGCGATGGCGGCCGCATTTTGCAGGAAAAATCGGCGCCTTCCGGCGTGATGCATCTGGAACGGTTTATTCCCGCGGGCGAGCCCGGGATTGCGCGAGAGAAATTGTTCGAATCCGCGTTCGCGGATATTTGCGGGGATTGGTTGGCGAAAAATGGCAAGGATTTACCGGTAATCGCTTGCGGCATGGTGGGCAGCACTGTGGGGTGGCGTGAGGCCGCTTATTTAAGGACGCCAGTTGGAACAGGAGAGCTGGCGAGCGCGCTGACGAAAGTGATTCGGGGCGGCGAGCGAGCATTGCAAATCGTACCGGGAATTTGCGAGGCGGGCGAAGCTGGAAAAAAGTTTCCAGAAATTCTGCGCGGCGAAGAAACGCAAGTCGCAGGAATTCTTTCCAAGTTCGACATTTCAATGCAAAGTGGGGAGCTTCTGATCGGGCTTCCTGGGACGCATTCCAAGTGGGTGCGCGTCCATGATCGTCAAATCGTTTCGTTCTCCACGTTTGTCACTGGAGAGCTGTATGCGTTGCTAACCAATCATTCGGTCGTGGCGAAAACACAGAAAAAATGCGAACACATGGATCGCGAGGCATTCCGGCTGGGCTTACAGATGGCCCGAACTCGCAACGGAGAGGCGGCCGGCGGTCTGCTGGCAGCAATTTTCAGCACGCGCAGCAAGCGTGTGCTGGGCGAACTAAACGAGGAGGAACTGCCCGACTATCTTTCCGGACTGCTCATCGGAGATGAACTCGCCGGAGTGGAGCGAATTCTTGCACGGGATGGGCGTAGTCTGACAGATTTTTCGCGCATTCTGATCGCAGGCGATCGAAGTCTTTGCGAAAGATACAAATTTGCCTGCAAACAGGCGGAGTGGCCCGTTCCGGAAGTCATCGAAGGGGCCACGGCAGCCGGATTGTGGAGTGTTGCGCGCCAGGCGGGACTTACGGATTGAAACACGACGGAAAGATGACAGTTGCAGTGGCTGCCGCAGAAGCGTTAAGTTGCAACCAGCATTGCTTTGCAACATGTCACAGGGGGAATCATGCAGCGTCGTGAGGTGCTTCGATTGTTGGGAGGAGCGAGTGTTTTTTCCGTATTATCCACGGACTGGATGGCGGCGACGTTACGGGCACAGGTCACGGAGAAGCCGGCGGGAGCTTTGCAGACGCTGACGCCGCCCCAAAATGAAATTGTGGTGGCCATGAGCGAACTTCTGATTCCCGCCACGGATACCCCCGGGGCGAAGGGCGCTCAGGTCAACGAATTCATTGATCTGATATTGAGCGACTGGGCCACCGATGAAGAAAAGGCGGCTTTCCTGGCCGGATTAGTGGAAACAGATCGCAGAACGAAGGAATTGTTCGGCAAAAAATTCGTGGCGGCATCGCCCGTGGAACAAGCAGCAATTATGCAGGGGTTTGACGAGGAATTGAGCGTATACCGCCAGGGGCTATCGCACCAGTGGACTCCCTTCTGGGAAATCAAGAAAGTCGCGCCGTTTTTTGAGCAGATGCGCTACATGACTCTGGTGGGCTATTACACCTCGACGATCGGCCAGGAAAAGGAGCTTAAGGTGGAGATTATTCCGGGAGCGCTGCACGGTTGCGTGCCAGAGGAACCCGAGGTGAAGCAGTGAACACGGTAAAGAAACCGGCGAGTTACGACGCGATCATCATTGGTTCAGGGATGACGGGCGGCTGGGCGGCGAAGGAATTAACGGAAAAAGGACTGAAGGTGCTGGTGCTGGAGGCCGGAAGGCCGACGGTACCCGAGGAAGATTACGTGGAGCATGTGCCGGTCTACGAAAAGAAATTTCGCGGACTGACAGACCGAAATGAGCAGATGAAGACGCAGGCTGTGCAGCGAATGTGCTACGCGTGCGACGAGTGGGCGCAGAAATTTTTCGTGAACGATCTGGAGAATCCCGTACAGCTACCGATCCCGGAAAACCGTTCGCATGGATTCGCGGGCGGCAAGTCGGCGGGAAGTCCATCATGTGGGCCAGGCAGTCCTACCGCTGGAGCGACCTGGATTTTGAGGCGAATCTGAAGGAGGGAGTCGGCGCTGACTGGCCGATCCGATACGCGGATATCGCGCCGTGGTACGACTACGTGGAGGAGTTTGCGGGAATCACCGGGCAAGCCGAGGGACTCTCGCAGTTGCCCGACGGGCATTTTCTGCCGCCTATGGAGATGAATTGCGCGGAAGTGGTAGTGAAAGATGCCGTGGCGAAGCAGTATGGGCGCGATCGCGTCGTCACTATGGGGCGCGCTGCAATTCTCACGCGGACGCATAATGGACGTGCCGCCTGCCACTATTGCGGGCCTTGCCATCGCGGGTGCATCACGCGATCGTACTTCAGCAGCGTGAACGCCACGCTGCCGGTGGCCGAAAAAACCGGGCGGATGACGCTTCGGCCATACAGCGTGGTCCATAGCTTGATCTTTGATCCGCAGACGCGGCGCGTGACCGGAGTGCGCGTGATTGACAGCCAGACGCGCAAATCCATTGAATTTCAGGCACGGATTATTTTTCTTTGCGCCGCCACGCTGGAGTCCACGCGCATTCTGCTGAACTCAGCCACGCCGGAATTTGCAACGGGGCTGGCGAACAGCAGCGGAGTGCTGGGCCAGAATCTGATGGACCACATCATGGGTGGCGGAGCGGAGGGAATCATCCCGGGGTTCACGGATCGCGTACAATTTGGCAACCGGCCGAACGGAATTTATGTGCCTCGATTTAAAAATGTGACCACGAAAGACAAAAAGTTTTTGCGCGGCTACGGGTATCAAGGCAGTGCGGTCCGCGAAGGATGGATACGAGGTGTCGAGGAGAGCGGGTTTGGGGTGAGCTTGAAGAATTCGCTTCGGAAGCCTGGACCTTGGAAGATGGGATTCCATGGATTTGGGGAATGTCTGCCGCGACCGGAAAATTACGTGGAGATTGACAAAAACGTTGTGGATGCCTGGGGAGTTCCCTCGCTGAAGATTCATTGCGCGTGGAGCGACAATGAAAAAGCGCTCCTGAACGACATGGCGATTGAAGCTTCGGAAATGCTGGCGGTGGCCGGCGCGCGAGACATCCGGCCAATGCGGCAAAACAATCCACCGGGGCTCGCTATCCACGAGATGGGCACGGCGCGCATGGGGCGAGACCCGAAAACTTCGGTTTTGAACGAGCACAATCAGGCGCACGACGTGAAAAATCTATTTCTAACCGACGGGTCGTGCATGGCTTCGTCTTCGTGCGTGAATCCTTCGCTGACGTATATGGCGCTTACCGCGAGGGCTTGCGATTACGCGGTTTCGCTGATGAAAAAGAACGAACTCTGAGCGATTCCAGAATTTCGATATGAGCGGGAAAAATCGGGCAACCTATCCGGATCTTGCCGGCAGAACAGTCTTCTTGACTGGGGGCGCCACGGGCATTGGCGCCGCGATGGTGCGGGCCTTTTGCGGGCAGGCTGCCAACGTCTCGTTTGTCGACATTCTCGAGGAAGAGTCGCAGAATCTGGCTACGGAAGTGAATGCCGCCGGGCGCGGGAAGGCGCGATTTCTGCGCTGTGATTTGCGAGATACCGCCGCCCTGGGAGCGGTGATTGATAAAGTCGGCGCGGAGACCGGCAAGATCAGTGTACTGGTCAACAACGCCGGGAACGATGACCGCCACGAGTTCGGCAATGTGACCGAAGAATATTGGGACGCACGAATTCAGCTAAACCTGCGCCATTATTTCTTTGCCTGCCAGGCAGTTTTGCCCCAGATGCAAGCGCTGCAAGCTGGCTCGGTAATCAATCTAAGCTCCATCATCTGGCGGATCAAGCAGGATGATGCGCCGATATATTCCACTTGCAAGGCGGCCATCCACGGCATGACACGTGCGCTGGCACCGAAGTTTGGTGCATTTGGCGCGCGCGTGAACACGATTTCGCCGGGCGCGGTGTGGACCGAGCGGCAGATCCGCCTGTGGTACACGCCGGAGATGGAAGCAAAAATGAATGCGAATCAGTGCTTGAGGGTGAAAGTTCTGCCGGAGGACGTCTCAGACCTGGCGCTATTTTTGGCTTCGGATGCTTCGGCGAAGTGCACGGCGCAGGACTTCACGGTGGACGCAGGCTGGTCGTGAGAAAACGCGATGCGACGTGCCTGAATCTGAATTTGAGTTTCGGGAGAATGCACTGATGAAAGGTCCGGCAATTTTTCTGGCGCAGTTTGCGGGCGATGCCGCTCCTTTTAACACACTGGAAAATATTTGCGCCTGGGCCGCGAAGCTTGGCTACAAAGGAATTCAGCTGCCGAGCTGGGATGCACGGATGATGGATCTGGCGCGCGCGGCGGAGAGCAAGGCGTACTGCGCGGAATTGCAAGGCACCGCGGCGAAGCACGGATTGGCGATTTCGGAGCTTTCGACGCACTTGCAGGGACAGTTGGTGGCGGTGCATCCGGCGTACGATGCGTTATTCGACGGATTTGCGCCCGCGGCAGTGCACGGAGAGCCGAAGGCGCGCCAAGCGTGGGCTGTCGAACAAATGCGGTTGGCGGCGCGGGCTTCGGCGAACCTGGGGCTTGCGGCTCATGCTACTTTTTCCGGCGCTTTGGCGTGGCCCTTCGTTTATCCGTGGCCGCAGCGGCCGGCCGGGTTGATCGAAGAGGCGTTTGATGAACTGGCGCGGCGTTGGCACCCGATTCTGGATGAGTTTGACCGGGCAGGAGTGGATTTGTGTTTCGAGATTCATCCTGGCGAGGATTTGCACGACGGCGCCACGTTTGAAATGTTTCTGCAACGGGTTGGCGGACACCGGCGGGCGAATATTCTTTTCGATCCGAGTCACTTCGTCTTGCAGCAACTGGACTACCTGGAGTTTCTGGATCTCTACCACGATCGCATCAAGATGTTTCACGTGAAGGATGCGGAGTTCCGCCCCACGGGTCGCGTGGGCGTTTACGGCGGCTATCAGTCCTGGCAGCAGCGTGCGGGGAGATTTCGTTCCACGGGCGATGGCCAGGTGGATTTTCGCGGCGTGTTTTCGAAATTGGCGCAGTATGGCTACCAGGGCTGGGCAGTAATCGAGTGGGAATGCTGCATCAAGAGCGCCGAACAAGGCGCGGCGGAAGGCGCGCCGTTTATCGGCGGCACATGATTCAGGTGGCGACGAAAGCGTTTGACGATTTTGCCGCGAGTGGAAAGGATGCCGCCGCTAACCGGAAGATACTAGGAATTGAATAGATTTAATGGATTAGCGTATTCCTAGAACGCTATTACGTTCCTTCCCGCACAAATCTAAGACCCAGTCATCCTGAGGACCGCGTTTTTTTGCGGCCCGAAGGATCTCAACTGAATGGTGAACTTAAGGTTCACGTTGATATCCTTCGCGCCCCGATCAGAATCGGGACACTCAGGACGACAAAGCTCGAAAATCGCGCGCCGGTTCGCTTGCTGGCCATTCGACGCTCAGGGTAAACAGGATCCCGGCGCTTCCGGTCAGTGCGACTCGGGCGGCACTTCGGCGCCGCTGCATCCGACTAAGAAATCAAAATCGGCGCCCACGCTGGCCTGCATCACGTGCTCGACGTAGAGCTTTTTCCAGCCACGCTCGGGAAGCGGAAACGATTTCCACTTCGCCATGCGCGCGCGAATTTCACTTTCGGCCACGTCCAGGCACAGAGACCGCGCGGGCACATCGAGTTCGATCCAATCACCTTCCTGAACAGCGGCAAGCGGGCCACCGGCCGCGGCTTCCGGCGAAACATGGAGCACTACGGTGCCGTACGCCGTGCCACTCATGCGCGCATCAGAGATGCGCACCACATCCGTGATGCCTTTGCGCAGCAGCACCCGTGGAATCGGCATGTTTCCCACTTCCGGCATCCCCGGATAACCCTTGGGCCCGCAGTTTTTCAGCACCATCACGGAGTTCTCATCCGCGGCTAAATTTTCGTCTTCCACACGGGCATGCATCTCGTCTGCATTCTGGAAAACGATCGCGCGGCCGCGGTGCTTCAACAATCGTTCGCTGGCTGCGGAAGGTTTGATCACCGCGCCGTCGGGAGCGAGGTTGCCTCGAAGGACGGCAATGCCCGCGTGCGGCTTGAAAGGAGCGGCGAACGCGCGTATGACTTCGCGATTCCAGCATTCCGCCGCGGCCACATTTTCGCCGATTGTTTTTCCGTTTGCGGTGAGCGCATCTCGATGGAGAACTCCGGACTCGGCGAGATCCCGCAGAATGACGGGGAGGCCTCCTGCGTAAAAGAAATCCTCCATCAGATGCGCGCCAGAAGGCTGCAGATCCAGAAGGCAAGGCAATCGAGAACCCAGTTTGTCGAAATCAGCCAGTTCCAGCGGAACGCCGATGCGCCCAGCCATGGCGAGCAGGTGAATCACGGCGTTGGTTGAGCCGCCAATGGCCGCGTTGGCGAAGATAGCGTTTTCGAATGCTTCCCGCGTGAGAATTCGAGAGAGAAGAAAATCCTCGCGCACCATTTCGACAATGCGCCGGCCCGTGAGTTGAGCAAGGGTGTTGCGTCGCGCATCAACAGCGGGGATCGCCGCGTTGCCAGGCAGGCTCACTCCCAGCGCTTCCACCATGCAGGCCATCGTGGAGGCGGTGCCCATGGTCATGCAATGTCCCTTCGAGCGGTTCATGCAGGATTCAGCTTCCACAAAGTCACAAAGAGGCATGGTGCCGGCTCGCACCTGCTCCGACATCTGCCACACCCCGGTACCGGACCCGAGTTCCTTGCCGCGAAATTTTCCGTTGAGCATCGGCCCCCCGGAAAGCCCGATAGTGGGCAGGTTGCAGGAGGCCGCGCCCATAATCAGTGACGGCGTGGTTTTATCACAGCCCATCATCAGCACCACGCCGTCAATCGGGTTGCCGCGGATGGATTCTTCAACGTCCATGCTGGCGAGATTGCGGAACAGCATTGCAGTTGGGCGCAATTGCGTTTCGCCGAGCGACATCACGGGAAATTCCAAAGGAAAACCACCGGCTTCCCAGACGCCACGCTTGACCCACTCGGCAAGATCGCGGAAGTGCGCGTTGCAGGGCGTGAGTTCAGACCAGGTGTTGCAGATACCGATGACCGGGCGGCCATCGAAAAGGTCGCCGGGGTAGCCCTGATTTTTCATCCAGCCGCGATGGATGAAAGCATTGCGATCCGTGCCGCCGTACCAGGATTGGCTGCGAAGTTTTTTCGGGGTGGGTGCCATGTGGGTTGTTTGCTTGTCCTTTGTAGTGCAGCCGATTCGAGCGGTTCGGCGTGCCGTCTAATAACTAGCATCGGGGCCAAAGATATTCAACTCGGAAGGGCGCGGCGGGGTGCCGGCCAGCATCATGCGCGATCTATTCGAGCGCAGACATCGGCCACAATTTCTTCTGGGCTGCGGTCAATGTCTTCGACGATCGCGAGAGAAGGCTCTTCGAGCGTGGCGAGCTGGCTGGGGACGAGATTTTCTCCTACGAAATGATCTGAGCGGAAAGAGAAGTTGCGGTGAAGCTGCTCCGCGTTGGCGCGTAGATAAACCAGGGTAACACTCAGCTCGGCGGAGAGAATTTCTCGATACGATTGGCGCAGGGCGGAGCATGCCAGGACTACATTTTCGCCACGCGCGCTGCGACGAAGTGTTTCGTCGTGGATGGCCGTAAGCCATGGGAGGCGCTCCTCGTCAGTCAGCGGAATGCCGAGATGCATCTTCTCGCGATTGGCGGGGGAATGAAATTCATCGGCGTCGAGGAAGCTCCAGCCAAGTTTCTCGGCAAGCAGCTTGCCGACTGTGGTTTTGCCGGAGCCGGCAACGCCCATCACGAGAAGGAGCATGAGGAATTATTGCATTGCTTCGAGCTTTGGAGTGCGGCGGGTTGGAGCCCGTAAAGCGGGAACCGGGCTCGCGCTCCCCAAAAAGGGTTGCGCCAGGGGTGAGGCTTGTATAGAAAAGGTGAGCAAGATTTTTGAGGCGAGATGCGAAGAGAGGCGGCCAGGCGATGGCGCATGAAGAAACGGCGAAAGCCAGTGCAGGCGTGAAATTGGTAATCCGAAATATCGGCCTGCTCCTGAGCGGCGATTTGGCGCGGCCGATTTTGGATGCAGACACGGTGGTTGCCCGCGACGGCCGAATCGTTGCCGTCGGACGTGAGAAGGAATTGGACACGGAAGGCGCGACGCGCGTGATTGATGCGAACGGCTGCGCACTCGCGCCAGGACTGATTGACAGCCACGTACATCCGGTGGCGGGTGACTGGACACCGCGGCAAAATCAGATCGGCTGGATCGACAGTTGCCTGCACGGCGGCGTGACCACCATGATTTCCGCCGGCGAAGTACACATGCCCGGCCGGCCGAAGGATGTGGTGGGCGTGAAAGCAATGGCGATGACTGCGCAGCGCGCGTTCGCGGCGCTGCGCCCAAGCGGCGTGAAAGTGCTGGCAGGAGCTCCCGTGATCGAACACGGAATGGTGGAAGAGGATTTTCGGTCGCTAGCGGAGGCGGGCGTTCGCCTGTTGGGCGAAGTGGGACTCGGGAGCGTGAAAGATGGTCCAACGGCGCGGCAAATGGTGGCCTGGGCACGCAAGCACGGGATGCAAAGCACGATTCATACCGGCGGGCCATCGATTCCCGGGCTCGAGCCTGATCGATAAGGACGTGGTGCTGGCGGCGGATGCCGACGTGATCGGTCACATCAATGGAGGGCATACAGCGCTTCCAGATGCGCAGATTCGGGCGTTGTGCGAAGAGTCGCTGCGGGCGCTGGAGATTGTGCACAACGGAAATGAGCGCGCGGCTTTGTTTACGTTGCGCACGGCGAACGAACTGCAGCAATTGCATCGCGTGATTCTCGGGACGGACGCGCCGGCAGGTTCTGGCGTGCAGCCGTTGGGAATATTGCGCGTGATCGCGGCGCTCTCGTCGGTGGGAGAAATTCCCGCGGAAATCGCGTTTTGTTTCGCCACGGGGAACACGGCTCGGATGCGCGGACTGGATTGCGGATTGATCGAAGCGGGACGTGCGGCGGATTTTGTGCTGATGGACGCGGCTCAGCACTCGGCGGGGAAGACGCTGCTCGAAAGCGTAGGGCTGGGAGATTTACCGGGAATTGGAATGGTGGTGATTGATGGCGAAGTGAAGAGCGAGAGGAGCCGAAATACGCCACCGGCGACGAGGCTGCCGAAGATTGTGAAGTAATGAAATAAAGAAGTACTGAGGTAAAGAAAGGTAGAACAGGCTTAAGCCTGTTCTACTAACGCAAACCGTCTTCCCCTTTAATCTGATCCTTGGTCAATCCGCCCACGCGCGCTAATGGCCGACCGGAATCGGTTACCGCAATTGCAACTAAGATTTCGTTGGCGCGCGGGGCGTCGTTCACGCGAATTTCCATGCCATCGAAATGGCTGCGGACGAATGCAGCGTCCTTGTGGCCGAGCGGGATGTCCAGCGCGACGTCCGGGGCCGCCACGTTTCTTGGAAGAGGGAATAAGCGCGGCACCTTTGCCGAGCGTTTTGCGAACGGGCGTGCCGAGTTTGGGATGGAGAATCGCGGCGGCGTGTTCGAGTTCGCCGTTTTCGCCAACCGCCGCGGCTTTGCCGTAACTCTCCGCGGACGCACCCGGGATACCGAGGGCGGCGACGGCGCGCTCGGTGAGCAAAGTGCCAAGTTCTTCGCCGATTTCCATCAGTTCCGTTAAATCTTCCACATATTTTCCGGCAAACGGATTTTCGATGATGGCGGCCGCGGCGGCGCGTCGCGTGGGCGGATTCACCGGCTTGTCCATTTCGGTGCGAGTTTCTTCCACGAAAGTGACGAGTTTACGGATTTTGGATTTCATATTTGCCTGCCTGTTAGATGAGGATCGAGAGGCGCCCGCCACGGAAGGCGGCCGCTACATAAGCGCGCCTTCATCGCAGGCCGTCCTGACCTTTGATCTCAGAAGCTTTCAGGCCGCCGACGCGAGCGTGTACGCGCGCGCCGGTGGTCATCACCAGTGCGAGCAGGATTTCGTCAGCTTTAGGAGCGTCGGCGATGCCGACTTCCATGGCGTCGAAGTGGCTGCGCACGTAGGAAGCGTTGATGTGCGTGATGGGCACGTCGAGGCGCGTGCCGGGCCCGCCAACTTTTTTCGTGGAGGCAACGATGGCTTTGGCGTTGCCGAGAATTTCGCGCATTGCGTAGCCGCCGGGCACATGCCAGAGCGCGCCGTGCTCCAGTTCCCCAGCCTGGCCAACGATTGCGCCCTTGCCGTAGCCCTCAACGATTTGTCGGATCACCGCCGAGCGCGGCCAGCAGCCCCTTGGCCATTTCGAGTCCCAGGGGATTCAAATCCTCCATGAAGCCTGCGATTTCCTGCACATATTTTCCGGCGAAGGGATTGTGAATCACGGCGAGTGCGGCAGCGCGGCGCGGCGGCGTGGCGGCAACGGGACCACCTTCGTGAAAAATTTCCTCGACGATGATCACGCGTTTGCGGAGTTGCGGTTCAGGCATGGGAGTTCCTTCCCGAATGGGCAAGTTGAGCTTTGATATGCACAACGGCCCGCCTCGGAAGGCGGGCCCTACTAGGCTCGGCCAGTTGCAGCGCTGTCCCATCACTAGGCGCGTTTGCGTTTGAAGGCAGATGGCGGCGGAGTGGATGAATCCTTCGCGACAAAGCATCTCGGCCGTCCGTGCGCCGGAATTGAGCGCGGCGAAGATGTCGGTCGAAACCAGCGCGCCAACATCACGAGTGACGAGCAACTGGCCGAGATCGGAGTCGGGAGCAATTTCGCGAGCGGGGACGCGTGTGACGGCCGGGTGGCCCGGCAGATTCACGGCGTTGGCGATAACCGTTGCAGCGGCATCGGCCGCGGCGGCGCTTTCGGCGAGAACCGTAACCGCGTCCGCAATGCCAAGCGAAAAGCTGCGGCCGCGCCAGCCGCTGGTGGCGATGCCACGCACTCCATCGTCCGCGGAAATCACCATCGAGCCGAAAAGCGATGCCCGATCCGGAAGTTCGACCATCCCGATCGTGTATCGCTCCCCGGCCGAAAGATGAAGCGCGATGTCGCCGCCATTGTTCACGTACGCGCGCCGAAGCTCGGCGGCAGAAGTCATTGCCGAAAGCACGGCCTCAGCGACGGCGCCGGCAACGGCGGCCATCGCCGTGATGAAGCAGCGCTCGCTGTGCGGCAAAACCGCGTGGAACATGCTTTGCGCGATAGTCCCCTGGGGGATCGGAGAGCCTTTGTGAACTTGGCTGCGAAGCAGTGGCAGTTCCGAACAAAGTTCATCCAAGATGGAAACAAACCGTCGCGCCGCAGCTTCGTACGCAGCCGAAATGTTTTGCCGCGATCCATCCGCTCCCACAATTAAATCAATCGGGCCGTCGTGAAGATGAAGCCGGCGGCCGTCGGCCAGCATGCGAATCAAGGCGGGTTCTCTCATGATTCCGTGCCCTCACGAAAAGGTTTTAGCGGCCAAGGATTCTGCGGCAGGGAAGTAAGCTGCCGCTGGCGTTCTTTTTCCGCGAGTACTTCGCCGAGGGGTCGAACGTGATCCACATGGCCGCCAAGCACTGCATAGTCATCTCTTCTCAGCGTGAATTCGATAGGTGCAACGAGCGCGGGCGTGGGCACGTAACCGAACGCGTTCTCCGGCATGCGCGTTACATCCACCATAAATGTGATTCCGCCGCCGGGCCAGATGTAGGCGGGCGCGCCGCCGCAGGTGACACGCGTCAAGCGCCGCTTCACGGATTCGGTGAGCCTCACGGGATTTTCGGTGACACCGGCGCGCAGCGAGCCTCCCGCGCCGCCCATGAAGAGCACGGTGGTGAGAGCAGGCTCGCAATTTTCGCGGATGCGCGCCACGGATTCCTTCAACGTTACGGGAAGCTCCTTTTCCAGCGGACGCAGCGATTCGTCAAGTTCGTAATAGGCAAACTGCTCGCCGGTGGTGCTCACCATAAGCAGGCGAAGATGCGGCCACGCAAATTTAGGTTTGAACGGTTTCAGAATCGTCAGTGGATCGGAAATATTCGTGCCGCCCCATCCGGTGCCGGGTTCGGCAACCTGAAAATAGCGCCCGGGGGTAGAACGGCGGCCGTGAATCGCAATGCCGGTTTCGCGCACGCCCAGAAGCTTGCCGGCCTGGTGCTCGGAGAGAATGCCGGTGATGTGATCGTCCACAACCACCACGTCGTCCACTTTCCCAAACCACTGCTTGGCGAACATGCCGATGGTCGCGGAGCCGCAGCCCACGCGCATGCGCTCTTCGCGATGGCCGTTGACCACGGGCGGTTGGCCGGCGGCTACTCGTATGGTGGTGCCTTCGTCCACGGAAAGCTCCACTTCCTTGCCGTTGCAAAGATCCAGCAGCGTCTCGCAGGTAATGCGGCCTTCGCTTTTTGTGCCGCCAGTGAGATGCCGCACTCCGCCAAGGGAAAGCATTTGCGAGCCGTACTCGGCGGTGGTCACGTGTCCCACCGTCTCGCCTTGCGCGCGAACAAAATTCCGCTCCGGGCCCAGATGCCGGTCGGTATCAATTTTCAATTTCACGCCGCAGTAGCTGAAGATGCCTTCGGTCACCACGGTGACCATGTCCACGCCTTCAACCTCGCTGGACACGATGAATGGCGCCGGCTTGTAATCGGGATACGTGGTGCCCGCGCCGATCGCGGTAACAAATGTTTCCTGGCCCTTCACGATTTTTCCGTCCCAGTCACCTTCGCGTTCCAGGAATGGAACCAGCGGCATGCCTTGAGATTTGGCGCGGTCGAGCAGCACATGCGGATCAACGCGCACTAGTTGGCCTTCCACGTTGGCGTAGCGATCACAAGCGCCCGAGTGGCCGCGCTTGATGTAGCAGAGCACCGGGCAGGCGTCGCAGCGAACGGTGTCCGGCGGGAAAACGTCAGCCATGGGTGCCACCTGTTCCTGGGTTATCACCAGCAGCCTTCGCCAGAATCGCGGCGCGCACTTTGTCGGGCGTGGCGGGAAGTTTCCGGATGCGGATTCCAGCGGCAGCGTAAAGCGCGTTGAGAATCGCGGGCGCCGTGGGAATCAATGCTTGCTCGCCAATGCCTTTTGCGCCATAGGGACCCGCGGGCGATGGATCTTCAATCAGAATGGATTCAACGGGCGGCATATCGCCGATCGTGGGGATCAGGTAATCGTGAAGATTTTCTCCTTTGCCGGGGAAGAATTCCTCCATCAGCGCCATGCCCAGGCCTTGTGCGGCGCCCGCCTTCGATCTGGCCTTCAACGAGCGTGGGATTGATGGCGCGGCCCACGTCATGCGCGGCGGTGATCTTCAGAACTTTGATGGTGCCGAGTTCGGTGTCCACCTCGATTTCAGCAAGGTGCGCGCCGAAACCGAATACGGCGTAGGGAATACCCTGGCCGTCACTGTTGAGCGGCGAAACGGCTGGATCGAAGGTGGCCTCGGCGCTCGCAACGTACCCGCGCGCGTCGAGCGGCATTTCGCGCAAGCAAACGTTTTTTGCCTTGCCTTCGTCCTGTAGAACGATTGCTCCGTCCCGAAGTTCGAATTTTGCGCAGTCACATACTTCTCGCCATCTTCAGAATTTGTTTCTTCAGTTGTTCGCCGGCCAGAAACGCGGCCTTGCCACTCACAAACGTCTGGCGAGAGGCGGAGGTTTTGCCGCAATCGGGCGTGATGTCGGTATCGGCGGGTACCAGATCAAATTTATCCAGTGGAACGCCGAGGGCTTCGGCGCAGATTTGCGTTACGACGGTGGCGGACCCCTGGCCAATGTCCACCGCGCCCATATGAATGGCAACCCGGCCGTCGCGCTTCAAGCCGACCCGCATGGTCGAAGGATTCGGAAGGGAAGTGTTGCCACAGCCGTACCACATTCCGGCGATTCCAACACCTCGTCTCAGCGCGTTTTCCGCGGTGGCGTTGAATGCGGCGGCTTCTTTGCGGGCTTGCTGCCAGCGCGGGCGGAGTGCTTCGAAGCAGGCACGAATGCCAACGCCGCTGCCAAGCACCTGGCCGGTAACCGTAGGGCTATCGTTCTCAAGCGCATTCAGACAGCGAAATTCAAGCTGGTCCATTCCGATTTTGTCGGCCAGCGCGTCGTAGAGCTGTTCCTGCGCGATGGTCCCTTGTGGAACTCCAAACCCGCGAAACGCCCCGGCGGGCAAAAGATGGGTATGGATCGCACGCGTGATGGCGCGGAAGTGCGGCACTTTGTATGGGCCTGACGCGTGAATCGGGACGCGCGCGGCAACCGTGGGCCCCCACGAGGCGTAAGCCCCAGTGTTGAAGTCGGCAGTGAAATCCATGGCCAACAGTTTTCCGTCGGCAGTTGCGCCCGCACGGCAGAAAATTTTCGATGGATGGCGCTTGGTGGTGGAGCGGATGGACTCCGGCCGCGAATAAACCATGCGCACCGGTCTGTGCAAGTGCCAGGCGGCAATCACAAGAAATGGTTGCAATGAAAGATCCAGCTTGGAGCCAAAGCCGCCGCCGACAGCGGTGGGAATAATGCGCACGCTGGATTCGGAAATGCCAAGGATCGCAGCAATGTCTTTTAGGTCGTTGTAAGGCGCCTGAGTGCAGGCTTGCACTTCAATCCTGTCGCCCACCCGGCGGGCAAATCCGGCTTCCGGTTCAATGTACGCGTGCTCGATGAAGCCGGTTTCGAACTCGGCTTCGACGGTCACATCAGCAGTGCGTAGGGCCTCGTCCACTTTTCCATGCACCACGCGGCCACCAACCAGAATGTTGTCGGGTCGCGAAGAGTGCACGACGACCGCACCGGGTTTCAATGCGTCTTCGGGAAGTGAGAGGGCAGGGAGCGGGTTCCATTTCACTGGAAATTGGCTGAGGTCCATCGTGACGATGGCTTCCCGATCTCCGACGACGGCGGCGACGGCTTCGCCGAGAAACCGGGCCTCGGATTCAGCGAAGACAGGTTGATCGGCAAATTTGGGAATCACTCCAAAACAATTGAACCCAGGCACGTCGCGGGCGGTGAAAATGCCGTGAACTCCAGGATGCTCTTTTTGGAATGCGTGCAGGTCGCCAAACGAGAATGCAGCGCGATGGTGCGGCGAACGCACCACGCGGAGGAATAACGAATCCTCCGGCCACTCGTCGGCGCCAAAGATCTCCTCGACCGAGCACTTTCTTGCGGCCGTCGAGTCGCGCAACCCGCTGGCCGACCGGGCCGCTGCCGTTGCGTTCGACGACAGGCTTCGGCGCAATCTCGTTCGCCTCCAGAACAGCACTGACGATTTTGCGGTAACCGGTGCAACGGCAAAGCACGCCACCAAGCGCATCGAGGACTTGCGCTTCGCTGGGATGCGGATTTTCGTTCAACAGCGCAACCGAAGAAACCAGCATACCGGGAGTGCAGATGCCGCATTGTGCTGCGCCGTGCTGAAGAAACGATTCTTGCAAGCGGTCGAAAGCGTCTGACGAATCGCGCAAACCTTCAATTGTTTCCACCTTGGCTCCGTTCAGCTGACCAACGGCGGTGAGGCACGCGCAGACGGGCAGGCCATTTAGGAGTACGGTGCAAGCGCCGCAATCGCCGGCGTCGCAGCCCACTTTTGTGCCGATGAGGTGAAATTCTTCGCGAAGAACAGTGGAGAGTCGCGAGCGTGGGTCGGAGTGAATGCCGCGGACTTCGCCATTCAGCGAAAAAGAAAGCTGTGTTGTCGCCTGTGTGTTCACAGTTTGCGTCATGACGCCGAAGCCTTTTGCGCACAAACTTCCAGTGCACGCCCGACAAG
Source organism: uncultured Acidobacteriota bacterium (assembly GCA_963824925.1). Taxonomy (GTDB): domain Bacteria; phylum Acidobacteriota; class Terriglobia; order Acidiferrales; family UBA7541; genus Acidiferrum. The sequence continues at coordinate 158,417 of CAWGRE010000012.1, forward strand.
TGTCAGGGCGGCATCACGGCGATAGGAAGCTGTTGCGCGGACATCGTCAATGGGGGAAAGATGCGCAAGTGCTCGGGTCGGACGCGTCGGCCCAGTCGGGTGCGCGAGTCGCCAACCAGTTCGCTCTCCAGTTCGGGCAATCGTAAGCCACGGGTGAGCAGGAGCCGACGCAGATCAGCGCTTCGCGGATCGAACCGTCGTCCGCTATCACCAGGTTCGCGGCGACCATGACAATCGAGATGACTAGATAACGCCGCGCCCCAAGCTTCAAGAAAGTAGACACGGCATTTTCCACGCGACGGGGAATTCGAATACCAATGAGCAACTCCTCCGGGCGCCGCGCGGTTTTCCGATTCCCGAGAATAAATTCACCCAGCGGCAAAATGCGCTTTGCTGCTCGCGAAGCAAGAATCACATCAGCGTCGAGCGCCAGAAGCGCCGCAACCCCATCGGCCGCCGGGGACGCATTGCAAAGATTACCCGCGATGGTGGCCTGATTTTGAATCTGCACGGAGCCGATTTCACGCGCGGCGGCTTTCAGTCCGTCGAAACCAGGCGGAAGCGGTGCGGCGAGGAGTTCGCTCCAAGTCGTACGAGCCCCGAGTGTGATGTGCTCGGCGTCCGTCCGGATGTTCTTGATTTCCTCGATCGCGGAAATATCAAGGACTGGGCCAGAGAGCGGCCGATCGCCTAGAGCCGGAAAAACGTCCGTGCCGCCAGCGAGGATCGTAGCGCGAGTATCAGCGAGAACGTTCAAAGCGTCTTGCAGCGAGCTGGGACGAAAGTACAAAAGCTGTGGCTCCCGAATGAAGCGGTGAAGATGCAGACACTCTACTTCTACAACGTAGCGGCGATTTTGTGAAGTTGCCCGCGGCTGCACCCCGTGAGATTCCCGGATGTTGTGGCAGACTAGATGTGCATGGCCACAAGCGACCAGCGCATTGCCGCAGGAACTGCGGCGTTCCAGTTCTCAGGTTTTCGGTTGTACCAGATTGCGCGGTTCTGCATGGTATTTTGCACGGAGATGCAGTCCGTGGCCGTCGGCTGGCAGGTCTACGAAATCACACACCGCCCGCTGGATCTGGGGCTCACGGGGTTGGTGCAGTTTTTGCCGGGCGTATTGCTTTTTCTGTTGGCGGGCCACGTCACAGATCGTTTCAATCGAAAACATCTGCTGACAATTTGCTACGCGGGGTTCGCGGTTTCGTCTGCGTTGCTGCTGCTGGCAGCGCTGAAGGCGGAATCTCTGCATCTGAACGCGTCCGTGATGCCCATCTTTGCGATATTGGGCCTGGTGGGCGCGGTGCGCTGCTTCAGCATGCCCGCAAGCCGCGCGCTGCTCCCGCAACTGGTGCCCGAAGAGCATTTCCAGGGCGCCGTGGCGTGGAATTCCAGCATCTTCCAGTTCGCTACAATTTTGGGTCCGGCAATGGGTGGCATGCTCTACGCATTTTTCCGCGGGCCGGCAGCGGTCTATGCCACCGCCGTGGCGGCGGGCGTGATTGCAATGCTCACAACCACTCGAATTCATTTGGAATCTCCCCCGCGTCCGCGCGAACGTTTCTCCGTGAAGACCGTCTTCGCTGGCTTCCATTACATCTGGGCTCATAAGCTAGTGCTGGGTTCGATTTCGCTGGACCTGTTTGCGGTGTTGCTCGGTGGCGCCGTGGCGCTTCTGCCTGTCTATGCGAAAGAAATTCTGGTCACCGGGCCGTGGGGACTTGGACTTCTTCGAGCCGCGCCCGGTGCCGGCGCAGCCGTAATGGCGGTGCTGATCGCCTACAAACCGATCCGGCGGCGCGCTGGTGCCACGATGCTATGGTGCGTGGCGGGCTTCGGCGTGTTCACCATGGTGTTTGGATTTTCGCGCAGCATTGTGCTTTCCATGATTTCACTTTTCTTCGTGGGTGCGGCGGATATGGTCAGCGTGGTTGTGCGCGGCGTACTCATCCAAGTGGAAACACCAGATGAAATGCGCGGTCGCGTGAACGCCGTGGACATGATTTTTATTGGCGCTTCCAATGAACTCGGCGAATTCGAATCCGGCCTCGCGGCCCAGTGGTTCGGCGCGGTGCCAGCGGTGGTGCTGGGCGGCTTAGGGGCAGTACTTGTGACCGTGCTGTGGGCATGGATGTTTCCGGAACTGCGGCGCGCCGATTCGCTCTTGCGAACGAATAATGCGAACCTGCCCGAGCGCTTATAAAGTTACAAAGGCTGGTGAATCAGGTATCGACTAGTGAACGTGGTCGTGTTCGTCCGTGCTGCCAGAGTTGGCCGGCGCGGCACTGGGTGCCGCCGCGGGTGGCACTCCAGGCGGAGGTGCTGAAATCTCCGCCTTCACCGAGTCGGGAAGCTTGTCCGCATTCTTCACTAACTGGGCGATCTGCCACATTTCGGTGTCGCTCAAGGAATCCTTGAAGCCAGGCATACCCGTCATACGGATGCCGCCAGAAATCTTCGCGTAGGACTCCCAGGCCTCATCATCGGTGACACCCATTCCCCGGAACAGCAGCGGTGGCTTGGGAAACATGCCATTGCCAATGGCGTTGTGCGGCTCGCCGGAAAGTCCGTGACACACTGCACAATCCTTCTTGTAAAGTTTCGCGCCCGCCAGGAGATTGGCTTCATCGGCGGGAACGGGCGAATTCACGTGCGGCACCTTATCGAGATAGGCGTGCAGGGCCATGCCAGCAAATTTCCGTTCAAACGGCATTTCGGGTGAATTCGTGGCCACCGGGGCTCGGCCCGTCGAGAAGAAAAAATACGCGCCCAGAAATACCAGTACGAAGCCAAGGAGAACGCCCAACACAACGCCTTTTAGCATGTTGAATCTAGCCCCTTTGATAGGATCACTGCGGGATTTCGGAACGAACGCGAAAGCGCCCGCCTAGTGTACGACGACTGTGCTCTTTCTGCACGGGGCAACCTGGCGGCCCATACAGGCTGAACCGGCCGGCAACGCCAGGGGAAAGGCGCCGCCTCCAGCGTAACTATTTCTCGGGGAGTCGCGTCCTATGTAGAAGCAAGCCGGGAATTCTTATAGGCTATGTGGCAAGATGTCGCCCCCTGATGTCCGCAGGAGCCCACGTCCAGGCGTCAGCGTTACGTCAAAGTCAAGATAGTGTAGACAGGAGTATTGCGGAATGACCCCTTTAGATTCGGTCGAAGTGCGTGATTCCCGCACACCGACCCCAGGCCGACCGGTTTCCGGAACCTCGCAAAATGCAACAGGTGGACGGTGGTGGATTTGGTTGCTGGTTATCGTGCTCGCTGCCGGCGGCTATTGGTACTTTCGCGGCCGCAGCAGCCAGGCGACTGCCACCGCTGCGGCCGGCAAAGGGTCTGGTCCGGGTGGCGCGAACGCTCCGGGAAGTTTTGTGGTGCCCGTGGTGGCCGCAACGGCCACCCGCGGAGATCTGCCGGTTTTCTTCAATGGCTTGGGCAATGTAACGGCTTTTAACACTGTCACTGTGCGTTCCCGTGTGGATGGCCAGATCGTCAAGATCAATTTTGTGGAGGGGCAGTACGTCAAGGAAGGCGAAGCGCTGATTGAAATTGATCCCCGGCCCTATCAGGTGCAACTGGAACAGGCAGAGGGACAGTTGGCGAAGGACCAGGCGCAGTTGCGGGACGTCCAGGTGGATTTTGAACGGTACACGCTCCTCTTCAAAGAGGGTGTGATCCCTAAGCAGCAACTGGATACCCAGCAAGCGCAAGTGGGCACATTCGAGGGTGCGCTCAAGGCAGACCAGGCGACAATCGACAACGCCAAACTCCAGATTCAGTACGCACACATCACAGCGCCCATCTCCGGCCGGATTGGCCTCCGCCTGGTGGACATCGGCAACATGGTTCATGCCACGGACACCACCGGCTTGGTCGTCATCACGCAGTTGCAGCCCATCGCCGTGATCTTCACGCTGCCGCAAGATCAATTGCAGCAAGTGATGTCCCGGATGAGGCAGAAAACGCCATTGGTGGTGGAAGCTTACGACCGCGATAACACCACGAAACTTGCGACCGGTAAATTGCTGACCATCGACAATCAGATTGATACCACCACCGGGACTTATAAGTTGAAAGCGGTTTTTGATAATTCCAAGAATGAGCTATTTCCCAACCAGTTTGTGAACACGCACCTTCTGGTGGACACCAAGAAAAACATCGTGCTTGTTCCGACCACAGCGATTCTGCGCGGCCCGCAAGGCACCTACGTGTTCGCGGTCGGTTCGGACAATGTGGTGAAGATTCACAACGTCACTCTTGCGGAGACCACCGGCGGCATCACCGGAATTTCCTCGGGATTGGACGCCGGCGATGTAGTAGTCATCGACGGCCAGGATAAATTGCAAGATGGCAGCAAGGTGCAGCCGCGGCAGGGAAATGCAAACCCCTCGAACGGCAACAAGAACGCCGCTTCCTCCGCCAACTCACCCTTCGCTTCGCCTTCCGGGGGACCCGCACGATGAATCCCTCGCGGCCGTTTATCCTGCGGCCCGTTGCAACCACGCTGCTGATGGTGGGTGTGATTCTGGTGGGACTGGTGGCCTATCGCCAGTTGCCGGTGTCTGCCCTCCCGCAGGTGGATTACCCCACTATTCAAGTCCAAACATTTTATCCGGGAGCCAGCCCTGAAGTGATGGCCTCCTCGGTCACCGCACCGCTGGAGCGCGACTTCGGCCAGATTCCCGGCTTGCTCCAGATGACCTCGGCCAGTTCTTTCGGAAGCTCCGTCATCACGTTGCAATTCAACCTGGATTTGAGCATTGATGTGGCGGAGCAGGAAGTGCAGGCGGAAATCAATGCCGCCTCCAACCTTTTGCCACAGGGACTCCCAAATCCTCCGATCTACAGCAAGGTCAATCCTGCCGATGCTCCAATCCTGACGCTTGCGATTACTTCTCCGACTCTGCCCTTGGTGAAGGTAGAAGATTTGGCGGACACGACGCTGGCACAGAAAATATCGCAACTGTCCGGCGTCGGCCTGGTGAGCATCAGTGGCGGCCAGCGGCCAGCTGTGCGTGTGCAGGCCAATCCCACGGCACTGGCTTCCTATGGGCTTAGCCTGGAGGATCTGCGCACGGCGCTGGCAAACGCGAATATCGACCAGGCCAAGGGAACTTTTGAGGGTAAACACCAGGCCTACACCATCGGCGCCAACGACCAACTGCTTTCCAGCGAGGGTTACCGCTCTATCATCGTGGCGTTCCGCAACGGCGCGCCGGTGAGGCTCTCGGACGTCGCTACTGCGATCGACAGCGCGGAGAACGTGAGGCAAGCGGCGTGGGCCAATAAACAGCCTGCAGTGATCCTGAATATTCAACGCCAGCCTGGCGCAAATATTATCAGCGTGGTGGACCGCGTAAAGGCCATCTTGCCTCAATTGCAGGCAGCGCTGCCGGCTTCGGTGCACGTGGAAATTCTTACCGACCGGACCAATACCATCCGCGCGTCGGTAGAGGACGTCCAATTCACTCTGGTGCTGACCATCGGGCTTGTGGTCATGGTGATTTTCCTGTTCTTGCGGAGCCTGCGAGCCACGGTAATCCCCAGCATCGCGGTGCCGCTTTCGATTATCGGTACCTTCGGCGTGATGTACCTGCTCGGCTATTCGCTGAACAACCTCTCACTGATGGCCTTGACGATTTCCACGGGCTTCGTGGTGGACGACGCCATCGTTATGATCGAAAACATCAGCCGCTACCTGGAGCACGGCGATTCGCCGCTGCAGGCCGCGCTCAAGGGATCCGAACAGATCGGATTCACGATCGTATCGCTGACTGTTTCGCTGATTGCCGTGCTGATTCCCCTGCTGTTTATGGGCGACATCGTTGGCCGGCTTTTCCGTGAGTTTGCGGTTACCCTGGCGGTGACGATTCTGGTGTCCGCGGTTGTTTCACTGACGCTGACGCCGATGATGTGCGCCAAGCTGCTGCGCCACGAACCGGAAAACGAACAGACGTGGTTTTTCCGGAAGTCAGAAAAAGTCTTCAACGATGTGATTGCGTTTTATGGACGCACGCTGCAAGTGGTGCTGCGATTCAGGACAACGACGCTGATCATTACCTTCGCCACGCTGGTCGGCACCATTCTGCTGTACATTTACGTCCCCAAAGGGTTTTTCCCGGTTCAGGACACCGGTGTAATTCTTGGTATTTCCGAGGCGCCGCAGAATGTTTCTTTTGCGGCCATGGCGCAGCGGCAACAGACGCTCGCGGACGTTATCCTGAAAGATCCGGCCGTAGAAAGCCTTTCTTCATTCATCGGCATTGACGGTACGAACACGACTCTGAACAGCGGTCGTGTTCAGATCAACCTGAAACCCCTGGCGGACCGCAAGATCAGCGCTTCGGATGTAATTCGCAGACTGCAGCCGGAGATCGCTAAACTCGACGGCATTACACTGTACATGCAACCCGTGCAGGACCTGACCGTCGAGGACCGCGTTTCGCGTACGCAATTTCAATATTCGCTCGAAGATGTGGACCCGAAGGAGCTGGCCTATTGGACGCCGAAATTCGTCGAAAAACTGAAATCCCTGCCTGACCTGCGCGACGTTGCCACGGACCAGCTGAACGACGGACTTCTGGCCACCCTCACCATTGACCGGGACACCGCATCGCGCCTGGGCATTTTTCCCGCGGACATTGACAACACCTTGTACGACGCCTTTGGCCAGCGACAGGTCTCCACGATCTTTACGCAACTCAACCAGTATCACGTGGTGCTGGAAGTTGCTCAGGACTTTCAGCAAAACCCCGAGGCTTTGAAAAATATCTACGTGCGTTCTTCCACTGGCCAGCAAGTTCCCCTCAGCGCCTTCACGCGGTTTGAGCCCGGCACTTCCTCCCTGGTCATCAATCACCAAGGGCAATTTCCCGTGGTGACGATTTCGTTCAACCTGGCGCCGGGCGCTTCCCTCGGCGGCGCCACCGATGCGATCGAAAAGGCCCGCCAAGAAATCGGTATGCCGCCCAGCGTTCAGGCCACCTTCCAGGGAACCGCAGCGGCATTTTTGCGATCGGTTTCGAACGAGCCACTTCTGATCCTGGCCGCGCTGATCACGGTTTACATCGTGCTGGGTGTTTTGTACGAGAGCTATATTCACCCGATTACCATTCTTTCCACACTGCCTTCGGCCGGCGTTGGCGCGATTCTGGCGTTGATGCTCTGCCGCACGGAGTTCAGCATCATTTCGCTGATCGGCATCATCCTGCTGATCGGCATCGTAAAGAAAAACGCGATTATGATGATTGACTTTGCCCTCGAAGCAGAGCGCGAGCACGGCAAATCTCCAGTGGATGCGATTTACGAAGCGTGCCTTTTGCGTTTCCGGCCGATCATGATGACCACCATGGCGGCGCTCCTGGGCGGCTTGCCGCTGGCCCTTGGGCAAGGCGTGGGCTCGGAATTGCGCCGGCCGTTGGGCATCACCATCGTCGGCGGTTTGATCCTCAGCCAACTGCTGACGCTCTATACCACCCCGGTGGTCTATCTGGCGTTTGACTGGCTGGCCAGCCGGCTGCACATGGGTATCACCAACCCGCTCGACGAGCCGGCGCACGGAGACTAGGGCATGAATTTTCAGTCCAATTTCTCCGCCCCATTTATTCGCCGGCCGGTGGCGACCTCACTGGTTACGATTGCGATCTTTCTGTCTGGTGTGCTGGCTTTTCAATATCTGCCGGTGGCGCCACTCCCGAAGGTAGATTTGCCCACGATCAGCGTTGGCGCGGGCTTGCCGGGTGCGAGTCCGGAGACCATGGCTTCGGCGGTGGCTACCCCCCTGGAGCGCCAGTTCGGCCGCATTGCCGGCGTCACGCAGATGACGTCCACCTCGACCCTCGGCAGTACCGGCATTTCCATGCAATTCGACTTGAGCCGCGACATCAATGCTGCGGCGCGCGACGTGGAAGCAGCGATCAACGCGGCGCGCAGCCAATTGCCGGCTGATATTCCAAACCAGCCGACCTATCGCAAGGTCAACTCCGCCGATTCTCCCGTTCTCCTGCTTTCGCTTACCTCGGATACGATTCCGATCGGCCAGATTTATGATGCAGCCAACTCCATCCTGGCGCAGAAAATCGCGCAGGTGAACGGCGTGGGCCAGGTCTTTGTCTGGGGTTCATCCAGCCCCGCTGTACGCGTGCAGGTGAATCCACAGCAATTGAATAGTTACGGCATCAGCCTTGAACAAGTGCGCAAGACGCTGCAATCAGCGAATTCGAATCTAGCCAAAGGCGCGCTCTCCAATAACGATCGCACCTGGGCACTCTCCGACACTGACCAGTTATTCAAAGCCTATGAGTACGAGCCCATGATCGTTGGTGGCCATGCCGGTGGCACGGTACGACTGGTGGACGTGGCCAGTGTGGTGGATTCGGTGGAAGATGTCCGCAATCTTGGGCTTACCGGTGGTACGCCCGGCGTGATTATCGCCATTTTCCGCCAGCCCGGCGCAAACATGATTGATTGCGCCGATCAGGTGAAAGCCACCTTGCCGTGGCTGCGGGCCTCCATTTCGCCGTCCTTAAAACTGAACGTGGTGATTGACCGTACGACCGTGATTCGCGCTTCGGTGCACGAAGTCGAGCGCACCATGCTCATCTCCATCATCCTGGTGATTCTGGTGGTGTTTGCGTTCCTCAGGAATTACTGGGCCACGGTCATTCCCAGCGTGGCCGTGCCGCTTTCGCTGGTGGGCACGTTTGGGGTGATGTATCTGCTGGGCTACAGCCTGGACAATCTGTCGCTGATGGCGCTGACAATTTCGACGGGCTTCGTGGTGGATGACGCCATTGTCGTCATTGAAAACATTGCCCGCCACATGGAAGCCGGCATGGGTGCGTACCAGGCCACCATGCAGGGCTCCAGCGAAATCGGATTTACCGTGCTGTCCATGAGCGCGTCGCTGGTGGCCGTGTTCATTCCGATTCTGATGATGGGTGGGATCGTGGGGCGGCTATTCCGGGAATTTGCGGTCACGCTATCCGTGGCGATCGCGGTTTCCCTTTTCGTCTCGCTGACGACCACTCCGATGCTCTGCGCACGCTTTTTGCGGCACGACATGAAAAAGAAGCATGGCATCGCCTATCGCGCTTCCGAAAGTGTCTTTAACGGGATGCTGAAGGGCTACGATCACACCCTGCGATTCCTTCTCAAGCATCAACCCGCCATGCTTTTATTGACCATCGCCACGGCGGGCCTCAGCGTCTATATGTTCGCGCACGTCAACAAGGGATTTTTCCCCCAGCAGGACACCGGCCGCATCAATGGCTTCATTCAAGCCGATCAGGACACTTCCTTCGCCGAGATGGCGAAAAAGATGCGCGCGTTTACAGACATTGTGATTGCCGACCCCGCGATTGACACGGTGACCTCCTTCACCGGCGGTGGCAACGGAACCAGCACTGCACGCATGTTCGCCCAATTGAAGCCCATCGAACAGCGCAAGATGAACTCCGACCAGGTGATCTGCGCGTTTGCGAAAAAAAACCGCCGGCATTCCTGGTGCTTCATTGTTCATGCAGTCCGTGCAAGACGTTAATGTCGGCGGGCGCTTTTCTGGCGCGCAATACCAGTACACGCTGCAAGCTGACAATCTCGATGATCTTTATCACTGGGCGCCGATCATCATGGCACGCATGCACCAGATCCCGGAATTGCGCGACATCAACTCCGACCAGCAGGACAAGGGCCTGCAATCCTATCTGGCCATCGACCGCGACACCGCCGGCAGACTTGGCGTTTCCGTTCAGGATATTGACAACACCCTGAACGACGCCTTCGGCCAGCGCCAGGTCTCCAACATCTACAAGGGTCTGAATCAGTATCACGTCGTGCTGGAGGTGGCCCCCGATTATCAGGAGAATCCGGAAGGCTTGAACTATATCTACGTGCCCTCCAGCAGCGGGAAACTTGTGCCGCTCAGCGCGTTCTCGCATTATGAGCATTCCAATACGGCGCTTTCCGTCAACCACCAGGGAATTTTCCCGGCGATCACGCTCTCTTTCAATCTGGCGCAGGGCGCTTCGCTGGGCCCCGCCGTCGAGCATATTGAGCAGGCAATGCACCAACTCGGAGTGCCAAATACGGTCCACGCCACATTCCAGGGCACCGCGCAGGCTTTCCAGGATTCCTTAAAGGATCTTCCGTTGTGGATTATTGCCGCGCTCGGCGCCGTTTACATTGTTCTCGGCATTCTTTATGAGAGCTTCATTCACCCGATTACCATTCTTTCCACTATTCCCTCCGCGGGCATTGGCGCCCTGCTGGCGCTGCAACTCGTGCACATGGATTTGAGCATCATCGCCATAATCGGGATTCTGCTGCTGATTGGTATCGTGAAAAAGAACGCCATTCTGATGATTGATTTTGCGGTGCAGGTGGAGCGCGAGGAGGAATTAGCACCAACCGAGGCGATCTACAAGGCGGCGCTTATGCGCTTCCGTCCCATCATGATGACCACCATGGCCGCAATGTTCGGCGCGCTGCCGCTGGCGCTGGGCACGGGCGCCGGCTCGGAAATCCGCAAACCCCTGGGCATCACCATCGTGGGCGGATTGATTCTCAGTCAGATGCTCACACTGTTCACGACGCCGGTGGTCTATATCTATATGGACCGCTTGCAACTCTTTCTGCGCAACGCCTTCCGCAGCCCCGTCATCAAGCCTTCCCCAGCCCACTCCGACGACTAAGTGCCTATTCTTAGATTTTCCTGGTGAGAGGGTCTGCCGCACAAACTTGCCGCTAATCTTGCGGGAAACCTACGAACTGCCGATCAGCCAGCCGGTCAGAAAGACAAGGATGCCGCCGACAATTACCTGGAAAGCCGCCTGCAGGAACGGCGTGTCCATATAGCGGTGCCGGATGTAACTGATCACGCCAAGCTCAATCGCCACCACCACCACGGCTATCCCGATCGCTAACCGGAAGTCGGCAATCAAGAATGGCAGCGTGTGGCCCAGGCCGCCGGCGGTGGTCATCAGGCCAGTCACCGTGCCGCGAATCCAGGGAGAACCACGGCCCGTCAGTGAGCCATCGTCGGAGAGTGATTCAGCAAATCCCATGGAAATCCCCGCGCCCAGGCTGGCCGCCATGCCCACCAGAAACGCGTCCCAGCTTTTATGAGTTGCAAATGCGGCGGCAAAAAGCGGCGCCAGTGTGGAGACCGATCCATCCATCAGCCCCGCAAGGCCCGGTTGAACGAATTGCAGCATGAATAGCCGCTTGTGGGCCTCCGATTCGTCGGACCTGGCCTGTTCGGTGAGATGCTTCTCCTCAAATGCACCTGCCGCGCGTGTATGCTCGCGCTCTTCGTCGGCTAGCTTGTTCAGCAATTCGCGCATGGAGGCATCGCTCGTCCGGCTTGCGGCCCGTGAATAAAAGCGGCTCGCTTCCATCTCCATGATTTCGGCTTGCCGGCGAGCCACCTTCACGCCCAGCGGTCGCACCATCCACACCGGACGCCGCGTCAGAAAGCCGCGCACATCTTCGCGGCGAATGGGGGGGATGTGATCGCCGAAACGCTGGCGAAACATGGTTAGCAGCCGGTCGCGGTGGCCGGCCTCTTCCACGCGCATTTCATCAAAGATTTTGGCGGTGGCAGGATACGACTCTCGCAAGGCGTCGGAAAACTCCCCGTAGATGCGCCCGTCTTCTTCCTCATTCGAAATGGCCACCGCGAGGATCTCTCGTTCGGTAAGGTCCTTGAAACGCTTCAACATATAGGCAGGCACCTCTGCAAAAGGAAGGTAGAGAATCGCACACTTGATTAACGGAAGCCAATGCTGGCAAAAGAAAATCTAGCTCAACCGGCTGTGGATAATCGCCGGGTTTGGTACTTTCGTCCTACCCTTCGATACACGGAAATGTTACTTTTTTACGAGTACGGACACGCTATGGGTTTTCCCGGGCGATGCTTCTATCTTGATTATGCAAGGGATGAGCAGGCTTTTTCGGGAAAGGCAGACTTCCAATGGCGGCCCAGCTAGACTTTATGACCAAGACCAATACTCCGGGTGGGACTTCGCAAGTCCGCCCCAAGCAGTCCGAGCGCCGCGGTTGCCGGCGCTGCAAAATCACGCAATTGATGCGCATTCGCCCTTCAGATCCCGAACGCGATCATTTTGAAGACATTCGCGGCTCAGTCAGCGTCTCGCGCACCGGTGTGTTCTTTCACTCCAGTGAGACCGCGTACGAAGTCGGGATGCGGCTTTTCATCAGCATGCCGTACACCAAAGAACCTTCGTCAATGTGCCGCGAATACCTGGCGGAAGTTGTTCGCCGCGATCCTCTGCCCAACGGACTTTTCGGCGTGGGCTTCAAAATCCTGATGGAGATGGGTCTGCAGACCAGCTTCGGCAACAGCTATTCGATGAGCCAGAAGTAAACGAACTCGAAATTCACGATCTCTAAAACGAAAGGGGCGGGTGGCCGAAGCCATCCGCCCTTTCCGCGTTTGGGGGTGGGGAAAGTCGTTGCGCCTTAGGTTTTGCCGATTACCGTTAGCGTCTTATGGCGCAGCAGGCCAAAGTGGCGGTTCAGCGGATGCTTGCGCTCCAGAAAGGTGAAGACCGGTGCGCGCCGAGGCGTCAGCTTAGCCATCGCAATGCTCAGTCGTACGTCGCGACGAGCGAACTTCATGCCCGCCAGCAGCGCATCGCGCGCGTCTTCCTTCCGCCCGGCGGAGAGGTAAACCTCGGCAAGATTCAGGTAAAGTTGCGCCTGGTTGCGCTTCATGCGCACCGCGTTGTCGCAAAGGCGTTCGGCGTCGGCCCATTTCTGTTGGGTCCGCGCCAAGGCTACACCCAGGTAGGACATGTAGTAGGGATTATTCTTTTCCAGTTCCGCGGCTTTCTGAATGTGATTCAGGGCCCGATTGGCATAATTGTCGCGCAGCAGCGTAAGCCCGGTCTTGAACTCTCGGAAGGCTTCCGTGTCCATCATAGTTCCACCTCAGTCATTGGCAAGGATTGCCCGGGAAGATGTCAATCTCGGTTGCCCGTCTAGGGCGCATCCCGCCGAGGAAAAAAGCGCCCGAGAAGGGGGAGAGAACGCGCTTTGCTTTCCGTTGTTCGAAGGTGAGCGAGATGGCCGAAGAAGTTGACATTTGCCGGTCCTGGACTACGCTACGAGCACGCAGAGCCGGATGCTACTGACCCGTGGGACAGTCTTCGTTCAACGTCTTTACGTTCTAGCGCACCGGCCGCTTGTCCTGTCGCTCAGGCCTCAAATTTACGCCTTCGCCTTCTTTGGGCGCCGCCAGCGTTTCCAATCTTTCAGCGTCACCTCCAGCATCGCCTTTGCGGGTTTGTGCAGCCACAGGCTCTTGCGCTTGGCCAGATCCCGCCGCACGGCGGGGATGCTTTTGCGGCTGCCAAGGTGGATGTTCGCGGTTTCCCAGCCCATGTAATAGAGAAGTTTTTCTTCGTCGCGCTTGCCAGGAAGCGTGCCGATTTCAATGTGGCAGCAATCCGGGGCCAGGCGGCGCACCACCCAGTGATCGGCGAAATGCACGTGTGGATCGCGGATGCGCACAGCGCTCGCTATCAGTTTGCGGCTCAGAATCTTCGACGTATGCAGCCTCTTCGCCCAGATCCAAGCGGAAGGCGTCAGTTGTTTCGACTCGCGCACTACGTGCGCGCCATCCCACACCGCCAGAGCCAGCACGCGCGGGTGGCCCAGGCTTCCAAGCCCCGCGACCCGAGATTTGAGCTCGTAATTGAACGTGCGAAGCGGAAGGGAAGCGTGCACTAGCTTCCAGACGTCCTTGGGCAGATTGCCCTTGTGCCTGGGACACGCAAGAATCTTCTGCCAGAACAGCACGGGGTCACGCAGTTTGTTCAGGGCAATCAGGCGAAGCCAGCGATGATGTTCGGCGAGCACAAGTGGACGCCCGCCGGCCTTCATCGAATCGCGGTAGCCCGCCTCCACCGCGCGGCAAGCCTCTTTCCGCGTGATGGAAAGATGCTCCTCTTCGATGGCCAAGTAACAACTGGTGATCAGGCGCACCAGGTCCACGGCATAAGACGCGGGCCAGGCTTCATCGAAATCATTAACGCCCCAGATAAGCCGGCCTTCCACATCACGCCAGGTGCCGAAATTTTCCACGTGGAGATCGCCGACCGCCAGCACCTGCGGAGCACGGGAAAGTTCCGCACACACGATCGGCCACCACTGAGCCCAGCGATAAAACGTCGCCCGAAAAAAAGAGAAGACGGACCTGGCCATCAGCAGGTGCTTGAGCTTTACGTCGGAAGGCACCATGTGCACATGGTGCGAGGCCCATTTTTCAAACTCTGCGGTCGCCGTAACAATGTCGGGCAGGGATCGCTTGTGTTTGCTCATTCGAAACCGCCTTGTCGCTGAGATCTTTCAGGCCCATGGAATTTCTTTGCGCGGGCACAATCTCGCCAGCGTGATGAATGCCTTCAGCCCGATGAGGTGAGCTACAGGGACAATGAATTCATGAAGCTAGACATTCGCGTGGCTGGCTTCCGGGCGGGTACGGGATTCGTAAATCGGAAAACGCGCGGCAAGTTCAGCGACTTGTTTGCGAACTGTTTGTTCGATGGCGGTCGTCGCCCATGTGCGTCAGAACTTCGGCGATACCGTTGGCGATCAGTTCCATCTCCGCTTCCTTCATCCCGCGGGTGGTCACAGACGGAGTACCTAGCCGGATCCCGCCGGCCTTCATCGGGGGCAGGGGATCGAACGGTATGGAGTTTTTGTTTACGGTAATGCCGGCGCGGTCCAGGGCTTTCTCCGCTTCAGTGCCGGTGATGCCGCGCTTGTGCACTTCCACCAGGAAAACGTGATTGTCCGTGCCGCCGGAAACCACGCGGAAGCCGTGCCGCGTTATCGCATTGGCAAGCGTTTTGGCGTTCGCGACCACCTGCTTCTGATACTCGCACGAACGAAGGCTCCATCGCTTCTTTCAGACAAACGGCTTTGGCGGCGATGATGTGCACCAGCGGGCCGCCCTGCATACCGGGGAACGTCAGCTTGTCAATTTCCTTGGCGAAGGCCGCCTTGCTCAGAACAATGCCGCCCCGCGGGCCGCGCAGGGTTTTGTGGGTCGTGGAAGAAACTATGTCCGCATGTGGCACCGGCGTCGGATGGACGCCCGCCGCCACCAATCCAGCGATGTGCGCCATATCCACAAAAAAGATCGCGCCAACCGCTTTGGCCACTTTCCCGATGCGCTCAAAATCAATGATGCGGGAGTATGCGCTGGCCCCCGCCACAATCATCTTCGGCTTGTGTTCCTGCGCCAGCTTTTCGATCTCGTCGTAATCAATCTGTTCCGTGTCCTGCTTTACGTGGTATTCCACGAATTTGTACATGCGCCCGGAAAAATTCAGCGGGTGGCCGTGCGTCAAGTGGCCGCCGTGCGCCAGCGCCATGCCAAGCACGGTGTCGCCGGGCTGCAGCGTTGCCATATAAACCGCCACGTTCGCGGAGCTGCCCGAATGCGCCTGCACATTGGCGTGTTCCGCGCCGAACAACTGCTTGGCGCGATCAATGGCCAGTTGCTCCACTTTGTCGGCAAATTCGCAACCGCCGTAGTAACGTTTGCCCGGGTAGCCTTCCGCGTATTTGTTCGTGAAGATAGACCCCATCGCTTCCAGCACCGCTTCGGAAACCAGATTTTCCGAGGGGATCAGCTCCAGTCCCGTAGCCTGCCGGACCGCCTCCTCGTGCAACAGATCGGCGATTTGCGGATCCACAGTATTGAGTGGGCGTTGCATGCGGGCGTTGGCTTCGGTCGTCATTCGGATCTCCGGGGTAAACGGCACAGTGGGGTCGATAAAACGGCCGGTCTAAGAACCGGCAACTACACGAGTCTAGCGAAGAGTGTAACCGGTCGCAACGCACTGCATCTGCCTATAAGGGAGACGTATCCGCCGGATTGCCGATATTCATATTACTGGCAGTCGTGTTTCCGCGCTTCCGGTCCTATACTTATCCCGCTGTCCCGATACAGCAAATTCACTCTACTGAGGATCATCATGGCAAATATCTATGCCGACAATTCTTTGAGTATTGGAAGAACTCCCCTCATCAAACTGAATCGCGTCACCGAAGGCTCCAAAGCCACCGTGCTCGCGAAGATCGAGGGTAGGAACCCTGCGTACTCTGTGAAGTGTCGCATCGGGGCGGCAATGATCTGGGACGCGGAAAAGCGCGGCGCCTTGAAAGCTGGGCAGGAAATCGTGGAACCGACCAGCGGCAACACCGGAATCGCGCTGGCGTTTGTGGCCGCTGCGCGCGGCTACAAAATCACGCTGACCATGCCGGAGACCATGTCGCTAGAACGGCGCCGCGTATTGGCGGCCTTTGGCGCGAACCTGGTGCTTACCCCCGGTCCCGAAGGGATGAAGGGCGCAATCAAAAAAGCCACGGAAATTTACGAATCGGACAAGCAGCATTATTTCTTGCCGCAACAGTTCGATAATCCCGCGAATCCCGCTATTCACGAAGCCACCACCGGTCCGGAAATCTGGAACGATACCGACGGCGCCGTGGACGTGTTTGTGGCTGGCGTTGGGACTGGCGGAACACTCACGGGAGTGAGCCGTTACATTAAAAAGGCAAAAGGCAAGAAGATCATCTCCGTCGCGGTGGAACCAGTTGTCAGCCCGGTCATCGCGCAGACTATTGCTGGACAACCGTTAACACCCGCGCCGCACAAGATTCAGGGAATCGGGGGCGGCTTCGTTCCCAGCAATCTGGACTTGGGCATCGTGGATCGCGTCGAAGCAGTCACCAACGAAGAGTCGGTCGAGATGGCGCGGCGATTGACTCGTGAAGAAGGCATCCTCTCCGGAATTTCCTGCGGCGCCGCTGCGGCTGTTGCCGTGCGCCTCTCGAAATTGCCGGAATTCGCGGGCAAAACCATCGTTACCGTGCTTCCCGATTCCGGTGAGCGCTACATCTCCACGATCCTGTTCGAGGGAATCGGTTAATTGGCCCAAGCCTGGAAGCGCATGATGCCGCAGATGGGGTGCAGCCTTGCTGCGCCCCTTTTCCGGCATCGCGCATCCAAAAGAAATGCGATCTGCCATGACGAAATCGAATAACGATCTGGAGACACTGGCTCGCGAATTTCGCCTGGCGCTGGAAGCGCGGCTCTCCGACGCCAGCATGTGGGAATATCGCTTGCCGTCCAAGGATGAAGTCGCCGCGTTTTGCCGCTCCTACCTGGACGCCCTGTTTCCACTCTACTTCTCCAAGGAAGCCGCCAGCAATCCAGATGCGGTGGGTTTTCTTGCGCAACTCGATCTGCAACTGGCGGAGCAGATTGTCTACGCGATGCGTTTTGATCTGAATTGCTGCGGCAATCCGGTGCCCCCCAATCTCTCGGATAATGCCAGCGAACTGGTCACTGCGCTCCACGCCAAGCTTCCGAAACTTGCGCAACTCCTGGCCACGGATTTACAAGCGGCATTGAAGAATGATCCGGCCGCAAGCGGGTACGAAGAAATTTTGCTGAGTTATCCCGGCGTCGAAGCCATCACCACGCAAAGGTTCGCGCACGAACTTTACTTGCTCAAGATTCCGTATCTTCCTCGGATGATGACCGAAGTGGGCCACAGTCGCACGGGGATTGATATTCATCCCGGCGCGACCATCGGAGAATCCTTCTTTATTGACCACGGAACAGGCGTGGTGATCGGCGAAACCGCCACTGTCGGCAACCACGTCACGCTCTATCACGGTGTAACGCTCGGCGCGTTTAATCCAACCAGCAAGCGCGATGGCGGGGAATTGGTGCGCGGCCTCGGCAACAAGCGCCACCCGGATATCGAAGACCACGTAACAATTTATCCCGGAGCGACGATCCTCGGCGGCGACACCCGCGTCGGCCATCACAGCGTCATCGGTGGCAACGTCTGGCTGACCCGCTCCGTCGAACCCTACAGCCGCGTCACCGTGAAAGACCCCGAACTCCTCATCCGCAGCAAAGCCGTGCAAACCGATCAAGACTGGTTCCTCGGCAGCTCAATCTAACCCTCTGCGCCCCGGTTGCGTTTGAGTCGAGCAGCAACCACGCCCTCGCAAATCCGGCATCCTGCCGGCAAGCACGACTTGCATCACGCCCCAAAGATACGTGACTCCCAGTTAGGCCAAGAGCCTGCGTTGACAGTACCAGAGCCTCTTCGTTACGCTCGAATGCTTGACGATTGTGCGCGAGCAGCACAGAGAGGAGCCGGTCCGCAGCGAAGACCGGCCATAGACGGAATGGCTGAAGAGAAATTACCAACCAGGGCAGAGGATTTTTCCGAGTGGTACAACCAGCTGGTGCTGAAGGCACAGCTGGCCGACTACGCGCCGGTGCGCGGCTGCATGATCGTGCGTCCCTATGGCTGGGCGCTTTGGGAAAATATTCAAGCGGCCCTCGATAAGCGGTTCAAGGCCACCGGTCACCAGAACGTGGCCTTCCCGCTGCTGATCCCCAAAAGCTTCATCGAAAAAGAAAAGCATCACGTGGAGGGTTTTTCCCCGGAACTCGCCGTAGTAACCATCGGCGGCGGCGAAGAATTGGCCGAGCCACTGATCCTGCGGCCCACTTCCGAAACCATCATCGGCCACATGTGGTCGAAATGGATTCAGTCTTATCGCGATTTGCCGGTGCTAATGAACCAGTGGAACAGCGTAATCCGCTGGGAGCTCCGCACCAAGCTGTTCCTCCGAACGCTGGAATTTTATTGGCAGGAGGGCCACACCGCTCACGCCACCCGCGAAGAAGCCATCGAAGAAACCCGTCGGATGCTCGACGTCTATACCGATTTTGCCGTGAACGAGGCCGCCATCCCGGTCATCCCCGGCGCCAAATCCGACGCCGAAAAATTTGCCGGCGCCGACCTCACCTACTCCATCGAAGCGATGATGGGCGACGGAAAGGCGCTGCAATCCGGCACCTCGCACTTCCTCGGCCAGAATTTCGCGCAAGCCTTCGAAGTGAAATACTCTGGATCAAACCGGCGTGCAGCAACACTGCTGGACCACCTCCTGGGGCCTTTCCACCCGCATGATCGGCGCGATCATCATGGTCCACGGTGACGACCAGGGACTGGTCCTTCCGCCTCGTATCGCTCCCATCCAGGTCGTGATCGTCCCCATCTACAAAACCGACGAAGAAAAGGCCAGCGTCC
The DNA here is from genome assembly GCA_963824925.1 of uncultured Acidobacteriota bacterium. Classification (GTDB taxonomy): domain Bacteria; phylum Acidobacteriota; class Terriglobia; order Acidiferrales; family UBA7541; genus Acidiferrum. The sequence continues at coordinate 177,577 of CAWGRE010000012.1, forward strand.
AGCAAGCCGCCAAGGATTTGAAGGCTCAACTCATCAAAGCGGATCTCCGCGTCCATCTCGACGAACGCGAGGGCTTCAGCCCCGGCTGGAAGTTCAATGACTGGGAAATGCGCGGCGTACCCGTTCGCGTGGAGCTTGGTCCCAAGGACGTTGCCAAGCAGGCCGCCATGTTGGCCCGCCGCGATCGTCCTGGCCGCGAAGGAAAGGTCAGCGCCCCGCTCGCCGACCTTGCTGCCACTATTGAAAAGCTTCTCGTGGAAATCCACCAGTCTCTCTACGACAAAGCACTGGCCTTCCGGCGTTCCAACACCCGCGAAACCTCAGCCTATGACGAACTTAAGAAGGCCGTCGAGACCGGTTTTGCCTTCGCCCCATGGTGCGGCAGCGGCGACTGCGAAGCCAAAATCAAAGAGGAAACCCGCGCGACCATGCGCTGCATCCCACTAGATCAGACGGCGGTGCTTGGCAAGGAAGTCGCGAGCGGCGGCGCTTGCGTGTATTGCGGTAAGCCGGCAAAAGATCGCGCCATTTTTGGCCGGGCTTACTAGGTTCGCCGGAACGCCGGGCGTGTGGATCGACCCGCCCGGGCGTTGCAGCTGAAGAACACCTGTACACCCGCAACCTCGACAGCCCAGCGGGCTGGTGCTAGCGTAAAACAGAGGCACGCAGCAAGCCGTATTGCGTAAACGGCCTTGGGAGATACATTTGTGAGCCGGCAAAAATTCACTTCAAAACACTCGCAGCGCGGTGAGGGGCGAATCAAGGCCATCATTTACACCATCGTCCTGGCGGTGGCGGTTTATGTCGCAGTTAAGGTGGTCCCCGTCTATGTTGCCGAGTATCAACTGAAGGACAAGATCGCCGAACAAGCGCGCTTCGCGGTGGTAAACCGTTACCCCGAAGATCAAGTCAGGGACGTCATCTTCAAAGTAATTCAAGACCTGGACATTCCGGCAAAACGCGACGACATCAAGGTTGAGACCACCAACCACGGCCTGATGATCAGCGTGAACTACAGCGTGCCGGTGGACCTTGGCTTCTACAAAACCGAGCTCAATTTCGCGCCTTCCAGCGAAGGCATTGATATCATGAAGTGAGCTGCGAGCCGGCTCTTATCTGCTCGGGGAGCGATCTATTTTCCCAATCCGTACTCCCATTTTGCGTGGCTCTCATCTTGCGAGACACTAGTCTTTAATCTTTCGCCCACCCTCGGGGAGCACTCGTTTGCGATTGCGCATTCAAAAAGGCTTTTGGACTTCCGCGCTTGGCCTCAGCATGTTGGGATTCGTGGGGTTGTGTTTCCTGGCCGCCGCCAGTTTGTTTACCTTCTTTTACGTGAAGTACTCCCGGATGATCGACCTCCGGCTTTCCGGCCACGTCCTGCAAAATACCACTCAAATTTTTTCCGCACCAGAGCACATCTCCGATGGTCAAGCCTGGGGTCCGGACGACCTGGTGACCTACCTGCAGCGCGTGGGTTATCGCCCAGAAGCCGACGACAGCTCTCTCGGCGAGTACGTCCTGGATGGCAACACTCTCACGGTTCGCCCTTCCAAGCTGTCCTATTTCAACGGTGGCAACGCACTCGCCGTCCAATTCAATGGCAAGGTGATCCGCAGCATTCGACCCGTCAGCGGCGGCCCGGATATGGGCATCGCTGAGATCGAGCCGGAACTCATCACCAATCTCTTCGACAGCCAGCGCGATAAGCGACGCCCCGTTCGCTACGACGATATCCCTCCCACTTTGGTCCAGGCTGTTCTCTCCGCTGAGGACAAGCGCTTCTTCGAACACCCAGGCTTCGATTTCATCCGCATCGCCGGGGCCGCGTGGGCCGATCTTCGGCATACCCACAATTTCATGCAGGGCGCCAGCACCATCACCATGCAGGTGGCACGTACCTATTTCCTGACGACCGACCGCACCTGGAAGCGCAAACTCGCCGAAGCCATGCTCTCCTTCGAACTGGAGCAGCGCTTCAACAAGCAGCGAATTTTCGAGATGTATGCCAACGAAGTCTATCTGGGCAACCGCGGGAGTTTCGGCATCCGCGGTTTCGCCGAAGCCAGCGTAGCCTATTTCGGCAAGGACATGCGCCAGTTGACGCTCGGAGAGTGCGCCTATCTGGCCGGGTTGATCCGGGCGCCCAACTATTATTCCGTTGCCGATCGCCACCCGGAACGCGCCGCACAGGCCCGCGACCGTGTTATGACGCAGATGCTCGAAAATAAATACATCACCCAGGACGAACTTCAGGAAGCCAAGAATATTCCTCTCAAGCTGGTGCGTACTTCGGTTGCCGGCAGCGAAGCCCCTTATTTCGTGGACATGGTGAAAGACCACCTGCTTGAAAAATATACTGAGCAAGAGCTCTTGAGTTCCAACTACCGCGTCTACACCACGCTCGACCCCCAATTGCAGCGCGCAGCGGCCGTAGCCCTCGACGCGGGAATGAAAAATGTGGATGCGATGCTCGAAGCGAAAGCTGCGAAAGCCCGAAAGTTGAAAGGGAAAAACGCGTCCCCGGAGCAACTTCCCCAGGTGCAGGCCGCACTGGTGGCGCTGGATCCGCGAACCGGCGAAATCAAAGCTCTAATCGGTGGCAGGGAATACGGTCAAAGCCAGTTGAACCATGCCCTGGCCCATCGCCAGCCGGGTTCCGTCTTCAAGCCCTTTGTCTATGCGGCGGCGTTCGACAACGCCGTGGATGGAGCGCAGCCGGTGATCACTCCGGCTACCACCGTGGAGGATGAGCCGACGGTGTTCGAATTTGACGGCCAGGAATACACGCCGAATAACTATGGCGAACGCTTCATGGGCAAGGTCACGGTTCGCCAGGCGCTTACGAACTCGCTGAACGTGGCCACCGTAAAAGTTGCCGAAATGGTGGGCTATGGCCGAGTGGTGCAGATCGCGCGCCAGATGGGACTCGGTTCCAACATTCGCCCCACGCCCGCCGTGGCGCTGGGCGCTTACGAATTGACGCCGGTAGAGGTTGCCGGCGCGTATACCGCCTTTGCCACCATCGGCACGCGCGCCGACCCTTTCTTCATCAAATCGGTCGTTAGCGCGGACGGAAACTCACTGGAAAAGGTCACGCCGACGAACAAGCTGGTGCTGGATCCCCGCGTCGCTTATCTGGTGGATAGCATCCTGGAAGACGTCCTGAACAAAGGGACCGGGGCCCAAGTCCGCGCCAAAGGTTTCAAACTGCCGGCTGCGGGGAAAACCGGTACATCGCGCGACGGCTGGTTCGCGGGCTTTACCAGCAACCTGGTCTGTGTAGTCTGGATCGGCTTCGACGACAACCATGACCTTGGTCTGGCGGGCGGTTCGACCGCCGCGCCCATCTGGGCCGATTTCATGATGAAGGCAACCACTATGCCTGGCTACCGCGATGTGAAGGACTTCGAAAAGCCGGAAGGTGTAGACACTGTGATTCTTGACGCGGATACCCAGCAAGTCGCCACCCCCGGTTGTCCCGCCACGCGCGAAGAGGTCTTCGTGGCTGGCTCCGAACCTACTCAACTCTGCGAAGCCCATGGCGGCCACGGGCCAGCCACTGCCACCGGCTCGTTTCTGTCTCACATTTTCGGTGGAGGTTCGGGCCCTCCGCCGCCCAATGGAACGAATCCCCCAAATACGTCTGGCGCAGCCACAACGGCCTCAGGGCAGCCGGGATCGGGCGCTGTTGACCCGGCGAAGACCCCCGAAAAGAAAAAGGGGCCTTTGCAGAAGTTTTTTGGTATCTTTGGGGACAAGAAAAAGAAAGATCCGGAGAAACCTAATCCGGATTAAAGGAGTCTCGCCATGACCAAGTATTTCTTGGCGATTCCGGCAGTAACGTTCCTCGCAGTTGTACTTTCCCCATCGGTCGTTCCCCAGGATAAGCTCGTCCGGATTGCCAGCCTCTCCGTTTCCACGGTCGGGCAAACGCCCGCGAACACGGGCCTTGCCGACGAAGAAATGGCGCAGCTTTATCTGGCGCGCAAGGAGTACAAGGAAGCCGAGAATATTTTCTTTCGGCTGGCCATGCAAAACCCGAAAAACGCCATGTACTGGAATGAACTCGGGATTGCGCACCACAATCAGTCAGAGCTCGATCTGGCCCTGAAGTGCTACCAGAAGGCGACGAAGGTCGATCCACAATATGCCGATGCCGAAAACAACATCGGCACGATCCTCTACGAGCGCAAGAAATTCTCCAAGGCCATCCGTGCCTATAAGAAAGCGATTTCCATTCGCAGCGATTCCGCGCCGTTCTATCTGAATCTGGGCTACGCCTATTTTGGCCACAAGGATTTTGAAGATTCCATCGCGTCGTTCCGCAAGGCCCTGCAGCTGGATCCGACCTCTCTGGATCCCAGCCGGTCCCGCAACGGCACCGTGGTCCAGGACCGCTCCATGGCCGTGGAGCGCGGGCGTTTCTATTACCTGCTGGCGAAGTCGTTCGCCGAAGCGGGTGACGCGGATCGCGCCATACTCTATTTGCGAAAAGCGAAGGATGAGGGTTACACCGATTTCACTGCCGCCAAAAAAGATCCCTCGTTCGCACTCGTCCTAAAAAATCCCCAGGCCGACGAACTCTTTGCTCCCAAGCCCGTCGACTCCGCGCAACCCTGAGGCACTCCCGTAGCACAGGCTTGAGCCTGTGCAACTGATCTCCCGGCAATAATCTTAGTCCGAGCAAAATCCTCAGTTTGGATAATGCACTCTAGCTATAATCTGCCGGAACTCCGGCTCGTTCTTCACGGATCCAAAGATCGAATCCTGCGTTTGCCGCAAGCAGGGAAGCGCAACATCCCGCTGTTGATAAGCGGTTTCCAGCCACGTTAGCGTTTGCGGTTTATCTCCCAACCGCGCGTAAATCACGGCGATTTCGAACGGTGACACAAACCGCTCCTTGCTCAGATTTAACAGGTAGGAAAGCCGTTCATGCAGCGCCGACTGCTTCGCCGTTTCGAACCCGGACTTCACGTACACCGCTTTGATGTTCAGCGCCTGTTCCCGCTGCCCGCGCAGGAAAAACGCCGTCGCTGCCTCGTCAATCGACTGCGCGTAGCGCTTGTCCCACTCCAGCACCTCGGCGAGGGAAGAGTGTGCCGCGTCCGAAGCCGGGTCCAGGTCAATCGCGGCTCTCAGTTGAGCTTCCGCTTCCACCGGCCTGCCCGCCTCCATGAGCACATTCCCCAGCGTAACCAGATATTCCGCGTTGAGGGGATCCAGTTCCACGGCCGTTCGCAGTTCGTTGATGGACTGGTCAAATCTCCCTTGCGTTGCCAGAAAAATTCCGTTCCATTCATGCGCGTTGGGGTCATTCGTGTTCAGCGCCAGCGCTTTTTGAATTTCCGCTTGCGCCGCCGCCCAGTTGTAATCAACGGTCAGTAGCGCGTCCGCGCGATAAATGTGCGCTTCCGGGTTTGAAGGATCCAGGGCAATCGCCTTATCCGCCGCAGCGCGTGCTTTCGCATACGCGTCAGTGGGCTTCAATAGCCCCAGATTCGCTCCTCTTTCGTAGACCCGCGCCAGCGCCGCATAAGGAGGCGCACAGTTGGGATCCTGCTTCATGCCCTCATCAAACGCGCGCAGCACGCGCTCCAGGCCCTCTTGCGTATGAAAATTGGACTCCGCCATCTTGCGCAGGTAAATATCGGTGGCATCCGCCTTTTGCACGCGCGTGGAAGCCGCCGGCTCCAGCGCGGTGTGCACCATGTTGGCAATTTCCGTGGCCGCGTCGGTTTCGATGTAAAGCGGCTCGCCAAATTCATAATCGAACTGGTGGCTCCAGCGCGGCGATTGGTCAGCCGCCCGAATCAATTGCGCCACCACGCGCACGCGTGAGCCTTCGCGGCGGATACTTCCTTCCAGCACATACTCCGAGCTGAGCTCCCGTCCAATTTCGCGCGCCGTCTTCCCCGAATGTTTGTACTTCATGGCGGAGGTCCGCGCGATCACGCCTAAATGGGGGGAGTTGAGCCGCCCCAACTGCGCGATCGTTTCTTCCGTCATGCCATCGCTGAAAAACTCCTGCGAAGGGTCATTGGTCATGTTCTCAAAGGGAAGCACTGCGACCATCGTGCGTTCCCCCGGACGCAGGGCGCTTGCCCTCGCCCGGTGATTGCTCCAGTAATAGAGTCCTCCCAGGCCCGCAATCAGGGACGCCGCCATCACAATCACCCGGCGGTTGATCAGCGGCCGCTCGCCACGACGGCAGGTCGAGGTCCCGCGTCACGCGCTTCTCATTGGGTTGGGGCGTCGTCATCTCAGTCTGCACCGGAGCGATGAAACGGTAACCGTGCCGGGGCACAGTCTCCAGATACCGAGGTGAATCTGCATCATCATTCAGCGCCAGCCGGATCTTCTTCACCGCGGTCGTCAGCGCGTGGTCGAAAGTCCACAAATGTGTCGTCTGGCCACACCATCTGCCGGAGTTCCTCACGGGTCAACAGTTCCCCCGGGCGGGTCAGCAGCGCCACCAGGACCTGCAAGGGCTGCTCCTGGCAGCGTATACGCAATCCATTCTTGCGAAGTTCCCGGGTACGCGCGTCGAGCTCGAAGGCGCCAAACCGATAAATGGCTCTCTGTGGACTCGCTGTACTCATGATGACCTCGGTCTATTGGACGAAAGCCCCGATAATTTGTGTTAGCACACGGCGAAAATGCTTCTTCCTTTGCAGAAATAAGTCGCAGCCCAAGCTTGTGTTAGCTGGCCACCAACAATCTATCCGCAATCCACTCCTAAACCCTTGTGATACCCCGCCGGGAACCTACGGTGAGCCTTACCGTTGCGGGAGCGTGCGGCATCCTTGGCGCGACTTTTATCCCGGTGGCTATACCTCGTTGTGGTTGGCTCTTGGACTGCGGGGGCGTTGCTGGCAGCAGCGCCCTCGAATAAACCAGCAAACCGCGCTGACCATTCGATTCAGCGCACCAGCGTCCCAGTTCGCATCTACGGCGGATTTTTGGTGATTGCCGAGGGCCAAATTGGCAGCAAATTTCCGCACCAGAATTTCATTCTTGATACCGGAACTTCCCCCAGCATCCTGAATGCGCGAATTGCCCAGGAGTTAGGGCTTACACTTGCTCCGGCCCGCCTCGCCGCCATCGGTCGGGAATCGCAAATAAATTCGGCGATGGTTCCTCGATTGGAAATAGGCGCCTTGCGGGTAAATTCCGCGCAATTCCTGGTTGCCGACCTCTCGCAGGTCGAACGCAGATGGAATGTGCCCATCGCTGGAATCCTCGGCTTGGATATCCTTGGCCGCGTAAGTTTTCGTCTGGATTATGAGCACCAGCTTCTCGAGTTTGGCGCTATCGCGCCGGATGGCGTTCCCGTCGAACTTTCCGGCGAAGGGCACTTGCCCATCGCCGAAGTCAACATCAACGGGAGAACGCTCCGCCTCCTCGTTGATACGGGTTCAGATCGCCTCGTTTTCTTCGGCGACATGTTGGCTGCGGGGGCAGGTCCCGGCTCCGAAAGCGCAATGTCAACCGCGAGCAGCGTTTCCGGCGACGTTCCCGTGCGGGAAGTTTCCTCGCTCGAGTTGGAGTGGCGGGGAGCGCGCTTTCGTCAGAGCGCTGTTGTCGTTCCGAACCGCCAGGAGCCGTGGTTTGATGGCCTGCTGGGCGTGCGTTCGCTGGGATTCCGCAGCCTGGCTATGGACGCGGGAACTCAGACGGTTTATCTCTCGAAATAAATCAGCACGTCCACGAAGCGTGAGCCTGCGACCGCCGCGTCTGTTAGAATATTCAGTAAATGAAAAAGCGGCGGCAATGGCTCCGCAAGTTCTGTCTGGTTTTGCTCGCGGGTGTTTTTTTTCTCCCGGCAGGGCTGCCGGGCCGGCAGAGCGTTTCTGCCCCCGCGCGCGGCGCTGCGAATTTTTCGCAGGGCGGCGTCTACCTCGTCTTTCCCTTTGAAAATGCCGGCGCCTCTCCGCGCTTGGATTGGATTGGTGAGGGTCTCGAGGAACTCACCATCCAGAAGCTTTCCGCGGCCGGCCAGCAGGTCTATTCCCACGATGGCCGCCTGGACGAAATGGACCGCGACGGTTTTCCACCCAATGCCAAACTCAGCCGCGCCACCATGCTGCACATCGCCCAGGAAATGGATGCGGACTTCGTGGTATTCGGAAATTTCGGCTCCAACGGAAATTCGCTCACCGTGAATGCACGCGTGCTGCGCGTTAATCCCGTTGGCCTTCTGCCCACCGTGCAGGAGATCGGCCCGCTCGATTCCTTGATGGATTTGCACACGCGGCTGTTGTGGCGACTGCTTTCGACTACGGACCACGCCTACCCATTAAGCCTCGCGGAATTTTCCAAGCTGCAGCGGCCGCTGCAATTGGGCGCGTTCGAACAGTACACGCGGGGTTTGCTCGCCAACGACGACGAAACGCGCATTCGCGATTTGAAAGAAGCCGCCCGGCTCGAACCGGACTGGCCCGCTCCCGCGTTTGCGCTCGGCCAAATCTATTTTACCAGGAATGATTGTGCCTCCGCCATCACCTGGTTCGCGCGAGTGCCTCCCGGCCATGAACGTGGTGTCGAGGCGATATTTGATTCCGGCGTCTGCCAACTACGTTTAAACCAGCCGGAAAAAGCCGAACGCATTTTCGTCTCCCTGCAGGAAAGCCTCAAGCGGAACATGGTCAGCGGCGCGGACCTGCCGGAGATCCTCAACAATCTCGCACTGGCGCGGGCGCGCCAGGGAAATCTCGCCGACGCGCTTCCGTCCCTGGGACGCGCGCGCGATCTGGATCCAGATCAGGATGATTATCCATTCAATCTCGGTCTGCTTTCCTTGCAGAGCAAGGAATACGCCACCGCCGCAACACATTTTCAAGATGCCGCCGAACGCGAGCCGGACAACCCCGAAGACCGTGCCTTTCTGATCTACTCTTTGGAGAAAGCCGGCAGACAACAGGAGGCGGGCGAGGAACGCGACACCGCCATGGAAGCGCTGGGGCCGAACGGCATTCCGCCGGTCAAGCTGGATGCCAAGCCTGATGCCCTCATAAAGTACCAACGCGTGATCAACGAACTAGACACCACCACTTTGCGGATGGAGCTTGCCGGTTCGGTACTGCAAAGCACCACCGCTGCCACCTCCGCCGCAGTCGCGCCTGCGGATTCCGCCGTCGTGCATATTCGCCTCGGAAGGCAGGAACTTGGCGCCGGGCGTTTGGATTCAGCAGAGAAGGAATTTCGCGCCGCGCTCGTCACGGATCCCAATAACGCTTTTGCCCACCGCGAACTCGCCGACATTGACCGCCGCCGTGGCAAACTCGACGATGCTGTAAAGGAATTGCAAATCTCCCTGGCGGCTCGCGATTCAGCCGCCGCCCGAGTGATGCTGGCGCGCATCTATCTGGAACAAAAGAAGCCGGACCTCGCGCGCGCCGAGGTGGAAAAAGCGGTTAAAATTGCTCCGAACTATGCGGAAGCGCGGCAATTGCTCGAGCATCTGGAAAATGGTAAGCCCACGGGAGGTGCCCAATGAAAACTCGTGGCGGTAAATTTCGTGAGTGGATATTTTTCTCTGCGATCGGCTTTTGTGCGGCGCTGTTGCCCGCGTGTGCGATTTTTCTGCGCGCCGCGCCGCCGGAATCCCAGAACTCGCCGCTGGTTGTGGAACTCAAGCTGGATCAGGAAGTCGAGCCGGTGCTTGCCACTTACATCGACGAGGGACTCGCGGACGCCGCCCGCCGCCACGCCGCGCTGGTGCTCATCACCATGGATACCCCAGGCGGGCTCAGCGATTCGATGACCGACATCATCCATCACATTCTGGAATCGCCCGTTCCCGTCGCCGTTTACGTTTCCCCCACCGGGGCACGAGGCGCCTCCGCCGGCTTCTTCATACTTTTATCCGCGGATATCGCCGCCATGGCTCCCGGCACGCATACCGGCGCTTCCACGCCGATTCTTCTCCCCGGCGGATTTTCCGTTCCAGTTGACGAAGTGCTGCGCAAAAAACTCAACAACGACGCCACGGCGTTTCTCCGCAGCTTCACCGAGAAGCGCGGGCGCAACCCCAAACTCGCCGAGACCGCGGTCACCGACGCGCAAGCCTTCACCGAAAATGAAGCCCTGGCAGGGCACCTGATCGACCTCATCGCGAAAGACGACGCGGATCTCCTCAAACAACTCGACGGCCGGGAAATCAAACGCTTCGACGGCTCGACCGTCAAGCTCTCCCTGGATCATTCCACCATCGACGAATTTCATCTCTCTGCCCGCCAAAAATTTCTTTCCCGGATTGTGGACCCCGACGTTTTCTTTCTCCTCCTCCTCGGCAGCGTCCTGGGGCTGTACGTGGAATTCACTCATCCGGGTATGGTTGCTCCGGGTGTGATTGGTGGAATCTGTGCGTTGCTGGCCCTTTACGCAATGCATCTCCTCCCAGTCAATCTGGCGGGGGTCGCGCTCATCCTTCTCGCCTTCGCCCTGTTCATCCTGGAGGCGAAATTTGCAAGTCACGGGGTTTTATTAATTGGAGGAGTGGTGGCCATGTTTCTGGGCGCTATCTTTCTAATCCGGTCTCCACTCACGCCGGCAGGCGTCAGCCTCGGAGTGGCACTTGGCGTGACCGTGCCCGTGGCGCTGCTGACCGTGTTTCTGATGCGTCTGGTGCTGAAATCGCGAAGTTGGAAAACCACCACGGGCAGGGAAGAGATGATCGGCTCCGAAGGCATTGTCACCACTGCCTTACCTGCAGCGGGTGAGGGCATGATTCGCGTCCACGGGGAATTGTGGCGTGCGGCGGCGTCCGCGCCAGTCCCCGAAGGCGCACCAGTGCGCGTTTTGCGCGTGGAAGGTTTGAGGCTGTTCGTGGAACCGAAAAATTCCGCGGCTACCGTGGGCAGCTAGGATTGGTGAATTGGGGGAGGTAAATTATGTTTGAGTTTTTTGGATTGGGCACGCTGATTGTGCTGGGTTTCTTTTTGCTGTGGATCTGGAATTCGATTTACATCATCAAGGAATGGGAACGCGGCGTGGTTCTGCGATTGGGCAGACTATTGCCGGTTGCAAAGGGTGCGGGCATCAATCTTGTCTTCTGGCCCATCGAAACCCTCTATCGCATCAGCCTTCGCCTGGAAACGCTGGACGTTCCGCCGCAGGACATCATCACCCGCGACAACGTCAGCGTGAAGGTCAACGCGGTCTGCTACTTTCGCGTAGTGGACGCCAACCTCGCTCTCTCGCAGGTGCAGAACTATCAGTATGCGACCTCCCAACTCGCGCAAACGACCCTGCGCAGCGTCGTCGGGCAGTTCGAACTCGACGAAATTCTCTCTCAACGCGACCGCGTCAACTCCAAATTGCAGACCATCCTCGATCAGGATACCGAACCCTGGGGCATCAAAGTCTCCAAGGTAGAAGTGAAACAAGTGGACATCCCCGAACAGATGCAGCGCGCCATTGCCAAGCAAGCGGAAGCCGAGCGCGAGCGCCGTGCGAAGATCATCCACGCCGAGGGCGAGTTTGAAGCCTCGCAAAAACTGGCCGATGCCGCCAAGGTTCTGGAGACGCAATCCACCGCCATCCAGTTGCGCTACCTGCAGACCCTTACCGAGATAGGTGTCGAAAAGAACACAACGATTGTGTTTCCCTTGCCTATCGATATCATTAATAGTTGGATGAAACCTAGCGGAGGTAGTTCGAAATAGATGGCTTCTGGGGGGAAACGGGGTGCGGGCGAGCGCGTGCTGGAAAGCAAGCACGTGATCGGACTGTTTTTACTCATGCTGGTTTTTTCCGGTGTGTTTTTTTCGCTGGGCTACGTCATGGGCCGCAATCAGTATGACGGTCAGGTCCGCGCCGCCGGTAATGGCTTCGTCGGCCGGCCTGATGCGACATTGAACTCCCGCCCGGAGGTTGCGCCGAAGAAAACCGCAACTGCGACTCCCGAACCTGAAGTCTCGGACCCGGCAACTTCTTCCACCAACGAACCACCCTGGATCTATGAGGAGAGCAGCAAGCCCGCTAAAGTTGAGCCGCACTTGGAACCGAACCCAAAGGCGTCAGTCCCGCCGCCCGTTTCCCATACGGTGAACACAAAAAGCAGCGTTCCGCCAACCGTTGCGCCGCGCACCACCAGCTCCAGAACCGTGGTAGCCGCCGCCCCGCTCGTCCCCGCCGGCAGCGTGATTCTGCAAGTGGCCGCGCTCGAAAAGCAGGACGACGCGCTGGCACTGGCCACCAGCCTGCAAAAAAAACATTTTTCCGCCTACGTGCAGACGCCGCGAAAAGATAAATTTTATCGCGTCCAGGTTGGCCCCTTTAAGGATCAGAAAAGCGCCGACGCCGCCAAAAAAGGCCTGGAAAGCGCCGGCTTCAAGGCTTTCTACGTAAAACACTGATGGCATCGCGTCCCTGGTATTCCACCCTGGGTTCTTTACTTCCCCCGGAAACTCCTGGAGTCGTGCGGCTGATCCTCGCTGCTCTCAGCGGCGCAATTCTCTCCTTGTCGTTTCGCGATGCGCATTCCAGCATCTATTCGTGGTTCTGCCTCGCGCTTCTGTTCTGGAGCGTCCTCGGCGCACGAACCTGGATCGCCTTCTTCTGCGGCTTCCTGCACGGCCTGAGTTTTGTTCTCACCTGTGTGCCGTGGATCGCCGTCGTGCTTTCCGTGCATGGAGGAATGTCCACAACCGCCGGTTGGGGAGTGCTGGTGCTCATCGCTTCGGTATGGGGCTGCGCGATCGGCGTATGTACGTGGTCGGTGTTGCGTCTGTCGCGGCTGCAAACCAGTTGGGCCCTTCTTGGTGCGCCATTCTTGTGGATTTCCACCGAAGTCTTTCGCGCATATCTGCCGGAGATCAGTTTTCCCTGGGCTCTCCTCGGTTATCCGGCCGCGGGAAATCCCGCCCTGGTGCAGTTGACCACGATCACCGGAATTTATGGCGTCTCCTTCCTGGTCGCCGCCGTGAATTCACTTTTGCTTTGGGTCGTCGCCGCAACTCCCGAGAAGAAGAAAAACCGCCTCGTGGTTACCGGCGGAGCCATCATCGTCCTCCTCGCAGTGATGAATTTCGGTCCGCGCTTTGTGCCAAAGGCAGAGGCGCACCACATCGCGCGCGTCGTCCAGCCGAATTTTCCGGAAACGGAAGGCTATGCCGGCGATTGGTACGCAGACCATCAGGCGGATATGGCCGAACTTGCGCAACTCAGTTTACACACCGTCCCCGGCGCACAATCTCCGGACCTGCTGATCTGGCCGGAAGCCCCGGCCCCCTTTTCCTTTCAGGATCCGCATTTCGGCCCCTACATTTCGCGTCTCGCCGCGGATTTTCAGCATCCCGTTCTCGTCGGTGTGATTGACTGGAAGCCTGTTCTCGATAACAGCCAGCGCAGTTCCCGCACCGGTCTGGTGCCCTATAACAGCGCGGCCCTGCTCAATGCCTACGGCCAGCGAACTTTTCTCTACGATAAAATTCACCTCGTTCCATTCGGCGAATATGAGCCGTTCCCCCTGATTCACCAGGTGGTCAGCAGCGTTTCCGAGGAAGTCGGTGGCTTCCACAAGGGCAAGGAACGCAACGTCGCCAAACTTCCCAATGGCAATACCTTCTCCGTGTTCATCTGCTACGAAGCGATCTACGCAGGGGAAATTCGCCAGTTCGCCAATAACGGCGCGCAGTTGCTCATCAATATCTCCAACGATGGCTGGTTCGGAAAATCCGAAGCCGGCGAACAGCACATCCGCATGGCCCGCGTGCGCGCCGTCGAAAATCGCCGCTGGGTCATCCGCGACACCAACAGCGGCATCACCGCTTCCATCGATCCCTATGGCAACGAATTGCGCGTGCTGGATCGCGACATCCGCGCGGCCGCCGACGCGCCTTATGATTTCCGCACCGATAAAACCATCTATACGCGCTTCGGCGACTGGTTCGCCTGGATGTGCGTGGCCATTTCCGCTATTCTTGTATTACTAACTTTCCGAAAGGCAAAATAACCCGCCTGGCGCGGGTTTTCCACTCATCGCATGATTCTTGAAGATCTGCAGCACCAATACGAAGGACTGAAGCAGCGCATCGCTCTTGTCCGGAGCTATCTTTGACGTTCCGCAGAACCGCGCGCGCCTGAAAATTCTCGAGCAGCGCACTTCCGACCCTAATTTCTGGAGCAATCAGGAAGAGGCGCAAAGCGTCCTCCGCGACCGCAAACGCGTGGAAACCCAGTTGGCCGCCGATGAAAAGCTGTCCAACATCAGCGGCGACATCGAAACGTATATCGAATTGGGTGGTGCCGAAACCAACGCCGAACAAAAAGAGGAACTCCTGAAGGACCTGAGCAGGGAATTGAACGCCGCGGACAGCTACGTCGGCGAACTCGAAACCCAGACTCTTCTCTCCGGCGAAAACGATCACCTCAACGCCATGATGACCATCAAGCCTGGCGCTGGTGGCACCGAATCGCAGGATTGGGCCTCCATCCTCCTGCGCATGTATCTCCGATGGGCGGAGCGTAACGGCATCACCGCGAATCTGCTCGATGAAACGCCCGGCGAAGAAGCCGGCATCAAGAACGCTACAATTCTCTTCAGCGGCGAAAATGCTTACGGCCTGCTTTCCGGCGAGACCGGCGTCCATAGGCTTGTTCGCATTTCTCCCTTCGATCAGGCCGCGCGCCGCCATACTTCTTTCGCATCGGTCTTTGTGATTCCGGAAGTCGACGACCGCATCGAAATCAATATCAAGCCCGACGATCTTAAACTCGATACCTTCCGCGCCGGCGGCAAGGGCGGCCAGAACGTCAACAAAGTCGAAACCGCGGTTCGCATCACGCACATCCCCAGCGGCATCATCGTCGCCTGCCAGATGGAGCGCAGCCAGCACAAGAATCGTGAAATGGCCATGAAGATGTTGCGCTCCAAACTTTACGACCAGGAAGTGCAGAAGCGCCGCGACGAAACTGACCGCCTCGACGAATCCAAACTCGAAATCTCCTTCGGCAGCCAGATCCGCTCCTACATCATGCAGCCCTATCGCCTGATCAAGGACCATCGCACCAAATTCAGCGTCGGCGATGTGGATCGCGTCCTCGACGGCGATCTCGCCCCCTTCATCCGTTCCTATCTCATGGCCAAGAAAACCAAGGGCAAGCTCGAAGTCCAGCCAGACGATGACGCAGACGCCGCTTAAATGCCGGCCCGATTCAACCTGCGTCTCGACCGGAAAACACGGACCCAATTCGCGCGCTTGGCTCGCCGCCTCGGCGTCTCGAAATCGGAACTCATGCGGAGGGCGCTCCATTCCTGGGCAGAATTTGTCGATTCTCCGGACTCGCCTTACCACCTGCTTGTGGATCTCATCGGGGATGCAAAAAAGCGCAAGCGCAGGCGGCCCAAAAAATCTCGCAAGAAGACCCGCAAGCAAGCCAGAAAGCCCCGACTCCAAAAAGCGCAAACGCACCTGAGCCGCGGCCTCCGCTAAATCCCTTCAGTTTCAGTTCAATGTCCGAAAATGCCCATTCGCTGCATCCCTAAACCGTGCAAAATCAATGCGTTGATTCCCGCTGGGGGCGATGCTACTCTTTTCAGGATAGGGTCTGCTTTGCCTTCGGCATGTAGGCGCTTCGGGGCACTTTGCCCCTCCCATTGAAGACCAGCGATAGAGGAGATTTGTTTTGAGCGACGGAAACATGCGCAATTTTCTGTTTACCTCCGAGTCCGTGACAGAAGGTCACCCGGATAAGATTGCCGACCAGATTTCGGATTCAGTTCTCGATGAAGTAATGCGGCAGGACCCCAAGGGTCGCGTCGCCTGTGAAACCCTGGTCACCACCGGACTGATCGTCGTTTCCGGCGAGATCACCACCTCTGCCCAGGTGGACTACGACGAACTGGCCCGCGAAACTGTTCGCCAGATCGGCTACGACAATGCCGAATATGGTTTTGATTCGAACACCTGCGCTGTGGTCTGCACCATCAAGCGCCAGTCGCCCGATATCGCCATGGGCGTGGACACCGGCGGCGCCGGCGACCAGGGCCTCATGTTCGGCTACGCATGCAATGAAACCGAAGAGCTCATGCCCATGCCGATTCAGTTGGCCCACCGCCTCACGCAGCGCCTCTCCGAAGTCCGCAAGAGCAAGAAGGTCAATTTCCTGCGCCCCGATGGAAAATCCCAGGTCACCGTGGAATACCGCAACGGCCAGCCATATCGCGTGGATTGCGTGGTCATCTCCACCCAGCACAGCGACACTGTCTCCACCGAAGATCTCCGCGCCGCGATCATGGAGCACGTAATCAAGCCGATCGTTCCCGCCAAAATGCTCGACGCCAAGACGAAATATCACATCAACCCAACCGGCCGCTTCGTCATCGGCGGTCCAATGGGCGACGCCGGTTTGACCGGCCGCAAGATCATCGTGGATACCTACGGCGGCTACAGCCGTCACGGCGGTGGCGCCTTCTCTGGCAAGGATCCCTCCAAGGTTGACCGCTCCGCCTGCTACATGGCCCGTTACATCGCGAAGAACATCGTCGCGGCCGGCCTCGCGCAACGCGCGGAAGTGCAGCTTGCATACGCCATCGGCGTAGCCGAACCCGTCTCCGTGATGGTGGACACCTTCGGCACCGCCGCAATTCCCGAGGAAAAAATCACCGAACTGGTTCGCCAGAATTTCTCGCTGACACCGAAAGCGATTATCGAGACCCTGGATCTCCGCCGCCCGGTGTACCGTCCCACCGCCGCCTTCGGCCACTTCGGCCGCAGCGGTGCGGGCTTTACCTGGGAAAAAACAGACCGCGCCGATGCTCTGCGCAAGGCCGCTGGTCTTGGCGCTACCGTCGAAGCGGCCGCCCGTAGCTGATTTCGCCCTGCACATTTTTGTGCAAGTCACGCAATTTTCCTCTCTGCGGCAGGTACGTCCCTCTTGAGTGTGGAGAGCATTCAGAAACAAGGAATCGCTCTGCAGGTGCAAATCTAAATCGCAAGGAGTCCGGCAATGGCTACGGCAGAACTCAAAAAAGGTGATGTGAAAGATATCGCGCTGGCCGATGCCGGCAAGCGCAAGATCGAATGGGCCGCGCAGCAGATGCCCGTGCTGCAATCTATCCGCAAGCGCTTCATCAAGGAGCAACCGCTGAAGGGCCTGCGCGTTTCCGCGTGCCTGCACGTCACCAGCGAAACCGCGAACCTGATGATCGCCCTGCGCGACGGCGGCGCCGACGCCGTCCTCTGCGCTTCGAATCCGCTTTCCACGCAGGACGAAGTCGCCGCCTCCTTGAACCGCGATTACAACATCCCCACCTACGCCATCAAGGGCGAAGACAACGACACCTATTACCAGCACATGAAGGCCGCGCTGGATCACAAACCGCAATTCACCATGGACGACGGCTGCGACCTCGTCACCATGCTCCTCACCAAGCGTCAGGATCTCGTCAGCAACGTCATCGCCGGCACCGAAGAAACCACCACTGGCGTCATTCGCCTTGCGCGCCATGGCCAAGGACGGCACGCTGAAATATCCGATCATCGCCGTCAACGACGCGATGACCAAGCACTTCTTCGACAATCGCTACGGCACCGGCCAGTCCACGCTCGATGGCGTCATTCGCGCCACCAACGTGCTCATCGCCGGACTGAAAGTCGTTATCGCCGGCTATGGCTGGTGCGGTCGTGGCGCCGCAATGCGCGCCAAGGGCCTCGGCGCCGACGTCATCGTCACCGAAATCGATCCCGTCAAGGGCATCGAAGCCGTGATGGATGGCTTCCGCGTTATGCCCATGGCCGATGCCGCCAAGGAAGGCGACATCTTCATCACCGTCACCGGAAACAAGAACGTCATCCGCCGCGAGCATTTCGAAGTGATGAAGAGCGGCGCCATCGTCTGCAACTCCGGCCACTTCAACGTCGAAATCGAAATCCCCGCGCTCGAATCGCTTTCTTCCGGCAAAAAGGAAGTTCGCCCGCTCGTGGATGAATTCCAGATGAAAGACGGCCGCAAAGTTTATCTGATCGCCGAAGGCCGCCTGGTGAACCTCGCCACCGCCGAGGGCCATCCCGCCTCCGTCATGGACATGAGCTTCGCCAACCAGTCCCTCTCCGCGGAATATCTGGTGAAGCATCACAAGGAAATGAAGCCAGAGGTCTACGTCGTCCCCGAACACCTCGACCGCGAAATCGCCCGCCTCAAGCTCGAGTCCATGGGCCATCGCCTCGACAAACTCACCGCCGAACAGGAGCAGTACCTCTCCTCCTGGCAAGAAGGCACCTAGCTCCTTGTGGCACAGGCACTCCTGCCTGTGCCCCGCTGCCCACGCCAAAACGCTTTTGGACGTAGGCGCTTTTTCTCCCAAACATCTGCTACGATTCCAACGGGGCGTTTCGAATAACTCGAATCGCCCCGATTTTTTGAGTGCCACTATGTGGGACTACTGCGCAAACTCTCTCGACACGGCTCGCCTTCGCGGCGCAACCTACGCCGACGTCCGCGTCATGCATCTCCGCCAGCGCGACCTCACCACCAAGGCCGGCGAAGTCGGCACCCTCGGCCAGTCCGAATCCCTCGGCCTCGGCATTCGCGTGGTCGTCAACGGCGCCTGGGGTTTCGCTTCCACCGATCAACTCACGCGTGAAGGCGTAGCCGCCTGCGCCGCGCAAGCCGTCTCCGTCGCCAAGGCTTCCGCCCTCGCGAAAAAAGAAAACGTCCAACTCGCCGCGGAATCTGTCTACGTTGATAGCTGGCAAGGCCCCTGCCAGAAAGATCCTTTCGAAATTCCTCTCGAAGCCCAACTCGATCTTCTTCTGAAAGCAGACGCGGCCATGAGTGCCGTAAAAGGCGTCACCCTCAGCGAAACCGACATGCAGTTTCGCAAAATCGACTCCTGGTTCGCCTCCAGCGCAGGCTCCAAAATTCATCAGCGCCGCTTCCATTCCGGTTGCGGCATCGTTGCCACGTCCTTCCAGGGAGACGCAATCCAGAAGCGTTCCTATCCAAACAGCTTCGGCGGACAACACATTCTCGGTGGCTACGAATTGATCGAATCCATGGATCTGCTGCAGCACGCGCCGCGAATTGCCGAAGAAGCCGTCGCGCTCCATTCCGCCGCGCAGTGCCCCGAGAAAAAATCCACCCTCATCCTCGGCGGCAGCCAACTTGGCCTGCAGATTCACGAATCCGTCGGCCACCCCATCGAACTCGATCGCGTCCTCGGCCAGGAAGCGAATTTTGCCGGCACCAGTTTCCTCACGCTCGACAAATTGAATCACCTCCGCTACGCCTCCTCGATCGTGAATGTGGTTGCCGACGCCCGCCCCGCGCACGGCCCCGGCCTCGGCACCTTCGCCTACGACGATGAAGGCGTTCCCGCCCAATGCATCGACATCATCAAGGACGGCGAATTCCGCGGCTACCTCTCCAGTCGCGAAACCGCACACATCGTCGGCCTCCAGCGCTCCGGCGGCACCATGCGCACCGAAAGCTGGAATCGCCTGCCGATGATTCGCATGACCAACGTCAGCATTCTTCCCGGCACGTGGACGCCGGAAAATCTCATCGCCGATACCGACGACGGCATTCTCATGGACACGAATCGCTCCTGGTCCATTGACGATCGCCGCTACCAGTTTCAGTTCTCCACCGAAATCGCCTGGGAAATCAAAGGCGGCAAAAAAGGCCGCATGCTGAAAAATCCCAGCTATAGCGGCATCACCACCGAATTCTGGAATTCCTGCGACGCCATCTGCAACGCCGACCATTGGGTCCTCTGGGGCACGCCGAACTGCGGCAAGGGCCAGCCCATGCAGACCATGGGCACCGGCCACGGCGCCTCGCCCGCTCGCTTTCGCGATGTAAGAATCGGAACCGCTTTCTCCAAACAATGAGCCCCGCGAAGAAAACCCGCTCCGCCACCGCACGTCGCACCTCTGCGGCGGAGGCCCAGCTTCGCCCGGAACGCGAACTCCGTTCCATCACCACCCAAATCTTCCGCATCGCAAAGTCGCTCGGTCTTCCAGAAGTCGAAGTTCACGTGGACGAAGTCGTCGACGCTCTCACGCGCTTCGCCAATAACGCCATCCACCAGCATGTCGCCGAACACGGCCTCACCGTTTCTCTTCGCGTCATCGTCGACGGCCGTACCGCTCGCGTCACCACCAACCGCACCGAGGAAGATTCCCTCCGCGCCACGCTCGAATCCGCGGCCTCTCTCGCCTCCAGCCAGCCCAAAGATGCCGGCCTCCTTCCATTGCCTGCGAAACAAAAATATCGCGCCGTTCGCCGTTTCTCCGCTCCAACCGCCGCGCTTTCCGCTGAATCCCGTGCCCGCGCCGTCAAAAATGCTTGTTCTCTCGCCGAAAAGAATGGGCAAATCACTGCCGGGAATTTTTTCGAGCGGCCAGAGCCAATCCGTCCTCGCCAATTCCCGTGGTTTATTCGCTCCCTACCGGCAGACCCAGGCCGAGTTTTCCGTAACCATGCAACAAGGCTCAGCCACCAGTTGGGCCAAGGCCAATTCCGCTGATTTCCGCGCCTTCGATCCCCTCACACTCTCCAAAATCGCCAGCGAAAAAGCCGCTCGCGCTGAAAATCCGGTCGAACTCGCGCCGGGCCGCTACACCGTCATCCTCGAACCCGCTGCCGTTCTCGACCTCGTCGGTTTCCTCTTCTACGATTTCTCCGCCACCGCCGTCCGCGATCAGCGTTCCTGCTTTTCCGGCCGCCTCGGCAAACCGCTCCTCGGGAAAAACATCACCATCACCGACGATGTCTACCACCCCGAACAGCTCGGCGCTCCCTTCGACGGCGAAGGCATTCCCCGCCAGCGCGTCACGCTCGTCGACGCTGGCGTCCCCCAGAATCTCGTCTACTCCCGCCGCTCCGCCAAAAAAGCCGGCAAGCCTGCCGACCGGACACGGCTTTGCCCTGCCCAACGAATACGGCGAAGCCCCGATGAATCTGGTAGTCTCCGGCGGAAAAAGCTCCATCCCGGAAATGATCGCCTCCACCGATCGCGGCCTTCTCGTCACCCGCCTCTGGTATATCCGCGAAGTAGACCCCTACGAAAAGATCATGACCGGCATGACCCGCGACGGCCTCTTCCTTGTCGAGAAGGGCAAAGTCACTCAGGCAGTGCGGAATTTTCGATTCAATCAATCTATTTTGCAAATGCTTGGAAATGTCCAATCCCTGGGTCCCGCCCACCGCGCCACCGCCGAAGAGTCCTTCGAAATGGTCATTCCCCCAATGAAAATCAGCGATTTTCACTTCAGCGAAGTCACCAAGTTTTAAGCCCCTTCTCCCTCTGGCAGCCCCGCATTTCCTGATGCATTCCATAAAAATTCTGCATTGTACTTCGCCCGCCGCGGGCACTATTACTCTGCTATGTGTAGTTTGCGGCGCCAGCCGAACTGGGGACACCCGGACCACGACGCTTGTGGCACGGGCTTCATCGCGCGCCTCGGTGGCCCTCCTACCCACGAAATCCTGCAATTTTCCTTGCAAGCCCTCGAACGTCTGTCGCACCGTGGCGGCGTGGATGCCGACGGAGCCAGCGGCGATGGCGCCGGAATCCTCACCAGCCTTCCGCTCGCCTTTCTCCGCGATCGGGCTGCCGAACAACAAATTTCCCTCGGCGAAACCTTTGGCGTTGGCATGCTCTTCGTTCCGCACACCCGTGTTGCAGACGCGCAGCGTGCCATCGAAGAAGCCATCGGCCGCAGCAAACTGCGCCTCGCCGGTTGGCGGAAAGTTCCGGTCAATCCCAATGCGCTCGGCCGGCGCGCGTTTGAGACCATGCCGGAAATCTGGCAGTTTTTCATCGATCCTCTTCCCGCAAAGACTCCGGTTGCAGCGGGCCCCGCGAAATTCGAGCGCAGTCTTTCTCTTCTCCGCAAGCGCGCCGAATCCCTTTTGCCGGAACGCGCCTATATCTCTTCGCTCTCTTCGCGCACCATCGTCTATAAAGGGACTCCTCACTCCCTGGCAATTTCCGCATTTTTATGAGGATCTTGCGCAGCCCGGACTTCGCCGCGCATTTCGCAATCTTTCACCAGCGCTATTCCACGAACACCGAACCATCCTGGCAACTGGCCCAACCCTTCCGTTACGTCGCGCACAATGGCGAAATCAACACCATTGTCAGCAACCGCCGCTGGCTTCGTGCCCGCGAACGCGAAGTGCGCAAACGCATCGGTGTCGGCGAGTGGTTTCACATGCTGGAAGACTATGTCAGCGACTCCGCCAGCTTTGATAACGCCCTCGAGCTGAAACTTCTCGAAGAAAAATCCGTGGAAACCTCCATGCTCGCCCTGGTTCCCACGGCCTTTGCCGAAGATCCATTCCTCTCGTCCGATGTTCGCCGCACGCTGGAAGTTCTCTCCCGCGAAGGCGAGCCCTGGGACGGCCCCGCCGCGATGGTTTTCAGCGATGGCCTGTCCGTCGGCGTAAAGCTCGACCGCAACGGCCTTCGCCCGATGCGCTATCTCGTCACGCACGACGGTCTGGTCATTGCCGGCAGCGAGACCGGCCTCGTGGATCTTGAGGAATCGCGCATCAAGGAACGCCAGCGCCTCGGCCCTGGCGAAATGATCCTCGCCACTCCGCAGGCAGGCATTTTTCTGCGTTGGCGCGAACTTCTAAAAAGCGTCACCGCGCAGGTTCACAGCAAGGTGCATTCCGTTCCGGAAATGCTCAATCTGGCGGCAGACGCACCCCGCACTCCAGTTGAGGAACCCCGCCGCGTCGCCGGCGCCTCCGGCTGGACCGACGATCAATACAAAATTCTTTTTCGCCCCATGCTCAGCGGCAAGGAAGCGGATTGGAGCATGGGCGACGACGCTCCGCCGGCCTTTCTTTCCACCTTCACCCGGCCGCTCTGGGATTACTGCAAGCAGCGTTTCGCGCAGGTCACCAATCCTCCGATCGATCCCTTGCGCGAAGCCCATGTGATGTCCCTTGAAGTTTCGCTCGGCAAGTCTCATTGCCTTCCGGGCCCCGTTCTTAGCGTCGCTGAGCTTACGGCGCTTTGTGCAGCGAACCCTGCGCTGCAAGTTGTCGATACAAGCTTTCCTGCCAACCCTGGAGTCTCGGGAGCACGCCGTTGTTTAACTCAGTGTATCGCTACCCCTCTGAGTAGCGGCGCGCGCCCGGGGCTCCTCCTCCTAACCGATCGTGGCGTTGGCAAGGATCGCGCCGCCCTGCCGGTTTTGCTGGCTGCTGCCAAGCTCTGGAAGAGCGCCGTGAAGCAGGGCTTCGCCGACGTCCCCCTGATCGTCGAAAGCGCGCAGGTTTTTGAGACTCACCACGTGGCCATGCTCTTGGCCGCCGGTGCCAGCGCCGTCGTGCCCTATCTCGCCGAGGAATTCGCCGAAATGGAAGAGCCCGGCGGCTTCAAGAAAATTCGCGCCGCCATTTACGGCGGTCTGCGCAAAGTTCTCGCACGCATGGGCATCTCAACGCTCGCCAGCTATCGCAACAGCCAGCTCTTTGAAGTCCTTGGCCTCGACGAGGACGTTTGCCATGAATTTTTTGAGGATGCCGGCCGCTACCCCGGCCCGAAATCGCTGCTCCAACTTTTGCAGGATTATCTCAAGATGCATTCGCTGGCCTACGCCACTCCGGCCGCCGACCTATCCGATTTTGGCCTCTACCGCTTTCGCAAGGGCGCCGAATTGCATTCCACTTCGCCCGAATTTGTCCGCCGCATGCATGCGCACATTCGCAAGTCCGGGCCGGAAACCTACTCTGCATTCGAAGAGCTCAGCAAGTCTTCTGGCTCGATTTTTCTGCGCGATCAGTTGGAGATGGCGCCGGAGCAGCCCGTCCCGCTCGAAGAAGTGGAGCCACTCGACTCCATCCTCAAACGCTTTAGCACCCAAGCGATGTCCCTCGGCTCGTTAAGCCCCGAAGCGCACAAAACTTTAACGCTTGCGATGAATCAGATTGGCGGCCGCAGCAACACCGGTGAAGGCGGAGAAGACCCCGATCTTTATGCCACCCCCGGCGCCGCCAGCAAAGTAAAGCAAGTCGCCTCCGGCCGATTCGGCGTCACCGCCGAATATCTTGTCCGCGCCGAAGAGCTGGAAATCAAGATGGCCCAGGGCTCCAAGCCCGGCGAAGGCGGCCAGCTCCCCGCCCGCAAGGTCACGGAATATATCGCTCGCATTCGTCACGCCACGCCCGGCACTCCCCTGATTTCTCCGCCGCCGCATCACGATATCTATAGCATCGAAGATCTCGCGCAGCTCATTCACGATCTTCGCGCCGTAAATCCCCAAGCGCGCATTGGCGTGAAGCTAGTTTCTGGCACCGGCATCGGCGTGATCGCCGCAGGCGTCGCAAAAGCCGGCGCGAATGTGATCACCATCAGCGGACACAATGGCGGCACCGGCTCTTCGCCGCTAACTTCGATCAAGAATACCGGCCTCCCCTGGGAAATCGGCCTGCGCGATACCCACGAAACACTTTTACGTGCGGGCTTGCGTTCCCGAGTAGCACTACGTGTCGACGGCGGCATGCGCTTTGCCCGCGATATTCTGATCGGCGCGATTCTCGGCGCGGACGAATTCGGATTCGGCACCGCCGCGCTGGTGGCCATCGGCTGCGTCATGGCCCGCCAGTGCCACTTGAACACCTGCCCCGTTGGCATCGCCACGCAGGATGAAGCCCTTCGCCTCCGCTTCAATGGAAAACCGGAAATGGTCATCTCCTATTTCCGTTCGCTCGCCGAAGAAATTCGCCGCCTCATGGCAGAACTCGGTGTGCGCTCGCTTACCGAACTCCGCGGCTGGTACGATCGCCTCGAAACCAAATCTGGCCTCGACGCCTTGCTGGTCATTCCCGTGTCCAACACCTCGCGCGTCGTCCCGCAGCAGACGCCCGTTCCCGAATCCAGCGGCGTGGAAGTGGAAGAACTCTTCCATCAGAAAGCTGCGGACGCCACTGGCCCCACGCTCATCAACAATTTTCATCGCAGTATCGGCAGTCATCTCAGCGGCGAACGCGTGCGCCTCCGTCTGCAGCATCCGGTTGCCGCGGATTCCACCCATGAATTCCACGGCACCGCCGGCCAGAGCTTCGGCGCATTTCTTTCCGATGGACTCGAACTCAGCCTCTACGGCGATGCCAACGATTACGTTGGTAAAGGCCTCTCCGGCGGCTCGATCGTAATCCGCGCCGGCCACCACGCCTCCAAACGGGGCGACGTCCTTGCTGGCAACACCGTGCTTTACGGCGCCACCTCCGGCCGCTTATTCGTCGCCGGCCAAGTCGGCGAGCGCTTCGCGGTTCGCAACAGCGGCGCAGTCGCAGTCGTCGAGGGTGTTGGCCAACACGGGTGCGAATATATGACCGGTGGAATCGCCGCAATTCTCGGCCCAGCTGGCCTGAACTTTGGCTCCGGAATGACGGGGGGGCTTGCCTACTTGCTCCGCAGCGAAATGGAAAATGTGCTGAACCGTGAATTTGTGCAAGCGCACGAACTCGAAGAGCAGGAAGAGTCCAACCTGCGCGCCCTGATCGAAATGCATCATCAACGCACCGGCAGTCCTTGTGCGGCACGTTTCCTCGCGCAGCAAAACCTGCGCAATTTTGTCCGCATCCAGCCGATTCATCTCCAGGAATCTGTCGAAGGAGTTTGGCGCGCTTTTTCTCCTGCAGTCCGCGATCCTGTCGCGGTTCCGGCGGCGAGCCCGCTGGCCGTACCAGCAATTTCCACACCCCGTTATGCCTAGGCAGGTCGTCTTAACCGTTTTCTAATGTAGAATTCGCTATACTCACCTTAAGAGAGTGGGGGCTATGGATTTCGATCAACTGACAACCTTCGTGCAGGTCGCTAAACTCAAAAGCTTTTCGAAAGCAGGGCAGAAAGTTTTCCGTTCGCAGTCCGCGGTCAGCGCGCAGATTCGCCAGTTGGAGCAGGCCTACAAGGCGAAGCTCCTGGATCGTTCCGCAAAATCAGTTGAGTTGACTCCCGCCGGCGTGGTGCTCTTTGAATATGCGGAACGCCTGCTGCGTCTCCGCGATGAATCCATGCAGATCGTTGCCGATCGCGGCAGCGTCGTGCAGGGGCCTGTGACCTTTGGCGCCAACGAAGCCACCTGCCTCTACCTCTTGCCCGATATCCTCGCCGAATTCAAACGCCGCTATCCGCTCGTGCACATCAGCATTTACCGCAACTTCAGCCACAAAATCCTGCAGCGTCTGGAAGAAGGCTCGCTGGACCTCGGCATCGTCACCTTGCCGCTGAAATCGCCCAACCTCAAGATGCACGTGATCAATCGTGATCGCTTGCGCTTCATGGTCAGCACAAAGAACCCGCTCTCCCAGCGCAGCCATGTCACCCTGGAAGAGCTCGCCTCCGCGCCGCTGATTTTTCCCAAGACTGGATACACCCGCCAGGTTCTCGACAAAATCTTCCGGCCTTACCGCTCGCGGTTGCAAGTCGCCATGGAACTTCCCAGCATCGGAATGATCAAAACATTTGTCGCCGCGGATGTCGGCATCTCCATCATCAGCGAAAGCTTCGCGCGCGATCAGGTGAAGACCGGGGAAGTGAAGCTTCTGAATGTCGAAGGTGTGGACCTCTGGCGCGAACTCGCCCTCGTCTACCGCCGCGATCGCAGCCTCCCCCGCGCCGTCCAATCTCTAATCAACATGATCCGCGAAAGCCGCAAACCCGCCGAACCCCACGTCTAACCTCACGCGTAACCAAGTAGCACGGGCTTCAGCCTGTGCTCCGTAAATCTGTCTCGCAGCGAAAGCCGCCGCTACCTCCACCGACACCCGTCCACCACCTGTCATCCTGAGGGCGCGCCTTTAGCGCCCGAAGGATCTCAACGTACGCCCCTGCACAAACTTTCCTTGGAAGCCGACCGATCCCCGCACCAAACCACGTGGAACTCCGTCGGCAAATCGGACCTGCCTACTTCCCACTAAACTCCAAACTAGCAATCGCCCGCGTAATCACATTCTCCTGAATCTGGATCAAATCCGTATCCGCATACGTCATCCCCAGCACCGTGAACACTTCGCCGTTGCGCGCCACCACTGCCAGCGTCCCAGACCAGTCGTGCCCATCCGCCATTCCGCGGTAGTGATACTCCACCGCCGGCAATCCGCCGAGCAGCGTTTTCCGCTGCGAAATCAGCCGGTAATTGTCATAGACCTCGCTCACCCTTTTCTCCGCCGCCTGCGCCGCGGGTTCCAGCGCCGTTTTTGATTTTTCGTAGCCCACCACCATCAGCGTCGATTCATTGTCCGTCCCCATCGCCACGATGGCGTTCGGCAAGGTCTGCCCCGCGTTGGCGATAATTTCCCAGCTCGGCGCCTTGAACATCCGGAAAGAATATTCGTGATTGATGTATAGATTCCCTTGAACCTCTTCGCGTATCGGCGGCGGTTCCTCCTTGGGTGGCGGCGGAGGCGCTGCCGGAGTCGCAAGACTCGTCTTCGGCGTGGCGCTAACCGGCTTGATCGTCGGCGGCGTAGCGTCGCCCTTGGCAATAGTCACAGGAATTTCCGGGCGAGACACTGCGCCAGCCTGAATCGTCGCGGCCTTCGCTGGTTTTTTCTCCTCCGCCGGCGCATCGCTCTTCGCAGCCGGCTTCACCGCGGCTTTTGCTCCCGTCGCATCCGGCGGCGTGTCCGGAATGATGGAGGCAATCTTGTCCTTCTCCACCAGCACATATCCAAAATCCGTCTTGATCTTGAACATGTTGTCTTCGTACGCCACGATCACGCCGTAAAGCTTTTTTCCGTCTTTCAGGCGGATTTCGTCAGCGCGCGTGGAAACCGCAAACGCGCCCGCGGATAGCAGCGCGGCAAGGCCCAGGATGGCTCGGGGATGCCTGGAAATGTTCATGCTAAAAGTATGTGCCCCTCTTTTTACCCCTGCAAGGCTCACCCGCCCCCTGGTGTCCGGCGTGCTAACTCCGCCAGGATCCCCGCGATCCGGCGGATCACGCGGTCCAGTTCCGCCAGCGCCGCATCCAGCCGTGTCCGCGTCGCTTCCGGCAACCGCGCGTGATTTTGCTGTAAGGCCAGCGCCTCCGCCAGCATCCGCAGTTCTTTTCGGTGCCGCGGATTCAGCCGCTCCCACAATTGCCGCTTCCCGCTCCGGTTCCGCCCCAGCCAGCCCTCCGCACTCTCCGCGGGGCGCCCGGTCTGCGGCTCAGCCGCCTGTTCGGTCTTCTGCGTTTGTCGAATCATGAAATAAATGTCGCGTCTCCGTCGATTGTTGATGGATAGCAGATATCTGCGAGCAGGCAAGAGATAGCAGCGAGCAGCTAGCAGCGAGCAGGAACCAACCTCTGCTCACTCCACGGCTTCGTGGATAGGCGTACTTTCTTGCCTCCTGTTATCTGCTAGCTGCTATCTGTTAGCTTTTTTTCTCTAGCTGCTATCTGTTCGCTGCCATTCATCACCCCATCCCCTCCATCCTCTCCCCATTAATATGCTCGCCCTCCATCACCACGCCGGTCACCCGCAGCGCTCGCGTCTCATAAATCAGCCCGCCATATTTGTCGTATACATCCGGGAACAGAATCACTTCGAACAGTCCGCGCTGGTCCTCCAGCGTCACAAACATCATGTTCCGGTAATTTTTCGTTCCCACGTGCCGGTAGGTCACCACCCACCCGCACAACGTCACCCGTTTACCAATCAGGCGGGGCAACTCATCGCTCCACGTCTCATTTCCCCTCGGCAAAAAATCCAGCGGGTGCCCGCTGACGCACACCTCCAGAATCTCCCGCTCATACCGCAGCTTCTGCTCCCGCGTATACTCCGGCGCCGCAATCTCCCGCAGCGCCTCTTCCATCGCATCCCCCTCCGCCATCTCCGCAAACAACAAGCCCCGCTCCAACCACCGGGTTCATCACTGTTGTAGGGCCGGCCTTCCGAGGCGGGCCGCTTCTACGTTTCGTCGCGGCTTTATGCCGCCTTCTTCCTCTTGTGGGTCCGACCTCTTCCTCCCCGCCACGTCGCATCTTCAGCTCCCCGAAGAAATGATTTTTCCTTTCTTCCCGCCTGCAATAAATTCCACCGCCACAACATCGCCGTCCGCGTCATCCCGCACGCGTCATCAAACGCCCCGCACTTGATCAACGTCTCGATCTCATCGCGCTCCACCGGCACCCGCGCCAGAAAATCCTCCAGCGAAGCAAACTCTCCATGCTCCTCTCGTCCCCGCACAATCTCCACAATCGTCTCCACCCGCAATCCCTTCACCTGCATCAACCCGATCCGCAACGCAGCATGTCCCTCCGCATCGCGCTCCGCCGTATACTCCATCCGCGACCGGTTCACCGACGGCAGCCGCACCGCAATCCCCCAGCGCTTCGCCTCCTCCACATACGCCGACACGTGATAGAACCCCGCCCCCGCGCTGCACATCGCCGCCAGAAATTCCGCCGTGTGATGCGTCTTCAAATACGTCATGCGGTACGAAATATCCGCGTACGTCCCCGCGTGCGCCTTGCAAAATCCAAAACCCGCGAATTTTTCCACCATCATCCACGTCTCTTCGCGTTCCGCGCCTTGCAATCCCATGCGTTCCGCCGCTTTCAGGAATTTTCCGCGCAACCTCTCCCTCTCTCGCTGCCCGGAAAATTTCGCCGCGGACCTCCGCACAATGTCCGCCTCCGCCAGAGACATGTTGCCCACCGCCTGCGCAATCTGCATCACCTGCTCCTGGTAAATGCACACGCCCAGCGTGTCGCCCAGGATGCTCTTCAGCGATTCGTGCGGGTAAGCCACCGGCTCTTTCCCGCGCAAACGTTTCAGGAAAAGTTCCTTCGACCCGTATTCCGCCGCCCCCGGCCGGATCAGCGCCAGCGCCGCCGCCATCTCCTCCAGCGTGCGCGCCTTCATCGTGCGCAGCAGTCCCCGCATCCCCGGCGACTCAATCTGAAAAACGCCCATCGTCCGTCCCGCTGCAATCACATCGCAAGTCGCCGCGTCATTTTCCGGAATCGCCCCAAAATCAATCGTCCGCGCCTCCGGGCAAGGCGTAAACCCATCCGCCGCCACTCCACTCCTATCCTTTACCTCCTTTACTTCCTCTACCTCCTTAACCTCCTGTTTCTCAATGTTGTCCATCGCCAGCGCCATCGTCGTCAGCCCGCGCTGCCCCAACAAATCCATCTTGATCAGCCCCAGCGCCTCGATCGCGTTCATGTCGTACTGCGTCACCACAATCCCCTTCGTCGCCCGCTCCAGCGGCACCAGATGCGTCAGCGGCCGCGCCGAAATCACCGTGCCGCATGGATGAATCCCCAGATGCCGCGGCGCATCGTCCAGCCGCAGCGCCACCTGCAAAATCGTTTTCCACGGTTCGTCATTCACCGGCAGCGTCCGCCCCTCCGGCAAATTCTTGATCGCTCCCAGAATTTCCCGCACCGGGCGGTGCGGCAGCCGCTTGGTGAAATGATTCACTTCGCCCGGTGGCACGCCAAACACCTTGGCAACTTCCCGCACCGCCAGCCGCGCGTGCATGGTGATGAAGCTGCCGATCATCGCCACATGCTCCGGGCCCCAGCGTTCGTAAACGTAATCGAGCAGTTCGTCGCGCCGCGCCCCGCAAATATCAATGTCAATGTCCGGGCAGTCGCCGCGCTGCACGTTCAAAAACCGCTCGAAATATAATCCCCATCGCAGCGGGCACACGCAGGAAATGCCCAGGCAATAGGTCACTATCGAACTTGCCGCGGACCCGCGCGCCACCGCTGGAATTCCCCGCCGCCGCGCCTCTTCCACGATGTCCCACACCAGCAGAAAATACGGCGCCAGGTGCAGCTTCTCGATCACTTCCAGTTCGTGCGTCAGCCGCGAAAGCACTTCCGGGCGCAGCGGCCGGTAACGTTTCCTTGCGCCCTCAAAGCTCAGCTTCCACAAATACGAAAATGCCGATTCGTCCTCCGGCACCGGAAACTCTGGAAAAATCGTTTTGCCCAGCTCCAGTTCCAGGTTGCAGCGCTCCGCGATCTCCAGCGTCGCCCGCAGTACCTCCGGATGATCCGGAAACATGCGCTGCATCTCCGCGCCCGGCTTGAACCATGCCTCCGGCGTCGTAATTTCCGGCGGCGCCACCGTAGTCAGCAATCCACCCGTGCGAATCGCATTCACCGCCCGGTGATGCAAATGCTCTTCCGGCTTCAGAAAGTGCACATTGTTCGTAGCCACCAGCGGAATCCCCAGTTCCTTTCCAATCCGCTGCGCCTCCCGCACCGCCCGCCCATCCCCCGCCGAAAGCCGCTGCACCTCGATATACAACCGCTCCCCAAAAATCTCCTTCAACCGTCCAAAGTGACTTGTGACAGCGGCCCGCGATCTGTGGCGTATGCACTCTTGTATGCCCTGGAAGGGTCTGTGCTCTTCATATAGCGGTCGAATTTACTGTTCACAGGGGGTCGGAGCTTCAGCTCCGACATAAGCCCAGTGCCGTTAATGGGCTTTAGCCCCTGAGGAAATGCTTTTTGAAATTGCTCACGTCCGTTCAGCAGGCCCAGCCTGTCAATCCCCCTCCGCAAAAACTCCCTCGCCGGCCACAACGCAATCACCCCCGCGCTATGCTCCGCCAACTCCTCCATCGTCACCGCTCGCCCCGCATCCTCCGCAAACGTCTCCTGCCCCGCCCGCAACACCCCCAAATGCCGCAACGTCGTCAACTGGCACAAATTGCTGTACCCCCGCGCATCCATCGCCAGCAGCAACATGCGCGCCCCCGCTTTTTCCTTTACCTCCTTTACCTCCACTTTCCGCTTCTCGCCATCCGCCGTAGCTTCAGCGAAGGCGGACACCCCAACAATCGCCTTCACCCCCGCAGCCCGCGCCGCCTGATAAAACGGCACCGCTGCATACATCCCGTCCGTATCCGTCAGCGCCACGGCAGGCATCTTCTGCTCCACCGCTGCGGCAATAATCTCTTCCGGAGGATTCACCCCCCGCAAGAACGAGTAATGGCTATGACAACGCAAATGCACAAACATGCAGGCACCCATAGCAGCAACCACGACCGGCGGGAAGACGATCGAAGACCTCAGATAAGTAACAGTAAGGGGAAGGGAATTAGAAATTCGAAGCAAAATCACCAATTGCCAATGTAGCGCTAGCTTTCATGTGCGCTCTTTGCATCCCGACCGAACTTACGGGGCCAGCCTCTTGCCTTTGTAGTGGCCGGACTTCAGACCGGCCACCGTAGGGCCCGCCTTCCGCCTGCCCGCCGAAGCCATTTTCGCGAAGGCGGGAGGCGGGCCGCTGCCACAACGCAAGTGCAGCGCGCTCTTTCCTGTGTACTGGCCGGTCTTTAGACCGGCCAGCCGTTCATCGCGATAAACACGGCGTAGACAAAACCAGTCCATTCTCTTTCGTAGCGTAATGCTCCCGCAGCTCCAGCCCCTTCCCATAAAACACCGAATTCCAACCATACCGCCCGCGCACCCGGTCCACTTCGCGATTGAGATACCATCGCCGGTTCGCATCCACATCAAACAACTCATTCTGCCGCCGGTCGGCATCCAGATTCGTCACGCTCACGCCGACATGCCGGATCGCCACGCGCCGCGTAAATAATTTCACAAACAACTCCTTGCTGGCGCCCAGCAATGCCCGCTCGTCATTGGTCGCCCGCACCAGCCGCACGGTCTGGTGCGCCGAATAATGGTCCACATACCGCAGCTTCACGCCCACCGTGTGCGCCTGCTTGCCGTGCTCGCGCAATGTCGCGCCAATCCGCTCGCTCAAATATTCCAGCAAGCCGCCCAGAAATTCCGTGTCAATCGTGCCGCCCTCAATCGTCGTTTCGCGCGATACCGATTTCGGCGTCGCCAGCGTCATCACTTCGCGTCCATCCAGGCCACGCGCGCGTTCCCATATCTGCTCACCAATCACGTCGCCGAACGCCGCCACCAGCACCGGCTTGGGAATCATCCGCAATTGCCCGATCGTCGTCACGCCGCGCTCCGCCAGCGCCCCTGCATGTACGTGCCCGATGCCGTGCAGTTTTTCCACCGGCAGCGGCGCCAGAAATCCGTTCTTCCGCTTCCCGGCGCCACAATGCGAAACCCGCGCGGCCGCTCCAGCCGCGACGCAATCGAAGCCACCACTTTCGTCCGCGCCGCGCCCACCGACACGCTCAATCCTGTCCGCCCCAGAATCTCCGCCTGCAGCCGCCGCAGCGTCGCCTCAAAATCCGGATACAGCCGCTCCGTCCCCGCAAAGTCCAGGTAAAAATCGTCCAGCGCCGCCGTTTCCACCGCTGGCGTGTAGGTTTCCAGAATCCGCCGCACCCGCTCCGCAAAATCCGCGTAATGCTCGTATTTTCCCGCCACCACAATCGCCTGCGGACAGATCCGCAGCGCATCGCGAAAATTCATCGCTGTCTTCACGCCGCGGAATTTCGCCTCGTAGCTCGCCGAAGCCACCACCCCGCGTCCCACCAGCACAGGCTTCCCGCGCAGCTTCGGATTCAGCACCTGCTCCACCGAAGCAAAAAACGCATCCACGTCCACATGCACAATGTGCGCCAATTTCTCCGCGCCCCGCCCCTTGCCCAGCCCCAACCACCCTGCCCCAAACCACCCCCTCTTAGCGGGCGCCTCCATCTGCACACGCGCCTTTGCGCCCTCCTGTAGCGGCCGCCTTCCGAGGCGGGCGTCTTCTCCGTCCTCTTGTAGCTGGCCGAACTTCAGATCGGCCCTCCGCCTCTCTCTTCGTCGTACTGCAGTTTTACGCCACTTTCCTGTAGGGCCCGCTTTCCGAAGCGGGCCGCCTCTCCATCTCCCTGTACTGGCCGACCTCCAGATCCGCCCTCCACCTCTCCAATTCCGGAAAATGCCACGGGCCGCGCCGCCTTCGCCGCCATGTCCTTTACCTCCTCTCCTTTCTCTCGCCACTCGCCACCAGCCACTCGCCACTTCTTCTTTCGACACACGCTTCCATGGCAGCTCCTGGCAGGGAACACGCTCTTGCGCTACTTTAACGGGTGGCATGCGGCTCGGGAGAGCCCGAAGGCAATGGAGTCGCAGCCACCCGTTTCCCGTTTCCTCTACCGCGGGTGAATATAGGCGAACAAAAAGCGAAAGTCAATACATTTTCGCATTTCTATCGGTACACCACACACCCTCGCATCTCCAACGAATCCAACCATTCCAGCCGCGGCAACGTATTCACCCACCGCAAATCCAGCTTCTCCAACTTGGGCAGCGAAGCAATCGAAGCCGGTAACGACTCCAGCGGATTCCCCCGCAGATCCAGTTGCCGCAACTCCGCAAGTTTTCCGATAGTCTCCGGCAGCCCCGTCAGCCGGTTATTCCGCAAATGCAATTCCCGCAATCGTGAAAGTTGTGCGATGTCCTCCGGCAGCGTCGCGAAAGCATTGTCCGTCGCGCGCAATTCAATCAACCCGTTCATCCGGCAGATCGCTTCCGGAAAAACAGCAAACGCATTTTCGCTGATATTCAGATAGCGCAATTTCTGCAGCTTCCCCAGTTGCGAAGGCAGCGCCGCCAGTCGGTTATCATGCAAATACAAAAAATCGCTCAACCCGCTCAACTCACCTAAACTCTCCGGCACGCTGGCCAGTTGGTTGTGCCCCAGATCCAGCGTTCGCAATCGCTGCAATCGCCCGATCCGCTCCGAAATTTCCGTCAATCCGTTATCCGCCAGAATCAACGTCTCAATTCCCACGTCCTCCCACACCGAATCGGGCACGCTCCCCAGCTTCTTCTTCCACAAATTCACCACCGTCTCATCAGCCATGCCAGCGATAGTATCTTTCATAAAGCAGCAGACTCAAGCGCCAGCGGCGCGAAATAAATCAGCCCAGTGCGCGAGCGCTGAGAACGCGAACCGAAACAAGGTAGAGCCCAGGAGGAGCGGCAGACCTCTGCGCCCGTATTCCCCGCAAGCCCATCCTGTCCACTCCTTTGCTCACGCCTCACCCCTCCGCGCGTCTATCGCTGTGGGCGTGTTCCACCCGAGAATTTCTATTTCCGCGAAGCTCCGCTTTTCGCGACAGGATGGTGTGTCCATGCGCAACGCATTCCGTTTTCTTCTCGCAATTCCTCTCGCCCTCGCCTTTTGCCTCACCGGCGCGCAGGCGCAATTCAAAAATGGCAGCCAGGCCACGGAGCTGAATCTCCCCCGCCTCAGCCAGCGCGGCATCACCACGCAAACCATTGGCATCAGCACCGTCACTCTCAATTACAGCCGTCCGCTCGCCGAAGGCCGCGAAATCTGGGGCAAGATCGTGCCCTACGGTAAAGTCTGGCGCGCCGGTGCCAACGAAAACACCACCATCGTGTTTTCCGACGATGCCACCATCGAAGGCAAGCCGCTCCCCGCCGGCAGTTACGGCCTGCACATGATCCCCGACAAGGATCAGTGGACCATCATTTTCTCGAAAAATTCCACCTCGTGGGGCAGCTTCAGCTATGACGAAAAAGAAGACGCCCTCCGCGTCACCGTCAAACCCGCCACCGGTCAATCCTTCGACACGCTTACCTACACATTCGACGACGTGAAGCCTGATTCTGCCCTGGCCACTCTCCGTTGGGAAAAAGTCGCCGTGCCGTTCCGCGTTTCCTTCGACGTAAAAGAAATCACTCTCAAAAGCATTCGCAATCAGTTGCGCAGCGTCGGCGGCTTCACCTGGGCCGGCTACGACGAAGCCGCCAACTGGTGCCTCGACAACAATTACGATCTGGAAGAGGCACTGAAGTGGGAAGACACATCGATTCAGAACGAACCGCGCTTCGAAAATTGGGAGACGAAATCTCGTCTCCTCACCGCGATGGGTAAAAAAGAAGAAGCTGCCCAGGCGTTGGCCACCGCCTTCAGCAAGGCCGATGCCACGCAGCTTTACGTTTATGCGCGCGGATTACAGCGTGCCGGCGACACCAAGCGCGCCTTCGAGATCTATCCGCAAGTCTCCCAGAAAGATCCCAATCACTGGCTCAGCCATCTGGCCCAGGCTCGCATCGCTTCCAAAAACGGCGATTACGCCACCGCCTCCAAGCAAATGAAACAAGCCATCGCCGACGCCCCAGACGCCAACAAGCCCTTCCTGGAGCCCATGCTAGCCAAGCTAGAAGCCAAGACCGACATCAACAACTAACCACGCCTTTGTAGCGGTCGCCTTCCGAGGCGGGCGCCTTTTCTAGCCTATGTACTGGCCGGCCTTCAGGTCGGCCCTCCGCCATCTCCCGTAGGGCCCGCTTTCCGAAGCGGGCCGCTCCTCGTCGAAGGTATTGGCCGACCTTCAGGTCGGCTTCCGCCCCGTAGCACGGGCTTTAGCCTGTGCGCCCCGCTCGATGCTCGCCTAACCCGCCCTTCTACTGAATCCTCACCGAATTGATCCGGTTGTTCCACGAATGCCCTGGTTTCTCCGCCACGCTGTACCTCTTCAAATCCTGGGCATCGTGATTCAGCACCAACCGCGGCCCGCTGAAATTCCGGTCATCATAAATGTAAACCCGCGCTCCGCCGAAGATGCGAATCGAAGAAACCTGATCACCGTAACCACCTGTCAGTGAAGCGTTCTGTTCTCCGCGCTTCATGCAAAAAAAGTCGCCGGTGAAATTGCTGCTCTTATAAAAACACGCTCCGCCCGACCCCCAATTTCCACCATGCCAGTTGTTCGGGGGAGGCCAGCTATCCCCCGGCGCAGGGTGCCACCATCCACCGCCAGGCACGCCGGATCCTCCACCGTTTTGATTGCCATAAATCGTAAACGTCGCCCGGCATCCCCGGTCCACCCAAAGCCCGTTGCCATCCACTCCCCAGCTTTTCCCTTGCACGCACGGAGACCCGCTGATCTGCTTCGTAAGGCTCACCTGATTCGGCCCGTATTTTCCGCAATATTTGCGATTCCCGTCGTTCGATGAACAAGTAACGCTGGTCTGCCCGGTATTATATTGAGGCTCAGCGGTTGTCTTGGACGAATCGCCCGCTTCCGGCCAGCTTCTGGCAACTCCCAGCGCCGCTCCCATCACCGCGAAACACAACAACACGAAAACCGCGCCAACTCGAAAACGCATGGTGTTCGCCTCTCTTTTGGATGTGCTGTACCGGGCGGACCTACGCAGCTAACCTATCGCGAACTCCCCCGCGTGTCGAGCCTCGTTTCCAACGCTCCTCCCCCTCTTCCTCTAGGGCCAGACTTTCGCTCCCCCTCCCAACGAAAGGGAAGCCCGCCTCTTCCCCGTGCCTTTGTAGCGGCCGCTTTCCGAAGCGGGCGTCTTCTCCTTCAAACGTAGGCCCCGCCTTCTCCTTGCCTCCGGAGGGGGAGGCGGCCCGTTCCGTCTCCCGGTAGCGCCCGCATCTTGCGGGCAAGCAGCGACAAGCCCCAGCCTTTCGCTCGCCCTGCCAACGAAAGGGAAGCGCGCCTCTTCCCCGTGCCTTTGTAGCGGCCGCTTTCCGAAGCGGGCGTCTTCTTCCTCAAACGTAGGCCCCGCCTGCTGCTTCCCCCCAGAGGGGGGAGGCGGCCCGTTCTGCTTCCTGTAGTGGCCGAACTTCAGATCGGCCCTCTTCGCCTTCAACCGCCACCAACCGCCTCCCCAAACGGCCACCTTTCACCAATCCACACTCAGCCCCCAGCGATCCGCAAACGCGGCAAAAGAAGCGGAAAAATCAAGCGCAGCCCGCCCCACCCTTTCTCCAAAAAACGAAAAGGGCAGCCCACCCCAGAAAGTAATTGCTGATCATTCTTTGCGTTGACTCGCAGCCCTCTTGGAAGCAAACTCTTCGACGAAGGATGCGCCCCCCGCGAAAAGGCAAAATCGGAATGGTAGATCATGGGAGTGGATCATGCGCAGTTTTAGCTCGGGTCGGAAATCTAGCTGCCTCAAGGGGGCGCTACTCGCCCTCGTTTTGAGTGCTCCGATTTCCCTGCTTGCGCAAAGCGCATCCCCACCGCAATCGCAACCGGCACCATCGCCCTCCGGGCCGCCGCCCGCAACCCAATCGCAATCCCAGGACACGCCTGCTTGCTCCAACGCTCCTCCCATCTTGAAACGAGGCAAACAGCCGGAACTGCCTCCCTGCCCTGACCCGCCGCTGGCCGCGTCGGCCCCCGCGGACTCCACACACACGCGTTCGCAGAATCCCTCCGCACCTTTAATCGAAAGGGCCAGAGAAGCAGCATTCGAGTTTTCACAGAATCTTCCCAGCTTTATTTGCCAGGAGGTTATGGCGCGGTATAGGCAGCGAGGCCGCGAGGAAACGCCCCTGGACGTTGTTTCGGCTGAAATTATTTACGATCATGCCAAGGAAAGTTATCGCAACGTGAAGATCAATGACCGCCCCACGGACACGAGCCTGGAGGAAATCAGCGGGTCCTGGTCCACTGGAGAATTTGCATCCACACTGCTGAGCCTTTTTTCCCCCGATACGAACGCCCGGTTCCGGTCCGGCGGCGCCTCTTCCATTTCGGGCTTCAGCACCCAGGTTTACGACTTTGAAGTGCCAAGGGAATATTCGCGCTGGACGCTGCACGTTGACTCTCAGACTCTGGTTGCCGCTTACAAAGGCTCAGTATGGGTCGATCCCAGCACCGCGCGCGTCCTGCGAATCGAGATGCAGGCCCGCAACATACCATCAGATTTCCCGATGGATACCATCGAATCCGCGGTCGATTATTCGTACGTCTGGATTGGCGGGAAATCATTTCTGCTTCCGGTCCATGCTGAGAGCTTGGGTTGTCCCCGCGGCGCCGGCGACTGCAGCCACAACATCATTGACTTCCGCAACTATCACGAATTCAGAGTCGACGTGAAGATGGGTAATGTGCAACGTCCATGAAGGAACTGTCACGGCAGAAGCCGCGGGCTCGAGTCCCGTCGTCCCCGCCATTCCTTCCAAAAGAGTTCCGCGAATTTCGCTGAAACCGATGAGGGTGGGCGGGTGGCCCGGAGACAATTTGCCTGCGCCTTTTTAGCGCCGCTCGATCGACAATCTCCATCTCGCATTATGTTCGAAACCAAAAATGAGCGGCGGGTGCTCCGGGTTCGATTTGGGAACCTGGGTCTTGGGTCTGACTTTTCTTCGTCTTGAACTGTTGACTGCCGACTGTCAGCTCGCTTCGCCGGCTGACGCACCCTTGAGGGTTTCCGAGGGTGCGAGTGTTGCCGTTTCCGCCCGCAGGAGCGCCACTCTCCAGAGTGGCCAGCACTCTTCCTCTCCCCCTTCCCAAATGTAGCGCTGATCTTTTAAGTCAGCCCTCCGCCTCTTCCCGTCGTCCGTAGAGCTCACGCCGCGTTCCTGTAGCGGCCGCTTTCCGAAGCGGGCGTCTTCTCCTTCTTACGTAGGGCCCGCCTTCCGCTTGCCCCCGGAGGGGGAGGCGGCCCGTTCTGCTTCCTGTAGTGGCCGAACTTCAGATCGGCTCCCTCAATCTTCTCCGCCATCAACCGCCTCCCCAGACGCCCCACCATTCACCAATCCCCATTCAGCCCCTAGCAATCAGCAAGCGCGGCAAAAGAACCGGAAAATTCAAGCGCAGCCCGCCCCACCCTTTTTTCAAAAAACGAAAAGGGTAGGCCACCCCAGAAGGTAACTGCGGATCCCTCTTTGCGCTGACTCGCAGTCCCCTTCTAAGCAAACTCCCGACGAAGGATGCGCCACCCGCCACGGCCGGCGTCACCCTGCTGATCTCCTATTGGCGGAGAGATCAAATCAGGACGTGTTTGATTAGCATTACCGAGGCGTTAATTTCGACATAATGAGGCACTCACGGATCGAGAAGAGCCACCCACGTCCAGTTCTCGATCCGGCAGAAGCATTTTTCACACTTACTTCGAAAGCTGTTGAATCATCTTGCTGTCCAATTTCCCTTGATCGACAAAGCCTTTCTGAATGGACTCCTTCACCATCGAGACTAGCTTGTTTGGGAGCTGACGCTCACTCTTGCCGTACTCAAGCAAACAATTGGCGAGCCTAGCGAGATCCGTAGCTGATAGGTGGGTAAGATCGTAGTGCCATGAACTGTTGGCGCCTGAGTCGTGGGTATCACCACTTTTTTTCTCGATTTTTACCCCGAGATGTTGGACGCGCGTCGATTCGACTATGACATAGTCCATTTTTTGGAGATGCTCGCCGCGCGAAGCGATCGCTGCGAGAACACGCTCTAAATTATTTCTTTGATCATCGATCTCCCAAATAGAGAGTGCGTTATCGCTTGTCCGAATATCCGCCAGAGCGTCCGCAGGTGCTTCGCCTGCTCGGAGATAATTCGAGAACTCCCCTTTTGGGTCCCAATTTCTTTTGGACTGGACCTTGCGCAAGTAGCTTGGCATGAGGTTTAAGAGTTGCTTGCAGACATGGCTTTCGCACGGCTCATCGGGATTTTCCTGAAACGCAACCAAATCAAACTGCATTATTTCACCGTTTGTAGGTACTCGAGAACATCTCGCATGTCCTGTTTGAGACTTGGAATTGATTCTCTGCCAATTGCCGCATCCAGATCCTCGATCGCTGAGTGATCTCCCAGAGAAGCAATTCCCACAGCGGCAGCATCTCTCACTTTCGCAGATCGGGAATGCAAGCCGCGCCGAAGTAATTTGGAACGAGATAAATGACTTTTCTTATCTTCGATCCTCCCCAAACAAAGCAAAACCTGGCCTACAACCTCACTACGTATTGGGGAGCGGAAGATCACTTCCCCGAGCTGCATTACCGCCGAGCTACCCCAATCTTTAACAAAATTCATGAGATGTTTTGTGAAGTCATTTTCTTTCCCATCATCAAATTCGACGAGCTCAGCTGAGGCAATAATTTTCTTAATTTCCGGGATCAAATACTCAAAATTCCTCGCTACCAAACTAGCCGAGGATCTCGAATGCGCCCTGCCAGTGTTGACCGTACTGCTGGGTAAACTCCCCATCATAAAACCTGTGACAGATGGAACTTGCACGACGTATCTGACAGGAACACGTTTTGGAGATTCTTCCGGTAAGGACACACCAAACCCCGGACCAGGACCAAAGATGCCATGAAGGACGCGTGGTGCTGGGGTCTGAGCTGGGTCAGTCCCGGTCGAGGCGAGAATCCCTTGCATACATTCGGCGATTTGGGGGTTTGTCGACGCAGCATGCACAAGGCAAAAGCCATTCGATCTGCCAGCAATCAAACCTTCCGTGGGTGGCATCCAAAAATTTTCTTCGAACGAAGGTTCAA
This sequence comes from uncultured Acidobacteriota bacterium, assembly GCA_963824925.1. Classification (GTDB taxonomy): domain Bacteria; phylum Acidobacteriota; class Terriglobia; order Acidiferrales; family UBA7541; genus Acidiferrum. The sequence continues at coordinate 218,701 of CAWGRE010000012.1, forward strand.
ATTCAGGGGCGAGATGCTCCGCTTCTAAATTAGGAACCGAGTCTCCACGAGATCGGATAACTTCAATATCGGGAGTTGTGTTCCTCAATTGCGGGCTCATAGCACCCCGCCTTTGACCACAATGTCTGAGGCATTTTCTAACAGTTCTTCAAATAACGCGCTCACATTTTCCCTAGGTAGGATTGCCGCCGGATCAGGAAGGGCGGGCGTACTGATATCCAATTCGCAAAGAACCGCTGTTTCTTCTTTCGTTGTTAGTGGCGACGACGGCGACCCGAGTGAGATTGTTGCCACAAAAGCTTTACGTAAAGCTGCCTGCCATTTAATCAAACGATTGATGGCCCCCAAGTTCGGCATGACGACCGAAGGACGCGGCTGGTTCAACTGAATATTAAAATCTTGCACATCCAACCAATTAAGCTTTACGAAGGGCAGAAATCGCGAAAGAACTAGAACGGATTCCGATTGATTTGGCGTTTTGATTGAAAGAACTGTGCCAAATGCAAGTCTAGTCAGGGGAGGCGACTCCGGAATCCACTTCGAAATCAGTTCTCTAAACAATTTTAATGGCTTCTCAAACTCACCCAGGGACGGAAAGACGTTGTTTTCAGTATTGTCCTGAGGGAACAACACCCAATCAATTCTGCCTGGCTGAATCTGCAATTGAAGTAGTTTGTTGTCCTCTAACGGTCCCACTTCCGTGGATTGTGCCGCCGCCGCTCGCACTTTTTTCGATTCTGGCGGCCGACCAACTAATTGCCCCCACCAGTCCACCGAATTGACATCCAGTGGAGCAGAGAAAAAAGCCGTGGCCCGCAGCAGGTCGGTTTGCCAATTCTTGGACAGATCCGATGGGTCGGGAGCGGTGGTCATCTTGGCCTTTCGGGCTTAGTTAGGTTGGATGCAGGAGATTTCTAAAAGTACCATGCAATAGGGCCGGGCAACTACCTCGGGCTCAATTATTTACCCAGATGATAAGCAGCCATTAACGCACGGGATTTTAACACTTCAAACTCAACGCTTTCCACTTAATATCGCTAATGGCGGCGGGCGGACCGGAGATAATCTTCTTGCGCCTTTTTAGCGTCGCTCGATCGACAGTCTCCATTCCGCATTGTGTTCGAAACGAAAAATAAGCGGCGGGTGCGTCAGGTTCGATTTGGGAACCTGGGTCTTGGGTTTGACTTTTCTTCGTTTTGAACCGTTGACTGTCGACTGTCAGCTCGCCTCGCGATTTCTTTTCCGTTACTCATTGCGCGCAAAATCGTCCCAGTACCATAAAATACTATTGATATTAAATATACCCTGCGAGAAAATCCCTCATGCTTGCCCTGAGCATTGGCGAAGGGTCCTCGCAGGGATTCCTCTCTCTTTCCATCCCGCCGCCTCACGCCTCGATCCCGAATTCTCCTAAGTCCATTGTTTCCCATACATACGCGCGGCTCGCCTGTAGGTCCAATCATTTGCTATATCTACGCAAATACAGGGGTATATACCCTTTTCCTCTGGTCAGACCACGCCCGTCGCTCCGCCCGCCATGCAATCTCCGCATGCAAGTCCTCCATCTACGTCTCCCTGCCCCCAGAGTCTCTGCGCGGAGTCGCCAAATTGCCGCAGCAAACTCCTTTCGCTACGTCTCCCTGCCCCGAGAGCTTTTGCGAGGGGTCGCAAAAAGTCTCCAGCAAAGTCCTTTCTCTACGCTTCTTACGAGAAAAGGGAGGGTACCCTGCCTCTCTTCGGCTCACGGAACACGGGTCACGGAACACCGCGCACAGCCCGCCCGAGACGGAAGAGTGCTGGCCAATCTAGAGATTGGCGCTCCGATCGGCTACGTTTCGCTGAAGTCGATCATTACGGGGGCGGAGCGGAAGCCTTTGGTTTTGTAGGCTACGTAGAGGAGGCCAATGGCGCACCAGATTCCGCCGGCGATTTTGGCAAGCGGATTGAGGTTCCAGCAGATAAGGGCGCAAAACGCGAAGCCAGCGAGCGGAAGAAAGGCGTCGAGGAACAGGCGGCGCTTGTAACCGGGCCTGGCGACTACGCTGAATTGCCAGAACGTGGCGAAATTCACGCCCATGAAAGAAAGGAAGGCGCCAAAGTTGAGAAGCTCGCCCGCGTGCTCGTAGGCGCTGCCGATATAATTCAGCGCCTCGGCGCCGGCAAAACTGATCAAGCCGATCAGGATGATGTTGTAAGTCGGGGTGCTGGTGCCCGGAGTGACGTAACCGAAAAACTTGCGCGGCAAGACGTTGTCTCGCCCCATGCCGAAAAGCAACTTGGCCGCTCCCAAGCCGCCGCCCAGGCCGCTGCCGAACGCAGCGAGAATCAGGACAACGCCCATGGCGTTAAACAGCGCGGGACCGCCGACGCGGCCGCAGATGTCCATGAACGCCGTCTCCAGCGATTTGAAGGAGTGCCAATCCGGCCAAACCCGCTGGCCCAGATAAACTTCCAGTCCGCCGAAGACGCCGGTGAACAGGCAAACCAGAACGAGCGCGATCAGCACGTTGCGCTTGGGATTTTCCACATCCTCGGCGAGCGTGGTGACGCCGTCGAAGCCGATATAGGTGAGCGCGGCGAACGAAGTTGCCGTCAGAATGCGATGCGCGGAAAAGGTGGCGGGATCATAGAAGGGTTGGATGGAGAAAAGCCCTGACCAACCCTGGTGAGAGTATAAGAAGCGCACCGCCAGCACGATGAAGAATGCGACGACGGTAAACATGAATGCGAGCAGAATTTTATTGGCGCGAGCGGAGGAACGAACGCCGCGAAGATTCAGCAGCGTGATGATCCCCGCGATGATCGCGGCCCAAACGACGAAGGGAATTTTTGGCGTGTAAACATTGTGCATGGCCGCGGAAATCCAAACCGTGTTAATGAGAGGAAGAAGCAAATAGTCGAGGAACATGGCCCAGCCGGCGAGAAATCCGAGGTGCGGGTTAAGGCCCTTTCCGACGTAGGTGTAAGCCGAACCGGCGGAGGGAAAAAGAGCCGCCATGCGGCCGTAACTGACGGCCGTGATCATGATGGCAACCATGGCGATCAGGATGATGAGGGTGAAATGGCCGTCGGAAAGTTGCTGCGCCACTCCATAGAGCGGCACGGGAGCAATCGGCTGGATGAGAACGATGCCGAAGAAAATCAGGTCCCACAAGGACAGCAGGCGCTTGGCTGGCCGAGCGGTCGACGCTGGGACGGAAGACTCACCCATGGGACAAACCCCATTTCAAATGACGGAACGAATAGCTAAGTTGAGTTCGGAAAGTATTGCACAGGCGGCTGGCTGCAGGAAATTTTTAAGACTTGTGAGCGTGCTTGGAAGGCTCGGAGGCGCAGAGCGAGCAGGGCAATTCGTAGCCGATATGATCGTGGCGTCCTTGAGGAGTGGTGACCCAGTGGCGACTGGTCCAGGGCGGATTGTGGCGGACATGCTGCTGATGGCCGCATTCGAGGTCGGCAACCCAGTCGAAGCGGTCGTCTTGATGAAAGCCGACGATTCTACGAGGGGTTCCGGAGATTTTTGCCTGCATGGGTTTCATGTGCCAGCCGCTCTTAGTCTACGCTCTTTACCGCCTGCACGCTGGCCCACTGGAAACTCCTGTTGTAGCAACGGCTTGAAGCAGAAGTTGGATTGCGTTGGCGTAACCGAAGTGGGCGATGCGATTGAGAAGGCGGTGAGATTCTTCCCGGCGGCAGCATCTGGGCTGGTGAATGCCGGAACGCGGACGTATGATAGGCACATGTTGAAGAGAGATCTCCCCGTTACCCATTGCACCATCTGCGGCAGCGCGGGTTACAACAGTCGAGTAACTGGCGGGCGTTGTTGCCGAACCATCGGTGGAGAACGCTGCAACGGAATGAATGCCGGTGCCGCCAACCGCAGCGATTGGGAAGATTGTTCCAATTGCGGCGCGACGGGATATTACCGGAATAAAGACTGCCCGCAGTGCCAAGGTGTCGGCTATCTTTACCTGCGCCCGAGAGAAAAACAGGCCGTCGTTTAGCAGGAACTGCAAATTCTGAAGACCGGTTTTCGAGTAAGCGCTCGCTTCGGTTTCTGAGTTTGACGCCTACGGTTGGGTTGGCTTTTTGGTGGTGTCCATCTTGGCCCACTCTTCTTTCTTTTCCTTGATGGCTTGTGGGGAGGGCGGATAGCTTTTGTAGGCCTTGACGATGTTCTTGTCCGCGGTTTTCCAGATCTTGTCCGGGTCGTTGTGAATGATCTTCTCACTGACAAACAAGCGCCAGGCAAGATCCTTCGATTTCGCGTCAATCATCTCAATGCCTAGCAAGCCCTCGTGTGTCACTGGTGTACTCATGGTGGTGTACATGACGGTCCAGTAGCCGTAATAGTAGGAACCGTACATGCCCCAATGAGCGGTGCCGGTCAGGTGAGCATCCGACTCCGCCTCCACCCAGTAGCGCACCACCAGATCCGGATTTTGCTCCGGCTGCACTTCGCGGAGCCCTTTAGCGGTGAGTTCACGCGTAACGGCGCGATGGATGCGATCGTTGAGCAGATCTGGATTCAACTGTAAACGGACAAGAGATTCGACGCCGCCGATATAAGCAAACGTTTTGTAGTTCGAGAAATCAACATTGGGATTAAAGTCCGTGGCCATTTTGGCGTTTGCCGCCATGGCGCAAAGCAAAATGAGCAGCAGACCCGTCAGCGGGAAAAACAATCTCGAGCGAACTTTTTGACTCTCTACCCTGACTCGATTCATGTATCCCTTTTTAGGTCTCCGGTAGTTGGGCTACTGGAGAGTGCGACCAATTAACAGCAAGCGACGATCTGAGGCTACTGCTTGACCTTCACCTCTACTTCGCCAGATTCTTCTTTTACCTCGGCTGAGCCGCAGGTGGTGGGCTTTCCGGTGGCGTTGAAACGGCAGCCGAAGAGGCCGGCCTTTTTTTCGCCGCATTGACCGGCCTTCACGGCAACCACAAACCATCCCGAGCCTGAGGGATTGCCTGCGGTATTTCCTTGCGCGTAAAGCCCCATGAGAACGTCGCCGTTTTGCGTGGATCCATCGGCGCATTGATAATTGTCCCTTTTATAGGTATAGAGGATTCCGCGCTGTTTATCGTAGAGAAATTGGGTGTCCTCTTCGACACCATCGCCGTCGAGGTCTACAAGGTCTGTCCAATACGCGGAGGGTGCGGAAGCTTTGACGGTGGCAGGTCCCACGCCGATGGATGTTTTTTGGCCCTGATTTTTTGCCGCTGGAGTGGGCACAGGATTCGCGGCCTTCTCCGCCGCGGCCGGACCCACGTTCATTGTCGGAGTAGGCATCGGCCCCGGCGGCAGTCCCTGTGCTGACACATACGCCGCCATTCCCGACGCGATCACCAGTCCCGCCAAAACCCATTCTTTCGTCATTTCATTCCCTCCCGTCCCGTTAACTCTACATCAATGAATTTGCTTAAGTCCCGATGAGTTTGAATGAACAGGTCGAAGGGGAGACGTGGGGCCGACGTAATCTAGATACATTGCATTTATCTGCGGTTAATTTCCCCGACGTATAAACACGGCCACTTAGGACGGTTCCCGGGACGGAGTTTGCATGCTGGGCCGCCGCACTTTTCCCGGGGGGTGGCTGGCCGTGGTTTCCCCGTCTTGCGGAAAAAAATAATCAAACTCCCTGATAGACGAGTGCGAGGAACGCTTCCGGCGAGATGAAGGACTTGCCCCATTCGTCGTCGGTGCGGACACCTGGCTTGGCAGCGATGACTTCCTGCAAGGTCTTGCCCTGTTTTTTGAGGACGGAAACTTTGTCGCGGAATTCCACCAGCGTGTCGCGGAAGAGAATCAGATCGGCCTTGCCGCAGACGGCGCCGTGGCCCGGGATGACGATCATGCTGGAGGTTATTTTGGCTATGTTGGCTTCCGCAGCGCGAATGGCCCCATCGAGGCTGCCACCGGTGGAGTAATCGATGAAGGGGTAGGCGCGATTCCAAAACGTGTCGCCGGTATGAAAAACGTCGGCTTCGGTGAAATGGACGGAGATGTCGGAGTCTGTGTGGGCAGGAAGATAGTGCTTGAGGACGAGGGTGGAGTTATTGGCGTGGAGGGTGTGATCTTCCTGGAACACGTTGGAAGGAATCGCGCCTGCTGGAGCAGCCGGGAACGTGTGCTTCCAGCCTTCGACACGGGTGTCTTTCAGCAGATGCTTGCGGGTGTTCTCCTGCGCAAGAATGCTGGCACCGGCTTGATGAAGCCAGTCGTTTCCGCCGGTGTGATCGAAGTGCCAGTGCGTGTTGATGAGCTGCTTGATGGGATCAGGATTGATGGCGGCGAGGGCGGCGGCGACGTTGGCGCGCGCGGTGACGATTTCGGCGTCAATCAGGAGTTTGCCATCGGGGCCGGTGAGAACCGCGATATTTCCGCCAGCGCCGAGAAGTACGGTGATATTGCGGCGAAGGGTTTGCGTGGTGACCTTCGCCGTGGCGGCTTCCTTGAAGGCTAGCTGGACGAGGGCGTCTTCCTGAGCGAAGAGGCGTTTTGGGGATGCACATGCGGCGGCGACGGTAAGGGCGCCTGCGGCGAGAAATTGGCGGCGAGGGATTCCGGCTGGCGTTGTAGTCATGTCGGCAGGCTCCTTGGGTTAGCGCAAAGAGTAGCCCAATCCCAGCAGACCGAGTGGGGGAGGGCTTGTGTCGCACTAAATTAACCGGGTTCGCCATTTTTGTCTGCTAGTATTGCGGCGATGGCCCTGGCCGCGGAATACGCCCCGACCAGGTTCGCTGGGATTGTCTGTTGATTCGCAACTGCGAACTGGAGAAATACGTATGAGCAGCCTTGGCATTGCAACAAAAAAACAACCAGCCGTGCATTACAAGACCACGAAAATCAACGACCTGGATATTTTCTACCGGGATGCGGGTCCGTCGAATGCGCCGGCGATTTTGCTGATGCACGGTTTCCCGACTTCGTCGAATATGTTTCGCAACCTGATTCCGCGGCTGGCGGATTCCTTTCGCGTGATTGCGCCGGACTATCCGGGTTTTGGGCTAAGCAGCATGCCGGATCACAAGAGCTATGCATACACATTTGAGAACTATGCGGACATTGTGGACAAGTTGGCGGAGCAACTTGGCGTGAGCAAGTACTCGCTCTATGTGATGGATTACGGAGCCCCGGTGGGTTATCGGCTGGCACTGCGGCATCCGGAGCGGGTGCAGGCGCTGGTGGTGCAGAACGGCAACGCATATGACGAAGGGTTGCGGGAGTTCTGGGACCCCATCAAGAAATATTGGAAGGATGCGACGCCGGAGAATCGAGCGGCGCTGCATTTCCTGGTGGAGGCCAAGGCGACGCGCTGGCAGTATGAAAATGGCGTGAGCGACCTGACGCTGCTGGACCCGACGACATGGGCACTGGACCAGATCGGACTGGATCGCCCCGGGAATCGGGATATCCAGATGGACCTTTTTTATGACTACCGGACGAACGTGCCGCTTTACCCGGAGTTTCAGAATTTTTTCCGCACGCACCAGCCACCTACGCTGATTGTGTGGGGCAAGAATGATTATATCTTTCCGCCGGAAGGTGCGGCGCCCTATGCCCGCGATCTGAAGAATCTGGAGACGCACCTGCTGGATACCGGACATTTCGCGCTGGAGACACATGGCGAAGAGATTGGCAGCCGGATTGAAGGATTGCTGGCGCAATTTAAATAAGGCGTTCGGGCAGGCACCACCGGTGTGCGGGCCAGGTGTTTCGCCAGATGTGTAAGTGCCAAGTTGCGGTTTGCTGGTGGAACAGTGCCGTTCAGCGCGGAAATTTCTCCGTTCCATTTATTTTAATTTGCAAGCTCTGGGGATCATGGCATTTTGAGCGTGGTCCACAGGAGGACTGCGTCCATGCGGCTACATAAGCATACAAGCCGAATTGCAACGTTGCCGGTGTTTGGAATATGCCGCAGCGATTGGGCGTGGTCCGTGACCTCGTCCCACCGCTAGGCCTTCCTTACCGGACAATTCGGAGAGATTTGAGGCAAATTGGCGGCGAAGTGTGCCGCGATGGTCGCGCGAGATTTCGTTCGCGCGAGGTTGCTGGGGTGTATTTGTACCCTTCAGCGTGGATGGAGGCGCGCGGCGCTTCATAGAAAAGAGAAAAGTTATGGTTACGGTGAAGATCAAGGGGGGCACTCCGCAAGGAGCGCAGTCTCTGTGTGTGACTTGCCGCTGGGCGGTAATCGTGAAGGGATTTGCCGACTCGCAGCAGATCACTTACTGCAACGGAGTGCGCCCATCGATTCCGCTGCGGTTCCCGGTCAGTCAGTGCAGCTCTTACGACGACCGGCGCCTGCCGAGCAAGTGGGATATGGAAAAGGTTGCGTGGATTCTGCTGACAAAAAAGGCGGGGCGAAGCATTGGGTTCGTGACCGCCAAGCAGTTTCGCGAAATCGAAGGCGAGGATGCCGAGATTATCCCCGCTGCCCAATTGCAACAGATCAAGACAGGAGAGTGAAGTCAAAAGCTCTCCTGAGAAAGGAGAAGCCATGAGCTTGATTCGCTATGCTGCGGTTTGCCCCAGAGGCGGCCACCGGTTTGTGCCGGAGCTGCAGCTGGGGCACCGTCCGCAAAGGGTTTCGCGAGAGCGAAGCCGAGGTGTTTTGCCGGCTGGTCGGGCCGAATGCGCGGGTGCGGTTTGCCGTGCGGGAATGCAGCGACTACTGCGACCGGAACTTGCGCGTGAGCGCGAGTGAGGCGCGGCGCTATGGCTTCGTTGCGGAGATCAAGCTCGATGAGGAGGAGGTTGCAGCGGGATCGGGCGAGAGATCGTAAGGAGGTTAGTGGGAAAAGGGGCTCCGCTGGTGGTTTTGGCGGGGCCTTTTTTTGGGGGGAGACGCCTGGTGGCCGATCTGAAGTTCGGCCACTACAAAAACATGGAAAGTCGGCCGGTAGAGGAGAGGCGCGGCGCGGGGGCTACAAAGACGCGGCGTGGGCTTTACGGACGACCGGAAGAGGCGGAGGGCCGATCCCTTAAAGATATTCGGGACACAAACTGCGTGCATTAAAAGATCAGCGCTACATTTCGGCGGAAGAGTGCTGGCCACTCTGGAGAGTGGATCTCCCTGGGAAGGCGGCGCAAGAGGTTTGTGGGAATCTGGAATCGCAGTCACCTCGCTATGTCGCTACAATGAACCACGTTTGGCTTGCGCCAAGCGTGGACGTTAGGCGGTGGGGTATGGGTAGCGCGCTTCGGATTTGCGGAACGGGGGAAGGCGGCTAGATGAAATTTATTGACGAAATTCCAGTGTGGGGTCCACCTGACGAAGGAGCACTGAGCCAGATCAAGACGTGCGCCAAGACGGCGGACAAGGTGGCGCTGATGGGAGACCACCATAAAGGCTACGCAGTCCCGATCGGCGGCGTGGTGGCGTACAAGAATGCGATCAGCCCGAGCGGTGTGGGATTTGATATCGCGTGCGGGAATAAAGCCGTGCGGCTGGAGATGCAGGGTGCGGAATTGCGCCAGGATATTGTTCGCCTCATGGACGAAGTATGGAAGACGATCAGCTTCGGCATCGGGCGCCATAACGAAGAGCGCGTGGACCACGCGTTGTTTGATTCCACGGCGTGGCGGGTTCCGGCTGTGGCTCCCTTGAAAGAGATGGCGCGCAGCCAACTGGGCACTGTGGGCTCCGGCAATCATTATGTGGATCTGTTTACCGATGAACAGGACCGTGTGTGGGTTGGCTGCCATTTCGGGTCGCGCGGGCTGGGGCACAAAACGGCTACGTGGTTTCTGAAGACAGCCGGGGCCAAGGATGGAATGGATGTGGAGCCCTGTGTGCTGGACGCATCCAGCAATCTGGGCGCCGAGTACATCACAGCGATGAACCTTGCGGGTGAGTACGCTTACGCGGGCCGTGACTGGGTGTGCGACCGCGTTGCGCGGATTCTGGGCGCACCAATCGTTGAGGAAGTTCATAACCACCACAATTTCGCATGGCGCGAAACTCACGGTGGCGATGCGATGTGGGTGGTGCGAAAGGGCGCAACTCCGGCATTCCCGGGACAGAAGGGATTTGTCGGCGGAAGCATGGGCGAGCAGAGCGTGATTCTGGAAGGTGTGGAGAATGAGGAGGCAAAGTACTCGCTCTATTCCACGGTGCACGGAGCCGGCCGGGTGATGGGGCGCATGGAAGCCAAAGGCAAAACGAAGAATGGCGTTGTGATTCGAGCGGGGAAGGTTACGCAGGAAATGATGGATGGGTGGTTGAGAAGGGCCAACGTGGAGCTTCGCGGTGCGGGTCTTGATGAATCACCGGATTGCTACAAGAGGTTGCCAGAGGTTCTTGCGGAGCATGGGGAATCGATTCGAATTCTGCACACGCTGACGCCGGTGGGGGTGGCGATGGCTGGGGCGAATGAGCACGATCCTTATAAGGATTGAACGGTGCCCGGTGAATGGGAAAGTCGAGGAGGCCGCGTGGGCGCGGCGGGCTGACCCCCGTAAAGACATTCGTGATGCGAACACCGCACATTAAAAGCTCAGCGCTGCATTGGGAAGGGGAGAGGAAGAAGACAAGAGTGCTGGCCACTCTGGGGAGTGGCGCTTCTGGGAAGCGGGGGAAACGGCAAAACCCGCACCCTTGAAAACCAAGGGTGCGGCACCCAAATTCGTGGCACAAATTTGGGATGGTCACTCGCCCACGAGGCACGAGTCACGAACACTCCTCAGAACACGCGGCCTAGTTGGAAGAACCATTTATGGTGGCCGGTGTCGCCGACGCTGCCGCCGATCAGGATTGGGCCGAACATGGTTTCCGCAACCACGCCCGCGGCGGCATCGGCGGAAAGTTTGGGAGCGGGGAAGGGGTCGCCATACATTTTGGCGATTTCGCCAAAGCCGGTGACATACACCTGGCGGCCGACAAACGGCGGCAACTGGAAAATCTTATGCAGGTAGCCAGTTCGCCCCAGGAAGTATTGGTTGCCGATCAGTTCGTTCAGGCCATAGGAGCTGAGGCGGCCAACACCGCCAAGGAAATACGCGGGAGTGCCCAACGAGGCGCTGCCGAACGTGGAGCCGCCTTCGGCGGAAAAATAAAGCGAGCCTTTGCTGGAAACGGGTTGGAAGTATTGCACCACCTGCACCAGCGAAGGATACGCCGTCAGGGAGAGCGGCGTGGTGTCGAAATACTGAAAGCGCGTCTGCAAATAATAGCCTTTGGTGGGGATGATGGCTTCGTTGGTGTGGTCCAAGGTGTAGAGAACGTGGAACTCGCCCACGCGGCCACTGCTGGAGGCAAAATCCGGTGAGCCCAGCCGCAGCGTGTAATCCGCGTAGCCCACTCCATAACCAGCGCGCAGTTCGCTGAAGCGATTGAATCCGTAACCAATGTCCATTCCGCCCTGCACGTTATCCAGCCGGTAGATCGCTCGCGGATCGGACTTCTGATAAATCTTGAAGTCGGTCTGCGCGGCAATCACGTACGGGGAGAAAAACCATTTGCCGAGCGGCTTGAACGGGCGGTAAAGCTCGGAGTGGATGCCATAGGTTCCGCCGAAAGGCCAGATCGGTGCTCCACTCCGAGCGGTAGCCCCACACGTCCATTGCCGTGATGCGCGCACCCATGGTGAATTCCACGTCCTGCGGTTCGCTGCCATTGATCTGCACGGTGGGCTGCAGGAAGGGAGGCGCGTAGGATTTTTCAGTCACCAGCAGGCGCAGGCCGGTCTTTCCGTCCTGAGTGATCGCGGAATAGGTGATGCTGTCATAGCGGCCCACGCCGGCGAGGCGTGTCAGCGCGACGTCCAGCGCTTTCGTGTCCAGGGGCTTGCCAACGAATGCGCTCATGAACTTCTCGATGTTTTTTTTGCCCTCTGGATCCACGCCCTCTACAAGCACAAACTGCGGAGCACCCGCGGCCTTGAGCTCGCGGGAAGCTTTCTGGCGCTGGTATTCGGCCCAAGCCGCGTCGTCCAGGGAATAAGTTTTCAGAATATTCGCCTTGGCTTCCGCGGCCTCATAGCCGAGTTGAATGAGTTCCGCGGTTTTCTGGTAATCGGACGTGGAGAATTTTTGGACGTTCGACTTCACGATCAGGTCCGCGCCCTCCATGCCGTGAATCTCCGTCTGCGCAATCACCAGGGCCACGGAACGTCCTAAAATGCTGAACGCCGATTGGATCTCTTTCGCTTCGGCGGGTGAAATTTCCAGGTGTACGGCGATCACCACGTCCGCGCCCATTTTCCTCACAACGTCGGTGGGCAAATTGTCGACCAGTCCCCCATCGACAAAAATTTTGTCTCCCTGGCGGACCGGCGCGAAAACGCCCGGGATGGACATCGTGGCGCGCATGGCTTCGGAGAGCGAGCCGCTTTGAAATACGTAGGGCTGGCCGGAAATCAGTTCGGTGGAGACGCAGCGAAAGGGAATTGGCAGATCGTTGAAAGACTCGATATTGGAATAATTCACCACTTCGCGGTCAATCATCAGCGTGATCTGTTGCCCGGAATTCAGTCCTGGGGGCAGAGCGGGACCGTGTTTCAGGCCGATGACGATGGAATTTTGAACCGCGCGCGCGTCCTCTTTCCGGCGGAAAGGCAAAGCCTCGAAAGGAGTGCCGCCACCAAGCAGCAGCGCCCAATCCGTGGTTTGCAGCAGGTGACGCAAATCATCGGCGGATTTGCCGGAGGCGTACATGCCGCCCACCAGGCCGCCCATGCTGGTTCCGGCGAGATAATCGATGGGGATGTGATGCTCCTCAAACCATTTCAGGACCCCGATGTGGGCTTCGCCAAGCGCTCCGCCGCCCTCCAGCGCCACACCAATCTTCAGCCGCGCCGTTGCGGGTGCCGGGGCTTCCGCGGTCTTGGCGAGAGGCACTGGCGAGGGAGGTACGGGCGCATCCTGCGCGGTGCAGACACACGAAAGAAACAGAGAAAAAACAACGGCGATGGTCAAACGCATGGAGGTCCCCTTGTGTTTCCCGGGCGGGAGGAACAGGAAATTCGCTACTCATGTTACCTGTGTTTGAATCACAGGCAAGGCGGTTGTCGCTGCGTGTCAATCCTTCTCGAAGGGAATTGGATTTCAGATGGTTTCAGAATCGATAGAGAATTCTGAGTTTGTTGGCGGGGAACGGTGTTCAGACGTTGGCTTCATCTTCGGGATGCCGCTGGCGGTGGGCCAGCGCAACTCCGGCAAGAACGAGGATTCCGCCGAGGATTTGGGCGAGGCTCAGCGGCTCGCCAAGGAGGATTGCCGCCATGCCGGCGGTTAATGGGCCTTGCGTGAGCAGGGTGATGGAGGTGAGGGTCGCGGGGAGGCTTCCGAGCGCGTACGTGAGAAACAGATAGCCACCAAGTTGGGAGACCAGGCCAAGCCCGAGGATGGCCCAGAGAGTTCGCCCGTGCGGAACGCGCAGCGAAATTCCCATCGCCAGGTTCAGCAGCAGCAACGCTAGCGTGCTGGCGATCATGGCCATCCGCAGAAACGCCAGCGTGCCGGTGGAGGCGCGGATTTTTTCGGTGACCATCAGATACACCGCGAAGCACGCCGAAGCCGCCAAGGCCATCAGATCGCCGATGCCAATTTGCGCGTGATGCTGCAAATCAGACCAAAGAATCACCAGGGCTCCGGCAATTGCCATCAGCAGTCCGATCCAGAAGGCGCGAGCGGGCGCACGGCGAAAGATCAGCCAGTGAGCAAACCCACAAAGATTGGTGTGTTGTTGCCGAACAGCGTTGCATTGGCCGCGGAAGTTCGCAGGATGGACGTGTTATAGAGCGCCAGATCGAAGGCGAAGAAGAGTCCGCCGAAAGAGATGATCGCGAGCGTGCGCAGGTCCAGCGGTGCGCGGCGGCGGTCAAAGAAGAAAGTAGGCAACAGCACAACGGCGGGAACCAGCATCCGGTAGAAGGCGGAGGCGGGGCCGGGAATGTCCGTCCAGCGCACGAAGATGGCGGACCAGGCGATGCAGATCACGCCACCAACCAGCGCCAGATAGGCCGGAAGACGCTTGGTTGGAATGGCTTCGGCGGTGGTGGCGAGCGATGCTTCGGCTGGCAAGTGGGACCCCTGGAGGTGCGCATCAGTATCCCATGCGCGGGCTGGGAGGACAGGTGCCGAATTGGCCTCCTGCATTTGCGAAAGACTTGCCGCAACCTTTTCCGAGGACTAGGGTTTGATTCAGGGCCCGCGCGAAAGCGTCGCGCTGGGACTGACTGGCAAAACGTGGCTGCAAACCTGCCCAATTTACCCCCCATATCCGCCGGCGCGGCACCGGCCGCGGAGCACATCAGCCCGCTGCGCTGGGCATTTCGATTTTTGCGCTGGTCCACGTATTTGGCCGCGCTGATTACCATTATTCTGGTGCTGCGAAAGTCGCCGCCGCCCCCGGTGGTGGCAACGCCGCAAGCCGCGGCCAGCGCGGAGCAGAAAGTTTCGCAGGTGCAGGAAACGGTTTCGCAGGGGCAGCCTGCAACCTTGCGTTTGAACCAGAATGAAGTGAATTCCTATCTAGCCAATCATCTGGACCTGGCGCCCCAGGCTGCCTCTCCGGAAACTTCCAATGCAACGCAAACTACCGAAGGTGGGCCTGGCGCGTTAACGTCTACGGATATTGATCAGGCAAAATCCTCGGTGAAGGACGTCAAGGTGACGATGGAAGGGGACCAGGTTCACGCCTACGTGGTGTTTGATATGCACGGCAAAGATATGACGCTGGACCTGGTGGGTAAAGCTTGGCGCGCAGGACGGTTACCTGAAGTTTGAACCCGTCAGCGGGAAGATTGGATCGCTGCCGATTCCGCAGTCCGCGCTGGAGAGCGCCGTACGGCAATTAATGGAGTCCCCGGAAAATCGCGAGAAATTGAAGTTGCCCTCCGATGTCTCTGACCTGCACATCGAAAACGGCGAACTGGTCACCACCTACCACTAAACGAACTGATGCATGGGCAGTTGAACGGCATAGGCCCAGAACCGTTTGCCATCCACAAACTCTACTGAAAATGTGGAGAGTTGTGCCTGCCGCGCTATACTCATTCTCCGCAGGCTTTGAGGAGAATTCGCATGGACAATCCGGAAACCGACGAGCAGAAGAAAGACCGCGAACTGGGCATGCAGCGCGAAATCACGCGCCGCGATTTTCTGAACGGTGTGGCGGTTGGAACAGGCGCGGCGCTGCTGACCGGTTCGTTGAGCCCGCAGCAACTGCTCGCGGCCGGGGCACTGGATGAGTTCGCGCCCGAGAAGGCTCCCGATTATTACCCTCCGGCGAAGATGGGAATGCGCGGGAATCACGACGGCTCGTTTACGTCCGCGCATCGCATGCGCGACGGCGCAAAGCCGGATTCGCTCGGGGAAGCCGTCGACACCGGGGAAACCTACGATCTGGTGGTGGTGGGTGGCGGGATCAGCGGGCTGGCCGCGGCATACCGTTTCCGGCAGAAGACCAGCCGGGACGCGAAAATCCTGATTCTGGATAATCACGACGATTTTGGCGGGCACGCCAAGCGCAACGAATTTCAAGCCGGCGGACGAATGGTGCTCTCCTATGGCGGCACGCAGTCCATCGAGAGTCCCGGAAAGTACAGCGCGGAGGCCCAAAAGCTGCTGGTAGAGATCGGCATCGATACGCAGAAATTTTACAAGGCCTACGACACGAAGCTGTACGCGAAGCGCGGCACGGCGGCGTTTTTTGATAAGGAGACTTTTGGGGAAGACCGGCTGATCACGGGAATGAATACGACGCCGTGGGCGGAATTTCTGGCCAAAGCGCCACTTTCGGATGCGGTGAAAAAAGAGATCGCGCGCGTCTATACCGAAAATGTGGATTACCTTGCCGGGCAATCGCGAGAGCAGAAGGTCGCCACGCTGAGCAAAATCAGTTATGCGGAATATCTGACGAGGTATTGCCGGCTGACTCCCGAGGCGCTGCCTTTTTTTCAGACGTTCACGCACGATCTGTTCTGCGTGGGAATTGAATCGGTTCCCGCGTATGCGTGCTACGAGGCCGGCGACGACTATGGCTCGTTCACCTATCCGGGGTTCGACGGGCTGGGTTTTCCGGAGCACGAAAAGGAAGAGCCCTATATTTTCCATTTTCCGGACGGCAATGCGTCCGTGGCGCGGTTGCTGGTGCGGTCTCTGATCCCCGAAGCGGTTCCGGGATCCACGATGGAAGACGTGGTGACGAGCCGCGCGAACTACGCGAAGCTCGACGATGCGGCGAAACCGGTGCGCATACGGTTGAATAGCACGGCGGTGAACGTGAAGCACGTTGGCGCAGCGGGCGCGGCGAAAGAAGTGGAAGTCTCCTATATGCGCGGCGGCAAGCTGGACAAGGTAAAAGGGAAGTACTGCGTGATGGCCTGCTATAACGTGATGATTCCCTATATTTGTCCGGAGCTTCCCGAGGCGCAGAAGGAATCGCTGGCGTACATGGTGAAGGCTCCGCTGGTGTACACGCACGTGGCGCTTCGCAACTGGACTTCGTTTTCAAATCTGGGAATTCACCAGATCGTCGCTCCGGGCGGGTATCACACGTATACCGCGCTGGATTTTCCGGTGAGCCTCGGGAAGTACGAATTTCCCTCGAAGCCGGAAGAACCGGCGGTGCTGTTCATGCTGCGAACACCGTGCAAGCCGGGCCTGCCGGTGCGCGACCAGAATCGCGCCGGGCGTTACGAACTTGATGCAGACACCTTACAGCCAGTTCGAGCGAAGCATTCGCGACCAGCTGGGCCGCATGTTGGGCGGGGCAGGCTTCGATCCTGCACGCGATATCGAAGGCATCACGGTGAACCGCTGGGCGCACGGCTATGCGTTCACGCCGTTTGGTCTGGATTTGCCGGATTGGAAGCCGGGACAGGAGCCCTGGGTGCTCGGCCGCAAGCCGCACGGGCGGATCGGGATTGCGAATTCCGACGCGGGAGCGAGCGCGTACACGGATGTGGCGATTGACCAGGGGTATCGGGCTGTGGGGGAGATATTGGCGGCGAAGTCGTAGAGGTGGTTGCCTTACGGGGCGTTCAAGGCAAAAGCAGATCCCTCACTCCGCGAACAACGCGGAGTATCGGGATGACAGTTGAGTAGCAGTGTTAGCAGAACTTCCTCAGTACTTCGGTTAATTCTTGCGCAAATATTTCAGAAGTTGTGTGTGTCTCGCGGCGCGCGTATTTTAGTCTGGGCATTCCTTCCCGATCATTGTAGAAATGAGTCTGCGAGGTTCGGAGCCATGAAGAGCAAACTTCTGATCGCTGCAACACTGCTGTTGGTGGGCGCCGCGCTTGCCGTGCGCGGCCAAAATACGAACAAAGAGGATGCGGGGCACATCCAGGCTTTGGAATTGGCCTGGAATCACGCGCTGGAATCCAAGGACTCCAACGCGCTGGATATGCTGCTGGCCACCACGATGATTTCCGTGGATATTGACGGCAGCATCATGAACAAAGGCGAGTTTCTGGCGAGCATCAAGGCTCCGGATTACCAGCCCTCGCAGGCGGTCACCGAGCAGAGCAACGTGCAGATGTATGGAGACGCGGCCGTGGTGGTGGGCATTTTTCGCGTGAAGGGAACGGAAAAGGGCAAGACGTACCTCCATCGCGAGCGGTTTGTGGACACGTGGATCAAAATCAATGGCACGTGGCAGTGCGTGGCGACGACGGCGGCGTTGATTGCTGGAAAACCGAGCGGGGAATAGGGAAAGCGATGGCCTCTGGCCTGAATTATTGAGAACTTTTTGAATCGCCGCTAATGGAAGCGGCCTTGATTTTCTCCATCCCTGCGAGGGCCACAGGGTCTTTCGGATTCATCAATAGGCACATCTGAAATTCGCTTTCGGCGGCATTCCACTGCCGGCGTGAAAGATAAATCTGTCCCAGCGAACGATGGGCTTCCGGATTAAAGCGTTCGAGCGCGACGACATGGCTCCAGGCGTCCGCGGCATTATCGGGCTGGCCGAGTTGGTTGTAAATCTCCCCAAGGCTCACCCAGGTGCTCATCACGGAAGAAATTTGGGCGGAGGCCAGAAATTCGCGCGCCGCATCTTCCAGGCGGTGGTCTTGCAGATAGAACGTTCCCAGGGCGTTTAGGGCTTCGGTATCCGTGGGATTGTCGGCAATCGCCCGTTGGAATTCGGCTTCGGCCTCGCCGTGCTTGCCTTGCGCGAGGAAAACTTCTCCCAGCAAGACGTGGGGAGTGGCGAAGTTTGGTTTCAGAGCGATGGCCTTGCCCAGCCATTGCTGGGCTAGATCGTAGTTTTTCTCCGCCAGGCTGGCGCGGCCAAGCTCCGCCATGGCTTCCACACTTTGTGGATTCAGCGAAAGCGCCAGTTGCCATTCGCGCACGGCTTCCGCGTGATCGCCCTCTGCCCAGCGAAACATTCCATATTGCACGTGGGTATGCGGCGAATCGGGAAGCACGCGGAGTGTGCTGACAACCACGGAACGATCGCTGCGCCAATCAAAGCTCCGGGCGACGGACGCATAGGCGGCAAGGCAACAGACAAGCCCCAGGGCTGCGGCCATCGCCAATCGTGTGATGCGCGCTTTTTCGCCCGCGCGATTCCACATCCAGAGCAGGCCACCAGCCACCAGCCAGGAAAAAGCCACGGAAGGAAGATAGAGATAGCGCTCCGCGAAAACCGAGGCGGTCATCCAACGCGTGTTGAGCGCTGGCGCGATAGCCAGCGCCATCCAAAGCAAGGTGAAGGAATAGAGATGTGCGCGCCGCCAGAGAAAAACGAAGAGCGCCAATACGCCGACAATGACGCAGAGCCCCAGCAAGACAGGGGGCTGAAAGAGCGAAGTGCTTTTCTGGAAAGGATAAAACGCAACCAGAGGAGTCGGCCAGATCAGTTTCCGCGCGTACTGACCGACCAGCGCAATGGCGCTGAAGACGGCTTCGCCCGGCGTAACCTCTGAGTGGAGTTGGGAAGGGATGAGTTGTCCCACGGCGGCCACGCGAAGTGCAATGTAGGCCGCGAATGTAAGCCAGAGGCTGCCGTAGCGGGCGAGTTTTTGAGTCCAGCGTGTTTCGGCGCGGTCGGCGCGATAAAAATGCTCGAAAATCATGGCGAGGACCGGAAAGATCACGGCGGTCTCCTTGGTGAAAAGCGCCGCAGCAAAGGCGAGGAGCATTCCGGCCGAAAGAATTTTTGTGGAAGAGCTTCCCGGCTGGTCCAATCGGAAGTAACACAAGAAGGCGAGCAAGAGGAAAACGGTGACCAGCGGGTCGCCGACAGCGTCGATCCATGCGATGGGTTCCACGTGGGCCGGATGCACCGAAAACAGGAACGCTGCGAGCAGGCCCAGCCAATCGCTGCGGAAGAGTTTGCTGCCCACCAGGAACACCAGCCAGACCGCGGTGCAGTGCAGCAGGATGCTGATCAGGTGATAGCCTAGCGGCGATTCGCCGAAGAGTTTATAGCCGACGAGGAAGGTGAAATTGGTGAGCGGGCGATAAAAATTCGGAACGGCTTGCTTTCCCTGTTGGGCGAGAAGGGAAGTTCCAAAAAGTTTTCCGACATCGCGGAAGCTGTGGACATAGGGATTGAGCTCGATTTGCGAATGGTCGTCGAAGACAAAACCATTGAAGAGGCAATTGGCGTAGAGAAGGAAGTTGAACAGGAGCAGCACGCCAAGCAAACGATTGCGTGTTGCGGGGGAGAGTGTCCCCGGCGCGGCGATGCCCTGGGGATAAAGAGGCGCGTTCATTCGGTGGGCAGCGCCGGGCGAAACGTGGCCATCAAGGATGTGCCGAGGAATTTCTGGGGGAGAGGCTCGCAGCGGGAGAGAAAGCCGAGCGCTGCATTGAGGGCGGAATTCCGCGCGTCGAAACCTTCGGAGATGATTTGCGACTGATCCTTTTTACCGAGCAGCCAGAGTTTGCGGAGTGCGAGCGTGGGAACAAGAGAGAGGCCCCAGTAGGTGCAGCTTTCGAGCTGCAGATGATTGCGAGAGGCCGCGGCGGTGAGCGTTTCGATGGAATAGCGGCGCTGGTGGCCGGCGGCGACGTCATAAGCGGAAAAAGCCCACTGGCCGGCGGGGACGTTGAGGATCAAGCGGCCTTGCGGAGCGAGGTGAAACGTTACGGCATCGAGGAATTTTTGTTCGTCCGGGAGGTGCTCGAGAACGTCGAAGAGAAAGATCAGATCGAAGCGCTGGTGGAGCGATGGCTCGCGCTGAAAAATGTCGTAGCAGCAGACTTGGCTGGTGCGGCTGATGTTTTGCTTCAGCGCAAAGTCGTTGAGGTCGAATCCGGTGACCGGCTTACCGAATTGATCTTCCACCTGGCGTTGCAGCAGGCCGTGGCCGCAGCCGATTTCCGCCATGTTTTTCGCCGCAGGGAGCTGGGTGCCGGCGAGACGCTGCAGGACTTCAAATCGCCGGCGCACCCAGAAATGGTCCAGAGAGGCAATTTCGAACCAACGGTCCGCCATGCTGACAGCGGCGGGCGGCGACAAATATTCGATGGCGCGGGCCAGCGCAGCCTCTGCGGAGGGATTGCCGATCGCGGCGGCCGGAAGCGGCATCAGGACCTGCGGCGCGCAATGTCGGCGGAAATTTCCACCGTTGGCAGGCGCGATTCGGAGCGATCCAGCATATTCAGCGGGTGAGACTTGCTGCGAAACACTTCGCCAACGATGTAGTTGGGCCGACGCTTGGTCTCCTCGTAAATTCGGCCGACATATTCGCCGATGACGCCGAGGAAGAAGAGCAGCACGCCGGAGAGAAAGGTGATGAGCAGCAACAGCGCGGTGAAGCCTTGTGGCGATTTGTGAAAGGCGAATTTCTGAAGGACGGCATAAATCCCGAACAGCATCGAGGCTCCAACCGCCATGGCGCCGAACATGGCCGCGGCCCGGATGGGCACGATGGAAAAAGCGAACAAGCCATCAGACGCAAGCTTCAGCAGCCGCCAGAAACCATATTTACTTTTGCCGGAATGGCGCTCCGAGCGTTCCACGGAAATGCCGGTCTGGCGGTAGCCGACCCAGGTGCGCAGGCCGCGCAGATAGCGGTGATGCTCCGGGAGGCGGCGGATTTCGTCCACCACGCGGCGGGACATCAGGCCGAAGTCTCCGGTATCGAGCGGCAGACGAATGTCTGAAAGCTTGGCCATCAGGCGATAGAAGAGGAAATAGCAAAGGCGCAGGGGCCACGCTTCTTTTCGGCCGGTGCGTTGGGCATAGACGACGTCGAATCCTGCGTGGAATTTTTCAACCAGGCGGGGGATGGCTTCGGGAATGTCTTGCAGGTCGCCGTCCATGACCACAACGGCATCGCCGGTGACATGATCCAGCGCGGCGCTGAGGGCAGCTTGATGGCCGAAATTGCGGGAGAGCGTGACGATCACGATGCGAGAATCGCGCTCACCGGCTTCGTGGACAATGGGCACGGTTCGATCGGTGCTGCCATCGTCGACGAAGAGAAGTTCGTGAGGACCGCCGGGGATTTCATCCAGAGCGGCGAGCGTGCGGCGAAGGAGTTCCGGAAGCACGGACTCCTCGTTGTGCAGCGGGATGGCCACCGAGAGTCGGAAACCGTCGCTCATCGCTTCGCCCTGCCTTTGGAATAAATCATATTCCAGAAGGGAATGCCGAGCGTTCCCAAATCGTAGGGTTCGAAGACTACCAAGTCCAAGTGCTGCTCGAAGAGTTGGCGCCATTCGGCGAGTGGCCGGGGATAATCGCCGCGGTCGCGGCGAGCCATGAAGTGCTGTAAGGAACGCTCGGTTGGAAGAACAAGTTCGAGAAGGTGGATGTGGCCGTCGGGCGAGAGCCAGGATTGCAGGTGCTGTAGGATGGAAGAGGTGGCCGGCGCGTCGATGTGATGCAGGAAGCTGTTTACGAGGATGAAGTCAAAGCCGGTTTCGACGGGCTGGTTGTAGTTGCTGACATCTGCTACGACGAACTGGCGATTGTGCTTTTTCCGCGCGTGGGCGATGTAACCCGGATTGATATCGATGCCCAGGTAATCCGCATGGGCGAAGAGGTGGGTGTTGGTGCCGGGTCCGCAGCCGACGTCCAGGACACGACGAGCGCGATCAAGTGAGTTATGGGCGAGCAGGGGCGCCAGCTTGGCGGAGGCAAACGGAGCTTGCCACAAGCTATAGACGAAAGTTTGCTCGAGCAGATAGTTGAAGACGCTCATCGGGAACGAGCAGGATGCCCATGGCAAGCCATGGAACGCGAGTCCCTGTGGATTGCCGGGGGATTGCTGCCCACTTTGTTATTGCAGCATGAGGGGCCGGGGAAGAGAAGCAGGAGTTGAGCGGGGAGTGCTCTGCTAGTGAATCGAGCGGGGATTCTGCGATTATGAACGGAGGGCGTGGGAAGTAGACGGTCGCCTGGTGGAAGAATTGAAGAGATCGATACTGCCCAGAGGAGCGCGAGGATGCGACGATTTTGCCTGACTTTGGATTTGCAGGATGATCCGCAATTGATTGCGGAATATAAGAAGTATCACGAGCGTGTCTGGCCGGAGATTACGAAAAGTATCCGGGATGCGGGAATCGCGGAGATGGAGATTTACTTGCTGGGGACGCGGATGTTCATGATCATGGAAGTGGAGGACCATTTTTCGTTTGAGGCCAAGAAGCTGGCGGATCTGGCAAATCCGAAAGTGCGGGAATGGGAAGAGTTGATGTGGAAATTCCAGCAGGCCTTGCCGCAGGCGCGGGCTGGGGAGAAGTGGTTGGAGATGGACGAGAATTTTTCGGCTTAGCGATCAAGGGGAATAAGGGACTTGCGTCGCAATTTTGCGTGGATTGGCCTGCAATTTGGAAAGCTGCTATAAACTAGCCTGATGAGCGAACTTCGATTATTCCAACGAAAAGCGACAAAACTTGCGGCGGGCGACAACGTGGCCGTTGCGCTGGTTGACTTGCCGGCAGGGGCGAGCGTGGAACTGTCTGGCACAGCGCAGGAACTGACCTCGGCGATTCCGGCGAAGCACAAATTCGCGCTGCGGGAATTTCCAGCGGGAAGCGAAATTGTGATGTACGGCGTGGTGGTGGGCGAGGCGACTGCGCCCATCGCCAAAGGTGGATTAATCTCCACGGCGAATGTGCGGCACCAGACCGCCGCGGTGCATGCAAAAACCGGAACTTTTGAATGGAAAGCACCGGATATTTCGCGCTGGCGAAACGCCACCTTTCAGGGATTTCGACGGAGCGACGGGCAGGTGGGCACGCGGAACTACTGGCTGGTGGTGCCGCTGGTGTTCTGCGAAAACCAGAATCTGCAATCGCTGCAGCGGGCGTTCGAAAAGGTGGTGGGGGATTCGCAACCGGAGGGCTACCAGCGGCACGTGGCTGACCTGGTGGATCTTGTATCGCTCCGGGCGGATTGAAGAGATTTCCCGGTACACGTTTCCCGACTATGCGGCGGCCGGGGCGCCCAGCAAAGTATTCCCGAATCTGGATGGCGTGCGATTTCTGACCCACACGCTGGGCTGTGGAGGAACACGCGAGGATGCGCGAAGCCTCTGCGGTTTGATTGCCGGCTACATTCACCATCCCAACGTTGCGGGCGCCACGATTCTGAGCCTGGGCTGCCAGAACGCGCAGTCCAGCCTGCTGCGGGAAGAAATCCAGCGGCGCAATCCGAAGTTCGACAAGCCGCTTTTTATTTTCGACCAGCAGGAAAGCAGTCTGGAATCGCAAATGCTGACTGGCGCGATTCGTGAGACTTTTCAGGGATTGATTGCCGCGAATCAGGCCACGCGAAGCGCCGCGCCCTTGTCCGCGCTGACAGTTGGACTGAAGTGCGGCGGCTCCGACGGATTTTCCGGCATCAGCGCGAATCCCGCGATCGGGCATACTTCCGACCTGCTCTGTGCTCTTGGGGCCAGAACGATTCTGGCGGAGTTTCCGGAATTGTGCGGCGCCGAGCAAAATCTGGTGGAGCGCTGCGTGACCGCAGAGGCCGCGGAAAAGTTCATTCATCTAATGAAGACTTATAACGCGCGGGCGCAGGCGGTGGGTTCCGGCTTCGATAGCAATCCTTCACCGGGGAATATCCGGGACGGGTTGATCACCGACGGAATGAAGTCCGCAGGGGCAGCGCGCAAGGGCGGAACTTCGCCGGTGACGGATGTTCTGGACTACCCGGAATATGCAACGCGGCCCGGGCTGCATTTGCTGTGCACGCCGGGGAGTGATGTGGAGGCGGTGACAGCGCAAGTGGGAAGCGGGGCGAACCTGGTCCTGTTCACGACGGGTCTTGGGACGCCGACCGGGAAACGCGATCGCGCCGGTGCTGAAGATTTCGACGAACTCGGAGCTGGCGGGGCGCATGTCCGACATCATTGATCTGGATACGGGCGCGATTGTTCGCGGAGAAACCAGCGTGGAAGCGATGGGCGAGCGAGTGCTGGAATTGATCGTGAAGACAGCCAGCGGGGAAGTGCTCGCCAAGGCCGAGCGGAACCACCAGGAGGACTTCATTCCCTGGAAACGCGGGGTTTCCTTGTAGAACGAAAGGCCGGCGTTTAGGGATCGCCAGTCATAGCAATAGGGTAAGCGTTTTCTCTAGCCAAGCACCCCCAACTTGTGGAGAATGTTCGCTGGCTGCCGCACGGCATGCCGCGCAGGGCGGGTTCGCTCAAAATCGCCAGGAGGCTATCGATGGCACGTGAGTCTAGGCGTGGATTCTTGCAGAAGGCTGCGGCAACTGGCATCGCGCTGTCGGCGGAGCACGTGCTGAGCCCGTTCGCGAGCGCTCGGGGCAAGGCGGCGGCAACCGCTGCGGAATTCCAAATCTATCTGGACACGCGCCGCACGCTGCCGTCACTGGATCGAAACATTTTCGGTTCGTTCCTGGAGCATCTGGGCCGCGCGATCTACGAAGGAATCTATGATCCGCATTCGAAATTTGCGGACGCCAATGGTTTTCGAACCGATGTACTAAATGAAATCCGCAAGATGAAGGTGCCGATCGTCCGGTACCCAGGCGGAAACTTTGTTTCTGGGTATCACTGGCTGGATGGCGTGGGACCGAAATCGGAGCGTCCGACGGTTTTGGACAAGGCGTGGAATACGCTGGACCCTAATCAATTTGGAACCAATGAATTCTTGGCCTGGAGCAAGGCCGTGGGCACCGAGCCGCTGCTCGCCGTGAATCTGGGCACCGGGACGCCGGAATCCGCGGCAGCGCTGGTGGAATACTGCAATCTGGCCCAAGGCACTAAATGGAGCGACCTGCGGCGCAAGCACGGGATCGCGGAACCTTATAACGTGAAGCACTGGTGCCTGGGCAACGAAATGGATGGCCCTTGGCAAATCGGCCACATGTCCGCCACGGAATATGGCGAGAAGGCAGCGGACGCCGGGCGGCAGATGCGCTACGTGGATTCTTCGCTGCAGTTGGTTGCTTGCGGTTCGAGCGGGCCCGGCATGCCCACGTATCTGCAATGGGACCGCGAAGTCCTCGAGCAATGCTACGAGTACGTGGATGCAATATCGCTGCACCGCTATTTCGATAATACGAAGGAGACCGGCGGCGACTCTGCGCAGTTCCTGGCCTTGAATCTGAGCATGGAGCGGCAAATTGCGGAAGTTGCCGCAGTCTGCGACTACGTGCAGGGGCGCAAGAAATCTCCCAAGAAGCTTTGGCTTTCCTTTGATGAGTGGAACGTGTGGTATCGTGCGCGCGGCGGAGCGGCGCAGGATGGCGACCGGAAGCCGGCGCCACATTTGCTGGAAGAGGTCTACAACCTGGAAGATGGTTTGCTGGTGGGCGGATTGATCAATTCGCTGCTGCGCAATTCGAACCGGGTGCGCATCGGATGCCTGGCGCAGTTGGTGAATGTGATCGCGCCAATCATGACGGATGCGAACGGCCTCTACCGGCAGACAATCTACTATCCCTATTCCTGGGCACTGCAATACGCGCGCGGCGCGGCTCTGGAAGTATTGCTGGAGCCAGGGCCAAGCTACGAAGTGCCGGGCTACGGCCAGGTTCCCTATGTGGACGCCGCGGGGACTTTCAACGCCGAAGACGGCACGCTTTCCCTGTTTATTCTCAATCGCGACCTCAATAAGGCTCATCAGGTGGAATTGAACTGGGAGAGCAAGGCGGGCAGCCGGTTGCTGGCCAGTTACGTTTTGACGGGCAGCGACCTGAAAGCGGTCAATGGGTTCGACAAACCTGATAGAGTGGTGCCGCAGGAAGCCGAAAAACCATCGATGGCCGGAAATGCGACAAGGTTAGAGGTACCGCCGCGGTCGTACTCCGTTTATCAATGGGCCAGTCTAAATTGTCCAGGAGAAGCAAATGTCCGCTCTGCGTTCAGGCATGATACTGTTTTTGGGTCTTACGCTCATGACACTCAAAACTCCGGCTAATCCAGGCGCAGCACCGAAAGTGGAAGTCCGGCCGTTTGGCGCCATAAGTTCCGGCCAGCAGACCGATCTCTACACGCTGACAAACGACAAAGGGATGGTGGTGCAGATCACCAATTTCGGGGCCACGATTGTGAGCATCAAGGTCCCGGACAAGAGCGGGAAAGTGGACGACGTGACTTTGGGCTTTGATACTCCCAAGGAATACGAGGATGGCAAGTCGTATTTCGGCGCAACGATCGGACGCTACGGCAATCGCATCGCGAATGGCGAATTTGTTCTCGACGGCAAGACGTACACCCTGCCCAAGAACGATGGCCCCAATACGCTGCACGGGGGAACGATCGGCTTCAACAAGAAAATCTGGGAAGCGAAGGATGTCTCCGGCAAAGATGGCGGAGCCGTGCAGTTCCGCTACGTCAGCAAGGATGGGGAAGAAGGCTTTCCCGGAACCTTGACCGCCACGGTGGTTTTCACGCTGGCCAAAGACAAAAACGAGCTAAAAATTGATTACACGGCGAGCACGGACAAACCCACCGTGGTGAATCTGACCAATCACAGCTATTTCAACCTTGCGGGCCAGAACCAGGGCGATATTCTTGGCGAGACCATGGAATTGAACGCCGATAAATTCACTCCCGTGAACGCCACCCTGATTCCCACCGGAGAATTGCGCGATGTGAAGAAGCACTCCATTTGATTTCACGCACGCGACAGCCATCGGAACGCGGATCGACGATCCCGATGAACAACTGAAATTCGGCCACGGCTACGATCACAACTGGGTGCTCAACCGGAAAGCGGGAAGCACGGGGCTGGAGCGGGCAGCAGTGGCGCACGATCCTAAGAGCGGTCGGACAGCTGGAAGTGTTGACCACCGAGCCGGGCGTGCAGTTTTACACCGGGAATTTCCTGGATGGCACCACGCATGGAAAAGGGGGCTACGCGTACCCGCGTCGCTCCGCATTCTGCCTGGAGACCCAGCACTTTCCGGACTCGCCGAATCATGCAAACTTTCCTTCGACGACGCTGAACCCAGGCAAAGAACTCCACTCCACGACGGTCTTCCGGTTTTCGGTGAAATAGTTGCACGTTGCGAAACTAGAGAGAAAAGCGTTAACGTTAACGGTTTCCAGGGCCTGAACGTATGCTAGTTCCCGAACTTCGCGCAGCGGTGCTGGAAGCGAACCTCGATCTGGTGCGCTATGCGCTGGTGGTTTCCACGTTTGGAAACGCCAGCGGGGTCTCAAGAGATCAGGGTCTCATCGTCATCAAGCCCAGCGGAGTTCCTTACGATGGGATGAAGGCGGAGCATCTGGTGGTAACCGACCTGAACGGAAAAGTGGTGGAGGGGAATCTGCGACCTTCGTCGGATTTGCCGACGCACGCAGCGCTTTACCGCGCTTTTCCGGCCATTGGAGGCATTGCGCACACGCATTCCGAATACGCAACCTCCTGGGCGCAGGCGCGCAAGCCGATTCCGTGTTTTGGGACCACGCACGCCGATTATTTTCACGGCGCGATTCCCGTGACCGACGTGATGACAGACGAAGAGATCCAGGGCGAATACGAAGCCAATACGGGCGAGGTGATCATTCGCGCATTCGCAAAAACCGATCCCATGGCGATTCCCGGAGTGCTGGTGGCGAATCACGCGCCGTTCGCCTGGGGCGCCGATGCGCGCAAGGCCGCCGAATGCGCGTCGATGCTGGAAGTGGTGGCACGCATGGCTTATTTCACGGTGGGCATCCACGCGAATGCGGCGGGGATCGGGAAAACTCTGCATGACAAGCATTTCTTGAGGAAGCACGGCAAGCAGGCCTACTACGGCCAGGTGAGGAAACACGAATGACACAATTATTCGCTGCTCTGGAAGCTACTCGACTCGTACATCTTTCCGGAGTCGATCTGGTCATCATCGCGTTTTATTTCGTGCTGGTGCTGGGGATCGGCTTCTATTTGAAACGGTTCGCCAAGACCGGGGAGGATTTTTTCCTTGCCGGGCGCGAAATGACGGCTTGGGTGGCGGGGTTGGCCTTCGTTTCGGCAAACCTGGGCTCGCTGGAGCTATTAGGATGGGCGGGCTCGGCGTATCAGTACGGAATCCTGGCGGTGCACTGGTATTGGATCGGGGCGATTCCGGCCATGATTTTCCTGGGCCTGGTGATGATGCCCTTTTACTACATCTCGAAAACGCACTCGGTTCCCGGGTTATCTGCAATTGCGCTATGGATCCGCGGCCAGCGGATTGAGCGCGGTGACCTTCGCGATCATGACCATCCTGATGTCCGGCGTGAACATGTACGCGATGGCGGTGGTGATGAAGGTGGTGCTGGGCTGGAATCTGAATTTCAGCATCTGGGTGTCGTCGCTGACCGTGGGAATTTATGTCGCGGCAGGCGGGTTGTTCTCCGCGATCTTCAACGAAGTACTGCAATTCTTCCTGATCTGGTTCGGGGCGCTGCTGATTCCGATCCTGGGGCTTTATGAAACGGGCGGATGGAAAGGCATGGTTGCGCGCATCCAGCAGAATTTTCCGGGGCAGGATTTCACACACGCCTGGAGAGGACTGGGACATTTTCAGAGCAACCCGATGGGCATTAACTGGGTCGGGATCGTTTTTGGACTGGGCGCGGTGCAGGCGATGGGTTACTGGACCACGGACTTCCTGGTCGTCCAGCGCGTGCTTTCCTCCAAGGATATCCGTTCGGCAAAGATGGCGCCCGGTGATCGGCGCATTTTTTAAGATGGCCGTGCCGATCATCGTGATCCTGCCGGGCTTGCTGGGCCTGGCGGTGCTGCCCGATGCATCTGGTGCCGGCCAGCGAAGTGCATGCGGGGCAGTTCAGCTACAACGAAGTGCTGCCGCTGATGCTGGCGCGCTACTGCGGTCCCGGATTGCTGGGCTTGGGAATCACCGCGCTGGTGGCGGGATTCATGGCGGGCATGGCGGGAAATGTCAGCGCGTTCGCCACGGTTTGGACGTACGACCTTTACCGCCCGTTTATCCGAAAGGCGGCGCCGGATAGCCACTACGTTTCGATGGGCCGGTGGTGCACGATCATCGGGCTTTTCATCAGCATCGGGACGGCGTACCTGGCAATGGGCTTCGCCAGCATCATGGATTACGTGCAGGCGCTTTTCGGATTCTTTATCGCGCCGCTGTTCGGCACCGTGCTGCTGGGAATGATGTGGAAACGCGTGACTAAGGCGGCAGGCTTCTGGGGCCTCCTTTGCGGAACAGTTGTTTCGGTGAGCATGTTCCTGCTGATGAAATTCGATCCGCAGCGCTGGGTGCATGTGTTCGCGCTCTCCCCGGACGCAAAGGGACTGGCGCAGGATATGTTCCAGTCTTTGTGGGCGTGCGTGACGTGCGTGGTGGTGACGGTGCTGGTGACGATGGTGACCAAACCGCGGCCGGATTCGGAGTTGCGCGGGCTGGTCTATAGCCTTACGGAAGTGGCGCATGAAGAGCACACAAGCTGGCTTCACAAACCGCTGGTGTGGGGAATGGCGGCCCTTGGAGTTTTAGTGGTCCTTCAAATTATTTTCTGGTGAAAAAACTATGAGCGAAAAAAGTCAGATTGTTCCGGTGTGGTTTTTTGTCGGCGTGCTGTTTCTTGTCTACGGCGTGCTGATTTTGGGCAGCGGTTTGGCGGAGTGGTCGAATCCGCCGGATACGGTGCTGGCTAATCTTCACGCTCCGGTATGGTGGGGCGCGCTGCTGATTGTGCTGGGCGGAATTTACTCCTATTCGTTCCGGCCGGGAAGATAGCGAAAAGAAATTCGGAGAGGGACCTGGGGCCACGCATGACGAGCAAGCGGAAGATGACGATGGGCGTGATTGTGGGGAACCGCGGTTTTTTCCCGGATCACCTGGCGAAAAGCGGTCGGGAGGAGATGCTGCAGGTCCTGCAGAGCGCCGGGATGGACGCGGTGGCGCTGGGGCCGGAGCAGAGCAAGCATGGGGCAGTCGAGACGTACGAAGAAGCCATGCGCTGCGCGGAGTTGTTCAAGTCCAAAGGCGATGCGATTGATGGCGTGGTGGTGACGCTGCCGAACTTTGGCGACGAGCGCGCCATTGCCGATGCGCTGCGGCTTTCCCGGTTGCAGGTGCCCGTGCTGGTGCAGGCCACTCCGGATACGCCGGCGAAGATGGGCATCACGCACCGGCGCGACAGTTTCTGCGGAAAGATGTCCGCATGCAACAACCTGCGGCAGTATGGCATTCCGTATTCGCTGACAACGCTGCATACGGAAGCGCCGGGTTCGCCGGAATTTTCGAAAGACCTGGAATGGTTCGCGGGGGTCTGCCGCGTGGTGAAGGGATTGCGCAACCTGCGCATCGGAGCGCTGGGCGCGCGTCCGACGGCGTTCAACACGGTGCGCTACAGCGAGAAACTGCTGGAAGCGAGCGGCATCACGGTGGAGACGCTGGACCTGAGCGAAGTGCTGGGACGCATCGGGCGGATGAAGGACGCGGATCCCGCGGCAGTCCAGAAACTGCAGAACATCCAGAAATATGTGTCTACGACGGATATTCCGCAGGCCGCGCTGCTGAAGATGGCCAAGCTGGGCGCGGTGATTGACGACTGGATGAAGGCGACGCATGTGCAGATCAGCGCGGTGCAGTGCTGGACGTCGCTGGAAGAGAATCTGGGCGTGGTGCCGTGCACGGTGATGAGCATGATGAGCGATTCGCTGCTCTCAAGCGCGTGCGAGGTGGACGTCTGCGGCGTGCTGGGAATGCACGCGCTGCAACTGGCTTCGGAAACGCCGAGCGCGCTGCTGGACTGGAACAATAATTACGGCAGCGACCCGAACAAGGCGGTGTGCTTTCACTGCAGCAACCTGCCAAAACATTTTTTCAAGGAAGTGAAGATGGACTACCAGGCGATCATCGCCGGCACGGTGGGCAAGGACAACACGTTTGGCACGTGCGTGGGCCAGGTGAAGGCCGGAGCGATGAGCTTCGCGCGATTTTCAACGGACGACACTTCGGGCCGGATGCGCGGCTACACGGGCAGCGGGAGATTCACGGACGATCCGCTGGAGACATTTGGCGGCGCGGGCGTGGTGGAAATTCCAGGGCTGCAGAAACTGCTGCGCTACATCTGCGAAAACGGGTTCGAGCACCACGTGGCGGCAAATTTCTCCAGCGTCGCGCCGGTGGTCCACGAAGCCACCACGCGCTATCTCGGCTGGGACATGTACGCGCATACGGCGTAAGCAAGGACACAAAGCGGGAGTGCTATGGCCATCGTAGCAGGCGTTGATTTCGGTACTTTGAGCGCGCGCGTTTCGATTGTGGACAGCGAGCGCGGCTTGCTGGTCTCCGCGATTGCGGAATATCCCCTGCACCGCAGAAAAGAAGATCCGGAATACGCCACACAATCCCACGAAGATCATCTGAAGGCGCTGACTGCGGCGACGCGCGAAGCCGTGAAGAAAGCGGGAGTGCCCGCGGAATCGGTGGCGGCGATCGCGCTGGACACCACCGGCTCCAGCGTAATTCCCGTGGATCAGCAGATGCAGCCGCTGGGCGAATATTATTTGTGGTGCGACCACCGCGCGAAGGGCGAGGCGGCGGAAATTACGGAAGCGGCGCGTAAGCAGGGGCTGGAGGCGATTCGCTGGTGCGGAGGCGTCTACTCCTCGGAGTGGGGCTTCTCCAAATTGCTCCACTGGCTGCGCCACAACCCGGAGAAGCGGGCGCAATTTGCCAGCGCGTTCGAGCATTGCGACATGATTGCGGCAACGCTGTGCGGCATCACTTCGCCGCAACAGGCAAAGCGCAGCATCTGCGCGATGGGCCACAAATGGATGTGGAATGCCGCGCTGGGCGGATTGCCGCCGGAAGAGTTTCTGACGAGCGTGGATCCGCTGTTTGCCGGCGTGCGGGAAAAACTTTCGGGGGAGTACGCCACTTCGGAAAAAATCGCCGGGCACTTGTCCGCTTATTGGGCTGGGCAATTGGGATTGCGAGAGGGAATTCCCGTGCCCGTGGGCGCGTTTGACGCACACTGGGACGCGATCGGCGCGGGCTGTCGGACCGACGACATGGTGAACGTGGTGGGAACTTCGACGTGCATGATCGGCATTACGCCGTCGGCCAACTTGGTGCCGGGAGTGTGCGGCGTGGTGCAGGGCAGCGTCCATCCGCAGCGGACGGGAATTGAAGCAGGGCTCTCCGCGGTGGGCGACATTTTTCAGGCGATCGCGAATCGCGCGGGTACCAGCGTGGCGAAGTTGAGCGAAGGGCTGGAAACGTTTCGCGCCGGACAGACGGGCTTGCTGCGGCTCACCTGGGACAACGGCGACCGGACCGTGCTGGTGAACCCGAACCTGCGCGGCGTGACCCTGGGTTGGAATCTGCAGACTACGGCGCAGGACGAACTTTTTGCCGCGATCGAGGGCACGGCGTTTCACACGCGTGTGATTCTGGATCGCATGGCGGAGCACGCTGTTCCGGTTAAGCGCGTAATCAACGCGGGCGGCATTCCGCAGAAAAATCGCGTACTGAACCAGGTTTACGCGAATGTGTTGCGGCGCCCGGTGCTGGTGCCCAGCAAAAGCGTGGTGAGCCTGGGTTCCGCTATTTTTGCGTTTCTGGCTGCGGGGACGTTTAAGACCGTGGAAGAGGCCCAGGACAAACTTTGCCCGCCGTATGAAACATTTCTGCCAGAGTCGGCCGCGACGAGCGTGTACGAGAAGCTTTACCCGCTGTTCAGCCGACTTTATTTCGCGTTTGGCGATCCCGGAAATGCGCAGTTCGGGGATGTGCTGCCGGCTTTGATTCGCAACGCGAGCGCTTAGGTTACAACGGGACAGAAAGCAGAAGTTTCAGAGCGCGGGCAGGGTTTCCAATTCAAGGTTCGCAGAAAACCATGAGACCAAATCGCGGGAAAATCATTTCGTTAATCTGGACCGTTTTTTTCGTCGCGATTTTCTTCGCTGGTCAGATTGTCGTGCGTGCTTCGCTATTCGAAGGGGACACAGGGCTGCTGGCACACGCAACGCCGCGTCGACGGCAGCATCTTCGAGTACCACTCCTCTCCTCGCCGCCACACCGCCGATGGGCTGGAACAGTTGGGATGGATATGGCACGACAATTAATGAAGAGCAGGTCAAGGCGAATGCCGCGTGGTTTGCCAAGAATCTAAAGCCTTCGGGCTGGCAGTACGTGGTGATCGACATGGAATGGTTTGTCAGCAACCCCACCGCGGAGGGCAATTCCAAGAGTTCGATCTATACCCTGGACGCGAACGGCAGATACATTCCCGCGGAAAACCGGTTTCCGTCCGCTGCCAATGGCAAGGGATTCAAACCCATCGGCGATTACATTCACTCGCTGGGTTTGAAATTCGGAATTCACATTCTGCGTGGCATTCCCAAAAAAGCGGTCGAAGCCAATTCGCCAATTGCCGGCTCGCAATTTCACGCGGCGGACGCGGCGGATACCGCGGAAACCTGTCCCTGGAACCCCGATAATTTTGGCGCGGATGCAAACAAACCCGCCGCGCAGGCCTACTACGATTCGATTGCCGCGCTTTATGCAAGCTGGGGCGTGGACCTGATCAAGGTGGATTGCATCAGCAGTCGCCCTTATCGCGGCGAAGAAATTCGCATGCTGAGCGAAGCGATTGCGAAGACGAAGCGTCCCATCGCACTGAGCCTTTCGCCGGGCCCCGCGCCGCTGGATAAAGTGGACGAGATGCGCAAGTACGCGCAGATGTGGCGCGTCTCGAATGATATTTGGGATTTGTGGCACAGCACGGTGGACTACCCGCAAGGGCTGGGAGATCAATTCGCCAATTTGCTGAAGTGGGCCGGGAAATCGCAGCCTGGGCACTGGCCGGACGCGGATATGTTGCCACTGGGCTATCTTGGGCCCGCAGCGGGGTGGGGCAAGCCGCGCGAGACGCAACTGACGCACGACGAGCAGCGCACGCTGATGACGCTGTGGGCGATTTTCCCTTCACCGCTGATGGTGGGCGGCGATTTAACCAAGGCCGATGCGTGGACGGTTTCGCTGCTGACGAACAGTGAAGTCATCGCGGTGGACCAGCACTCCACTGCAAGCCGCCCGGCGATTGCAAAAGACGATGTGGTCGTATGGGTCTCCGAAAGCTCGGGCCAAGCGGGCTATTACGTTGCGGCATTCAACCGGACGGAAGCGGCCATGGATGTGAGCTACAGCTGGAAAGACCTGGGATTGAAGGACGCGGAATACGCGGAGAGAGATTCGTGGGGGCACAAGGATTTGGGATCGGCGAAAAGTTTTACGGTGAAGCTGCCGTCGCACGGCTGCGTGTTGTACCGGCTGCGGGCCGCCGGCTCATCGGAGAAATAAACAGGACTGAATTGGCCGGTTTGTTGGTTTTATTCAAATAAGAAACATGGGAGTTTCCATTGGGTTCCGCACTTTTTAGTCTTGCAGGGAAGACGGCCGTGGTTTTGGGAGGCACCAGCGGAATCGGCCGCACGCTCGCACTCGGGCTGGCGGACGCGGGCGCAGATGTAGTCGTCTCCGGGCGGCGGCAAGAGTTGGTGGATACCACCGCGGCAGAGATGGAAGCTAAGGGCCGCAAGACGTTGCGCATAACTTCCGACGTGCGCGACAAGCAGTCGATCATCGCCGTGCGCGACGCGGTTCTGCAGGCCTGGGGCAAGGTGGACATTCTCGTCAACGCCGCCGGAATCACAAAGAAAATCGCCACTCTGAAAATGGCGCAGTCTGACTGGGATAGCATCCTGGAAACGAATCTGACGGGAGCGCTGCACGGTTCCCTGGTTTTCGGCGAGCACATGCTGCAGCGCGGCTCGGGACGAATTATCAATATCGCCTCGCTGGGTTCGGACCTTGGAATGTTTGAAGTCGCGGCCTACAGCGCCAGCAAGGCGGGCCTCGCTTCCCTGACGCGATCGCTGGCGGTGGAGTGGTCTCGCCACGGCGTGCTCGTGAATGCGATCCAGCCAGGCGTTTTTCGCACGGACCTAAACGCCGCGCTGCTGGAAGGCACGGAGCGCGGGCGCGAATTCCTGATGCGCACGCCGATGGGGCGTTACGGGAGGGCAGAAGAACTGGTCGGCGCTGCGGTGTTTCTTGCGTCGGAGGCCGGTTCGTTTGTCACCGGGCAACTGATCGCCGTGGATGGAGGAATCCTGGCGAGCGGAGTGAACCACTAATAAGCGAAGATGCCCGAGGAATCCTGGAAATTCAGCACCGCAATTACTAGCGAAAGGCTTATGCCTCCACAGACGCAGGGAATCGACATGGAATATCGCAAGCTGGGGCGCACCGGGCTTGAGGTCTCTATTCTCGGATTTGGGACAGCGACGCTTGGGGATATTTATGGAGCGGCGGATCCCGCGGAAGCCACGCGCGCGGTGCACCTGGCGATTGAGCGGGGAATAAACTTTTTCGACTCTTCTCCTTACTATGGACTGACGCTATCGGAACAGCGGCTTGGCGAAGCGTTAGCGGGGAAACGCAGCAAAGTGATTCTGGCCACCAAGGCCGGGCGCTATGGTCTCGACGACTTCGATTTTTCCGCGAAGCGCATTTTTTCGAGTGTGGACGAGTCTCTGCGGCGGCTGAAGACGGATTATCTCGACCTGTTACAGGCGCACGATGTTGAGTTCGGCGATTTCGAACAGATTGTGAATGAAACCGTCCCGGCGCTGCGGAAAGTCCAGCAATCCGGAAAAGCGCGCTATGTGGGAGTCACGGGTTACCCGCCAAACTTTCTTCGCAAGATTGCGGAACGAGTTCCGGTGGATACGGTCTTAAGCTATTGCCACTACAATCTGCTGAATACCCGCATGGACGAATCGTTGACGCCGTTTGCCAGGGCGCATTCGATTGGGCTGATCAATGCCTCGGCTTTGCACATGGGCATTTTGACGCAACGCGGCGCTCCAGCTTGGCATCCGGCACCTGTGGAAGTTCACGAAGCGGCACGCAGGATTATCGAAGTCTGCAAACTTCGGGGCAGGCCAATCTCCGCAACCGCGCTGCGCTTTGCTCTGGATCACCCTTATGTTTCCAGCACGCTGGTCGGGATGGCTACGCAGGCGGAAGTGATGGCGAATCTCGAATTGCTGCGGATGAAATCAGAACCGGAATTTCTTGCCGAGATTCGTGCCGCTGCGGGGGATGCATTCAATCTGGAATGGCCTTCGGGGAAGCCGGAAAACAATGGCTGAGCGGATTGATGCCCATCATCATCTGTGGCGCTATGCGAAGAATGAATACCCCTGGATCGACGGGAAAATGGCGGCACTCGCGCGCGATTTTCTGCCGGCGGATTTGGAAGAAGTAACTGCGGCTTGTGGGATTCAAGGCACGGTGGCCGTCCAGGCAAGGCAATCGCTGGAAGAGACGAAGTGGCTGCTGGATCTGGCGGAACAAACCCATTTAATTCGGGGAGTAGTGGGCTGGGCGCCCATCGCAAGCGCGGACTTCCCGGCTGTTTTGGAACGGCTGCGGCCATTCGGAAAACTAAAGGGACTGCGCCATGTGGTTCAGGACGAGCCTGACGACGAGTTTCTTCTTGGCGTGCAGTTCAACGCCGGGATCGCGGCGCTCCGGAGATATTCTCTGGTCTACGACATTCTGATTTTCGAACGGCAGCTTCCAGCGGCCATTCGCTTTGTGGACCGCCATCCGAATCAGATTTTTGTTCTGGACCATATCGCTAAGCCGCGTATTCGTGAACATCAAGTGGAACCCTGGAAGACGAATATCCGCGAAATGGCCCGGCGGGAAAATGTATATTGCAAAGTTTCGGGAATGATCACGGAGGCGGACTGGGCAACCTGGAGCGAGAAGGATTTGCGGCCGTATTTCGATGCGGTGCTGCAGGCCTTTGGTCCCAGGCGTCTGATGGCGGGTTCGGATTGGCCGGTGTGCACCTTGGCGGCGAGCTACCAGCGGTGGTATTCCACCCTGCAGGAGTTGCTGCGTCCGCTTTCCGCGCAGGAGCAAGGAATGATTTTCGGTGAGGTGGCAACCAGCGTCTATGGGCTGTCGCCGAGTGAAAGTGCAGGGAAAAAGGGCGCGTGAAGGCACTTGTATTCAAGAAACCGGGTGAAGCAGTCGTCGAAGAGGTGGCCGAACCGCGGCACGATCCGGCGAAGGTACTGCTGCGCGTGCGAATGGTCGGCTTGTGCGGCAGTGATCTGAATTCGTATCGCGGGCAGAATCCCATGATTCAGTTTCCGCGCATACCCGGGCACGAAATCGCCGCCACGATTGTGGAAGGCAGTGCCTCCATGCCGGGGTTGAAGGCAGGCACGAACGTCACGATGTCACCGTACACGAATTGCGGGCGGTGTGCCTCCTGCCGCCGCGGCCGGCCCAACGCTTGCGCGTTTAACGAAACGCTGGGCGTGCAGCGAGACGGCGCGCTGACGGAGTTCATCACCATGCCGCCGGAGCGGCTCTTCGCGGCGGAGTTGAGCCTGAAGGAACTCTGCCTCGTGGAACCGCTGACGGTGGGATTTCACGCAGTGGCGCGAGGGCGAGTCTCTTCCGCCGACAAAGTTGCCGTGTTTGGATGTGGCGGCGTGGGGCTTGGCGCGATTGCGGCTTCGCATTTCGCCGGCGCCACAACGATTGCCGTGGATCTGGACGACGACGAAACTGGTGATCGCAAAAAAGGCCGGCGCTGCACATACGATCAATTCCAGCGCGGTTTCGCTGCACGATGCCCTGCAGGAATTGACGGAAGGGCACGGGCCAGACGTGGTGATTGAGGCGATCGGCCAGCCGCAGACATTTCGCGCGGCGGTGGAGGAAGTCGCGTTTACCGGGCGCGTCGTCTACATCGGCTACGCAAAGCAGCCGGTGGCATACGAGACGAAGCTCTTCGTGCAAAAGGAACTCGACATTCTGGGTTCGCGGAATGCGTTGCCGGAAGATTTTCAGAAGGTGATCCAGATGTTGCGGGAAGGGAAGTTCCCCGTGGAATCGGCAATTGGCTCGATTGTTGCTCTGGAAGAGACGCCCGCGATGTTCGAGATGTGGAGCGCCAATCCGGCGAAAGTTACGAAAATTATGGTGCAGGTCGGCTGAATCGGTTTTTGAACTTTGAAAGGAAGGATGATGGCAACCCATCCGCCAGAGAAAACTTCAAGTACAGCCGTTCAGGCACCCAGCCACTCTTTATTTCCGCCGGGGCAGATCGTTCCCTTCATCCTGGTGACGTTTCTCTTTTTCTTGTGGGGTGTGCCCAACAATCTGAATGACGTCCTGATCCGCCATTTCATGAAGTCGTTCGAAATTACCCGGTTTCAGGCTGGACTGGTGCAGTTCGCTTTCTATATGGGCTATTTCTTCCTGGCGATACCCGCGGCGCTGATGATGAAGCGGGCCGGGTACAAGGCGGGGTTCGTTGTTGGTTTGCTTCTTTACGCCGTTGGAGCGTTTCTGTTCTGGCCCGCGGCGGTTCGGGGGAGTTACCTGTTTTTTCTGTTCGCGCTCTTCGTGATCGCCAGCGGCCTTTCGTTTCTGGAGACTGCTTCCAATCCCTTTATCGCGCAGCTTGGGGACCCGGATAGCTCCGAGCGGCGGCTGAATTTTTCCCAAGCCTTCAATCCCTTTGGCGCGATCACCGGCGCACTGGTGGGAACGATTTTTATTTTTTCCGGAGTGGAGCTGACGCCCGCGGAAATTGCGGCCCGCCAGGCCCAGCACACCTACCAGGCGTATCTGCAATCAGAAACTTTGCGTGTGGTGCGGCCTTATCTGGTGATTGGCGTGGTGGCTTTGATTTGGGCGGCACTGATCCTGCGCACCAAATTTCCGGCCATCGCCAGCGAGCGGGAAACGGCGGCGGATCATGGCAGCTTTCTGGCGCTCCTGGGGCACCGGCATTTCCTGCTGGCCGTAGTGGCGCAATTTTTCTATGTGGGCGCGCAGGTGGGCACGTGGAGCTATTTTATTTCGTATGTTCAGGTATACGCGCACGAGCCGGAAAAAATGGCGGGATATTTTCTCACCGGCACGCTGGTGGTATTTTGCATTGGCCGCTTCCTTGCCGCATACCTAATGCGGTTTGTTTCGCCGAGCTTGCTGATGGGTTATTACGCAATGGCGAATATCGTTCTTGTGGGCCTCGGAGTTTTCCGGCCCGGTTGGATTGGCATTTGGAGCCTCTTGCTGGCCAGCTTATTTATGTCCCTGATGTTCCCAACGATATTCGCGCTCGGGTTGAAGGGCCTGGGGCCGAATACCAAACTTGGCGGATCGTTTCTGGTGATGGCGATTGTTGGCGGCGCCGTGCTTACACCCGTGATGGGCTGGATTTCAGAGAGTTTTCACAGCCTGGCGCTGGCCTATAGCGTTCCGCTGCTAGCTTATATTTATATTTGCCTCTACTCGTTCTTCGGCTCGAGGCCTGTCGAACCAGTTCTTGCCACAAGTGACCCCGGGAGGTCTGTCTATGTTGCTTAATTCCTCTTCTGCACGGCAATTCGGGTTCAATTTTCGGCATTTGCGGAGCTTCACGATTCTTGGGCTGGTTCTGCTGGCACAGTTATGGTTCGCAGCGCCGCGCGCGCACGCGCAGAATTCCTCTGCCAGCATGAAGCCCACGGCGTCCGAAACGCCGCGGAAGATTGACGACACCTGGCGGGAAGCCAGTTCCAAATACGACGCGGCGCGCAACTCCTTGCTCGCGGATGTTGACCGCACAATTGCCGCGGGGCCTTACCGTGCCGATTGGGAATCGCTCCGCAGCTATCAGGTGCCGGATTGGTATAAGGACGCGAAGTTCGGGATCTTCATCCATTGGGGCGTCTATTCCGTGCCTGCGTTTGGCAGCGAATGGTATCCGCGTGAGATGTATCAGGAAGGCTCGGCCGAAAACAAACATCAGCTCGCCACTTATGGTCCTTTGACGCAATTTGGCTACAAGGACTTCATTCCGCGATTCACCGCTGCAAACTTCGATGCGGAAAAGTGGGCTGCGCTTTTTCAGGAGGCCGGCGCCAAATATGTGGTTCCCGTTTTCGAGCATCATGATGGTTTCGCAATGTACGACAGCGGCCTTTCCGACTGGACGGCTGTAAAAATGGGCCCCCGGCGCGATGTATACGGCGAACTCGCGAAAGCTGTCCGCTCACGCGGAATGCATCTGGGTGCGTCCTCCCATCGGATCGAGCACAATTTCTTTCTCGACGGCGGGCGCAAGCTGGATTCCGATGTGAACGACCCCAAATATGCGGCGTTTTATGGTCCAGCGCATGCCTGGCTGCAAGGGAAGGGAAGCTCTGCTGGAGGACTGGACGTATTTGAGCACGGATTATCTGGATGACTGGCTGGCACGCGGCGCGGAGATCGTTGAAAAATACGATCCGGACATTCTTTATTTCGACTGGTGGATTGGGCAGCCGAATGCGCGCCGGCATGTGGCGAAGTTTGCCGCGTTTTATTACGACCACGCCGCTGCGAAAGGAAAAGTTCCCATCATCAACTACAAGGACAGCGCGATGGAGCAGCATTCCGCGGTCCTGGATATTGAGCGAGGGCAACTTTCCGGCATTCGTCCGCTCTACTGGCAGACGGACACCTCCATCAGCGTCAAATCGTGGGGCTACATCGAGAACGATACGTTCAAATCCGCTGAGACAATCGTGCAGCAACTTGTGGACATCGTCAGCAAGAACGGCAATCTGCTGGTAAATATTGGGCCGCGCTCTGACGGCACGATTCCAGAGCAGACGCAGGCGACACTGCGCGAAATCGGCGCGTGGCTGAAAGTAAATGGGGAAGCGATCTATGGGACGCGGCCGTGGAACAAATTCGGCGAAGGGCCAACGTCCGTGGTAGAAGGGAAATTTCACGACACGGAAACAACGCCGTATACCGCGCAGGATTTCCGGTTCACCACCAAAGGCAATGCGCTGTATGCCATCGAAATGGCGTGGCCACAGGGCGAGGAGGCGGTCGTTCACTCGCTGAATGAGTCTGCACTTGCTGGAAAGAATATCGTCTCGATCCAGATGCTGGGATCAGATACGCCTTTAACTTATAAATTGCAGGCCGATGGGCTGCACATTCAGATGCCCGTACAAAAGAACGGCACCTATGCTTACGCGTTCAAAATTCAATTCGATAAACCAGTTATGAAGTGAGCAGCCTGCGTGTGCCGTTTGATCAAGAGTTCGCGCCCCAGGGGCACGGTGGTGAGCACCTCGACAATTTTTTCGGCGGCTCGGCCATCTCCATAAGGATTCGCCATTCCCACTAGCGATTCTCTGAATTCCCGCGACTGCGCCTTTTCAAGCGCCTTGCGGATGGCGTTGCGCTCCGCCGCCGCATCCAGAACGTTGCGGGCGCGTTCGCGGCCCTGCTGGCGCATCCCGATGTTCACGGTTGGCAACGCAAACGATGCCGTCTCCATGATCCCGCTGCTCGAATTGCCCGCAAGCAGGCTCACATGGCGGAGCAAGCTCCAGTAAGTGATGGCATCCAAATTCGTGAATATTTGCCCGTGCCCGCGCTTTGCAAGAAAAGTTTTGCGTGCGCTCAATCAGCGAGCGGCTGCCCGCGTCCGCATTCGGATAACAAAAGAGAATTTGACCAGGGATCTCGTCAAGCGCCGCAAACAGTTCACCGGCTTCTTCGGTGGTGTCCTGCGCCAGCGTGACGGGGTGGTACGCCACCAGCATCGTGGGTACAGTGAGATCCAGTTGCAGCTTGCGTTCCAGTTCCTCACGCGCTAGCAGTTGTGCTCCGGCGCAGATGATCCAACGAAGGCGCTCCGGCACGATGCACGCGCCATTCTTCCTCGCCCATCGCAATCACTCTTTCGCGCGCCGCATGCGTGGACGTGAAATGAATGTGGCTCATCTTCGTCAACGCGTTGCGCACGGCATCATCAATTGCCCCTTCACTGATCTCGCCTCCCTCGATATGCGCGATGGGAATGCGCAATGCCAGTGCAACCGACGCGGGAGCCAGCATTTCATAGCGATCCGCGATCAGCAGCAGCAGGTCCGGCCGCATCGCGCCGAACAAATCCGCCAGGCCCAGAGTTGCCACGCCGATGCTCTTCGCCATCCCGACATCGCTGTCCGAACTCAAGAGGCATTCAACGCGAGATGCGACCGCGAATCCGTCCTTTTCAATTTCCTGGAAAGTATGGCCAAATTCCGGAGACAGGTGCGGGCCCATGACCACGAGGCGCAAGTCCACGGAATCGGAAGCGGACAAATCCCGCAAAGGCCAATAGAGATGGCTGTAATCCGCGCGAGAAGAAGTGACCACCGCGATCTTGCGCTTCATCGGGAGGGCGACTCTGCTTCTTTGCATAGATTCAACAGCGATTCGCTCGGTCGGTACTCCGGCACAAGCGCACCGATCGTCTCCAGAATTCCCGCAAGATCGCGGTGTTCGGCGCAGTGCGTCAGCTTCTCGATCGCCACATCAAAAATCGGATGAGATGGCTGGGGAGTGTGGACGAGCCGAAGTTTTCCTCTGGGTTCACCGCCAAATGATTCGCGCTCGGAAATAAACTCTTCGCTCATTTTGTCGCCCGGACGCAGACCTGTGATGACAATGGGAATCTCACGGCCAACGGCGGTTTCGCGGATCAGTTGTTCCGCGAGGGCTAGGATATTCACTGGTTTGCCGGGATCTGGTACGAAAATGCCCCCGCCATCGTGCAGGCTGGCGGCCGAGATTAGCAGATCGACCGTTTCCGTCATGCTGAAGAAATAGCGGCTCACTTCGGGATGAGAAACAGTGACAGGCCCCCCTTCTGCAATTTGCTTCACGAAGGTTGGCACCACGCTTCCCTGGGAGCCCAAAACATTTCCAAGCCGCACCGCCCCCATGGGGCTCCGCGCGCTGCTCCAGCGCAGTAACGCCAGTTCCGCCACTCTTTTCGTCGCCCCCATGATGCTGTGTGGATTGACCGCCTTATCGGTGGAAACCATCACGAAGGTGCGAGTCCCGTGCGCGCTCGCCACTTTCGCAAGTTGGTTCGTACCTAAAGCGTTGTTCCGCAGGGCGGCAATCGGGTTTCGCTCCATCAGCGGGACATGCTTGCAGGCTGCAGCGTGAATCACGATTTCAGGCCGTTCTTCCTGAAAAAGTTCCGCAAGCAGGGCGCTATCGGTAATGTCCCCCAGAATGGCGCGGCA
>CAWGRE010000013.1:0-109710 GCA_963824925.1 uncultured Acidobacteriota bacterium
TCCAGCCGCTGGAAAGCCCCCGTGAAGCGCCTGTTCTGGCCGCTTCTCTATCGCCTCTCCACGCAAGTGATCGTCCTTTCCACCGCAACCCGCGAACTCATGCTCTCCTTGGGAATCCCAGAGCAACGCATCAGCCTGATCCCCTTCGTTGTCGACAACGACTGGTGGCTGGCCCAAGCAGCGCGGGTGAATCGCGAAGCCGTCCGCGCCTCGTGGGGCGCCGCGCCCGAGACCTCCGTCATTTTATTCTGCGCAAAATTGCAGCCGTGGAAGCGTCCCGCCGACCTGCTTCATGCCTTCGCGCAGGCGAATTTGCCCAATTCCCTGCTACTCTTCGCCGGAGACGGTGCACAGCGCCAGGAATTAGAGAGCGAAGCCCAGCGCCTGAATCTCTCCGGCCGCATTCGTTTCCTCGGTTTCACCAATCAGTCGCAACTCCCGGCCATTTATTCCGGCGCAGACCTGCTCGTGCTCCCATCCGAATATGAGCCGTTCGGCCTGGTCGTCAACGAAGCGATGCTCTGCGGTTGCGCGGTCATTGCCAGCGACCGTGTCGGCGCGGCGCGCGACCTCATCGCTCCCGTCGACCCATCCTTTATCTATCCCATGGGAGACGTCGCCTCGCTGGCCGCGCTCCTTCAGCGCATATTCGCGAATCCGGCGCAATTGGAACGATTTCGCGGGGCAGCCCGCGAACGAATGCAAACATGGACGCCAAGAGAACACATCGCTGCAACCCTAGAAGCCTTGAAACGCGCTGTGCCCGCTAAATAATGGATTTTCCGGGCCATAATTCGCTCCCTACCGGACCCGACTCTTCCATTTCCGCACTTTGCCAACTGTGCTAAAATCCTTGGGTTCCCGAGAAGCTTGGCCCTCGAATTTCGGCCGACTTTTCGTGTCCGTTTTCGGTCTCCGCACAGGGTGACCCCGCAATGCAGGTAGAATGAGCCACGCGTCCATTCCTTGACAGTGCCGGGGACCATTTCTCCAAATTCAGTTGACCGCCAGCCGGTCACGAGCGCTAAAAAAGAGGATTCGTCATGTCTGGGCATTCAAAGTGGGCAACAATCAAGCACAAAAAAGCGGCTACCGACGCAAAACGCGGCCGCGTTTTCACTCGTATCATCCGGGAAATCACCATCGCCGCTCGTATCGGTGGTGGAGATCCC
This sequence comes from uncultured Acidobacteriota bacterium, assembly GCA_963824925.1. Lineage (GTDB taxonomy): Bacteria > Acidobacteriota > Terriglobia > Acidiferrales > UBA7541 > Acidiferrum. The sequence goes on from CAWGRE010000013.1 coordinate 1,173, forward strand.
GTCTCCAATCCCCGCCTGCGCACCGCAATCGCCGCAGCAAAAAATGAAAACATGCCGAACGACAATATCGAACGCGCCATCCTCCGCGGCACCGGCCAACTGGAAGGCGAGGTCTACGAAGAAGCCATGTTTGAAGGATATGGACCCGGCGGCGTGGGCTTGCTGATTCAGGTGGTCACCACCAACCGCAACCGCGTCGTTGGCGAATTCCGCCACTTGATGAGCAGGAACGGCGGCAACATGGCTGAAGCCGGCGCCGTGGGCTGGATGTTTCATCGCAAAGGGGAAATCACCGTTCCCAAGGAAGCCGCTTCTGAGGAGAAGTTACTCGATCTGGTTCTCGAGGCAGGTGGAGAAGATATGAAGGATGATGGCTCCGCCTGGTATATCGTCACTCCGCCAGAATCCCTGGAATCTGTGAAAGAAGCCCTGGCCAAGGCCGGAATCACGCCGGCGTCAGCCGAAATTGGCATGGTTCCACAAAACTACATCAAGCTGACTGGCCAGCAAGCCACCCAGATGCTGCGGCTCGTTGAAGCGATCGAAGAACACGACGACGTCCAGCACGTTTACGCCAACTTTGACATTGATGAATCGGAAATTCAGGCGGCCGTCGGCGCGAACTAGCTCGCTATTCAAATTAATTTTAGCGAACGGGCCATCCGGGATTACCTGGTTGGCCCGTTCCCATTACTGGGGAATCCTCCAGTAGATTGATTTGGCGCGCCTGCCAGCTTGCCGTAGACTATCGAGGATGACCGCGCATCGTGGTAACGGCGAAACATCCTGCTTCCGGCGCATTCTGGGTGTCGATCCCGCCGCATCGGGGCCGACAGGGTACGGCGTGATCGAAACCGATGGCCGCAATCTGCGTGTTCTGCGATATGGCGCGCTGCGCATTCCTACCAAACGGCAGAAATCCTCTTCCGGCGCATGCCTTCACGATGTCCATACTTTGCTTTGCGAATTGATTGAAGAGTTTCAGCCCGCCGCCGTGGCCGTTGAATCGGTGTTTACCGCTCTGAACATGCGCACGGCTCTCCGCCTTGCCGAAGTTCGCGGAGTAGTCCTGCTTGCCGCGGAACAGCATGGCGTTTCAGTCACTTCCTATTCTCCGCGCGAAGTGAAAGCCCGTGTGGCGGGCTACGGTCACGCGGACAAAAAGCAGATGCAGTTGATGGTGCGCGCTCTTTTAAAGTTGAGTGAACTCCCGGAACCTTCCGACGCCGCAGACGCCCTCGCCGTCGCTTTGTGCCACATTCAAGGCGAGCAGTTCGCGCAGCGCTTCGGTCTCGAAGCGAATCCGCGCCCTATGACATCGCGAAGAACCCCTTTGCCCACGAATTCCCGCCGGCAAAATTCTCTTCGAGCCCCAGGCCTGCAGCCATCCCGATGACTGTTTTTCCCCGCCCCCGGCTCCTTTCGCTCGTCCTGCTCCTCGTGTGCCTTGCGGGAATCCCGGTAAATGCAACAAGCTCCGGCAATTGGTTCACTTACCGGCGCATCTTCAAGTCCAGCGTCCCGGAATTCATCGAGATCCGCGTCCAGGAAAATTCCACCGCTTCCACCGTCGAAATCCGCCAGCTTGGACGAAGACCCGGACGCCACGCCGTTTGAAATCAGTCCGGCGCTTCGCGGCAAGATTTTCCAGTTAGTCGCCGACCTCCACTACTTCAAAGGGCTGGATCTGGATGTCCACCGCAAGATCGCGAACTTGGGCGAAAAAACCTTTCGCTGGGACGCCGGCGCGGATAGCAACGAAGTGAAATTCAACTACACCCTCAACGCCTCTGCCACCCAGCTCTTGCAGATTTGTGAGGGGTTGGCTCGCCAGCAGGAGCTCATCGAACTGCTCCAGCGCCGCATCAAGTACGACCGCCTGGGCGTAAACGACGCCCTTTTGCAGTTTGAGCAGGATCTCGACAAAGGCGAACTCCCCGAACCTCAACATGCCCTGCCCCTGCTCGAGCAGATCGCCAACGACGATCGCTTCGTGGAAATTGCCCGCCAGCGGGCGCGGGCCCTGGCCGAGCGCCTTCGCCATTCCGGCTGAAGCAACGCCGTGAAACGTCCATACGTCTAATTTGGAGTATCCTTAAATCATGAAAATGAGTACGCAAACAATGACGAGTGTGAATCCTCGACCACGCTACCTAGTGCTTTTCTTGCTGGCCCTGATTGTCTACGCCCCGGGCCTTTTCGCCCAAAAGAAGCAAAAGCTTGCCGCGAACTACCGCGATTGGCTGAATCATGACGTCGTCTACATCATCACGAAAGACGAGCGCCAACGATTCCTGGCGTTGACGACGGACGATGCCAGGGACAAATTCATAAGTGACTTCTGGGAAGTACGCAATCCGAACCCCGGCTCCGAACTAAACACTTATAAGGAAGAATTTTATCAACGGCTCGCCTTTGCCGATGCGCGTTTCGGAGTTGGCTCCGGTACCGATGGCTGGCGCACGGATCGCGGTCGCACCTACATTACTTTAGGCGCGCCTCAGCAAAAGCAGACCTACAAGAATGCGGCCAATCTTCGGCCTATTGAAGTCTGGTTTTACGCAAATGTGAGCCCGGTTCTTCCCCAAGCCTTTTATGTGATGTTTTTCGATCGCGACAACACCGGCGACTACGTCTATTACAGCCCGTACTTGGATGGCCCGGATAAACTTAACCACCGGCGTCGAAGCCACTAATTCTCCCGCGGCCGGCATCTCAATGATACTTAATTCGGTCGGAGGTGAACTTGCGCGCGAATCCCTCAGTTTAATCGTCGGCGAGCCAGTGGACCTCAGCAATCCCAGACCTAGCTTGGCTTCCGACACCATGTTGATGCAGCTCCGGGGACTCTCCGAACAGCCATTTTACCGCGACGATATTCAGCGCAAGTGGATGAACCGCGAACAAGTCAGCTCCAGCATGATTCTTCAGGGCCATAACCTCGATATCATCCTGCTTCCCGCTCGCGATGAGCATGGCCTCACCCGCCTCGATTATTCCATCGGGCTCAAGACTCCCAGCGATTTAAGTCTGGCTACCACGAAGGACGACCGGCTCTCCTATTCTCTCCAGGCGCGCGTTCAGGTTTTCGACAAGGACAACGGCAAATTTCTCTTTGTCGCCCAGAAAGATCTGCGCGACACTTTTGACAAAGATCGCTTTCGCGACCTCAAGGACCGGGTCTTCACCTACGAAGGCATGCTGCCTCTCCCTCCGGGGAACTATCGCATGGTTTTCCAACTAACCGACTGGAACAAAAACGTTTCTTACCGTACTGAACGAGAAATCTCTATCCCCAAAATCGCAGTAAATCAGTTCCTTGTTCCCGGAATTTTGCCCTTCGCCTCGGCCGAGGAGGTGGACCCGGTGGCCGCTCCCGTCCTGCCGTTCACCTTGGCTGGCGTTCATTTTGTTCCTTTTTCGACCAGCAATCTTGTGCTGAATAGTCTCCAGAATTTCCAGGTCGCCTATCAGATCTGGACAGCTCCGGACAATCCGGCGCTCGGTCGTGGCGGCAATCTTCAGATCGAATACGGGCTGGGCCGGCCTTCGGTCCCTGGAAGTGGAAAAAACTATCAAGGACGAAGCTTCCTTGAAGCAATTCGACCCCGGTGGGTCCCTGGTTACGGGAAAGAAAATGACCTCGGACGGCAATGTTGGAAACTATATTCTCACTGTCGCGATTACCGCGCCTGACTCCCCTGGACCCAGTTTTGCCCAGTTGAATTTCAGGGCCGTCGATTCCTCCGCCCTCCCTCCTGCTCCTTGGATCGTGGTAGACAGCACGATTCGCGAGGATATGGAGAAGGGAGTCTTCGATCTTGATCGCGGGCTTTGCTACACGAATCAGGGACTGGCCGCCGAAGGCCGCTCTTGGTTTCGTCGCGCCCTTGCCCTTGACCACAGCAATGAAATCGCGCGCGCTCAACTTGGTGAACGCCTATTTCACCCAGCACGACTTCAACGCCGTGGTCGCTCTCTACAAAGACACCGGGGTTACCGACGCCGCCGATGCTGCTACCCTTCTGCGAATTGCCACTAGCTTGCAGACTCTCGGAAATCCCAAGGAAGGGCTCCGCCTAATGGAGCATGGGGCCGACGTTCGCTCGACAGACCCTCTAATGTTTCAGGCCTTAGGGGATTATTACAAACAAATGGGAATGGCGGAGAAAGCCACTGCTGCTATTCAGCGAAGCAAGCAATTGGCAGTTCCGAACTGATTTCCGCAAGCAGGGTCTGGCCAATGAGTTCCGGTACCAAGCGCTAAATCGAGCTTTTATTCAGCCTTCCAATTTCTGTATACCTGTCTGGTTGTAACCCAAAAACCATAGAAGGTCTTCGCATGTCCAGTCGATGTTTTCGCGGTAACTCATTTCTAATCATATTTATTGGCGGTCATAATTTCACTGCAGCTTTGGTACTCTCCTTGCACCATAACGACCGACTCGGTTGGTTGCTGTTTTCCGTGGTCTCAACACATTTTCTCTCTAAATCTATCGGGGGTTTTGAAAGGAGTACTGCATTGAAAAATGCGAAGTGGTCTGTTTTTCTCGCGGCCCTTCTCCTGCTGCCGTTGCTGCTTGGAAGCGGAGTATGGGCACAGGATCAGAGTTCGTCTCACGGTAATCTGAGCTGGCATCGTCTATGACGCCACCAAGGCGACCGTTCCTGGAGCGCAAGTGACGATTACGGGTCCCATCGGGACTGCTCACTCAAACAACTAACGATCAGGGCTGCTTTTTTGTTCTCAACCCTGACTCCTGGCTTTTACACCATTAAAGTTCAAAAGACGGGCTTTAAGATTGCCAGCATCCCCGCAACGGAAGTCTTGATTAACAAGACCACCAGCGTGGAAATCACTCTGGAAACTGGCGAAATCACGCAGACCGTGGAAGTCTCCGCGGCTACCGTTACCATCGACACTGGCAATTCGGCACTGAACTCGGAATTTTCCGACAGCTTTTATTCCAAGATTCCTCTCGGCCGCGGCGTTAGCAGCCTCTTCTACCTGGCGCCTGGTGTGACTTCGGGTATCGGAACGGGTGACTGCAGAATCCTTCCATTTCCGGCTCTTCCGGTCTGGAAAATCTATACGTGGCAGACGGCGTCTCCATCAACGATCCGGCCTTCGGCGGTATCGGCGTTTGGTCCCGCGTGTACGGCCCTCTCGGAACCGGTATCAACCTCTCGTTCGTGAAGGAAGTTCAGATCAAAACGGGTGGTTTCGAGCCTCAGTACGGTAAGGTCAGCGGCGGCATCGTTCAGTTGGTCACCAAGTCCGGCGGCACCCAGTTCTTCGGCACCATTGGCGGCTACTTCAACGCTCGCTGGATGCAGGACACCTACCAGAACGCGGACGACCCCAAGTTCAACATGACCTCAACCTCGTCGGCAGCCGTTTGGAAAATGCGAACCGCGAAGGCGACTTCGAAGCTCGGCGGTTACGTTCCGGTCAAGGGCCTGCGGGATCGCCTGTTCTTCTTCGGCACCTTCAACCCCTCCTGGAATAATGCCTACTTCCAGCCCGCTCTTGGCTCCGGCCTCTACGCGCGAAAGCCCGCTCATCGATCGCGATACCACTCGTTACGACTATGCCGGCAAGTTGACCTTCAAGCTCAACAATTCCAATACCATCGAATCCACCATCTCGGGCGACCCCTCCCACACCAACCCGACTGCCTTCAGCACGCTGAATATTGATAACACTTCGGCGAACTCGAAGTGGGATTACGGTACACGGAACTGGGCGACCCAATGGAACGGCGCGTTCGGAAACTCCTTGCTCGTTGACGCCGCCTTTACCTGGAGCTGGAACCAGTTCACGCGAAACTCCCGGCGACCAATGTTTACAACATCGTGGATAACACCCAGATCGCGGTCTTACCTGGCCAGCGTGGCTCCTATACCGCCCAGGGTATCTCCGTTCTTGAGCCCTACGACGGCAAATACCAAAGGCCTAAGCGGCGACTTGACCAAAACCGTCCACTTCTTGGGAACCCAGAGCTTCAACATTGGCTATAACTGGCAGTTCCCCCAGTACAACGATCACACCTACTATTCCGGCACCGAGGTATGAGATCCCTCGGTCAATGCCACTGGTACGGCGCCCGGAAAGCCGAGCTTCCGACTTTGCTTCGGGCAAGATGACGGACTCTACCTTCGATCTCAACTTGGTCGAGCAATATCAACGGGCCTGACAAGCCTCCTGCACCCTCTGCCCATATATGAACGTCCCGGGTAGACGACTACCGCAGCAGGTTGTTCTGCACAGGTACGCGGCCGCTTTGATGGCGGCGTTACCACCAGAGCAGCGGAAAATACGAAGCCGCGCTACATCAATGACGCTTGGCAGATGAGCAAGTATGTCACCCTAAACGTCGGCGTTCGCTGGGAACAGCAGCGCCTCATCGGGCAACCTGGTTCGAACACACCTTTCGCAATATGTGGTCACCTCGCGTCGGCATCATCGTCGACCCGACCGGGAGCCGCAAACAGAAGATCTATGCCAACTTCGGCCGTTACGCTTACGTCCTTCCTCTGGACGCCGCTCTGCGCGCCCTCAGTAATGAGGAAGACTTTCAGGATCGTACTGGGCTCCGGCGAACACTTCTTGCCCAGCAGGTGTCCAACGGATGCCAATTGCGGGTAGCACTGCCAAATGGCGCTACGTGCACAACCACCAATGCCCTTGGCACGGTTGACTTTGACCCGACCAACTCCAGACCCACCTCCTCAACACCCGGCGACGGCGGCGGCATTCCCATCGAATGCCAGTTTCCTTAGCAGCGGTGCCAGCATGAACCGTTTGCTCCCGGGATCTCGCATGGAGTTCACCGATGAATTCCTCGTCGGCTATGACCGCCAGTTCAAGGGCGGCGTCGTCGCCAGCGTCCGCTACATTGACCGCAGGCTCAAGCGCGTCATCGAAGACCAGGGCGGTATTTCCGTCGAGCAGATCAACGCTCTGGCTTCAAGGCGGCGGCTTGAACTACGTCATTGGCAATCCAAACGCGAAACAGGACATCTTCGTGAATCCGAACGAAATCTCGTTTGATGTGGGCACCAACTTCAACGTCCCGACCGACGCCTCGGGCAACCCAATTGCTCACTCGACGCCCTGCCATACCGGAGGCCAGCTTCCCTCGACCGCAGGTTTGTCACTCCCGCCTGCCTTCGATACCAATGCGAAACGGCACGCAGCCTTCTACGCACGGAACGCAGTTCCAGCGGGTAGCGGCCGTCTACCCCGGGCTCGCAACAAACAGGTAGACGCCTGCTTCCCGGCCGTCAACCCCAAGTAAGCTGGACCAATCCGACAGTAACATACTGCCGGATTGCACTAGCCTGGCACGAAGCAAGACAGGCACCTGCGCGGCCTTCGGCGGTGAATTCTACCCCGACGGCAAGCCCGACACCTACAAGGACCCCAAGCGCGAATACGAAGCGGTGGAGTTCCAAGTCACGCAAATCCTTCGCGCACAATTGGGCTCTCAACGTGAACTATCGCGTCGCTCAATTGAAGGGCAACTATGAAGGCGCCTTCCGCAACGACAACGGCCAAGCCGACCCCGGCATCAGCTCTCTCTTCGACTTTACAGAGGGCAACTGGGTCTTCTAGCCAATCAGCAGAGTATCGGCTTCTTGAGCACCGACCGCAAACACACCTTCAACGCCCACTCAACCTATGTGCTGCCTAGTGGCAAGCTCAAGGGCTTCGTGATCGGCGCAGGTGTGACCGTCCTGTCCGGTAATCCGCTCACCACCTTCTACGCCCAGGAGGCTTACCAGAACGGCGGTGAAGTGCCTCTGTTCGGACGCGGCGACTTGGGTCGTGCACCGGTAACTGGCAGCGTGGATGCTCACCTTGAATATCCGTTCAGGCTAACCGAGCGGATGCAGCTCAAGGTTCGCGTTTGACGTCTTCAACATCGTCGATTCCACTCGGCAGACCACCTTCAACCAGTTCGGTGACCTTGGATTTACGGTACGCGAACGCCGACTTCACCAAGCCGTTACCAGCGCCACCTTCCAGAACCAGGGCTTCGTGGATCCGTTCAATTCGCGGTTCTCAGTCCTGTTCACGTTCTAATTCAACCTTTAACCAGGAGGGCGTCCGCCATGGCGGGCGCCCTCCTTTTTTTCTGCACAGTTCGCCCAGCACGTATACTCTTCTGAAGTTTCAATCGGGCAACCGTCTCTCCTTCCCGTCAGTTCCCCTTCGCAGGCCCTGGAGGTACATCGTGTTCCGAATCTCCTCCCGCTTTCTGCTCCTGCTTTTATTTCTCGGACTCTCTGCTCCTCGCTTCCTGCGCAGAGGCCCGCCGGGGGTAGCCGCGGTCGGAGGAGTCATTACTGTTCAGGTCCGCTATGCGGATGGAAGACCTGCTCCACGAGGAGTACACGTTCGACTGGAGTCTGCGGAAGGTGGCGCCGAAGCGGACCTGGAGACAATTCAGGGGGGCAAATGCGAATTTCATGAGCCCAACAGTGGGGTTTTCATCGTCAGATTGCTGACGTAAATTACAAGGAAGTTTCCGCCCGCGTCGAGTTGATCGGCGATCCGATGGCTTACGTAATTCTTGGATCTCATTCCACTTCGGAAAGATACGGATCGCCCCTGCGAGACGTCATCGTCCCCCAGCCCAACGCCGACCGTTCCGTCTCCGTCAAAGATCTCGCCGTCCCCGAACCAGCCCGCCAGGAAGTAACCAAAGGCGAAGAAGCCCTGAGCGCCAAGAATCCCGACGAAGGCATAAAACATTTCGAAAAGGCCATCAAGATCTATCCCGACTATCCCCAAGCCTATCGCCTGCTAGGCGAAGCCTATCTGCAAAAGCAGGATTGGCAGCAAGCCGAATCCGCCCTGAAACACAGCATCGAGCTCGAACCAAAACTCGCCGCTTCCTATCTCGATCTTGGCGGCCTCCACAACCAGAATAAAGATTATCCCGCCGCGGAAACTGCGTTGAAGAAATGCCTGGAGATCACTCCAGATTCCCCAGCCGCACAATACGAACTCGCCAAAACCTATTTCGCCACCGCCCGCTGGCAGGAAGCCGCGCCCCTCGCCGAGTCCGCCGTGAAGCAGATGCCAGATCTCGCTCCGGCCCATGCCCTCCTCGCCAATATCCGCCTCAAGCAGCGCGATGCCCCCGGCGCCCTCCACGAATATCAGGAATATCTTCGACTGGAACCGGACGGCCCGCTTGCGCCCCAAGTGCGCGACATGGTTGCCAAGCTGCAAAAAGCCCTGGGACAATAGCTTCGCCGCTTCGGTGGAATAGTTGCCGGGTGGTATCTGTAGAAAGCCCGCTCTGCCCGTCATCCTGAGGGCCGCGCAGTCTGCGGTCCGAAGGATCTCAACTTACAATTCAGCCGCGCTCCATCAACCCGCCGCCTTCGCCGGCGCGGCTCCCGCCAACTTGCGCAACGATTCCGTATACGGTGCCTTCGCCACTCCACGCTCGCAAAAAATCGCCGCAATGTACCGGCTCGGCGTCACGTCAAACGCCGGGTGCGCCGCGGGAACATCCGGAGCGATGCGCACGCCTTGAATGTGCGTCACCTCTTCCGCGGTTCGCTCCTCAATCGGAATCTCCTCGCCAGAGGCAATCGACAAATCAAAAGTTGAAACCGGGGCCGCAATATAAAACGGCACGTTGTTCTCCTTGGCCAGCACCGCGATCTGGTACGTCCCGATCTTGTTCGCCGTATCTCCATTTGCCGCGACGCGATCCGCCCCGGTAACAATCGCTCCCACTTTCCCCGTCTTCAAAAAATGGCCCACCATGTTATCCGTGATCAGCGTCAGCGGGATACCGCCCGCGCATCAATTCCCAGGCGGTCAGTCGCGCCCCCTGCAGATAGGGCCGCGTCTCTGGCACCAGCACGTGCAGCTTTTTCCCCTGCTCATACGCCACCCGAATCACGCCAAGCGCCGTTCCGATACCTGCCGTAGCCAGCGCACCCGCATTGCACTGCGTCATCACCTGCCCTTCTCTGGGCATGTACTCCGCGCCGAACCTCCCAATCGCCTCGTCCGTAGCTCTTTTCTCGGCGTGCACTTCTTTAGCTTCCTTCACAAGTGTCGCGCGAATTTTCTCCATGTCCGCGTTGGATTTCGTCAGCTCCGCAAATCGGTCCTTCATTCTCTCCAGCGCCCAAAAAAGATCCACGGCTGTCGGCCGCGTCTTCGCCAACGTATCGCAAATTTCGGCGAATTCGGATTTCAACTCCTCCGCTGTCCGCGAGCGCGATTTTTGCACTCCCAGCGCCACGCCCATCGCCGCCGCCACCCCAATCGCAGGCGCCCCGCGTACCACCATGTCGCGGATCGCCTTCGCCACTTCGCGATAGTCCGTATACGTATGGGTGATCTCCTCGCCCGGCAGGCGTCGCTGGTCCAGCATCACCACGCCCCGCTCGGTCCACTCAATTGGTTGCGCAACGTACATATTCGTCCATATCCTCTTTTTTATTTTACAAACCGTTCGATTCCCGATGAATGCATCACTTCCCGGTGGGCATCTGCGTGAATCCATGAGTGGCCACAACCGCGGCCACAGAGATCAATCCGTTGTAACCAAGGTGCATCAGAAAACTTGCCACCACGGTTCCCGTTCGTGCCCGCACCAGCGTAAAAATGATTCCTACGACCGTCAGCAGCGCCACCAGACTCCACGTCCATCCCAATTGTGCGCCATGCATCAATCCAAATAAAAAGCCGGTAAGCAATATCCCGGGCGTCACTCCAAATGATCGCGCAAACATTGGATACAAATATCCCCGGAAAAGCGTTTCTTCCACCAGCGGCGCCACAAACACCGCCATCGCCACAAAAAGCATCGCCGTTTGCCGGAATTTGAATAACTCTTCAATCGGGATGTTTTCCGGCGTCTTCAGCCGCGTCGTCACCAGATTAATAAAGAGGGAAAGCCCGCCGCCCGCCAGCAAATACGCCAACGGATTCCGCGGCATTCCGCCGCTCGCCGCTGCCAGCTTTCGCCATCCCAGCGTCTGCCAGAACGAATGTCCCCTCAGCACGGACAGCGTTACATATAGAAAAAAGAAGATCGCCGCATACCACAGCAGCATGCTCCCGATCGCGAACTGCGGTTTCGAAATCAGGTACTCTTCCAGTTGTTTCGAACTCATTCGCTGGTGCGGCACATACGCAAGGGCCAGAACGCCTTGTATCAGCACCAGGCTGATAAATCCAAAAATCACAAACACAATGAAATGCGCCCAAGACCAACTGATCTGCAGATCCTCCGGATAGCTCTTCGCCGGAGGCTCAAACAATGTTTGAACGCCTGAAACATTGCCATAGTTTTCGGTCGACCAGGTGGTTTGCCCCAAGTCTTCCGGCTTCACGCTGTTGGAGTCTTCCTGGCTCCCCGAGCCGGCAGGGTCGTCAGCCGGCAGTCGCGGCTCTTCGTCGTGTAAACTCATAATCTCCCGCGTCTGCTTCTTCCCGCCGGCCAACCCGAAGCCAGCGCCGCCGCCACCAGCGGCATCAGCAATTCATGGTGTCCTGTAATTGCGAAGCCTCGCGAAGCTTCCCCGATCTTTTTTCCGACGGCTGCTGTCGGTCGTTTTACCACGTTCTGCAACGGTCGGTAATGCTGGATAAAATCAAAATTCGCCGTGGTGATCGGCTGCAAGCGCACTCCCGCATTTCGCGCCACGGATACCGCCTTCAAAAACACTTCCGGCAAAATCACCGCGGAACCCCAGTTCAAAAACACTCCGCCGCCGTCCATCTTCTGCACCAGCGCGCAAAATAAAAGAAAATCCCGGTAACTCGCCGCTCCCAGCGCTTCTCCTTGCGCCGCCGGATGCATGTGCGGAATATCCGTCCCAATCGCCAGGTGCACCGTCACGGGAATTCTCAGCTTGTAAGCAGCCGCCAGCACGCTCACCTCAAGATGCTTCGCCGGCAAAATCCCACTGTGCAGATATTGTCCAGCCGCTTCGCCATACCCAATCCGGATCCGCTGCGCCAGTTTCGCGATCTCGTTAATCCCGCAGCCCGTCTCTTCCGCCATCCCAAACTTGCCCTCATCCAGTGAAGCGTCCACGTCCTCCGACGTCTGCCCCGCCAGCGCGATCTCAAAATCGTGAACCAGCGCCGCGCCGTTCATCGCTATTCCATTAACAAACCCCGCGCGCATCATTTGAATCAGCACCGGCCCCAGCCCCACCTTGATCACATGGCCGCCAATGCCCCAAAGCACCGCGCGTTTCTGCGTTTTTGCGCGGTGAATTCCGCTCAGCAGCGCACGCAAATCGTTTCCCGCAAGAATCCGCGGCAGCCCGTCCAGAAATTTCTTAAGTGAAGGGTTCTTCCCCATGAACCGCGCGAATTCGCGCACGCTCACCTTGCTTCGCCGGCTGGCAATCGGGTAGGTTCGCACTCCGCCAAGCGCCAGTGGTTGGATATCGTAAATGCTCATGCGAATCTCATCACTCTACGAGGAACGGCCACGTCGCGCAAGCAGAACGCAATCCCTCTCTTCATTCTTCATCGACCGTCACAACGCCCTGTGATTGCCGTTGCTCGGCGCAATCCCCGCCCCATTCATCCCCAAATGCTTCGCCAGCGCCTGCCCGGTGTAGGACTTCTTTGTCTTCGCAACCTGCTCCGGCGTACCCTGCGCCACGATCCGCCCTCCGCCCGCGCCGCCTTCCGGCCCCAGGTCAATAATCCAGTCCGCTTGTTTAATCACATCCAGGTTGTGCTCAATAATCAGCACCGTGTTCCCCAATTCCACCAACCGCTGCAGCACGTCCAGCAGTTTGCGCACATCATCAAAATGCAATCCGGTGGTCGGCTCGTCCAGGATGTACATCGTTCTTCCCGTCTGCCGTTTCGAAAGCTCCCGCGCCAGTTTGATTCGCTGCGCTTCGCCTCCCGAAAGCGTCGTCGCCGATTGCCCCAGCTGTACGTACCCCAATCCCACTTCCACAATCGTCGACAGCTTTTGCTGAATCTGCGGAATGTTCTCCAGCAATTTCACGGCATCGCTCGACGGCAAATTCAGCACATCATTAATGCTGTGCCCCTTATACCGGACCGCCAGCGTCTCCGCGTTATATCTCCGCCCGCGGCAAACCTCGCACGTCACATAAACATCCGGCAGAAAATTCATCTCGATGCGCCGCAATCCCTCGCCCTGGCAAGCCTCGCAACGCCCGCCCTTCACGTTGAAGCTGAATCGCCCCGGCTTGTAACCCCGCTCCCGCGATTCCGGCAGCATCGCAAACAGCTCGCGAATCGGCGCAAACACGCCTGTGTACGTCGCAGGATTCGACCGCGGCGTCCGCCCGATCGGCGCCTGATCAATTTCAATCACCTTGTCAATGTGCTCCACGCCCAGCAGCATTCGGTGCGCGCCCGGTTGCTCCATCGATCGGTACAATTTCTGCGCCAGCACGCGATACAAAATATCGTTCACCAGCGTGGATTTGCCCGATCCGGAAACTCCCGTCACCACCGTCAGAAGCCCCAGCGGAACGGACACGTCCACATCCTTCAAATTGTTCGCATGCGCTCCCAGAATCTGAATCGCTTTTCCATTCGGGCTGCGCCGCTTGCCGGGAATTGGTATGGACGTCGTCCCCGCAAGATATTTTCCGGTGAGCGACTCCGCGGAAGCCGCAATATCCGCCGGCTTTCCCTGCGCCACCAGGTATCCCCCGGCATTCCCCGCGCCCGGACCCAGATCCACCACAAAATCCGCGCGCCGGATCGTATCCTCGTCGTGCTCCACCACCAGCACGGTATTCCCCAGATTCCGCAATTGCTCCAGCGAATGCAGCAGCCGGTCGTTGTCCCGCGCGTGCAATCCAATCGAAGGCTCGTCCAACACGTAAAGCACGCCTCGCAGTCGAGACCCAATCTGCGTCGCCAGCCGGATTCGCTGCGCCTCTCCCCCGGAAAGCGTCGCCGCCGAGCGGTCCAGGCTCAAATAGCCGAGTCCCACCGCCAACAGAAAATCCAGCCGCTCCGCAATCTCTCCCAGCGGCCTACCCGCTACTTCTTTCATCCGCGGTGTCAGCTCGCTCAGGATTTTATCCACCGCGGGCCGCGCGTCGCTGATTGCCAGTGCCGTAAAATCCGCTATCGACCAGCCCGCCAGCTTCACCGCCAGCGATTCCGGCCGCAACCGCTTTCCATGACACGAACTGCACAGCGTCGCGGACATATACTGTGTCATCCACTCGCGGTACGAATCCGAATTCGACTCCTCGAAATTCCGCTCCAGAAATTTCAGGATTCCCTGAAACCGGAATCCCTTCTCGCCGCTCGGTGTACGGCCACCGGCCACGCGTTTCGTATCCTGATTCGGATATCCATATAGCAGCAGGTTTTGCACCTTCGCCGGATATTTTTCGAATGGCGTATCCAGGTGAAATCCGTGTGCGTATGCCCCCAACTCCAGCGTGCGCTTCAAAACCGCCGATCCAGACCCCGGCCCGAGTCCCCCGTCAAAAAGCGGCCGCGTCCAGTCCGTAATCACCTTCGCCGGATCAAAATCATATTTCGACCCCAGCCCATTGCACGCCGGGCAAGCCCCGTAAGGCGAATTAAAGCTGAACGATCTCGGCTCCAGTTGCGGCACCGATAACCCGCAATCCGGGCACGCCAGCTTTTCCGAAAAGACGTGCTCCTTGCCGCCCACCACTGCCACGGTCACCAGTCCCTGTGCAAGCTTCAGCGCCGTCGCGATCGATTGCTCCAGCCGCGATGCTATTCCCTGCTTCACCAGCAGCCGGTCAATCACCACTTCAATCGTGTGATTCTTCCGTTTGTCCAGCACCGGAATTTCATCCAGCGGCAGCAACTCTCCATTAATACGAACACGGACGAACCCATCCTGCGCCAGCTTTTCCAGTTCCTTGCGATAGGCACCCTTCCTGCCTCTCACAACCGGCGCCAGGATCATAATCCGGTCGTCCGGCTTGCACAGTTCCCCATGCAGGATCGCCTGCACGATCTGCTCGCTCGATTGCCGCGTAATCGGCTTTCCGCAGTTCGGACAATGCGGCACACCCACCGCGCTGTAGACTACGCGCAGGTAATCGTAAATCTCCGTGATCGTTCCCACCGTCGAACGCGGCGATCGTGTGGTGGTCTTCTGCTCGATCGCAATCGAAGGCGAGAGCCCCTCGATCACATCCACTTCCGGCCGCTCCATCTGGTCCAGGAACTGCCGTGCATACGCGGACAACGACTCCACATACCGCCGCTGCCCTTCCGCATAAATTGTGTCGAAGGCCAGCGAAGATTTGCCGGAGCCGGATAGACCCGTTATAACCGTAAGCGTATTGCGCGGGATTTCGAGGCTGATGTTCTTCAGGTTATGCTGGCGCGCCCCACGCACCACCAGTTTCGTTAGTCCCATAAATCCTAAGTGCTCCCTCCACAGGAGCTCTGGCACACACTGGGTAGACTGAGCCCAGCATAGTCTTTCAACATAGCAACACGCCCAAGGAGTAGTCAAATTGACGCACTCCGTTGGATGCTAGCGAAGAGAAAAAAACTTCCATTCCGTGGTGTGGCGAAATTCCCTAGTAAAATTTTCCCCGGGGGTGGTTCATTTTTACCCGGCTTCAGACTTTAATGTGCTGAAAATAAATAACTTAATAGTGGCGAGCCGCTTGCACTTTTCTACGCCCGTGGGGGAGGGCGAGCCGAGGATCCCTTTAGGGGATTGAGGGCTGGGCCGGTTCGTTCTTCCCCTCACTTCTACCGCGATGCGTCAGGCTTTGTGGCGGCCGCTTTCCGAAGCGGGCGCTTTTTTTTCGCGCCGAATTACCCATCTTGACTGGACCAAGGACTCCCCAACGAAAAAGGAGGCCACCAGGCCTCCTCTGATTCATCGTTCCGTTGTACTTCCAATTCGTCAGCCGCGCTGCCCCACGCTCCAGGTGATATTCTGCGTCATCGGGAACCGCACTCCCCGGTAATCCACTCGCGAAATATAATCGCTCATGGTCATAAAGAGCAGCAGCCCCAGCCAGAAAATCCCCGCAACGATCACCAGCTTCGTTCGCTTCGGCACATACTTCGCGTGCATGAAAAACAGCACCACCAGTGTCGCTTTCAGCGTTGCAATCCCCAGCGCCGCCACAATATTGTAGCGCCCCATGTCCACAAACGCCGCACCAACAGTCAGCAGCGTCAGCACCAGCAACGAGGTGATGATCAGCGCGTAAATTCCCGGCGGCACTATGTGTTCGGCATGTTCGTGTTCAGACACAGTTCTCTCCTTACTTATGCCGGTCAATCAGATATAACAGCGGAAAAAGATAAATCCACACAATATCGACGAAGTGCCAATAGAGTCCCACCATGTCCACCGGCGTATTCCACTCCGCGTTAAATCTTCCGGAGAAAGACTCCTTCAGCAGCCAGAACAGCAATCCCGCGCCAATCACCATGTGTAGCGCGTGCAATCCCGTCATACCGAAATACGCCGAATAATAAAGCTGTGCGTGCGCGTTCAGGTTCGGATCCGCCGCGTAGGCCGCCTTCAGTTCTTCCTGTTCCTTTTCCATGTCCGCTGCGTCGATATCCGGGCAAGCGGAGGGATTATTCGCGCAATAAAAAATATCGAAGTTTTTTCCGGGAACCAGGTGGTGATGGAATTTCTGGGCGTATTCCACGTACTTGATGGTGAAAAAGGCGAATCCCAGAATAATCGTCAGAGTCAGAAAAATGCTGATCAGCTGCTTCCTGCTCGTCTGTGCGGACCACACCGCCATCGCCATCGTAAAGCTGCTGGCCAGCAGCACCAATGTGTTGATCGTTCCCAGCCGCAGGCTCAACGTGTTGCTGCCCATCGCAAACGCGTGGAAATAGATGTGCCGGTTGATGGTATACGCCAGCATGATCCCGCCGAAGAACATCACTTCGGTGACCAGGAAAATCCACATGCCGAGCGTCGCAGTATCCTTCTGCTGCTCCAGCGTCTTGAATTGCCCGAATAGTGCCCCGGTGCGATGCACTCCGCACTCCCCTAACCGTCAAGTTCAGGCGCCAATCGCTCGCCTGTCTCCGGGCCGCAGCCCGGCATCCACTCAGTCGTCCCCGTGAGCCGGCGCCACGATGCGCGGTCCATGCCCGCCGGGAACATCCAGTTCCAGGTCCGGCCGGTTGTGAAAGTCATACGCTTCCCACGTCACAACCGGAGTTATTTCGAAATTCTCAGTCAGCGGCGGAGACTGCGTCTTCCACTCCAGCCCCGTCGCCGGCCACGGATTGTCTCCCGCCACTTCCCCATAAAACGCCGCCCATGTCAGGTAAATCATCGGCAGCAGGTAGCCGATCGCCAGAATCGACGCGCCCGCCGTGGACATCACGTTGTAAATCTGAAATTCCGGCGGGTACACGTGATAGCGCCGCGGCATGCCCATCACTCCCAGCAGAAATTGCGGGAAAAATGTGAAGTTGAACCCGATGAACAGCGTGAACGCCGCGATCCGCGCCAGCCATTCCGGGTACATCCGTCCCGTGATCTTCGGCCACCAGAAATGCAATCCGCCCAGATAGCCCATCACCGCGCCGCCCACCATGATGTAGTGGAAGTGCGCCACCACGAAGTACGTGTCGTGGATGTTAATGTCCGTCCCCAGCGCGCCCAAAAATAGTCCCGTCAGGCCGCCAACCAGGAACAGTCCCAGAAACCCGAACGCGTATAGCATCGGCGTATCGAACGAAATCGATCCGCCAAACAGCGTCGCCGTCCAGTTGAACACCTTTACCGCCGATGGCACCGCCACCAGAAACGTCAGGAATGAAAACGCCACCGCCGCGTACGTGGATTGCCCCGTCAGGAACATGTGGTGCGTCCAGACCAGAAACCCGATCACCGCAATCGACAGGCTCGCCGCCGCCACAAAGTGATAGCCGAACAATTTCTTCCGCGCAAACGTGGGAATCAGTTCGCTGATCACTCCCATCGACGGCAAAATCATGATGTACACGGCCGGATGCGAATAGAACCAGAACAGGTGCTGGAACAGGATGGGGTCGCCGCCCATTGCCGGATTAAAGAAGCCCAGCCCGAATACCCGCTCCATCGCCGCCAGAGCCAGGGTGATCGCCACCACCGGCGTGCCCAGGATCATCACGATTGCCGTTGCATAGTGCGCCCACACAAACAGCGGCAAGCGGAACCAAGTCATTCCCGGAGCGCGCAT
The DNA here is from genome assembly GCA_963824925.1 of uncultured Acidobacteriota bacterium. Taxonomy (GTDB): domain Bacteria; phylum Acidobacteriota; class Terriglobia; order Acidiferrales; family UBA7541; genus Acidiferrum. The sequence continues at coordinate 19,380 of CAWGRE010000013.1, forward strand.
CGTGTGCACCGTCACCAGGAAATTCAGCCCCGTCAGGATCGACGAAAATCCCGAGATGAATACACCCACCACCGCCGGCGCCACCGCTGAATTCGAATACACCGTGCTCAGCGGCGTATAAAATGTCCAGCCGGTGTCCAGCCCGCCATTCAGCATTGCCCACAGCGTGAAGAGCCCGCCAACCACGTAGATATACCAGCTGAGCAGATTGATCTTCGGAAATGCCAGGTCCTTCGCCCCGATCATCAGCGGCAGGAAAAAATTCCCCAGTACCGCCGGAATCGACGGGATCAGGAAAAAGAAAATCATGGCCACGCCATGCATCGTGAACATGCGGTTGTATTGGTCCGCCGTCAGCAGGTATCCATTCGGCGTCATCAGATGCAGGCGAATCATCATCGCGAAGAAACCGCCGATGAAGAAGAAGAACGTCACTGAAGCCAGATACAGCAGCGCAATCCGCTTGTGGTCCGTCGTCAGCAGCCACGACCGGATCCCCCAGGTGGCGTTCAGGTAATGCTTTTCCGGCATTTTCGGCGCCGGTCCCGTTCCATTTTTTCTCATGCTATTTCTTCCCCGCTGCTGCCGGCGCAACCCCCGCGCCCTTCGCGGGCACAGGCTGCGACTGCAGCGACTTGATGTACGCGGTCAGATCCAGGATCTGCTCCTCCGTCACCAAGCCCTGGAACGTGGGCATCACTGGCTGATACCCGGCCACCACTTTCGCCTTCGGCTGCAGGATCGACTCGCGGATATATCCTTCATCCGCGGTCACCGTGCTTCCATCGGCCAGCAGCACTTTCCCGCTGTACACACCGTTCAGCGAAGGTGCGCGGCCCGTTCCGTTCGCCAGATGGCAGGTCACGCAAGCCAGTTGCGTGAACAGTCTTTCTCCGGCCGCCACCGGATTCACGTCTCCGCTCTCTCCCGAAAGCCACGCCGCGTATTCCGCCGGATCCATCACCGTCACCCAGCCGCCCATCACCGCGTGGTTCGTTCCGCAATATTGCGAACAGAAAAAGTGATACCGCCCGGTCTTGATCGGCCGGAACCACATCGTGTTGTAGCGTCCCGGCACCACGTCCATCTTCACCCGGAATGCCGGCACATAAAAATCATGGATCACGTCTTCGCTGCCCATGATCAGTTTCACGTTCCGGCTCACCGGAATATGCAGCTCGTTGATCTCTTTTCTTCCGTTCGGCTGCTGCAGCTTCCACATCCACTGCTTCCCCACCACGTAAATGTCCAGCGTGTCCTTCGGCGCAACCCGGTAATTGACGTAAATCACCGCGCCCCACGCGAAAATGAAGATCGCGATAATCGTCGGGATCAGCGTCCAGCCCACTTCCAGCGCATTGTTTCCGTGGACCTCGTCGCCAACTTCCTTCTCCGACCTCCGCCGGTATTTGAACGCCGCGAAAATCACCAGCACCGTCACCAGCACCGCGAAAAACAGCGTGGTCATCAGAATAAACGCAAACAACGCGTCCACGTTGCCCGCGAAATTGGACGCTTCGGTTGGAAAAAATGGCAGCGGTGACTGCACGGTTCTAGTGTGCTCCTTGCGTCGGCAAATCCTGCGAATTTTCGTTCCGTCCGCCGTGAATTTCGCGACGTCGGAAAATCACGAAGCCCAGCGCCATGCAGAACAATGTCACCACTCCGCCCATGCGCAGCACCGTCAGTACCGTGGCGCTGTACCGCGCTTTGGTCGGGTCATACTGGTAGCAGAACAGCAGCAGGTGGTCCACCGGCGTCCCGATCTTTCCCGCCGACGCATCCACCAATCCCAGCCGCACGTTGCTGGGCGGATATTCCACGCCAAAAAAATACCGCGAAATTCTTCCGTCCGGCGTCAGCAGCAGAATCCCGCTGGCATGCGCGTAGGACTTGCTCTGCGCATCGTACGTGTAGGAAAACCTCGCCGCCTGCGTCACCGCATCGATGGACTCCCGTTTCCCGGTCAGGAAATGCCATCCGAAGTCCGTTGTTGGCCGCGCGAACCGCGCCAACGCTTCATGTTTCTTCTTCAGCGCCATGTCCGGCGTGTCCGTATCGTCAAAGCTCAGGAACACCACGTCGTAATCTTTTCCCGGATTAAACGAAATCATCTTCAGCGTGCCCACCACCGCCTGCTCCACCTGGCCGCACAGCATCGGGCAGGTGTAATACGCGAACACTAGTAACACCGGCTTCTTTCCGAAATATTCCCCCAGCTCCACTGGCTTACCCGTCTCATCCACAAACTCCGTGTTCAACGGAATCTGCGCGTTCAATTGCGGGTCAAAATGCACATTCGCCAGTGCCGGAGGCAATCCATTCGACGACTTTCCTACGTTGTCCGGAACCATCTGCGCCTGCGCAAACGTCGCCAGCAAAAGCAGCGTCGCAAGCCCCGTGATGGTGTGCAGCTTCCTCATCTATTTCTTCTCTTCCGGCATCGGTTTCACCGCCGGCAATCCCTTCTCCAGAATCAATTGCATCGCATCCTTAACCGGAATCTGCGCGATGCCCGCCTTTTCATCCACCCAGCCGAGTTTATTGTTTTCTTTTGTATCGGCGGCCAGCTTGTTGCGCATATCCTGCTGCGGATCCGTCAGATGCCCAGGCATCCCCTGCAACATCGGCTCCGGTGGCAACAGTGGCCCCGCGGGACGCATCGGCATCGGCGCCTCATAACTATTCATCCAGTAGCTCTTCAGCCCCTTGTAGATTCCCAGCGACAGCACGAACGAGAGCACCACCGTTACGCCCAGCCAGAACAGAAACTTCAGGATCGGCGACGGTTGTACGTCCTCCCCTTCAAACGAAACGTCCAGATGCTCCGGCCGCCCGTTTGCTGCCCCGTATTTGTGTTCCTCAGTGCTCATGCTGTGCAAGGGCCTCCGAAAGTCTTGGGTCGCCCACCGGCAAGAGCGGCCGCTGCTTCAGGTTCATCGCAAAAAATCCCAGCCACAATCCCACCAGCGCGATCGGCACCACAAAGTCCAGCCAGTTCGGCATGGCCCGCGCCGTGAATTCCGGCTTCGTCATCCAGTACAAATCCACCAGCCGCATGAAAATCATCCACACGGCCACCTTCGATACCAGGCCCGCCGTCCGCTTCAGGTCGCGAGACAACAGCAGCAGAAACGGTATCGCGAAGCTGAACAACAGCACGATCACCGCCACCACGCCCCACTGCCCGTATAACCGCGTCCGGTAAAACGAAATCTCCTCCGGTTGGTTCCCGGACCAGATGATCAGCAGTTGCGAAAACGCGAAATACGCCCACAACATGTTGAACGCAAACAGCAGCTTCCCCAGATCGTGCAGGTGCCGCTTGTTGATCACGCCTTTCAAAGGCTCAGACCGGCTCAGCATCACCACCACCGCAATCATCAGCGCCATCGCGGAAATCGCCTGCCCCGCCACGAAGATGAATCCGTAAATCGTCGAAGCCCATCTCGGCGATAGCGACATCACCCAGTCAATCGCCGCAAACGTCATCGCCAGGATGTACAGAATAACTCCCGGAGCCGCCAGCGCCTTCATCCGCTGCTTCAAGGGCTCACCATCAGATTGCTGGTCCTGCTCCTTCGACCACTTATTGAAAATCAGCATCAAGGCGATCCAGATCGCGAAGTAAATCACTGCCCGCGTCAAAAAACCGCCGGACGTCAAATATCCCTGCTGCCACGCGGTCAGCGCGTGCTCGCCCTGCTTCGGCGCATTCAGCCAGCCCGTTTCTTCCCCGTTCCCCGAGTACAGATAATTCATGCCCGTCACGATCGGCGCGAAAAGCACCAGCACCAGCCAAAGCGTCCGCGAAGCTGCTTCCAGCGGCCGCCGGATCACCATGCCCCAGATGCCGCCGGTCAAATGTTGCAGCATCAGCAGTCCCAGCGAGCCCAGCGTCAAACCCAGGATCAGCATGTAACTGAAAATATACGAATGATAAAAATCTCCCGGCGACTTCATCAGGCCAAAAATCGCCATGAGCGCCGCGACGCCCCCCACCAGCAAGCCGCCCTTCTGCAACCGGTCCACGCTCGCCGGAGCTTTGAACTCTTCCGCGCTCACTTCGCCGCTCCTTCTGTCTTCAATTTCTCCTGCAATGCCGCCGGCAATTCGCCCACCGGTGCGTTCCGGCTCACTTGCAGCGCCCGCATGTAGGCAATGATCGCCCAGCGGTCCCGCGGCGGTATTTGCGACGAATAGCCGTACATCGCGCCAAATCCGTTGGTCACCACGTCATAGAGATAACCCACCGGCTCGTTGCGCAGCCGCTCTTGGTGGTAGCTCGGCGGGTGCTTCATCCCGCGCATCGCCACCATTCCCAGGCCGTCCCCTTGAATTCCATGGCAAGGCGTGCAGAAAATCGCGTAGCGCTGCTGCCCGCGCTGCAATAGCTCCATATTCACCGGCAGCGGAAACGCATTCGAATCCTTCGGGATCATCAGCGCATCGTCCTGCAGCGACCCGTGCATCACCGTGTTATCCATCAGCGGCCGCTCGGACCGGTCGTCCGGAAAAAACGGAGCCGGAGACAATGGGTTCTGCCGCGGCTGGTTGGCCATGTCCTGCCGCAGCGTATTCTCACACCCGGCAAATCCCAGCGCGCACAGCGCTGCCACCGCCAGCAGGGAAGGCTTACTCCTCATCCTTCACCTCGTTCACATGCTCCGCGTGCAGGCTCTGCAGAAATTTGGAAGTCTCGGCCAGGTTAAATTTCGGGTCGCGTGCTTCAATGCACAAAAAGAACTTGTCCGTGGACGCCTGTGAAAACCGGTCCACGCTGAAGACCGGATGGTATGGCTGCGGCAGTTTGTTCAGCGCCAGCATGCCCACCACCGCGAAAATCGAAGCGCCCAGCACCGTTAGCTCAAACGTCACCGGAATGAACGCCGGCCAGCTGTTCAGCGGCCGCCCACCAATGTTCAGTGGATACGTGATCGCCGCCACCCAGTACTGCAGCCCGAAGCCCGTCAGCCCGCCGCCAATTCCGCCCATCAGGGTCAGCAGCGGCACCGCCGTCCAGCGGAAACCCACCGCCTCCGCAAGCCCTTCAATTGGAAACGGTGTATACGCTTCCACGTGCTTGTAGCCCGCCTCGCGCGCCTTTTTCGTGGCCGCCAACAGATCTTCCGGGGTTGAAAATTCACCCATCACCCCAAATAGTCGAGAGCGCGGCTCACTCATTCGTGGCCTCCCTCAGCGTGCGATTCCTGATGGACCAATTCACGCATTTCCGAAATCGCAATTGCCGGCAGCCCGCGCACGAACAGGAAAATCAGCATCGTGAAGAGACCCAGCGTGCCCACGAATGTCGCGTAGTCCCACACCGTCGCGGAATAGCGGCCCCAAGCGGATGGCATGAAGTCGCGCGTCAGCGAAATCACCACGATCACGAACCGCTCTAGCCACATGCCCGTGTTGATGATCAGCGAAATAATAAACAGCGCCGCAATGTTCCGCCGCACCTTTCGGAACCACAGCAGTTGCGGCGTCAGGATGTTGCACAAAATCAGGGCATAGTAGAAATGCGAGTAAGGCCCGTGTAGCCGCTGGTTCGCCAGGAACACGTCAAACTTGTTCCCGCTGTAAAACGCCATGAAAAATTCCACAAAATAGCCGTACGCCACGATTAGTCCCGTGGCCAGCATCACCTTGGCCATCTGCTCCAGGTGCCGCAGCGTGATGAAATCCTGCATCCCGTAAGCCGCGCGCATCGGAATTGCCAGCGTCAGCACCATGGCAAACCCGGAATAAATCGCGCCGGCCACGAAATAAGGAGGGAAAATCGTCGTGTGCCAGCCCGGAACGATGCCCACCGCGAAATCGAAGCTCACCACCGTGTGCACCGAAAGCACCAGCGGCGTCGCCAGCCCGGCCAACAACAAATACGCCGATTGATACCGATGCCAGTGCCGCGCCGATCCGCGCCAGCCCATCGACAGCATCCCGAAAATCACCTGCTGCCATTTCGTCTTCGCACGGTCGCGCAGCGTTGCCAGGTCCGGCAGCAATCCCACGAACCAGAACATCAGCGAAACCGTTCCATACGTCGAAACCGCGAAAACGTCCCAGATCAGCGGGCTGCGGAACTGCGGCCAGATTCCCATCGTGCTCGGGTACGGGAACATGTAATACGCCATCCACGGCCGACCGGTATGGATCAGCGGAAATAATCCCGCGCAAGCCACCGCAAACAGCGTCATCGCTTCCGCGAACCGGTTGATCGACGTCCGCCACTTCTGGTTCAACAAATACAAAATCGCTGAAATCAGCGTGCCCGCGTGGCCGATACCGATCCACCACACGAAATTCACGATCGCGAAGCCCCACCCGATCGGGATGTTAATGGCCCAGATTCCCACGCCCTTGATGATCAGCCACGCGATGGCCACGAACAGCACCATCACCACGCTGAATGTCAGCGCGAATCCCGCAAGCCATCCGATTCCCAGCGGCCGCGTCAGCACCGCGGAGGAAATCTGGTCCGTTACCGAAGCATACGTATGCCCCGGCTCCAGCCACGGTTCGGCGTCTTTCGCTAACCGTACATTCGGCGTCGCGCTCATGCCTTTTCCAGCTCCGCGTTCGGATTGCGCACCGCCGCCAGATACGTGGTGCGCGGCCGCGCATTGATTTCACCCAGCACGCTGTAGTTCCGCTGCTGCGCCTTCAATTTCGCCACCTTGCTGTTCGGATCGTTGATGTCGCCAAAGGTGATTGCTTCGCTCGGGCATGCCGATTCGCAAGCGGTCACAATTTCGCCGTCCCGGATGCCGCGGCCCTGTTTTTCCGCGTCAATCCGGACATTATTGATGCGCTGCACGCAGTAGGTGCACTTTTCCATCACCCCGCGGCTCCGCACCGTCACTTCCGGATTCCGCAACAGCTTCAGCTGCGGCGTATCCCAGTCCTGGAAGCGCAGGAAATTGAATCGCCGCACCTTATACGGGCAGTTATTCGAACAATACCGCGTGCCGATGCAGCGGTTGTAAACCATGTCGTTCAGGCCTTCGGCGCTGTGCACCGTCGCGCCCACCGGGCAAACCTGCTCGCACGGCGCGTTTTCGCACTGCATGCAAGGCACCGGCTGGAAAAACGTCTCGGGATTATCAAGCGCGGGGCTATAAACCGTCGGGTCGCCAGTGTTGTCCACGGTGGCCGAGGGCGAATGCGTGTAATAGCGGTCGATGCGGATCCAGTGCATTTCGCGCCCGCGCATCACCTGATCCTTGCCAACCACCGGAATATTGTTCTCGGACTGGCAAGCCACCACGCACGCGTTGCACCCGTTGCACTTCGTCAGGTCAATCGCCATTCCCCAAGCATGACCCTCGTAGGAAAATTGCTTGTAGAGCGAATTGTCCTGCGCCGGCATTTCAAATCCTTCATGCGCAAACCCCGGATTCTTCTTGTACTCCTCCAGCGTCCCCGTGCTCAGGATCTGCCGGCCTTCCATATTGAAGTGATACTGCGTGCACGCCAGCGGGTAGCTGTCGCCCGTCGCCGTAATCTGCCCGCCCGTTGCGCTCCACATCGCGTTCGATGTGCGCACTTCATACGCATTGAATCCCTTGTTCGTCCCCGTGTAGCCCGCGCGCTTCCGCCCGTATCCCAGCGGCAGCACCACCGTATTCTCCGCTTGCCCCGGCAGCGTCCACGTTGCCGCGCTCACCTTGCTGCCGTTCAGCACGATATCCACTACGGCGGTGCGAATCTGTCCGTGCTCGCCGCCGCGCGCCATCACTTTGTGCGAAAAATCCTGCTTCTGCGCGAATTTCGGACTTACCAGCGCCGCGTTATCCCAGGTCAGCTTGGTGATCGGCTTCGGCAATTCCTGCAACCAGCCGTTGTTGGCGTAGCGCCCGTCATAAACCGCCGGGTCCGGCCGGAAAATATATTCCACCTGGTCCGCAGGCACCGCCGTGAACGCCGGCAAGCTCGCCGCGTTGAATTTCAGCTCCGCGGTAATCGGCGCGAACTTCGTGCCGGGAATCACCCCGTCGTTCAACCATTTCCGCCATCCGTTGTCGGCGGAAATGTCCTGATGCCCGGTCGCCTCGGACCAGTACGCGCGCACCATGTCGTAAGGAGCCTGCCCCGGCTTGTCGCTGAACGCTGCCAGCACGTCGTGCGCGGACTTTGTGTAATACAGCGGCGAAATCAGTGGCTGGATGATGGTCGCGGTCCCGTCAAACGCACGCGCGTCGCTCCACCCTTCCAGATAGTGCGATTCCGAAACGTGCCATTTGCAGTAGGCGGACGTTTCGTCGAAATACGGGCTCAAGTGCACCGCATTGTGCACTTTTTGCAGGCTCGCCATAAAATCAAAGTCCCGCGGCGCGTCATAGACCGGATTGCCCCCCAGAATTACCAGCAGGTCCACTTTGCCTTTTTTCATGTCCGCGCAAAGTTCCCGCAGCGATTCCAGTTGATTCACTGGCTCGGCTTCCACCGGCTCCGTGTAATAAAGCGTGTTCCCAACGTTGCCCAGCGCCGCATTCATCGCATGTGCCAGCGCATGCACCGCCGCCGTCTGCTGCTCTCCCGCGATCACCAGCGAACTTCCGTGCGCCTTTTGCAGGTCGCTCGCTACCTTATCCAGCCACTTCTCTTCTTCCGCCGGCAAGCTCACCGCGCTTCCATGTCCCAGTTTCGCCGCCAGCGACCGCGCCACCAATTCAATGTCGCAAGCGCGCATCGGCAATTTGTGATCCGCCATGGATCCCGTCACCGTCGGCGTCGGTTCCACAACATAAAGCCGGTTCATTCGCTCGGTCGCGCCGTCCAGATTCCGCCGCCGCGCGAACTGCTTCGCATACGCAATGTGCCCCGGCCCGCTCGCCAGGAAGTCCGCATCCAGCGACAAAATCACGTCCGCCTTACCCGGCGAATAAACCGCGTTCACCGCGCGCCCAAACGCCAGCTTCGCGCCATCGCGCGCGCCATCGCTTACTGCCGGCTCCCATTGGTGCCACTTCGCCTGTGGGTAAAGCGTCAATAATTTCTTCAGCTGAGTTGCCAGCGTGGGTGAAGTGATTGTTCCCGTCAGGATCCGGAAACCCTCTCCGGACGTGGCTTTCGCAGCCGTTGCCGCTTCCTGCGCGGCATCCAGGAATCCCGACCACGTGCGAATCTCCCCGCCTTCCATCACCGTCTGCGCGCGGTCCGGATCGTACAAGTTCAAAATCGAAGCCTGCACCATCGCGCTCGTCGCGCCCAGGCTCGCCGGGTGGTCCGGATTTCCTTCCACCTTCGTTGGCCGCCCTTCGTGGCTCTCCACCAGCAGGCCAATCGCGTCCGCCCCAAACGGCATCGCCGTGGCGTAATAACTGGGGCGCCCCAATACCATTCCGTCCGGCTGCTTCACGTATGGCACGATGTGCGCAACGTCCGGACGTCCGCAACCCGCAAGCCCTGCCAGCGCCAGCGAAGCCCCCATCAATTTAAGGAAATCGCGCCGGTCCACCGAGTCATCCCACTCTGAAGCGTGCCGCGGAAATTCCCGGTGCATCAACTCTGCAAAATGTGGATCTTCGGAAAGCTCTTCCAGCGTGCGCCAGTATTGCTTTCCGCTCTTGTTCTTCAGTTTTTCGCGGACCGCGGCAAGCTCCAGCCGATGCTCCCCTGCCGTGGTGTCTTCCGCTTCTTCGTGGTGCCCGTGGTGTTCGTGGTCTTCGTGCTCGTGGCCTGCGCTCAATGCCGACTTCTGGACCGCCGGGCCTTGCAGAATCCGCAACATCTTGTCGTGTTCGTGATCGCTCATAGCACCCATCAGCGATGACACGTTGAGCAGCTTGTCAGCTCAACCGTCGTTCGCAGCTTGTACTCCGCCGCAAGTTGGCGCCCGGCTTCCGCCTGGTTCTCCGGCGCTTTCCAATCCATATTGAAAATTTGATCCTTCGGCCGCAGATTCGGCTGCGGGTTCCGGTGGCAGTCCAGGCACCACTGCATGGTCAGTGGCGATGCCTGAAACACTAGCGGCATCTCGTTGATCGCACCGTGGCAGGTCGAGCAGCCAACTCCCTTATTCACGTGAATGCTGTGGTTGAAATAAACGTAGTCGGCCAGCCGGTGCACCTTCGACCAGTGAATCGATTCGTCCGTCCGGTAACTCTCCCGGATCGGCTCCAGGTACCCCACATTATTGAAGAGCACCGAATGGCAATTCATGCACGTCCGCGTCGGCGGAATTCCCGCGTACGCGGAGCTTTCCACGCTCGTATGGCAATACCGGCAATCAATTCCGTCATCCCCAACGTGATGTTTGTGGCTGAACTGCACTGGCTGATCGCGGGTCACGCGCTGGTTGGTGATGTATGGAGATCGCGCCAACACCAGCACTGTCGTCAGTGCTGCTCCGGCAAGGATGGCCCCTCCGAGCAGACTTGCCCGAGCGAGAAAATTCGCACTGCGGTGAAAGATTTGTGCCATGTCAGCTTTGCGCCAGAGCGAACTTCTTCCCTGTGAGCGTAGAGATTGGGAAGTTGTCCATTCTTATGCCGAACAGCGCCTATCCGGATACTTCAGCGACCCGATAGTTTCCAATAATTTTTAAGGGAATGCAACTTTTTATCTGTCTTCCCCAACTTTAAATTTTGCGAATCGTTCGTAAACGTTGACTTCCAACCATTCATACTTTCCGAAACAGTTCTGCAGCTCGTGTCATCTTGGCAATTCTTCCCAAAACTGCACTTTTGCCGCCTTTTTCCTGCTTTTCCGCCGCTCTTCCCTCAATAAGCTTCGCTTATGCTCTTCTTCCGCTCATTCTATTTTGGCTCATGCCATCCCCATGCTATTCTTTTTTTGTATCTCATCGCTTTGCAGCTCCGGCCAGCGGCTTCGGCCCTCCCGAAGCGGCCGCTGCAAACCCCCGCTGGGGCGTGGTCCAACTGGTAGGACACCTCACTGTTAATGAGGACGGTGAAGGTTCGAATCCTTCCGCCCCAGCCAATTTTCTTCTCAACCCTTTTGCGTCGGCAATCCCGCCCCGGTCCATCCTCGCCAGCCGCCGTCCATCGATTCCACGTTCGTATAGCCCATCTTCTGCAGGTTGTCCGCCGTCAGCGCCGACCGGAACCCTCCGCCGCAATATAAAATCAGTTTCGTGCCTGCATCCGGCACCCGCTTCTCGATATCCCGCTCGATAATCCCCCTGCCCAGATAAATCGCGCCCGGCAAGTGTCCCTGCGCCCATTCGCTCTCTTCGCGAACGTCCACCAGCAAAAACTTCTCACCCGCGTCCATTCGACGCTTCACCTCCGCCACGTTCGTCTCTTTCACCCGCTTCTTCGCATCGTTCACCAGCGCCAGAAATTTCGCCGCATGTTCCATGGTTTTCTCTCCTCACCCGCATTTCCTCAAAAAGCCTATCACACCGCCCCGCGCGCAAAAAAAAGAGCGCCTCGCTTTTCAGCAAGACGCCCCGCAACTCACAATTCCTCAGCCAGCCTGCTACTGCTTGCTTACGCCCGCATCCTTCTTCGCAAATGCGCGCACATAATTCACCAGGTTCCAGCGCATCTCTTCGCTGGTGCGGTCGCCTTCGCCGCCGACCATTTTCCCTCTTCCATTCGTAATGATGTAGAACAGCTCGCCATCCGTCATCTTTTCCAGCGATTTCGGATCCCGCCAATCAGGCAATTTCAGTTTCATGTCCGTTGCCAGGTCGCCCTTGCCGTCGCCCTGCGTTCCATGGCACATCGCGCAGTGATAACCGTAAAGTTTCTTTGCCGCCGACAGCCCCTCCGGCGTTGGCTTCACCGGATTTTTCTTCGCCACATCTTCCGCCGGGATCGGCTTTTCCGCCTCTTGCGCTTCCTGGCCCATGGCCCGCCTGGGCTGCGCCATTCCCATCATCAGTCCTGCCGCCATTCCTGCCACCAACACACCACTGCTCAAAAATAGCACTCGCCGCATAACTACCCCCTGTTGTTGGATGGGTCGAAGGAGCGAACTCAACCTTACCTACCAGCAATTTTACGCCCGCCCCCCGCAAAACGGGGATAATTCTCCCCGTCGCCAACCATTCCCCTGGGAGCGCCACCTCTGCCGCAACCCGCGAATTAAGCGGGTTGAATCTCCAGATTGGCCAGCACTTCTTCGCAAATCCGTCGCCCAGCCAGCGCACCCGATCAATGCGCAACTCGTGGGAGCGCCAATCTCCAGATTGGCCAGCACTTCTCGCAAATCCGTGGCGCAGCCAGCACACCGATCAAAAAGCAATGCTCAAACCGAACCCGGTTGCGCGTTCAAACTCCAAATTTCTCCGCGCTAACCTTTCTAAACCAGCCGGTAACAGCCGTCACCCGGCATCCCAGTTCCGGCTCTTCTCCCCGCCGTCCTGCGGTGAATCGGCTCGTCTCTCTCACCCTCGTTCGCAATCCATCGATCTCCGCCGGAATCGCGTTGTGCTTCTCCCCGCGAATCAGAAAAATCATCAGCGCCGCTTCCCCTGGCGCGTCCGCGCTCGACGTGATCGCCACTCCTTGCACGCCCGGCTGCTTCAGCAACTCCGCCGCATGCGCCGCGTGCACCGCCTTCGCCCGCTCCAATTCCGCGTCCGGCACCGCATTCACCGCGAAAAAATCTTGCACCGGAGCAATCCGCATCGCCGCTTCGTTCTCCAGCATCCCATGCGCCACCGCCCCGCCCATCCTCACAATCCGCGTACCCACTCCCTCAATCGTCACCGGCAGCGCCGTCGCCTCCTGTCCCGCATTCACCACAATCAGCACCGCCGCTTCTCCCGGACGGTCCACGCTCGCCGCCACTCCCACCGCGCTTATATAAGGATTCGCCAGCAACTCCGGCGCGTGCAGATCGCGCGCCCTCTGCGCCAGCGCCACGGAACTCGCATCCAGCACATCGTGCCGCCGGCGCCCGCGCCGCCTTCACTCCGCCCGCCGCCAGCGTGCAGCCAATCACCTGATGTGTCGTCGCGCTCCCCACAAACGACGGCTGATTCCCCTGTTGATCCTCCAGCGCCGCAAGCACATCCGCCACTGGATTCCCCACCGCCTCCGTGTCCGTTCCCGCGTAGAGCAGCGCCACCGGATCCGCCGACGATTGATCCACGATCAGCGAACCAGAGTCGCCGCCCGACGTGAATCCCGTTCCCGAAACCACAATTTGATTCGTGTACGCCACATTGAAGCTCGTTCCGCCGTTGCACTGCGTCTGATACGTCACCGTAGTGGAGAGGTGCGTCGCGCTGATCGCCGCGCACGTCAGCCCCGTGGTCCTTCCGCTCTTCGCCACGTTCTCCCCAATCGCCGCTGTAATCCCTTTTCCCTGATGCGGTGGCCCCGGATCCGGAAAGTCCCCTGTCGCCGTCGCACCCAAAGACAGAATGCTTCCCGAAGTGTCCACCGACCCTGGAATAATCTGCGCAATCGCCGCATCCACGTTTGCGCCGCCGCTTTCCAGATTCACAAACGACGTCAGGTTCGCCACCGTCTGTGTTCCCGCCGTCGAGCATTTCGTGTCAATCAGTCCCGGCTGTGTAATCGGCTCGCCCGCCGTGGCCTGGTCGCTGCGCGCCAGCACGTGGTTGTTGCTCAAAATGTAGTAGCTGCCGTTCCGCACCAGCAGCGATCCCAGCGTTCCTCCGCAGCAGTACATCCCGCTCTTATCGTCAATGTTTCCGCCGGAAGTCCCCAGCTTGATCGGCAGCGGCTGCTCTGCCTGGTTGCTGTTCGCCTGAAACACTTGCACGCGCGCCGTTCCAAATTTCGTCGTGTCCGCCTGGGATGTCGCCGTCACCACCTGCGTCGTCGGGCTCGGCACTTTTGCCGGAGCCGTATAATTCCCGCTCGCATCAATCACGCCAACCGTCGCATTCCCTCCCGCCACTCCCGCCACTTCCCAATTCACCGCCATATTCGTTGTGCCAGTCACCGTCGCTTTAAACGGAATCGTCTGGCTCACCACCACCGAAGTCGCTGCCGGCGAAACGCTCACCCCAATCACGCCCGGCGTACCGCCGCCCGTGCTGGATTGCGGGACACCACTGCAACCGGCCAACCATAAAATTCCCGCGCCCAACAATATTTTCCCGCGTCCGCCCATACCCGTCCCTTCGCCAGCCACCTTCGTTCAGGCTAGCACGCGCCTCTCGCCCCGCTCAGGATTGGGTTCAGCAGGTTGACCTACTCGTCGCCTGCCCCAGCGGGCAAGCCCATACGTTGTTACCACCAACGACGCCAATACCCCTCATCAAGGTCGCTTCCAGCCAGCACCAGCCCACCGAAGCAATCCTTATGCGCTAAATCACTCAATCAAAAGAACCAAAAAAACGCCAACCCCAAAAACGCTGTCATCCTGAGGCCCGCTTGCCCTGAGCGTTAATTGCGAAGGGCGCCTTCCGCGGACCGAAGGATCTCAACCTAACGTCCCTTCAACCCCCCATCCGCCAACAATTTTCAATTTTCCATCCCCCCGCTACTCCAAATCCCTCCAATTCCCCCCCGTCCCCATCTCCACCACCAGCGGCACCGCCAGTTTGTACACGCCCTCCATCTCTTCCTTCACCAGCTTCTCCAGCTTGCCCTTTTCCTTCATCGGCAGCTCAAACAGCAACTCGTCGTGCACCTGCAGAATCATCCGCGCCGCCAGCTTTTCCTTCTTCAGCCTCGCGTGAATCGAAATCATCGCCATCTTGATCAAATCCGCCGCCGTTCCCTGCAGCGGCGAATTCAGCGCCGTGCGCTCCGCAAAATTCCGCAGCTGCATCTGCGGCGAATTGATCTCCGGGATCGGCCTGATCCTCCCCAACAAAGTTTTCGCCACGCCCGTCTTCCGCGTCTCCACCAGCACGTCATCCAGATATTTTTTCACGCCGCGATATCTCGTGAAATATGCGTTGATAAATTGCGCTGCCTCTTTCTGTGCAATCCCCAGTTGCTGCGCCAGACCGAATGCGGATAATCCATAGATAATTCCGAAATTGATCGCCTTCGCGGCCCGCCGGTGTTCCCCCGTCTGCGCCAGCGGACCAACTCCAAAAACTTCCTGCGCCGTGCGCGCGTGAATATCCTCTCCATGCCGGAACGCTTCCACCAGAACCGGGTCGCGCGAAAAATGCGCCATGATTCGCAGCTCAATCTGCGAATAATCCGCCGACAGCAGAATCTGCCCCTTTTGCGCCACAAATGCCGCCCGAATCTCCCGCCCCAGTTCGCTGCGGATCGGAATATTCTGCAGATTCGGATCGCTGGAGCTCAACCTCCCCGTCGCCGTTCCCGTCTGCGAAAGGCTCGTATGCAGCCGTTTCGTCTCCGGGTGAATCAACTTCGGCAGCGCATCCACATACGTGGATTTCAGCTTCGCAATCTCCCGGTACTCGATCACTTTCCCCGGCAGTTCGTGCTGCTCCTTCATCTCTTCCAGAATATCCGCCGCCGTCGATCTCACCTTCCCCTTGCCACGCCGTGTCGGTGGCTGCAGGTTCAGCTTGTCGAACAATATTTCCGCCAGTTGCGTCGGCGAATTCACATTGAATTCGGCTCCCGACAGCTTCCAGATCTCCTTCTCCAGCCGCCGCACTTCCTTCTCCATCGACTGCGACATCTTCGCCAGCGCAACCGGGTCCACCAGAATTCCCGCGCGTTCCATCTCCGCCAGCACTCCCGCCAGCGGCAAATCAATCTTTTCGTAAACGCTCTCCAGCCCTTGCGCCTCCACTTCTTTGCGCAACACCGGCGCCAGCCGCTGCAAATAATCCGCCCGCTCGCCCGCGCCGCCGCCCAGCGGCACATTAAACTGCCGGAAAATCACATCGGCAAAATTGTGGTTGGAAGTCGTCGGCTTCAATAAATACGAATAAAGCTGCGTCGCGTGCTCAATGTTCTCTGCCGCGCCCCCCAGCAGTTGAAACAGTTTCGGGTCGTGCACAATCTTTCGCCGCTTCGCGTCACCCACAACTTCCGCCAGCGCCTTCAGCGCCTCGCCCTTTTCATCCGCCCAGACCGCGCGCCCTTCTCCCTCCTTCTGCGAAACCTCAATACCCGCCACCCGCGTACCAAATCCCTCCGCTTCGCGCTCCCCCGTCTCCAGATTCAGCCACACCGCCAGTTCCGCCTTCACCGGCAGCTTCTTCAAATATCCTTTGAACTCCTCAACGCCCCCCAACTGCTCGTAATCCTTCTTTGGCCCGCTCTCTGCGCCCTTCTCCACCGCTTGCCCGCCACTCTCGCTCCGGGCGGCCCAATCGCCACTTCCTCCGCAAGCAATTCCTTCAGCAACGAATTAAATCCCAACTCCCGGTACAACACCTCCAGCGCCCCCGGATCCGGCGCCTGCACCTGCAACTTCTCCAGCTCCACCTCCAGCGGCACATCCAGATTAATCGTCGCCAACTGCTTGCTCATCATCACTTGTTCGCGCTGCTGCTGCAGCGCTTCGCGGTATCGCTTGTTCGTCACTTCCTCCGCGTGATCCAGCGCGCTTTCTACACTTCCGTACTTCTGAATCAATTCCGTCGCGCCTTTCTCTCCAATCCCTTTGGCGCCCGGAATGTTGTCCACCGTGTCGCCCAGCAGGGCCATCAGATCAATCACCTTTTCCGCCGGCACGCCCAGAATCTCCTTCACCTTCTCTTCATCCACAATCGTGTCCGCTTTGGCCCCGCCCGAACCGGTCCGCAGAATCCGCACGCCGGGATTCACCAGTTGCATCATGTCCTTGTCGTTGGAAATCACCAGCACATCGATTTTTTTCGCCGACGCCTTCTTCGCCATCGTCCCGATCACGTCATCGGCCTCAAATCCGTCCAGCTCCAGAATCGGCAGCCGCATCGCCTCGCACAATCGCCGCACGTACGGTAATTGCACGCTCATCTCATCCGGCATCGGCGGCCGCTGCGCCTTGTACGCCTCAAATAATTTGTCGCGGAACGTCGGTTGCCGCGTGTCAAACACGATCGCCACATACTCCGGCTTGTAGTCCTTCAGCAATCGCCGCACGATATTCGCAAACAGGAAGGGCACCTTCGTGGGTATGCCACTCGGCGCATTCATCCGCACCATCGGCGCGTAAAACGCCCGGTAGATGTGCGCCATCGCGTCCACCAGGAACAATTTCTTCGTATTTTCGCTCTTAGCCATCATCGCGCGAGTATACAGTCTGCAGCGCGCCAGCGCAGCCTCCGCTTTCCCCCTCTCTTCCTTCTTCCCTGTGGCACAGGCACTCCTGCCTGTGCAGCCGACCCACATGCGATAATCTCAAATTCATCAGGAGCCCGTGTGGCGCCAAATCTCTCCTACTTCCTAACCTCCCCACGCCTCGGTTTTCGCACCTGGTCCACCGAAGATCTCCCCCTGGCTCAGTCTCTCTGGAGCAATCTCGAAGTCACCAAAACTTTCGGCGGCCCCTTCACCCAATCGCAAATCCACGAACGCCTCGCCCACGAAATCGCCAGCCAACTCGCCCACCATCTCCAATACTGGCCCGTCTTTCTTCTCGCCACCGGCGAATTCACCGGTTGTTGCGGACTCCGTCCCTACGACCTCGAAAAACAAATCTTCGAACTCGGTTTTCACTTCCTTCCAAATTTTTGGGGGAAAGGAATCGCCACCGAAGCCGCGCAAACCGTAATCGCTTACGCCTTCGGCCCGCTGGCTCTCAAAGGACTCTTCGCCGGCCACCATCCCGAAAACGCCGCCTCGGCCCGCGTCCTGCAAAAACTGGGCTTCCACTACACCCACGACGAACTCTACAAGCCTACCAACCTCATGAACCCGTCCTACTTCCTAGCCCCACCATCCACCACCAACCACCTGTCATTCTGAGGGCTGCGCCTTCCGCAGTCCGAAGAATCTCAACCAAAAATCCCCCACCAAAACTCGATCCGCGGAGCTCTTGATTCCTGCTCGCTGCTATCCGCTAACTGTTATCCCTCAAACAATTCCCAGATTCTTCCCCACCTCCCCCAACACATCCGCCGCCTTCAAAAGCTGTTCCCTCTTATGCGCCGCGCTCACCATCGCCCGCAGCCGCGCCTTCCCCTCCGCCACCGTCGGATAGCCCACCGCTGGCGCAAACACCCCCGCCTCAAACAATTTCCGCGAAAACTCAAACGCCTTCGCCGCCTCGCCCAACGTGAATCGGCACAATCGGCGTCTCGCTCGTCTTGAACTGGAACCCGCGCTTCTTCAGCTCTCTCTTGAAAAATTTCGTGTTCGCCCACAGCTTTTTCACCAGCTTCTCGCCTTCCGGTGAATCCAGCAGCGTGAACGCCGCCTGGCAAGCCGCCGCCGTAGCCGGCGGGTGCGACGTCGAAAACAAAAACGGCCGCGCCCGCAAATACAAAAAATCAATCAAATCCCGCGAACCGCAAACATACCCGCCCATCGACCCGATCGCCTTGCTCAGCGTCCCCACCTGAATGTGCACGCGCCCGTGGCAATTCAAATGATCCACGGTCCCGCGCCCGCCTCTTCCCAGCACGCCGCTCGCATGTGCGTCGTCCACCATCATGATGCAGCCATATTTCTCCGCCAGGTCGCAAAGCGCCGGCAGCGGCGCAATGTCCCCGTCCATCGAAAACACGCCGTCCGTGATAATCAGTTTCTTCCCCGGAAACGCGGCGTTCTCCTGCAGAATCTTTTCGCAGTCCGCCACATCCTTGTGCTTGAAAACCTTGATCGTCGCTCTCGATAGCCGCGCCCCATCAATGATCGACGCGTGATTCAACTCATCCGAAATAATCAAATCTTCCTTGCCCAATACCGCCGACACCGTTCCCGCATTCGCCGTGAACCCGGACTGGAACACCACGCACGCTTCCACATTCTTGAACTTCGCGATCTGCTCTTCCAGTTCCATGTGCAGCTTCATCGTTCCGGCAATCGTCCGCACCGCTCCCGCGCCCACGCCGTATTTCCGCACCGCCTCAATCGACGCCTTCCGCAGCCGCTTATCCGACGTCAGCCCCAGATAATTATTCGACGCCAGGTTGATCACCTCGCGCCCGTCAAACACGCACACCGGCCGCTGCTCCCCTTCCAGCACGCGCAGCTTCGGCGCCACCCCCTTAGCCCGCAACTCTCCCAGCGCCTCCGCAACATACCGCAACGGATCATTCTTCCCAGCCATCGTTCCCATCTCACTCATGTCTTCTTCTCCGAACTCCGTGCCCCTCTGCGTACTCTGTGGTGAAACTCCGACTCTTAACTCTTCAACCCAATTGGCCTGCCCGAGCGTGCAGCCCCTTCAGCACCAAAACCCTGTCATCCTGAGGACCGCTTGCCCTGAGTGCCAGTTGCGAAGGGTGTAGTCCGCGGTCCGAAGGATCTCAACCACAACCCCAGCCAAAACCCAACCGCGCAAGAATTCTTCTTCGTTACCTCTTTACTTCCTTACCTCTTTACTTCCTTCCCCGCTCTTCATCCCATTCGGATAAATCAAAATCTTCCCCGCCATCCCGTTCTGCAATTTCGTGAACGCCTCTTCAAACTTCTCCAGCTCCACTCTCTCCCCAAACAGCGGCTCCAGGTTCAATCGCCCCGCCTTCAGCAGCGCCGTCATCTGCACCCACGTCTGGTACATCCTTCTCCCATAAATCCCCTGCACCGTCGCGCCTTTGAAAATCACGTCATTCACCAGATCCAGCGGCACATTCTCCGTCGGAATCCCCAGCAGCGAAGCCCTTCCCCCCGCCCGCAGCGCCTTGAACCCCTGCTGGATCGCAGACGGCACCCCGCTCATCTCCAGCAGCACATCCACTCCCGTCCCGCCTGTCGCCTCCAGAATCTTTTTCACCGCCTCTTCCGCCGCCGGATTGATCACCACGTCCGCGCCCATCTGCTTCGCCATCTCCCGCCGGTGCGCGTTCGTCTCCGTCGCAAACACCGTGGAACTTCCGCACGCCTTCGCCACCGCAATGGACATCAACCCGATCGGCCCGCATCCCGTCACCAGCGCCGTCTGCCCCGCAATCGCTCCCGCCAGCACCGTATGCACCGCGTTGCCCAGCGGATCCAGGATCGCTCCATACCGCTCCGGAATCGCCGCATCCAGCTTCCAGATATTCGTCGCCGGAATCTTCACAAATTCCGCGAACGCTCCGTCTGCATCAATCCCGATCACCGTCACATTCGGGCAAATGTGCGCCTCGCCCAGCCGGCACTGGTGGCAATGTCCGCAACTCACGTGCATCTCCGCGCTCACAAAATCCCCGGGATGCACCGACGTCACATCCGCGCCCACCCGCTCCACCACCCCGCAAAATTCGTGCCCCAGCGTCACTGGAGGCTTGATCCGCCCCTGCGACCAGCGATCCCACCCGTAAATGTGCAGATCCGTCCCGCAAATCGAAGCCGCCTTCACCCGCACCAGCACGTCCCCGTGCCCCACCTCGGGCACCGGCACGCTCTCCATCGTCAACCCCTTCGCAGCCGACGTCTTCCGCAGCGCCCTCATCGTCTTACTCATCTAGCTCGGCTCCAATCCAAATCCCAACTTTTTATGCTAGCACACGCCTTCCAACCCAACCGTCCCCGCCCACTTTGTTGGGGCACGATACATCGTGCCCTCTTGGGGTTGCGCTCAACTCTCCGCTAACTCTGCGGCCCCTCTGTGTCCTCTGCGGTAACTCCCATCTTTCTTTTTCCGATTCCATCATTCCTTCGTTCCTTCTTTCTTTCCTTCTTTCTTTCCTTCTTTCTTTCGTTCTTTACTTCTTTACGTCTCTTCCTAAACCACCACCGCCGTCGGCATCATCGCCAGCCCCAACCTCGGAACCCCGTCATCCTGAGGACATCCGACCAGGATGTCCGAAGGATCTCAACGTCAGCCCTACGCACACCTCAGTCCGCATCATCGCCCTCCTTCCAACCTCGCAACCCTGTCATCCTGAGAGCATCCGACGAGGATGCTCGAAGGATCTCAACGTCAGCCCCGCCCAGACCTCACCCACAAGCACCTCCGCGCTTCCTGCTAGCCGCTATCTGTTCCCTGCTCTCTTCTTATTTTCCTCACTTCTTCCCCGCCTCCCTCCTCTTCCTCATCCCAATCTTCATTCCCTTTGGCGGATTCTTCTTATTCCTCTTCGCCGCCTCCATAATCAACTTCTTCACTCCCGGCCGCTTCACATCCTCCACACTCCGCAGCTTCACATGCCGCACACTCTTCCCCGTCCCCTCCAGCAGCTTCCCCGGATCCGGCAGCATCGCCCCGCGCACAAGAATAAAGGTCACATGCTCTTTCCCCACCATGTACCCGCACAGCGGCCCGTGGTAATCAAACGACGGAATCTTCCACGGGTTCACATACTCCTCGCATCCCGCCACCGATTTCTTCACCAGCGCACGCGCCGCCTTCGCCACACTCCCCAGCTTCCCCGCCTTCTTCACATACGCATCAATCCACAACCGCCCGTCTTTTCCTTCAATCGTCGCCATTTTCCCTCCTCAAACTTCGCCGCCATTCTAGTCCGATTCCCCGTTGGGTGCCGCACCCTAGGTTTTCTAGGGTGCGGGTTTTCCCCGCCGCAACCCTTATAATAATTTCTTCAACTCGTGAAAATGTCCGACATTCCCAACTCCGAACTTCCTTCTCTCCGCGAATCGTCAACTCCCACTCAGCCCGCCGGCACCATCGCCCAAATCCTTCCCGCCGTTTCCTTCACCTTCGTCTGCTATCTCACCATCGGCATTCCCCTCGCCGTGCTTCCCACGTACGCTCACCTGCAGCTCGGCTACGGCACCGTCCTCGCCGGGCTCGTCATCAGCGCGCAATATATCGCCACCGTTCTTTCCCGCCCGCGCGCCGGCCGCATGATTGACGCCCGCGGCCCCAAACGCGTCGTCATCTATGGACTCTTCGCCTGCGCCGCCAGCGGTCTCTGGACCTTCGCCGCCACCTTCCTCATTTCTTCCCCAGGATTCGCGCTCGCCTCTCTCCTCATCGGACGCCTTTTCCTCGGCGTCGGCGAAAGCATGGTCGGCACGGGCGCCTCCATCTGGGGCATCGGACGCGCTGGCTCCCAGCACATCGCAAAAGTCATCTCCTGGAACGGCGTCGCCACCTTCGGCGCGCTCTCCGTCGGCGCGCCCCTCGGCGTTTTTCTTTTGCAGCGATGGGGATTTGCATCCGTCGGACTGTTGATTTTCTGCATCGCCTTCGCAAGCATCGCGCTCGCCGTTCGCCTTCCGCGCATCCCCGCTTCGGCGCCGCGCCATTTGCCCTTCGCCCACATCTTCTGGAAAGTTGCTCCTCACGGCACCGCCCTCGCGTTCGGCGGCATGGGCTTCGGCGTTCTCGCCACCTTTATCACGCTCTATTTCGCGCAACTCCACTGGTCCGGCGCCGCCTTCACCCTTTCCCTCTATGGCGTCTCTTTTATTTTCACCCGCATTCTTTTCAACGGACTGATCCCCCGCCTTGGCGGATTTCCCGTCGCCATCGTTTCTCTCTTCATCGAAATCTTCGGCCTCCTCCTCCTCGGTTTCGCACGCGTTCCCTCCGCCGCCTTCGCCGCGGCGGCACTCATCGGCTTCGGCTTCTCGCTTGTCTTTCCATCGCTCGCCGTCGAAGCCGTTCGCCCCATCCCCGTCGAAAATCGCGGCACCGCCCTCGGCACCTACAATCTCTTCATCGATCTCTCTCTTTTCCTCGCAGGGCCTCTTGCCGGAGCCATCATCAGCCATTCCGGCTACCAAGCCGCCTTCCTCTCCTGCGCCGCCGGCGTCTTCTTCTCTTTCTGCCTCACCATCTTCCTAGCCTCCCGTTCCCGCATTTCCCTCAACCACTAACCCTTCCTGTAGCACAGGCACTCCTGCCTGTGCTCTTCTCTGCGCCCCTTGTGTTCTTCTCTGTGTCCTCCGTGCCCTCTGTGGTAAAAAAACCGTAAACCCAACCCAAACCTCCCCCGTTCGCCCGTCACTTCCGTTCCTTTACCTCCCTAACTTCCTTAACCTCCTTTACCTCGATTGAAATCTTTCCTCCTCACCTCGCGTATCATGAATTGACAACCTCCATGTCCACATCCACTCTTGCCATCCAACTCGACCGCGTCTCCCGCCACTACACCATGGGCACAACCTCCGTTCGCGCCGTCAACGAAGTCTCCCTTTCCATCCCGCAAAACGAATTCCTCGCCCTCCTCGGCTCCTCCGGCTCCGGCAAATCCACGCTCCTCAATCTCATCGCCGGGCTCGACCGCCCCACCTCCGGCTCCATCCTGGCCCTCGGTCAGGACGTCGCCTCTCTCTCCTCCCTCGATCTTGCCCGCTATCGCTGCACCACCATCGGCATGATCTTCCAGTCCTTCAATCTCCTTCCGCGCATGACCCTCGAGGAAAATGTCGAACTCCCTCTTCGCCTCGCCGAGGTCGATCGCGCCGAGCGTCCCGCCCGCGTCCGCGAAGCCCTCGAACGTGTCCGCCTCACCCATCGCCTCGGCCATCGCCCCACCGAACTTTCTGGCGGCGAACAGCAACGCGTCGCCATCGCCCGCGCGCTCGTCAATCGCCCGAAAATTCTTCTCGCCGATGAACCCACCGGCAATCTCGATTCCGCCACTGGCGAAGCCATCCTCACGCTCCTCCGCGAACTGCAATCCCAACTCGGCATGACCATCGTCATGGTCACGCACGAACGCCCGCTCGCAGAAGCATTCGCCGATCGCCTCGCCACTCTCGGCGACGGCAAGCTTCTCTCCACCTCGCCCGCGAAAGGCCTCCCGCAATGAAGCCCCGCGACCTCACTGATCTCGCCTTCCGCAATCTGCGCGAATCCATGCTGCGCAATGTGCTCACCACGCTTGGCGTCGCCGTCGGTGTCGCCTCTTTCGTCGCCATCATTTCGATCGGAGTCGGCCTTCAGCAGTTGGCTTCCAAACGCCTCTCCGAAAGCGGCCTGTTCGATACCATTCTCGTCACGCCGAAAAACAATTTTCGCGGCATGAACCGTCCCCGCCCCGAGCCCGAATCAGAGACGCCCACCCGCGCGCTCGATGAAGCCGCCCGCAAGGATTTTGAAAAACTTCCGAATGTTATCGAGGTCTACCCGCAGATCCGCTTCTTCACCGAAGTCCGCTTCCACAACAAACCCTTCGCCACCGTGGTCGCTGGCATGCCGGACTCGTCAAAAAATTCTGGCTCCTTTGACGGCATGCAGGGCCAATACTTTTCTTCCGCCACCGCCAACGAAGCCATTCTCCAGATCGAATTCGCCAAAGAACTTTCCGACAAGCCTTCCACTTTGCTCGGCCAGGATCTTGTTCTCCGTTATGCCGAACGCCAGGCGCTTCCCTCCGCCACATCCGGCAACGACTCGTCCGCAATTCCCTCCGATTCTTCCGGCGGCGGCTTTTCGATCGTTCCCAAAGAACTCCATCTCAAAATCGTCGGCATCGTCGAAACGGAACCCGCTGCCGGCTACGGCGGCTATGGCAACGCTCGCCTGCTCATCCCGCTCGAAACCGCTTCCACGCTTCGCGCCGCCCAGGTCAACGATCTCCGCGACATCGTTCGCGATTCCGCCTCCAACAAAACCACCTACGCCTCGCTCTCCGTTCGCGCTAAATCCCCCGCGTACGTCGCAAACCTCGAAACTTCCATCAAGGACATGGGCTTTCGCGCCTTCTCGCTGCTCGACGCTTCCAAATCCCTGCGCATCTTTTTTACGGTTTTCGATCTGCTCGTCGGCATCTTCGGCAGCCTCGCCCTTGCCGTCGCCACCCTCGGCATCGTCAACACTCTGGTGATGGCCATCCTCGAACGCCGCCGCGAAATCGGAGTTCTAAAAGCCCTCGGAGCCTCCGATTCCGATGTCCAGCAACTCTTTTTTGTCGAAGCCGGCGTGATGGGTTTTCTCGGCGGAATTCTCGGCGTGCTCTTCGGCTGGCTACTCGGCCACGCCATCACCTTCGGCACCAACGCCTATCTCCAGCGGCAAAATCTCAATTCCATCCAGCTCACTTCCGTTCCCTGGTGGCTCGCCCTCTCCGCGCTGCTTGTCGCCGTCCTTGTCAGTCTCGCCGCCGGCCTCTATCCTGCTTCTCGTGCCGCCAAGCTCAACCCCGTCGACGCCCTCCGCTATGAGTAGGGTGGAATTCTCCTCCCGCTCTTCCGATCCCACGCCCAAAACCGAAGTACTTGAGGGTGCCCCATCCTTCGCGCCTTCCGCGAAGGGTGGGCTCTTACGATCAAACGCCGCCCACTTCCTCTCTTTCCTCTCTTTCCCCTCTTTCTTTCGCTTGCCATCCAACTCCCCAACCACGCCCAAAAAAATAACCTGTCATCCTGAGCCCGCGCCCTTAGCGGGCGAAGGATCTCAACCGAAAATCCCACCGACCAAATTAACCTTCCCCAGCACGAACCCGCCGCCCCACTCCCAAACTTCCCGTGAGAAAAAACCCGTCATCCTGAGCCCGCGCCCTTAGCGGGCGAAGGATCTCAACCGAAAATCCCACCCACCAAATTAACCTTCCCCAGCACGAACCTGTCATCCCGGCCGCAGCGCCCGGCCTTTTCCCTCGTTCGCGCCGCGCGAACGCCGGCCACGCAGCGGAGGGACCCTGGCAACCTCTCCGCGTCTTGGCAAACTCCTCGGATCACAAGCCACGGAACACGGGCTACCCTCCTTCTCCTCCTCTCCCTCCTCAACCTCCCCTCCGCCTCCGCCACCGGCCGCGTCGAATGCAACTCCCTCCCCTCCAAGATCCTCTCCCGCTCCGTTCCTTACTGCATCGTCCTCCCCGATAATTTCGACTCCGACAAAACCGCAAAATATCCAATCCTCTATTCCCTCCACGGCCTCGGCGACAACGAACAGTTCTTCGTCCACTCCGGTCTCTGGAATCTCGTCGAAGACATGCGCGACAAAAAAGAATTAAAAGAATTTCTCATCGTCACGCCAGACGGCGACGCCAGCTTCTACATCAACTCCCGCGACGGCAAAAATCGCTACGAGGATTTTCTCCTCCAGGAATTTTTTCCATTCATCGAAAAGCGGTATCGCGCCGCGCCCGGCCGCGCCAATCGCGCCATCTCCGGTGTCTCCATGGGAGGCTACGGCGCCCTCCATCTCGCCTTCAGCCATCCGCAACTCTTCGGCTCTGTCAGCGCCCACAGCGCCGCGCTCATCGAAAAACTTCCCAGCTTCCTCGGCTCCTCGTCCAGTTCTCCGCGCGCACGCGTCCTTGGCAGCGTCTTCGGCAATCCCCCCGATCCCGCTTTCTGGGACCGCAACAGCCCCCTCGTCCTCGCCCGCACCGCCAATCTCTCCGGCCTAAAAATCTATTTCGATTGCGGCGACCAAGACGACTACGGTTTCGAGTCCGGCGCCTCTGCCCTCGATAAAATCCTCACTTCCCGCCACATCCCCCACGAATTCCACCTCTACCCCGGCCGCCACGACCCCTCCTACTTCGCCGACCACCTCCCCGCCTCCCTCCAATTCCACTCGAACCTTTTCCAGTAATTCTGGGCTACCAAGCGCTAGCAATCCTTTCCGCATTGTAGTGGCCGGGCTCGCCCGGCCCTCTTGGGTTTCTCCCCGTTGTATCCAGGCCGCCTGTGGCACAGGCACTCCTGCCTGTGCTCTTCCGTTTTCGATCGAATGCCACTCCCCAAATGAACTTGAGGGTGCCCCATCCTTCGCGCCTTTCGCGAAGGGTGGGCTCTTACGATCCAACCTCGCTTCCTTCTTCTCTGCGACTCAGCCCGCCCTGAGCGAATTGTGCGAATGCTGCCCCCGCGTTGAGATCATCTTCTCCGTGCTATCCTCGCCCCATGCTCCATCGCCGCACCGTCCCACCGGGAGCGCCAATCTCCAGATTGGCCAGCACGCCCAACCGCCGCACCTTCCTAAAATCCCTAGCCGCCACCTCCGCCTTCGCCGCTCTCCCCAAAAATCTCCCCTTCCCCGAACTCGTCTCCCAATCCCAACTCGCCGCCGACCCCCTCCGCCCTCAATTCCGTCTCCTCCCCGCCCGCAACTGGATGAACGATCCAGACGGGCCGCTCTACTTCCAGGGCCGCTATCACATGTTTTTCCAGTACAACCCCAACTCCGCCGTCTGGGGAGACATGCACTGGGCCCACGCCATCAGCTCCGACATGCTTCACTGGACGCATTTCCCCATCGCGCTCTCGCCCACCGCCGGCGGCCCCGACGCCGACGGCTGCTTCACCGGCAGCGCCATCATCCACAACGGCACGCCCACCATTCTTTACACCGGAGTCCAAAGCGTCGCGCCCTCCGAAGCCACTTTGCGCGACGGCAAGCACAATTTCCTCGAAACGCAGTGCCTCGCCACCTGCCGCGAACCCGGCATTCGCACCTGGCACAAACACCCCGCCCCGGTTCTTCTTCCTCCGCGCGATCCCAAGCTCACTGGCTTCCGCGATCCCTGCCTCTGGCAGGAAAATAATCTCTGGTATATGGGCGTCGGCTCCGGCCAGCGCGGCGCCGGGGGGCAGGTCCTTCTCTATCGCTCCAGCGATCTACTCAAATGGGAATTTCTCCACGCTCTCGCGCACGGCGAACCCACCGGCCTCGCCGCTTCCGATTCCGTCGATTCTGGCGACATGTGGGAATGCCCCGATTTTTTTTCGCTAGGCGGAAAACACGTGCTGCTCTATTCCACGCAGCGCAAAGTTTTTTGGGAAGTTGGCGAATACGATCCGAAGGAAAATCTCTTTCACTCACAAAAACGCGGCCTGCTGGATCATGGCGCCTTTTACGCGCCCAAATCCCAGCTCGACGCCAAAGACCGCCGCATTCTCTGGGGCTGGATTCCCGAAACGCGCCCGGAAGCCGAATATTCCGCCGCCGGCTGGGCCGGCTGCATGTCTCTCCCGCGCGTTCTCTCACTTAACGCGGCTGGCGAACTGACAATGAAAGTGATCGACGAAATCAGCGACCTGAATCTAGCGGACTTTGCCTGGACCCTGAATTATTCCGCCGACACTCTTCAGCGCACCAACCTCCGCAGTCTCTCGCTCGATTCCGCCGCGCTGAAACTGGAGCTCGCCTTCTCCCACAAACCCTTTCAACTCGCGCTCACCGACGGCAGATCCTCAATCGTCCAAATCACTTTCGATCCCGCCAACGCCGCCGGCGAACTCCAGCTCAACTCCGCCACCGTCCCACTTCCGTCTCGCCCCTCCGGCGATCACCGCCTCACTCTTTTCCTCGACGCCTCCGTCATCGAACTCTTCGCCGACGACACCCTCGCGCTAACCACTCGCATCTACTCCGCACCAAAATCCAAACTCCGCCTCTCCCTCACCGACCCCAACCTCGACGCCCTCTACTCCCTCTCCCTCACCCCACTCAAGCCCATCTCCTCCAACCGCCTCACCACCTGACGCTCGCTGCTACCTGCATAAACCCGTCATCCTGAGAGCATCCGACGAGGATGCTCGAAGGATCTCAAAGCAAACCTCACGCACCAACTAGTGAGCGCCGCGCGCTCAACCCTTCCTCGCCACAATCACCCGCAGCGGCGGAAACGTCCCCGCAACCCCCGGCACATCCGCCCATAATCCACCTTCGCCACCTCGCCGTTCATCCTTCCTCCGTGCCCTCCGTGTCCTCGGTGGTGAATTTCCGCCGTTCCTTCTTTTCTTCGTTACCTCATTACTTCCTTGCGTCTTTACTTCCTCATCTTCAACTTAAATTCCTCTGAAACACAAACGCCACGCACAACCGTCCCGCCGCCGTCTCTCCGCCCCGCATCGCCGGCTGAAATCCCCACTGCTTCACCGCTTCCGTCGCGGCATCCACCAGCGGCTGCACTCCGTGCACCACCGTGATCTTTCCCACGTGCCCCGATTTGTCCACATTCACAGACAGCACCACCGTCCCCTGCGCCTGCGTGTTCGGCGGATAAAACGCAAACGACGCCATCCGCACCTGCGGCGGCATAAAATTCCCCAGGTTCGACGGCACCGCCGGCGGCACCCGCGGCCCGCCTCCCGATACCGACGTTCCCCCCGGGTTATACGGGTTGAACACCACATGCACCGGAAAATTCGCCGCCACGCCGCTGCCATTCACCATCGCCGCCTTGAACCCCCAGTTCTGCACTCCCGCGCGCGCCGCCGCCGTCAAGGGAGGCGTGTCCTGCAGCACGCTCAAATGCTGCACGTCCCCGCTGGCATCCAGCCCCACCAGAAACGACACCATCCCCGCCTTCGCCGCATCCATCGGAAACGCAATGTCCGTCGCCGTCGTCACGTCCGGCGGCAAAAATTTCGCGCCCGCCGCCCTGCGCCCATGCCGCCACTCCAATCGCCAGCCCACTGAACGCCACCACTCCCCCCAAAATCTCCCTCCGCCAGTTCTTCCCCACCACGCACCTCCCTCTCCATCCATTCCGTCTCGTGCCGCCCTCTACTTATATCCCCACTCCCAATGTACCGGCACGATATTTCGCGCCCTCTTCCCCTCTCCCTTGTAGGGGCACCATAATTCGCACCCTCTTCCCCGCTCCATCAACCCGACGTAGCCGCGCCTTCAGCGGCGAAGGCGGGTGCCACCCACACCACGGCTGGTTATACGCTTGACATACAACGTTATACGTTCTATGCTTCGGCTGTGATTCAAAGCTTTCGCTCGAAGGATACTGAGGAGCTTTTTCACTATCAGCATTCGCGGCGATTCCGCGCCTTCGAGAGAGTCGCGCTGCGGAAGCTTCTGCAACTTCACGCCGCCACGGAATTGCGAGTGCTTGCCTCCCCTCCGGGGAATCAATTGGAGGCATTGCGCGGCGATAGGAAGGGGCAGCACTCCATTCGGATCAATGACCAGTGGAGGATCTGCTTCGTTTGGCAGGACGGCCATTGCCATGAGGTTGAGATTGCGGATTATCACTGAAGGAGATACCGAGAATGAGCAAGGCGGATAAATTGATTGCTCCCGTGCATCCGGGGGAAATTTTGCGGGAAGATTTTATGAAGCCGCTAGGCTTGTCTGTAAACAAACTCGCGCTGGAGCTGCATGTGCCGGCAACGCGCATTGGGGAGATTGTGCACGAGCGACGGCGGATTACGGCGGAGACCGCCATGCGACTGGCCCGGTATTTCCAGACGAATCCGGAGTTCTGGCTGAACCTGCAGAATTTCTATGACTTGGAGTGCGAGCGGCGGGCGGGAAAAGCGGCGGAGATTGCACGCCAAGTGCAGCCCGTCGAGGTGGGCTGAGTAGCCAATCGAAGCCTCGGACATAACCGCGCGCCAGTAGGGCCACGATAAATAGCGCCCTCCTCTCTTCTCTTCACCTGCGCAATCTTCCCTCTTCCGCCAGCCCGACGTAGCCGCGCCCCTCGCGGCGAAGGCGGGTGTCCTCTGGCCTACCCATTCGAAGTTTGGATGGGTGGGTCCGCTCTTCGCTTTAATCTCTGCGCCCTCTGCTCGCCCTGAGTGAATTGTGCGAAGGACATCTCTGCGGTGAGATCCTCTTGGTTCCCCCGCCCCTTCTTACTCATTCCGCCCCGGCCGGCCACACCCGCCGTTCGCACTCCAAATCATGAAAATTCTGTAGCTTCAGCCACAATTCCGGATGGCTTTGGACTCAAGAATTTCAGATCGCTCAAAACATCATGTTCAATCGCCCTCTTTTACCCATTCCGCTTCGTGATAAGCTTGACGCTGGATACTTACCCCCTAGGTTTTGGGCGCAAGGGGAGGATCGCCAAATGACTGAAAAACTAAACGAGCTTCTGAACAAAGCGAAAAGCGTGAAATTGTCTCCCGAAGAAAAAGAGGAGCAGCGGCGGAGCTTCGCCTACGGGAATACGAACATCGAGAATTCCCGAATCACCCGCGAAACCGTTGACCGCGAAGCCGAAGACCTTAAGAAATCCAGCTAGAGTCGCCCATGGCTTTAGACGAGGAGAGACACAGCAAAGCCTTAGAAATTGAACTGATCTCCGACCCCGAACAAAAAGCTCGTCAAGAAGCCAAGAACGGCCTTCGTCAGTTCGATGAAGTCCTCGAACTGATCAACTACTGGCTGCAGCCCGACCGGCCTTTCAAACTCAGACTCTCCGCAATCCTGTCGCTCCACCGCCGCGCCCTTGAAGGCATCAGCTCATTTGCAGGCGTGTTCCGCCCCGGGGGGATAGAGATTAAAGGAAGCAAACACACGCCGCCAGGCGCACACCTTGTCCCGGAAAACATCGAACAGATGTGTGACTACATCAATGAAAACTGGGCCAAGACGTCGCCGCTTCATCTTGCGGCCCACACTCTGTGGCGAATGAATTGGATTCATCCCTTCGTGGATGGCAACGGACGCACTTCCCGTGCGGTTTCTTATCTGGTCCTCTGCGCCCGCTTAGGATATGTGTTGCCAGGCACAATCACTATCCCGGAACAAATATCCAAGAATAAGACTCCGTACTATGAAGCCCTCGAAGCTGCGGATAAAGCCTATGCGTCCGGAAAGCTTGACCTCACCGTAATGGAGCAACTACTCGAATCCTTACTTGCGAACCAGTTGGTTTCCGTGTTGGATTCCGCTCGAACTGGTCAATGAATCTCTTTCCTGGCGTCGGGTGCCGCACCGTTGGTTTAAAAGGATGCGCGCAGCTAGCGTCCGCCCCAGGAAGGCGGTTTTCGACTTCTCCGCGCCCTCTGCGGCCCCTCTGCTACCTCTGTGGTGAACTCTTTCCTTCCGCGCCGCTTGAAAATCAAAACTCTTCCGGCCACTTCCTCGCCGCGTGCATCACCGCCAGAATCTGCACTTCATTCCTCTCCAGGCGATACGCAACAAGGAAAGGCGTCCCAGGAACAACCAGCTCGCGGATTCCCGCAACACGACCCTCCCTCCCCGCCATCGGGTGGATCGCAAGACCTTCGGCACTTTTCCAGATTCTATCTGCAGTGCGAGCCACTACAGGGCGATTCTCGCTGGCGATGAATTCGTACGCGCTCACAAACTGTTCCCTTGCGGGGGTAGTCCAATGCACGCGCATCGCGACGTTACTTGGCTCGTCTCATTCTGCCAATCAGTTTTTTCATCTCCGCGTTCGGTACGAAGTCCCCGGCCTTAGCCGCGCGCAGGCCCTTCTGGATCAGCTTAATGTGGTATTCGTTGAGCTCCAGGTAGTGCTCGACCGCTTCGTTCAGCAGGTAGCTGCGATCCCGGTCCAGCCTCTCCGCCAGCTCATCAAGCGTCTCGACTGCGTCGGACGGAATACGGAAACTGATCGTTTTCAAGGTGCTCATAATATCAAATAATACGCCGCACTATCCTGCATTACAATCTCACTTCTTACACCGTAACGGTAGGAAGCTTCGGAAACGCCGCCCGGTACAACCCCGCATCCAGCGTCAATAACCGGTATCCATTCACCGCCGCGTGCGCCCCAATCAGAAAATCCGCCAGGATGCGTCTCGGCTCCGTCCCCTTCTGCTTCTTCCGTCGCGCCGCATACCCCTGAAACGCCAGCCCCGCCGCTCGCCAGACTTTCTCCGGCAATTCCCAATCCACCTCCACGCCGGTCTCTGCACAGAACTTGTCCAAAAACTCCTCCGTTCGCCCCGGCGCCGCCAGCAACTCCGCATATACCGCGCCCGTGATTACCAACTTTCCCTGTTCGTATGCCACTTCAAGCGCCTGCCGGACAGGCACGTGCAACGCATCGTCTTCATCCCAAAGAGTCACCAGTATGTTCGTATCGATCGCCGTGGTCATCGCGTCGTCTATTCGCCGCGCAAATCCCGCAGCCACTTCTGAATTGCTTTTTTCCCCTTGCCGATTCCCGGGTTCCCGATTCCCGCATACTTCGCGAACGGGCTCTCTTTCCGCACCGCCGTAACCCGCATTCCATCGCCATCCTCTTCAAACTGCACACGGTCCCCGGCGCGCACTCCCAGCCGACGCCGCACCTCTCGCGGTATCGTCACCTGCCCCTTGCTCGTCACCTTCGCCTGTTTCTTCAATGTAGCTCTCATAATTCCTTACTTTACCACACTCTTCCTTACTTTTGGTGGCTGACGTACCCGCAACTCCGAAATCCGGCCGGGTGCCGCACCCTTGGGTTTCAAGGGTGCGGGTTTTGACTTCTCCGCTACCTCTGCGGCCCCTCTGCTACCTCTGTGGTGAACTCTTTCCTCGATCCATTCGAATCCATTCCGCCGTCCAGATTTCGAATCTAGTACCCTATAATTATTATTGACAAATAGTAACTAGTATGCTATCAAGGTCCGTGAACCATCGGCGCAAACCCGCAAGCGCCACAGGGAACTCCTCGGCCCTGGTCAAGCCTTCAGACCACCTTTCCACCCCCTTTCGTTTTCCCTTCGCAGTTTTCGCAGTTAACTCCTGTCCCTCTCACTCTTACGCACCCGCTCCGCGTAAGTCCTTTCCCTGCCACTCTTACGAAAAAACAGGGGGTACTACCCTCCCGCACTGGTCCAACCAATCGTTCCATTCTGGAATTTCCCCCGGTTCAGCCTCCCCTTCTCCGTCAATCTCTCGCCGGGCGTTGCCACCGGCATAAACTCGGCAATTCGTTTCACAAACCGGAAACTCGCGGCCGCGGGCTTCATCATTACTTCGTTGCTTCGTTATTTCGTTACTTCGTGGCCTCATTACCTCATTACTTCTTTCCTCCCCTCGACATGGCTCACCAGCCACAAATCACCAGCCACTCTCTTCCTCTGCTATCATGCCGCTTTCCACGCGGAGGTGGCATGGGCTTCAACCAGCGGCTCGCGGAAGTGCGGACTGGGTTCGAGCGATCCTTTTGGGTCGCGAATATCAGCGAACTGTTCGAGCGGCTCTCCTATTACGCGGCGTTTGCTTCGCTGGCGCGCTATCTTCACGAAGCGCTGAACTTTCCCACACAGCGGGCCGCCGATCTTTCCGGCCTCTTCGGCGGACTCGTGTGGTTCCTGGCCATTTTTGGGGGAGCGATCGCCGACCGCCTGGGCTTTCGCCGCGCGCTGGCGATTGCCTATCTGATTCTTGCCGGCTCGTATTTCCTGCTCGGCTCGCTTGGAGCGCCGTGGCTGGCGCCGGTGCGCAACGCCGTGCCGCTGGTCGCACTGGTCACCTTTGTCCTGATGCTGCCGGCACTGGGCGTGGCGATGGTGAAGCCCAGCGTGGTGGGCACCACGGCCCGCGCCTCCAACGAAAATGTCCGCTCGATCGGCTATTCGATTTACTACACGCTGGTGAATATTGGCGGCGCGCTGGGCCCGTTCGTCGCTTCCTACGTCCATCAGCATCTCAGTGTCGAAAATGTTTTTCGCGTCGCGGCGTTCAGCGTGTTCCTGATGTTTTTTCTGGTGCTGGTGTTTTTCCGCGAACCACGAAAATCCGGCGACGCGCAGACCGCCAGCTTCGCTGAGACGATGCGCAACTTCGGCAAGGTGTGCGCCAACCCGAAGTTCATGCTGTTCCTGCTGATCTTTTCCGGCTACTGGATTGTTTACTGGCAGGAATTCATCACGCTGCCGATTTATGTGCACGACTACGTGGACCCGAAGGCCGATACGGAAGGCATGCTCTCCACCGGGCCGCTGATTGTGATTGCGTTCACGGTGGCGTTCAGCGTGCTCACGCAGAAAATGGCGGCGTTTCGCGCGGTGCTGCTGGGGACGCTGGTCTCGATGGTGGCGTTCGCGGTGCTGGCGCTGCACGCCAGCATTTATGCGGCGTACGCGACGCTGACGATCATTGCGATCGGCGAACTGATCCAGCAGCCGCGCTATTACGATTACATTTCGCGGCTCGCCCCGCCGGGCCAGCAAGGGACGTACATGGGATTCGCGTTTCTGCCGCTGGGCATCGGCTCTTTCCTCGCCGGACGCATCGGCGGAGCGCTGCTGCACCGCTTCGGCGAAGTGCAGCACCGCCCGGAATTGTTTTTGTGGTCGCTTACGGCGATTGGGCTAGGCACAACACTCTTGTTATGGATTTACGATCGCGTGGTGAAGCCGTCGGGGGAAACGCCAAGCCTTAAGTCATAAGCCGTAAGTTCTAAGTTTTAAGTTGCGGAGGGATAGTCGCCATACCAAATCACAACGCAATATCCGAAGCTGGTTCCTGTTCGCTGTTTGCTGCTCGCTGTTTGCTATTCTTCAGCACTCAATTCACCATGCGGCGCAGGGATTCGAGGGCCTGGCGCGCCAGCGTGTAACGCGGCTCGATGTTGATTGCTTCCTGAAAGCAACGCATCGCCTGGCCATACATTTCCTTGCCCAGATACGCGCGGCCCAGATTGTAATGCGGAAAATGCCGCGGCTCGTAGCGGCGCGATTCGATGGCCTGCTGCAGCCAGGGAACGGCATCGTCGAACTGGCCCAGCTCGATCATGTACGCGCCAATATCGTTGTAAGGATTGCCGAAATCCGGATCGAGCTCGATGGCCCGTTTGCATTCGGTGATGGCATCAAGCAGTTTGCCTTGATAATGATACGTCCAGCCAAGAAACGTGTGCGCTTCGGCGGTGGGATGCAGATCCAGCGAAGACTGATAGAGCTCCACGGCGCGGTCGTAATCGCCCTCCATCTGCGCCTGATAAGCATCCTGTAATACTTCCCACGCCCGCGTGAGGGTCTCTTGGTTCATGGGAGAATTTTGACGGAAAAAAGTGACCGGGGTCAAAGGTACGAAAGTGCTAGGGGCGCAAATTCACAACCTGTCCTTCCTGCCGGGTTACAGTGGAAATTCCGGGCAGGAACAGGGAGAATATTAGGGTTTCAAAGCAAACAAGTTTGCGACGCGGGGGGAATCGTGAAGCTCTTCTGGAAAAACAGCTGGATAGCCGTAGTTTGCATGGGAATGCTTGGTGCAGGGGCATTGTTCGCAGCGGGCGGCACACAGAAATCGTCGAGCACGAATAATGCGGCGGCGGCGAAACGCGGGAAGGACATATTTCAGCAGAAATGCTCGGTGTGCCACTATGACAACAGCGAGCAGAAGAAGATTGGGCCAGGCTTGAAGGGCATTTCCAAGCGCGGCACCTTCAGCGTGAACGGCAACAAAATCACCGACGAAAGTCTGAAGGCGTGGATCGAAAACGGCGACCAGTTGATGCCGCCATTTAAAGATGTGCTGGAACCGGGGCAGATCAAGGATGTAGTCGCGTACGTGAAGACGCTGTAACCCCAGCGCTGCGGGCCATTTCAAGGCAAAAGAGAAACCCCCGAGGGCCTGTGTGGTACAGGCCACGGGGGTTTTCAATTCAGCTTTCTCCCAGGCGGGAGAAAGAGCTACTTCAGAACGGCATCCTTCAGGACCTTGGAAGGCCGCAGACGAACAACGGTCTTGGCCTTGATCTTGATGGCTTCGCCGGTCTGGGGATTGCGGCCCATGCGCGCCTTGCGGTGAGCCTTTACAACGCGGCCGATACCCGGAATGACGAACTTTCCTGCGCTGCCCTTGGCTTCTTTGACGGCCAACTTGTGGAGCTCATCAAAAAAGGTGGCGATGGTCTTCTTCGCTGTGCCCGCTTTTTCGGCGAGATGCGCAACGATTTTGGTCTTGCTCATTGGCTTAGCTGCCATTTCTTCTGCCTATCCTCCTGATTTATCTGTCCACCTCGAAGGGATCGAGGTCAGCCGCGAGCGGAAAAACCCCTATTTTCCTGCGAAAAACCCGGGCCGAAGCGGACTATAGCGAAGGAAGAAAAGGAACGCAAGGGCAAAACCTCAAAAAAGGCCGAAAAACAGCGATTTTTTTTGAGGCATGTGCAAAACGTGCTGATTTCATGCGGTAAAACGCGATTTGTGACGTGACGAACACACCATTTGCCTGTGCTATCCTCTCTAATCTCAGGTTAATCAAGGAGAAGCAGCGATGAGCGCGGCAACAAACTGGCAGGAGCTGGAGCGGCAGATTGCGAAGGTGGTGAAAAGCAGCGTGCGCCCGATCGGCGTCGCGTTCCTTGATGAAGAGCCCGGCGGAGTGAAGAAATATGAGGGAACGCAACCCTCTGGATGCAGTTTTTGGCGGCTGGCGGCCCAGGGCACGGCCTTTTACACGCTGCCAGAGAATCATTTTAATTGCGCAGTGGGGGCGTACACGCACAATATTCCGCTCTCCCCCGACCGCGAAAAAGAAACCGAAGCGACGTTAAAGATGATGTTCGATCTGGGATACGTCAAACCCGAAGAGGTTCCGCAAATACCGCGATTGGCAAAAACGCCGAAGGCGATCGTGTATTCGCCGCTCGGGGATATTCCCGTGGATCCCGACGTCGTCTTGTTTGCATTGAAGCCGTCTTCCGCGATGCTCTTGCAGGAGGCGGCGGGGCGCGCGGGAGTGGGCACGGGCGCTCCGGCGCTGGGGCGTCCAACGTGCATGGCGCTGCCGGCTTCCATGGCGCACGGCACGATCACCAGCCTGGGCTGCATCGGCAACCGCATCTACACCGGACTGGGCGACGATGAAATCTACGTGGTGCTGCGGGCCCAGGACCTGCCGGCTGTGGCCGAAGCATTGCAATTGATTGGCGGCGCCAATGCTGCTTTGCGCGATTATGCCCGCGGACGCCGCGAGCAGCTTTCCACGCAATAAAAATTTGACGGTATCCAGCGGATAGAATCCCCCGGCGCCTCGGGGGAAACTTGCCTCGCAGCAAATTCCATGCGAGGTGAGATATGGGTTCCTTTCAAGTGGTGGCTATTCCGACCGAAGTGGCGCAGCAGGTTCGCGCGACAGGGAAATCGCCGAACTACGGCTTTCCGGCTCATC
The DNA here is from genome assembly GCA_963824925.1 of uncultured Acidobacteriota bacterium. Classification (GTDB taxonomy): domain Bacteria; phylum Acidobacteriota; class Terriglobia; order Acidiferrales; family UBA7541; genus Acidiferrum. Next base: position 57,039 of record CAWGRE010000013.1, read on the forward strand.
GTGAAATCGCGGCCGGACGGGCGCCCTGCCGCCATTGCCTGCAATTGATCCAGCGTGACCAGGAAGAATTGCTTTTATTCACCTACGATCCCTTTCGGGAGTTGAACCAGCCTCCACTGCCGGGGCCTGTGTATATCCATGCGAAGGAATGCCCGCGTCATTCGGGCGGCGAGTCTATTCCTGAGGAATATCGCGGGCGGCTTTTGACGCTGGAGGGCTTTGGTGAAGATCGCGCGTTGTTGAGAGAAGTCAGAGTTCGCGACGGGCAGGAGCAGGTGGCGGCGGAAGAGTTGTTTCGCGAAGAGAACATTCGATATGTGCACGTGCGGAGCACGGAGGCGGGGTGCTTTTTGTTTCGGTTGGAACGCCGATAGGATGGGACGTGCAAAGAATTAAGGAAGGAAAATGCAAGAAGGCGGCATAAAGCCGCCCCTACATTTCGGAGGCGGATCAGAGACCAGCGAGGTCTTCGTAAAGATGGGCAATGGCGCGGATGCCGCCGTAGTAATTTTCCAGGGCCAGGTGCTCGTCGGGCGCGTGGGCGTTTTCGTCGGGTAATCCGAAGCCGATCAGGACGCAGGGCACTTTGAACGTGTCGTGCATCTGCGTGACGAAGGGGATCGAGCCACCCTCGCGAATGAAAACGGCCTTTTTCCCGAATCCTTTTTGTAGCGCGGATTGCGCCACCTGGAAAATTGGCGCTTTGTATGCGGCAACCCAGGGCTTCCCCGTGCTCAGCACTTCGAATTTGCAATGCACGCTCTTCGGAAGCAGCTTGCGAATATGCTTCTCCACGAGCTTCGCGATTTTCGCTGGATTTTGATTGGGAACCAGCCGCGTGGAGAATTTCGCGTAAGCTTTCGAGGGGATCACGGTCTTGGCCCCTTCGCCCTGATAGCCGCCCCAGATGCCGTTTAATTCCAGCGTGGGACGAATCCACAAGCGCTCAACCGTGGTGAAACCCTTTTCTCCGTGATAATCCGGGGCGCCCACCGCTTGTTTAAAATCCTTCGGCTTCCAGGGAAGAGCATTCAGTGCTTTGCGTTCCGTGGAGGGAACGTTGGCCACGTCGTCGTAAAACCCGGGAATCGCAATGCGGAAATTCTTATCGTGCAGTTTGGCGAAAAGCTCGGTCAGAATTGTGAGCGGATTGGGGACCGCGCCGCCATAGACGCCGGAATGCAAATCGCGCGCCGGTCCGGTCAGTTCGATTTCATAATAATTCAGTCCGCGGAGTCCGTAGGTGATGGAAGGAACGCCTTTACCTAGCATTGAGGTGTCGGAGACAAGCAGGGCATCCGCTTTCAGCTTCTCCTTGTGGCTCTGCACATAGTCCCAAAGGCTGACGCTTCCGACTTCTTCTTCGCCCTCGATCAACACCTTTATGTTGATGGGAAATTTCCCGTGGAGCTGGTGGAGTGATTCCAGGGCCTTCAAGTGGATGTGCACCTGACCCTTGTCGTCAGCTGTGCCGCGGCCATAGATATTGCCATTACGCACCGTAGGCTCGAACGCCGGGGAGGTCCAGAGATCCAGAGGCTCGGCAGGCTGAACGTCGTAATGGCCATAAAAGAGAACCGTGGGCTTGCCCGGAGCCTGGAGGGATTCCGCGTAAACCAGCGGGTGCAGATTGGTGGGGACGATTTCGACGGTAGGGAAGCCGGCAGTTCGCAGATGATCGGCCACCCAGGTGGCGGCGCGTTCGATGTCCGATTTGTGTTCGCTCTTGGCGCTGACCGACGGAATTCGCAGAAAATTAAAGAGTTCCTCCAGGTGCTGCTGGCGGCGAGATTCCAGGAATTCCGAAAGATTCATATAAGGCCCCTCAGGCACAACGGTTCGGTTCGTATAAAAACTGCTTAAGAATGATGAAGAAAGCGCGGCAGCGGTTTCGTGAAAATTGCGCCCGGCTTGGAGCCGTAGCCGCTGTCTTCATTCTAAGGCCAGCCCGTCTGGGCTTACAAGTTGCCGGGCGTAGCAATTGGGAACACCTGTCCGAAAGGGCAATTGACCGATGAGGAGGCCAGATTCATCATGGGCCTGTCATGCAAGAAACTGCCTATGCCACAAACCGGCGCAGCCAGCGCATGTTTCACAGGATGAAACTCCAGGCGCTTGGCCGCAGCCATGCTGGAAAGAAGTTTCGCGAGGTATGCGAGACCCTGGTGGTGAATGCGCACGGCGGACTGCTGATGCTACGGCACGAAGTGGACACCGACGCAATGCTGGTGCTGGTGAATCCAGAGACGCAGGAAGAACAAGAATGCCGGATCGTCTTTACAGGTGAGAGCGGAACCAAGGGAATCCGGGTGGCTGTGGAGTTTCTGACACCCGCACCGCACTTCTGGGGTATTGATTTCGATGCGCCGCGGCCTACCGCGGAACATCAGGAACAAACGCACTAAACGCAGGCATTCCCCGCAGGCATCTCGGCACGTGTCATGCCTCACGCCGCCACTTCGAAAAGCCCTAAGAAATGTGAAATAAGCCTTGAACTGGGTTCTCTAATGGGTACGTGGCGAACGGCAAATATTTGCACATTTTCGGCCCAATGTGGGAAAAGTTGGTTCTAGAACCAGGGCGACTGATTGATATCTCTTTTTAAATGAACTGTTTGGGCGTGTCTCGATTTGGATTTCGACGTGCTATTAACAATTCGGGGTCGCTTTTCTTTCGCCGTAGATGCTGCCCAGATAGAGTTTGTTGGACGAGATGGAATTGTTGCAAAGGGAACCCTGAATGTTAAAGAAAACTCTAATTCTCACCATTGCAGCCCTGGGCTTGCTTATGACGACTGCACCCGCATGGGCTGACGGCGTATCTATCGTAAATGCGTCCTTCGAGGATCTTTCCTCGGTCCCGAAGTATCAATTGCCCCAGCATGGCGAACTGCTACTACAACAACGGCCCCATCCCCGGTTGGACGGGGACCCAACAAACCGGTTCTTTTCAACCTGGCGGCTATTTCTCGGCGATTCCCGACGGCAGCATCGTGGCATTTACCAATCATGGGGACATCTCCCAGACCCTCAGCAGCTCCGTTCTGGCGGATACGCTCTATACCCTGACGGTGTTCGTGGGAAATCGAACTGACAATATCAACGGGCTCTATACCCTGAACCTGGATACGATCTTGAACGGAGTGACGACCAACCTGTGTTCGGTCTCCGGGAACGCGGCAAGCATCACTTCGGGGACGTTTCAGGCGGAGAGCTGCAAATACCAGAGCACTTCGATTGTGCCAGTTGGGGATTTGTTTCTTGATTTTGCAAGCATCAGCGGACAACTGGATGTGGATGATGTCAGCCTGACAACCTCAAATCCGACCACGGGCGTGCCGGAACCCGGTTCCGTGCTGTTCCTGGGCCTGGGCATGCTTCTTGTATTGAGCGTGGGAATCTGGAACAGGAAAAAAGGAGTCCCGGTCAGCGCATAGTTCAGCTTATTAAAGAACCCAGCCCCACTGTTCGATCCCGAGGCGAAGCGCCAGGGAATTCGAGGTGGGGCTAAGTTTTTTCAGAGACAATCGGTTCGCTGGAAAATTGCTCAGTTATTCCCTTGAACAGCGCTGGGGGCTGGTTTGGGTATCTGCCAAAGAATCTGCGAATCCGGGGCTTGGGTGGGGTACATCCGCACCGATTCCGCGTTCGCCGGCAGAAGCACGATGTCCACACGGCGGTTGTAGGCCAGCCAGGTGGCACGCGTATCATGCTCCCACTTTTCAGGCAGCTCGTTCGGATTGCGGCTCTGCAGATCGCTGACGGTGGGCTTGTCCAACTGCTTCTGCTTGCCGTACGCCGAGGTATCGATCTTGTCCGCGGCGATTCCCTGCGAAACCAGGAAATCTTTGACGCGTTGAACCCGGCGTTCGGATAAGGAGTCGTTGTATTTGTCCGCGCCGCGCTCGTCTGTGTATCCACCCAGCGACAATTTCGCATCTGGATCGTATTCCAGATATTGCTTGAATCCGGTGGCGAGGGTTGTCAATTCATCCTGCTGGCTGCGAACAAGTCCGACCGCCGGGTCCTCTTCGGTCGGGTAGGCGGTCGGGAAGAAAACACTTTGCAGAAGGACTGTGGGAACGGGTTCGACGGAGCCCTTCAGATGCACGCTTACCGTCTTGGTTTCGGAGCCGCCGCACGAGTTGGTGGCGTTGAGAGTGTACTTGAACTCTTCGTCCACGGGGCCGGAGGCGCTTTGCGTTGGGGCCAAGGTAATGGATTTCGTGCCGCTGGCATCCACGGAGCCGCCCGGATCCAGGGAAACCGCGTCAGAGTTGGACGCAGACCAGGTGAGAGTGGTGGAACCCTGTTCGAGGATCTTATCGCCAATGCGGCGGTAATTCACTTCCACCGGCGAAGCGTTCAAAGAGGATTGCACCGCCTGGTTGACTTCCACCGTGGTGCTGGGTTTGGTCACACCACCGGGGCCTGAAGCGGTTAATTGATAGACGGTGGTTTGCTTTGGCGAAATGGTTTTTTCGCCGGACGTGGGAACGGGGCTCATGCCGCTCATATCGGCTTCGACGGTATCCTTGGAAACCCAGGCCAGCTGCGTGTTTTGGTTGCAATCGATTTTCGCCGGAGTTGCGGTGACAGACCCGCTGACCGGCGCAACAACAACCGTGGCGCTTGCAATCCCGGCCCTAAAGCGCGGCGCAAGCTTGGGCATCTCGCATTGCGGGCGATATTTCGGGCACTCTGAGCCACGCGGCCAGTTCTTCGTCTTTATTTTTCCATTGGAGATATCCACGATTACACGCTGATCTGCAGCAACCGTGATGGCGCCGGACCACAACTCTTTGCCGTCCCGGGTGACCGTGACTTGATGCGTTCCCGGCGGAACAATTAATTCCTGGTGCCAGAAAATGTCGTGATCGAACTCATCCACGTGGCCGACGAAGTAGGCTGGCTTCTTGCCATTTAGCAGAACGGCGGCGGATGTTTGCCAGTTGAGATCCCCTTCTTCCAGTTGAATGCGGCCGCGCGGGCCGGGCACATTATCGCCCATGCGTTCCAGCTTGATGTCCAGAGGCACTGTCTGGTCTGCATCCAAAGAGACGTCTTGCTCTGCGAACTTGTACCCGTAATTGGCAACAATCACATGGTGGGTGCCGACGTCGAGCTTGATAGTTCGATTGCCGGGACCAATCGCCTTGCCATCCACAAATGTGTAGGCCTGCTTCGGGCTTACCACCATCTTTAATTTCCCCGGTTTGGGGTCTTTCGCAAAAGTAGCCGAGCTCGCCAGAAGCGTGGCGCCCACCACTATGCAAACGGTTCTGATTCTTTGATTGCTCATACCATGCCTCCAGCACACCACTCCGCACGCCGTCAGACAAATTGCTGCAAGTTCAGGACAGCTTGGAAGGCCGGCTCTAGCTGGGCAACTAGGGATTTCGATAGGCGGAGGTCGCGAATCCAAGCTTCCAATCTTGCAACCTCAGGGTCAGCAGCATCGTTGACTGATTATGTAAGTCCCTGGGGATAATTCTGTCAAGGGGATAGGGAAGGCTGCTATACATGGTTCTAGTAGTTCTAGGACTATCTATGCTGCCTAAACTCCGCCCCCTAGCTATCGCAGGTCTTCTAGCCCTGGTCTTTTCTGCTTCTTTATTCGCCCGGGGACAGTTTTTGGACTTCTTGGGCTGCACACAAGTGGACAGCAGCCAGGATCATGGTCGCATTCAGGTCACCCGTCGTGACGCGCACATTCGCACTATTCAGCTGCGGGTTACCGGGGAGGCGATTTTCTTTGACCACTTGGTGGTTCACTTCGAGGATGGGACATCGCAAGAGTTGATGATCAGCGAGCGGATTTTGCCCGGTGTCAGGGACTTTCAACTCCTCGGCGTACGCTCCCTGAAAAGCGTCGAGCTTTGGTATTACAAACAGCCCGAGGGGCACAATCCGAAAGTGACGTTGTACGGCGTCCGTTCGCCCGAAGACGAGGGGCAAACTCTCGCGCAATCCCGATAGCAGGATTGGACAGGCAGGCTCGAACTTGGGTTCTCGCCAAGTGTCGCCAGGAATCCCGTTGAGAACGGTTGCACGCTATAATTGAAGGCGGAGGAGTGGGTGAGCGGTTGAAACCGGCGGTCTTGAAAACCGTTAGACCCGAAAGGGTCTCGGGGGTTCGAATCCCTCCTCCTCCGCCAGAATTCAAATGTACAGTCCGGGTACATCCTTTACAGATCGTTCCTAAGACTTCGTTTACACCCTTAGGCCAAGCGAGAGACAAATTTTTGGAGTGGCAGCGCTGAGCGCCGCTTGGCTTCTATTGAGTCACCAGGAAGTTGGTGTGCATCGAAGCTTGGGAATCGCCGCCAACCCAAACATCAAAGGTGGCGGGGTCCAGCACCCAGGATTTTTGGGCGGTGCTCCAGTAGGTGAGTTCGTCTTTGCCGAGCTGCATACGGAGCGTCGTCTTGGCATGCGGCTGCAGGGTGATGCGCTGGAAGCCCTTCAGTTCGCGCACTGGCCGCGAAGCGCTTCCGGATTGCTGGTGGATGTAAAGCTGCGCCACTTCGTCAGCGGCGATGGCTCCGGTATTTTCCACATCAAAGGTGACTTCGACGGTTTCCCCGGGCTTGAGCTGCGTGCGACTGAGTTTCAGGTTTGAATAGGCGAATGTGGAATAACTGAGGCCATAACCGAAGGGAAAAAGGGGCGTGCTCTGTTCGTCCCAATAACGCTTGGCCTGATTTTCGGGCTCTTGCGTGGTGTTGTGTGCGTAGTCGATCGGGATTTGGCCGACGTCGCGCGGCCATGCGATCGGAAGTTTTCCGCCGGGCACGGCATCGCCGAAGAGCAAGTCGGCAATCGCGTTGCCGCCCTGCGTTCCGGGGTACCAAGCTTCCAGAATCGCCGGCACATGTTCCGTGGCCCAGGAGATATTCAGCGGCCGGCCGTTCAGAAGCACCAACACAACGGGTTTGCCGGTTGCCACGATCGCTTGCAGCAGCTGTTCTTCTTGCCCGGGTAAATCCAGGGATTCTCGGGAAGCTGCTTCGCCGATCATATTCTGCGCTTCGCCCAAAACCAGAATGGAAAGGTCGGAAGAATTTGCCAGGGCGACGGCTTTCGACATTTCCTGCGCGGATTGTTCCGGGCTCCAGGGTTCTTCCGGTTCCACGTGCATCACTTTATCGAAGAAGGATGGAAACACGCGCTTGATTTGCACTCCGGGGGCGTAGCTGAGTTTGGTTTGCGCGCCGAGTTTATTTCGCAGCCCGCTGAGCACAGACACGGTCTCTTTTAAATCATATTGAAATACCCAGGGACCGAGAATGTCCTGCCGCGAATCGGCAAGCGGGCCGATCACTGCTATGTTCGCGTAGCCGGACTTGTGGAGCGGAAGCAGATTGCCTTGATTGCGCAAGAGCACGGCAGTGCGTTGCGCCGCGGTCCGAGCCGCTTCACGATGTTCAGGCATGGCCAGAATTTTTTGAGCGCGGCTTTCGTCATTGTAGGGGTGCTCAAACAAGCCCAGGCGAATCTTGGTCTCCAGGATCGGGCGGGCGGCAGCTTCGATCTGCTGCTCGGTAATCTTTCCGCTCTTCACCAGAGCGGCCAGATTTTTTTGATACGCGGTGAAGTCGATTGCCATTTCCATGTTAACGCCGGCGTTAAACGCGAGGAGCGCGGCGTCCGAAGGATCCTTCGCATAATGATGGGTCTGAAGATTTTTGACGGCGTTCGCGTCGCTCACCACAAAGCCGTTGAAATGCCATTGCTCGCGAAGCACATCCTGCAACAGCCAGCGATTCCCGGATGCCGGCACATCGTTCAGGTCCATGTATGCGCTCATTACCGAGCCGACGCCGGCGTTCACCGCCGCATGGAAGGGGGGCAGATAGACGTTGTACATCTGGGATTCGGGAATGTAGGATGCGTCATAATCGCGACCACCTTCCGCGGCTCCGTAGCCGGCAAAATGTTTCACGCAGGCCAGAAGATGGTCGGGAGCGCCAACGAATTCTCCTTGAAATCCGCGCACCTGCGCGGCTGCCATAGCAGAGCCTAGAAAGGGATCTTCGCCCGCGCCCTCCACAATACGGCCCCAGCGCGGATCGCGCGCGATGTCCACCATCGGCGCAAATGCCCAATCGATGCCAACGGAACGCGCTTCCTGAGCGGCAATGGACTGCGTTTTCGTGCTTCCCGCGGGATCCCACGATGCAGCCATGGCAATGGGAACAGGAAAAATCGTGCGGAAACCGTGGATCACGTCGAAGCCAAAGATCAGCGGGATGTGAAGCCGCGTTTTCTCAACGGCGAGATGTTGTAAGCGGTTAATTTCGGCCGGATCCGTGACGAAGAGTACGGAACCAATTCCGGTCTTGACCACCGCCTCGTCAATCATCGCTTTGGATTCGGGGAAATCGAACAACTGCGAAAGCTGCCCGATTTTCTCCTCGAGCGTCATTTGCTTTAGCAGCGCATCCGCGCGCTGGCGCACCGCCGCGTCATCGAGAGGCGCGGGCGCATTTTGAGCCACGCAGGGAAGGGTTGAAACAAGAGCGATCAAGCAGAGAACGATTGCGCAAGCAAACAAACTATTCCAGCGACTTTCATTTTGCATGACAGCCTCTCATTCCTTGATCGATCGCGACTATTTCTTGATTGCCATCAAACGCACCGGCCCGAGGAGACCCGACTCCACTAATGGCGAGTCCGCCTTATAGGCGCCGTAGACGGTGAAAGTAAACTTTTCTTTCGCGTCTGGCTGTTGGTCGCCGATGATGCGATTGGGCCATAGATTTGTAACCTTAATTTCGATGGTGTTCAATCCCGATCTCAAGGCGGGGGTTACTTCCAAGGTGAAAGGCGGCTTCCAGAGAATTTCGGGAAATGGTTTGCCGTTCAGGGTGACTTGTGCAAATTCTCGAACGCGGCCGAGGTCCAGAAGGAATGTTGCGCCAGAAGAGTTCCAGCCTTCGGGTAGATTGAATTGATTTGTGTAAGTGGCGATGCCTGAAAAATATTTGACGCCTGGGTCGGCGGAGGCGGTCCAAGACGTCCAAGGAATCCATCTGGATCTCCGGCGGCGCGCCGAGATTGGGCGGGAATTCGATCTTCCAGGGATTCGTGATGGTTAAGAGTTCCTGCGGCGCGGAAATTTTTGCGGGTGTTCGTTTCGTGTCACTCGTTGCGAAACACGACGAAAAGGGATTCTTCGGGTGCGAGGGGTAGAGTCAGAGTGGTGTTGACTCCACTTGTCCGAGAAAGCGACAGGTTCGATCCCGCCCGTGTCGGGGTGCCAAATCTCAACAGATTTTCCGCGCGCGCGGAAATGAGCGGTAAGGTTTTCGTTTCTCATCCGCTGATTCGCGACAAAATAAATCTCCTTGTCCGAAGTCCGGCGATGATTCCAGACGATTTCCGCGCTGGTTTTGGGAGACGGATAGTCATAGGGCACGATGTCCGTGGGCGGGTCGTAAGTAAAGTCCGGAGTGACATGCTCAGCCGCGAGAACATCTTCTACGGAAGTTCCCCAGTAAATCGTGCCTCTGCCGACTTTGTTGGAGCCGTGAGCCGATCCGCCGGGTCCCCACAACTCTACCGACAGTTTCTGAAGCTCAGCGGAGGAATTCTCATCCGCCAGACTGGGAGAGCCGATCACGCGCGGAGCAATTACAATTGCGCCAGCATTGACCAGGTCCGAAAGTTTCCGAAGCAAAGGGACGCTCAGCTGATTGAACTCGTCTGGCACAACGAGCAGCCGGTAGCGCATCCCACTATCAAGCGCCAGTTCGCCTTGATCCACAACCGCATGATTCAGAAGGATGTCAGCGTTTACAAAATCGTCGCGAAAAACTGACTGGGACGGCCGGTGAAAACTGCTTCCAATAAGGCACCGTGACCGGGGCGCCCTCTCCGTAAAAATACGCCACGTCAACAACTGGCTTCCCCGCTTGCTCCATATACGAGCACCGAGCCAGATAGGTATTCCAGACCACGGCTTGTTCGGCCCAAGTAATGTTGCGCGAATAGTGCTGACCGTAGAACCCGAGCGTGATACCGGGCTTGTGCTTCTCGTCGGTAAACGGCTGGTGGTCCGAAGTGTGAAAGACGATACGATTCACGCCGCGTGCGAAATTCTGGTCGGCGAGTTGTTTCAGATAAAAAGGCGTCTGGCCCCAGCCTGGTGTGGAAGGATTTGATGTGAAAGATTCCGTGGCGATTATGTTTTTACCGTAGATGTGGCCGCTGGAAACTGCCTCCAGCACATCGGCTTCGCGCGCGGGAAAATCCGCAGCTCCGGAAATCGGCGTCCAAAATTCGCCCATGGGAATGGTGACTTGCCCTTTATTCAGCAGGCCATCCCCGGTGGTCGGCAAAGAGACGCCCATCGCTTCCGCGTATAATCCGATTCCCTGTTTGGCGAGCAACTCCGTTGCAAGTTTGTAGTGATTATCGGCAAGCATCTCCGCGATTGTGCGGCGAAATCCCACAGGAATGCGTCGCTCTCCCGGGAGCTGCCGACGATGCGGCCCGTCAGCGTGAGCAGATACGGCGTGGCGTCGTAGCCACGCCGCTGCTTGAATTCGGAAAGCATATCTTCGGTCCAATTTTCCTGACCGGCTTCCCAGCTATCCATCAGGAAATAGCGGAAACTCTTCCCGTAATTCGGGGCGACGGCACTGGAAATCATGTCCGGTATAAGTTTTCATGTAATCGCTGACATGGCGAACACTTAGCTTGTCGACCTCGAAGCCGGTAGCTTCCGGAGTTGCCGGATGATTCTTTTTTCCGGTCAGCGAATAGCCCATGCGAACCACGGCCCACTGGCCCGCGGGGACCTGCCATTTCAGCGAGCCGTCTGGCTGCATCTTGCCGGTAAGGTTGATCACCTCCGGCAGCGCCACGGCTTCGTTTCGGGCAACCTCAGGTGTCGCCGTGCTGGATGTGGAAACAAAGGTTCCGAAGCTGGCTTTATCTTCAAAATAGGAAATGCGCGGACACGAGATGAGCGCGATATCCGCGATTGGAAAACCCTTAGCGCGAGTGAGACCCCGAATGGCTTGGTCGGCTGAGAGTGGCGGCCGGTCCACTGTCAGGCGAAAATAACGGGCTGAAACTGGAGGAAAACTGAAGGTGCGCACGCCGAAGAGGTGCGCATATTGCGGCGAACCGGGAAGCGAAACGAGCTTCGTCCAGGAACGTGCGTCCTGGCTATACGCCAGCTCGCCGTTGGGAAGCAGCGGAATTGGCCGGCCGACCGGCTGAGGCATGGCAATTGTAAAAGTTCGCGCTGAATAAGCCTCGGGATATTCCATTTGAATCCACGCCGAGTCTTTGCCTTCTTCAAACTTGAGTTCCGAAGTCGTCCCATAATCGCCGTCTAAAATTTCCGCGCTGGAGAAGGAAGGATCGCTCGAAGTTATTTTGGGATGAGGAGCGGGCGAATCGGATTCGCCTTCGGGGAGACGGTAGGCCAGCACGACTGTGTCCGCATAAAAAGTTGGATCATCGGGGGCTACCGGCTTTGGGGCCCGCGGGATGCCCGGAGCTCCGCCGATCATTGGACTGGAGGGCGGATCAACAACGGGCATGGTTTGGAAGGGGCCGTTGACATGCGGGGGTCGCGGCAATTTGCCATCGAACTCTTGCGGCCCGCGAACGCGCGTTTCGCTCCAGACGACCTTTTTCATCGCGGCCTCTGGTTTGACCCAGGGTCCGGCCGTCTCGCTCCAGCCGCCGGAAGCGGCCATCGCCATTTCCAGACCAAGGCGATCCGCCTCTGCTCCGGCGTGACGAAATGCATCTTTCCATTCCGGGGTCATCCAGATGACCGGCTTATCGAGATACTGCGCGACACCCAGATCGCCATCGAACATCTGCATGCCGCCGATGCCGACGCGATGCATCCACTCCAGATCCGCTGTAATTCCCGGCTTGCTGACATTGCCGCTCATCCAATGCCACCAGGCGCGGGGTTTTGCGGATTCCGGAGGATTGAGAAAACTCTGCTCCAGACTGTCGGGCGCGTCCGGGGCAAACGATGGAGAAACGAACGCCAAGAAGAATGCTGCTGCTGTGACGAGCCGCAGAACTGCAATCCGTGAAGTTGGCATGTGCGCGAATTCCCTTCTCTTCGGAGTCTGGCGAAAACTCTTCGAGATCGGCCTTATGAAAAAAGCGGCGCGCCGATCGTCTAGGCGTAACTGGCCGTCGTATTGCGGTTGCTCTGGCTTCGCTCAGCGGTGATGCGCTCCAGGTATCCGCTCTCGCGGAACGCCTGCATGGGATTTTCGGGAAGGCCGCGGGATTTTCTCCACTCCCGGAGGGCGGGCCGCACGTCTTGCCAGAAAGCGCCGCGCAAGGTTTCTTCCGCATCGATCAAGGAAGAATCCTGCTGAAGCTTGGCCAGTTTTTCGTGATCCACCAACGCGGCCTTGGCGTAGAGTTCCTGGGCAGTGCAAACCGTTTGAATCATCGCCTCGATTTTGCCCTTGAGGTTGTGGCTCTGGTCCACCATGTAGGCGATGTCGGCGGGTTTTTGCGTCTCCCATTCGAAGAGCTTGATCTCGTGGAAAATGCGGAACACTTGATAGGGATCGATCGAACCAAGTGTAAGATCGTCGTCGGCGTAGCGGCGATCGTTGAAATGAAATCCACCCATCATTTTCTGGTGGAGCAACCAGGCCACGATTTGTTCGATGTTCTGCGCCTGATAGTGATGCCCGGTGTCTACCAGAACGAGCGCTTGCGGCCCGGCATTTTTGGCAAACAGAAAGGCCATGCCCCAGTCGGCAACGTCGGTGTGATAAAACGCGGGTTCAAATGGCTTGTATTCGATCAGAAGGCGCTGGTTCGGCTTCAGCGCTCGATGAACTTCCTGGAAGCCTTCCTCGAAATAGCCAATTCTTTTTCGAATGTTTTGTGTACCGGGATAATTGGAACCATCCGCAAACCAAGGAGCAACGTCGCGGCAAGCGAGCGCTTCCGCGATGGCGACACAATCCAGAATATGGCGAATCGCTTTTCGGCGAATTGCCGGGTCTGGATTTCCCAGCGAGCCATACTTGTATTCCTGATTTTGGAAAACATTGGGATTGATCGAACCTGGCCGAACTGCCGAATTTCTTTGCCAATTTTTCCACGGTGGATGCGTTCGGCAATCCATTGGGCAAGTCCCATTGAACATGCAGCGCCAGCGTGGGGCACGCGCCGGTGACGGCATTAACCTGGGCAGGCGTCGCTGAACTTTTCCTCGATCGTGGTGGCGGCAGCGGCTTGAATGAATTTTCCGAAGCGAGTGCCCGTGTTCGCGAATCCCCATGAGGGCAGCTCGATCTTGAACTTGTCGAGCGCCTTCATCACAAGTTCCACAGACTGTTCGTTCATTGCGGGGCCTCCCAAACTTCGCAAAGCTCTGAGCGCGTGCGTTTAATGACCGCGTTGATTATTGGCCAAAGCCAGCGCACCGGAAGATAGAAGTTTCGCCCACCGGGCGACCGCCGCCGCAGTTACACCGTTCGAGTGATGCTGGCGATTCTCAAGGGCCGCCAATTGAATGGCGAAGTTGCCAATCGTGGTGCTTTCCGTGGATCCAAGAATGATCTCGAGGCCTGTGTGGCGGGCGGTGAGCTTGATTGAGCAGCGCATTCTTGCTGCCGCCGCCAACGATGAACAGGCGTTTGAGCTGTTTTCCCGTGATCCGGGCGATCGAGGATAAAACCTGGGCGTAACGTGCGGCCATGCTATGAAAAATCAGGTTCGCGAAGGCTGGGATCGCGTTGGGATGCAAGAGGAAGAGTTGCGTGTCCCAGTTTTTCCAGCTGGGCATTGATTTTCCGCAGCGTGTCGCCCGGAAGCATTAGCTGCGGATCATCCACATCGATCAGTGCATCGGGAGCCGGCATCATGGAGCAGGCGGAAATAAGTTCCGGAAGGGCCAGATGGGAATCGAGCTTTTCCGCTTCGTGGATAAGCTGCTGCAGCAGCCACATGCCATTCACGTTTTTCAGAAAACAGATTTTTCCTCCGGCACCGCCAAGATTCGTGAAGTTCAGAGATTGCGCCTGGTCCGTAACGCACGGTGTGTCAAGAACCGTGCCAACCAAGGACCATGTGCCGGAACTGATGAACGCCCAGTCGTCGCCGGTGGCAGGAATTGCCGCGATGGCGGAGGCGGTATCGTGACAAGCGGGTGCGACCACCACGGCGTTCTGAAACGCGGGCAGTGCGGCAAGTTCGCCGGAGACTGGTCCGAGGATGGTTCCGCTCGGCACAATATCTGGCGCACACCTGATTTGCAGACCAAGTTTATGGAAAATCGCTTTGTTCCAGGATTTTGTTCCCAGATCCACAAGACCCGTGTGCGTGGCGTTTGTATATTCACTGAATCGCTTGCCCGAGAGGAGATAGGCGATAAATTCGGGAAGGTTCATCCACGATAATCCAGGATCGAAGCCTGCCAACTTGTCCGCATATAACTGGTAGAGCGTATTGATGCGCAGAATCTGGATGCCGGTTAACGCGTAAAGCTGCGATGCCGGCAGCAGGCTGTGAACTTCGCGTTCGGCCCGCTCCGTTCGTTCGTCGCGATAGCAGAAGGGCAGCGCGGCCGGAGAACCTGTGGCATTTAGTCGCACGTAATCGACGGCCCAGCCGTCCACGCCAATCGAAGCGATGCCTTCCGGCGCAAGGGGTGAGCAAGCGCGCAGGCCAACGCGGACGCCCTCGCAGATGGCGTCGAGATTCCACCGCAGGCCTTCGTGCGTGGGAACGGGCTGGTTTGCGAATCGATGGACAACGGTGATTTCCGGCTCGCCGTGATCCCAGCGAAGGATGGACACACGGCAACTCTGCGCGCCGAGATCGACGGCCACCACCGCCTTGCGGTCTTCCCCTGGCATCATAGAAATTCTCTGCGCTTCGCTGATCGAAAGCTTCTACGCCCCTGACGCGCACTAGCGAAGAAAAGCTTCCGTCAATCCGCCATCCACGGGAATCAGATGGCCGGTGGTGCATCTGGATTGCGGCCCAGCAAGGAACAAGATAGCCGCCGCGCAATCCTGCGGGTCAATCGGCTGGTGAGTCAGCGTGCGCTTTGCGTAGAATTCGGCAAGCAGTTCGCGAAGCTGCTCATCGGAAGCCGCCGGATCAAACGGAATCGAATATTTGGCGAGCGACGCGATCACCCGGTCGCGCGGGAACATCGTGGAACCTTTGACGACTGTGGCCGGGCTGATTCCGTTGACGCGAACCTTGGGCGCCAGCGAAATCGCGAATTCGCGCACCAGGTGGTTCACCGCGGCTTTGCTGACGTCATAGGCCTCGCTGCCATGTTTCGGCACAACGGCATTGGCTGAACTGACGAGCACAACACTCGCCGTCAAATTCTGGTCGCGAAGTATTTTCGAGATTTCTTCCACCACGCGATGATTGGCGGTGACATTGATGTCCAGCGTCAATCCCCACTGATCGTCGTTAATTTTTCCATCGGGGGACGACGGAAAAATGGCGGCGGTATTCACGATGATGTCGATGCCGCCATAGGCAGCGACGATTTCGCGGAGGGCATTCCGGATCGAAGTGCGCTCGCGAATATCGATGGCCAACGCAATCGCTGCTTCCTTGCCGGCAATTTTCTGCGCCTCGGCGGCAACTGCCTGCGCAGCCTGCAGATCCTTGTCTGCAACCACAACGTGCGCTCCACGTTGCGCTGCCATCAGCGCGGTTTCCCGTCCCACTCCGTTCCCACCGCCGATGACCAGGCAAATCTGCCGGCTCAGTTCTTTTTCTGGCGGCTGGCGGCGTATTTTTGCTTCTTCCAGTTGCCAATATTCAATTCGAAACGCCTCCGAAGGAGGCAGCGCAACATAATTGGTAAAAACACTGAATGCCTCGGTCTTTGCCGCAGCGCCTGCCTGCGGCAACACAGAGGGGGCAGCTCCAGAGGCAAGGGCGCTCGCGCCCTCCATCACATGGATTGCATTGGTATAAAATTCGCCCGTGATTCGCGACTCGGTCTTGTTCTTGCCAAAACTGAACATGCCGATGCCCGGCACCAACACCACGGTTGGATTGGAATCGCGCACCTTTGGCGAATCTGGGAGCGCAAACGCTTTGTAGTAGGCTGCGTATTCCTCTCTATATTTTGTGAGCGCGGCGGAGATCGCCTCGCGCAATCCCGACAAGTCCGTGCGCGGAGTCCAATTCACAAACAGCGGCCGGATCTTGGTGCGAATGAAATGATCCGGGCAACTGGTTCCAAGATGGGCAAGCTTTTCGGCATCCGCGGAGTTTACAAACCGGAGCACCTCCGGAAGGTCGCAAAAAGTACCAATCAATCGTTGTTTGGCAGAGACGCAGCCGCGGACAAACGGAAAAATCTGATCAGCAAGAGAGCGATGATTTTCAAGAGTGGCGAAACGGTTTCCTCCAAACAGTTTCGCTCCCAACTTTTCCACATGCTCGGAAACAAACTGGCCCAACTGATCGATGATCGTGATGGTGTTCACGTAGCACTCGCGCTGCGTTTCTCCCCAGGTGAACAGGCCGTGGCCGCCGAGGACGATACCGTCCGCATCCGGCGTTTGCTTCAGGGCTTCGTGCAACATCACACCCAGCTCAAAACCCGGCCGTTGCCAGGGCAGCCAGATCAGCTTGTGCGAATAGGTTTGATTGAACTCCTCCATCTTTTCGCGGCCATTCGCGGCGGCCGCCAACGCAATTCCCCAATCCGGATGCAGGTGGTCAATATGCTTGAAGGGAAGAAAGGCATGAAGCGGAGTATCAATCGAGGCCGCCACCGGGTTATTGCCAAAAACGCAGAGGGGATACATCTCCACCATTTCGTCTTCGTTTTCCGCGCCACGATAGCGTTTCGGCAGGTCCAGCAATTTGTCCAGATATAGGGTGGCAAATCCTTTTCGCTGGATGCTGCCGATGTCTCCGCCGCTGCCCTTGATCCACAGGACGCGTTTCTGTGTTCCATCGAGCGGATCGCTCTCCACAATCTTCGAGCTGGTGTTTCCGCCGCCAAAGTTGGTGATTCGCAGGTCGGAGCCCAAAACATTCGAGCGGTATCTGAGGAGTTCGGCATCATCCAGGGAGCTAGCCACGCGCTCGTCCCAGCGATCTTCCAAGTAGCGAAGCTTTTCCTGGATCTTCATCGGCAGCCCCTGCGAAATATGCGAAGTCCGCGAACCCATACAGTAGTCCCATTTCAGGTAGCACTCAACCGCTACGGCAGCCGACTTCGTTTAGAAAATCTCTCCTGCCCGCTTAAGCAATTTGTCGAACGTTCCGAGGGCTGGGCCGCAAAAACTACTGCCCAAATGCATTCGGCTCCCCAAGGGGAGCCGAGCGCTGCAACCTGAGTTGGATTTCAAACTTTGCGCGAAGAGTTCGGGGAGAAAACCCGGTGCCACGTTTCCCGCTGGTTGGCGGGCTGGAATTTGGGGTCCAAGGGCCATCGCTTGGGGTGTAGAACGATGGCCCCTGGGTTATGGGTGAACAAACTGGTTAGAAACTGAGCCTCGCGCCGATCTGCCACCATCTCGGCAGGGTCTGCGAGGTCACTTGTCCAAAGTTACCTGCGGACAGGTCTCCCTGGATGTTCTGGAAGTTCGGGTGGTTGAACAAATTGAAGAACTCAAACCGGAACTGGAAAACCAGTCGCTCGGTTATGTGCGTGTTCTTGTAGAGGGTCAAGTCGGTTTGGACGAAGGCAGGATTGCGGAAGGCTCCAGGCTTTTTCGTTGCCCAATGTGCCGGCAGCCGGCGCGCTGAACTGCGCAGGAGAGAATACGCCCGTCACGTACGCGTTCCGGAGGTTGCCTGATTGTAGCTGTTGACGTTGGGCCAGTCGTTGTTATCTCCGTCGGCGTTATAGTCTCCACCAGTTCGCAAAGGAGGCGGAGGTGAAGACATGGAACGGGTAGCCGGTTTGGTAGATGCTGGTCCCGCTAGCTGCCCCACCCACTGGTCACGCCTTTGACGAAAGCATTGTCGTGGTTGAGACCGGGGAACTCGTAGTTGAAGCTGAGGGAGAAGCGATTGGGAGTATCCCAAGGCGACGGCCCATAGTACTGGTGCGGGTTGACGTAGGTTGGATAGATGGCCGCATCGTCCTTGGAAGAGGAGTGCGTGTAGGAAGCGTCAAAAAATCCACGCGAAGCTCTCCAACGCAGGTCGAAAGTTATACCGTTGTAATTGCTGACGCGATCGTTTTGCGTGTAATTGATGGCGCCAAAACTCGGATTGAGTCGCGTTGGGAGCGCACCGGACGGCTTTCCAATCAGGTCGCCAGGCATGGCGTTGATATCCGCGCCATAAGACACCTGGCCGCCCGCGTTGCCGTTGCCGACAAGATTCGAGTCGTGTGATCCACTGTAAAGGATGCTGGCGACAAAGTGGCTGCCGAGGCGGCGCTCCAAGGTTGCCGCGAAAATATACGCCGTCGGTGAAACGATGTCTGGCGTAATTCCACCTATCGTCAATCCCGCGCCAGGAATGCCACCGGCTGCGTCCAAACAAGGCGCCACGGGACATAGAGTGGTGCCTGCCAGCAGCGGGAACGTGAAGCCGAATGGCGGCGTGCTCGATGTGCCTTGGACGAAGACGGGCCTGGTGGCTGGGTCGGTGTTAGCGATGGAGAAAGTGGGCAAGATCAGGCCTGGAGGATTGCCTCTGAATTCCTCCTGAATGTTTGCGGGCGTCAGCCAGTTGGAATACATACCGAAGCCGCCGCGAACGACCCAGTCGCCTTTTCCGTTGACGTCCCAGGCAGCGCCGATGCGCGGTTGATAGGCCTTGGGAGAGCCAGACAGAGCGTTGTGGGTTGGCTTGGCAAAACCGGTGGCCACCTGGTCCTGGAACGTGGAACCAGTGCCAAGATAAAAGTTTCCGAAGACGGTGGATTCGGACTTGGAATATGGGTTGCCCTGATCGTCGAACCGGAAACCAAACGTCAGCGTCAACTTGCGGCTGGCCTTCCAGGTATCTTCCGCGAAAAGTCCCCACGTCTTGGAAGCGGCGTCCCAATTCCAAAGCTGCTGCTGACCGGTAAGCGGATTGTACATAACTCCGTTTTCCTGGCGGGGGGCGTCCTGGGCGAGTTGCAGCAGGTTGTCAAAACTGAAAGCCGGGTGAGACCACGGTCCCTCAAATGGCTCCACGTCGTCTCCATACCATCCTTCGTAGCCCACCTTGATGACATGAGCGCCGTGGACGTGCGTAAGAACGTCGCGCCAGTGATAGTTGTGTTGGATAAAATCGCCCTGGGCAAAACCGACGCCATAGCCGACGTTTTGTCCGCGTGACGCAAATTCCAGGAATGGTGAAATCGCCGGTTTCGCCGAGTTTTCCTTCGATGCGATTCGCGGCAAAAATCACTTCATTCAAGGTATTGGGACTGAAGGTGTGGGTCCAGTTGACCTGATAGGCGGTTTGCCAGTTGTTGTTCGTGGTTGAAAATTGCGGAATGACGTTGGGGCCACCGTAGTTCAGCAGGGTGCGGAAAAAACTGCCATAGATACGGTCATTCGTAAAATATTTATCCACACGGCCGAAATATTGCGTGCCGTTCCGGAAGTTGGTGGAATTGAAGATTCCGGAATCAGCATCGGCGTGTCGCACGGCAATTTGGGACGGTCGCGCGCAGTTGGGCATTTGGCCTGGATTAAAATGTCGCTCGCTAACTTGGATACGGTTGCGCCGCCAGATGTTGGTCGGAACATAGGTATTCAGAATTTTCGTTCCGAAACGTATTGGGAAGTTGTCCTGGGCAAACGTGGCGAACCCTGATCGGGAAAGACTTGATTGGTATTGCCGGTGAAACCGAAGAGCGCAATGCCTCAATTCCAAAATAGAAAAAGAACTGATGATGGGGAATGATGGGCCCGCCAATTGTCCCCGAAATATTGTTGCTGTGGAACGGGGAGTACGGGTGATCCGAACCCGGCAAGCGAGTACTTCGAGTACATCGACTGATAGTTGAAGTAGTCGCTGATCAATCCGTGGAATTGATCCGAACCGGATTTGGTGGTGAGGGCTACCTGAAGCCCGCTACCGCGGCCATACTCGCTGCCAAAGGTATTCACCTGAATGGTCGTTTCGTCAATCGTGTCGGGATTGGGCACCAGGTTCAAGACGCCCTGGCGAACACTGCTGGTCACGTCCAGGCCGTCAATGATCCACATATTCGCCACGGTGCCCTGGCCATTCGCGCTGATGTCCACGGCGGTTTCCGTCGAAAAATTGTCGACGCCAGATCCTGGTGTACCCGAGGCGACGCCCGGACCGCCCGCAAGCCCGAGGCCGGAGACGCCGGGGGCGACGCTGATCAGGGCCAGCAAGTTGCGGCCGCTGAGAGGCAGTGTGGAGAGCTCTTGCGATTCCAAGGTCTGCTGATTGCGGGTCTCCGCGGTATTGATCAGCGGATTTTCGGCAGTGACCGTAACGGACTCGGTGGCGGCGCCGACCTTCAGGGTAAGCGGCACGTTTAGGTTCTGGCCGGTTTCCAGGGTGGATTCGGTCTCCACCTTCGCAAAGCCCTTGGCTGCAACCACGAGTTTGTATCTTCCGGGCGCGAGGCTGAGAAAACGATATTCCCCGCTGCTATCCGTGGTGGCCGCCGCCGTGGTGTGGTTCACCAGGTTTTCCAGCTGGACGGTTGCGCCGCCCACCGCCGCTCCACTGGGGTCAGTGACCGTTCCTTGAATGCTTGCGCTAAATTGCGCCCATGCCGAACCGGCCAGAATCAAGAACGTAACAACCAGACGGGCTGCGCGCCCGATCAGAACTTTGCCTTCCATGTGCTTCCACCCCCAAAAATTAGAGGAAACATTTACGAAAGCGATTACGTGTAAACGTTTTCTCAATTGAGAGTGATATATGTCACTTCAAATCGGCTGTCAAGGATTTTCTAATGGGTTTGTATTAGGAGGGCTACCCGAGGGGCCTATTACCGGCTAAGTTATCCGCTTAACCTTTCGCCCATCCCCGGTTGGCTACCTGGCCCACACCCTCCTTCAGGGTAACCAACTGGTTGGCGGACAAGTTTTTGAAGGATTCGGACGCCCCGCTGGGCCAGCGGACTTCGAGGTCCACCGTCGCGGCGTGGCCGAGTCCGAAGTGCAGTCTGGAATCATTGCAGGAATAAAAACTTGATTGACTCAAAAGGGCCTGGGCCTGCGTTTTCCCTTCAAAATGGGCCAAAACACGCGATCCGATGGCACTTCGGTTGGACTTCACTCCCTCAAGTTTCACCTTGATCCAGTTCTGTTTGACCTTCAGATCATTGCGCAAAAGAGACGGAGGTTCGTTCAAATTTACGATCAAAACATCCAGGTCGCCATCGTTGTCGAAATCGCCGAAGGCGCAGCCCCGGCTGGAGTGGGGTTCGGTGACCCCGGGGCCGGCCGCCTCGCCCAGTTCTTCGAAGGTTTTGTTGCCGAGGTTGCGAAATACGACACGCGGCGTTTTATTTTGGTACTGGGGGAGTTTTCGCTCCACTTCCGGATAAACGTTTCCCGTAACCACGAAAATATCGGGGTAGCCGTCGTTGTCCAGGTCCACCATTCCGGCGCCCCAGCAGATGTAGCGGGTCTCCACGCCGACCCGAGAGGGGCGGGTTACATCGTCAAAGTTGCCTTTTCCGTCGTTGTGATAGAGAACGTTGGCATCGTCGGCAAAGTGGGTCTTGAACAGGTCCAGGTGACCGTCGAGGTCGTAGTCGCCGACTCCGATGCCCATCCCTGCCTGCTCTTCACCGTCGTCGCTGAGGGCCACGCCGCGCAAAACGCCTTCCTCGCGAAAAGTGCCGTCGTGGTTGTTCATAAAGAGCAGACTGGGCGTTGAATCGCATGCGACATAAATATCGGGCCAGCCATCGTCATCCAGATCCGCCGTGACCACGGACATGCCGTAACTCTGCGTCGCGGCCGCAACGCCCGACTGCACGCTGACATCCGTAAACGTGCCATCCCCGTTGTTTTTATAGAGCGAATGGCGGCCGGTGGGCAGGCCGCGCGGACCGCATTCGACTGGAATGCCCTTCCAATTGCAATTGGAGTTCGCCCCTGGCACGGGCGCATGTTCGATGGAGAAGCGGATATAGTTGGAGACAAAGAGATCGAGAAAGCCGTCGCGGTCGTAATCCAGAAAACTGCAGCCCGCGCCCCAGCGTGGCTGTGCGTTCAGCAGGCCGGCCTGCTTGGTGACATCGGTGAAAGTGCCGTCGCCATTGTTGCGATAGAGAATGTTTTGCCCGAAGTAGGTGCAGAATAAATCATCGAAACCATCGTTATTGTAGTCACCGACGCAAACTCCGGAAGCCCATCCAGCGGCGGTGAGGCCTGCCTTTTCGGTGACGTCGGTGAATGTGCCGTCGCGATTGTTCTTGTAGAGACGGTTAGTGGCGTCGGGCGGCGCGCCGTCCAGGCGCGTGCCGCAAAGCAGAAACAGATCCATCCAGCCGTCGTTGTCGTAGTCGATGAAGGCGCAGCCACAGCCGGTGGATTCCAGAATGTATTTCTTGGTATCCACGCCGCCATAAATTGTCGGCGCATGCAATCCGGCGGCGGCGCCCACATCCACAAAGTGCGCATTGAATGGGCGGCCCGAAGGGGCTTGCGGTGCCACCGGCTTTGCTTTGTGGGTGGCCACGCCCTGAGCAAGAACGCGCTGGGCCACGGAAGAGGCTGCGCATCCAAGTCCAAGCTGCATAAATGTGCGTCGGTTCACTGCCATTTCGAAATCATTCTCCAGTTTGAACAAATTTGACTGCGCTCACCCGCCACGCCATGCAGAAGTCCGCCTGTCGTCTAAGGCTTCTCGGCAGGCGTGCCCTCTTCCAACAATTTATACCGGTTCCGATCCCGCTCTTCCTGCGTGGCCTGTTCGCGCAATTGCGCAAGCTGTTTCAAAAGATCGGGAATCTCCTTTGTTTGGCCGGTGTTTCGCAGCGCCTGGATCAGGCGATAAACGGCGGTTTGATCCTTCGGATCGTTTTGCAGCGCCTTGCGGCACTCGTCAATTGCGTTCTGATATTGACCAGACTGCATATAGAGCTTTGCCAGAAGAGTGCGCGCTGAAGCCAGACTGGGCTGAAGAGAAACCGCTTTCTTCACGGAACGCATGGCCAGGTCAAAATCAGGCGTGCCGGGATCCAAACCTTTTTGCGAGAGAACGTCCGCCTGCAGGTAGAGCAACATCGGATCGTTCGGTTTCTTGGTCAGCTTTTCCTGAACCGAAGCCAGCGCGTGGTCCAGATCGTTGGCCTGCACCGCCGCCAATCCCTGCGCGGCAACACTCATGGACTGCTTTGGATTCAATTCATTGGCCTTCTCAAAATCCGCTTCGGCCTGATCGTACTGCGCGAGCTGCACGTAGAGCACGCCGCGCGCGACATAGAGTTCATCCGCCTTGGGCTGTAGAGAAATACCTTCGGTGACCACGTCGATCCCCACTTGAAACGACTGGTGATTGAAGCAGAGGGTGGCGAAATCCAGATAGAGACTCGTGTCGCGTGGATCCATCAGAATCGCTTGCCGCAGCGTGCTGACGGCTTGCGGCGTATCTCCGGCATCTTCATAGGCCTTGGATGCGAGTTGCAGAGTGCCCAGGAGATACCGCGCTGCCTTCCAGCAAGTGGTTTCAAGGTGGCCAGCGCATTCTGCGGCTCGTGCGCCATCAACTGAATCGAAGCCAGCGCCTGCAATTCCGCTGGATCCTGGGGCTGAAGATTCACGGCACGCTGGAACGTGGCCGCCGCTTCCTTGTACCGCTTGAGCTTCACCAGACATGAGGCGTAAGCGTGAAGCGCGTCCACCTGTGAGTCGACAAGCTGCCCGGCTTTTTCGAAATGCGGCACCGCTTCCGCACAATTTCCGGTGCGATATTCCAGGACGGCCAGCATGGCATGAGCTGTGGGCTCTTCCGGGCGCAGGCGGAGCAGGCGATTCAAGAGCGGAATGGCACCCGGATTTCCCATCTGGTATTCGATCTGGGAAGCGCCGGCCAGTGCCCCAAGATTATCGGGAGAAATTTTCAGGGCGCTCTGAAAGGCAGCCAGCGCCTGTTTGGCGTCACCTTTGCTGGCAAAGGCAATTCCCTGGAGCGTCCAGAGTTGCGCGTCGTTCGGAGAACTGCGCAGCGCCGTTTGGCTGAGCGCGATGGCTTTGTCGTAGTCCCTGGCCCGCAACGCTTCGCTGATCGGCGCGGCGGGATTCGCCGGGGCCTGCGAAAACAGGGAAAAAGGGAGAGCCAGCAGGGCAATTGTAAGGCTAAAGGTCCGGGTCAAGGTCATCGAGGATGTCGGCAAATTGGTTTTCAGAAGCTTCAGAATACTTCATTCTTTGGGAAAACGATAACAGCTTGGGTTTGACGCCGCCCCTTTCAAGCGTTATACATGACGAAGCAAGAAAACGCTTGCTCAGAAATGGGTTGAGGACCGGCGCGCACCCGAAATACAGGGCACAGCCAGGTTCCCGCCGAGCCAGGAGAATCCGCCATGAAATCGAAATCCAGAAGAGAGTTCTTGCGCACCAGCGCCATTTCGGCCGCAAGCCTTGCGGCCGCCAGTTCGCTTCCTAGCTGGGCGCGGTCCGCAGCGAAGCCAGCGACAGCAACAACGGCGATCACTCCGCCGCTCTCCGTTTTCGGCTATCCCAACGTGCAATTACTGGAGAGCCATTTCCTGACGCAGTTTCAGCAGAATCACGAGCTGTTTCTGGGTCTGAATGAAGACGCCTTGCTGAAACCTTTCCGGCAGCGCGAAGGTCTTCCCGCGCCCGGCCCGGATATGGGCGGCTGGTACGACGACGGAACGGACTTTGACGAAAAAACGAATTTTCACGCGTTTATCGCGGGCCACTCCTTCGGGCAATACGTTTCCGGCCTGGCGCGCGCCTATGCGATCACGGGATCAAAGCCGACGCAGGAAAAAGTCTGGCGCCTGGTGAAGGGATTTGGGGCCACGGTCGAGCCGACCGGGAAGTTCTACGTGGATTACCGGCTGCCGGGGTACACCTTCGACAAAACCTGCTGCGGGCTGATTGATGCACACGAGTTCGCCGCGGACCCCATAGCGCTGGATGTGCTGAAGCGCGCGACGGATGCGGTGCTGCCTCACCTGCCGGAAAAAGCTCTGAGCCGTGCCGAGCAGGAAGCTCGTCCGCATAAGACGATTGCATTCACTTGGGATGAAACCTACACGCTGCCGGAAAATTTCTTCCTGGCATACCAGCGCAGCGGAGACGAGCGCTACCGGGAACTCGGCAAGCGCTTTATTTATCACGAATACTACGATGCGCTGGCCGCGAACCAGAATGCGCTGCCCGGCAAACATGCGTACAGCCACGTGAACACGTTCAGCTCCGCGATGCAGGCCTACCTGGTGCTCGGCGATGAGCAATATCTTCGCGCTGCGACAAATGGTTTGCGGATGGTGCAGGAACAGAGCTACGCCACTGGCGGCTGGGGACCGAATGAAGCGTTTGTGGAACCCGGCAAAGGACTGCTTGGCGCCAGCCTGGGCACGACGCGCTCCAGTTTTGAAACTCCTTGCGGCGCGTATGGACAGTTCAAAATCACGCGCTATCTGCTGCGGGTTACGAAGGATTCCCGCTACGGCGACAGCATGGAGCAGGTCCTCTACGGCACGATTGCGGGAGCAAAGCGGATTCTTCCCGACGGCACCAGTTTCTACTATTCGGACTACAACAACGACGACGCCAAAAAGGTCTATTACAAAGACAAATGGCCCTGCTGTTCGGGGACTTTCCCACAGCTCACGGCTGACTATGGCATCAGCTCCTACTATCAGGCGAAAGACGGCGTGTACGTAAATCTCTTTCTCCCTTCGAAGCTGAGCTGGTCGCAAAATGGGGCGCAATATTCGATGACCCAGAAAACCAGCTACCCGGATGCCAACACCACGCAGATTCAAATCGAGGCTTCGCGCCCGGAACAGTTCACCGTGTATCTGCGCATTCCCGCATGGGCCGATAGCAAGACGCGAGTTTCCGTTAACGGAAAACGCGCGGACGGAGACGTGGTGGCGGGCAAGTTCTTTGCGGTAAACCGCACGTGGAAAAGCGGCGATCGCATCGAATACGAAATCGGGATGCCGCTTCGGTTGCTGCCCGTGGACCCACAGACACCGCAAGTGGTGGCATTGGCCGCAGGCCCGCTGGCGCTTTATGCGATTGGAAAACTTCCCACCAACTTTACCAAGGCGCAACTTCTCTCTGCCACGGAATCCGCGAATCGCTGGACCGTGAAAACGGACGCCGGCAATGTTGTGTTTCTTCCATTCTCGGCGATCGCGGACGAGCCCTACCGGCTTTATCAAAAGGTGGATGGATAGCGCTCCTGCCGGGAGCCGGGTGGCGTAAACTTGCCACACGTCTGATGGATGCCAAGTTGATCGCCGATCTGCCGCGGCCTCGGCCATTCCGTTCCTTGCGTCTATTGGAAAAATACCTTTCGGTCTCTTTTCGCATTTTGGCTGGTCGTCGTTGGCTGGACGAACTTTGTCCACGGTCAAACCCCATCCGCGCAAAGTTCCGTCACACACAAGGGCGAATCGCATTCGCACACGCCGGCTTCGCTCTTTCAGCCCAACGGTGCGGAGCGTTGTGCTGTGTGTCATCCCGCGGAAGTCGAGGGATTTTCCCAATCGGCTATGGCCCACGCTTTGCGGCGTGCCGGTCAGGAACCGGAGGGCGTTGTCGAAGCCCACGGCTCGAAGATCACCATTTCCTCTTCAAAATCCGGAACGTTCCAGACCTGGGAAAATGGCGGCGATCAAACGCGCTATCCGGTCAGTTACGTCATCGGCTCGGGGAATCATGCCAGCGGATATCTGATCGAAATTGACGGTCACTTGTTTCAGTCTCCGGTCGCCTATTACAAATCGCGCAATTCGTACGATCTTGCGCCGGGCTACGAAAATACTCCCGACCCGGATTTCACGCGGCCCGTCGCCGAAGAGTGCCTGCTTTGCCATTCCGGCAAAGCGCTTCACATTTCGGGGACGCTGAATTCCTACCGACCGCCGATTTTTGCCGCGGAAGCGATCACCTGTGAACGGTGCCACGGCCCAGCAGAACGCCACCTTGCCGATCCACGCGCCGGCAATATCGTGAATGCCGCAAAGCTGGCGCCGGCCGCGCGCGACAGCGTCTGCGAACAGTGCCACTTGTTTGGCGCGAGCCGCGTGCCGAATCCCGGCAAACAATTGAGCGATTTTGTCCCTGGCCAACCTCTTGAAGACACATTCACGATCTACCACGATGCCGCACCTGCGGGAACTTCCGCTGGCGATTTCAAGGTGATCAGCCACGTGGAACAGCTCGCCTTGAGCGCGTGCGCGCGCAACAGCCAGGGCCGCTTGTGGTGTGGCACCTGCCACGACCCACACGCAAAAGCGTCTCAACCGGTTGCCTATTACCGGTCCAAATGTCTCGCTTGCCACATGGCTGATTTTCCCACCTCGCACCCGGCAAAGGATTCCGACTGCTTGAGCTGCCACATGCCGCGGCGCGACGCCAAGGATGGCGGCCACACCGCGTTCACCGATCATCGGATCCAGCGGCGGCCCGCAACTCTGCCAAATCTTCCGCCAAATACGGGCATTGCCGCGTGGCGCGAACCGCCGCGGACCTGCAAAAACGCAATCTGGGAATCGCTTATATTGACGTCGGCATGCAGCGGCGCTCTTCGAACTACGTGATCGAGGGCTATCGCATTCTGACCGGGGTGCAGAAGCAATTCAGCAATGATCCCGAGTTTTTCAAATGGATTGGAGAAGCTCTGCTGCTTGCGAAGCAGACGCCCGATGCCAAGCTGGCCTTCGACCGGGCGCTGCAGCTCGATCCGGATTCCGCGCTCACCGAAGCAGGGGCTTCTGCGCCTTATCTGCAGGAAGGCGACACAGCGGCGGCAACGGCGCACTTGGAACGTGCCGTGGCGCTCGATCCTTTGTATCTCCCCGCGGCCACCACGCTTCTGGATCTCTATCGGAAGCAAGGGAAAACTGCGGAAGCAGCGGAGCTTTCCGCCAGGATTTCCAACGCGCTGAATGCGCCGTCAAACAGCAATCTCAAAACAGGAGCGTCCGTTGCGGATGTGCCCACGAAAACGGCTGCGGAAGCGTTCAAAAATATACAGGTCTTGAAAAGCATTTCATCCGACAGGCTGATTCCTTCGATGAAGTTCATGGCCTCCTCTCTGGGAGTTGATTGCAACTACTGCCATGTGGAAGGCCAGTTTGAAAAAGACGACAAGAAAACCAAAGTGACCGCCCGCAAGATGATTCAGATGGTGCTGGCATTGAATGAAAATAATTTTGCCGGCCAGCGCGAGATTACCTGTTATTCCTGCCATCGCGGCAATCCGAAGCCACTGTCCGAGGCGGATCTTAACGGGACGACGCCGTTGGCTGCTGGCAGCGGCAAGCCGGAGACTCTGGTGGTGCCGGCCGATCTTCCGACCGCCAGCCAATTAATCGGACGCTTTCAGTCCGCACTCGGAGGAGCGAGTGCGTTGGAGCAGGTCAAGAGTCGCGTGGCAAAGGGCACGATGCAATCGGGCGGCCAAACTGCGAAGATTGAAATCTTCACGGAAGCGCCGGATCGACAAGCTATTGTTCGCCACTTTGCGCAGGGAGATACCACAACGGTATATGACGGGCACGCAGGCTGGACGATGATTCCCGGGCGTCCGCTCCGCGAGATGCACGGCGCGGATTTGTCCATTGCGCAACTAGACGCGGACCTGCGGTTCGCACTGCACATCCCGGAACTATTCCCGGATCTGCGCGTCGAATATCCGGAGGAGATTGCAGGCCGCGAATTCTATGTGCTGTCAGGCCGCCAGGAAGGGCGGCTTTCGGCGAAATTTTATTTCGACAAACAGTCCGGCGCTCTGGTGCGCATGGTTCGATTGGCGGATTCACCGCTTGGCGTCAACCCGTCTCAGATTGACTATGAAGACTATCGTTCAGTGGACGGAGTGCAAGTTCCATATCGCATGATTCTTACCGAACCCGGCGCAATTTCCACGATTCAATTGGAAGAGGTACGTCCGAACGCTTCCATCGACCCGGCAATTTTTGCCAGGCCTGCCCATTAAGCAGCTTCAACTGCGAGTGAGCCGCTACGCCGTGGAAACCGGCGTCCACACCTGCATTGGAGTTGCCGTCCGGTTCGCCCACGCATAATAGGGAATGAAATTCAGTTCCACCGCGCGGGACTTCGGCGCATCCGGTGTGTATGCGGAATAAAGTTTCGTGCCGGAGCTCGATCCTTCCTCAACAGCTCCGGCGTGCTTCAGGACGATAATTCCGCCAAGCAAATCGCTGCGGAACTCCTCGTGAAATTCCCCGGAATTTTTCTTCCGCAAATCGAGCGTCACGTCGTAGAGCGCGACTCCCGTGGGTTGATCCAATTGCTCCAGGCAATAAACCAAAGGCCCACGTTGCACCGCCACGCGCCCAAAATCTTCCACAACGCGACGGCTGGCCTCCAGGACTTGCGGCTTCATATTCAGCTTCAATTCCACGGTGTCGCCAGCGGCCCAGCGGCGTTTGATGGCCAGATACTGGCCCGGCGTTGCGCCAGGTTGCGCCTTTCCGTTCACGGTTACCTGGGAAGCGTTGGACCAGCCCGGAATGCGCAGGTACAACGTAAACTCCGCGGGATCCGCGGGCGCCACGCTGATTTGCACCGTTCCATCCCAGGGATAATTTGTTTTTTGCGTGACCTTCAATCCGCTGCCGTCCTGCAGATGCCAGTCGAGTTCCGAATTATCGTACAAGTGCACGTACAAGCCTTCTTTGCTGGTGCTGTAAAAATATCCCGGCAGCGCAGCGAAGGTGCGTTCCAGATTCGGCGGGCAGCACGTGGTGTCGTACCAGGGATTGCGAATCACGTCGCCGCCGGAGGGATCGAACGCCAGCGGATTTCGATAGCAATAGAGCGTTCCGTCCAGCGACATGCCAGAATTAATTCCGTTGTAAAGCGCGCGCTCAATCACGTCCGCGTATTTCGCTTCGCCTGTTGCGGCCAGCATCCGCCAGTTCCACATCATGTTGCCAATTGCCGCGCAGCTTTCGCCGTACGCGGTGGAATTGGGCAGTTCGTAGGATTCTCCGAACGCTTCGCCCTGGCTTCGCGCGCCGACTCCGCCAGTGATGTACATCTGATCGGCAGTCAGGTCGGCCCAAAGTTTGTCCAGCGTCTTCCAATAATTTTCCTCGCCCGTCTCCATGTAGTAGTCGGTCGCGCCGCAACATGCGTACATCGCGCGGACCGCATGGCCTTCCAGATGCGTCCGCGAAGTGAACGGGATCCCGCAGAAGTGATAGACGTAGGCGTGCGCGGGTTCCTGAATCCGGTCATCGCCTTTCAGGATGTAGCCGGCGAGTTCCAGGTGGCGCTTGTCTCCAAACGTGCGGTAAAGCTCCACCAGCGCCATTTCAATTTCCGGGTGTCCCGAAAAGATGGGCTTTTTGTCGGCGCCCGGCCCAAAATTGGGGAGCAGGTAGCCGTCCACAAATTTAATGCTGGAGTCGACCATCGTCCGGTCGCCGGTTCCGCGGTAATAGGCGATGCCGCCTTGGATCATGTGCCCGATGTTGTAAAGCTCGTGGCCCCATCGCTGGATCTCCGGCAGCATTCGATCTTTGGCCTTGGCTTCAACGTAGTAGGTGTTCAAGTAGCCGCTGGGCTCCTGCACGGCCACGACTTCCTTGATAATTTTCTCCGGATGTTTCGCGAAGCTCAGGAAGGTCTCCCGACTGCAGCGCGAATCCCACTGCCTCCAGCCATTTGTAAACGTCGGAATCGGAGTAGACGGGGCCTTTTTGCGGTTCGCTGCTCTTCCCGGCAAGCCGCAGATAATTGGTCATCCGGCCGTTGGCTTCGAGAAGCTTCTCCATCGTGGGAATGCTTCGTTCCACATTCACTTTGCGACGGGCGCCCCAAAACCCCTGGTTGATGGTTACCGCGTGCACGGGGACGCTGTGGAGTTTCGCGAAGGGCGATTTGCTGACGTCGATGATTCCTTCATCCCGCCAGGCGGGGTCGGCGCCGGCGGCCGCGAATCGCGGTGAGGCGGCAAGCAGGCTATGCATGGGAAACGCGCTAAGCGCGGCTGAAACGGTTGTTCCTACGAAGGTCCGCCGAGTGATTTTTGACTTGTTTTCCATGCTTCCTCCCCAATTCGGGCTCTCCGACTATTTCAACGCACTCTGCAAGAATGAGCAAACGTTTTCAGGTTTTGTTCGACCCGCGCCGGGCGTTTCGCGCGAGCCGGTTCGCTTCTTTCTGATTTCTACGCGGTATGCGCGTACATGTCCCAGCCGAGATAGCGCGTGGTGGCTTCGTGGACCACCGGCGCGACGCTGGAGAAATTCGCCGCCACGTGGTGCTCGAACCCGTTTTCGCAGATGTAGCGCAGCAGTTTCTGCAGCCCTGGAATTTCCACCACGCCCGCGCCGCCAAATGTCTCCAGCGGATCGTCCGTGAATCTTCCGCTGCCCGTGTAGCCGCGCATCCGGCCCGAAGTGTCGTCGGTTGAAAATCGCGCGAAGCTCATTGCTCCGGCCTTCACCTGCCCCACGCACGTGCCAAACGTGTTGTCCTTGCCCACCGTGCCGGCGATGATCGCCTGGTAGTCCATCTTCACTTCCTTGAAAAAATGTTTTGGCAGGTTGCTGCAGTGAAAGCACACCGCCTTGTTCGGGTCGCTGCCGTAATTATTGTTCCAGTCCAGCAGCGCGCTCGGCGTTTCCGAAGCCAGTTGCAGCGCGTGCATCCCCAGCACGCCGCAGACGTCCACCTCGCACGCGCTCGAGAGCAGCGATTCGCTCATCATGCTCATCACCGTGCACGGCACCACGCCCAGGTTCTCTTCCAGCGACGTCCAGCACTGCACCGCGCTGATCTGCACGTGCGTCGCCTTCATCCAGTCGTCAATCACCGCGCCCAGCTTGGCCATCTTCAGCAGCGCGGCCTGCGGAATATCCGTCGTGGACACATATTTCTGGATGTTCTGCAATTTCTGGACTGCCGCGGGATCCGCGTCTTTCATCCGCCCGATGCGTCCCAGCACTTCGCTCAGGTCCAGCGTTTCCACCGTGATGCCGCTCGCTTCCAGCAGTTTCTCGCTGTAGCGCACCGTGTTGAACGCCGTCGGACGCGCGCCCAGCGCTCCGATGCGCAGGTTGCGCAATCCTTTCACCACGCGGCAGACCCCCGCGAACCATTCCAGGTCTTTCGAAAATTCCGGCGAACCCGGCGCTTCGGTATGCAGCGTTGTCAGCGAATAGGGAATGCCGTACTGCCGCAGGTTGTTGCATGCGGACATCTTTCCGCAGAAACTATCCCGCCGGTGCGTGATGCCCATCTTCGCCGGCGTATCCGGAGTGGCCTGCACCAGCACGGGCACCTGCAATCGGGAAAGGCGCAGCGCATCGGCAATGGCGCGCTCGTCGCCAAAGTTCGGCAGCGTCACCACCACGCCATCAATCGCATCGCCTTTGGACTTGAACAACTCCGCGCAGCGCATGGCTTCTTCGTAGGTCTCGACCGCGCCATGCTTGCTCTGCTCCGGCCCCAGCGCCACCGCGTCCATCCCGGCGCTCTGCAGGACCTGCAGCATCTCTTCCCGACCGCTTTTCGCCAGGTGATCCGGGAAAAAACCGCGATTCCCCACAATCACGCCCATCGTCATCTTCCGCTTGCTCGCCATGCGTGGCCCCAGCTTCCTGTTCTGGCACAACCTCGACCTGTTTTCCCAACCAAAAACGCACCAGAATGAGTAAGCGTTTACCATGCGTTGCAAGGGATTGCAAGTGGCTTCCGACTGAGCCGTGCCGTGCGAAGGAGGAATGTCTTCCCTATTTGGGTGGAGAAAGCGGAGCATTCGCGGTTTCGGAGACGTCCGCAGTCCCGTCGCCAGACTCGCTGAGGGGTGTTTATTGGGAAAATAGCGAGATAGCGTATACTCTATCCTTCGCCAGCGGTGAAAAAGGGGTCTTGTGGACATCCGGGACGTTGCCCGACGGGCTAAAGTTTCGACCGCAACTGTATCGCGCACGGTGAACCAGGTCTCGACCGTAGATGCCCAGCTTGCAAAGCGGGTCTGGAGAGCCATTGAAGAACTGGGTTACTACCCCAATCGCCAGGCGCGCGCGCTGGTTTCCGGAAGAAGCCGCGTATTCGGGCTGATCGTTTCGGAGATCACGAATCCCTTTTTCCCGGAAATTGTGCAGACGTTTGAGACTCTGGCGGTTGAGCAGCACTACGAAATTCTGCTCACTTCCACGATTCATGATCCAAAGCGCATGGAGCTTGCGGTTCGCCGGATGATTGAAAGCCGCGTGGACGGCGTGGCGATCCTGACCTTCGGCATGGAAGATTCGCTGCTGGAACATTTGCGTTTTCGCAATCTGCCTCTGGTGTTTGTGGATGTTGGCCCAAAGGCCCCCCGCATCAGCAATATTCGCGTGGACTATGCCGACGGCCTTCGCCAGGCGGTTCAGCATCTGGCGGCGCTGCGCCACGAGCGGATTGGCTTTGTAACCGGCCCGCTCCGGCTGCGTTCCGCTACAGCTCGTAAAACCGCATTTCTGGAGTCGATGGCGGAAATCGGGTTGCCGGTTGAACCAGAATTCGTCGTCGAAGGGAATCATCGTTTGGAAGGCGGCAAAAAGGCCCTGCAGAAATTGGCGGAATTGCGCACGCGCCCAACGGCGCTGATTTGCTCGAATGATATGACCGCGATTGGCGTGATGAGAGAGGCTTTTGAACAGGGGATCAAAATACCCGAGGAATTATCGATCATCGGGTTCGACGACATTCACATGGCTGAGTTTTTGACTCCTCCTTTGACCACGATTCAGATGTCGCAATCGGAGTTGGCGCGGCTGGCCTTTGAAGCGCTGTTGAAGGAGGTCAAACTCGAAACTCCTTCACCAAATGGCAGCGAGTACGTGCTGAAGACCCGACTGGTACTGCGTAATTCGACTACCTTTGCCCTCGGCCGGGGCAATCGAAAAGCAAAGGCCGGCTCCAAGGGCACTGCAGGCTGAGAAGCTGAAATTCACCATTCAGTGAATTTCTAATTACAATTCATCTCCAACTTGAATTTCGTTCGCGCATTTCCGGTTCTCCGCCGGAACGCTCTCAGAAAACCGTGGATGCGGTGGCAGCTTTTCTCTGACGAATACACGGGGCCCTGGCGCGAACTGGCAGTTCTCCAAGCACCACCGGGAAATTTTTATTTTTTGGTTGCTGGAAAGGGCTAGCCAGATTAGGATTTTGGCTCCCTAGCATCGCCGCCTAGGAGGGAATCCAGGTCAAGGAGGATCTCTTGAGGCGCCATTTCTATTGCTCGGCGCGTTGCGCAGCCATGCTGGTTGGGGTGCTGCTCTGCGGAACGGCGGCGTTTGCGCAATCGGAGCCCACCTCTACACCCGGACAAAGTATCCCGGGAACACAAGGTGCGAGCCCGTTCGCCGCCAGCACGCCAGGGGCGGCTGTGCCAGGCGTGCTGCCACTTACCCTGCAGGGCGCCATTGATCGCGGATTGAAGCAGAACCTTGGCGCGTTGCTATCAAACGCGGACATTCGCGCTGCGCACGGGCAGCGCTGGGAACAATTGAGCGCCTTGCTGCCGCACGCCGGCATAAATCCGTACATCGCGGATTCCAAATTGAACCTTGCGGAATTGGGCTTGACGGCCCTGCCGGGATTTTCCGGATCACCCGCGCTGGGCCCCTTTTCATATTTCGACGCGCGTGTGAACGTTTCGCAATCCTTGTTTGACTGGAAACTGATCAACAACGCCCGCGCCTCGAAACAATCCTTGAAGTCCGCGGAATACAGCTACAAAGATGCGCGCGATCTGGTGGTTCTGGCTGTGGGCTATACCTATCTGGAGGGCATCGCAAACGAAGCGCGCATCGCGACGGCGGAAGCGCAAGTAAAGACGGCGCAAGCGCTTTCCGAACAGGCGGACGATCAGGTGAAAGCCGGAACTTCCCCCGCGATTGACGCGCTGCGCGCCAAAGTGGAGCTGCAAACCCGGCAGCAACAATTGATCCAGGCAAAAAACAATCTGGCGATCCAAAAATTGACGATCGCGCGCGTGATCGGACTGGCGCCGGGGCAGGAATTCGATCTGACGGACAAGTCGCCGTACCAGGCGTTCGACGCCATCAGCGTGGAAGACGCACTGAAACGCGCCTACGCCTCGCGTTCGGACTATCAGGCCGCGGAAGCGGATACCCGTGCGGCGGCGTTTTCGCGCCGGGCCGCCGTTGCGGGTTACTTTCCATCTCTTTCCTTCAGCGCAAATTATGGGACGGCGGGATCGCATCCTTCCACGGCCACGTCCGTTTTTGATGTGCGCGGCACACTGAGCATCCCCATTTTTCAAGGCAACAGCGTCCACGCCGATATTTTGCAGGCGGACGCGCGGCTGGAGCAGAGCCGGGAACGGCTGGACAGCCTGCGCGCGCAGATTGACGCGGACGTGCGCACGGCGCTGCTGAATATCCAGTCGTCCGCCGAACTGGTGGCCGTGGCGCGCAGCAATATTGATCTGGCCGAAGAGACGCTGGCGCAATCTCGCGATCGCTTTCGCGCCGGCGTGACCGATACGGTGGAAGTGGTGCAATCGCAAGAAGCCGTGGCCAGCGCCAACGAGCAATACATCTCCAGCCTTTACAACTTCAACTTCGCCAAGATTTCTCTGGCGCGCGCGCTCGGCATGGCCGAAGCGGGCGTCAAAGACTACTTCAAAGGAAACTGACGATGGCCGAACAAAACACTCCTCCCACCGGGGCCAGTAAAGAGTCGACCAGCGATGTACCGCCGGCGAAACATCAGCCTCCGCCGCTGCACACCTACAATCCGCCGAAAAGCAGGAAGAAACTGATCTTTTTGATCGTCGGCCTGCTGGTGCTGGTTGGCGGTTTCTTTTTGTGGCGTTATCTCGGCACTTATGAGTCCACGGACGACGCGCAGGTGGATGCTCACCTCTATCCGGTGAGCGCGCGCGTTTCGGGATATGTGGTGAAGGTGAACGTGGAAGACAACCAGTACGTGCAAAAAGGCGCGGTCCTGGTGGAAATCGATCCGGCGGATTACGAAGTGGCGCTGGCGCAGGCCAAGGCCAATCTGGCGAATGCTGAAGCAACCGCGCAATCGCTGAATATCACCGTTCCGATCACCTCCACCAGCACGGAAAGCACGTTGCGGTTCACCGCTTCGGACATAGAGAACGCCAACGCAGGAATCGTGGCGGCGGAAAAGCAGCTTGCGGCGGCCCACGCGCAAGTGGAGCAGGCCCAGGCGAATGACGTGAAGGCACAGGACGACTTGCACCGCTACAAACAATTGGTGGACAAGCGCGAAGTGGCGGAGCAGATCTACGACCAGGCGCTGGCAGCGGCCAAATCCAGCACGGCGAACGTGGCGGCGGCTGAAGCCAATGAATCGGCAGCCCAGCAAGCGGTGCAGCAAGCGCGGAGCCGCCTGGTGCAAGCGCAGGCCAACCATCAATCCGCGCAGACGGGACCACAACAGGTTTCGTCCAGCAAGGCTCGGGCGCGCGCGGCCATCGCGGACGTGGAAGAAAAGCGCGCGGCGCTGGCGCAGGCGGAGCTGAATTTACAGTACACAAAAATCGTCGCGCCGGTCAGCGGCGAAGTAAACAAGACAGTCGTTGTGGGTTTAAATGTGCAGCCTGGGCAGCAGATGCTCACCGTTGTGCCGCTGCAAGATGTGTGGATCACCGCCAACTTCAAGGAAACGCAATTGCGGAAAATGCGCGTGGGCCAAAAGGCGGAGATTCACGTGGATTCCAGCGGAAAAACCTTCAAGGGCCACGTGGACAGCATTGCCGGAGCCACCGGCCCGCTCTTCAGCCTGTTGCCCCCGGAAAATGCCACCGGTAATTACGTAAAGATCGTGCAGCGCGTTCCGGTGAAGATTGTGCTGG
Source organism: uncultured Acidobacteriota bacterium (assembly GCA_963824925.1). Lineage (GTDB taxonomy): Bacteria > Acidobacteriota > Terriglobia > Acidiferrales > UBA7541 > Acidiferrum. The sequence continues at coordinate 94,013 of CAWGRE010000013.1, forward strand.
AACCTGGAGAGAACAAGGACTTGCAGCTTCGTCCGGGAATGAATGTGGTGCCAGACGTTTATTTGCGATGAGCTCCGCGACTCTCACGTTCGATCAGGAAGTCTGGCGGCCCAAGTACAACCCGTGGCTGATCGCCGTGGTTGTGGCCCTTGCCGCGTTCATGGAGGTGCTGGACACGAGCATCGCCAACGTGGCGCTGCCTTACATGGCCGGAAACCTGGGAGCGAGCAACGATCAGAGCACTTGGGTGCTGACGTCTTACCTGGTATCGAACGCCATCATCCTGCCGATCAGCGGATGGCTGGCAGGCACGTTTGGGCGCAAACGCTTTTTCATGTCCTGTCTGGTTTTATTTACCGTCAGCTCATTTTTGTGCGGAATCGCGCCGAGCCTGGGAATGTTGCTGTTCTTCCGTATCCTGCAGGGAGCGGGCGGCGGTGGCCTGCAGCCCATGGCGCAGGCCATTCTTGCCGATACGTTTCCGCCACAACAGCGCGGCTTGGCGTTCGCTCTTTATGGAATCACCGCAGTGACGGCGCCGACCATTGGCCCCACTTTGGGCGGCTGGATCACCTTCAATTATTCGTGGCGCTGGATCTTCTTTATCAACATCCCGGTCGGGATTATGACTCTGCTTTTGGTGCGGCGATTCGTCGAAGACCCTCCGTATTTGAACCGCCTGAAGAGTCCGCGGGAGTGAAACTCGACTACATCGGCATCGCACTGCTGACGTTCGGCATCGGCGCGTTGCAGATTTTGCTCGATAAGGGGCAAGAAGACGATTGGTTCGGGTCACGGTTCATCACCACACTGACAGTGGTTGCGACGGTGTGCCTGATTTCCCTGGTCATCTGGGAATGGTTTCAAAAGGCGCCGATCATTGACGTAAAAATGTTCAAAAACTTCAACTTTGCAAGTTCCAATCTGATGCTGTTCATGCTGGGCCTGATGCTGTTCTCCAGCCTGGTGATGATGCCGCAATTTCTGCAAACGCTTTTGGGGTACACCTCCGAACTGGCGGGCCTGGCGCTTTCCGCTGGGGGACTGGTCTTGCTGGTGGAAATGCCGCTGATGGGACAATTAACCACTAAATTCCAGGCGCGCTACCTGATTGCCACGGGCTGGTTCTGTTTGTCACTGGCCATGTTCTATTCCGCGCACAGCCTTGATCTGGACATCAGCTTCGGCATGGCGGCATGGCTGCGCATCGTGCAAGTGATTGGACTGGGTTTTCTGTTCGTGCCCATCACGCTGGTGGCGTACATTGGAATTCCATCCGAGAAAAACAATGCGGTGGCTGGAATTGTGAATTTCATGCGCAACATCGGCAGCAGCGTGGGAACTTCGCTGGTGACCACGATGATCGCCCGCCGCTCGCAGGATCATCAACAGATTCTGGTGAACTACGTTCGCGAGGGGAATTTCAATTTCCGGGGCGCACTCAGCGGTCTAACCGCACAATTGAACCATTCCGGCCTGGGAGTGCACGAAGCGCAGGGGCAGGCCTATGCGAGAATTTATCAAGGACTGCAGGCGCAGGCCGGCACGATGGCCTATATGGATACATTTATGGTGCTGGCAGTGGGGGCCGCGATTATGTTTTTCCTGTCGTTTATACTTGAGAAAAACGAACCGGGTGGCGGCGGAGATTTAGCGGCCGGTTAAGACTTATTGGGATTGGTGAACGGAGATGATCAAAATAGTCACGGTGGAACGCGAGTATGGAAGCGGCGGCGGCGAGATCGCCCATCGTCTGGCGGAGCGGCTTGGCTGGAAGCTCTGGGACCAACAATTGACCGAGGAAATCGCGCGACTGGGCGACTGCCCCAAAGCGGTGGTGGAAGTGCGCGAGGAAAAGAACGACCCGCTTTATTACCGGCTGTTCAAATCGTTCCTGCGCGGCAGTTATGAAGGCAGCATCAATGCGCATAAATTAAAGATGGTGGACAGTGAAAGCATCCTGCGGCTGACCCAGAAGGTGGTGCTGCACGCGGCGGGCAAGGGAAATTGCGTGATCGTGGGGCGCGGCTCGCAGCATTTTCTGGCCGATCGAGCGGATACCCTGCGCGTGTTTCTCTACGCGCCGCGCGACGAAAAAGTGCGCCGCATCATGACCCGGGGGAAGAGTGAAATCGAAGCCCAGCAATGCGTGGACAACGTGGATCGCGATCGTGGGGAATACATTCAAAAATACTTTGGCGTGGAATGGCCCTCGCGCGAGATGTATCATGCGATGATTAACACTTCGATTGGCGAAGAAACCGTTGTTGAGGCCATTCTGGATATTGTGAAAACGCTCGATTCGAGGGGTTGATCCCCTGCCCCCGGTCCTTCGGGTAATTCTTTCGCCCTCCTTTCCAAACCTTGCGGCCCGATCCCGCCCTCCGCCGATACAATAGAGAGCTACTACGCTTATGTCGGAAGCCCGCAGAATTGCCTGGCTCACAGCAGCCTGGGTCGCCTTCCTCGCTGTCTATGCGGGGGTAGCCCTGTATTTGAAACAGGGGCCGGCGCTGACGTCGTTCGGCGACATTGTGCAATGTTTCGTTCCGCTGATCGCGAATGCCGGGCTGCTGATCAATGCCGGCACGCCGCACTGGCGCCGCAATATTTTCTGGATGCTGCTGGCGCTGAGTTGCACGATGTGGATGGTCGGGCAATTCCAGTGGACTTACTACGAAATTTATTTGCGCCGCGATGTGCCGGATCCCTTCGCGGGCGACATCATTTTCTTTCTGCGCGGCATTCCCCTGATTGCCGCGCTGGCGCTGCGACCGCACTTGAAGCGTGGAGAAATGCGCCTGGGCCTGGGCTATCTGGATTTCGCCCTGCTGCTGACGTGGTGGACATTTGTTTATGTATTTTTCGTGCTGCCGTGGATGTACGTCACGAAATCAGGCGAAGTTTACAATTATGCCTACAACCTGCTGAACACGATTCAGCAAATGGTTGTGATTATAGGTTTCGGCGTCTTTTGGCTGCGGACACGCAACGCCTGGCGCGCGCTCTATGCCTGCCTTTTTGCGGCCTCCGCGCTCTACATGCTCAGCTCCTTGACCACCAACGTGGCCATCGCGCGCAATGCCTATTTCACCGGAAGTTTTTATGACCTGCCGCTCCTGACAGTCTTTTTTCTCTACGGACTTGGTGGATGGGTGGCGTTTCAAAAGCGAAAGGAACTGGATCTGCCCTCGGATGGCGGATTGCCAAGCGAGCCGGAACGCGCGGTCACCAATAGCCCCTGGGCTGCTCGATTCGCGATGGCCGCAGTGCTTTCCCTGCCATTGTTTGCGCTCTACGCGATGTATCTGGAGCATACCTCCGCTCCCGTGCAGCAGTTTCGCTTGACAGTGACGCTGGTGGCGTCCGTCCCTCTGGTCTTGCTGGTTTTCCTGCGCACCCATCTTGCGGACAAAGACCGCGCCGTGCTGCTGGCTCGCTCCGAATCCTCGATCGAAAATTTGCAGCGCCTGCAGGCCCAGATGGTGCAGTCTGAAAAACTGATTTCGCTGGGGCAATTGGCCGCGGGCGCAGCGCACGAAATCAACAATCCGCTGACGGCGATTCTTGGCTATTCGGATTTGCTTGCGGACGATCCTGCGCTGACGGATCGCGCGCGCGCAACCGCCGGAAAAATCCGTGAGCAGGCGCGCCGCACGCGCAGCCTGGTGCAGAATCTTTTGAGCTTTGCCCGCCAGGTTCCTCCGGAGAGGAGTCTGCTGGACATCAATTCCGTGATTACGAACGCCGTTCAGTTGCGCGCACTGGACCTGCACAGCGGCGGCTCACAGATCGAAACACAGCTTGAATCGGTTCTACCCGGGGTGCGCGGCGATCACAATCAATTGATGCAGGTATTCTTCAATATCGTGAACAACGGGCTGGATGCCATGGCCGAAGGCGGCGGAGGCGTGCTGACGATCAAGACGATCCGAGATCGCGGGAGCGTGGTGATACTTTTTTCGGATACCGGGCCCGGGCTCAAGGAGCCGCATCGCGTTTTCGATCCGTTTTACACCACTAAGCCAGTTGGCAAAGGTACTGGTTTAGGTCTGAGCATTTGTTACGGCATCGTGCAGGAGCATGGCGGAAAAATAATGTGTTACAACGGGCAAAGCGGAGGCGCGGTTTTTCGAGTGGAGTTGCCGGCCGTGCTCGCGGCATTGCCCACGCGGGGTAATTTGCCGCCCAACCCGGCACCGGTTTCCAGTTAACAATCGCAGGCCGCGACATTGGCAAACGGCGGATGAAATTTGTGGCGGCGCGAATCGTAGACATTCATAGTGGTGTGTGCCGGCAAGCCGCCGGCAAAAGGCCGAAAGATGAGCGAAATCGCGATTCGCACGGAGCAACTCACCCGCCGGTTCGGCAGTCTGACGGCAGTGGATTCGGTGAATTTGCGGGTGGACGCGGGCCAATTTTTTGGATTCCTGGGGCCGAACGGCGCTGGAAAATCCACCACCATCAAGATGCTTACCGGACTTCTGGCGCCTACATCGGGCCGCATGGAACTGCTGGGACTGGATTTCCAAAGCAATTTGATTGAAGTGAAGCGCCAGATCGGCGTGGTGCCAGAGGGAATGGGCTTGTTCGAACGTCTGACGGGCAGCGAATATTTGCGCTTCGTCGGCAGGATGTACGGCCTGGACCGCGCGACAACTGAAAAACGCACAGAAGAACTGCTGGAGTTCATGCAGCTTGCGGATCGTGAAAAATCCCTGATCGCCGACTATTCGCACGGCATGCAGAAAAAGATCGCCTTGGCCGCCGCGGTAATTCACCGACCGCGCATTCTTATTTCTGGATGAGCCGTTTGAAGGTGTGGACGCGCTGGCCGCGGGCGCATTAAAAGCGCTGCTGGGGCGAATGACGGAGCGTGGCGTAACTATTTTTCTAACCACGCACGTGCTGGAAATCGTGGAGCGCCTTTGCAGCCACGTTGCGATCATTCACAAGGGACGTCTCGTCGCTCAAGGCTCCCTTGAGGAGTTGCGTGCGGGAGTGCCCGGCGAAGCGGGCGAACACAAGACGCTGGAACAGATTTTTCTCTCCATCGTGGGGCAGAGCGGCGCGGAACAGTCGCGCATCGAGGAATTGACTTGGCTGACCTAGCCCAGTTGCCCAGCGTGAAAGAACAGCTCCGGTTGATCGCCGGGCTGCGCTGGAGCCTGCTTCGGAACCATCTTCAGCGCCGGAACAATCGATGGGATCTTGTCGGCATTGTGTTCGCCGCAATCAGCAGCAGCGTGCTGGTGCTTGGCCTCTGCGCGGCATTCTACGCGGGCACTTACGCTTTCCTCGTTAAGGGCAAACCCGGTTGGACAGCGATGCTCTTCTGGGCGATTTTTTTCTGGTGGCAGGTTGTGCCCATTTTTGTGGCCGGATTTGGCGCGAATTTTGAGTTTCGCAACCTGCTGCGATTTCCATTGAGCCTGCGGACTTTTTACATTCTGGGCCTTGGCTATGGCTTCGCGGATTTTGCGGCCGTTTCTTCGCTTTGCTGGATCGCTGCCATGCTGGCGGCGGTGGCCACGGTGCGGCCACAACTTCTTCCCGTAGCGATGCTGGTGAGCCTGCTGTTTGTTCTGCTGAACGTAACGCTGGAGCGGCTGATCGCTTCGTGGCTGGAGAAGCTACTGGCAAAGCGGCGCGTGCGCGAGTTAATGGTGGGACTTTTCTTGCTTTGCATGGTGTCGTTGAATTTCTTGAGCCCCGCGCTTCAGATCTGGGGCAAAGGCGACGCGCAACCCTCCATTGCCCGTCTTCGTTCCCTACCTTTCCTGGTTGCCCGGTTCGCTCACAGGCGGAGCTTTTGCCGCTGCTGTCGGTCAGAATCCGGCGAAGCTGCTTCTCGCCGCGAGCGGGCTGTTGCTTTGGGTTGCAGCCACCAGCGTTCTGCTCTGGCAGCGCTATCGCATCCAATACCTCGGGGAAGAACTGAGCGAAGGGACAGCTCCGGCATTGAGCAAGCGAGGTGATCGGAAGTTATTCTCCGGAGTGGAATCGCAAAGTTTTATTCCACCGGCGATTGTGGGTGTCATGAGGAAAGAGTTCCACTACCTGACGCGAAATGGATTTTCATTTATCAACCTGATCCTGCCTCCCGTGATGGTTCTGTTCTTTTCGATGCAATTCGCGGGAAAGCACTCGATGATCAAAGAGCATGGCCTTTCGCCGCAAGCCTTTTTCCCCGCCGTAATGGCGTACCTGATTCTGATTTTACTTTCGCCCGCTTACAACTCATTCGCGTTCGAGGGGCATGGCATTCAGACCTATTTCCTGGCTCCGCTCCGGATGCGCGATGTGCTGGTGGGCAAGAATCTTTTCCTCGCCTGCTTGGTCGGTGTGGAGCTTGCAATTTCGCTTAGCGTGCTGATCTGGCGCATCGGGTTTCCTGGGGTGCCGGCATTTCTTTCGACGGTGTCTGTCGCGGCGTTTGGCGTGGCCGGCCAGTTAACGATCGCAAACTGGTCGGCACTGAGTTTCCCCAAGAAGATGGAGATCGGAAAATTGAAGGGACAGCGCAATTCAGGCGTTGCGGTGTGGACGGCTTTTGGCGTACAGATTTTGCTCGGGGGCATAGGGACGCTGGTGTTGCTGGCTGGCAAGTGGTTTGAGAATCCGTGGCTGCCTGCAATCGTGTTTGCCGCGCTCACAACTGCGGCGATGGGCGGTTATTTCGCGTCACTGGATCCACTCAGCCGCCTGGCCGAAGAGAAGAAAGAACTGCTGATCGAAACGCTCTGCCGCTAATCTGTCCGAATACGATTTATCGATTCTGCGGGGTGTTTTGCTTTTCGAGCTTTGCCATTAAGTGCCCTGCTGATCAGCCCTGAACGGTTACGTTGCCATACCATTCCAGATTTCCCTTTAAAGTCACACACGGATTGTGTGAGGGCCCCGGCTCAATTTCTTTTGCCTCCTGAGTGACGAACCCACCGACCGCCGCATGCGAATCAGAAATGTTGGTGGCTATAGGACCAGGAATTGTTGTGAGGATAGGGCCTAAATGGTACCGGGGCGCGAGAACAAGAGCGGAGGAACTTGTTGACAATTTCTCAAGCCTAAAGCAGGACCCTGGCACCGCGAAGCTAACATTAGCTTATTCGAGTGGGGGTCTATACAATTTGATGCTTCGATGACACACATACGAAGAAGTGCAACAGCGCTGGCGGATCCGAAAGTTTCCGTGGTGATCCCGGTTTACAACGAGAAGGCGACCATCGCCGAGATACTTCGCCGCGTGGAAGAGACGGCGATGCGGAAGGAAATTGTGGTGGTGGATGATTGTTCGAACGACGGCACGCGGCAAATCTTGCGCGATCTGACCGAGAGGCAAAATCAGGGAGAGATCCGAGCACCGGCACCCGATGGCGAAGATCCCATTGAACTGACGAATTTGCGAATTTTCTTTCAGGAGAAGAACCAGGGAAAAGGGGCGGCGCTGCGGCGGGGATTTGGGGAGGCGACTGGCGGATATTGTGCTGGTGCAGGACGCAGACTTGGAATATGACCCGCGCGATTATCCGAAATTGCTGGAGCCGATTATGGAGGGGCTGGCGGACGTGGTCTATGGATCGCGATTCCTGGGCGGTCCGCAGCGGGTGCACTATTTCTGGCATTACGTGGCAAACAAGGCGTTGACGCTGCTTTCCGATCTTTTTACGAATTTGAAATTGACGGATATGGAGACGTGCTACAAGGTTTTCCGGCGCGAGGTATTGAAGGATATCCGACTGAAGTCGAACCGGTTTGGATTTGAGCCGGAGATTACCGCAAAGATTGCGAAGGGAAAATGGCGGATTTACGAGGTGCCGATCAGTTATGCGGGGCGGACCTACGAAGAGGGGAAGAAGATTACTTGGAAGGATGGGGTACAGGCGTTGTGGTGCATTGTGAGGTATCGGGTGGGGGATTAGCCCAAGCTAAGTTTTTCTCCTTCACCACGGACCTCGGCCTAATCGATCGCGAAAACAAAATTAGCGCGAACCGGTCACAGTTCGAAAAAAACCCGCGGGTGTTACGCTCACGTTGCAGTTTCTTCGTGCCAGAGAGGATTTCTTTATCAGGCTCTAGGTTGTGACAACCATAATTGCTTCCTTTCCCCAGTGCTCTTGCAGATTTAATCTAATCTTGAGAGATTTGCCCGGTCATAGGGAAATCTGAATCTCGAATCAAAAGGATTGTTGTTGAACGCGAGCTCTCTATTTCGCCCCTCATGGATTCTGGTCAATGCCTTGCTCGTGGTGGCTTTGATGGGGACGATCTGGTTCGGCGTAGAAGAATTTCACGTACGCCACTACCTCAAGGGCTTTTCCACCGCAATTGTGCCAATGGAGGTTGAGCCGCAACAGAAAGTAGAAATCATCCTGGCGTGGATGAGCAAAGGCCCACGCCCTCCGGTAACGGAGGGTGCTGCAGTTCTTACCAAGCGCGAGCTCCAAGATTCACTTAATTATCGAGACCTAATGGCCGTCTGCGGTGACTCCACAAATGCATTTTTGTATCTTTCCCGGAGCGCTGGAGTCGAGACGCGACGTCTGCTGCTGCTTAGCCCGGAAGGCACGACGAAGCATGTGGTTGCGGAAGTATACCTTAATGGGCGGTGGGTGATTGTCGATCCTGCCTATGGCGTGCTTATGAAGGATCTTCGGGGAAATCTCTTGACCCGAAAAGACCTGCAAAATCCTAAATTGCTACAGGAAGCGACGAGTTCGCTGCAAGATTACCGTCCCGAATATACCTATGAGAATTGTTCTCACGTGCAGCCAGCGGTCCTGCCGTTCCACGGTGCGGGACTCCACTGGCTCGCAGATTGGTTTTTCCCTTACCATGAACCATCTTCGGACTGGAGTTTGCTCTTGGAGCGCCGTTCTTTTTTGTATCTTTCTATCTCAGCCTGTTCACTGCTCCTTCTATCATTGGTCCGTTCCATGCTCGCATGGGTAGCAGATCATTATCTGCACATTCCGCGCTTCCATTTGCTCGCCAATCTTCGTCACGCTGCGATTTCGTTTTTCAGAACGCCAGAGTAACTAGGGGATCTCCTTGAGTATTCAATCGTTCTGCCTCCTTTGAGAGATCCGCAGCTCAAGGCATGCTATCGGTCTGTTGACAGCAATCGGGGAACTAGGCAACATAGTGAACGCGGGGTGGTCTGTTATCCATTCCTCTCTTCCCACTAACCTGGAAATTAGGATGGATGCCTCTGCTAAAGGTTCAGACCGCCCTGCCTTCAGAATTGATACTAGTCTTTTTCCCCTACACTTTAGCGACCCCAAATACGTAAACTCATTTTTTGATGTCCCCTAACTTTTTGGGGGGCCGCGAGCTGCATCGTCTACACCAGCAAGCACATGGCTTTAGCGATGCTCAAGCGGTTTTATATGCGGTCAAGCAAGGACTGGTCTCAGTCCCCCACTGATTTGTTGCGGCTGCGCAACCTGACTTCCGTGAATTGCATATGCCAATGAGTGAGTCGAATCGAGGAGGAGAGTGGGCTGCCATCTTCTCCGCCCAAGAAGTCAACGGCAGCCCTTAGTCTCGACGTATGGAGGACGTCCTACTCGGGAGCCTATAGCTTTCGGATCCCCGCTGCTACTAGGGATTCTCCTAGCTGCTCTACAAAGAGCGCGCTTGCTTCCAAACCAGATTTGGGAGTTCTACATTCAGGACACGACGCAGGTATGCGGCCGCATGAGCGGCTGCGCGGTCTTTTCCTTCTTCGATGTCTCTGACTGTTTCGGATGGAGACACCCAGTTCTTAGCGGTAAGGTTGTATACAGATGCTTGCACACCTAGAGGGCCATCTTCGGAGAACAGACGCAGATGCTCTTTGCCAATGATAATTTCCGCGCAAAAGCCGCGTTCCAGCATGAACGCAGTCTATCACTGGGGGGTATTAGCAACTACTTCTGGAGCAGCGCGTGTTGCCTACCATAACGGTTCGGTCACGGGTTGCGGCGCTTTGCTCCTTTCTGGCAAACTGCCTTCAGGAGCCTAAATGAACGAAGTAACCAGAGGGGTAACGAAAGAAATTCTCGGTCGCGCGGAAGAAGCCATTGGCCGAGGCGAAACCAAAGGCCCGAAGCTCGACCAGTGCTGGAAAAGGCTTGAAAAACTGAACGGTGGAATCGTTGGCCCAAAATCATGGGAACAGATAAGAAGGATTGCGGCGTCTGCTCTCAATGGAAAAGGGACAGAAGTCTACGACGCACCGGGCGACTAACCTGACACACTAGACTAACGCAGGCCGCCACATTGACCTGCTGCAGACTCCGAAAGCCGAAGGCCGCTGGTATCAGGAGCACGCCCACCAGGTGAAAAATATCTGGGTTCCCTACGGGGAATAACCAGCCTCTCCGCAGTTTTCTCACACGGAAATTTCCTGAATCGTTCCCACCAAAAAAAGAAGGGGATGGCCGAAGCCATCCCCTTCCAGGAAGTAGGTTTGAACTATTGGCCGGAAGCCGCGGTGTAGAACACCACGAACTCCGCGCCGGTCCCTGCGGCTACCGTCGGCGGTGTGGTGGTTGTCAAGCTGCCGTCGGAGCCGACCGTGAAGAGCGAAATGTCGGCGGCATCGAAGTTGTCGACGGCCAGCAAAACGCCCGTCGGATCAATGGCCATATCCGGTTGGTGAAAGATCGGTTGGTTGAGGCGTTCCGATCTGCGAGCCAATCACGCCCGTGGAAGAGTTCAGGCTGAAGGCAAACACCTGTCCCGGACCGCTCGAGCCGGAGTCCAGCACGTAGAGGTACTTTCCGGTCGGATCGGTGATCACATTGATCGTTTTGCTGGCCCCGGTGATTACCGTGTCCGCGCCAACGCTGGTCAATGCTCCGCCGCTCCCGATCGTGTAGCCGGATACGCTCAGTGGGACTTCGTTGGCCACATACAAGTGGCTGTTGGCATCGATCGTCGCATAGAGCGGGGAAACACCGGTGTTGATCGGTGTGCCCAGCGGCGTCAGTCCGCCAGTGGTTGGATCGATGGTGAATTGGCTGACGGTTCCGGGATTGGTCCCGTCGCCGCTGTTGACCACGTAGAGATACTTGCCCGCGCGGTCGGTCAGGATCCAGGTTGGGCTGCTCAGTGTGCCGTCGTTGTAGGCCACCACGCTTGAGATGGCGGTCAGGGCGCCGTCGCCGGTGCCGCCGCTCGGTTGCGTGTGCGTGATGGTGAACCCGTAGATCTCGCTGGTTCCCCGAGTGATTACGTAGACGAATCGGCCGGTCGGATCAATAACTCCGGCATACCGGTCGATCACGGTGTTGGGGTTGCTGGTTGCCTGAGTTGGCCCGAGCGGAGTCGTCGTAAGCGAACCGTCCGTGGAGTTGACAAACTCGGAGTTTAGCCACCCATGGGAGCCAATGTAGTAGAGCAGATCGCCCGATGGATGCAGCAACACTTGCTGTGGGATATTGGCGGTCGCGATTGTGGCCAGTGGTGTAAGCGGAGTGCTGGATGTGACGTCCACCGTGTAGCTGGAAATAGTTCCGCTTCCGGTGCCGCTGGTGGCGTTCCCAATGTAGGCAAATCTTGCGGCTGCCGCTTGCACGGTCACAAGAGTCGTTCCCGTCAGACCAGAATCGCTGCCTGCTGTTACTGTCCCGGTGATGGTCGCGGTTCCCGCGCTGACCGCTTGCGCAAGCCCGCTGGCCGGATCGATCGTCACGACGCCGGTTGTATCCGACGTCCAGGCCAAAACAGATCCGGCCGGAAGCGGCGAAGTCGAGTTGTCGCTGTTGAGTTGCAGTGCGCTGAACTGAATCGTCGTGCCCACCGAAGCGGTCGGAGTCTGCGGAACAAGTTGCAGGCCCTGCGTTGGACCTTCACCGGTAACCGTCACGCTCGCGCTGCCGATGATCACGCCGTCGCAGCTGGCGGCGGTGACGTTCGTCGTGCCTGCGGCCACTCCCGTGACGTTTCCGCTGCTGTCAACAGTCGCGGTGTCCGGGTCGTCTGTGCCCCAGGTTACCTGACCCGAAATGTCCTGAGAAGCGGAGCTGCCGTCCGCGGCCAGTGTAAAGTTTCCGGTGGCCGTGTACATCGTGGTGCTGCCCACAGCGACCGACGTGCTGTCCGAGGCAACCGTGATGGAATTCAGTTGATCCACTTCCAGCGGCACTGTGCTGGAGGTAATTCCCGCCAGTGTCGCTCCAATGTTGCTGAACCCCAGCCCTACGCCCGACGCCAGGCCAGTGTTGTCAATCCCGGCGACCGTCGTATCGGAGGAACTCCAGGTGACCGCGCTGGTCTGATCCTGGGTGGTGCCGTTGCTGTAATAGCCGGTCGCGGAATATTGCAGCGAACCGCAAACCGCGGCCGTGATGTCCTGTGGTCTCACTGCCGCTTTACGGCTGTTCTGCGTGCTGGGACGCGTGTTGGGGCTCGTGCTGGGACGCGAGTTAGGACGCGCCATGGGCCGTGAAACTCGCGCTCCACGCCGTGCGCCTTTGACTCCTGCGTCCGGCGGGGCACTGACATAGATCGTTCCGTTGCTGGGGGCGACGGTGACGTACCGCAAAGTGGGGGCGCAATTGCACGCGGCGAATATGGCGGCGCACACGAGTGCTAATCCTGATAGCGCCAAACGACTGGGCTTGCTGATCATAATCTTTCCTCCAAGTAGGTGCACAAATCCTTCGGGGCAGAGACATACCAATGATTGGGAATCAATCGTCTGGGCGGCAAAGTGAAACAGGCGGGCGAGGTTCCCACTCCGTCGAGTTTCAGGGATCCCAAGATGCCGCTGCTGGGGGCACGATACTCGAAACCCGTCTCCCCGGCAAAGTATCGGCGAGGTAATGGGTGACACTTCGATTAACTTCTTGCCGTTTCGTCGCCAGTTCCGCCGGGCCATGGGATAATCAAAGGAAGGGAAATAGCGAAAGGCTTCATGATGTTTTCTCCGATGGCGGTGGTCGGAATCCTACCATCGCAACCATCGGGAAAATTGCGTCTATCGACCGTTTGAGCCGGCACCGTTATTCAGGCACTGAGTGGATCAGTTGTTCCAAGCGCCTTGAAACTCTTCGTGAATTCGTTCGTGATATAGTTTTCATCGACCAGCCTGCGGGTTTCATCTATATTTCTCGCCTGACCAACGATGCTTTCTACTCGAACACTGCTTTACAAGATTTTGAGATGGCCCCTTTCACTAATTCCTTCGGAGACAAAAGTCCGTGTATTGCGCGGGCCGATTCGGGGAATGAAATGGCTCAAAGGCGCGGGACCCAACGCTTATTGGGTTGGGAGTTACGAGGTTACCCGTCTGCAAGAATTTGCAAACGCCCTAAAGCAGGGCTACATAGTTTACGATGTTGGGGCGAACGTCGGAATTTATTCCCTCTGCGCGAGTTTAGGGGTTCGAAGTTCTGGATACGTTTACGCGTTTGAACCACTGGAGCGCAATCTCCGCTACCTCAGGCAACACATAACGCTGAATAATCTTCAGAATTGCACCGTGATCGAAAGTGCGGTTTGCGATAAGGAGGAAACGCTTGCGTTCTCAGCTGCTCGCTGGCAGCCCAGTATGGCGCGGCTCTCAGCTGACGGTGAAATAAAAGTGCCGTCCACCACTCTGGATATATGCATCTATGGGGAAAAACGACTCAAGGCGCCAAACGTAATTAAGATTGACGTTGAAGGTGCGGAATTGGGAGTTCTGTCAGGGGCTACAAGAGCCATCAGTGAATTTCACCCGATGATATTTCTGGAAATCCACGGGGCCGAACTCCATCGTGATTGTCGCGATTTTCTTCTAGCGAGGGGTTATCGTGTTGACGAAGGATATGGCCAACTGACGGCAAATTGGAAACAAACGAACCGCTGACGACCAACAACTCCCGATTAGTCGGGTCTACCATTCCGGATATCCCTTTAATGTCACACGGATTGTGAGAGGGCCTGGACTCAATTTCAGAGTCGCGGGGGAATCTAACTTTGCGGTTATTTTTCTATTTCCTCAACGGGATGAATTTCCCACCAGTGAGTGCCAACTGCGGCGTCGTATCGGGTGATGCCCTTCACTGTTACGGGCTTGCCGACCAGCGGCACATCGCAAGGAATCTTGGGTATGCACTTGGCCACAATGCAGCGGGCGCGATCCATCCCCTCGATTTTGGGGTTTTCGCAAATTCGGATATTAGTGTCGCCATCACTTTCTTTTGCCACCTGGGTGACGAACCCACCGATCGCCGCATGCGAAGACATTTTGTCGGACCACCGATTGGCATCCTCCGCGATCAACTCACTGATGGTTAATTCAGCGTAGGCAGTTTTGGTGGATTGCTCCACTGGCTTAGGAGCTGGGTTTGTGGATTTTGCGGACTTTGCGGAGGGGGTAGAACTCTTTTTGGAAACAGGTTTGGGCTGCACATCCTGACCAGCACTCAGCATGGGGATAGCTAGCAAGGTGCAGGGCAAGATCCAAAGGTGTTTTATCATTTTGAACCTCACGAACGCGTTAGGAAAATGAGCCTAAACCATCATAAATGTTGGGGCCGGTGGGACAACGAATTGTGGTGAGGATAGGGCCTAAATGTTACCGGGGCGCCGAGAACAGGAGCGGGGAATTGGTCGACAATTGCTCAAGCCTAAAGCGGAACCCTAGCACTGCTAAGCTAACATTAGCTTATTCCGGTAAGATCGTAGTCGCCAATAAAGGTGCCGCGACTGATGCCAAGCATGCTCAGAAAAAAAGAGGCAAAGATGATTTGGATGCCGAGAAATAACCACATCGCCCAGAACAGGACCTGACGGATTTCGTATAGGGGACCGAACCCGCCATCTACCCATTTCCAAGTGATCCACGCACATCTCCCGAAACCAGCAAGAAAAATAGTGCCACCGACTAGAAGGCCCGTCTCTAGCGTAATTCGTTTCAAAAAGCGCTTGAGGGAGAGCGAACCGCGATCGAACCGCGAAGCATAACTGAACACCTTGGCGAATGCGCCGATCGACAGGATCTGGGCGCCGAGCAAAGTAAAGATCACGCCAAACACCATCGTGTGGACGTCGAGAGTAATGCGTGAGGTGACAGGTCGAGGGCCTGGCAAGAGCCATAGGACTAAAGAAAATCCACAAATCAAGAAAAGACTACCCGGCAAGAGATACAACCAGTTTGGCGCATACAACAGCATGAACCGCAGACTTCTCCAGCCGTCGCGAAAGCTGCGCAAATGTGGTGGGCGCCCCCGTTTGTCGGGCCAAAGAATAATAGGAATTTCGCGAGATATTCGCCCCAATCTGGCTGGCTTTGATGACAAACTCGAGGGCAAATTCCATTCCGGTGCAGCGGAGGTCCAACCGTTCGAAAAGATTTCTGCTAAAACCTCGCAAGCCACAATAACAATCGCCGACTCCGGCACCAAAGAGAAAATTCAGAAGCCAACTCAAAGCGGGATTACCGAAGTATTTGTGCAATTTGGGCATGGCGCCCGGTTTGATGCCGCCCTTGAAACGGTTCCCCATGACTAAGTCGTAGCCCTGGCGCAGTTTCTCCACAAAATTTGGCACTTCCCCGAAATCGTAGCTGTCATCGGCATCGCCCATGATGATGTACTTGCCTCGCGAAGCGGTGATTCCCGCCTTCAAGGCCGACGCCGTATCCTCGCTCGTGCACATGAACAATCCGAGCTCCTTTCGATTCGGCAATTTCGACAGAGCCATCCGTCGAGCCATTGTCTGCGACG
>CAWGRE010000014.1:0-158470 GCA_963824925.1 uncultured Acidobacteriota bacterium
AATCAAAAGATATCTAGACAATGTAGTAATCGTACGTATAATAGCAATCCATTGTATGGCTTCATCAATAAAAATCCCCGTGCTCGCCCAGCGCAGGTATTACACCGAAACCGCCTCGCGTTACGACCAGATGCATGCCGGGGAGGCCGCAGGCGACGAGGACTGTCTGCAACTCTTGCTCCCTCTTCTTCGCAGCCTGCAGGTGAAAAGTGTCCTGGATGTGGGCTCCGCAACCGGCAGGGGCTTGCCCAAACTTGCCGACGGATTGCCCGGCGCAACGGTGTGCGGCATTGAACCCGTCGCTGCGCTAGTCGCCCAGGGAAGGGCCACCGGCGAAACGCGCGGCCTCCCTCTTTTCCTCGCTAGCGGAGACGCATTGCCATTTCCAGACGGCAGTTTTGACGTGGTCTGCGAATTCGGCATTCTCCACCACGTTCCCGACCCGACTGTGGTCGTGGGTGAAATGCTCCGCGTGGCGCGAAACGTGGTGGTCCTGGCGGATGTCAATCGCTTTGGCCAGGGACCCATCATGCTGCGCGTGGTGAAACTGCTGCTGCACAAATTTCGCTTGTGGAATGTTTACGACTATCTGCGAACCAAAGGTAAGCACTATCAGATTTCCGAGGGCGATGGAATTTTCTATTCCTACAGCGTCTACGATAATTACGACCAGGTTCGTTCCTGGGCCGAGCGCATCTTTCTGTTCTCCACCGGAAACACACGCTGCTGGAGTTGGTTCCACCCGCTGCTCAATTCAAACGGTGTGTTATTGGTTGCCGTCCGGAAAAAAGCGGACACATCCCACTAGCGCGTTTGGCGAGCCAGGACACCCTTCCGTGTTGCGCCCAGTGTAAATTCCAGCGTCTCCTTTGGAATGCTGGTCACAAACGGTTCAATCAACCAGCCCAGCCCCGTCGGAATATCGCGCGTCAGCGTGATGGCTTCATTCTGTACGTAGACCCCACCGTCCCGTTCTTCCATTCGCCACCAGGTCTCCATCTGCCACAGAAACCCGTTGTCCTCGCCCACCGATTTCTCTCGCTCCTGGGGAGTGCCCGGGTCCGCCACTTCCCGGATGCGGATGGCTGTGCTTCGGCTGTGCGCCCGCGTCGGGGAATCGCGGTAATAAGTAATGTCCTGTTCGGTGTTCAGGACCACGGTCACGACCTTGTGCCTTCGGAAACGCATGAACACGCGAAAATGGTCGCCATCGCGCGCCTCTATTTTCGAGCGCTCCACATCCGGAGCGTAGATCGTTGCATGGAGGTTGTAATCCTGCAGGACGTCTAGCACCTGATCCAGTTTCGCCGCGGGGATAAAAACGATACCTCGCCAATCATGAATCATTCCTCCGGGAATCCCCGCGCTCTTCCCGTCATCGCCGCCGGAAAGGCGCTGCATGATCACTTCGCCTTGCTTCAACTTCGCATAATCGGAATTTCGCTCCGGCTCGGGCAGTTCGTCTATCCAAAGGAATTTCCCCGCACGGAGGCCAGCCTGATTTCGCACGTCGGCCTTGGCCACATAGTCGCGAAAACCGCGCAGTGTTGCGTCCCGCAGTTCAGAAAGGGCGGCGGCAAGGGTTCCAGCGCAAGTGGCCACGCTCACCAACAGAAAAAGACCTCTGAAGAAGCCTCTCCTGTCGGGGGAAAACTCCAACTGTCGGCTTTCCCAGTGGATCACCGCGCCGCCTTTTGGAAATTTGGCTGTTTCTGAAGTTGTTGGAAGGTCATGGAAGGAATGGATGCACGGGGCGGGCCGAATGGTTAAGTGGGTGGTGAGATTGTGGCCCCGAGAGAGGGAAGAAAAAAGTGGTGGGTTGGGTAGCTCGCACACGGCCCCTTGCGGAGCCGCTGTCCCCGCGCGGCCCCCAACCCATCGTGAATCTAGATTAGAAACGTTCCCACTTTTCAACAATGGCCCAATGGCCCCACCAAATGCGGTACGCAAGTCTTAGTACTAATGGCGGTCGCTCCCAAACCCAAAAGAGTCCATCTAACTGTAATAAAATAAATGACTTATATGCGCTAAAGATGAGATAAAACTGAGCCTGGGGTTTTCGAAATCTTTGAAATCTTTCCGCTGGTTCAAAACCGCTATACTTGCCAGCGCTGCCGCGACAATCACCCGCGAATTCGGAAGGAACTGGATGGAAGCTCGAACGATCGACGCGAATTCCGCAGCTCGCCGGGAATCTCCACTGGCGATCTCCGCCGCGTGGATGCCGCGAAAATTGTCCACCTCCGCTTCCGCTTCTCTCGACATCCTCCGCGCGGTGGCCGCCTGCGCGGTAATGCTCGGCCATTTGCGCACTTTATTTTTTGTCGATTTTCGGCATCTCGAGTCGAAATCCTTGCCGCTCGAAGCCCTTTATTTTTTGACCGGTTTCGGCCACCAGTCGGTGATGGTGTTTTTTGTGCTGAGCGGCTTCTTGATCTCTTCCACGGTGATTCGCAGCCATATTTTGGGCAATTGGTCCTGGCGCGACTATGCCATTAACCGCGCCACGCGACTCTATGTTGTGCTGGTACCTGGTTTGCTCCTCGGATTTTTCTGGGACCGCCTCGGCAGTTGGCAGTTTGCCGCCAAGGGCCTCTACATCCATCCCATTCAGGACCTGGGCACTTCCGTGCCTCTGCAAAATCTCACCGCCGGCGCCTTTTTCGGCAATCTGTTGTTTCTCCAAACTATTCTTTGCGCAACCTTCGGCTCCAACGGCCCGCTCTGGAGCTTGGCGAATGAATTCTGGTACTACGTATTGTTTCCTGTCGCCCTCGGTGCCAGCCTGGCCTGGGCTGCTCGCCGTATTGGCTTGGCAATGGCTCTAACGATTTTCGCTGTCCTGCTGGGAATTTTTCTCGGCATGGACAAGCTCATCGGATTCCTGATCTGGCTGGCCGGATGCGCGCTGCTCCTCTTCTATTCGAAAGTCCGAATGCTCTCGAGATTGCCTGCTCTCGCGGTCCTATTTCTTTTTTCCGCCCTGCTAGTTGGCATCTTGTACGCCTCGCGCACCGTGTGGAAAGATCCCGGCCTGAACGACCTCGCCGTCGGATTTGCCTTCACGCTGTTTTTGTTCGCCGTCCTGCAAACGGCCACGGGCGAAGCTACTCCCGGATATTCAGTCATAGCGCGAGAGTTTGCCGGATTTTCCTACAGTCTCTACGTACTGCACTTTCCGCTGCTGCTTTTCCTGCGCGCCTGGATCGTCCCACCCCAGCGCTGGCAACCCACACCAGCACACCTGCTACTGGCCGCCGGGGTGGCCATCTTCTGCTTGTCCTTCGCGTGGGCCGTGTCTTTGGTTACGGAAAGAAAGACCAGTGAGGCGCGGAAGTGGGTCAAGCGTTTGGTAGTTTAATTTTCGAGGGACTAATTTTTCTTCTTGGCTGGCACAATTCCGGAAAGAGCTGTGTTCCCGTTCAGCAGTTGCAGGGTCATTTCTTTGGTCTGATTCTTCCGCATCGGAATATTGCGTTCCCAATCCGAATAGGCGCCGTTGGCGGACGCCCGGACATCGTAGCTGTCCTGCTTCAATCCCGTAATGAAAAATCTGCCCTTGGCGTCGGCGTGCACCGCGCGCGGCTTCAAACCGCTCGAGGTTTCACAAGTTACGCTCGCGCCGGGCACGACCTTTCCGTCAGCCCCCAGCACCGTTCCGGAGATGGTCGCCCCGGTTTTTTTCACTGTCTGCGCGTTAACTTGCAAGACAACGAAAACCACCGCGAAACCAATCAAAGTCAAAACTTGTCGTATTCGCATAAGCCACAGGCTCCCTTGCAAGTAATCCAAGTCTAGGGGCTTTTTCAGCCACACCGGAGACCGCATCTGCGCTTGTGCCGCAATTCTTACCTGTCAGTGAGTACAGGCCGTCGAACACCAGCGCGTTTGACTAATTTGGATTGGAAAACAGGTAGGTACTCAAGGCAATTTCAAATCGATCGCGTACACATCCACATCCCCGTGATCCACGGTCACATACACCGAGCCGTCCGGGCTCAATCCGGTAAAAATGCACCGTGTCGCACCCGCGCTCAGCAGGTCTCCAAAACGCGTCACGCGTTCGGATTCGCGCGTTGCCATCGGTACGCGAAACACAGACTCTTCCACTTCATCCGTGTCCTGGTAATAAAGCGCGTCGCCGCCTGGCGACCACCGCAGCGTGGAGGGAAAATTCGCCTCCGCCAGCACCGACCACTTCAGCAACTTGCAGTCATACAACAAAATCTGTTTCTTCATCGGGTTCAACGCCGCGATGTATCTTCCATCCGCGGACCAGCGGGGCTCGATCAATCCTTCCGAACCGGGTATCGAAGTCAGGTGCCCGCTCTCAAGATCGAGAATCCGTATATTGGATACATTGCCGGTGGCCGTATCTTCCACGTCCACCACAATCTGCCTTCCGTCCGTGCGCCAATCACCCGAAACCGAAGCCCAGCGATTGGCCGTCGGCAATACCGGCTTGGGCGACCCGCCTTGCGCGGAAACCACGTAAAGCCGCGGCTGCTTATCCAGCAAAAACCCGGTGAACAGAATCTCTTTCTGATCCGGAGACCAGTGCGGCGCAAACGCTCCCGTCGCCCCAGACATCAATTGCACGCGATTGCTGCCATCAATGCGGCTCTTCCACAGCGTGCCGTTTTCCCGCGCCGCATAAACCACCCATTGGCCGTCCAGGGAAAAATCCATATCCGTGGCGCCAGACTCGGATAGCATCGCGGTCTTGGTTAAAGTTTTCGGATCGATTCGCAGCAACTGATATTCATTGTGCGAACCAATCACGAACACGCGGGAGCCGCCGGGCGTTGCCGTCGGATGGTCAAATGCAATCGGCCCCTTGGTCAGTTGCTGGGGATCCTTATCGCTCTTGCCAAACCACCCATGTCGCTCATCCAACAGCCAGAGATTAGCCTGCGTATCCACGGCTAGATTCGCCCGCAAATCCTGGCCCGGTTGAAAATGCAAAATACTTTCCGTCCGCCAGCCAGGTTCCGCTGCCTTCGTGCGGACCGCCCTCTTCGCCGGGCAGCACGCGCCGCAAGTCCTTCCGGTCCGTTCCGATCTCCCACATCGAATCGGTTCCTTCCACAAGGTCGGACTGCGTGAATCGCAGCCGCCTGCCATCCGGCGACCAGGTCAGCGAGTGCGGCGCCAGTTTGAATCGCGCAACATCTTGTATGTGATTTCCATCGGAATCTGAGATTTGGATCGCTTCGTCGCGAACGAAGGCGATCCGATTTCCAGACGGCGACCACACTGCTTCTTTCGCCATCACGTCCCCAACACGCCGTGGCGCGCCTCCCTGCACCGGCCACAGCCACAGCGGTGTCTCTTCGCCATCATGCGTCAATTCGCCGATCAGGAATTGCGAGTGGTCCGGCGACAGGTCAAAAATTCTCGTGTTGTCAAAAGGTGTCGGCGTCCGTTGGACGTTGCCGCCTTCTACGGACGTCTGCATCAGGTTCCAGCCGGTGACGTCTCTCACCACGAAATAGATCCGGCTGCCATCGGTGACCAATTTGCCCCAGGGATCCACTTGTCCCACGTGAGTGAGTTGCTTCACTGCCATCACCTTCGGGGCCTGCCGCGGCCACATGGCGAACAGCAACAGCGCCGTAACAAGTCCCCCAGTGATTGCCACCAGCGGCCACCATCTCGATCGGGCCTTCACCGTCGGCGCTGGCTGCCACTTTCGTTGTGTTTCCCCGAGCGGAGCGTTCGAATCCAGCGGAAGTTCCATCGCCTCGCGGTCTTCGGGACTTTCAATGCGGATTGCGGTCATCAACTGGGGGGAATCCGTGTTCGCTACCTCAACTGGCGCGATGAACCGGTAACCGCGCCGCGGGACGGTCTCAATGAACACAGGATTCTCGGGGTTGTCGTTCAGGGCCGCGCGCAGTTTCATCAGCGCGGTGTTCAGGCTGCCATCGAACTCCACAAAGGTGCCTTCGGGCCAAATTCGCTTCCGAAGGTCCTCGCGCGACACCACCTCGCCAGCCGCTTCCAAAAGCAGCGTCAGGACGCGGAAGGGCTGTTCCTGTAATTTAACAAGCGTGCCCTGCCGGCTCAGAGTCCCCTGCTCCAAGTCCACTTCGTAAAGTCCGAAGCGGTAAACACGCCGATCCTGTTGGGAAGTTATAGACAAGGCCGCGTTTTATGCCTCCGAGCTCGACCATTTTACACAAAAAACGAGTTGATACAAAGCCATATCTGCATCGAAATTAAAGAGTTAATGGTTCATAAACGGACCAGTCCTAGTTCGTTTGACGTTTTTCCCGCTTTTTCCGATTCTCTCAAACAGCATCACCCGTCGCCCTAGGTCCCACATGCCAAGGTCGGCGGTCCCACAGAGAGGGGTCGCTCCACCATAGCGAACTAACCCTATACTCTGAACCAAGGGAGTGCCCGCGTCTCGTGTCCTCCGTCAAGAACTTTTGGACACGGACGCGGCTACCCCAAATACTCCCCGAGAATTGAATAACTCATTTATTGCTAATCACTTGGGTTAGGTCAGCCGGTAGTACTCCGTCGCCAGTTGGGCGCCTAGCCATCGGAAGGGCTCATTGGGTATATAAGGCGGTAAACGATTCAAATAAGGCAGCCAGCCCCATTCGGCTGATTTGCCGACGATCAAGTCACCCAACACTCTTCCAAAAACCGAAGTCAGATTCACCCCATGCCCGGAAAAGCCCAGGGCATAGAAAATATTCCCGTACTTCCCAATCTGCCCAACCGCTGGCGACTGATCTAAAGACATGTCCACTGCCCCGCTCCAACCAACCTCAAACGGCACTCCCGTCAGACTCGGATAGATGCGCTGCAACTCCAGTCTTAGCTCTTCATACCGTCTTGTTTGACTGGGCAGGCTCTTCCAACCCATTGTTGAATTCGTAGTCTGCCAGCCCTCCCCCGATATGGATCCGGCCATCCTTCGTTAACCCCAGGTAAAAGACTTCTGTCCGGCTGTCGTTGAAAGGAATCCTTTTCCGCCAACCAGTTTCCGCCAGCGTTGCCTCACTCAGCGGCGCTGTGATTCCCACATAGTCAAAAAAGGGAGCCACCGCTCTCCGCAAGTAGCCCAGTTTCGACGTAAATGCGTTCGTCGCCAGTATCACCGCATTTGTCCGCACCGTTTTCCCATCCGCGGTCGTGAGCAGCAGTTGCCCACCCTCTTCGACGTGCACCACTGTTGTGCCTTCAAATATGCGTGCCCCCGCCGCTTCCGCGGCCACCTTGAATAGTGCCACCAGTTTTCCGGGGTGCAGTTGTCCACTGCCGGGATCAAACAGGCCGCCTTCATAAACATTGGTCCCAACGGATTCGAAAACCCTGGAGCGATCCCAATATTCGAACGGCAAGCCGTGCGGCTTTATTTTCCCGATGTACTCCCGGCCTGCTTCCGCATCTCTCTTCGTGTTGAAAACCTGCAGCGCGCCGTTCTGTTCGATGTCCGCATCCACTCCCATTTCCGCGGAAAGCCTTTGCAGCCGGTGAATATTGTCCACCGTCAACTCATAAATCCGCTTGTCGAGCTCCGGCTCGCCGCTCCACACCATGAAACGGTCGTCCGTCATCGTCAGCATCATCGCGCCGTTTCTCGCGGACGCGCCATTCCCGCACCGTTCTGCTTCCAGTACCGCGACTTCCTGGCTTGGCCGGTTTTTCTTCAAATAATAAGCGGCGGACAAACCCGTAAAGCCTCCGCCGATGATGGCCACATCCACGGCCAGATCCTCCTTCAGCGATGGATTTGCCGGCGGGAGTGCATTCGCCCAAAAGCTCCGATTTTTCTCGAATACCAGTTTTTCGGGCAGAACAGTCGGCGCAAGCGCGTTTATTCCGCACGTTCCGGCCGCACCTGCGGCGCCCGCTGCGGCAGCCTTCTTCAAGAAAGTTCGGCGGCTATTCTCAGCCATTTCGTTTCCTCGCATCCGAAACACTCATACGCGAACCGGCGTGACGCAACTCTATCACTGCCGAATCGCGCACCGCACGATATCGCTGGCCCTTGCAGCTTCCCTGCGATAGCATCATTCAACGGAAGATCATTCTCCTGCAGGTGCCCATGCCGTCCACCGATTTGTCTTCGCGAGGTATCTTCGCCAAAGCCTGGCAGTGGTTCAAAAATCAGATTGTCGCGGACGTTCCTCCCGAAACTGCCGTCTGCGAATTTGATTGCCGTAAACAGGAGTGCAAGCAGGATGACTGGGCCAAATGCGAACGCCGCCTCTCGCATGCCGCCGGGGAATTACCACCCAGCCATCCACGAGACGCCAAACCTTAGCCCCATGTTGCACCATCTACCTGAATTGTTTTTGATTTTCCTGCTGGCGGAATGCGTCAGAATGGAATTGCAGCGGCCGTGCCGAAAGTTCCGTTAAGTTTGCTCAACAACGATTCATCCGCGCCTCAGCGCAGTTCGCCCGGATCTATTCCTTCTTTTCTCGCCTGATTCTCCAGGTCTTCAATCTTTGCCTCCAACTGCTTCTTCCGGACTTCCAGTTGCTTCACCTGTTCTTCGGGCGGAACCATATTGTAGGTCTGGCTCGGATTTATCCCGCCGCTTGGAGCCACGTTTTCCCCTTTGAAATCTTTCAATTTTGCGATTTGGGCGTCCGCATTCACAATCTGCGTTTTTGCCTGATCGATGGCATCCCGATACTGGCGAACTTTCTCCCCTCGCGGATTAAAATCTCCAGCCTCTTTACCGTCCGGGTCGTTCTCTGCCACCGCCTGGCTGTCCGCGGCGTGCTTTCCGCCTACCACCGAAACACTTCCCTTCAAGGCCCCAACTTCCTCATTGGTCCAAACCTTCTTCGGCTTTTTCGGGGCATCGGGTGGTTTATCCACGCTGGGCGGCGTTTTCGCGACCGGCGCTGCTGGCGTGGAAGCGGCAGTCGAGCCTGGCGAACTTCCCGCGCCCGATGTCTGCCCGCTTGCCGGAATCACGCCCAGCACGCAGAGCAACACCACAAATGAACTCGTCGTCTTCATTCACTTACTCCGCCGCTCACTTCAATTGCCCGGACTCAATCCCATCTTTTCTCGCAGCGTCATAGAGCTCATCCATCTGCTCCTGGAGCGATTTCTTTTTAGCTTCCAAATTGGTGATCTGCTGGTTCACGGGGGTGCGGCTGTACCCGTGACTCATGTCCCTGCCGGCATCTGGCGCTGGCTTTCCGGCCTCAAAATCTTTGTATTCCTGTATTTTTTCATTTGCGTCCGCCATCTGTTTTTGCAGCTTTTGCAGGCTGGCCCGATATTTTGCGATCGTCGCGGGATCTGCGGGTTTCGTCATCGTGTATTTCTGATTCCGCGAATCGCCAATCACGGAAACGCTGCCGGCACCTTTGATGTCCTCGTTCGTCCATACTTTTTTGGGTTTTGCCGCAGGCGGAGGGGAGGCAGGTGTGTCGCTCGGTTTCTGGGCAGGGCTTTCCTGGCTTGCCGGGCCAGTGGACGACCCCTGGTCGGTTTGCGCGTAGGCCAATCCCGGCGAAAGGGCTATAAGGGCAAAAACCACTGCGATATCGCGGATCATGAAACCTCCCGATCCGGCTGGTCAGACCTAGTACTGTCTAACCCATTCTAACAAGAGAAGTTTCACGGATCCGCTCGATCACTCTTCAGTTTGCTCAGTTCATCACGCACCACTGCCACGGCCTCTTTCGGCGGGCCCACGAAGTGGTAATCCGAAAAAAAAGTGCGCTCGTGGATGGAAAATGGCACCAGGAATTTGCGTCCATCAAAATCGTACTGCTGGTAGCTCGGCAGCCACTCACCGGGCGACATCTCATACCGCTCTTGCATGAAATAACTTCCCCGGTAAACCTTGGCCAGAAAAAGTCCTATGGAAATGTCTTCGGTCACCTCGCCTTCGATCTTGGCCAGTTGCCTGCTTTCCCTGTCGATCCAGACGGTGCCGTGGACCTTGGTGAAGAGCATTTCATCGCGCGTGGCCGCTTTATAAGCGGGGTTTCGGGTCATGTCATATTTCACCAGCACCCGGTTGCCGCGCGTTTCTTCACCCAGTTTGGTGAAGAAAAACGCCTTGGGCGTGGCATCAATCAGCTCGTTCCGCTCTTTTCGCCGCCGCTCCACCTTGGCGTAGGCTTCTCGTTGTGCAGTCCCGTCTTGCGCGGCCCAGACCAACGCAGTCTCCAGTTTTTCCAATGCTTCCCGGTAATTGGCCGCATTCGCCGGCTTGCTGTCCGCCCCAAGGGGGATTTTGTCCATGCCTGTTCCCGCGGGAAAAACTCGCCAGACCTTCACTTCGCTCGGATTGGCATCGCTGCCCGTCTTTCGAATCTCAACGCGCTCGACCCGTTCGTAGACATTCAGTTCCGTGTCCACGCGTTTTTGGTTCGCGATTACTTCCTTAAATACATCGGAGCTTTCCGGGCTCCGGGCATCTACCACGCTTTTTGGCGCCACGGACTGGCTCGGACAAGCCGTCGCGAATACCAGGAATCCGGAAATCACGCAAAGACCGCGATATAGTCCCCTGCCGGCAAGCCTTGTGGCTGGCGCTCCGCAATAAGCCTTGTAGAATCTGTCAATTGACAGATTCTCCGCGTGTCGCCTTCCGCCCCTCACGTCCTCGCCCCGGTTCGCAAAAATCACTCCTGGTTTCCCCAAACAAGCTAAACTTGAGTCTAACCCAAAGTATAGCTGGCCTGGCTGAAAGGAAACACACTCTCCAGACGTCTAACTTAGGAACGATTTCGCAGGCTTCTTCGTCTTACTCGGTACAGGAGCACAGTTTGGGCGTTACCCCCATCGATCGGCTTACCGGTGTCCCCCCTTTGATGGGCGAAGAGGTGATTTCCGCCTCGCGCTTGGCAAAGCTGAAGAAAAACTGGGTCACCTTTTCCGAAACGCTGAAATTAGCTCTGGACGCCCTGCGTGCCCACATGCTCCGCAGTTTCCTCACCCTGCTGGGCGTCATTCTGGCCGTCACCACGCTCATTTTTGTCATGAGCGTCATCGCCGGCTTGAATCTTTATGTCGCCGACCGTATCGCTAATCTCGGCGCCAACGTTTTCATCGTGGACCGCTTCGGGATCATCACCAGCCGCGATGAATTCATCAAAGCCCAAAAGCGTCCCCTGATCACCATGGACGATTACGAACGCTTGCATGACACGCTAAAACTTGCTCGTTCTGTTGCCGCCGAGGAAGACCGCAACATGCAGACGCGCAGCGGCGACGCCATCATGGAAAACACCGATATCATGGGGGCGACTCCCAATTTCGCCGACGTTCGCAACCTCAACGTGGTCCAAGGCCGCTTCATCACTCAGGCCGATGACGAGCATCACTCCGACGTCGCCTTCATCGGCTCCGATCTCGCCGAAAAGTTTTTCCCCAGCGTCGACCCCATCGGAAAAACCATTCGAGCTGGCACCCACACCTATCAGGTCATCGGTGTCGCGGGGGCCATCGGCAGCGCCTTCGGCCAGTCGCAAGACAACTACATGATCATCCCCATCAGCACATTCCTGAAGGGCTGGCATCGCCCAATTGACTGGGCCACGATTTTCATTCAATCGCCCAATGCGGAAATGATGAACGCCAGCGAGGATGAAGCACGCATGTTGCTGCGTGCCTGGCGCCATCTCGATTACAACGCTCCGGACAATTTCGCCATTCTGGGTTCCGATTCCATCATGGCTCTCTGGCATCAACTCACCGGCAATCTCGCTTTCGTGGCCATGGCGCTGGTCAGCGTCTTTCTGGTGGTCGGTGGCATCGTCATCATGAACATCATGCTCGCCAGCGTCACGGAACGGACTCGCGAAA
The DNA here is from genome assembly GCA_963824925.1 of uncultured Acidobacteriota bacterium. GTDB lineage: Bacteria > Acidobacteriota > Terriglobia > Acidiferrales > UBA7541 > Acidiferrum. The sequence continues at coordinate 11,803 of CAWGRE010000014.1, forward strand.
TTGGCCTGCGCCGTTCTCTCGGTGCGCGAAAAATCCACATCCTGCTGCAATTCCTTATGGAATCGGCCGTCCTCGCCGCGGTCGGCGGAATCATTGGCATTTTCACCGCCTATATCGCGGTCTATCTGGTGAACGCTATCTTCTCGTTTCCCATGGAAACGCCCATCACCGCCGTCATTCTGTCCCTGCTTTTGGCCACCGGAGTCGGACTTTTCTTCGGCATCTTTCCGGCCATGCGCGCGGCTAAACTTGATCCCATCGAAGCTCTTCGAGCGGAAAGCTAGGCGAATTCTATGCCTCAAGAGCACGGCGAAAATCTCAGGCAGGCAATGGACGCCCTGCGGACCCACAAGCTCCGCAGCGCCCTCACCATCTTCGGCGTGGTTCTTGGCGTCAGCGTCATCATGCTGGTCGCGGCGCTGATCACCGGGTTTGATCAACAGGTGCAGGAAAATGTGAAGCAGTTCGGCGCGGACACCGCATTCGTCACCAAATGGGATCAGGGCCGCCATGGTGGTCCTCCACCGCTCGAAGAAATCCAGCGCAAGCCCCTCACCACCGATGACCAACGCGCGCTCCTGGAAAGTTGTCCCGCAATTAAGAATGTTACTGCGTTCATCGAAAGCGACTGGGACGTCGCCCATTCCGTGCGCACCAAATCCGGGGAAGTTACCGGCATCGATTTTCGCGGTGTGCAATCCAATTTCGGTATCGTTTACGCCAACGCCGCCACTCTGGCGGGCCGGTTCATCAGCGAAGGCGACGACCTCCACAAGGAAAAAGTCGTACTGCTCGGAGAAAATGTCGCTCCTGTGCTCTTTCCCGAAGGCAATCCTGTCGGGAAAGACGTCATGATTGACGGTTCCAATTTTCAGGTAATTGGCGTGGTGGAAAAACCTAAGGGTGGCTTCGGCATGGGTGACGAAGACCGCCGCGTCTTAATCCCTTTCAGCACCTTCCGCAAAACTTTTCCCACCGCCAACGAAATCGCGTTTCGCATGCAGGCCTATCCCAATATGCTCAACCAGGCCGTGGATCAGGCCACGGAAACGCTTCGCCGCCGTCGCAATGTTCCCTTCAACGGCAAGGATAATTTCTCCATCGCCACCGCCGACCAGGAAATCGAAGTCTTTCACAGCATCGTCGGAAAAGTCGCTATCGCCACCATCGTCCTCAGCGCCATCGGGCTTGCTCATCGGCGGCGTCGGTGTGATGAACATCATGCTCGTCAGTGTCACGGAGCGCACCCGCGAAATCGGCGTCCGCAAAGCCATCGGCGCAAAAAGCACGGACATCACCTGGCAATTTCTTCTCGAAGCCATGACGCTCACCGGCATCGGTGGCCTCATCGCGCTCATTTTGGTGAATGGATTGGTTCTTTTGGTGCGGGTAGCTCTCAAGTGGCCGGGCAGCGTTCCCGTCTGGGCCGCGGTTCTCGGCATCTTGGTCAGCGTCAGCATCGGCCTGATCTTCGGCGTCTGGCCCGCAATGAAAGCAGCAAAACTGGATCCCGTCGAAGCCCTCCGCTACGAATAAAAATTCGCGGCCACGTTTTCACCTCAGGTCGCCACAATAGAACTGCCCTTCGCTGGAATCAATTTGGCAATCTGCTTCGATTGCATCCGCGCCATCCAGCGGTTCAGGAAATATTCCAGAAACAGCATCAGCCCCAGGATGATAAATCCCAATACTCGCGTTTCCACCAACCGGCTCCCCCAAATTCCGTAACCCACCCCGGCCACCATCACCGCAGGTCGAATCGCCGTCAACGGTCCCAGAAAAAACACGCTCGATGCGCTGCGAATATCCGTGGACGGCAGCCCCCTCATCGCCAGGCTACCCAGCACCAGCGTCGCGTACGGCAGAAAAATCCGCAGCATGCGCCCCGCCGCACCTTCCAGATCCACGCGCAACTCCCCAAGATTCGGCGAAATCAGCACCACCAGAATCAACGCACCCAGCGCCAGCGTCGCCACAATCTGCGCGCCAACGAGCCCGCGAATCGTTGCGCGCACGTAATACCATCTCTTCCCGATCAGCGCGTTCCGCCCCATGGCTGTGCGCAGCCCGCACAGCACGCCATCCAGCAACGCCAGCAGATACAGAATCAGCAGCGTCATCGCAACTCCCCCAGTCGCACAGCGCGCCGCCCGAGTTCCGCCTTCCACACCTCCGCCAGCGGTTTCCGCACGCCCACCAGCGTATGAAACACGCGCGGCGCCGGAGTATTCCAAATCTTCGCCCCGTAAATTCCAGACGCGAAGGCAGGCGCGCCTTTTCTCGCCGCTTCAACCAGCGTCTGCCCCGAATGCGCGCGAGCCGCGGAAAGCACTCCATCATGCCGCGCAATCGCCGTTCGCATCCGCAATTTGTGAAAGAACCACGAGCCCACCGGTGCCAGCAGCCACGGCTGAAAATCAAAGTGCAGAAACGCCTGCGTTTCTTCGCACTTGTGGCGCCGCAGAAATTTCTCTAATGCCTCTCCGCGAAAATGGTGCAGCACTCCGGTTGAGAGCACGATCGTCCCCGCATTTTCCGGCGCGAACGCGTCCCCATGCACAAAAGTGCAGCCCAATTTCTCCGCTTTCGCCAGCCGCCCCGCTTCCTCAATCAGCGTCGCATTCAGATCCACGCCCGCAAATTCCAGCCCCTGTTCACGCGCCGGAATATTGGCCGCCAGCCATCGCGCCGTGTACCCGATTCCGCACCCCGCATCCACCACGCGAATCGTCTTAAGAAACCCGTTCTTCCGAAGCGCCGCAACAGTCGCCCGCAATATCTCCCACACTCTGTCTTCCGTGATAAAACTCTTCGGCCAGTCGCTGCATTTCCCAGTGCACCTGCAGCATCGTCCGGTCAACCGCCGATTCCACCAGCACGCCATCCCACTCTGGAAGTTCTTCAACCGCCCGCTCCGCCTCGCGATTTCCAAAGCCCGCAAACACGTCCAGCACTTCGCGCTTGCGGACAGGCTCCCGCTCCAGGGTGCGCGGATTATGCCGCACGATTAAATCGGTAATTTCGGGTTGCTCAGGATTCCAGGATGCCGGCACAGCTTTGAGACTAGTCCATCGTCGGCGCCGCGAAAAGCACCCGCAAACTCCGAGCGCTGAATCGGACAACTCCTGTTGGATGTTTTGGAAGCCGGTGAAGAACCGGCCGAGTGCCTATGCCGACCGCAGGAAGCGCGATGCCCGGTTGCGCAAACTCGGCTCCGCCACGCGAACCGGCGTTTGTTCCACCTGCTTGCGCCGCGCCAGCGGAAACAGTTGCTCGGCCAGCGCCTCCGCCGTTTCAAACCGCTGCCTGGGGTCTTTCGCCAGGCAAGCCGCAAGCACTTCATCCAGGCCGGTGGGAATGGATGGATTCGTCCGTGAAGCCGGCAGCGGCGTGGAAGACAGCACGTGGTTGCATACTTTCTGCAAAGACTCCGCCGCGAAGGGCGAAACCCCCGTCAACATTTCATAAAGCACCACGCCCAGCGAGAAAATGTCCGAACGCGCGTCTTGCGGCCGCCCCATGATCTGTTCCGGGCACCAGTAAGCCGGCGTTCCCAGCAGGGAAGTATCAGCGGTCTCGTGGCTCGCCAGACGCGCCATGCCGAAGTCCGTCAATTTTGTGCGCGATTCCGCAGTGATCAGGATGTTCGCCGGCTTGATGTCACCGTGAATGATGTTGTGGCGGTGCGCCACATTCAATCCCACCGCCACTTGCGAAGCCCATGCGCACGCCGTCGGATACGGCACGCTCCCGCTGGTCAGCATTTTCTCCAGCGATTGCCCTTCCACCATCTCCATCACCAGGTACGGTGTCGACGTGGACTCTTCAATCCCCATATCGTGCAGCGTGATGATGAACGGGTGCGAAAGTTTTCCCACCACGCGCGCTTCCCGCAGAAAACGCGACCTTCCTTCGCCGCGCGCAAGCTCTGGCGAAAGCAGCTTGATCGCCACCGGACGGTCAATCATCGGATCAAATCCGCGCACCACGCGGCTGTTTGCTCCGGTTCCCAGCGTTTCCAGAATTTGATAGCGTCCAACTTGCACGCGTCCACCCTTCCGGCGGTCTACTGCGCTCGACTAAGGTTACGCTGCGAGCCTCGCGCGAAAAATGACGCAAGAGTTCTGATTTCAAAGTACTTCCGTACTGGGAAGGAAGGTCTGCACCATTCTGGAATCGCCGCTTTCTGGAAACGCCACCACTAGATATAGACGTTCTTGAAATTTCTTCACCAGATTTTGCGATTTTCTCTTGACACCATTTCCGCGTGGATTGATACTCACATTCCAGATTCGGGGGACGTGGAAGCGCCAGACGGACCGAGTCGGGGACTTGCCTCAGTCCGGCATGGCCCACGCTCTCACCCGGTATCACCGCAAAAAACGAGCGCGAAGTACCTGCTCCGCGCAAGTCGTATGTAAGCGCGGATTTTGGCTGTTCGGCCGTGTGCATCCCACCGGCATTGGGCAGCGCATTCGTTTTTTACGGTGGTTTCGGGGGAACTCTTCCACGTCAACCACGAATCCAGCCGCGTTTTCAGTTCAGGGGACGCTGCCCTCTGTCCAACAGAGGAGTAAAATAGAAGGTTCCCCGCCACGAAGACGGGAACCTGGTGCGGGGAGGAAACAGGATGGCAACGGTGAAGTCTGCATTGAATGGTAAAGCGGTGGAAACCTCTGCGGCGGTTAGCTCCGGTGGTGTTTCCACGGGTCTCTTTTTTGAACGTTTCTTCACCGACGGAAAGATCTCTCCGTTCGACAAAGTCGAATGGGAGAAGCGCACCGCGTTGATCGGCAACGAAAAGGGCACCACGATTTTCAAGCAAGAGAACGTGGAAGTTCCCAAAGGTTGGTCGCAAACCGCCACCAACATCGTCGCCAGCAAATATTTCCACGGAAAGCCCGGCACTGCCGAGCGCGAAGGCTCGGTGCGCCAGTTGATCGGACGCGTCGTGGACACCATCGTCCATTGGGGCGAGCAGGGCGGCTATTTCGCCAACAACGCCTCGCGCGACGCCTTCCGCGACGAACTTTCCCACCTGCTCGTCGAGCAGAAAATGGCTTTCAATTCTCCGGTCTGGTTCAACGTCGGCTGCCAGCCCAAGCCGCAATGCTCCGCCTGCTTCATCAACTCCGTGCAGGACAGCATGGAATCCATCATGGGCCTCACCCGCACCGAAGGCATGCTCTTCAAGTGGGGTTCCGGCACCGGCACCAATTTCTCCACCCTTCGCGGCAGCCGCGAAACCCTCTCCGGCGGCGGCATCGCCTCCGGCCCGGTCAGCTTCATGAAGGGCTTCGACGCCTTTGCCGGCGTCATCAAGAGCGGTGGCAAGACGCGCCGCGCCGCCAAGATGGTCATCCTCAATATCGATCATCCGGATATCGTCGAATTCATCGAATGCAAGGTGAAGGAAGAAAAAAAAGCCCACGTGCTCATCGAGCAGGGCTATGACGCCGCTATCGACGGCGAAGCTTACAGCTCCATCTTCTTCCAGAACGCCAATCACTCCGTTCGCGTCACCGACGACTTTATGCAAGCCGTGGAAGAAAATCGCGATTGGTGGACCCGCAACGTCATCGACGGGCAGCCCAATGAAAAGCTCCATGCTCGCGAATTGCTCCAGAAGGTTGCCGACTCCACGTACCATTGCGGCGATCCCGGGATGCAGTACGACACTACCGTCAATCGCTGGCACACCTGCAAGAACACCGCGCGCATCAACGCCAGCAATCCTTGCAGCGAATATATGTTCCTCGACGATACGGCTTGCAACCTCGCCTCACTGAACCTCATGAAGTATCTCGCTCCAAACGGCCAGTTCGACGTCGAAGCCTTCACCAAAGCCGTGGACATCACCATCACCGCGCAGGAAATCCTGGTGGATAACGCCAGCTATCCCACGGAAAAAATCGCCAAGAACTCCCACGAATTCCGGCCGCTCGGCTTGGGCTACGCCAATCTCGGCGCCCTGCTCATGTCCATGGCTCTGCCATACGACTCCGACGAAGGCCGCGACGTTGCCGCCGCCGTCACGGCGCTGATGTGCGGCGAGGCCTACGCGCAATCCGCACGTATCGCCGAAAAAATGGGTCCGTTCTCCGGCTATGCCGTCAACCGCGAGCCGATGATCGAAGTCATCCGCATGCATCGCAACTCCATGCGCGGCATCAAGCCAGACCACGTCCAATCCGAGCTTTACATGGGCGCCCAGGGAGCCTGGGATGCCGCTCTCGAACACGGTGAAAAATTCGGCTTCAAGAACTCCCAGGTAACCGTTCTCGCCCCCACCGGCACCATCGGCTTCATGATGGATTGCGACACCACTGGCATCGAGCCGGATCTCGCTCTCGTGAAATATAAAAAGCTCGTCGGCGGCGGCGTCATCAAGATCGTCAACAATACCGTTCCGGCGGCTCTGATGAAGCTCGGCTACACCCCTGAGCAGACCAGCGAAATCGTCACCTACATTGATAAGAACGGCAAAATTGACGGCGCTCCCTTCGTCGTAGCCGATCACATACCTGTTTTCGATTGTTCTCTGGCCACCACCGGCGGACGTTCCATCGCCTGGCGCGGTCACGTCAAGATGATGGCAGCCGCCCAGCCCTTCCTCTCCGGCGCCATCAGCAAGACCATCAATATGCCGCAGGACTCCACCATCGAAGACATCATGCAAGCGTACGTCGAGTCCTGGAAGCTTGGCCTCAAGGCTGTCGCCATCTATCGCGACAACTCCAAGTGGTCGCAGCCTCTCAACGCCGCTGGCAACAAGAAAGAAGACAAGAAAGCCGAGCCTGTTGCCGCTGCCGAACCCGTCCAACGCGAACTCTTCGCCCGCACCCAGCGCGAAAAGATGCCCGTCGAGCGCACTTCCGTCACCCACAAGTTCAGTGTCGGTGGCCATGAAGGTTACATCACCGTCGGTATGTATCCCGACAGTCGCCCAGGCGAAATCTTTATCAAGATGTCCAAGGAAGGCTCCACGCTTTCCGGCGTGATGGACGGCCTCGCGCTCACCATCTCTCTCGGTCTGCAATACGGCGTGCCCTTGAAGGTGTTCGTGGACAAGCTGGTGAATACCCGCTTCGAACCCAGCGGCATCACCGCCAACGCGAATATTCGCTTCGCCACCTCCGTGCTCGATTACATCGCGCGCTGGCTCGGCGGGCGCTTTATTTCCACGGACTATCTGAAGCTGAATGGTTTGAGCCCGGTCGAAAATACCCAGGTGGCCGCTCCACCGCTTGCCCCGGCGATCATGCCGGCGTCGAGCGCGGCCGATGCGGCCAGCAAGTCGCCGCGCGACGCCCACGAAGGCGCTCCCACCTGCTCCGAATGCGGCATGTTGATGGTCCCCAACGGCGCCTGCTACAAATGCGAAAATTGCGGGAGTACGAGTGGATGCAGTTGATGCCGGGCACAGGTGAGGAGATCACACGATGAGCTCACACCCAAGCGGCACAGCAGTAGCAACCAGACAGATTCCCGAAACCCCGAAAGCTCGCGGCTTTCTGCACATCGTTCGTCACGGCGCGGGCCTCAATGCCTTCTACATCGTCTCGTATCACCAGATCGCCCGCACCGGCATTCGCCCCAAGCCCATGCTCGCCGAAGGCGCGCAGGCCTTGATCGACATGCTTGAAAAAGTTGGCGTGGATTTCCGACTGAAAGAAGTCCGCGGCGCTCTGGAAGATATCCTGCGCCTCGGCTCCGCCAATATCCCGGACCTCTGGCTCAGCGACGAAGAACTCCTCGAAAAAGGTCTAGTCGAAGGCTAACTTTTACCCAACCCTCAATCGAACAGGCCGGAAGCCCCACGCTTCCGGCCTTTTTTGCTTTTGTAGCGGCCGCCTTCTGCTTGCCCTCGGAGAGGGAGGCGGGCGCCCTTTCGATCCCGCCCTCCAAACTCGTCTTGTAGGGGACGGGCTCGCCCGTCCCTCTTCGATTGCATCTACCACGCCAACCCCAAATCTTGTGCGCGGTATCCTCCGTTTCCGGTAACGGCCCTCCAAAGAGGGCACCTTTCTCCAACTCGAACGCCGAATAGAAAGCACAAAGGGTCAGAAGCTAGCGCTCCTGACCCTCTGCTTTTTGGCGGGTTTCTCTCGTTCACAACGGAGAAACGCACCGCATGGCACGCCGCTAGCGGGGACGCAAGGGCGGACGCGGCGCGGCTGACCTCGGGCGGAATCTGAATCTCGGCATCAGGGGTGGAGGCACGTGGCGCAATTCTTCCCCGCACCTTGGACAGCGGTCGGAGCCATCGGCTTCCGCCCTCATCCAATTCCCCTTCACATCACATTGTGGATTGACACACTGAACCGTGGAGCCCGGCATTATGGTCATTCTGAACTCCCTCAGCGGCCCCAACTCACCCTTGCTTGCACGAATAATGTCCGGTGAGTCCCCTTGGTGGCCAGAGTTTCAACGAATCGACCGAGCGGACTGTGCGATTCTTGCGCCGTGCTCCAGCGGTGTCAATCAGAAAGCGCCACAAACGCTAGTGGCTCCATCAGAATTCTGTGGAAAACGCGCTCCTGCGCATTCCAAATCTGATCTATGTGTCGTTTCGGAATCGCATGTGATTTCAGCGGAGAATTGGCAGCGTAGAGGACCGTTCCCGTTACCGCTGCCCCAGGATTGTCATCCCGAAGCCCGCGTTCTTTGCGGGCGAGGGATCTGCTTTTGGCTTTTGAAGTCGCGCTCGAGAGGACTTAAAAAGAATCCAGGGGAATCTAGACCGGCAAAGCCCAACACTTCTCCCGTGGGAATTTCTCGTTCCGGAACTTCACCGTTACGGCTGCTGAGGCTGCTGCGTTTGCTGTGATTGATCCGGCTGCGCTTGGTCCGTGGCTGGCTTTTCTTCTGCCGCGGATGCCCCCGCCGGCAGTTTGGCTTTCAGTTGGGCCAGTTCGTCCTGCTTTTGCGCCACGTCGTTCTGCATCGCGTCCAGCTTTGCTTTTCCTGAGGTGTCCTGAGAAAAATCCGGCCGCGAGTAGAAATTATCGCTCTCCAGCGTAAGTTCGCGCTGCGCCAGGTCCACTTCCGATTGCTTTTCCTTAATCTCTTGCCGCAAGGCCGTCAGTTCCGCTTTGCTGGCGGCATCATCCGCCGGTGCTTCCTTCGCCGCAGGCGTTCCGGCCGAACCCGCCGCACCCTGCTGGCCTGAAGTGGCAGACGCCACCGTCAACTCCGTCCCCTGCGCTGAGCCCGCCCCGTTCGTCACGGCTGCCTGCGTTACCCCCGGGGTCTCGGCCTTCGCCGGTTCCAGCGTATCGTTCGTAACCACGGTTACGGGTTTCGCCGCGTCTTTTTTCTGCTCCCGCGCCCGCCGCGCCGCTTCCGCCACCGAAACCTGTTGGTCAGTCTGCGCCTCGGCCTTCGGCATTGCCGCCAAAAGCGCGCCAAATACGATCAGGGAGACGCCTACCCGCTTAAGTTTCCACATCATCCCGCCTCCTGCTTGCATGGGGCTGTCATCTCGCAGCATACGCCCCCGCGCCTCCCGGCACAATTTCCCTCGTTCCGGCCTGCCACCAATCTGCAACTTCCCCCTGGCTTGCTCCGCTTGGCTCCCCCGCCGTTATACTCTTTCCATGCGCGCTCACGGGCTACACGAGTCCACGCTCCATCTTCTTCTTATAATCGCGGTATTTCTATTCCCAGCCTGCCGCCCAACGCGCGCCGTTCTCCCGCAGTCTGCGCCCGCAACCACCACAAATCCTGCCGGGAATTCCACTTCTCCCGCCGCCACCACCTCCTACCGCCTCTCCCCCGAAAAATACCAGCAAGCCGTCGTCTATTCCCGCGCCGGTTATCGCCTCTACTTTGTCTCTGTCTTCTGGAACCTTGCAATTCTGTTGCTCCTGCTCCGCACCGGCCTTATCGCCCGCCTCCGCGATTTCGCGGAAGCTCGCGCTCAGCAACGCATCTTGCAAGCCGCTATCTTCGTCCCGGTATTATTCGCCGCGCTCGCTTTTCTGAATCTGCCCATCCGTCTCTATTGGCATCATCTCTCGCTCTTCTATCAGCAATCCATCCAGCCCTGGCCCTCCTGGTTGTGGGACTGGACCAAAGCCGAGTTCCTCACCATCGCCCTCGCCTTTTTCCTCGTCCTGCTGCTTTTCGCCGCGATTCGCCGCAAGCCCCGCGCCTGGTGGTTCTATGCCTGGCTCGGCGCGATTCCCCTCTCCACCTTCCTGGTCTTCATCAGTCCGCTGTACATTGATCCGCTCTTCAACAAATTCGATCCCCTGCAGGAAAAAAATCCGCAGCTCGTCGAATCTATCGTCGCGCTCACCAGCCATGCCGGTTACCCCATCCCCCCCAGCCACATGTTCCTCATGCAGGCCAGTGCCAAGACTAACGTCGATCAACGCCTACGTCACCGGCCTCGGCTCCTCCAAGCGCATCGTCATCTGGGACACCTCCATCAACAAAACCACGCCAAACGAACTTCTCTATATCGTGGGCCACGAAATGGGGCACTACGTCCTGGGCCACGTCGCCAAGGGCTTCGCCTTCTTCCTCGCCATGCTGTTTTTTGGTTTGTATTTGGCTTACCGTCTGCTGCAGTGGATGATCGCCCGCTGGGGACCCGCCTGGGGCGTCCGCGGCCAATCCGATTGGGCCGCGCTGGGAATTCTGCTCCTGATTTTTCACGTCTTCAATTTTTTCGGTGAACCCATCGGCAACGCCTTCAGCCGCTCGGAAGAACACGCTGCCGATGCCTACGGCCTTGAACTCATCCAGGGTTTAATTCCCGACGCAAACGAAGTCGCCGCCCACAGTTTCCAGGTCCTCGGCGAAGAAGATCTCGAGGATCCGCACCCCTCCAAATTCATCACCTTCTGGCTGTACAGCCATCCTCCTCTCAACGACCGCCTCCGCTTTGCCCGCGACTTCAAACCCGCCCAGCCTCCGTCACCCAACCACTAGTCCCCGCCCCACTTTTCCCGTAGGGCCCGCCTTCCGAGGCGGGCCACTGTTCCGGGCACGCATGCCTTCGCCCCACTCTTCTTTCCCTCATCTCCCCCTCTTCCTCTTCAAAAACGCCGCCACCTTATGCCGGTTCCCGCAAACTGCCATCGAACACCATCTCCTCCGCCGCGTCCGCGAATCATCATAGAAAAACAACCGGCACTCCGGATTCGCGCAACGTTTCACGGGCGCCGCCAATCCTTCCACGATCAACTCCGCCGCCGACCTCGCGATTGCCGCCAGCAGCCATTCCAGTCCGCCCTCGCGCCCAATGAACTCCAGCCTCCAACTCCCATCCCGCGCCTGCAATTCGTCATGCCCTTCCGTCACCCGCAGAACTTCATTGATCGGCGTCACCCACGATTTCGGAAATTCCCGCCGCTCGGCCACCGCCGCAAAAATCGCGCGCACGCATTCTCGCAAACGCAAAATCTTCAGCAGCACCGCATCCACCGCTGCCGGCTCGTTCCGTTGCAATCCCTCCAGCCGCGTTCCCCGCTCCTCACTCACCACCCGCGCCCCAACCAAAAATTCCACAAACTCCGCCCAGGAAACGTCCCGCGTCTCCGGAATCAAATTGGCAAAATCCAGCGCCAATCGTCCCGAAATCAGGTTCTTTGGCGTAACCGCTACGCTCATTTCGAGCTCCTGAAGCCTGCCTACGCTCTTTAACCAGTTTTTCTTCTCACGCCGGTTATATCTTGTTTCGCAATCCCCTTGCAACTTTTTCCGCCACTCTCCCGTATCTATCTGCGGCCTCGCGTTCTGTTCGTTCATTCAAGCATCGGCTATCATTTTCGAAATTTGGCCGTCATAATCGCTCGCAAGGAGCCATCTTGGACAATCCTATCTCTCCCTCTCCGCAATCCCCCGATCTCGCCAACCCGCTTTCCGTAGCCGCACCGCCTCCGCCACAGCGCAACGTCGTTTTCTTCAACGACCGCGGCCTCCGTGCCGGCTGGCGCCTCCTGATTTATATTCTCCTCGTAGCCAGCGTCATCACCGCCATGGGCTTCATTGCCAGAAGGATCCATCCCTCTCCGCACGGAGCTCCCGGTTTTCCGACGCCCGGGCGTCTGCTCATTCAGGAATTACTCAGCTTCGCCGCTGTTTTTGGCTGTGCGCTGATTATGTCCAGAATCGAGCGCCGCTCCCCCGGCGCTTACGGCCTGCCCATTGCCGAAGCTTTTGCGAAAAAATTTTGGCTCGGCATGTTGCTGGGGCTGGTGGAAGTTTCCCTCCTCGTCGGACTTATCGCCGCCTTCGGCGGCTATTCCTTCGGTAACCTCGCGTTAACTCCATCGGGGATCGTGGGCTGGGGTCTTTTCCATCTCCTGCTCTTCACCGTCGTCGGCTTCTTCGAGGAATTCATGTTCCGCGGCTACTCGCAGTTCACCCTCGGTGACGGCATCGGCTTTTGGCCCGCTGCCATCGTGCTCTCACTTCTTTTCGGCGCGGTGCATCTTGGCAACCCGGGGGAGGGTCTCGTCGGCGCGGCCAGCGTTGTTCTGGTCGGCCTCTTCTTTGCCTTTACGCTCTTTCGCACCGGCAATCTCTGGTACGCCGTTGGACTCCACGCCAGCTTCGATTGGGGCGAGACGTTTCTCTATTCCGTACCCGACAGTGGCACAGTCATGCAGGGTCATCTCTCCAACTCCCTGCTTCATGGACCCAATTGGCTCACCGGCGGCACCGTCGGTCCCGAAGGTAGCGTCTTCTGTTTCCTCACCATCGGCCTGCAATTCCTAGTCGTCATGTGGCTCTTCCCCAAACAAAAAGCCACAACCAACGCCGCACCAGCGCCGCTGTACCCATCCACTCCCTAAATAGTTCATAAATTGAATTTGTTTGAATTCCAACCGTACCCAAACCTGTCATCCTGAGCCTATCCGATGAGGATAGGCGAAGGATCTCAACCTAAACCGAACCACCCAACCCGCAACGAGCGCAACCCGTTTCCATCAGTGTCTGCTATAATGGTCATAATCAAATGACCATGGTCAGGAGCAACAAAAAATGAAACAAATCCCCGCCGGCGCCTTCAAAGCCCGCTGCCTCGCCGTTATGAAACAGGTCCAATCCACGGGCGAATCCGTCATCGTCACCAAACGCGGCACTCCCCTCGTGAAGCTTGTCCCGGCTCAGCCGGAGAATAACGATATTTTCGGATTCATGGCGGGCAAGGTCAAAATCATCGGCGATATCGAGTCGCCCATCCCCGTCGATTGGAAGGTCACCAAGCGTTGATCCTCCTCGACACGCATGTGCTCCTGTGGCTTAGCTCAGAGCCGTCGCGTCTTTCGAGGCACGCCAGTTCTGCCGTTCGAAGAGCGCACCGCGCCGGCGGAATCGCTATCTCCGCGATCTCACTCTGGGAATTGGGTTGGTTGGCCACTCATGGCCGTTTGCAATTCACTGGAACAGTCGAGGCGTTTCTGGAAGAAGTATCCTCACGGGTTTCCGTTCTTCCCCTCACGCCGAAGGTGGCCGCGTTGGCCAATCAGTTTCCCGCCAGCTACCCCAGCGATCCGTGCGACCGGCTAATCGGAGCAACTGCCCTCGCGGAAAGCATGATCCTCGTCACCAAAGACGCGAACATCCGCGCCTCCGGGCTACTTCAAACCATCTGGTAAACTGCTCTCACCGGATACACCCAATAATTACCGCACCACCTCCGACACAAACACCAACTGCACTCCCCTGGCCGCAGCCCGCGGCAGCATCTCCTTCAGCGCCTCCAGCGTCTCCTTATGCGGATGCCCAATGGCAATCGCCGCGCCTTTCTCCTCCGCGCCGCGCATCGCCAACTCCAGTTGCTTCCGGATCGCCGTCACGTCCTCCACGTCATCCAGAAAGGGCACATTCCGGTACCCGCTCCGCAGCCCCGCTTGCCCCGCCGCATCAAAAGCTACCGTCGCTGCCGTCGTGCGGCTATCCACAAAAAACAGCCCGCGCTCCTTCAGCAGTGGCATCAACTCCGCCATCAGCTTTGCATCCGTAGTCGCCAGCGACCCCTCATGATTGTTCACGCCCATGGCGCCCGGCACATTCTCCAGCATCTTGCGCAACTCCCGCCCCACTTCTTCCGCGTTCATCTCCGCGTGCAATTGCTGCGCTTCCGGTTTTTCATTGCCCACCGCCTGCATCGGCAAATGCAGCATCACTTCGATTCCCCTCCTCTCCGCCTCCTCAGCAATTTCCGTCGAATGCGCGTGAAAGGGCAGCACGGAAATCGTCAGCGGTTCGCCCAGCGCAAAAATGGCTTCCGCAGCTTCGCGATCGCTGCCCAGATCGTCCAGCAGAATCGCCAGTTTGGGGCCAGAAACAGCGTGCTGCGGAGCCCGAGCAACGACACGCTCTTTTTTACCGGAATGGGATTTGAAGAGGGAGTGAAAAGTAGAACTGATTTTGTTGCAGCCGCCCAGCCACACCATCAGGCCAGCGCCGCAAACGCCCAGCAAAAATAATATTGTTCGTGCGGTTCCCGTTCGCTTGCGGCCCACGTAGAGCTTAAGCGGCCTTCTTTGCGGGTGTCTTCAGCAGTTGCAGCGCCTTTTGCAGCACCGGATCGTCCGCAGATAAAGGCCGCGGCGCTGGCGGCGGTTCCTTCGCTGTCCCGGTGGCTTCCGCCTCTTCGCCGTCGTCGCCTTCGCCCGTGGACGCCGCGCGCACCACTTCCGTCGGCGCCACTCCTTCATCCAGGATGGACTTGCCATCCGCGTTCATATAATTCCCAACCGTCAGGATGATGGCCGCGCCATCGTCCAGCGGAATCAATTTCTGCTCGGACGCCAGTCCAAACGTCCGGTCGCCCACCAGGTCGCCGCGCTTTGTATTTGCAATTGCTGCCGCCAGCACTTCGGCCGCGCCCGTCGTGGTTCCATCCATCAAAACGGAAACAGAACCTTTCCAAATAGTCTTGCTCGGATCGGCGGCAAATATCTGCTGTGGAATGGTCTGTCCCTGCAATTTCGTCAGTGTCCCGGAAGGCACAAACAGCTTCGCAATTTCAATTGCTTCGGTTGATGATCCGCGCCCGCAATCGCGCAGATCCAGGATCACGTGCGTCACGCCCTGCTTCTCGGCTTCCAGCAGCTTGGCCTTCACTTCTTCCTTGCGGCCCGCGCCCAGCGTCGGGAACCGGATCGCCAGCGTATCTTTGTCCACCTGCTGCACAATTAATTTTGGCTCGGGAATCTTCGCCCGCACCAGGTCCAATTCTTCGGGATCCGTCTTCCCGCGACGGATCACGCCCACCTTCACGCTGGTTCCCGGCTGCCCGGCCATCAGGTTCTTCGCCTGCCCCGTGGACATTTCCCGCGTCGTAAAACCGGCCACCGATTCCAGTATGTCTCCGCTGTGCAGCCCGACTTTATCCGCCGGACTTTCCGGCAGCACGGAGGTCACAATGATGTACCCGAATCGCTTGCTCAAATTCAGCCCGGTTTCGCCCGTTCCCGGATTGCCCTGCTTCTGCTGATACTCGGTGTATTCCCGCGGCGTCAAGTAACTCGATTCGGAGTCCAGCGATTCCAGCAAGCCGTGCAAGGAACCCGCCGTCACCAGATGCATGTTCGGCTCATCCACGTAGTCGTTCTGAATCTTTTGCAGCACTTCGCTGTAGACCACCAGCGACTTGTACGCATTGCCTTCATCCGTGGTGCGCCCAAGCACATGCCCGATTCCCACCCAGCCGATGATCAGCACTGAAACCAGCAAAACGCTGTAGCGCGTCAAACGATTCATTCCGCACCGTCCTTGCCCGAAGGAATTCCCAAGTATACCACTCACACTAAGACGCGCCGACTCCCCTCTTGGATATCTCGTTTCGTTTTGACCACCTATCCGCCGGTTGGTGCCGAAGACACGCGAATCCCGAAAACTGTTGCGTGATTACCACGGACAACTCTAGCAGGCCTCCAGGCATCCTTCTATGTGTCTGAATTTAAAGCACAAAGAGAAATATGTTTGGCTTGCAATGTGCTCCTCTGGTTAAATATTATCTATGCTCCAGTGCACCATCCGCCGCCCCGTTGAAACCCAGGGGATAGGTCTCCATACCGGGGTCCACACACACCTCCGCTTTCTCCCCGCTCCTCCGGACACCGGCATCGTTTTTCGCCGCGTTGACCTCGACCATTTCCCCATCCAGGCCCACGGTCAAAATGTCGCGCGCGTCAGTTACGCCACCAGCTTGATGCGGCAAAGCGTCCTTCTCTCCACCACCGAACACCTGCTGGCCGCCACCTATTCCTATGGCATCGACAACATTTTCATTGATATTGATAACATCGAGATTCCCATCCTCGATGGCTCCGCCGAGCCTTTCATGCAATTGCTCGATCAGGCCGGCATTCGCCGCCTCCGCCGCAAACGCCGCTTCCTCAAAGTCCTCAAGCCGGTGGAAGTGGTCGAAGACGGCCGCCGCATCGCCATCTATCCCGCGGACGAGTTTCACGTCCGCTGTTACGTCGATTTTCCGCATCCCCTGGTCGGCCAGCAGGAAGTGGAAATGGTCGTCAACCCGGAATCCTTTCGCCAGGTCCTTTCCCGCGCGCGAACCTTTTGCTTTGAATCGGATATCGAGCCGCTCCGCGCCATGGGCCTTATTCGCGGTGGTTCGCTGGAAAACGCGATCGTCCTCACCAAAGATGGCGTAATGAACGGACCCCTCCGCTTCCCCGACGAATTCGGCCGCCACAAAGCCCTCGATCTGATCGGCGACCTCGCCCTCCTCGGTCTTCCCCTCCTCGGCCGCGTCGAAGCCCGCAAAGCCGGCCACTCCCTCCACACCCAACTCGTCAGCCGCCTGCTCGCCGACACCTCCGCCTGGGAAATCACCACCGCCGATTCCATCCCCGATTCCCCCGACCACCTCTCCCAGCTAGCCCAACCCGCCACCGCCGCCGACTAAACCCACCATAACGATAAAAGTGTCATCCCGAATCCCCGCGCCTTCTGCGGGGTTGAGGGATCCGCTTTTAGTTTTCACTTGGCCCCGCAAGGATTGTCGCCATATCTCGACAAGCGCCGGCCTCCTCGCCTTCTCTCTATCCCCGCATTGTCAAATCCCTCATCCCAATAGACAATGCTCCCACCATGTCCAACAAAGACGTCGTTGTCCTCATTCTCGCCGCTGGCAAAGGCACTCGCCTCAAGTCCAACATCGCCAAAGTGCTGCATCACGCGGGTGGCCGCCCCATCGTGGAGCACGTGGTGCGCGCTTGCCTGCCGCTGCACCCGAAAAAAATCATCGCCGTCATCGGCCATCAGTCCGAACCAAGTCTCCGCAGCCATCGAACCCCTCGATGTCGCCACCGTTTTGCAGCAACCCCAGAACGGCACCGGTCACGCGCTCCTGGTTTCCCGGCGCGCCATCGGCAACGCCAAATTTGTCGTTGTTCTCCCGGGAGATGCGCCTCTGATCCGTACGGAAACTCTTCGCGCGCTCATCCAGAAACACAAATCCGCCGGTGCAGCGGCTACCATTCTCACCGCCGTCCTTGCCGACCCCTCCGGCTATGGCCGCGTCCTCCGCAAATCCGGCGACGCCGTCTCCGCGATCATCGAGGAATCGCAACTCACTCCCGATCAGCGCGAGCTGAACGAAATTAACTCCAGCATCTATTGCTTCACTACCTCGAAACTCTGGCCCGCACTCGCCCAGGTGAAACCAGAGAACAAGCACCGCGAGATTTATCTTACAGACGCGATCTCCGTCCTCAATTCCAAGGGAGAGACCGTCCTTGCCGAAATCGCTTCCGATCCCCGTGAAGCCCTGGGCTGCAACACCCGCGCCGATCTCGCCGGTGTGGATCGCACCTTCCGCGAGTGGAAGCGCGACCAACTCATGCGCGACGGCGTCACCATCCAGCTACCCGAAACCGTTCTTGTCGATCCCGATGTCACCGTCGGCGAAGACACCATCCTCGAACCCTGCGTCCAGCTCCTCGGCAAAACCAGAATCGGCGTCCGCTGCACCATCCGCACCGGCAGCGTCCTTCACGACACTACTCTCGGCGACGACGTCCTCGTTGAGCCCCACTGCGTCTTCACGCAAAGCCGCCTCGAATCCGAAGTCGTGATCGGCCCCTTCGCTCGCCTCCGTCCTGAATCCCATCTTCTCAAGGGCGCGCGCATCGGCAATTTCGTGGAAATTAAAAAGAGCACGATCGGCGAAGGCACCAAAGCCCCGCATCTTTCCTATATTGGCGACACGAAAATCGGCAGCAAGTCCAATATCGGCGCCGGCACCATCACCTGCAATTACGACGGCTTCGCCAAACATCCCACCACCATCGGCAGCCGCGTTTTCGTCGGCAGCGATTCCGTTCTCGTCGCTCCAGTCAGGCTCGGCGACGGCGCATACATCGCCGCCGGCTCCGTAATCACCGAAAACGTTCCCGCAGACGCCCTCGGCATCGGCCGCAGCCGCCAAACCACCAAACCAAACTGGGCCTCCAAAAAACGCCGCGCCCTCTCCTCCGCCTCCGCCCCGCCCCAAAAAAACCAAAACGCAAGAAACGCCGCTGATCTTCATCCTTTGTAGGGGCCGAGCTCGCCCGGCCCTCTTGGGGTCCCCTATGCAACGCCCGCCTTCCGCTTGCCCGCCGAAGCCGATTTTGCGTAGGCGGGAGGCGAGCCGTCTCTTCTCTCTTTCCGTCATCCCGACCGGAGCGACCTGGCTTTTTCCTTCGCGCCGCTTTTTGGCGCGCCGGGTCGCGCAGTGGAGGGATCCAGGCAGAATTCCCAAATGCGATCTCGCCGCGTTTGAATCGAGTCGCGGTTCGCGCGACGCGTTTACGTCTGTGCTAAAATAAATCTTCCCGCATCACTCCCGGAGGTGCCCATTGAAATTTGGAGTCGTCGTCTTTCCCGGGTCCAACTGCGATCACGACGCCTTTCACGCCATCGGTCGCGTCCTCGAAAAACCCGTCGAATTCATCTGGCATCAATCCGAAGATCTCCACGATTGCGACGCCATCATCCTTCCCGGCGGCTTTTCCTACGGCGACTATCTCCGCACCGGCGCCATCGCCCGTTTCTCTCCGGTGATGAACTCCGTCGCGAAATTCGCGCGCAGCGGCGGCCTGGTCCTCGGCATCTGCAACGGTTTTCAGATTCTTCTCGAAGCCGGCCTGCTTCCTGGCGCCATGATGCGCAATTCCGGCCTCCGCTTCATCTGCCGCCACGTTTATATCCGCGTCGAAGAAACGAATTCTCCCTTCACCAACGCCGCGCAAAAAGGCCAGATCCTCAAGATTCCCATCGCCCATAGCGACGGCAATTACAATTGCGATGAAGCCACCCTCGCCGATCTGGAAAAAAATCACCAGGTCCTCTTCCGCTACACCACTCCCGACGGCACCGACGACTCCGCCGGCAATCCCAACGGCTCCATGAACAACATCGCCGGCATCTGCAATCGTGAACGTAACGTCGCCGGCCTCATGCCCCATCCCGAACGCGCCGTCGAATCCGCCCTCAACTCCGAAGACGGCCTCGTCATCCTCCGCTCGATGGTGGAAGCATTAGTAGGCGCAGCCAAGGCCACCGCCTAACGTGAAAAAATTCTCTAATTTCGCAACACCCGTCATTCCGAGCGGAGCAGCCCGGTTTTTTCCTGCGTGCGGTTTTTGCACGCCGGGCTGCGCAGTCGAGGAATCTGCTTTTCCAGCAATTGAGGCAATGCGCGCGCACTAACCATGGCCACCACCCAAATCGAAATCAAAGTCACTCCCGAAATCGCCGCCGAACACGGCGTCACCCGCGACGAATACGCCCGCATCCAGAAAATCCTCGGCCGCGATCCCAACATCACCGAACTCGGCATCTTCTCCGTGATGTGGAGCGAGCACTGCTCCTACAAATCCAGTAAAGTCCACCTGAAACGCCTTCCAACGAAAGGCAAACTAGTCGTCCAGGGCCCCGGTGAAAACGCCGGCGTAGTCGACATTGGCGACGGCCTCGTCGCCGCCTTCAAAATCGAATCCCACAATCATCCCAGCTACGTCGAACCCTTTCAGGGAGCCACAACTGGCGTCGGCGGCATCCTCCGCGACATCTTCACCATGGGCGCCCGCCCCATCGCGATCCTCGACTCCCTCCGCTTCGGCGAAATCATTCCGGGAAAAAGCACCACCGAGCCCGACTCCGCCGCCAATCGCCGCATCCTCGATGGCGTGATCCGCGGCGTCGCCCACTACGGCAACTGCTTCGGCGTTCCCACCATCGGTGGCGAAGTCGTCTTCGAACCCTGCTACTCGCAGAATCCCCTCGTCAATGCGCTCGCCCTCGGCATTGCCCGCAGTGAGGACATCTTCCTCGCCAAAGCCAAAGGCCTCGGCAATCCCGTGATCTACGTCGGCGCAAAAACCGGACGCGACGGCATTCACGGCGCCTCGCTCCTCGCCTCCGCCGAATTCACCGAAGAGTCCCAGCAGAAGCGCCCCAACGTCCAGGTCGGCGATCCCTTCGTCGAAAAACTTCTTCTCGAAGCCTGCCTCGAAGCCATGAAAACAGGAGCCATCGTCGCCATTCAGGATATGGGCGCAGCCGGTCTCACCTGCTCCACCTGCGAAATGGCTTCGCG
Organism: uncultured Acidobacteriota bacterium; assembly: GCA_963824925.1. Taxonomy (GTDB): domain Bacteria; phylum Acidobacteriota; class Terriglobia; order Acidiferrales; family UBA7541; genus Acidiferrum. Next base: position 32,378 of record CAWGRE010000014.1, read on the forward strand.
CGGCGGCACCGGCATCGAAATCGATCTCGCCAAAGTTCCCCAGCGCGAAACCGGCATGAGTCCCTACGAAATCATGCTCAGCGAATCGCAGGAGCGCATGCTCCTCGTCGCCGAAAAAGGCCGCGAACACGAAGTGCTCGACGTTTTCAAAAAGTGGGGCCTCGATGCCACCGTCGTCGGCGAAGTCACCACCGGCGGCCTGCTGGTCGTAAAGGATCACGGAAAAGTCGTCGCGCAAATTCCCGCGCATCCCCTTGCCGAAGAAGGTCCTGTCTATAATCGCCACATCGCCGCGCCCGCGCCGCGCGCCGAATCTGAAAAAGACTGGTTCCACTTCGCCGCCGAAAAAACCGATCTCACCGCCAATTTCAAAAAACTCCTCGCCTCTCCCACCATCGCCTCGAAGCGCTGGATCACCGAGCAGTACGACACCAGCGTCCGCACCAATACCCTCGCCGGACCCGGCGCCAGCGATGCCGCCATCGTGCGCATCAAGGAGTCCGAGAAAAACGGCGTCCTGCGCGCCCTCGCGCTCTCCACCGATTGCAATGGCCGCTGGTGCCAGCTCAATCCCAAACTCGGCGCCATGCACGCCGTCGCCGAAGCCGCGCGCAACGTTGCCGCTTCCGGCGCGCGCCCCATCGCCGCCACCAACTGCCTGAATTTCGGCAGCCCCGAAAAACCCGAAGTGATGTGGCAATTTTCTCAAACCATCGACGGCCTCGGCGAAGCCTGCACCGCGCTCGGCACGCCCATCACCGGCGGCAACGTCAGCTTCTACAACGAAACCCTCGGCAAATCGATCTATCCCACTCCCGTCATCGGCATCCTCGGCATTCTCGACGACGCCTCCAAAGCCCTGAAAATCGCCTTCCGCAACGAAGGCGACATCATCGTCCTTCTCAACGGCGCCAATTCCGAAGGGGTAGGGGCACGATACATCGTGCCCTCTTCCGCCGCCGCACGAACCTTCTCCTCCTCCGAATATTCAAAAACAATCGCAGGCATCGTCGCAGGTGAACCCCCCGCGCTCGAACTCTCCGCCGAAAAATGGCTGATCGATTGCCTCGTCGCCTTGGCCGCCGCAGGCATAGTGGAATCCGCTCACGATCTAAGCGACGGCGGCGCAGCCGTAGCCCTCGCCGAATCCCTCTTCTCCTCTGTAGTGGCCGGACTTCATCCCGAGCGGAGTCCGGCAGCGAGGGATCTGCTTCTTCCCCCTCGGCGCAACCATCACACTTCCCGAATCCGCCTCCGCCGAATACGCCCTCTTCAACGAATCCGGCGCCCGTGCCATCGTTTCCGTCTCTCCCGCAAAACTTGCTGCCCTTCGCTCCACTGCGAGACAATACGGTGTGGGCGCCCACGAAATCGGCAAAGTCACCCGTGACAACTCTCTCCGCATCGAATATAAGGGGCAGGCAGTGGTCCAGTCCGATGTACCCTCGCTCCACGACACCTGGGCCAATTCCTTGCAGCGCGCGCTAAAGGTTCAATGAAACAGAAACTCGCTTTCGCCGACGATCACTTCCACGACGAATGTGGCGTCTTCGGCGTCTTCGGCCATCCCGAAGCCGCCAACCTCGCCTACCTCGGCCTCTATGCGCTCCAGCATCGCGGCCAGGAATCCGCCGGCATCGTTTCCAGCGATGGCACCGATCTCAACGCCCATCGCGCCATGGGCGAAGTCGAGGAAATTTTCACGCCCGCCGTTCTCTCCACGCTTCCCGGCTCCAGCGCCATCGGCCACACGCGCTATTCCACCGCCGGCGATAAAGCCCTTCTCAACGCCCAGCCCATCATGATCGATTGCAACAAGGGCAAAATCGCGGTCGGCCACAATGGCAATCTCACCAACGCCGCCGACTGGCGCCGCAAGCTCGAGCATCGTGGCTCCATCTTCCAGACCAACAGCGACACCGAAGTCATCGTTCATCTCATCGCCCGCTCGCAAGCGCGCAATCTCTCCGGCGCGCTCGGCGACGCGCTCAATCAAGTCGAAGGCGCCTATTCTCTTCTCGTCCTCACGCAAGACGAACTCTACGCCGTCCGCGATCCCCGCGGCTTCCGTCCCCTCGTCCTCGGCAAACTCGATTCTCCCGAAGGCCCCGACGCCTGGGTCGTCGCCTCGGAAACCTGCGCGTTCGATCTCCTCAACGCCACTTACGTCCGCGAAGTCGAACCTGGCGAAATGGTCCGCATCTCTCGCTCCGGCATCGAGTCCATCCGTTTCAGCCCGCCAAAGCCGCATCAATACTGCATCTTCGAGCATGTCTATTTTTCCCGCCCGGACTCCATCATCTTCGGCCGTTCCGTCAACAACTCCCGCGAAATGCTGGGCCGCCTCCTCGCGCAGGAACATCCCGTCGAAGCCGATATGATCGTGCCTATACCGGACTCCGGCGTCCCCGCTGCCATCGGCTTTTCGCTTGAATCCAAAATCCCATTCCGCATGGGCCTGATCCGCAATCACTATATCGGCCGCACGTTCATTGAGCCTTCGCAAGCCATCCGCAATTTCGGCGTCAAGCTCAAGCTCAATCCCGTCCGCGAACTCGTCGCCGGCAAGCGCGTCGTCCTCGTCGACGACTCCATCGTTCGCGGCACCACCAGTCGCAAGCTCGTCCGCATGATGCGCGAAGCGGGCGCAAAAGAAGTCCACATGCGCATCAGCTGCCCGCCCACGATTTCTCCCTGTTATTACGGCGTGGACACGCCCACCAAGGAAGAGCTCATTGCCTCCAGCAACACCCCCGCGGAGATCTGCAAATATCTCGGCGCCGATTCGCTCGGCTATCTCTCGCTTGCCGGCCTCAAGCGGGCAGTCAGCGATACCGAAGGCAAGTTCTGCACCTCCTGCTACACCGGCAACTATCCCACCGACCTGGTGCAACTCGAGGTCCGCGAAAACTCCTCGAGCGGCAAGCCGACGGAACCCGTGACGGTGGAACATGAAAGCTGATTCACCGCAAACGCAAAAACCCAGGCAATCAGCCTCTTCTCAGGCAAAACAGGAAGCTCAGCCCACACTGGCCGCGCGCGTTCGCGGCGAAATCCTCGCCTGGTTCTGGATCGGCCTCGTCTTCATGCTGGTCAATGGCGCGATCGGCCAGGCGCGCGTAATTCCCTCCGGCTCCATGGAAAACACCTTGCTCGTTGGCGATCACCTGCTCATGAGCCGCGTTGGCTACGATGCCGGAGTCCCCTTTACCCACTGGCATGTCTCGCTCTGGCGGAATCCCAAGCGCCAGCAAATTATCATCTTCCATCCGCCCTATGGCGGCCCCAGTCAGCCGGATCTCATCAAGCGCGTCATCGGTTTGCCCGGCGATCGCGTCGAAATTCACGACGGATTAGTCTGGATCAATGGGCAAAAGCTCCAGGAAAACTACACCACCGGCCCCACCGAGCTGCCCTATCATTCCGAGCTGCTCTCGCCCTTTCACGGCGTGCCGCTGACCGTTCCCGAAAACGAATACTTCGTCATGGGAGACAATCGCGGAAACTCCTACGACAGCCGCTATTGGGGCTGCGTCCCTCGCAGCTCTATCCTCGGCACACCCGTGGCGATCTATATGTCCGTGAACGCCGGCGAAGATGCCTGGAACGGCAATTTCGCGGACCGCTTCCTCGCCTACGGCAAAGCCCTCCTCCATCCCCGCGAAATCCGCTGGCACCGCCTCTTCGACACCTTTTAAAAGTCAAGGCATCTGTAGTGGCCGAACTTCAGATCGGCCAGCCGATCCCCTTACTGGCCGACCTTCAGGTCGGCGCCTGCGCCGTTATCCTTCGTGAATCCAAGCTTCCGTCCACCCGGAATCTCCAAGGGCCCCATGATTTCGATCTCCTCCCACCAACGTAAATTAATTGAAGAACGATGGCCCACCAGCTTCATCCCGATCTCTTACCACTCCCCTTCAATCGAAAGAGCAAAACGCCCGCGCATGAATCCTTCGCACTCCAATCTCGCCCCTCGCGGTAGGCGACCGTTTCATAGGCAAATGGGGGAGCCCAGCCCCTACAAGGAACACCAGGCACAGAAGACAGGACACGGCACTCGCCACCGGTCGCTGGACACGGGCCACTGGGCACTGGCTTGGGGCGGGAACTGCTATAATCGCGCGCAACTGGTTGGGTTTGGGGAAGCGAGGGGAGATGGCGGGAATGGAAATGTCCTCGGCGAAGCGGGCGCGCAAAGCGATCAAGGGGCCGGAGGCTCCGCGAATCATTGTGATTGAGGGGCCGCTGCGGGTGGGCAAGACGACGCTGGCGCGAATCCTGGCGGAGCGGCTGCACGCGCGGCGGATTTACGATTGCGAAGACAATCCGTTTCTGGCGGAGTTTTATGAGGAGAAGGCCGGGTCTGCGTTTCGCGCGCAGATGTATTTCCTGATGGAGCGGCAGAAGCGCATGCGCGAAGGGCTGGCCGGGGAAGCGCCGGGCGTGGTGATCAGCGACTTCCTGATGGAGAAGGACCGGATTTTCGCGAACCTGAATCTGAATGACGCGGAGCTGAAGCTCTACGAGCAATATTACGAGGCGCTGACGGCGGAAATTGCGCAGCCGGACCTGGTGATTTACCTGCAGGCCAAGCCGGAAGTGCTGCGCGCGCGGATTGCGAAGAAAAAGGCGGCGGAAGAGAGCCGCATCGCGCCGGCGTATGTGGAGGAAGTGGCGCGGGCTTACGAGCATTTCTTTTTTCACTACGAGAATGCGGATCTGCTGGTGGTGGATACCTCGGAGATAGATTTTGTGGAGCGCAGCGAGGATCTGCAGCAGTTGCTGAAGCGGCTGCAGGAGCCGGTGAAGGGGACGCAGTATTATTTGCCGCTGGGAAGCGAGTAGAAGAAGAGCGTGACCCGTGGCCCGTGGTCTGTGAACCGGAGGGAAAGCTGAACACTCAGGAGCGGGGGGAACACAGGCTGAAGCCTGTGCTACGCGGGCGGAAGAGCGCGAGAGAAAGTCAAAACCAGCACCGGCGGATGAGTTCTTGAAAAAATCAAACATACGAAAAACGCTGAGGAGCAATTTACACGGTTGTTGCCTCTGCTACGGTTCGGAAGAGCGCGAGGAAAGTCAAAACCGGCACCGGCGATTGAGTTCTAGAAAACATACAAACTTCGAGTAGAGGAGAGGCGCGATGGGATTGTGGACGCGGAGGAAGTTTTTTGCGGGGACGCTGGCGGGCGGCGCGCTGGCGGGGGCGGGAAGATTATTCGGGAAGACGAACGGAATCGGAGAAGACGCGGAGGGCACGATTGATCGTGTCCCAACAAGCGGGGCGGCGGCGGGGACGCGGCCGGTGATGATTTCCTCCGCGAATGGGGTGAACGCGCTGGGAAAGGGGATGGAGATTCTGAAGGGCGGCGGCGACACGCTGGACGCGGCGGTGGCCGCGGTTACGATTGTGGAAGACGACCCGAATGACGACTCGGTCGGCTACGGCGGATTGCCGAATGAAGACGGCGTGGTGGAGCTGGATGCTTGCGTGATGCATGGGCCGACGCGGCGCGCGGGCAGCGTGGCGAGCGTGCAGAAAATCAAAAACGTTTCGCGGCTGGCGAAGACGGTGATGGAGCGAACCAACCACGTGATGATCGTGGGCGATGGCGCGAGGCGCTTCGCGGTGGACGAAGGGTTTGAAGAGATCAATTTGCTGACGGATCATTCGCGAAAGATCTGGCTGGCGTGGAAGGCGAGCACCAGCTTCAACTGGCGGCCGGGCATTGATAGCCCGGAGTGGAAGGAATACATGTCGCAGCTGTTTGACGGCGACGCGGAGAAGATGGCGTATGCGGAAGAAAAGATCGCCCATCCGATCACGGGAACGATCAATTGCCTGGCGGTGAATGCGAAGGGCGAAGTGAGCGGAACGACCACCACTTCGGGATTGTCGTGGAAGATCGCCGGGCGCGTGGGGGATTCGCCGGTGATTGGCGCGGGGCTCTATGTGGATGGCGATGTGGGCGGCGCCGGATCCACGGGCAAGGGCGAGGAGAATATCAAGGTCTGCGGCGGGCACACGATTGTGGAGATGATGCGCAAGGGCATGAAGCCGACGGATGCTTGCCTGGAGGCGCTGGGGCGCGTGGTGCGAAATTACAACGGGGATAAGAAGAAGCTGACGACGTTTCATCTGTTTTTTTACGCCGTGAATAAGGATGGGGAGTACGGAAGCGCGTCGCTGTGGAAGAATACGTATGACCGGCCGAAGCCGGCGCGGTTTGCGGTGCACGATGGGACCGAGGCACGGCTGGAGAATTGCAAACCGTTTTTTGATGAGGTCGGCGGGGACACGTAGGCGGGGCTGCGGACGGCTCGCAGACTCGCCGGGCACGATGTATCGTGCCCCTACAATTCGGAAGACGGTGCGATGGATCAGACGAACGTTTTGATTGTGGGCGGCGGCGTGGTGGGATGCGCGATCGCGGAAGCGCTTTCGCGGCGGTGGGCGGATATATTTCTGGTGGAGCAATACCCGAAGCTGGGGATGGCGACCAGTTCACGCAACAGCGGCGTGATTCATTCCGGACTTTATTACCCGAAAAATTCGTGGAAGGCGAAACTCTGCGTGACGGGAAATCGCATGACGAAAGAGTTTTGCGCGCGGCATGGCGTGGCACACCGGACGACCGGAAAACTGGTGGTGGCGAAAGACGCCAGTGAAATCGCGGAGCTCGAGGCGCTGAAGAAGCGCGGCGAAGAGAATGGCGTGGAAGGATTGCGGTTGATGGACGCGGGGGAGATGCGGGCGAAGGAGCCGCACGTGCTCGGGTACGCGGCGATGGAGGTGCCGTCAACGGGGATTTGCGTGGCGGAGGAGTTGGTGCACGCGTACGCGCGGGTGGCGGAGGGGCAAGGCGCGCACCTGGTGAAACGCGCGAAGGTGATTGCTCTGGAGCCGAAGCACGATTTTGTGCAGGTGACGCTGCGCGTTGGGGATGAGGAAGGGTCGGAAGAAGAAACGATTGCGGCGCGATGCGTGGTGAATGCGGCGGGATTGTACGCGGATGAAGTGGCGGGGCTGCTGGGTCCGCGGCCGTGGAAGATTTATCCGGTGCGCGGGGAGTATTGCGAGATTCGCGGGGCGCGGGCGGACTTGATTCGCGGGCTGGTCTACCCGATGCCGCATCACGATCAGCTGACACTGGGCGTGCATTTCACGAAAACGATTTGGGGAACCACGCTGGTGGGACCAACGGCGACGTACGTGGACGGAAAAGACAATTACGAGCGCGGACGGTTGGGGATCGAGGAGTTTTTGGCGGATGCGAAGACGCTGCTGCCGGAGATTGCGGAGCGAGATTTGCAATTGGGATATTCGGGGTTGCGGCCGAAGTTGAAAGCGCCTGGGGAAAAAGGCGTGGCGGATTTTGTGATTGAGGCGGATCGCGAAGTGCCACGGGTTATTCATCTCGTGGGGATTGAGTCGCCGGGATTGACGGCAGCCGGGGCGGTTGCGGAAGCACGTGACGGGAATGGTGGGAGACAGTGTTGGGAGCGTGATCCGAGGAAAAAATAACGCAGGGCGAAGAGAAAGGGTTCGGAGGGAACATGGTTCGAAGGACTCTGCGTTGAGATCCTTCGGCTATCCTTAAGTCGGACAGCCTCGGGATGACAATGGTGTGTAGCGTTTGTAGAAGCGGCCCACCTCAGAAGGTGGGCCTACGATCGAGTCGACAGATGCAACGAGGCAATTTATTCTTGCCGACACGCACCTAAATAAGAACCAGCAAGGCTAGTGTCTAACTTTTGCGTCGGATCATTTACGATGCACCGTTAATCTCAAACCATCTTGTTGGACAGAGCCGCACCGCACAGAAATCGATTCGCCAATGAGCTGTTATTTGAGTAAGTTGTGCCATTTCGGCCCGACGAACTTGTTGCTCCAATCGACGGCAGGCAAACTCGTTTCACAAGAAACGCATCGGCCCGGTCGGAGCAATCTTACTTCAGAAACTTCCGTCGGTGCCTGGCGGTCACGGAAGACGCGTTGGAAATTTTCGGCGGCTTTGCGGGCGGGTCGGGGCCGTGGAAGCCGGAAACGCTTTCTTCGGCGAGGTCGCATTTTGGCGATCCATGGGATGTAGGGCGCCGGAAGAGTCACTTCCTGTTTCAGCGCGGTGATTTGTTGCGGCGTGCGGTCGGTGAGCAGTTCGTAGTAGGTCCACATCAGATCGTCGGGGATGGACATGATTTTGCCGAACATGTCGGCGGGCGGCTCGGTGATGCCGATGTAGTTGCCGAGGCTCTTCGACATTTTGCGCGAGCCATCGAGGCCGACGAGGATGGGCATGGTAAGAATGGCCTGGCCGGGAAGGCCGTATTCGCGTTGAATTTCGCGGTGGACTAGGAGATTGAATTTCTGCTCGGTGGCTCCGAGTTCGACGTCGGATTTGAGTTCGACAGCGTCGAGCGCGGTGACGAGCGGGTAAAGAAGTTCGTGCACGGAGATGGGCTGATTGTTTTGCAGGCGCGAGCGAAAATCTTCTCGCTCAAGCATGCGCGCGAGGCGATATCGTCCGCAGAGCTGAATGATATCCACGGCGGAAAGTTTATTCAGCCACTCGCTGTTGTAGCGCACTTCGGTTTTCGCGGGGTCGAGAATTTTGAAGACTTGCGCGAGATACGTTTTGGCGTTGGCGTCCACCTGCTCGCGGGTGAGCGGCGGGCGCGTTTCGGAAACGCCGGTGGGATCGCCGATCATGGCGGAAAAATCGCCGATCAGGAAGACGGCGGTGTGGCCCAGGTCCTGGAAGTGTTTTAGTTTTCGGAGAACGACGGTGTGGCCGAGATGAAGATCCGGCGCGGTGGGATCGACGCCGAGATAGACGCGCAGCGGGATGCCGGATTTGAAGGATTTTTCGAGGCTGGCGCGGAGTTCGGCCTCCGGAATGATTTCGGCGGCGCCTTTTTTGAGATAGGCGAGTTGTTCGTCGACGGGTTTAAAGGTCATGGGTAGATTCAGTATCGCAAAAAAGGCGCCCGCCTCGGAAGGCGGCCGCTACAAAGGCTGAATAACGCGGCGGCCGGCGATTTTGTAGTTTCCTTCCAGGATGATTTTTACGGCTTCGGAATAAATGCGGTGTTCCTCTTTCAGGATGCGTTCGGAAAGGGTGTGTTCGTCGTCGGAATCGAGGACGGGGACGACGGCTTGCAGGATGATGGGGCCGGCGTCGAGATTTTCGTCCACGAAATGGACGGTGCAGCCGGCGAATTTGACGCCGTAGTCGAGGGCTTGCTTTTGGGATTCGAGGCCGGGGAAAGAGGGCAGCAGGGACGGATGAATATTCAGAATGCGCTGGGGAAAAGCCGCGACGAAATAGGGAGAGAGCAGGCGCATATAGCCGGCAAGGCAGATGAGATCCACTTTGTATTCCTGGAGAACGGTGACGACCTGGCGGTCGTAGGCCTCGCGCTCGAGACCTTTCGATGGGATCACGCGCGCGGGAATGCCTCGGGATTTGGCGCGTTCGAGGCCGGGGGCCGCGGGTTTGTTGCTGAGGACCACGGCGATTTCGGTATTGGGGATGCGGCCGGCAGAGACACTATCGGCGAGGGCTTCGAAGTTCGAGCCGCGACCGCTTAGGAGGACTCCAATCCGATGGGTCATAAATTAGAAACGGTAGCATAGGCGGAGAGGAGTGCAAAATGCGGGCGGAAAGCCGGAAGAGGGCATGATGTATCGTGCCCGTGCACATTCGGGCTGGGCTATTTGGAAATTGTTGGTCGGCTATTGGAGGTTGAGGGCGCCGGAGTAGATCAGGCGGGCTTTGCCGGTGTCGCCGCGTTCGATCCGGCCGATGCGGAAGAATTTTTCGCGGCGGCGCTTAAGGTCGGCTTCCGCTTCCTTGATGTGCGCGGCAGAAACGATGACGATCATGCCGACGCCCATGTTGAAGGATTGCAGAAGTTCGTCGGAATCGATTTCGCCGAGCTTGGCGAGATATTTGAAGATCGAGGGGACGGGCCAGGCATCGAGATCAATGGTGGCCTTGACGCCGCTGGGAAGCACACGCGGGAGATTGCCGGGAATGCCGCCGCCAGTGATGTGCGCGAGGGCAGAGACCCAGCCCTTGGCGAGGAGATCTTTCACCGCGGGGGCGTAGCAGACGTGGGGTTTCAGAAGTTCCGCGCCAATTTTATTGCCAACTTCGGCGACATAGGTTTCCGGCTTGAGCTTGGCAATATCAAAAACCAATTTGCGCGCGAGCGAATACCCGTTGGTATGCAGGCCGGCGGAGGGCAACGCCAGCAGCGTATCGCCCGGCTTCACATTTTTACCCGTGAGAATGTTTTTGCGCTCCACGATCCCGACGATGAATCCGGCGAGATCGTATTCACCGGGACCATAGAAGCCGGGCATCTCGGCGGTTTCGCCGCCGATGAGTGCGCATCCGGCCTTGCGGCAGGCGCGGCTCATGCCATCCACAAGCTGCTCGACGACGTCAGCCTCCAGCTTGCCCATCGCGAGATAGTCGAGAAAGAAAAGAGGTTCGGCGCCCTGCACCAGAATGTCGTTCACGCAATGATTCACAAGGTCGCCGCCAACGGTGGAATGCACACCCATGGCCATGGCGATTTTTAGTTTGGTGCCGACCCCATCGGCGCTGGAGACCAGCACCGGCTCTTTCAATTTTTTATGATCGAGGGAAAACAGGGCGCCAAATCCGCCGATTCCGCCGAGGACCGCGGGCGTGAAGGTGCGGCTGGCCAAATGGCGAATGCGCTGCTTGGCGTCATCGGCGACAGCAATGTTTACTCCGGCATCGGCGTATTTCATGGTGAGCCGCCTCTGTGAATCGTTGCGAGATGCTGGAACAATCGGTGCGCCTTGCCGGTCAAAACCTGCGGTGCTGTGGGGGCCGCAAGGTAGAAAGCACGACAGAGGTCACACTGTGGGCGAACAACGCGGCCCGTCTCAGAAGATGGGCCCGGCAAAGAAAACGTCCAGCTAGATTCTAAAACACATGGAACAGTCTGCGCCAGCGAATGGTGCCCGGATGTATCAGGGCATTGCCGTAGGCCAGAAAGCGGGCGCCGATGTCGCCGTTCCAGGCATCGCGGGGCGCGTCGAGAGACATATAGATCAGCACTGGAGTCCCGAGAATATCGTTGCGCGGAACGCAGCCCCAATAGCGGGAATCCAGCGAATTTTCGCGATTATCGCCCATCACAAAATAACAGTTCGGCGGAATGGTGAAGGGCAAGCCGGTGAAATTGCCGATCAGCTGCATCTTGGAGGGAGGCTCACTGCGACCAATCGTGTAATTTTCCTGCAACCGCTTGCCGTTGATATACACGCCGCCATCGCGCACGTCCACGGTTTCGCCGGGAAGGCCGATGACGCGCTTGACGTAATCCGGCTGCGCGGGATCAAAGGGTGGCTTGAAGATGATGATCTGCTGGCGTTTGGGTTCGCGCCACAGGGGAACGTGAATGTTGGTGAAAGGAATTCCGGCATCGTAGCCGATGCGGCTCATGATCAGGTGATCGCCGATCAGCAGGGTATTCTCCATGGACCCGGAGGGAATCACGCGCGCCTGGCCAAGCGTGCCGTTGATCAGCATGAACGCGAGGATCACCCAGAACCAGGCGATGATTTCGCTTTTCACCTTGGCGCCCATGGAGTTGTCCACGGGGGCGGCGGAAGCGCCGTTTTTTGGCTTCGATTTGATTGCGTCTGCTTTCACGATTCACCTTAAGAAGCGATGCAGCGAGAATTCTATTCTACCAGCGAATCCCGAGCCTTGCTTGCGCCCGGCCCGAACTTCGCCCACCAAATCTTTCCCCTCGCCGTGCGGTCGGAGCTTCCGTTCACCCTGAGATCCGAAGGGCTCCGACATTCCCCGCTCTCCGCCTCTCGTGCTCCGTGAACTGTACGTGTTGTCCACTCCCTTTGTAGGGCCTGGGCTTGTTTACCCTGACTCCGTCCGAAGGGCCCAGCCCTCTTGCCTTCGCACCGTCCGCCTTCTGCTTGCCCCCGGAGGGGGAGGCGGGCATCTCTCCCCTATGTAGTGGCCGAACTTTAGATCGGCAACCACCCTCCGCCAGCGATCGCAGCTCTGATTCATCCTGAGCCCGAAGGGCTCCGCCATTCCCGTACCCAATTCCGTCATCCCGCCTGCCCTGAGAGAAGTCGAAGGGAGCCAATCCGAAGCGGTCAAAGGCCAGCGCCTCTTGTGACCTCTCTCACCTCTGTCATCCCGACCGGAGGGTCACGTAGTTCGTGACCCGCAGTGGAGGGACCCTGGCAACACCTCAACCACACTCAAGATCCAGGTGCGCTACCCTTCCCTGTCATCCCCATCCCGTCACTTGGGAAAATCCTCGCTCAAATCCCGAAATTTTGGATTCATCCCCCGAATCAACGCCAGCTTTTTCTCCCGCCTCCAGCCCTTGATCTGTTTTTCCCGGCGGATCGCCGCCTTGATTTGATCATGCGGCTCGTAATAGACCAGTCTCGTCACGTCGTATCTCTTCGTGAATCCTTCCACGCTCTTTTCTTTGTGTTCGCGCACGCGGCGCTCCAGATAATTCGTCACTCCCGTGTAGAGCGTCCCGGAAGCGCTCGCCAGCATGTATACGTGATAAACGGCCACAACGCGGATTCTTGCACGAACCTTTCGGTCGTGCCACTGGCCCGGGTTGCCCATTAGAGCTTGCCGTGGTCCCTCCACTCCGGGGCCAACATTCGCGCCGCGCGAACGCCCGAAAAAATCGGCCCCTCCGGTCGGGATGACAGAAAAATGCAGTGCCCAACCCCTCCCCCGCCCTCTCCGTCATCCCGTCTGCCCTGAGTCAGTCCGAAGGGACCGAAGGCTCGCGTCATTTGTGACCCGCAGTGGAGGGACCGTGGCAACACCCCAACCCCACGCAACGCCCAAATACGAGCAACCACCCACGCCCTCCCGCCTCTGTCATCCCGACCGCAGTGGCCGATTTTCTCCCCCGCTCGCGCCGCGCGAGCGTCGGCCACGCAGTGGAGGGACCGTGGCAACACTTCAAAATCCAAGGAATCTTAAGTAATCGAACAGGCCAATCCTCTAAACAATAATCTTCCGCCCCGGCCTCGTAACGTCATACGACGCAAACTCTTCGCTCGAATCCACCACCGTCAACCTCTGTCCATCCGAAAACCCCAGCGTCAGCGTCCCATCTTCCTTCCATTCCACCTTCTCCACCGTCCGCCCCAGCAAACCCACCGTCCGCGCGCCCACCTGCGCCTTCCCCGGCTCCGGTTTCCAGTTCCATTCCTCCCGCCCATCAAAATAGCGGAATTCCGCTTCCACCGAAATCCTCACGTCCTCATCAAACCCGAACTGCACCTGGTAAAGCCCAATCGCAATCTGCCCAACTTCCCGCCCCTGCAGAAAACTCCAATCAATATCCTTCTTCAGTCCATACATCGTCTTTCTCCAGACATGAGAATAACAATCGCCCTCATCGCCGGTAACCAGCCGTAATCTCAGTGAAGGTGGACGTCCGCTCCAGAGTGCTTCTTGTTCTAAATCGCTAGGCAATCTCTAGGTGTTCCGCGAATGGTCCTTTAGCGGAGAATGTGAGCTCGAATGTCACTTTTTGACCGCGTCGGAGAACAGTCGGCCCAACGGTTGTCATGGTGCTCACAACAGTTGGACCTTCAGTTGGTTGGATAAGAAAGAAGCCGGGCTTCGAGTGCTGGATAACACCCGTGAACCGCAGACGTTTATTCGGGTCCGCAGGGTCTCGAGGACTATATTGCCGCTTAATACGCTCTTCGTACGGGAAGTTCTGCTCCTTTGCACCGTCCCATAGATTTTTTGCGTCGCCATACCTCCCGTCAACGTATAAAAGGCCCCCATATAGTCCGACAAAGGCTGGATCCGATTCACCATCAAGTCGACACTCAGAAAGGGTGGCGATACATTTCTTGATGGATTCACCCACCAAGGTGGGGCACGCCCGAATACCTGGACGCGCTCGGCGCGTACTGGTCCAGCAATTATGGGTGGCAAACTCGCATCGTTGAGACAGAGCCTATGCCGTGGAATGTTCAAACGCAGTCTTTTATTGGAAAACCGGAGATCTTTGGCAAAGTAAATCCAGGGTCTGCAGAGTACAAATCGCAAGTTTTGGCGGAGTATCATCAATGTGAAGCACCCAAATTTAGCTATTTTGGAATTAACTATCTGACCAACGAGACGGGCGGTTCGAGCGTTGACCCTTGTATTTCCTCAATCCGGCGACCTGCCATCGGGAAACTGTTCGTTGATAAACGCAAGCACTTCCAAAGTTATTTCCAGCGTTGTCAGTGCTCTCTGTACGCTCTCGGGCTGATACGCCAGCTTCTCCCGCGCCGACTTCAGCCGCCCTCGCGGAGCATAAAAACAGGACCCGACCGTGCATCCACCGTATTCGCGTTGAGGCGTGGCGACAGTCCATTAGGCAGATTCAGGACTAAAATTAATCAGCTTCGGGGTCTGCGATGATATTCGATCGGAAGAAGGGGGCAAGCTAACGTTCGTAGGGTACTACGGGCGCGCAATCCGAACCGGAACCCTTCCCGCGCTTCTTCCAAAACTTTGCTTTATAGCCCAGTTCGAGCCAATCGCCGAAGGAACAAAATTAAATCTCAGTGTTATTAATCCCGGTGGCAAGCTGCTCATGACAGTGAATGACCTCAATGTTCCCGCGCTAGATCAAAGTGTCCTCGTGCCAGCCGAATTTAGAATTGCGCAAATTATGTTTCAGATCACGCCAATGCCACTGAATGAAGAGGGGCGATACCGTGTGGATTTCGCTTTCCCCAATAGCTCAATTCTACATGTGGATTTCTATGTTGCAGTTGATCCATCCGTGATCAGATAGGCGGATGTTGCAGATCTCTACGGACGGGGCGGCGGAAGACCACCTTCTCATCATGATCTGGTGAGTCGACACGATCGGATGGCAAACTGTCATCCATTCATGAAGCAAACTGCCACGGAGGTGTCCCTGCTTCGGTTCGGAACCGTTTTTGGGGGGCCTTTTCAGTGCGGTTTTGAGAAACGATCTCGACGCCGGTCCCCAGCACTAAGGCCGTCTCGTTCGAATCTCTCATTGTTCGAATCTTGTACCATGTAATTAACTATTGACAGAATTACTATTCCCTGTTAGAATTCCACGTGACAATTGGGCATTAGTTCACCCGTATCGAGGTCTCCTAGTACGAAAGCCTAGTGCCGCCGCAGGCGATCCTTCGCCAAAGGACTTGTCCTGGGGAGCCTCTCCGCGGGATCCCTCCGCACCCCGCCGGAACCTCTTCTCGCCGCCGCTCACCTTTTCCTGCCCCGCCCTCCCCTCCTTCCGCTCAAACTGTCGACTGTAAACTGTCGACTGTCGACCGCCTCTCTAACTCCTTTCCTTTGACATATCTCCGCAAAACCGGGGGGTATATCCCCCCAATGTTCCACGTGGAATCACATTCCGCCGAAGCCCGAACCAAGGCGCGATCCCGTCCGCCGTAGCCCGAGCCCAGGGCGGGAAATCCGATTTCCGCCGTAGCCCGAGCGAAGGCGGAGGCTGCATGATTCCGTTTCCCGGGTCGTCTATTAGCTGTCGACTGTCGGCGAGGGGCTACGACACTCTTTCGCTAACTCCTTTCGCTGCCGCTCTTACGCGAAACCCCCAGGGTACCCCCTTCTGGTCGGACCAATCCGCTCCCGGCGTTGCCGATCTAAAGTTCGGCCACTACACAATTCAAAACGGCCCGCCTCGGAAGGCGGCCGCTACAAAAGACACGGAGCACGGGCCACCGGACACGGCTCACAGCCTCTATCTGCTATCCTATGGAGCGGTCCTTTACCCCGAACGATTTGTGCGAGGGGTCGAGCTTCCTTTACCCCGGGCGCTACCTGCCTGGGGCCGCTTCGGACGCGCCGCAAACTTCAATCGAAAGGCACTCCTACTACCGTGAGCACTTCTGTCGGAAACACCGCTTTTGCCCCTTCCACCACTGGCGCCAGTCACCGCGCGCACAATTTCAATGCAGGCCCCGCGGCGCTGCCGCTATCCGTGCTGCAACGCATCCGCGAAGAGATGCTCGACTATCGCGGCACGGGCATGTCCGTGATGGAGCTGTCGCACCGCTCGCCGGAATTTGAGGCCATCAACAACGCCGCCGAGCAGAACCTGCGCAAGCTGCTGGCAATCCCGGACGACTACGCGGTGATCTTCGTACAAGGTGGCGGCAGCATGCAGTTCTCCATGGTGCCGATGAACCTGGCGCTGCCGGGAAAGCCGGTGGACGTGCTGCATACGGGCGCGTGGACCTCCAAGGCCATCAGCGAGCTGAAAAAGGGCACGGCGCACAATATCGCCGCGTCCACCGAAGCGGAGAAGTTCACCCGCGTGCCGCGCGCCGAAGAGATCAAGCTTTCCGCCGACGCTTCCTATACCTACTACTGCACGAACAACACGATTGAAGGCACGCAGTATCACGCGGTGCCGGCCAGCGCGGCGCCGCTGGTGGCGGACATGTCTTCGGACATTGCTTCGCGGCCCATCGATGTTGCCAAGTACGGGCTGATCTTCGCCGGCGCGCAGAAAAACCTGGGGCCCAGCGGCGTGACGCTGGTGATTGTGCGCAAGGATCTGGCCGAGCGCGCGGACAAGAATCTGCCCACCACACTGCAATACCGCACGCACATTAAAGAGAAGTCGCTGTATCACACGCCGCCGACGTTTGCCGTCTACATCTTGAGCCTGGTGACAGAGTGGATCGCGTCGGAGGGCGGCCTGCCGGGCATTCAGAAGCGCAATGAAGCGAAGGCCAAGCTGCTTTATGACGCGATTGATGGCAGCGGCGGATTTTATTCCTGCCCGGTGGAGAAGAGTTCGCGCTCGCTGATGAACGTGGTGTTTCGCGTAGGAGGCAATTCTGCCGCGCCGGGTGATGAGGCCATGGAGAAGGAATTCGCCAAGCAGGCCGCGGCGGCTGGACTTGTCGGCACGCCGGGCCATCGCTCCGTGGGCGGCATGCGCGCGTCGCTCTATAACGCCGTTGAGCTGACCGATGTGCAGGCGCTGACGCAATTCATGAAAGAGTTTCACCGCACCCGCTAGAGGCGCCGATCTCCAGATCGGCCAGCAGCCGGGTGCCGCACTCTGTGATTTTCAGGGTGCGGGTTTGGCAGTAGCTGCGAGCCCTGTCATTCCGAGCGGAGCGAGCTCTGCCAAATCGTCACCCCACCGTCATTCCGAGCGGAGCGAGGAATCTGCTTTTGATTTGGGTGGTGGAACAAAGCGCAGAGCAAAAGCAGATCCCTCGCGCAAAAACCGCGCTCGGGATGACAGGTGTGAGGCGGCAGGCTCGGGATGACAAGTTGTTGGGTCCTCCGCGCGGGATCGCAAGCTCCGGATGACAGGTTCGGGATTTGCTAGACTCAAAGCGCTCTCGCAATAGTTCTTGGGGGCACGACTTCAGTCGTGCCGAAGAAAGAGAAACAAATTTGGGGCTTTAGCCCCTGAGGCTACAAGCTGAACAAACTATGAGCAACTACACGCTGGCAATGTTCTTCCATTTCGTTGGACTCGCTGGCCTGTTCGTCGGCTACGGGCTGGAGTGGATCGTCTCCGGGCTGCTGCGCAAAGCGACGACGGTGGAGCAGGTGCGCGCTTGGCTGCGCGTCTACAAAACGTCGCTGCCGATTTCCGGGCCGGCGCTGCTGGTTCTGATTGTGAGCGGCGGCTACCTGGCGTCACTATCCGGCGCGATGAAGCAAGGGTGGCTCTCCGCTTCATTGCTGGCGATTGTGTTTGCGCTGGGCATCGGCTTCGTGTTTATTTTGCCGCGCGTCCGCGCGCTTCGCGGATCACTGCCCGAAGGCGGAGGAGCGCTGCCGGCAAAAACTTTGGAACTGTTGTACGCGCCCGCCCTGCCAACATTGATTCGCGTCCGCGTGCTGCTGGCGCTCGCGATTGTTTACCTGATGACCGTCAAGCCAGAAACATTTTCCGAATCGTTGATCACTCTTGGCGTTGCCATCGTCCTTGGCATCGTCGCCTCCGTCGGCGCGTTCTCCAAGCCAGCAACAGTGTGAGCGTAGAAACTGTAAGCCGTAAGCCATAAGCAAGAAAAAAAGCGGGCTGTTTGCGCGGGTTTTCGTTGAATGCCGCGCGGACAGCCCGCTTTCACGTCGAGCTACCGATTAAGCCAAGTCGAAGAGGAGGACTTCGGCGTCTTCGACGCCGGTGAGTTCGACGAGCTTCTCCTGCGAGATGGCTGCGCCGTCACCGGTTGCGAGCTGGTTGCCGTTGAGCGTTACGCTGCCGCGCGCGACCTGCACGTAAGCGTGGCGGTCAGGTTGCAGCGCGTGGTTCACGGATTCGCCGGGAGCAAGAACGGTGGCGTAGAGTTCATTATCCTGGCGGATTTTCACCGACCCATCGCGACCGTCGGGCGAAACGACCAGGCGGAGCTTGCCGCGCTTGTCCGCGACGTCGAAATGCTTCTGATCGTACGCCGGCTTGTGGCCCTTTTTATCCGGGAACATCCAGATCTGGTACATGTGCACGGTTTCCTTTTCAGACGCGTTGAATTCGCTGTGCGCCACGCCGGTGCCGGCGCTCATATACTGCACGTCGCCAGGGCGGATCGTGGAACCGTTGCCCATGCTGTCCTTGTGGGCCAGCGCGCCGTCGAGAACGTAGGTGACGATTTCCATGTCGCGGTGCGGGTGAGTGGGGAAGCCGCCGCCACCGGCGATGTGGTCGTCATTCATGACGCGCAGGGTGCGGAATTCCTCGAATTGCGGGTCGTAATAATCGGCGAAGGAAAAGCTGAAGCGGGAATCCAGCCAGCCGTGGTTGGCGTGGCCGCGCTCGGAGCTTTTACGGATGTGAATCATGGGGCCTCCTTGGTCAGGCAGGGCAATAATACATGTTATAACGACTATTGTCAAGAGGCTAGTCGTGTGATTGGTAAAAGATTGAAAAATGGATAGTTAGGATGCGGCCAGGGCCGTGGCCGATCTGAAGTTCGGCCACTACAATTGCGATGTGCTTCACGGCGGCAGAGTTTCACGGGTTGGGGCTTTGGTGTAGAGTGGATGTAAAGCGGCGCAATTGACGCCACTTCCGGTGAGGTTATTTGTATGGATTCGGCACTTCCGACGACGCAGACGAAATCTTCCGAAGGCAGCGACACGCGGCGCGAGACCTTGACGGTGACCGATAACCGCACCGGGAAAAGCTACGAACTTCCGATCACGCACGAGACGATCAAGGCCATGGACCTGCGGCAGATCAAGGTGAAGCCGGACGATTTCGGGATGATCAGTTACGATCCCGCTTATAACAACACGGCTTCGTGCATCAGCCGAATCACTTACATTGACGGCGACAAGGGGATATTGCGCTACCGGGGCTACCCGATCGAAGAGCTGGCGGATAAATCGACGTACCTGGAGACGGCGTACCTATTGTTGCGTGGGGAGTTGCCGACGGCGGCGCAACTGAAGGACTGGCAGTACAACGTGACGCACCACACGTTTATTCACGAGAGCATCAAGAAGTTTCTGGACGGATTTCACTACGACGCGCACCCGATGGGCATGGTGATTTCGACGATCGCGGCGCTTTCGACCTTTTACAACGACGCGAAGGAAATTTTCAATCAAGATTCCCGGAGGAAGCAGACTTACCGGTTGATCGGAAAGATGCCGACCATTGCGGCGTTCGCTTACCGGCACACGCTGGGGATGCCGTACGTCTATCCGGACAACGATCTGAGCTACCCGGGGAATTTTCTGAACATGCTGTTCCGCACCAGCGAGACGCGCTACCGGCCGAACCCGACGCTGGAGCGGGCGCTGGACATTCTGTTTATTTTGCACGCCGACCACGAGCAGAACTGCTCGACGAACACGGTGCGCGGCGTGGGCAGCTCGCACGTGGATCCCTATTCCGCGACGGCGGCGGCGATTGCGGCGCTTTACGGGCCGCTGCATGGTGGCGCGAACGAAGAAGTGGTGCGGATGCTGCATGAGATCGGGTCGGTGCAGAAGGTTCCGGAGTTCATCAAGCGGGTGAAAGCGGGCGAGACGAAGCTGATGGGCTTCGGGCATCGGGTCTACAAGAATTATGATCCGCGCGCGCGCATCATCAAGCATGTGGCTTATGAAGTGTTTGACCTGATGGGGAAGAACCCGCTGCTGGAGATCGCGCTGGAGTGCGAACGCATTGCGCTGGAAGACGAGTATTTCGTGAAGCGGAAGCTTTATCCGAACGTGGACTTTTACACCGGGCTGATTTACCAGTCGATGGGATTCCCGATGACGATGTTCCCGGTGCTGTTCGCGATACCGCGGATGTCTGGATGGATTGCGCAGTGGGAAGAGCTGCTGCTGGATCCGGAGCAGAAGATTGCACGGCCGCGGCAGATTTATCTGGGAGAGGATACGCGGAGTTATTTGGGGATTGATCAGAGGGGATGATGGGGCGTGATTCGTGTTTCGTGGCCTGTGTTCCGTGAAGGGAAGAGGGTCGAGTTAGACGCTCTGCAAGGATTGTAGGTTGAGATCCTTTGGGACGCAGACTGCGCGTCCCTCCAGATGACACGGTCTGCCGTTGTTTATCCAATACATGAGATAGCGTTTGGATGGGGCTCGTGTGCTTTTTGGATACGAGGGCTGGGTTGGTGTTCGACTTTGCGTTTCGGCGGGGTATAGTCATCTGTGCGAGGTTTTATGGGTCAGTCGCCGAACACTCCGACACATTCCGGTCCACGCCGGCGCAGCCAGCGGGTATTGATGCAAGTTCCCGTGCGGCTCCGCGGCAGCGATGCCGAAGGCAAGACATTCGAAGAGGAAACCGCCACGCTGGCGATCAACGCGCATGGAGCGCTGGTGCTGCTGCAGGCGAGAATCACCAGCGGAAGCCGCATTCATCTGCAGCACAACGGAACGAAGGAAGAGCAGGAGTGCCACGTGGCGTTCCTGGGTCCAGTGCGCGCGGGCAAAGCGGAAGTGGGGCTGGAATTTTCGGAGGCGCGGCCCGGGTTCTGGCGAGTGGCGTTTCCGCCGGAAGACTGGTCGCCGAAGCATCCCGAGGCGCGGACAGTGCTATCGAGCGGCACGTCCATTCCAGGGAAGAAGTAGCGAAAGATTCCGCGGTAGTCCTCGCGAGTTTTGAACCTGCCGAAATTTTCCCGACAACCTGCTAGACTTGGCGATTATGCGCTGGCTGATACTGCTGGGCGTGCTGATGCTTCCCGCTGATCCGTGGTGGATTGTGCATGAGACGGGCGTGGAATCGAATCTGCGCGGCGTGTCCGTGGTGGTGCATCGCAGCGGAATCGCGGTTTGGGCCACGGGATCGCATGGAACAGTGGAGCTATCGACGGATGGCGGTGCGACATGGCAAGCGATCACGATTCCGGGTGGCGAGGCGCTGGATTTCCGGGGCGTGCAGGCGTTTGACGCGGGGGTGGCGTACGTGATGTCGAGCGGTGAGGGCGAAAAGTCGCGCGTCTACAAAACCAACGATCTGGGTAAAACTTGGAAGGCGCAGTACACGGGAAAAGAGAGCGCATTTTTTCTGGACGCGCTGGTGTGCAAGGACGAGAAGCATTGTTTCGCGCTGAGCGATCCGGTGGGCGGAAAATTTCTGTTGCTCTCCACGGAAGACGGACTGCACTGGAAGGAGATGCCGCGAGATTCCATGCCGCCTGCGGTGGCGAAGGAAGGCGCGTTTGCGGCGAGCAATTCGGCGCTGCTGATTTACCGCGAGCATGATCTTTATTTTGTGACGGGAGGCGGCGCGGCGCGATTGTTTCATTCGCCGGACCTTGGGAAAACCTGGGAAGTTTTCGCCACGCCGATTGTGAGCGGGAAGGCTTCGCAAGGAATTTTTTCGGTGGTGAGGGCCGGGGACACGATCGCGGTGGTTGGGGGAGATTACGCGGAAGTGGAAAACACCACGCGGAATGCGGCGTATTCGATGGATGAAGGAAAGACCTGGACGATTCCGGAGGAGCGGCCGACAGGATATCGCTCCGGGCTGGATACTTACGATGCGGGATTTGTGGCCGTGGGACCGAACGGCACGGAGATCAGCCGGGATGGAACGAAATGGGAGCACATTGATTCCACAAATCTGAATGCGCTGACGTTTATCAGCGGCAAGGGATTTGCGGTGGGGCCGAAAGGGATTGTGGCGCGGTTTGAGGATCGGAATGAGTATGGGGGCGGAGAGGGACAGAAGCCGTGAGGCGGAAGTCGTAAGTCGTAGGCTCGTAAGTCGTAAGTCGTAAGTCGTAAGTCATAAGTCGTAAGTCGTAAGTCATAAGCTAAAAGCTAAAAGCTAAAAGCAAAAAGCAGATCCCTCAACCCCGCGGAAGGCGCGGGGATTCGGGATGACAGTGTTTTGGTTACGGGATGGCTGTGGTGTGATCGTGGTGTGGTTACGGGAGGGTTATGGGGTGGTTCGGGCGGGGATTCGGGATGACAATGTTGGGTGGGGTGGTGGCGGGCGACTGGGATGGGATATCGGGGGCGAGTTGGAGTCGACCGGGGCTGATTTGATTACGGCGCGGTTTGGGCGGGGAAGGCGTGGACGCCGGAGCGTGTAAATTCGAAGCGGATGTGCCATTCGGCGGGGAGGCTGTGGCCGTCGGATTCCGCGTTGCTAAATTTCCACTGGCGGGCGGCTTTTTCCGCTAAGCCCGCGAAATACGGGCTGGGGCCCGGCGTTTCCAATTCCGAGTTGGTTACATTTCCCGCGGCATCCACCTGAACTTTAACTAGCACACGAAGCGTTCCTTGAATGGTGGCCAGCGCTTTCGGCGAAGGGCTTGGAAGAACTTGGTCCAGGACTTCGCCGCGGCTTTCAGCGGCGCTGGTTGCATTTGTTTTGGCGGCCGGAGCGGGATCGGGTGGCTGAGTTGCGGGAGCGACTGTGGATGAATCCGGCTGGGCCTTGGCTTCAGGCGAATTGGAAGGCACTTCTGGGGCGGAATTTTTTGCGGGAGGCTCGACGACGGCCGCAGGAGCTTCGACGGGCTTGGCAAGCTGCTCCTGCGTTTGCACGGGTGACTTACTTGGCGTGGCAGCCGCTTGTGGAGTGGAAGACGGGCTGCGGAAATTAATCACTTTGGGAATTGCGAAGTAAAGACCGACGAGTACAGCAGCGCCGAGAAGCACGGGAATCAAATAATCCGCAGAAGAGGATTGGCGGCGTTTGGGAGCCTCGAAGATGGGATAAGCCGGAAGTGCAGGAGCGACAGATAGTTTCGCCGCCGGCACGGCGGGTTCCTGCGAGAGGGGCACACTGAGGGGAGAGATGGCTGGCGGCGCTGCGGGCGAAGCGGAAGCGACCGCGGCGGCGGCGAGCGGGGCGGGATTGAGGCGCGCAGCGATATCGGCAAGGGACCAACGCTTTTCCGGCTGGCGGCGCAGCGCGTGGCGGACGAGATCGCGGAAGGGTCCGGGAAGATTTTCGGGAATGGCGGGATCGGCGGACGAGTTTTGCGGTAGTTCAGGGGTGCTCCGAGTCAAGGCTTCGAAAAGAGTGACACCGAGGGACCAGACATCGGCTTTCGGAGTAAAGCGCGCGGAGGGCAGTTCGGGGGCGTCGTAGACGTCGCGAGGACGGGAGATTTGGCTGACGGCTCCGAGCATCAGTAGAGAATCGGAGGAAAGCTTCAGGCGATCCTGCGTGGCCAAAAGGTTGGAGGGTTTGAGATGGCCATGCGCGAACCCTTTGGAGTGGAGATAGACCAGGACATCAAGAGCGGGATCAAGCGCGTCGCGAGCCTCTTCGGAAGAGAGCGGGCGATGCGGAAGAATCTCGGCCAGGTTTTCTTCGGCGTATTCCATAACCACGTAGAGGAGGTTTTGATCGCCGATGCGGCAACGGCCGGAGCCATAGATAGCGAGCAGGTTCGGGTGAGAGAGAAGCGCGGCGTTCTTCCAGAGGTCCAGGCGGGCTTCGGCGGCGGGGGAATCGGCGGGAATGAACTTGATGACCGCGTCGTGGGGCTGTGGCCCGGCTAGCTGGGTCAGGTAGATCGCGCTGTGATCGGTGGAGGCGAGGAATTGACGGAGGAGGAATTTGCCTTCGATGGATTGGCCTTGCCACTGATTCCATTGTTCGTTCATGGAGCACCCCGCAGGGAGAGATTGAGACAAAAGGATTTCAGCAGGGGTGGAAGCTGCCGAAACCGGGAACAAGAAACCGACAAAGCGTTTGAGGCTGAGCTACTTCGCGAAAAATCGTGGGAAGCAGGCGCCTGGGGCCGGGCGCTTGTCGCCTTTATCTTCGCACAGGATGATTATGGCGCAAGTGCGGAGTATTAATTTTTAAGAACGCGCGGGGAACGCGCGAGGCGTTGCGCGCCCATGGCGATGAGAGCGGGGAAACAGACGAGGACGTAGCGCGGCTCGGGAGTTTCAAGGGTGGTGAGGAAGGCGGTTCGCAGCACGATATATAGAAGGATCAGCGAGATGGCTGGGCGGAGAGCGGGGAATTTCCAAAGGTGCCAGGCGCCGCAAAGACCGAGCGCAACATAGGCGATGTTGAGAAAGAAAAAGAGCAGGGTGACGCGCTGGTCCACGGGATCTTCTTCGTGCATATAACGGAGCGGGAAGACATGGCCGGAGACGGGAAGCAGTTCGATGCGGGGAGTGAACCAGATGCGCACGGCGCGGCGAAGGGGAATCCAGAGGTAGGTGCGGAGCGGTGGCTGGCGGTGCGTTCGACGGGCAACTTCGGCGAAAACGGCGTCTTCTTCGGGAGTGAGTGTGAGGTCTTCGTTGTATGCGTCGAGAGCGGCGGCGATGCGATCGCGTTGATCGGACGTGTCGAAGGCTGAAGAGGGAACGTCGTCGAGGCGAATTTCTTCGTCATTCAATTTCCAGGGAACCAGATAACAATCGCGGACACGGAAGAGCCAGGTGCGTTCCCAGGCCATGAAGCCGCGGGGGACGAGTTCGCCGGGGAGGTTTGTGTCTTTCGGAGTGAGGGGCTGGAATTCGTGGAGGGTGATGGCGTTGCGGATGGTCCAGGGGACGAGAGGAAGCGCGGCGCCTAGCAGAAAGAGAAAGGCGGTTTGCAGAAAACGGCGAGCGTCGCGGCGACGAAAAAACTGATACGCGAGAATCAGCAGAGCGGTGGCGAGAAGGAGAGGCGTTTCCGGGCGGAAGAGCGTTCCGAGGCCGACGATGAGGCCAGTGGAGAACGCGAGCAGTGCGGGTGAAAAAAGACGTGGAGAATTAGCCGGGATAAAAAGTGTGCCGGAGGAATCGCCGAGAACGAGGACCAGCGCGAGGGTGGCGAGGGCGGTGAAAAAGGTGGCCCAGGTTTCGGTGAGCGGAACGGCGACGTAGTTGGCGGTGAAGGGGCAGAGCGCGGCGAGCCAGAGGGCGGCGAGGAAGACGCGGCGTGAGAGCACGGAGCGGGAGGAAGCGTCGCGCTGATTCACGAGCGCGGGCCAGAAGCGCAGCGAGGGCGGCGATGAGGAGGCAGGTGGCGAGGTCCACGAAAATCTGGACGAACCTTACGGCGAGGTAGGCGGATTCTCCCGTGCGGCGGATTACGGCGTAAATGATGGCGAGGAAGGCGGGATAGCCGGGCATGCGGATGTCCACAGAGAGCGGTTGACCGGCGACGTCCATGGCGTACTGGAAATGCTTGAGCCAGTTGGTGGCGAGTTGATCGTAAATGATGGTGTCGCCGGCGCCTGCGGGAAACTTCCAAACGAAAAAGAGGCGCAGGGCGGCGCCAGCAACAAGGGCCAGGGTGGAGTACCAGAAAACTCGCTTCATGCGTGCTTTGCATCTTACAATAAGGAGGATTTGACGGAGTCCCGGGAGTTAACCTGAGCCTCAAGGCCGATCCCACCCGCGCCTGAGAGCTGCTGCGCTTCATGAAGGAACGCAAACCGATATTTTACGACGCAGAGAAGGTGCGCTGGCGTCGCACGCGAAGGATTCTGGAACTCAGCGGAGCGGCGCTGACCCTGCTGCTTGTGTATTTCTTCCTGACAATTGCGGGGAGCGTGGAACTGCCGTCTTCGCTGCTGCCGGATACACGGCCAGTGTATCGTCCAGTTAAAAAGAAACTGCTGAAACCGGTGAGCTTGCGCGAAGGGCGGCGAAAGCGCGTGGCGAATATCGGGCAGGTGCCAGCGGCTTACGATGCGCTGCGGGCGGCATTTTTTGTGAGTTGGGATCCCAACAGCCTGGCCTCTCTGAAAAAACATTACAAGGATATCGACCTGCTGATGCCGGAGCAGTTGCACGCGGTGACGCCGGATGGGGCGATCACGGTGGTGGACTACGAACGGAATCAAACG
This sequence comes from uncultured Acidobacteriota bacterium, assembly GCA_963824925.1. Taxonomy (GTDB): domain Bacteria; phylum Acidobacteriota; class Terriglobia; order Acidiferrales; family UBA7541; genus Acidiferrum. The sequence continues at coordinate 58,692 of CAWGRE010000014.1, forward strand.
GTGCAGGTGTCTCCGGCGGAGGCGTGGTCGCGGCTGCAGCAGGACAAGCTGCACCAGTGGATGCGGGCGATGAATCCACCGCTGGAATTGCCGATGATGGGGCTGCTGAACAATTACGACGGGTCGGTGTGGCGCGTGAAGGAGATGGTGCAACTGCTGGCGAATCCGGCATCGCGAGGGCGCCTGGTTGCGGACGTGACGCAATACGCGCTGTTGAGCAAGCAAGCGGGGATTGTGGTGGACTTCGAAGAAGTGCCGGATGCGAGCCAAGCGAATTTCAAGACGTTTATTGGGGAACTGGCGCCGTCGCTGCATTCGGTGGGATTGAAACTGATGATCGCGTTGCCGGCGCGCGACGATTCCTATGATTACGAGTATTTCGGGAAGGTGACCGACGCGATCATTGTGATGAATTACGACCAGCACTGGCTGACTTCTCCGCCGGGGCCAATCGCGGCGCAGGACTGGTTCATGGAGAACCTGAAGCAACTGCTGGAAGTGGTGCCGGCGCAGAAGATTGTGGTGGGGATCGCGAATTACGCGTACGACTGGACGGAAACGGCGTCGAAGAAGCAGCCACAGCATGCGGAGGAGTTCAGCGTGCAAGAGGCGCTGCTGCACGCGTATGAATCTGAAGCTGATATGGAGTTTGATCCGGCTTCGCTGAATCCGCACTATTCCTATTCAGATGAACAGAACCACACGCATCAGGTGTGGCTGCTGGATGGGGTGACGGCGTACAACGAATTGCGGGCAAGCGAGCGGCTTGGTGTGCAAGGGACGGCGCTGTGGAGAATGGGATCTTCGGACACGTCGATGTGGCCGATTTGGGATGCCACGCGGCCTACGGACGATTTGCGCTCGAAGCTGACGGAACTGCCGCCTGGGCCGGACCTGATCCTGGAGGGCGACGGCGATATCTGGCACATTGCCGACGTGCCGAAGCAGGGACGGAGGAGTTTCAGCTACGACCCTTCGACCGATCTGATCACGAGCGAAAAATACGAGGCATACCCGCTTTCCTACGACATCGAGGAAATCGGCGGGGTGAAGGGCAAAGTGGTGCTGTCTTTCGACGACGGGCCGGACCGGCGATGGACACCGAAGATTCTGGATATTTTGAAGGAGAAACATGTACCGGGCGTGTTTTTTGTGATTGGGGATGAAGCCAACCGATCGCCGGACCTGCTGAAACGGGAATACGACGAAGGACACGAGATCGGGAATCACACGTTCACGCACCCGGCGTTTACGGACGAACTCTCGCACACGCAATTGCGGTGGGAACTGAATCTGACGCAGAGGTTGCTGGAGAGCACGCTGGGCGTGAAATCGCTGCTGTTCCGGCCTCCGTACGGGATCGATCACCAGCCCGAGTATGCGGAAGAGGTTTCGCCGCTGCCTTACCCGCAGGAATTGGGGTACATCATCGTGGGGCAGCGGATCGATCCGCGAGACTGGTACATGCCGGACACGAAGCACCAGTTGCCGGCGGACGAGATTGTGGCAGACGTGATGCGGCAGTCGAAAAACGGAAACATCATTCTGTTCCACGATGGCGGAGGTGACCGCTCGCAGACGATAGCGGCGCTGCCACAGGTGATCGACCAATTGCGCGCGAAGGGATATCAATTTGTCTCCGTGGCGGACCTGCTGGGGAAACAGCGCGCGGACCTGATGGTGCCGCTGTCGTTCCGGGAGCGTTTGGCGGCGCACGCGGATGGATTTATCTTCAGCATTTTCCAGTGGTCGCGATTCGCAATTGCGACGATTTTTATTTTGGGGATTGTGCTGGTGAGCGGGCGGGCGGCGATCATCGGGCTGCTGGCGATCATCGAGAAATTGCGCCCAGACCACGCCAAGCTGGCGGAGCCGCCGCCGGGAGTGACGGTGCTGATCCCAGCGCACAACGAGGAAAGCGTGATCGTTCAGACGGTGCAATCCGTGCTGCTGAGCGACTTGAACAATATTCACGTGATCGTGGTGGACGACGGTTCAGCCGATCGCACGTTGGAGCTGCTGGAGACGAATTTCGGGAACCATAGTTCCGTGCAGATCCTTCACCAGGCAAACCGCGGCAAGGCCGCGGCGCTGAACAATGCGCTATCGCACGCGCAAACGGAAATTGTGGTGACCATCGACGCGGACACGGAGATTGAATCCGACGCGATCCGAAAATTGCTGCGTCATTTTTCGGATCCGAAAGTGGGCGCGGTGGCGGGAAACGTCAAGGTGGGCAACCGGTCCCGCTGGCTGACGCGCTGGCAGGCGCTGGAATATATCACCAGCCAGAACATGGAAAAGCGGGCGTTTGATCTGCTGAATTGCATCACGGTGGTGCCGGGGGCGCTGGGAGCGTGGCGGAAGCAGGCCATTGAGGCGGGAGGCGGAATTACGGCGGACACGGTGGCGGAGGACGCGGACCTGACGATCGCGATCCGGCGGCTGGGCTGGCGAGTGACCTACGACGAGGAAGCAGTGGCGTGGACTGAGGCGCCGGAAACCCCGGCGCAGTTGATTGGGCAGAGATTTCGCTGGACGTTTGGGACGCTGCAATCCTTCTGGAAGCATAGCGACACGTTGTTCCGGCCGAAATATGGAACGCTTGGGTGGATCGCGCTGCCGAACATTTTCATATTTCAGATTGTGTTGCCGTTGATTTCGCCACTACTGGATTTGCTGTTCCTGGGAAGCCTGGTGCTTTGGGGTCTGTCGGGATTGCACATAACTTCAATTCCGCATTTGTGGACCACGGCGGACGTGCAGCGCTCAGTGGTATTTTTCCTGGGGTTTTTGATCATTGATGTGCTGACGTGCGCGGTGGCGTTTGCGCTGGAGCGGCATGAAGACTGGACGCTGCTGATTCCTGTGCTGCTGCAGCGATTTTATTACCGGCAATTGATGTACATCGTGCTGTTCCGATCGGTGAAGGAAGCGGTGAGCGGGCGGCCGGTGGGATGGAAGGGCGTGGAGAAGGAACCACCGGGGACGCCGGAGCCGGTGGTGTCGTGAGGGGAAGGTGATCTGTGGCTCGTGACCTGTGGCGGGGAACGGGAAGAGAGTTTGTGGCGGAATTTGGATTGGATTGCGGAGGCCGACCTGAAGGTCGGCCAGTACATTAAGAGGTGGAGGCGGAGCAGCTTTGGACGGAGTTTAGGTTGAGATCCTTCGGGCTGCAGAAGGCGCAGCCCTCAGGATGACAGGTTTCGCAATAAGCGCGGATTGTGGACGAAATCGGAACGAGGGAAATGCCGGTGCGAGTGCGGGACTAGTGGACAGGTTGCTGAGGCCCATCTGGGACCGAGGGGTCGGCGGCGGGGGGAAAGAAGAAGTCGCGGGGGCGGGCGTGGAAATTGCGCCAGAGGTTGCGAAGGATTTCCAGATGATCGCTGGGTGAAACATCCTGGGCGCGCAGGGCAAGACGCAGGGCAAGATAAAAACTGACGCTGAGATTGAGTACGAAGGTGACGGCGATGCCAAAAGCCGCCATCAGCAGGGCTCCGCGGCCGAGGACTTCCGGGCCGCGGGAAGCGATGCCGAGGGCCACGGTGCCGGTCGACAAGGTGACGTGACGGACATCGAGGGGCAGGCCGAAGAAATGGCCGAAGGTGGGAGTCATCCCCAGCATGAAGCCAAGGACGATGGAGCCTCCCCAGCCGGCAATATTTTTTGCGAACGAATCGGAAAAGCGCAGCAGGGTTTCCTGTTTGAGAAACGCGCCCCAGCGGTGTTCGGCGATGGCCCTGGGCAACTGGTGGTAGACGGCCCAATTTTCAATCCAGCCGCCGGCCAGGCTGGAGAGCCAGAGAATCAAGCCGGTGAGAGCGGCGAAGAAAATCGTGCCGCTGCGCAGCGGATTGAGGGATTTCACGGCGTAATCCGCGGTCTCCGCGGAGAGGAACGGAGCGCCCACCAGAAGTTTCCAGATAATGCTGAAGACGACAGCGCCGCAGCCGACGGCGATGATATTTCCGAGGGCAGCAGCCAGTTGGGTGCGGAAGATGCGCTGCACGTAGGTGATTAACTCGTCCACTTTGGAGGTATCGCGGCAGTCCTTGATGATCTTCGCGAGGGTTGCGCCGGTCATAGAAGGCTGTTTGGTGGCCAGGGCGAGGTGGAAATTCTGCATCAGGACGAAGCTGACGGCGTAATTGAGCCCGGCGAGGAAGCCCTCCACAAAGGGCGGCAGATCGCGATGCGTGACCATGAGCTTGATCGCGGCGGTTCCGACCGTGAGCAGGCCGCCTCCGAGGGCAGCCTTCCACATCTGTATGTACTCTTCGCGGTTCGACGAGATGTAGTGTTCGCCGGTCCTGCCTGCCCATTCGACGATTTTGCGGGCCAGCAATCGGAAACTGTTGTGGACCAGACTCCAGAGGCTGCGGTCGTTGATCCGGCCACGAATAACGTCTTTGGTGAGACGGAGCGCGGTGAGGAGTTTAGGTGGGCCGGGCTGGGCGAGGAGTGTTCCGGAAATGAGCTCCATGCGAGCGAGGCTTTTTTCAATGACGTCGAGCGCGTAGACGATGTCGAGATTGACGCCGCGAGCGTCCAGGTGCGCAACGATGGCGGACATTTCTGCGCGGCACTCCGCAACGACGGCTTTCCAGGCTTGCGCTGCCGCGGCCGTGCCGTTCTTTTCGCGGAGGGATTCGACCAGGACATCGCCCGCGCGGGTGAGCCGATAAAACGGAGATTGCTGGACGGGACAAGGATTGCTGCGAACGCGCAGTTTTTCGGAGAGCCCAAGCCCCTGGACACGGGCGCCGAGCAGGCAGAAGGCTTCAAGCAAAGAGGCGACGGGCTTTTCCCACGCTTCAGGAATCTCAATTGGAGTTAAGAGCGAAATCGTGGCATTTAGTTGGTCCGCAGGCACGCTGAAGAAGCGCTCGACTTCGGCTTGGGTGGGGAAGAGTCGGAGAAAGAGTTTGGCGAGTTCGGTTTCCTCGCGCGGAGCCGGCAGCAGGTTGCTGAAAAGACGGTCGACCGCTTCAGGGAGCAAGCCGCGGTCGCTGGGTAAGCCGGATTCGGCGAAGAGGGAGATACCGTCGGTTTCTTCGAGGATGGCGGCGACGCCGGCGAGGTAACGGTCGCGAATTTCCGCGGATGCTTGGAGGATGGAGAGCCAGACGCGTTCGCGGCGCCAGTCGGACTTATTCAGATCAGGAAATGCGGGCTCGTTGGCGAGAGAGGGAATGCTAGTATCGCGCGCGCGAATCCAGTCGTATAGTTCGACTAAAGCGTCCAGACGAGCGCGGCGTGTGCCGGCGCGGGTGAAAGTTTCCACGCGGTCAGCGAGCGCCTGGAGGGAGCGATTTTTCTGCAACTCTGGCGAGAAGAGAGAAAGGACAAGTTCCCGGGTGGTTGAATCCTCTCCGGAAGTCTTCATCATGGGCTGAGTGGCGGCCATAGGGCTGAAAACCTGTGGCGGGCATAGTAGCAGTTCGCGAGGAGTTGCGCAGCCCCGTGGGCAGATAACGGATGTGGATGGCAGCGAGCCGAATTTTCGGTGATTTCCATACGCTGGCGGGTGATGTAGGATATTTGACGAGTTGGGGGAGGGGACCATGGGTACTACATTTACGCTGAATGGGAAGTCCACGACGGTGGATGTCGATCCGCAGATGCCACTCCTCTGGGTGCTGCGCGATACGCTGAATATGACCGGAACGAAGTTCGGTTGCGGGATGGCGCTATGCGGGGCTTGCACGGTGCACATTAATGGCGAGGCTTCGCGTTCCTGCATCACGCCGGTTTCCAGCGTGGCGGGGAAGAAAATTACGACAATTGAAGGCCTTTCGACCGACGCATCGCATCCGGTGCAGAAGGCATGGATTGAAGAGGACGTGCCGCAGTGCGGCTACTGCCAGTCCGGGCAAATCATGTCCGCGGTGGCGCTGCTGGCGAAGAAGCCGAATCCCACCGATGCGGACATTGACGACGCGATGAGCGGGAACATCTGCCGTTGTGGCACTTACCAGCGGATCCGAAAAGCCATTCACCACGCAGCCTCACTGCAAGCCGGAAAATAAATCTGAAAAATTAAATCGCCGCGCGGATATTCCGCGCGACAGAAGGAAGGTCCCATGGCAACTGCATCCTTGCTGGATCGCCGGGAGTTCCTGAAGAAAGGCGCAGCAGGCGGCGCCGGGCTGGTGATTGGTCTTTATCTGCCGGGCAAGTATGAGGCGCTGGCGAGCGTGCCGGCGAAGGAATCGGCGCCGATGAACGCGTGGGTGATGATCGCGCCGGACGATACGACGACGCTGGTGATCGACAAGTCCGAAATGGGGCAGGGGATCAATACGGCGCTGGCGATGATTCTGGCGGACGAGCTGGACCTGGACTGGAAGAAGATCAACACAGTGTTTGCACCGGCAGCGCCCGCTTATTTCAATCCAATTTTCGGATTGCAGGGGACCGGGGGAAGCACGAGTGTTCGCGCTTCGTGGGAGCCGCTGGCAAAGGCGGGGGCGGCAGCACGCGAGATGCTGATCGCGGCGGCGGCGAAGAGGTGGAATGTGGAACCGGGCACGTGCAGCACCGAGGACAGCATGGTGGTGCACAAGGGCTCGGGGAAGAAACTTGGGTACGGGGCTTTGGCCGAAGAGGCCGCGAAGTTGCCGGTGCCGGCGAGTCCCAAGTTGAAGGACGCGAAGGATTACAAATACATCGGGAAGCCGACGAAACGGATTGATTCAAAAGAAAAGGTGACCGGCGAGGCGGGGTTTGGGATTGATGTGCGGCGGCCGAAGATGCTGCATGCCGTGGTGGCCCGGAGCCCGGTGTTTGGCGGCAAGGTGAAGAGTTTTGATGGGACAAAGGCGAAGGCCGTCAGTGGCGTGAAAGATGTGGTGCAGGTTTCAACCGGGATTGCCGTGGTTGCGGACAATACCTGGTCCGCGATGGAAGGGCGAAAGGCCCTGGAGATTCAGTGGGACGAAGGAGTGAACGCGAAAAATTCCAGCGCGGAGATCCGGAAGTTGTATCAGACGCGGCTAGAGCAGACGGGAGTAATCGCACGCAAGGACGGCGACGCGGAAACGGCGATGGGAGGCGCGGTGAAGAGGGTGGAGGCGGTTTACGAAGTGCCCTTTCTGGCGCACGCGACCATGGAGCCGATGAACTGCTCGGCGGACGTTCGCGCCGACGGCTGCGACATTTATGCGCCGACGCAGTTCCAGACGTTTGTGCAGATAAATGGAGCGAAGATTTCGGGGTTGAAGCCGGAGCAAGTGCGCGTGCATACGACGTATCTGGGCGGGGGCTTTGGACGGAGGGCGGAGCAGGATTTCGTGATTGAGGCGGTGGAGTTGTCGAAGGCGGTTGGAGCGCCGGTGCAGGTGACGTGGTCGCGCGAAGACGACATGCAGCACGATTTCTACCGTCCGGCCGTGATGGTGAAATTGTGGGCAGGGCTGGATGGCGCGGGGATGCCGGTGGCGTGGAAGACGCGGATTGTTGGGCCGTCGATCATGTCGCGATTTTTTCCGGGTTCGGTGAAGAACGGGCTGGACGACTCGTCGACGGAAGGAATTGCGACGCTGAAATACGATGTGCCGAATTTCCTGGTGGAGTATCTGCTGACGGAGCCGGGCGTGCCGGTGGGATTCTGGCGATCGGTGGGCTGTTCGCATAACGGGTATATCGCGGAATGTTTTGTGGAAGAGATGGCCAAGGCGGCGGGGAAGGATCCGTTTGAATTTCGGCGCGGGCTGCTTACGAAGGATTCGCGGCAGCGCGGAGTATTGGAACTGGCGGCTGAAAAGGCCGGGTGGGGCAAGCCACTGGCCGCTGGGCGTTATCGCGGGATTGCGGTGGTGGAATCGTTTGGAAGCCACGTGGCGGAAGTGGCGGAGATCAGCATCGACCGGAAGGCAAAATCGTTGCAGGTCCATCGCGTGGTGGCGGCGGTGGATTGCGGGCGGTACGTGAACCCGGAAACGATTCGGGCACAGGTGGAAGGATCCATTATTTACGGACTAACGGCGGCGCTGAAGGGCGAGATCACGATTGCCGACGGACGCGTGGAGCAGGCGAATTTTAACGACTACGATATGGTGCGGATGAACGAGGCGCCGGTGGTGGAAGTGCATATCGTGCAGAGCAACGAGGGACCGGGCGGGATGGGCGAGCCGGGTACGCCGCCGATTGCGCCGGCGGTTTGCAATGCGATTTTTGCGGCAACGGGGAAGCCAGTACGGCGGTTGCCGATCCAGCCTGACGATCTGGCCTAGCGACGCGGGGCCTTTTCACTACAATAGGAAGCGTGGCCTGGGTCGCGCTGATTCTGACGGTTGTTTCGCTGCTCATTTGGGTGGCGCTTACTTTTTTTCGTGGGGCGTTCTGGCAGCTTCGCAGGTTCGATGATGACATAGCCAAATTGCAGGAGCCGGCGAAATGGCCGCGGGTGATTGCGATTGTGCCGGCGCGCGATGAGGCGGAGACGATTGGCCGGGCGGTGACTTCGCTGGCAGCGCAGGAGTATGCGGGCGAATTGCGCGTGATGGTGGTGGACGATCACAGCGAGGATCGAACTGGAGAGCTAGCGCGGGAAGCGGCGGAGCGAGCTGGAGCGGCGGGGCGCGTGGAGATTTTGCGGGGCGCGGAACTGCAGCCAGGTTGGACGGGGAAACTTTGGGCCATGCAACAAGGCGTGGAACTCGCGAGCGGCGGGGGCGCGGAGTATTACTGGTTCACGGATGCGGATATTGAGCACGCGCCGGACACGCTGCGGCGATTGGTGAGCCGCGCGGAAGGCGAGCGGCTTGCGCTGGTATCGCTGATGGTGCTGCTGCAGGCGAAATCGGTTCCAGAGCGGCTGCTGATTCCGGCGTTTCTCTATTTTTTCCTGAAGCTTTATCCGCCGCAGTGGATTGCGGATCGGAAATCGAAGATGGCTGGGGCAGCGGGTGGCTGCGTGCTGCTGGAATGCGCGGCGCTGGAGAAGATTGGCGGGCTGGAGGCGATTCGCGGGGAAGTGATTGACGATTGCGCGCTGGCGCGGGCGGTTAAGAGATCTGGCGGCGGGATCTGGATGGGGTTGACGCGAAAGAGCGTGAGTTTGCGGACGTATACAAGTTTTGGAGAGATTCGCGATTTGATTGCGCGGACGGCGTTCACGCAGCTTGGATATTCGAGTTTGGTGCTGGCGGGGACGCTGCTGGGGATGTTGCTGACGTATGTGGCGCCGGTGGTTTTTACGTTCAGCGCGCGGGCGGTGATTTGGAGATTGAGCCTGGCGGCCTGGGCGCTGATGGCGTTGACGTATTTGCCGACGGTGCGATTTTACGGGTTGTCTGCGCTTTGGGCGCCGATTGTTGCCCGTGGCGGCGGTTTTTTATTCGTATGCGACATGGATTTCGGCGGTGCGGTTTTGGATGGGACGCGGGGGACTTTGGAAGGGGCGGGTGCAGGCGAGGGGAAGAAGAGAGGAAGGAAAGAAAGAAAAGGCGCCCGGCTCCCGAACCGAGGCGGGGTAAACAGAAGGCGCCCGCTTCAGAAAGCGGCCGCTACAAGGACATGGGAATCACAGTTGTTGGTGATGGGCGTCACATTTTGTTATAGTTGGGTGGTTCGCGCGAGGGCTGTATCCTGAGGTCAGGGAACGGCACCGGAGGCCGACATGAGTATCGTTCCTAACGGGAATACTGCGAAGGTTACGGTTCCCGAATTGCTGCAGCGGAAGTCCACGGCTGCGGATTCCACGAAAAAGAAAATCACTTGTTTGACTGCGTACGACTACCCGACCGGGCGGTTAATGGACGAAGCCGGCGTGGACGTGGTGCTGGTGGGCGATTCGGTGGCGATGGTGGCGCTGGGCTACGACAGCACGCTGCCATTGACGCTGGACGAAGCGCTGCACCACACGAAGGCGGTGCGGCGCGGCGTGAAGCGGGCGCTGCTGGTGGCGGACATGCCGTTCGGCACGTATCAGGGCGATGTGCATGAGGCGCTGCGGAATGCGGTGCGCTTTGTGAAAGAGGCGGGAGCCGAGGCGGTGAAGGTGGAAGGCGGCGAGCGGCGACTGGAAGTGATTGCGCGGCTGACGGAAGCGGAAATTCCCGTGATGGGCCACGTGGGGCTGACGCCGCAATCGGTGAACGCCATGGGCGGATATCGAGTGCAGGGGAAGACGGCGGGAGGCGCGGAGCAGTTGCTGCGCGATGCGCGCGCGGTGGAAGCTGCGGGAGCGTTCGCGATGGTGCTGGAAGGAATTCCGCGCGAACTGGCGGCGGAGATTACGAGAAACGCGCAAATCCCGACCATCGGGATCGGCGCCGGGCCTGACTGCGACGGGCAGATCCTGGTGCTGCACGACATGCTTGGGCTGACGTTTCAGGAGCCACCGAAGTTTGCGCGGCGGTACGCCAACGTGGGTGAGGCAATTTCGCAGGCGGTGCGCGAATATTGCGCCGACGTGCAGAGCGGAAATTTTCCGTCGGATGCGGAGTCCTATCACGCTCCGAAGAATGCAAAGGGACGCAAGACGATTTTTCTCGCCAGCTGATCCGCCGCACATTTTCTGAATGGAGGGGAGTTTGCCATGACACCGGAAGAGATGCGCGTGCTCTATGATTACAACGCCTGGGCGAATCGGCGGCAGCTGGAGGCTGTAGGAAAAGTGAGTACGGAAGAGTTTCTGCGGCCGATGGGATCGAGTTTCGGTTCGTTGCGCGATACGACTGCACATATTTATGGGGCGGAATCGGTTTGGCTGGATAGGTTTCAGGGGCGGTCGCCGGGGGCACTGCCGGATTTGCAGCAGTTCCAGGATGTGGCGGGGTTGAAGGAAAAGTGGCTGGAGCAAGAGGGCAGGCTGCTGGTGTTTGTCGGCGGATTGCGGCAGGAAGACCTGGACCGGGTGATCGAGTACAAAACATTTAATTTCGGCGTATATCGAAACGCGCTGTGGCAATCGATGCAGCATGTGGTGAATCACGGAACTTATCATCGCGGGCAGGTGACCACGCTGCTGCGGCAATTGGGCGCGCAGCCGGTGCTGACGGACCTGATGCACTATTACCGGGAACGCGGCACGGCAGTGGGCGCATAGGATCGCATGGAGACGATTCGGACGATTGCCTGGATGAAAGAAAAGGCGCAGGCGGCGCGCCAGGAGCAGCGAATCATCGGGCTGGTGCCGACGATGGGGGCGCTGCATGCGGGACATCTGGCGCTGGTGGAACGCGCTCGGCGAGAATGTTCGCCGGTTTACGCTTCGATTTTTCTGAATCCCAAACAATTTGCGGCGAATGAGGATTTGTCGCGGTATCCGCGGCCGCTGGAAGCGGACGTGGAGAAACTGACGGCGGCGAAGGTGGATGGATTGTTTTTGCCGGATGCGAAGGAAATCTATCCGGCGGGATTTTCGACGTATGTGAGTGTGGATGGGTTGAGCGAGCGGCTGGAGGGCAGGTCACGTGCGGGACATTTTCGTGGCGTGTCCACGGTGGTGCTGAAGTTGTTTGAGATTGTGCAGCCGCACTATGCGTATTTCGGGCGCAAGGATGCGCAGCAGGTGCGGATTGTGCAGCAGATGGCGCGGGATCTGAACCTGGATACGGAGATCGTGGTTTGCCCCATTGTGCGCGAGGCGGATGGATTAGCGATGAGTTCGCGGAATGCTTATCTGGGTACGGATGACCGGCAGGCGGCGACGGTGCTCTATCGTGCGTTGCGCGCGGCGGAGAGCGAAATTGCGGCGGGGGTGCGCGACGCGCTGCAATTGCAGGGAGCGATGCACAAAGTGCTGCAGGGAGAGCCGCGAGCACGGGTGGATTACGCGGAGATTGTGGACGCGGAGACGTTTGAGCCAGTGGTGCGGATTTCGCGGCGGGCGTATGCGGTGCTGGCGGTGCACATCGGGAAGACACGGTTGATTGATAATTTGTTGGTGGAGACGGTGGGGGATGAGTTGCGGGGGGAGATTTAGGGGCGGGGGTTTTGCGGGAGGGATCTCGTTGGTAAGCATTGAGGTCGGATTATACGTTGAGATCCTTCGGCCCGCGGAAGGCGTCCTTCGGGATTAACAATCAGGGCGAGCGGGCCTCAGGATGACAGGGTTTTGGGTTGTTGCGGGGTGGGTTGCTATTGGTTGAGGTGGGCCAGGACTTCGTCGGCGTGGCCTTTGGCTTTGACGGGGTCCCAGATTTGTTCGATTTTGCCGTCGGGGCCGATTAGGAAGCTGCTGCGGATGATTCCCTTGAAGAGGCGACCCATGAATTTTTTGCCGCGCCAGACGCCATAGGCGGCGATCATTTTGTGAGTGGGGTCGCTGAGCAGGGGAAAATTGAGTTTGTACTTGTCGCTGAATTTCTCCAGCGCCTTCACTGGGTCGGCGCTGGCTCCCAGAATAGAGACACTTAGCTGGTCGAACTGCGCTTTTGCGTCACGAAACTCGGACGCTTCGACGGTTCAACCCGGAGTGTTGGCTTTTGGAAAGAAGAAGAGGAGGACGCGGCGGCCTTTGAAATCCTTGAGGGAAAGTTGTTTGCCGGTGTCGGAGGCGAGGGTGAATTCGGGGGCTTTTTGGCCGATTTTGAGCATTGGGGCGATCTCCTAAGTACTTCTGGGGCAATGGAACCACTGCAAAAAGGCGCCCACTTCGGAAAGTGGCCGCTACAAAGGCTAAGAGAGCAGGCGGCGGACTATTTCGTTGACCGCTTGCGGATTCGCCTGGCCTTTGGTGGCTTTCATTACCTGACCGACGAAGAATTTGAATACACCTTCGTTGCCGGATTTGAATTTGGTGACGTTATCCGGATTTTTCTCGATGACTTCGCGAGCGGCTTTTTCGATGGCATCGTCGGCGACCTGCGCGCCGAGGCCTTCGGCGGCGATGATTTCCACCGCGGGGCGACCAGTTTCAAACATAGTGGCGAACACTTTTTTGCCGATGGCGGCGGTAATTTTTCCGGAGTCGACGAGCACAACGAGTTCGCCCAGCGCTGCTGGGGAGACAGGGCTGGCGGTGATTTCTTTGCCGGAATCGTTCAGGCGGCGGAGAAGTTCGGTTTGCATCCAGTTGGCGGCGGCTTTACCGGGAGCGCCGGCTTTTACCACGGCTTCAAAATAATCCCCCAAGGATTGTGAATCGGTGAGAACTTCGGCGTCGTAGGGCGTGATGCTGTAGGCAGAGACGAAGCGCGCGCGTTTGGCGGTGGGCAACTCAGGAAGCGAGCGGAGAACTTCGTCGCGCCAGGCTGAGCTGACGTGCACAGGGAGCAGATCCGGCTCCGGGAAATAGCGATAATCGTGGGCCTTTTCCTTGGAGCGCATGGGATCCGTGCGATTGGCCGCCTGATTCCACAGGCGGGTTTCCTGGGAGATGCGCCCGCCGGATTCGACTACGCCGATGTGGCGCTCGATTTCATATTCCAGCGCTTTGGCGAGATAGCGGAAGGAATTGAGATTTTTTACTTCGACCTTGGTGCCGAATTCTTTTGCACCGCGAAGACGGATACTGACGTTGGCATCACAACGGAGCGATCCTTCTTCCATGTTGCAGTCGCTGACGCCGGTATAGAGAAGGATCTGGCGGAGCGTGGTGAGATAGGCGTAGGCCTCGTCGGCGGTGCGCATATCCGGCTCGGAGACAATTTCGCTGAGCGGGGTGCCGCAGCGGTTGAAGTCCACGTAGGTTTTTTCGGCGGAGTGCGGAAAGCCATCGTGGAGAGATTTGCCGGCGTCTTCTTCGAGATGCAAACGCGTGATGCCGATGCGTTTTTTCTCACCGTGGACATCCACTTCGAGCCAGCCGCCTGTAGCGAGAGGTAATTCGTATTGCGAGATCTGATAGCCCTTGGGGAGGTCCGGATAAAAATAATTTTTGCGGGCGAAGCGGGAATGTTCGTGAACGGTGCAGTTGATGGCCAAGGCGGCGCGCATGGCCATTTCCACGGCGCGCTTGTTCAGAACCGGCAGCGTGCCTGGGAGGCCGAGGCAGACGGGACAGGTGTTGCTGTTTGGTGGATCACCGAATTGCGTGGAGCAACTGCAGAAGATCTTCGTTTTAGTGAGCAGTTGCACGTGGACTTCAAGGCCGATGACGACCTCGTATTTGGCGAGGAGTTCGGGGGACATGGCGGATTCAGTGGCGAATTTCGTCATACGTCATATGGGAAGAAAAAGTATAGCAGAGGGGGGCGGGATTCGGCGTTGGGGCGGGCTGATTGGGCGGAGAGTGGAGGTGAAGTGTACGTTGAGATCCTTCGGACATCCTCGTCGGATGTCCTCAGGATGACAGGTTTTATGGGCCAGGGCGCAAGGAGGGAAAGGTTGTGCCTCAGTTTCGGAAGGGCCGGGGAATCCCGGCCCCTGCAGAGGTGATTGCTTCGTTCGTTAGCTTTTACCACTGAAGTTGTAGCGGAGGCCGAACATGTAATAGCGGCCGAGGGCGGGGTAGCCGAGCGCGTCCTGGTATTGTTTGTCGAAGAGGTTGAGGACGCGGGCGGTGACGTAGAGTCCGCGGACAAAGTTGTAACTAGCGGCCATGTCGAAGCGCGCGTAGCCGGGATTCGTGTGCTGCGTGGGATCGATGAAATTCGAATCGTTCCGGGCGCCGGAGAAATAACTGATGAAGTTCCAATTGAAACGCGCGTAATTGAAATTTACGCCGAAGGAACCGGAATTGACCGGGCGGCGGATCAGGTGGTTGCCCTGGATGAGGGCGGGGTCAAAGGTATTCGGCGACTGCAGGACGCGCGAGTCGTCGTAAGTGTAGTTGCCGTTGAGGAAAAGCCATTTGCGGGGCTGATACTGGGAAGAAAGGTTGACGCCGCGAGCAGCCGCACGATCGGTATTGAAATAACTGCCACAGAAATCGGGGTTGGGCGGCGGATAGTAGCCGAAGCTGATGATGTTGTAGAAGGTGGTGTAGAAATAGTCGGCGGAAACACGAAGGCGATCCGAGTCGAGATGTTGATCGAAACCGGTGGAAAAGTTTTTACTGGATTCGGGTTTGAGATCGGGATTGCCGGGATAGCAAGGATCGGTGCCGAAGGTCTGGTCAAAACGAGGTTCCTTGATGCCCTGGCCGTAAAAGGCGCGATAGAGGGTGTCTCCGAAAAATCCTTTGCCATAGTGGAGTGCGTATGTGCCGCCGATGCGGGGAACGAAGCGGGTGCCGTAACTGCTGTTGTCTTCAACGCGGCCGCCGAAATCAAGACTGAGGCGCGGGATGGGCATGTAGCGCAGATCGAGGAAGCCCGCCTGATTGTTGCGGCGGAGATGTCCAGGGGTAATGGAGTTGTTGCCGCCGTTCTCGATCTGATAGAGGTAGCCCGCGGTGCCGATGAATTTGCGGGTGACGTAGGAGGTTTGCGCCTGGATGTTAACGGTGTTGAAAGTGAGCAGCGAGTCGTAGGTGAAGTCGCACATTTCGGATGTCGCGACGGCAGCGGGATTCGTTTGGGGACAGAAGGCATTGGGATCGGTAGCGTAATAGGCCTGTTGCGGATTGAAGCTGTGCTGACTGGTGTACATCTCGGCGGCGCTGATTTCGTTTTGCCAGTGCTTGCCAATAGCAAAATCCCAAGTACCAATGGCACTGAAAATTTGCTGGGCGTATTGCTGGTAAAGGCTGGGCGGGGCGAAGAGCGTCTGGCCAGGAATGCCGGCATCGCTGGTGTTGTTGCGAAGCGAAAGGCGCACACGGTTATCATCTGCAAAGGTGTAGCCGAAGTTGCCGGAAAGGGTGCGATTGATAAAGGAGTCGTTGGGGCCCTGGCCATCGGTCTGGAAGTACTCAGCAGCAGCAGAGTAATCAAAGCCGCCGACCATGCCGCTGAGATCGCCGCCGGTACGTGTAGAGGAAAAATTGCCGCCTTCGGAATACGCGGTAAAAGCGGGGATGCGGGTTTCGCCGCGATGCGTGAAAACCTGAATGACGCCGGATACGGCGTCGCTACCATAGAGGGCGCTTTCCGCGCCGCGCACGATTTCAACCTTGTCGATGTTTTCGGTAGTGAGGCTGGAGAAATCGACAGCGCTGCCCGGAGGGTTGAGCGGTGCGCCATCGACCAGAACCTTGGTGAAGTCCGAGTTGCCGCCATTGATGAAAACGGAGGTGGTGCCGCCGAAGGCGCCGGTGCGGCTGGTGTTGATGCCGGTGGAAAACTGCAGTAGCTCGGGAAGCGAGCTTGCCTGACGGTCGCTGATAGTTTCTCGAGAGATGATCTCGGTGGGGGCGGTGGTTTGCTGCGGCTGCGAAGGCAGGGATTGCGCTGTAACCACGACGCTGGAAGAGACAGGCTCAATGTTCATGTGGACGTTAAGAACGCGAGATTCACCGGGTACGAGAGTAACGGTGAGATCGCGTGGCGCGAACGAGTCGCGCGAGAAACGGAGGCGATAGCGGCCCGGCGGAAGCGAAAGCGAGTAAGAACCGTCTGCCGCGGAAACGGTTTTGGCCGATTCGGCCGATGAGGAATCAAGATAGGCGACGACTTGCGCGTCGGAAACCGGCGCGCCAGAGGGATCGGTGAGGGTGCCGGTGAGGGTTGGTTTGTTGGTTTGGGATTGGGGTGCGGCGTTGAAGCTGAGAACTGGTACAAAAAATGCGGCGAGCAAAGAGAGTATGGCGAATGTGTTTTTCATGGTTCCTCCACTCCCTCACGCGCGGGAGTTTGAAGGTTGGCCAGTGCAAAGAAGATTGCACGGGCTGCAGACTTCGCCGGTCTCCTGGCTTGGCGAAAAGGGGCTCGGTGGCTGGCAGGTTTGGGCCTGCTTTGCGGGTGGCCGATCTAAAGTTCGGCCACTACATGGCCGCTTTGCGGCCTGTGTACCGAGTCCACTCGCTGCCTTCCCGTGGCGTTAGTTGGCCACAGTGGCTAGCGAGCACTACATTCGCCTTACAGTCGCGCGGCGGCAACGGTATTGCACCGTCTTCCCGAGCACGAAGTCCGCGGTTGATGTGGAGGGGCAAGGCCCGCTGCGGGTGAAAGATGTCGGTGGCGCGAAGCCGCCGGGCTGAGGTGAACAAGAAGACCTCTACTTATTCGAAAAAAGCGTGACGCGCGGCCGGCCGGAAGGGGTCATCTCCACGGACAACGGCGCCTGAAAAACCTGTTCGAGAATTTCGCGCTGCAGCACCGTGGCGGGCGAACCAACGCGAAGACATTTGCCGCGCTGCAGGAGCACAACCTGGTCCGCATATTCGCCGGCGAGATTGAGTTCGTGGGTGACGACGACCACGGTGTAGCGATTCTGCGCGGCCAGGCGGCGCAGGGATTCCAGCAGATCCACCTGCGCGCCGATATCGAGGTGCAGGGTGGGCTCGTCGAGAAGAACGAGCAGAGGTTGCTGGGCCAGGGCGCGAGCAAGAATGATGCGTTGTTTTTCGCCGCCGGAAACTTTGTCCATCCAGCGATCGGAAAGATGCGAGGCGCCGACCTGGGCGAGCGCGTTGGTGGCGATGAGAATGTCTTCTTCGGATTCGAAGCGCAGCCCGCCGCCATAAGGGTGGCGGCCCTGCATGACAAATTCCCAGGCGCGCGCGGGGAAAAAGCAGGCGGCTTTCCTGCTGTACCAGGGCAATGCGTTGGGCGCGGGTTTTCACGGGGAGCGAGTGCGTGGCGAAACCGTTCAGAAAAATGCGGCCGGAGAGAGGTTCGAGCGCGCCGGAAATCAGTTTGAGGAGCGTGGATTTGCCGCAGGCGTTGGGGCCGAGAATGGCGACGAGTTCACCGGGCTTGGCCTGAAAGCTGAGGGCTTCAAGGGTGAAGAGCGGGGCTTGCGATGGATTGGGAGCGTAGGCGTAGCTGACCTGCTCGACGCTGAGGCGCACATCGGAGTTCGCGCGCGAGGAATCGCCGGGGAGCGGGTTGCGAGCGGCGGTGCTCATGCGATTCTCCTGCGGAGTAAATAGATGAAGAGCGGCGCGCCGGCCATGGCGGTCATGGCGCCGACGGATAGCTCGGTGGGAGAAGCGACAGTGCGGGCGAGGGTGTCTGCGATGACCAGCGCGATCGCGCCGCCGAGTGCAGAGGCCGGAATCAGCATGCGGTGGTCGGAGCCGAAAATCAGACGCATCACATGGGGAACCAGCAAGCCGACGTAACCGATAACGCCGCTGACGGCAACAGCAAGCCCGGTGAGAATCGAAGCAGCAATATAGACAACGATGCGGACACGAGGCACATCCACGCCCAGGTGCATGGCCTCTTTTTCGCCGGCCAGAAGAAGATTGAGGTCGGAGGCGGTGGTGTAGATAGCTCCCGCGGCAATGATGAAACCCAGGCAGAGTAAATAGAGCAGACTGCGGGGTTGCGGTGTAGAAAGATCGCCCATGAGCCAGAAAGCAGTGCCGCGGAGATTGTTGCCGGAAAGCGTGGTCATCAGGAACATGATCACGGCGGAGAGGAAAGAAGCGGTGATGACGCCGCCGAGGAGGAGCGTGGTGCTGTCAATTTGTCCGTCGCGGCGGCCAAGAAAAAAGACGGCGGCGATAGTGAGTGCCGCGCCGATGAAAGCGCCAATCGGGGTGATGAGTCCTGCGATTTCGGGAGAAAGATTCAGATGGCTTTCGGCGATGAGGGCAACGATGGCGCCGAGAGCGGCACCGGAAGAAACGCCGAGCACATAAGGATCCGCAAGTGGATTGCGCAGGAGCGCCTGGAAACTAGCGCCGGCGACGGAGAGCGACGCACCGACTACGATGCCGAGAAGAATTCGCGGCAGGCGAATGTCCAGCACGATCATGCCGTAGTCGCTGGAAAAAGTGCTGGTGCGGTGCAGGAGCACGCTGATCAAATCTTTGCCCAGACCGTAGAGCGAGACCTGGACGGCGCCGAGCTTCAGCGCAACAACCACAACCGCAAACAAAATGGCGGCAAGAATGCTGCAGCGTAAAAAGAGGCGAGCGAGTGTCAGCGGGCGCATGCAATCTCCTGTGCGGAGATTAGCACGCCGTCTGCTATGTGCGTTGATGGAGGGTTGAGCGGGGCGCTCGGCTTTGGAGAAGCGGGGACGGCAGGTTCGTCTGGCGCAGGCTGCGCTGAAAACGCTGCTGGGTGCAGCTGGCGGGCCAGCTCTTCGATGGCGGAGACGATGCGCGGAGCGGGGCGATTCACGGCGTCACTGATTACCGCGTAATGGCGACTGTGGACGGCGTCCAGGATGCGCCAGCCTGGGCGATCCGCGAGCGAATCAAAATCGCGCGCGGCGGCTTCTGAATGCGAAGCCGCGAAGACCAGGTAGTCCGGTTGCAGATGGACAACCTCTTCGAGGCTCATCTGCGGCCAGTCTTGTGTGGAATCCACGATGCTTGCGGCATCGGCCTGGCGCAGCGCATCGGCGATGAATGTGTCTCTGCCGATGGAGATGAGCGGTTCTGTCCAGACGACGAAGAGCACGCGGGTTGGCGGAATGGCTTTGAGCTTGGTGTGGAGCGCGGCGAGGCGAGCACGAAGATCTGAGGTGAGAGTTTTGCCGGCTTCGGGGACGGCCAGCAAGTCGGCGAGCTTTTGGGTGGTGGCAAGAATGTCGTCTACCGTGTGGGTGTGCGCATCGGTGCCGTAGACGGGGATTCCGAGGGTGTCGAGGGCGCGGACGGTGTCGAGTCGGTTGATTTCCTTGGTGACGAGCACGAGATCGGGATGGAGGGCCGCGATTTCCTCGAGATTGGGATTGATGATGCCGCCAACTTTTTTCTTTTTCTGCGCGTCAGCGGGATAATCGCAATAATCCGTGTCGCCCACGAGGCGATCCTGCACGCCAAGGGCGTAGAGCGTTTCCGTCAGGCTGGGGGCCAGGGAAACGATGCGCGAGGGAACCAATGGCACGCGCACGGTGCGCCCAAATTCATCCACCACTTCGTGCGTGGGCTCGGGTGGGGCTGGCAGTGGCGTGGAGGATTGCGCGCCTAGGGGAAAAACGGCGAGGGCAAGCGAAGCCAGGGCCAGAAGGCCGAGGCGGCTTGCGGCGCGGGACAATTTTGGGTGCACGAATCTCCCCTGAAGTGGATGCAGCGAGAATTTTGTGGATAAAAAACCCGGCGAGACGCCGGGATTGTTCGGGCAGCTTACTCTCTCGCGAAGTAAGCCCAACCACGGCGGCGAGGGAGGGTAGCCTGGCTCTCGGCGATGAAGCCGATTACAGTGGCGGGACCGCGGCCGAATTGCACGGCACTTCCCCACTTCCCTTGCCTGCTGAATGTCACTTTGAGTTTACGGCGCGTGAGTTGGGGTGTCAATGAAGCGCAGGTATTTGAGGAATTTGTGGGTTGGTGCGGTTTGTGCTGCGATTTTCTGGCTCTTGCGACGGGCGTGGCAAAATCAGCGCGTGAGCTTGATTACAAGCGATCCGGATGTTCTTGGCGGGGTCCTCGTTTTTCGGGGGACGCGTGTTCCTGTAAAGGTGCTGTTTGACTATCTAGAAGGCGGCGAGACGCTCGAAGAATTCTTGATGGGATTTCCAGGCGTGTCGCGCGAAATGGCTATCGCTGCGCTCGAAGAGGCAAAGCGGTTTCCCCAACTGCGCACTTGCATATTTCACACGACACAAAGCAAGAAGGCGGCATAAAGCCGCCCCTACACGTCGCGGAGAGATCCTGAAGTACAGCCGCGCCGAATGGAATGAGCGTCCAGTTAGTTTTTGGAGAGACTGGAGATTAGGGACTTAGCGGTTCTTCCAGTTGGGCTTGCGCTTTTCGACTAGGGCGCGGAGGCCTTCCTGGGAGTCTTCGAGGCGATAGAGTTCGTTGAGGAAGATATCCATGGATTTCTTGAGGCCGTCGCGCAGGGAGAGACCCATGCCGCCGAGGATGGCTTTTTTGGCCATGGTGAGGACCGGGCCAGAATGGCCACTGAGGCGGGCGATGAGATCGTTGACGGTGGCCGCGAGCTTGGCCTCTGGAACGAGGCGATTCACGATGCCGAGTTCAAGCGCGCGTTCGGCAGTGACCGGTTCACCGAGAAGAACGAGTTCGAGAGCAACTTTCGGCCCGACGAGAAACGGAAGAATGGTGGATGCAAGCGGCGGAAACACGCCGATGGTGATTTCCGGCTGAGCAAAACGCGCCTTGGGAGTGGCGATGACCAGATCGCCGAACGCGGCGAGCTCCGCGCCTCCGCCGATTGCCGGACCGTTCACGATGCAGACGACTGGCTTGGAGGTCTCCATCATTCCCAGAAAGACGGAGTGAAACGCATCGAGCATCTGGAAGACACGCTCGGAGGTGTATTCACCGACGTCGATGCCGCCGCAGAAGACTTTGCAGGCGGAGTCGAGAACGACGAGCTTCACGTCCGGGCGTTCGGCGACATGTGTGAGGCCGTCGGCGATTTCGCGGAGAAATTCCTCGTTCAGAAGATTGTGCTCGGGCCGGCTGAGGGTCATGCGAGCGACGCCGTCGGCAGTCTGCATGCGGACGTATTGAAAATCGGAGGGCTGGCGGCGTTTCGGTTCGGTGCGAACCTCAACGTTGCGAACGGCTACGGAACTGCGGCGCACTTCCACGGGATTTCTCCTTCCGAAAACAGGCGAAGAGCAGGGCCAAATCGGATGGTAGCATGTGGGCATGCGCATCCTCGGGAGGCTTTCAAGGCGCGTGCGCAATGAGTTTGCTGGCCGACTAGCCGGCGCCGCGCTGCTGGGTTTGTGGATGAGTTTTGGAGTGGCGCTGAACTACACTATCTGGGCGATGAAGCCCGCGCATGAATCCGAAAGCCAATCCGTTGCCGACCGCCTTTGCATTTTTTCTGAAAGATGACGTGAGCGCCGATGGTTTCCCGGAGAAAGGTGTGTGGGAGCAGACGCCGGCGATCCGATTTGATGCGGATTGGAGAGGTTTGCAGGCGGATCCGGAGCGAAGCACCGAAGTGCGGCTGCTTTGGAACCACGAGACACTGTTCCTGAATTTTCGCGCCCATTACCGAGGGTTGAATGTGTTTTCGGACGCGCGGCCGGATGGGTGGCGGGATGAATTGTGGGAGCGCGATGTTGCGGAAGCGTTTCTGCAACCGGACGATAGCGACCCTCTGGTTTATAAGGAGCTGGAAGTCAGCCCCAATGGTTTCTGGATCGATCTGAATATTTTCCACGGTGAAAAAAAAGAAATGCGCAGCGGATTGCGAAGGCGCGCAACGATTGATGAACACCAGCACACTTGGACCGCGGAGCTTGCCGTACCCATGC
This sequence comes from uncultured Acidobacteriota bacterium, assembly GCA_963824925.1. Classification (GTDB taxonomy): domain Bacteria; phylum Acidobacteriota; class Terriglobia; order Acidiferrales; family UBA7541; genus Acidiferrum. The sequence continues at coordinate 80,829 of CAWGRE010000014.1, forward strand.
GCAGCCTGACGACTGCGGTTGATCCAGCAAAGCCCTGGCGGGTGAATTTCTATCGCGTGGAAGGGGCAAAGGAGCCGCGGTTTTATTCGGCGTGGAGCCCGACGATGACCCCAGCACCCAATTTTCATGTGCCCGCGGCGTTTGGGCACCTGGTGTTTCGGGACAACCGATAATGTTGCGCATGCGGATTCCCGGCGGATTTGGGCGGAACTCTTGATGAACAAGAAACTTTCTGGCCGAACGGTCCTTTCCTGGGCTGGTGGATTGTTGCTGTGGGCTGGAGTGTGGCCGGTAATTCCGCTGCTCGCTCAAGACAGTAAAAATCCGGATGCGCCCGTGGTTAACAAGGTGGAACCTCCCAACTGGTGGGTGGGCCTGACACCAGATGTGCTGCTGCTGCTTTCCGGAAAAAATCTGCAGGCAACACATGCCAGCTGCAATCTGCGGGAAGTAACGGTTAGCCGCACGCAATCGACCGGCGACGGAGACTATCTTTTCGTGTGGCTGAAATTCGAGCCGGGCTGCGAAGCGGCACGGCGATCTGCCGGATCACCACTGCGCACGGCCAGACCAATTTTGAATTGCCGCTGGCATCACGGGCGCAAACTCTTGGTCGAAACCAGGGATTGACGCTGGACGACGTGATCTACGAGATAGTGCCGGACCGTTTTGCGGATGGTGATCCACTCAATGATCAGCCGGCCGGGTCTTCCGGCTCGCATGATCGAAGCAAGGCGAGCGCGTATCACGGCGGCGATTTGCGGGGAATTGAGCAGCATCTGGATTACCTGAAGAATCTGGGTGTCACCACGTTGTGGTTGACTCCCATTGTGAAAAGCGACGCAGGCCCTGACGGTCATGCCGCGGGAGCAACGGATTTGTACGCGGTGGATCCACATCTGGGAACGTTGGCGGAATACCAGGAACTGGTGGAAGCGGTTCACAAGCAGCACATGAAGATTTTTTTTGACGCGGCCCCGAATCACGTTGGGCCGACAAATCCGTGGGTGAAACATCCGCCGATGTCGGACTGGTTTCACGGCTCGCCAGAACATCATTTGACGGCTGCTTCGCCGCTGAAGCCTTCTTTCTATGGTCAGGCGGAGAAAGAGCCGGAAGGCAGCGAAGCGTTTGAGGAATTGGTGGATCCGCATACGTCTCCGCAGATCCGAAAAAATGTAACGGATGGTTGGGTGGGGGGAGTGCTGCCGGACCTCAACACTGAAAATCCCATGGTGCTGCAATACCTGGTGGAATACATTGTTTGGTGGGCGGAGACTTCCGGGCTGGATGGCATTGGCGTAGATGGGGTCCCTTACGTTTCGCGGCGCTTTTTGGAGCAATGGCATGCAGATTTGCGGAAGCTCTATCCGCGGCTTTCGACGATTGGCGAAGTGGCGCACTCTGACCCGGCCGTGACATCGTTTTATCAGGGCGGGCGGGCCGGTTGGGATGGCGTGGACACGCAATTGACTTCGGTTCTTGACTACCCGCTCAATTCTGCATTGCGGGCAATTCTGCTGAATCGCGAACCGGTTGGAAAATTGACGAACATTCTACGGGAGGACGCGCTCTATCCGCATCCGGATTTTCTGGTGACTTTTTTTGACAACCCGAATCAGACGCGGATTGCGGGCCAGCCGGAAGGCACGCCGGCGCATCTGAAACTTGCCTGCGGCGTGCTTCTGACGGCGCGTGGAATTCCTGAACTATATTATGGGGACGAACTTGGCGTGTTCGATGGAAGCGATTCGGATAGCCGGCGCGATTTTCCCGGCGGCTGGCCGGATGACCCGAAAAACGGGTTCAAAAAAGAAGGACGCACGCCGCAGCAGGAAGCGATTTTCGAATATGTGCAAAGCTTGCTTAGGCTGCGGGCACAGCATCCCGCGCTGCGCCGGGGAAAACTGTGGAGCTTGGCATCGGACGACACTACTTATATTTTTCTGCGGGAGAGTGACGAGGAGAGGCTGCTTGTGGCGTTTCATGCCGGCGGCAAGGCGCAGGATCTCTCCCTGTCGTTAACGGGCACGGGGGCGCAGGATGCCGCGAATGCGCTCGCAATCTTCGGCGACGGGCAAGTGGAGTTGGGTGGGAGAACGGTGAAATTGCACCTGCCGGCAGAAAGCCTAAGTGTTTTTTCGCTGCAGTGAGGCCCCTTTTTCTGTTTTGCGACAGTGCGGTCGCGACCTGAAGGAGAACGGAGTGGGCTTCGCGGAGCAGGTGACCTATCATGGTGCGGGCACATCCAACCGGCTTGATGGATAGTGTGGCCCGGGAATGTTTTGGAAATTGGCGACCGCGATTAGGGGAGTTGAATGATGAAGAAATTCTTTGTGCTGCTGGCACTGCTGGGGACAACGCTGATGGCTGCCGATAAAACTGTGTTTGAGTTTACGCTGAATTCGATTGACGGGCAGCCAACCCCGCTTTCTTCCTTCAAAGGGAAAGTGGTGCTGCTGGTGAATGTGGCCAGCCGCTGCGGATTTACGCCGCAATATGCTGGCCTGGAAGCGCTTTACGAAAAATACAAAGATCGCGGCTTCGTGATCGTGGGCGTGCCGGCGAATAATTTTGGCGGGCAGGAACCGGGCTCGAACGAAGAAATCAAGACCTTCTGCACGGCGAAATATCATGTGACGTTCCCGATGATGGCGAAAGTTTCGGTGAAGGGCAGCGACATCACGCCGCTTTACGCGTTCCTGACGGACAAGGTCGCGAATCCCGCGACGGGCGGGGAAATCGGCTGGAACTTTACAAAATTCCTGATTGGGCCGGACGGCAAGGTGATTGCGCGATTCGATTCGAAGGTTGAGCCAGACTCGAAGGAAATCAACTCCGCAATCGAAAAGGCGCTTGCCGAGCTGAAGTAGCCGCGGAGCGCCGCGCGATTCGACGCATGGCAATTCTTTCCCTGCAATCGGTCAGCAAAGCATACACAACGGACGGCCAGAGCGTGCGCGCACTGGACGAAGTCACACTGGATGTGGCCGAGGGTGAGTTCGTCGCACTGGTAGGGCGCAGCGGTTGCGGGAAATCCACGCTGCTACACTTGGCAGGCGCGATGGACTTTCCCACCGAAGGTACGGTGCACATCGATGGGCAATCCACCGCTAATTTGGATGATGCAGCGCAAACACAAGTGCGCCGGACGAAAGTGGGCTTCGTTTTTCAATCCTTTCAACTGCTACATACGCTGACGGTGCAGGAAAATGTGGAGCTTCCGCTGCTGCTGGCGGGCCGCTCTGGGGCGCGCGAAACAGCGCTGGAGCGGTTGCATTGGGTGGAGCTCGACGGGCTGGGCGCGCGGTATCCGCACCAGCTTTCCGGTGGGCAGATGCAGAGGGTGGCGATAGCGCGGGCGCTGGCGCACTCTCCGCGGATTCTGCTGGCGGACGAGCCGACCGGGAATCTGGACACTGCGACGGGCAGTGTGATCCTGGAACTGTTGCTGCGGCTGACGCGGGAACAAAAGACCGCGACGATCATGGCCACCCACAGCCTGGAGGCCGCGGCGGTGTGCGATACGCTGGTGCGGATGCGCGACGGCCGGATCGAAGAAATCACGCGGCGCTGAAATGCAGCGATTCAAACTCTTTTACCGGTTGATGGTGCGGCCACTGTTTCACGAGCCGGTCCGGCTGACGCTGATGGTGCTTGCCGTGGCGCTGGGCGTGGCAGTGGTGCTGGCGATGGATCTGGCGGGGAACGCCGCGGCGGGATCGTTTCACTCTTCCATGGAAAGCCTGGCCGGAGATAACGATCTGGAGATTGTGGCTTCGGGCGGTGTGCCGGAATCCGTGCTGGCTACTTTAAGCGCGCAACCTTATGCGTTGCGGATTTCCCCGCGTATCGAGGATTTTGCGGTGGACACGCGAACGCAGGAGACGGTTCCGCTCGTCGGGCTGGACCTGATCGCGGAAGGCAGCCGGTACATTGCGCAGAATGGTTCTACGCAGCAACCCTCCAATCACAGGCCAAGCGTCGCGGAGTCTGTTCGTTTGCTGGAAGATCCGGAGAGTATATGGGTGAGCACGAGACTGGGGAAAAAGCCCGGCGAGCACTTGGCTTTGCTGATCAACGATCGGGTTTTGGATTGCGTGGTTCGCGCGTGTTGCCGCAAGGCTTTGTCCGAGGAAAACGCCGTGCTGATGGACATTGCCGGCGCACAGCGCGCGCTGAATCGTTTTGGGCGCGTAGATCGCGTTCTTGTCAAGGTTCCCGAGGACGGAAATATCGAGGAATGGCAAAATCGGCTGAAGTCCATTTTGCCCGCAGGCGTGGAAATTCGTCCGCAAGGCGCCGGTACGGAGGAAAATCGCAAGATGCTTGCGGCATTCCGCTGGAACCTGCGGCTGCTGAGCTATATCGCGCTGATCGTCGGAGCATTTCTGATCTACAACACAATTTCGGTTTCCGTGGTGCGGAGGCGCGCGGAAATCGGAGTTGTGCGCGCGGTTGGCGCCAGCCGCCAGGATGTTCTAGCCGCTTTCCTTGGCGAAGCCGCGTGCCTTGGACTGGCCGGTGCGTTGCTGGGATTGCCCATGGGAAGAATCATGGCCAGCGGCGCTGTGAAATTGATCGCGCTGACCGTGGAATCGTTGTATGTGAGCAGCCGGCCAGGGGCGATTGCGTTGACAGCCAGTTCGGTGGGACTGGCGCTGCTGATTGGAGTTGGAGTGGCCGTTGCTTCAGCGATTGGACCGGCGCGAGAGGCGATGCAGGTGTCGCCAACCGACGCGATGGCTCAGGGGCGCCGCGAATATAACGCGCGCGCACACAAAGGGCGTGATCTTGCGATTGGTGGAGCGCTCGCATTATTGGGAGCGTTCGCGGGGCGTATGCCGGCGGTCGCCGGAAAACCTATTTTCGGATATCTGGCGACCATTTTGCTGATTGCGGCCGCGGCATTCTCCATGCCTGCGCTGGTGAACTTTGTCATGCGGATTTCGGGCGGCGTGCTGGGAAAAGTTTTTGGCGTGGAAGCGCTGCTGGCTGCGCGCAGCCTGGCGGGTTCGTTGCGGCGGACGGCCGTGCTGGTGGCGGCGCTGGCGACGGCCGTGGCGATGATGGTTTCCGTGGGCATCATGGTGGGAAGTTTCCGGCAGACTGTTTTGAGCTGGATGAACGACGAGTTGCCGGCGGATTTGTATGTGCGCCCCGCGGGCAATGTTGGGGCGGACCGCCATCCGACGATTTCGCTGGAGTTGACGGCGAAAATCGCGGCTCTGCCCGGGGTTGCGGCGGTCGATCGCTTGCGCGCGTATGAAATCAGCTTCGAGGGAATGCCGGCGACGCTGGCTTCGGTGGATTTAGGCGCGCAGCGGGTTTACCACAATTCGGACTTTATTTCCGGAAGGCCGACCGCGGAAGTGCTGGGGCAACTCCGCGGGCAAAATAATGTGATCGTCAGCGAACCCTTCGCCTACAAGCACCATGTAAAGAGGGGGGACGTCATCACCCTGCCGCTGGGAGAAACACAGGTCAGTTTCCAGATCGTGGAGGTTTGTTACGACTACGCGAGTGAGCGCGGCTACGTTTTGATGGATCGCGATGTCCTGTTGAGTTATCTGCCGGATCCCGCGCCCACGAATCTGGCGGTGTTTGTAGCGCCAAATGCGAACGCGCAAGACGTTCGCCGGGAAATTCAGAAAACGGCGGCGGGGTATCGCGTACTGATTTTCTCGGACCGTGATTTACGGGCTGAGGCAGTGCGGATCTTTGACCGCACTTTTGCGATCACGTACGCGCTGGAGGCGGTGGCGGTGCTGGTGGCGGTGATGGGCATCGCCGGGGCACTGATCGCGCTGGTGATTGACCGGCGGCGCGAGTTGGGATTGCTGCGATTTCTGGGGGCTTCGGCGGGCCAGATCCGAAAGATGATTCTGGTGGAGGCGGGACTGTTGGGGCTGCTGGCAAACCTGGCGGGGTTCGTGCTGGGATATTTTCTTTCGCTGATTCTGGTGTTCGTAATTAACAAGCAATCTTTTGGATGGACGATTCGCTTTCACTGGCCGGTGACGGTACTGCTGGGAGCGCTGACCGTTGTTTATGCGGCGACGGTTGTTTCCGGACTCTATCCTGGGCGCGTGGCGGTGCGACTGGATCCGCTGGGGGCGATTCATGAAGAGTAGGTGGCTGCTCTTCGTGCTGCTGTTTGCCTGGCTGCCGGCGGCGCGGGCGCAGTATCAATCCGCAATGCCAGGCTACCACTATGAATTTCCTCGCGATCACTTCAATCATGAGGAGTATCAGACGGAATGGTGGTACACGACCGGGAATTTGGCGGCAGCTGATGGGCATCAATTTGGTTTTGAGCTGACGTTTTTCCGCCAGGGCGTGGATCGCGACATCGAGAAAACCGAGCCGTGGGACATTCGCGATTTATATCTGGCGCATCTCGCACTCAGCGATCTGGACGGCGGGAAGTTTTGCCACATGGAGCGCACCAATCGCGCCGGCCCGGGTCTTGCGGGAGTGGACGAAAAACAGGAACGCATCTGGAACGGCAACTGGCAGATTCGATGGAATGGTCCATCGGAAATCCTGCTGACTGCGACGGATGAGCGATTTTCCGTCTCTTTTTCCCTGCGCCCCGAAAAACCGCCGGTGATTCACGGAGAAAACGGCGTCAGTCAAAAAGCTGCCGGGGCGGGGCAGGCCTCGCACTATATTTCGCTTACTCGATTGGCGACCAGCGGCACGATTCAACTAAATGGGAAGTCGATCCCGGTGAACGGCACATCCTGGATGGACCACGAATTTTTCACCAATCAATTGGGAGCAGGCCAGACCGGATGGAACTGGCTCAGCATACAACTTGAAGACAATACCGAATTGATGCTCTACCAGTTTCGGCACAGCGATGGCTCGAGCGATCCATTTTCTTCGGGAACCTATGTGGACGCGGAGGGCAAATCCCTTCACTTGACTTCGACCGATTTTCAGCTGATTCCCAGCGGGGAACAGTGGAGGAGTCCCGCGAGCTCGGCAACGTATCCGGTCGCCTGGACGGTGGAGATTTCGAAGCTGAGGCTATCGCTGACAGCGACGACGCGCCTGAAATCCCAGGAATTGGCCGGCGGGGATAATCTAACTCCCAATTATTGGGAAGGCGCGATCACAATCCGCGGAACACGCGAAGGCAAACCTGTCCGGGGCGTCGGCTATCTGGAAATGACAGGATATGACCGGCCGTTTGAACTGGCGCCCTAGCCGTTGACGATGGCTTCTAGATCCGCCTTGCTGCGAAGAATCAAAGTAGAGCCGACGATCTGAAGGATTTGTTTCCGGCGGAAATCCGCCAGCAGGCGCGTGACTGTTTCCCGGGAAGAGCCGATCATTTGAGCGATCTCTTCGTGGGTCAGGGTCATCTTGATGCGTATCTGACCTTTTTCTTCGGGAGAGTTCGAGGTCCATTCCAGCAGGAAGCGCGCCAGCTTCTCACTGGCGGAATGCGAAAGGCCGATGGTGCGCATTTCGGCGATCGCCGAATGATAGGTTTCACCAAGCTGCTGCGCCACGCGCAGTGCGGCTTCGCCATGTTCCTTCAGAAAATTCAGGAATTCCGTGCGGCCGATAAAATTGGCTTGTGCCGGCTCAATGATGTCGGCGGTGAGTTCATACGCAGGTACCGGTGACGGTGGCAGGAAGGCCAAGCACTTCGCCGGGTTCCGCGATCCGAAGGATGAGGGTTTTGCCATCTGCCGAGGATGTGGAGAGCTTCACGCGCCCGCTGCAGAGGATAAAGACGCCGCGAGCGGGTTGTCCTTCCACGAACAGGGTGGCACCTTTGGGATAGGCAGCGGAGGAAGTGATGGCCGTCATGGCCTTTACCGAGGCGTCCGGCAAATTGCAAAAGAGGCGTTCCTCGCGGTGTGGACATACGAGGCAATTTTCGATGATTTCGAGGCCGTAAGGCGTGCGCATAGGGCTACCCTCCGGGAGTAGGCCCCCGTCCGTATTGGTCAGAAATTGGAACCGGTTTGCGGGTCTTCTTGGACCGTGAAGCATACCGTCACCTACACCAGTGATGTTGATACACCCGTGGTTTGCGAAATCCTGTGACTTTAATCACATCTCTTAGTGAGGCGAGACACGGGAATACGAGGCCAATTGGGGGAGACTGTCCTGCAGGTAGCTGATATGCAAGACGCGCGCAATCTTTTGAAGACGTTGAAAGCTGAACTGGCGTTTGTGGAAAAAGGCGGGTATCGGGACCGGCCGAGATTTCCCTGGCGGCCGAGCTTTGTGTTTGAAGATTCGCCAACGTGCCTGAATTTTGAGGCCAAGGAAGAGCGGCGGCCCTGTGCGGAGTGCGTGCTGATGCAACTTGTGCCCGAGGAGCAGAAGAAACTGAAATTCCCTTGCCGCCACATTCCCCTTACGCCAGAGGGCGACTCCGTGGCGCATTTCTATGAATCCGGAACGGAAAAAGAATTAGAGAGCGCGTTGAAAGGCTGGCTGACGCGGAAGATCGCGGAACTGGAAACTCTGGAAAAAGGAAAGTCGCAAACCGCCTAGTTCCACAGAGGCCAGCGAACTGGGCAATCACGGCGCAGGATGCAAACGAAAACCCCAGGCGCATTAGGCGCCTGGGGTCGCTCTTTTTCAACCCACAAAAGAAGAGTCTGAGTTTAGACGTCCATCTGGGCTTGCAGGATTTCTCCAGGCAGGCGAACCATCCGGGAATCAGCGTTTGCGGAAACGTGCTGCGTGTGTACCGGCGCGCGTTCGGAAGTGCGTTCGGTCTTCTGCGCAGGGCGCCCGTTCGCGGAAACTCTTTCGATGCGAATGCCGAGCTGGCGTTCCAACTGGAAAAGCTCCGTGCGCTGTTCGCGGAGGAACAACGTGGAAGCGACGCCGCGTTCACCCGCGCGGCCGGTGCGGCCAACGCGATGGATGAAGTTTTCGGCGACGTCTGGCAGATCGTAATTAATGACGTGGGCGATGTCCTGCACGTGAATTCCGCGTGAGGCAACATCGGTTGCCACCAGCACGCGGTATTGTCCGCGCTGGAAACCGGTCAAAGCTGCGGTGCGTTGCGATTGCGAACGGTCACCATGAATCATTGCGGCGTTGACGCCCTGGCGATTCAGGCTCTTGGCGATGCGCTCGGTGCCACGCTTGGTGCGGGAGAAAATCAGGCAGCGCCCGGTTTCTTCCTGCAGCAGGTTAAAGAGCATATCCGGCTTGCCGTTTTCGGCAACTTCAAAGGCCTGGAGGCGCACATTTTCCGAAGGCTTGGTGGTTGAGCCGAATGACAAGCGCACGGGATTCTTGGTGTAGTCGCGAACCAGTTGGAGCATAGCCCCTTCCATGGTGGCGGAAAAACACAGCGTCTGGCGCTCGCGGGGCAATATGCCGACAATGCGGCGAATCGCGGGCAGAAAGCCCATATCGAGCATGCGATCCGCTTCGTCAAGGACGAGCGTCTGCACGCCACTTAGAGCGACCAGCCTGCGGTCGAGATAATCCTCGAGCCGGCCAGGGGTGGCTACGACGAGGCGCGCGCCTTTGCGAATGGCGTCAAGTTGGCGCCCTTCGGGCAGGCCGCCAACCACGAGGGCCGCCGGCTGCGACTGCTTGGGACGCAGAGCGTTATATTGCGTTACGACTTGCATGGCGAGTTCCCGCGTTGGCACCAAAACCAGGGCCGAAACTCCGGGAGTGGCCGATTTGGCCAGCTTTTCCATGACTGGCAGGAGAAACGCGAGCGTTTTGCCCGTGCCCGTCTGCGCGGTGGCGATAACGTCCTTACCTTCGAGCGCTTGCGGGATAGCCGCAGCCTGCACCGGGGTAGGCGTGGAAAACTTCGCCGCGATAAGTCGCTCCTTCAAAGAAGGAGATAGAGTGAGTTCTGAAAAACTTTGCATTTTGCTTTCTTGCTGGCGGAGAGCGGCGACACACACAAAGATTCGCGTGAGCGCGGCAATCCAAGTTGCCAGGCTTATTTAAATTACGCTAAGAACGAACGGAGGAAACGTAGGGCGGGTAGTCTCAGAAGGTCTAAACCAGAGGGACCGCACAACACAACCGATGCATTAAGCGCAAACACAGTGTAGCACGTAATCGGGAAGAATGTGGAAATTTAAGCGTTGCGGGATGGAGCGAAGTAGTACTGGGGCTAAAAAGCGCACTTTGGGGCAACGGTGGTACCTTATCTTTAATCTTGGACTGCGTATGGGTCTGCGTATGGCGCGATCGATGGATGTCCACCGAAAGGGAGCACAGATAATGCTGCGAATGTTTTCTTCCTTAATAGATGCGCGTGGCCGGTCGGGATTGCTTTTTCGGAGCGCTGTTACCGCAGTGCTTGCGGCGCTGGCGGTTTTGACTCTGTCCGCTCCTTCCCCGGCGGAACCCGCGAAGAAGCCGCTGGTGGTCTATTTCATTGACGTGGAGGGCGGCCAAGCGACGCTGTTTGTGACGCCGGAAAAAGAATCCCTTTTGATTGATACTGGCTGGCCGGATAACGATGGGCGGGATGCCGATCGAATTGTGGCCGCGGCGAAGATGGCAGGCCTTTCGAGAATTGACTATGTGTTGTTGACCCACTACCACATGGATCACACCGGGGGGGCACCGCAACTGTTGGCGAAGATTCCCATCGGGGCGTTTATCGATCATGGGCCGAATCGCGAACCGAGCGATGAAAAAACAGAACAAGTCTGGGAGGCTTATCAGAAGCTGGTGGCGGAAAAAAAAGTGAAGCGCATTCATGCGAAGGTGGGCGATTTACTGCCTGTGAAGGGCATCCACGCAGAAGTGGTCAGTTCTGACGGGCAGGTTTTGGCTAAGCCCTTGCCGGGCGGCGGCGGAGAGAATGCAGCCTGCGCGACGACCGAAAAGAGGTCCGCGGACCAGACGGAAAATGCGCGTTCGTTGGGCACCATGTTTACGTTCGGCAAAGTGCGTCTTCTGGATATGGGCGATCTCACCTGGGACAAGGAACTGGACCTGGTGTGCCCGGTGAACAAGCTCGGGCCGGTGGATGTATACATCGTCTCGCATCATGGCTGGTCGCAAAGCAACAGCCCGGCGCTGCTGGCGGCGATCACGCCGCGGCTTTCGATTATGGACAACGGCGAGAACAAGGGCGGTACGCCCTCTTCCTGGGACATTATTCACAGCGCGCCGAAGCTGGAGGATTTCTGGCAGCTTCATTATTCGAAAGAAGGCGGAGCGGCACACAATTCGCCGGATCCATTGATTGCCAATCTGCAGGGCACTGACCCTGGGAATTATTTGAAGCTGACTGTGTGGCCCGACGGTGGCATGGATGTCTTTAATTCGCGGACACAGGACTCGAAACACTACACCTCGGCACATTGAGCAGCAGGATTATGCTGGTTCGGGAATCGTCTCAATGCGGCCCAGCAGAAAAACGTAGCCGGCCACTCCGACGGCAAGAAATGCCGCTGCCACTCCGAATGCCCAGAAGAACGAATGGGTTATCTGGAAGACGTAACCGGTGATAATCGGCGCGGCGATTGCGGAAAGCTGATTGCCGAAATTTAAGATCCCTCCCAGTGTGCCCACGCTTTCCCGCGGGGCGATCAGTGAAGGCACGGACCAGCCCACCGGCGAAGCCATGGACAATCCGCTGATGGCGATGGTGATCCAGATCAGCGCGGACATGGCCGAGTGCGCGTACGCGGCGCCTAACATGCCAAGTCCGAGCGTGGTTCCCCCGATTAATACGGTCTGGCGCACGCGGGAGGAATCCCGGCCGAGCTGCACCAGCTTGTCCACAAGCCAGCCGCCGATGAGGAGGTCCGCGACCGTGGCGCAAAGCCAGGGGAAGCTGGTGTACATCACGGAGTGAAAGAGGTCGATGTGGAGTTGAGAAGAAAGATAGGTGGGCAGCCAGGTGAGCAGGAGATAGAAGGTGTAATTGTATGAGGCAAAGCCCAGCACCAAGCCCCAGACCTTGCGCTGGCGCAACAGGTATCCAAAGGGAGCGCCCTTCGACGCGCGAGAGCTGTCTTCAGGTTGCGCGCCGTGCGCACGAATAAATTCGCGCTCCACCGGGGAGAGGGACTTATCCTCGCTGGGATTCCGGTAATATAAATAAAAGAGAAAAAAGAAGAGCAGGCTGATCAGGCCGCTGGCGGCGAAGCTCCACCGCCAGCCGAAACGAATCAGCAGGATGCCAAGCACGGGAACGCCGATGGCGGAGGAGAGCTTGGCTGCCGAGTCGAACATGGCCGTGGCCAGGCTGCGTTCGCTGGTGGGGAACCAATAGCCGATGGCTTTGGAATTCGCCGGGAATGTTGGAGCTTCTCCGACTCCCAACAGGAGCCGCGCGGAGAAAAATGCGGTGAGGCCCGTGGAAATGGCGGCGGCAAAGGAAGCGAGGCTCCAGAGGAGCGTGCTGATGCGGCCGATCAGCTTTACACCGAAGCGGTCGAGGAGCAGCCCGGAAGGAAGTTGCAGCGCGGCGTAGGTCCAACTGTAAGAGCTGAGCAGATAGCCGAACGTGACGGCGGAAATTCCGAAAGTGGCGTGGAGTGCCTGCTCGGAAACAGAAAGATTCACGCGATCGAAATAGTTCACCAGCACGCCGAATCCCAGCAGGAGCGCGATACCCCAGCGCCGGCGGGGGATGGCAGGCGTTTCCGACGTTGCCGGAGGAGTCACTCGCAATTCCTCGACCCAGATGCTGCCGCTGTTCTGCGCGTCGCTGGAGAAAAGTTCATTTCACCCTGCTATTTTTCTCGAAGAGTTTCAGCTGCCAAAACCAAACGTACTTTATGTCAAAACTTCACTCGGGCGAAAGGAATTCGATTTCTTTTCGCGGCGAGTTTCAGAACCAAACGACCATAACTGATTCCGCACGGGCGCAATTGTTCAAGGAAGATATGCTAGAGTTACTCGAGGGATCGCAATGCGATCCTTAGCCATGTGCTTCCTATCTTCTACGCTTATGGCCCTTCCGTTTGCTTCCTCGTCCGATGGGAAGCGCATTCAATCCAGCCAACAGACCGGGCGCGTTTGGGAATATCCGAAAACCGCAAGCGACCGAACGCGCGAAAATCGAGGTCGCGCGGCAAGATGGAAGGATCAAAAGGAGAGATAATGCGCAGAATGTTTTCGATTCCTTTCCTGCTGGTGGCCATCGGGATGTTGGCCTTTTCGGCGCCATCGAATGCGCAAGTGAGCGTCGGCGTCTCCGTTTCGTTTGGTCCGCCCGCACTGCCCGTTTACGCACAGCCGATTTGCCCGAGCGACGGCTACATCTGGACGCCGGGTTACTGGGCGTGGGATGGCTACGATTATTATTGGGTGCCGGGCACGTGGGTGCTGGTTCCCGAGACAGGCTTTTTCTGGACACCCGCGTGGTGGGGCTGGGGAGGCAGGGGATATCTGTTTCACCCCGGCTATTGGGGCCCGCGTGTAGGCTTCTACGGCGGAATCAATTACGGGTATGGATATTTTGGACACGGGTATGAAGGCGGGCGCTGGGATCGCGGGCACTTTTACTACAACCGGTCGGTCAACAACATCAACGTGACCGAAGTTCACAACGTCTATAACACCACCATCGTCAACCATTATGGAAATTCGCGCGTCAGCTACAACGGTGGACACGGCGGAATCGATGCGCGCCCCACATCTGAGGAAGAGGCGGCCATTCACGACCGGCATATTCCTCCCGTCACATCACAGGAACAGCACATGGAAGCCGCGCAGCAGGACCGAGATTTGCGATCCTCCGTGAATCATGGTCGGCCACCGATTGCTGCCACTTCCCGGCCGGGAGCGTTTACGGAACCGGGTGTGATGCACGCGACGGAAGCGGGGCATTACAATCCTCCCCGCACCGAGCATTCCACCGGCTATCCCGGCAGCGCCGTTCATCCCAAGGATCTGCCGCCCAATTCACACTTGACCGGTCCGAGCACGGGCCATCCCAACGAGGACAAGAAATATCAGCAGGAGCAGCAAAAGCTTTACACGCAGCAGGACCAGGAACGGCAGCAGTTGCAGCAGAAGCAAGTGCAGGAGCACCAGCACGCCACGCAACAATCCAATGCGCAGCAGACGCAGGGATTGGAGAAGCAACACCAGCAGCAGACGGAGCAGATGGCGCAACATCATTACCAGCAACAGGTGCAGATGTCCGAGCACCAGCAGTCCCGTGCGAACCAGCCGCAGCCGCACCAGAGTCAGCCACCGCATCAGAGCTCGCCGAAGGGAAAACCCTGAAGGCTGGGAATTCCTTAGTTTGATTTCAGCTTTCCGGAAATAGCGGAAGATCCATGCTCCCTCTCGCGGAAGAATTTCTTCGATGATTGGCCCCTGAAAATTTCATCGGCGTGCCCTGTGCTCACGTTGAGTTCGCACCACTTTTGGCGGCTCACTTATATATAATGGCCCTCCATTCGGATTTAACGGCGCTGGTTTCCAGTTTTACGGAAATCGAAACGGAGGGGCCTTCATGATGCAACCAGAAGTTCACGCCAGGGCGTTTCGCGTGGGGATTGCTGGGCCGGTTGGGTCGGGCAAAACGGCGCTGGTTGATCGCTTGAGCAGGAAACTCTATCCCGCCTGCAATCTTGCCGTGGTCACCAACGATATTTACACGAAGGAAGACGCGGAATTTCTGCTTCGCCAGGGCACACTGCCCGCTGAACGAGTGAGGGGCGTGGAAACTGGCGCTTGCCCACATGCGGCGATTCGCGAAGACGCTTCGATGAATCTGCAGGCGATCGCGGAGCTTGAGGACACACTGCCGGGGCTGGAACTGATTTTCGTCGAAAGCGGGGGAGACAATCTCTCCGCGGCATTTAGTCCGGAATTGGTGGACGTGTGGATCTATGTGATTGACGTTGCCGAAGGAGACAAGATTCCACGCAAGGGCGGCCCGGGCATTATACGTTCGGACTTGTTGGTGATTAACAAAATCGATCTGGCGCCCTATGTAGGCGCTTCGCTGGAAGTGATGGAAGCGCGACTCCCGCAAGATGCGCGGGGAACGGCCATTCCTGTTTACCAATCTTCGTGAGGACGTGGGACTTGATCAAGTAATGGCATGGCTGGACGAAAAAATTCGGCAACCAACCGCCGGATGGCGCCAGTTGATCGATGCGCATCTACCGTATTCCGGCAGACCGCACAGCCACGATCACGGGCAGGGATTCACGATCATTCCCACGGTCATGATCACGGCGATGAACAACATGCGAAAGGCAGCGCTGCGTGAAACCGGACTTCGCGCAGTTCCGCTCTTCTGACGGAAGACCTTGCTCATCTGCAGATGCTTCATCTTGCCGATAGCGCGTTACCCATCGGCTCACTGGCTCACTCGTTTGGGTTGGAATCGCTGGTCTCCGCGGAAATCTTACAGGTCAACGATTTGCCGAATTTCTTGCAGGGGTATTTGGAGGAAGCCGGCATGCTGGAGGCGATCGCGCTTCGGGAAGCGTTTCAACTTGCGGCTGGGAATTCGCCGATTTTTCTTTCAGCGCGATGGATACACGATCAACGATTTGTTGAGCGCGCTGAAGCCGGCCCGTGAAAGCCGCGCCGCCAGCGCGACGCTTGGACGCAATTTTCTTCGCGCGGTGATGGGCGTGGAGAGTCAACCGTGCCTAAAGCAAGCGTGGGAGTCTTCAGTGGAGGCGGAGAGCCTGATTCATCAATCCGCTGCATTTGGTCTGGTGAGCGCTGCGCTTGGATTTGGTGAAGAGCGTTCCGTGCTTGCATTCCTTCACCAGATGACTGCCAACCTTGTCTCCGCGTGCCAGCGGTTGCTGCCGCTTGGGCAAAGCCAGGCAATGCGCATACTGTGGGACTTGAAACCGGCGATGGCCGAAGTCGCGGTTCGCAGCGCGCGCAGTTCGCTGGAAAGGTAAGCTGCACGATGCCGCTGCTCGATTGGGGCGCGATGGAGCACCCGGCCCTCTCCACACGATTGTTTGTCAGTTAGCGGAAGGCCATTGATGGCGACGCCCGCAAGAAGCGATGAAATTCCTGGAGTGGTAGAGGCGGAGGCGCCTGAAACGCGGCGCGTTCGCGCACGATTGCGGCTTGATTTTTCGCTGGATACGGAAAGTGGGCGGACTTTACTGGCGAACAGTTATCAGGAACCACCGCTGAAAGTGGTACGCGCTTTTTCTTTGCCGGACGGTTCGGTGCTGGCACATCTGCACAACGTTTCCGGCGGCTTGCTGGGAGGAGATCATCTTACTCAGCAAATTGCTATTGGCGACGGGGCGAAGGTGCAATTGACCACCACTGGGGCGACGCGCATTTATCGCCATCGCAGCGGTTTCGCTCCGACGACACAGCGCAACGAAATCACAGTTGGCCAAGGCGCATTGCTCGAATACCTGCCTGATACCACGATTCCATTTGCTGGTGCGCGTTATCGGCAGCACACGTCCATCCAACTGGCTGCGGGTGCGGGATTGTTCTGGTGGGAAATTCTGGCTCCTGGGCGGGAAGCGGGCGGCGAGATATTTGAGTTTGACGAGTTAGAGGTGAAAGACCCGCATCACCGCGCCTGGCAGAATTCTTGCGGCGGAAAACCTTTCCTTGCGGCCCGGGAGTCGGGAAATTTCTTCGCTTGCCCGGCTGGGGCCTTATCGCTATATCGCTACCTTTTATATCTGCTGCGTGGGACGCGACGGAGGCACATGGCGGAGCTGCGCGAAGAACGCATACGCGAACTGACGCATGATCTGACGAAGGCCGGACGAGATTCTCTGGGGAGTAAGCAGGCTTGTCGCCCACGGTTTAATTATTCGTTGCTTGGCGCGCAATGGCCGCGAGATTTTGCCGGGCTTGCAAGCGCTTTGGAAGGGCGCGAAGCGGCATTTATATGATGCAGGATGCAATTCCACCACGCAAAGTAAAGTAGGCCGGAGGCTACCGTGCATTTGAATCCTCAGGAGCAGGAAAAACTGCTGATTGTGGTGGCTGCGGATCTTGCGCGGCGGCGGCAGGCGCGCGGGTTGAAGCTCAATTATGTGGAGGCGATGGCCATTCTCACCGCGGAAGTATTTGAAGCTGCCCGCGACGGCAAGAGTGTGGCCGAAATTATGAGCTTCGGCGCAAGAATTCTGACAAGGGATCAAGTGATGGATGGAATCCCAGAAATGATTCACGAAGTGCAGGTAGAGGCCACTTTTCCGGATGGAACAAAACTCGTTACCATCCATGACCCCATTCGATAATTTTTCTTCGAGGTGCGGCGATGAAGCCAGGTGAATACTTGCTGGATTCCGATGCGGGGCCGATCCAGGCAAATGCGAATCGAAAAACGCAGCGCGTGGTTGTGAAGAACACGGGCGATCGGCCGATCCAGGTGGGCAGCCACTTCCATTTTTTCGAAACAAACGCTTCGCTGTCTTTCGATCGCGCCTCGGCATATGGAATGCGACTGAACATCGCGTCTGGAACGGCGGTGCGCTTTGAGCCCGGCGAAGAAAAAGAGGTGGAGTTGACGGATTTTGTCGGCAGCCGAATCGTTCACGGGTTCAGCGGCTTGGTTGCCGGTGAACTGGATGACGCCAAGACTCACTCCCGCGCGATCGAGCGACTGCGGAAGATAGGGATTGGTCGGGCCTGAGGAAGGATTGAAGCGATGAGCCTGCAGATTCCCCGCCGCACTTACGCCGATTTGTATGGACCCACGACGGGTGACCGCATCCGTTTGGCGGACACGGAACTGATCATTGAGATTGAAAAAGACTTCACCCGTTACGGAGACGAAATTACGTTTGGCGGCGGAAAAGTGATTCGAGATGGCATGGGACAAAGCAGCACCGCCATGCGCGAAAGCGAAAATGGCGCGCTGGACCTGGTGATTACCAACGCCATGATTCTGGATCATTGGGGAATCGTAAAGGGAGATATCGGAATCAAGAATGGGCGGATTGTGAAAGTCGGCAAGGCGGGAAATCCCGACACGATGGAGGGAGTTGACGCGGAACTCGTCGTCGGCGCCGCGACGGAAGTGATTGCCGGCGAACATCTGATCGTGACTCCTGGCGGCGTGGACAGCCACATCCATTTTATTTCGCCGCAGCAGGTCTACGCCGCTTTATCAAACGGGATCACTACCATGATCGGTGGTGGCACCGGGCCCGCGACCGGCACTGCCGCTACGACGTGTACCCCCGGCGCTTGGAATCTGGCCCGCATGCTGGAAGCCGCCGAAGCCTGGCCGATGAATTTCGGTTTTCTCGGGAAAGGGAACGCCGCCACCATGCCGCCGCTTGCGGAACAGATCGAGGCGGGCGCATGCGGCTTGAAGCTCCACGAGGATTGGGGAACAACGCCCGCCGCAATCGATGCTTGTCTGAAAGTTGCCGACGATTTCGATGTGCAGGTGGCCATTCACACCGACACGATCAACGAAGCAGGCTTTCTGGAAGCCACGATTGCAGCGATTGATGGCCGCGCGATTCACACCTATCACACGGAAGGCGCCGGCGGAGGGCACGCGCCGGACATTATCCGCATCGCGTCGTTCCCAAATATTTTGCCGTCGTCCACCAACCCCACGCGGCCGTTCACCGTCAATACCATCGCGGAGCATCTGGACATGCTGATGGTGTGCCACCATCTGAATCCGCAGGTGCCGGAAGACGTCGCGTTCGCGGAGAGCCGCATCCGGCCGGAGACCATCGCCGCGGAGGATATTCTTCACGATCTGGGCGTAATTAGCATGATTTCCAGCGATTCGCAGGCCATGGGCCGCGTCGGCGAGGTGGTGCTGCGAACCTGGCAGACCGCGCACAAGATGAAAGTGCAGCGCGGACCGCTGCCGGAAGATTCGCCGCGCAACGACAATTATCGCGTGAAGCGTTATGTGGCGAAGTACACGATCAACCCGGCGATTACGCATGGCATGGCTACGGAAATTGGTTCGATCGAACCCGGCAAGCTTGCTGATTTGGTGCTGTGGAAACCTGCATTTTTTGGGGCCAAACCCGAGATGGTGGTGAAGGGGGGATTCATCGCGTGGAGCGCCATGGGCGATCCGAACGCTTCGATTCCGACTCCGCAGCCGGTTTTGTACCGCCCGATGTTTGGAAGTTTTGGCGCGGCGACAGCGCGGACGGCGATCACGTTTGTGTCCAACGCGGCGATTAGTGCGGGATTGCCTGCGAAATTGGGGCTGAAGAAAATTGTCCGGCCAGTGTCGAACTGCCGGCGCATCGGGAAAAAAGATATGCGGCATAACAGCGCGACGCCAAATATTGAGGTGGATCCGGAAACTTACGAAGTGCGCGTGGATGGTAAGGTGATCACATGTGAGCCGGCGACTGTTCTGCCGCTGGCGCAGCGGTACTTCCTTTTCTAATCCCCCCAGTCCACTCGTCGGTATTCCGAGCATTTCGAACGCGATAAAACGAAGGTATGCTGTTAGTCGCGAACGGCGCGGCCGAACAGCGGCGCGAAGGCATGCACCGGAAATCGGGAATCGGAGACTCAGGTGAAAAGGTCGCTAACTGCGGACTCGCTGGCAAGTTTATTCGGGCCGTTGCAGAAGGCACATGAATCATTCGCCGCCATATATTCAGGGCCACGCGGCGACCGTCAGCCCGTCCACACCGTCTATGGCGGCGCGCACCTGTTTCGCGCGGACACGGCAAAACGCTTGGGCGAAAAGGCGATCTCAGCGCTCAACGAATACGCGCCGGACTTCGTGACGTTTGCGAAAGCGATCGAATTACCCGGCGCGGAGAATTTCGATTTCGCACAGGATTCGGTCGCCGCACTTGCAGAGCGCATCCAGAAAGATCCCGGCGCTGCTCGCAGAGAGAATGCTCCGGCATGGTTCGCTTACACGGTTTATCAGCGCGTTTTGGAGAAATTGAAACGCGAGGCGGTGGAGGATTTCCGGATTGACTTTGAGGACGGGTTCGGCAACCGCCCGGATGAAGAGGAAGACCGGTATGCCGCGGAGGCTGCAGCGGAACTTGCGAAGGGGATGGAAGGAGTATCGCTGCCGCCTTTCATCGGGCTTCGTATCAAGCCTTTCAATGAGGAGTTGCGCGGCCGCAGCGTTCGGACCCTGGACATTTTTCTGACGGAGCTATTGGGGAAAACCGGCGCTAAGCTTCCGCAAAACTTTTTCATTACGCTTCCCAAAGTAACGGTTCCCGAAGAATCGGCGGCGCTTGCCGGGGTCTGCGCCCGACTGGAATCGGCGCTACGATTGGCGCCGAATACGCTACGGGTTGAGCTGATGATTGAAACGCCGCAATCGATTTTTAATGAGCGCGGCGAGGTGAATCTTCTTCCGCTTGCCAGCGCGCTGCAGGGGCGCTGCGTCGCCGCGCATTTCGGCACTTACGACTACACCGCCGGCCGCGGAATCACTGCAGCGCACCAGCACATGACGCATTACGCATGCGATTTCGCGCGCGAGGTGATGCAGGTGGCGCTGGCGGGCACGGGAATCTGGCTATCCGATGGCGCCACAAATATTTTACCGGTGCCAATCTACGCGGCGAAAGGCGGCCCTTCGAGCCTCTCGGCGGTTGAAATCACCGAGAATCGCCGCGCGGTGCACCAGGCATGGAAGCTGCACTTCGAGCATATCCGCCATTCGCTGGTGAATGGTTTTTATCAGGGATGGGACCTGCACCCTGCGCAGCTTGTAACTCGCTACGCCGCGGTTTACTCCTTTTTCCTGGAGAGTTTGGATGCAGCCTCCGAACGATTGCGCAATTTTATCGAGAAAGCGGCCCAGGCAACGCTGGTGGGGGAAGTCTTCGATGATGCGGCTACGGGCCAGGGATTACTGAATTATTTCCTGCGCGCCATCAATTGCGGCGCAATCAGCGCGGGGGAAGCACAAAAACTGACGAGCCTGACGACTGCAGAGTTGCAGAGCGCTTCGTTCGTTAAAATTCTCGACGGGCGAAAAAAGTAGGCGCGTTACTCAGTCGTTGCGGATCGTGGCCTCGATCAGGCCGTGAGGCTCGTCCGTGGGCAGGAAGATTTCCTTCGGGTTGTCCATGCCGAAAGCCGACAAATCCACCAGATTGTAATGTTTGTTGGGCAGCGAAAGGTGAATCTCGCGAATGGTTGCGTATTTCGCCAGAGCGGCTTCTCCCATCGCGTATAGCGTTTCTTGCAGCGATTTGCTGTCGTGTTCGGCGAATGTTTCCAACATGGTTTGCCGAACGCCGTGCCAGATATTTTCAAATTCGGAATTCCCCGGACGATAGAGCCAAGTGGCGCGGATCACTGTCGCCAGGATGCGGTCGCGATCTTCTTTCAGCGTGGTGAACGAATCGCGCAAAAAACCTTCAAAGGCTGAGTCCGTTGTTTTCAACACGACCAGGCCGTCGATCCCGGCCTGAACAGTCTTCCCGTTGCGCGTGGCATCCACCTGTGCGGTGCGTTTTTCGTCGCTGGAGCGCGTGAACGTGTGGCGATGAGGTTTTCCGGCACAGAGCAGCCGGGTCCATAGCGTTTCGCTGGCTTCGACGCGCACACTGGAAACCTGAGCATGATTGGCCAGGAAATGTTCGGCCAGGAGCAGGCAGAAATGTTCCGGCGTTTCGATGCGATGCTTTCTGGCAAGGGCGTACACGGTGTTTTTCATCGTGTCGGTCGGCAGAACCTTGCTGTTATCGCCTTTGGTGTGCGCGGTTTCGAACTCGCCTTCTAGCCGAATGCCAATCGTCAATTCCTTGACGTCGTGGCGATCCGCGTGGCGGGTGACCTGCATGACGCGGACGCGCTGTTTGCCGTAGCAGTTCTCGCCAAGCTGGATGCTCATCAGTCAACTCCCGCGGTAGGTGGAATAGCCGAACGGGCTGAGGAGCAAAGGAATGTGATAGTGCCCGTTGTTTCGTTTACTTCGAAGGTGATCGTTAC
This sequence comes from uncultured Acidobacteriota bacterium, assembly GCA_963824925.1. Classification (GTDB taxonomy): domain Bacteria; phylum Acidobacteriota; class Terriglobia; order Acidiferrales; family UBA7541; genus Acidiferrum. Next base: position 102,678 of record CAWGRE010000014.1, read on the forward strand.
TTGCGGATAAAGAGCTTGCGATTTTCCGATGTGCAAAATACTGGCCGGTATCGAATGTCAGGCGATAGTTACCCGCGGGCAACGGTTCTTCAGCAGAAAGATTCTTCAGACGTCCATCACTGTCAGTTACGCCACGGGCAGTTTCCACCCACGCTCCGGTAGACGACTGTGCTTCCAGAATCACGGAAATGTTGGAGGCGGGGCGCCCCAGGGAGGTGTCCAAAACGTGGGTGGTGATTTTGTTCATGACGAAAGTAATTTCTCCAGGCGCAGCCGCATGATCTTGCTTTGTTCTTCCACGGCGATGCGGATCTCCGTTTCCAGGTCGTTCGACATGCGTTGCTGCAAGGACTGCAAGATTTCCTCGCTGGTTTTTCCGGTCGCGCAAATCAAGAACACGAAGCCGAATTTCTCGGCGTAAGCGCGATTTGCTGCGGACAACGCAGAGAGAACCTCGGGAGACTCTTTCTGCGCGGCGGATTGTTCTTTTGCGGACCATCTGCTGGCCGCGGAAGATTGTTTGGCACCGGCGCGCTTGCCGCCAATCGGCGGGTGGCGGTGAAAGGCCTCCAGCCAGTCTTTTTGCGAAAGGCTGGACCATACGCGTTCCGCATCCGCATAAAGTGCGGCCTCAGTGGGATAGGGACGCCCGTCCGTCATCTGCGCAGCCCAGTTTCGCGAGCCGCAACAATCGAGCAATAGTTTGCTGAATTGTGTGCGCGACAGCCGATTCAGCCGTTCCAAGGTTTCCGCGGAGTTCGGAACACGATCAGCTCGTCCGAAGATGCGCAGCCGACTGACTCCGCCGTCGGGAAAAATTCGAAAGCGGACATGAGTGGCCGCTTGGGAATTCGGAAAGTCCGAGCGAACACGTGGCGGTGATTCGCTTTGAGTTTCGTTTGCGGCAGCACTTCTTGCCAATCGAGCGATTGTGCAGCGGCCGCGTCCACTTTTACGTCTGGCGAGTCCAGCGCCTCCAACGAGCAGGAATCCGGATAATTGCCCTTGAAATGCGCGGTGTCCACAATCAAGCGTTGAATTGTGCCGCGCACGCCGAGTTTGAGTACCACCCAATCGTGGCCGGGGCCGCGCCTGCGTTTGGTTTCCCAGCCGTCACCCATGTTTTTCGCGCGGTAGGGCATAAGAAGGTTGCGGGGCGCACCGTAGTGCTGGTCGCTCGAAGCCAGAGCGCTTCCTCCATTTTCCACGGCCACCAGGTCGATTTCGCCGTGGCCGATGCGTTTCGGATCAGGCACAGCCACGCCATGCACCCGCAAACGCGCCACGCCGCCGTCCGGGTAAATGCGCAAACGCAGGTGCGTGAATCGGCTATCGTGCTTCACCGCGAAAGGATTTTGCGAATCACCCTTGAGCTGGGTTTCCGGAAAAATTGACCACCAGGCTGTCTCCGCCGAATGCAATCGCTTTTTTTCATTCTTATAAGGATGCCGCTCGCCGAGATTGCAGCCTTCCAGCGAAAAACGTTCGGGAAAGTTTCCGGTAAAAAAACTCGTGTCCACGACAATTCCGTGAATCTTTCCCGGCAAACCCAGCCGCACGATACACCAGTCGTAGCCCGGAGTTCGCCGCCGGCGGGTTTCCCAGCCGTCCATCCATTTTCCGCGCGGCGTGTATTTCCCTTCAATGAAGACCGGTTTCGCTTCTTTCAGTAGATTTTCCTTCGGGGCGAAAAAATCGTCATTGGCTTCGAGGACGCGGCCGCCGAGGCGTCCGGCTGCGAGATCGGCAAGCTGTTCGAAGTCGTTCATTTACCGCCTCGAAGAAGGACGCGGCCTGTGGGAGCGGAAGAAAAGCTGCCGCGTTCATAAATTATTTCGCCGCGCAGGAGCGTGGCCTCGACTATACCCATCAACTCGCGCCCTGCATAGGGAGTCAATTTGTGGCGATGCTGCAGTCGCTCCGACTCCACGCGAAAGATCGGCGTCGGGATCCCAAATTACCAGGTCGGCGTCGCAGCCGGCGGCGATGCTTCCTTTTTTTTCGGAAATTCCAGCGAGCCGCGCCGGGGCTTCACAGAGCCAGTGCGCGAGATCGGGGAAGTGGAATCCACGTTGGCGAGCTTCGGTCCACACTGCGGGGAGGCTCAGCTGCACGGAAGCAATGCCACCCCACGCATCGAGGAAATCTCCTTTTTCAAGATGTTTCATATCAGGCGGGCAAGGAGAGTGATCCGTGGCGATCATGCCGATCGTTCCCTCGCGCAAACCTTGCCAGAGCTGTTCGCGATTCTCTCGCTCGCGAATAGGTGGCGCACATTTCAACTGCGTTGCTCCGTCCGGAATGTCCTCGGAAGCAAAGGTCAGGTAATGCGGACAAGTTTCAACGGTGACTTCCACACTGGCGAGTTGAGCGCGGTGGATCTGTGCGATCGACTCCGCAGAAGACAGGTGGACGATATGGATGTGGAGGCTGTGTTCCACAGCGAGTTGCAGCAGCAAGGCAATCGCCTCGTTCTCCGCGGCGCGCGGTCGAGACTCCAGCCACGTCTGGTAGCGTTTGCCCGAAGAGGTTGGACTGCGTTGCGCTGTGGCGAGTTCGATCGGGCCGGGAAGTTCCGCATGGACAAGGAGCGGCGCGCCGATCTCTGCCAAATGCGGTAAGGCTTCTTGAAGATCGGCTTCGGTGACAAAATCGAATTCCGCAACGCCACTCTCAACTAAAAAGCATTTGAACCCGAAGCATCCTGCTTCCCAAAGCGCACGCAGGTCTCCAGAGTTCCCCGGAACTACGCCGCCCCAGAAGCCCGTGTCCACCCACAATTGCCCCGAAGCGGCAGCAAGCTTCTGTTGAAACGCGGCCACGGTGGTTGTGGCGGGAATGCTGTTCAGCGGCATTTCGATCAGTGTGGTGACGCCCCCGGCAGCGGCGGCGCGTGTTGCGGTTGCGAATCCTTCCCATTCCGCACGCCCCGGCTCGTTGATGTGCACGTGTGTGTCCACCAGACCGGGCATCACGATGTGGTCGCCTGCTTCGTAGATGGGGCAATCTGGGCGAATTTCATCGAATGCTGCAATGCGCTGAATCACTCCACCGCGAATAAAAATCGCAGCTGGCTGCTCGCCCTGCGGAGTGATGACGCGGCGGCCGCGCACGATTCGGTCTGGTTTGTCAGCTTGGGCGCCGGGAAGTTGAGGACTGGACACCATAGGAATTCAAGCCACCAGCGATTCGCAAAATTCCGCCAGCAGATTTTGCGCCACGCGAAGGCGGTAACGTGCCGTGGAGCGAATATCATCAATCGGAACAATCTCCTTCGCCAGCATTTCCTGCGCGGTGCGAATCAGCGCAGGCGTGAGGGCTTCTCCGCGAAGAGTGTTTTCCGTTTCTGTGGCGCGCAATACAACCGGCGCAACGCTGCCCAGTGCAATTCGCAGGTCCGCAATGCGGCCGTTCTCCATGCGCGCCGCTCCCGCAAAGCAGACTTTGGAGATGGCTTGCGCGCGCCGCGTGCCCACTTTGCGGTAAAACTGCGTCCAACCCCTTTTCAGACGGGGCAAGTGGATGCTGGCGATCAACTCGTCCTGGCGAATTGCCAGTTGTTTGTAGCCTTGCCAGAAGCCGTGAAACGCCAGGCGGCGATTTCCGCTCGCGGATACCAACTCGAGTTCCGCATCATAAACCAGCAAAGCCGGCGGCGAATCCGCCGCGGGGGAAGCATTGGCAATATTGCCACCGAGCGTGCCGCGGTTCTGCGTGGCAATGCTGCCGGTCTCGGCCGCCGCGCGGCACAGCAGGGGAAACTCACGCGCAAGCGTTTCGTGGCGTCGGACTTCGGAATAGGTGGTGAGAGCCCCCAGTGTCACGTGGTGCGGTGTGACAGCGATTCCGCGCAACTCGGGCAGATTCCAGATGCTCAGGAATTTGCGCTGCTGCAATTTGCCCGCCTCCAGCAGTACCATCAAGTCCGTCCCGCCCGCGAACGGTGTCCAAACGCCGGGCACACTCGCCATAATCTTCAGAGCCTCGGCAAGAGTCTTCGGGGCTTCCATCCGATACTCAGGAACGCAGGACCTCATGGAGTCGGCCTCAAAGATTTGCAGGCGGCGAAAACGGATTCAAAAATCTTGGTATAGCCGGTACAGCGGCAAAGATTCCCGGAAAGTCCTTCACGAATTTCTTCTTCCGTCGGCTCCGAATTGCGCGCAAGCAAGTTCGTCGCGGCAAGAATCATTCCTGGAGTACAAATTCCGCATTGCGCTCCACCGTGAGCCAGAAAAGCCTGTTGAACTGCGCTGAGCCGGCCTGCATCAGCAACCCCTTCGATCGTCCGGATGTTTGCTGCCACCCGCTTGAAGCACGGGAACCAGGCAACTGTTGACTAGCGCTCCATCCATTTCAATCGAGCATGCGCCACACTCGCCTTCGCCGCAGCCTTCTTTCGTGCCGGTCAGTCCGGGTAACGCGCGCAGCGCATCGAGCAGACGCGTCATCGGATAGGCCTCAAGCGCAGCAGCCTTGCCGTTGATCACGCATTCGACGCGAATCTTGCGCGACAGTTCAGGCATGCACATTCTCCAGCAATGCCATCAGCTTTTCCGGATTTATGGGAATTTCCCGGACGTCCACTCCTGTGGCATGCGAAATGGCATTGGCGATCGCCGGCGCGGTGCCATCCAGCGGCAATTCGCCGATACCTTTCGCTCCCGCCGGACCGCGGGCGTACGGAATTTCTTCGAAATGAACGCAAATCTTGGGAACGTCCATCGCCGTGGGCATAATGTAGTTGGTCATCTGCCCGTTCACCATACGCCCTTCCTGCCAGACGACATTTTCGTACAGCGCAAAACCGATCCCCTGCGCCACGCCGCCTTCAATCTGGCCCGCGGCAAGGACTGGATTGATCACCTTGCCCACTTCCTGCACCGCGACGAAATCTTCCACACAGACTTCCGCTGTTCGCGTGTCCACGGAAACTTCTGCGGCGTAAACGGCCCAGGCATACGCGCCGTAGGCATCGCCCTGGTATTTTCCATCGTCCCAGTGGAGATCCTGCGGATGTTGATACTTGACCAGGGATTGCAGGGCGCCGAATTTATCGAGATAGACTGGCGCAAGCTTCGCGGAAGTCAGTGGAACTGAATCCGGGTTTCAGCAGACCGCTTGTAAGCAGCGACTGTTTGATCTGAAGAGCCGCGGTTTCCACGAGTTTTCCGACAATCATGGTGGTACGCGAAGCCACGGTCGGCCCGCTATTTGGAACCAGGGCCGTGTCGGGCTGCAGGACTTCAATCTGTTCGCAGTCCAGGCCAAGCGCTTCCGCGGCAATCTGCGAAAATACGGTATTGGTTCCCTGGCCCATCTCTGTGCTGCCCGCCAGCACTTGCACTTTTCCTTCGCGCGTCACGGTCAACAGAGCCTCCGACGCGAGGTACTCCTCTCCCGATCCGGTGAACCCTGCGCCGTGCAGGAAAGACGCAAAACCGATTCCTCGTTTGATCGGGCCGTGCAAATTCTCGCGAGCAAACCGTGTGCATTTTTCGTCGATAGCCAATCAATTGCAACGCGCGATCCAGCAACTTCTCCATTTCTAGCTTTTCATGAACCACCTGACCGACTGCGAGGGTCTCGCCCTGGTGGATAAAATTGCGGCGGCGCAATTCTGCGGGTGAAAGGCCGACAACCGCCGCGACGCGATCCAGGTGGCGCTCCAGCGCAAACACGCTCTGCGGCGCACCAAAGCCGCGGAATGCGCCGTGCGGCGGCATATTGGTGGCCACCACCCGGCTGCGAATGCGCACGTTGGGGCAGAGATAAGGACCTGCGGCATGTATCGTGCCACGCGAAAGTACCACTGGAGAAAGTGTTTCGTATGCGCCGCCGTCCAGCGTGAAATCGATCTCCATGGCGAGCAGTTTGCCGTCTCGCGTAACGCCGGTGCGATGCCGCGTGCGCGAGGGATGGCGTTTCGTGGTCGCGGCCATGTCTTCCGCGCGATCGTAAATAATCTTCACGGGCTTGCCGGATTTCCAGGCGAGTAGTGCCGCGTGGCCGGCGATCATCGAAGGATATTCTTCCTTGCCGCCGAAGCCGCCGCCGGTTTCCGTCTGCACTACGCGGACTTGTTCCATGGGCAACCCGAAAAGGCGCACCAACGCCTTGTGGACATAATAAGGACACTGGAGCGAGCCCCACACGCTCACGCCGCTGGCGGGCCCGCCTTGCGCGATCATGCCTTGCGGCTCGATATAAAGTTGCTCTTGCGCGCCGGTTTCGTATTCGCCGTCCACGATGAAATCGGCGTTGGCCCATGCGCTCTCCACGTTTCCTTTTTCCACCTGATAACTTTTGAACAGATTGTCTTCGCCCCAAATCACTTGCTTCTTTGCCAGTGAATCTTCGATGGTGAAGACGGCGGGGAGCGGCTCGGTGACAATCCGCACGGAGCGGCGTGCTTCTTCGAGCAGATATTTGTCCGGATGCGCCAGCAAAACAATGGCTTCTTCGGGATGATTTATGTACTCGTCGGCAAGGCAGGGCTGATCTTCAATCAGCAGCGCCACGCAGTTCTTGCCGGGGATATCCTTCGCGGTGACAACCGTAAATTCCTCCCAGGGAATTCCCGGACCGAATTGAATCTCCCGGATTCTTCCGCGCGCCACCGAGCTTCGCACGGTGACACCGTGAATCATTCCCGGGAACGACAGGTCGTCCACATAGCGCGCCTCTCCGGTGACCTTTTCACGGCCCTCTTTGCGCGGAACTGATTTCCCGATGTGGCGATTATCCATGAATGTTGTGAAATTGTAGCGCACCAGTTGGCCCAAATTCGCTCCATTCTGCGAATGCAGGCATCAAGCGCGGCCTCCGCATGCAGGCGGGAGCAAGTGGGAGTTTCACGGATTTACGGCAATGGCACAATGATATTGCTATTTATGTGGGCTGAAGGCACCCTGAGACGGGATGTGCCAATAATGTTCGAAAAATTAATGCGCCGCGCGATTGCCCTGGGGATGGAAAATGTTCGCACTGGCGGGGGCGGCCCGTTCGCCGCACTGGTGGCGAGAGATGGGCAAGTCGTGGCGGAAGGCGTCAACCGCGTCACGGCGACGAACGATCCAACCGCGCACGCGGAAGTGGTGGCGATCCGCGAAGCCTGCCGCAAGCTTGGCGCTTTCCAGCTTTCCGGGTGCGATCTATACACTACGTGCGAGCCATGTCCGATGTGCCTGGGCGCGATCTATTGGGCCCGCCCTGCGCGCGTTTTTTATGCTTGCGTCGCTGCCGATGCCGCAGCGGTCGGATTTGACGATGCGTTTATCTATGAGGAGTTGAAGCGAGCGCATGCCGAACGCCGGCTGCCCATGGAACAGTTTCTCCGTGAGGAGTCTCTGGAAATTTTCGCGCTTTGGAAGCGGCAAGAAAACAAAACCGAGTATTGATCAGAATCTATGCTGGTTCGCAGGACTCGATTCGAACGGGATCATTGACCTGATTCAGGCCCGATAAGATTTTCCTTCTCCAGTCCTTTAGTGACAATCTTCACGAGATCTCTGATCACCTTTTTCACCGAACCCGCGTCAAACGTGTTTGTTGTCCCAGTCCAAACCAACTCTCCGTCGGGTTTGGCGGTGTTATAGGTGTTGACCTCCACCTGCGCTTCCTTATCGGTCTGCATGTACCCTGGAGAATAAATTAGAGGGGACAACGCGCCGTAATAGCCGTAGAAGGTTCCGTAGTAGGGAAAGGGGGTATACACCTGGCCAGGAACATAGGTAGTGGTTGTATCTTTCTTGGTCAGGCGACCAACCACGATGGTGTCGAAATTCTGCTCTTTCACCAGTTCGCGCATATCGTTCATATCGATGGGAGTGAGGTCGGGACGAGGCATGAATTCATAACTCGGGTAAGCCTTCGTGCCTGGCCGGGAAATTGCGGCGACCAGTTCATCTTCAAACTCCGCGCGATTCACGGCTTTACCATTGAGTGCCAGCACCAGAACATTTTTGAAGGTGCCGCCGGTGTAGTTCGCATTTTTCCAGGAGAATTCCAGCTTGGGCGCGGCGAACGTCAACAGCGCGAAGGCGGTCAGAACAGTTGCCAATAGAACGGATTTCTTTCTCAAGATCGTTTCTCCTTAAATTTTAGCTCGTTGTCCGTTGTCACGGGTTTTCTCAAAATGTCCAGCCCAGGCCAGTGCTCAGGCCCTGCGCGTTCTTCTTCGCGTTCAGTGGAGGCCGGCTGTCAAAATTGTCCCAAAAGGAAATGTTCCAACGGAAATTGTTGGAGAGCTTCATGCTGAAAGTGTCGTTGGTTGTGAGCCGAACGCGGCCAAAATCGGAGATACCCGGGAAAACCAGGAGCTGGGATTGGAACGAGTAACGATCGAAATGAAACAGCTGATAGGCAACGCCCAAGAGCAGTTCCGCATTTTGCTGGGTCGGTTGCGCGACTCCGGATTGATAACTTGCCTGCGTATAATCGGCGCCGACCACCCATAGCAGCTCATTCTGATTGGTGCGAACGATATATCGCCCGTAGCCGCCGCCCAGGGTGGTGCGCAGGTTCAGATCTTGTTGCGAGCTGTGCAGGAAATCGGATAATCCCAGCACGATAGAGTTCCGGTTCAAATAGCGTTGCCCATACGCCTGGACTTCAAATAGATTGCTGGAAGTGCCGCCAGATTGCCCGCTGAAAGAACCGTTGTACGAACCTCCGGCCGCCCAGTGCAGCGTGTCATATTTTGCGCTCGCATCGGAGCTGAACGAGGACTGATTGTTGCCACTGGTGTAGCTGTATCCCAGGTCAATGCTTCCCTTCAGTTGCCGCCAGAAGTTTTGCTTCTGCGATTGAATCTGCACCACATCCGTGGCCGGCAACCGTACTTCTCCGATGTCCGCACGGACAATCAAGTCTTGGCCGGGCGCGGTACCGGTCTCAACCTTGGAAATGGCGCCCGTCAATCTCTTGCCGCTGCTGAGGACAATCTGAAATTTGGCGGTGCTCTCAACTTTTTCGACCTGGAGCCAGTCCAATCCTACCGAACCGGAGAAATAATCCGTCTCAACATAGAGAACACCCGCCTCTAACCGTTTGACTTCGCCAGTAAGACGGTCTCCGTTCTTCATAATGACGGTGTCGTGACGCGAGACTTTGGCCGTGCTGGAGCTGGGGCCGCATAATTCCAGAATGCCTGAAACAATAAAGGCGAATGTGACTCTGGCACGGAGTGACATTGGTTGGTTCTCCTGGATCTCGGCATTCTCGGCAAGGGCGACCGGGACACGCGATTCTCAGACTCTACTGGACGTTTCCCCCTCGCTACAAGCTGGGATGTGACCAGAGTTCTCCGAAGCGGCGCGGTTGGCCTCTCCTTTCTCCGTAGCGATCCAAGCCAGTGAGGGGGGAATTGCCAGTGGATCAACGATTCTGACGCCTGGATGGACTCTGCGCATTCGCGCAGAGCCTCCAGGGTTGCACATCGTAATCCGAACACCATGATGGTTTACAAGTGCTGGTAGTTTGAGTTTTGAATGGCGATGTTCAGCTGCTTGCTGACGCCGTCGATCACCATGTTGGAGACGTGATTCAGCCCGCTGGGATCGCGAGTGAACGAAACCGTCAGGTTCATCGCATCCTTGGGGTCATCCATGTAGGAAGCGACTTGGACCCGAAGAAGTTCCTTCTGTGTTTTGTCGAAGACCAGGGTCATGGAATCGCCCTGTTTGATGTAATTGTGGATGACCAGTTGCATTTCGCCGGGGGCGCCGCCCACTGCGCCGAGGGTGATATTTCCCTGCGCGTAGGCCTGCTGGATGAGTTCCTTATCTGGCGGCACATATTGCTGTGCCAGAGTCTTCATCTGATCGGCATAGTCCTTATACTCTTCCTTTTTCTTCTCCACTACGTGGCGTTTCAGGCGGCCGCCACTCTCTGTGTTTTCTGGCGGAGGATCGAGGGAGGTCTTTTGAGGCTTGCCATCGGGGCCGAGGCGAACCTGAAAGTGCTCCTGTTTTTTCTGTTCGCCTTTCAAACTAATCGTCACCTGCTCGACCCAGGTATATTGCGCCATGGCCTGTTTGTTTTTCGCGGCAGCTTCCTTCATCTCCGCGACGCGTTCCTGCAGTTCCTGGTTTTGTCCCCGAACGGGGGGAGCGAACACCACGGCTGCGGAAAGTACAAACAGCGGCAAGAACATACCTCGAACTACCTGTACAGCTGCAATTCTCATAAGTCTCCTCTCGATTCACCCAGCCGACTGACAAACTCAGTTTTATTGTGGTGGGAACTTCTTGAACAGCTTGGTCATGGCCTTGTCCAGATTCTTTTGCTTTTTATCCTGGCTGGCATTCGGATCAATCGTCTTCGTGGCGCGCCCGGTCCAAACCAGCGTCTTTGTGGTTGGGTCGTACATGTCGACGACCATCGTGCCGATGCTGATTGTGGATTGCTGTGCCGAGGCCATACCGCCGCCCCAGCGCATTCCGCCGGTTCCATAGGCGTTCCACTGGGTTTCGTGCTGAACAGAAACCTGATACCCAATTACGAGATCGGCGTTATCGGCATCAGTTTTGGTAAAGCCCTTCGCCGCCAATTGAGAGTCAATGGAGGCCTTGATTTGCGCGTCCATGATCTGGTTCGGATATTGGGCGCCTTCAATCGGAACCCATTTATAGGTGTGATATTTCGAGAAGTTCACGCCCGGCATAGAATTTGTGCTCACGTCTTGCGCTTGCGCCGCGACGCCAATCAGCAGCGCCAGCACCAGCCCCATCCCTAATTTCCTCACCATGTTCCAAGTTGCGTTCCGCATTGCGTTTCTCCTTTTTGAAATGACCAACTAATTTGAATTGACCAGCTAAAGTCCACCAATTTCTCCACGAGGGCCCAAAAGAAATTCGTTCAATCCTTCTTCGGATCTTCCTGTTGCAGTTCTTTCAATTTTTTCTCCAACAGCATCTGCTCCATCTCCTTGGTCATCTTTGGGAAGAGGAAGGCAATTTGCAGTCGCATGCTCCAGGATGGCGTACCCTCTGGATGCACGGCGTTGCCATAAAACTGAGCGGTGAGCGACACCGGCTGGAACCCGAGCTTCATGATTCGCCCCACGCCGCCGCCATAAGGCACGGTCCACTGGTTGCCGCTTGAGGCTTCCCAGTTTGCCGTCAAAGTGGGCTGCCAGGTGAGAAACCAGCCCTTCTTTAAGTTGTAGTTGATGAAATACTGCAGCAGGAATTGATTCACATCCGGACGGCTGCCCGATCCGGCCACGGACCAAATGTTGTTGGCCAACACACCCAGGGTCCAATGGCCGGGTTGCAGGAGCGCGACAACCGTAGGCCCTATTCCCAATTTTCCCTGCCCCAGGTAATCGCTGGTGGCGGTGGGCAATTGAAAAACTGGACCTACTCCCCAGATCAGCTTCCCAGGTTTTTTTGGTGAAAGGAAAAACGAAGGTGTCATGTCTCCGAGGCCGTAAACGCCAGTCTCCGGAGTTCCCGGCTGGTTCGGCAGCGGCTGCCAGATAACCGGCGTGATCCAGCGAACGATCAGGTTCCAATCCTTGGAAATGCCGATGGGAATGACCGGCTGGATATTGAGAACGTCCTGCGTCCGGTAACCGGGATTGACGCCAAAGTTGCTGTTGTTTTGTACCGGGACGCTGATGAGGCTGGCGACTGGATTTTGCGTCGCTTTCTGCAAGGATTCCGTGGCGCTGTCAGCACCAGCGCCCTTGTCTTTTCGAGTTTACTTTCTGTGGATCAGCTTTGGATGGTTGCGTTGCGCTCGAATCGTCTTGCGCCGGGGAAATACTAGCGGAGGCCAGCGCTAAGTTGCAAAGAAGAAAAATCGTGGTGTAACGGGAACTCCGGGTCATTTCTTCGCTCCCGGACTGGATACACAGCGAAAGCCCAAGTGGTTCGTGCCGGTCGTAACCTCACCCTTGCCGCGAGTGCCCACCATGTACCGCGAACAATACTGATCCGTGCACAGATACGATCCGCCGCGATGAACTTTCTTTTTTTCCGTGGGTTCGGCGGGGTCATAGGGCTGTTCTGGGCCCTGCGGATTGCGAGCCACGCCGCCGAGTTGCGCGAGCTCCGCGTAGTAGTCCGGACGGTACCAGTCGGAGGTCCACTGCCAGACGTCTCCGGCCATGTCGTAAAGCCCGTAGCCGTTCGGCGCGTAATGGGCCACGGGGGAAGCGCCGATGTAGCCATCACTGCCGGCGTCATGATCAGGAAAATGGCCTTGAAACGTATTGGCCATGTACTTTCCGTCCGGTTTGAATTTTTCGCCCCAAACGAACGGCTTACCGGCAAGTCCGCCGCGGGCGGCAAATTCCCACTCCGCTTCCGTGGGAAGTCTCTTGTGAGCCCAATTTGCATAAGCTACGGCGTCCGCATAGGCAACCTGAACGACTGGATAGTTTTCTTTGCCCTTGATCGAACTGTCCGGCCCGCTGGGATGGCGCCAGTTTGCGCCTTTGACGTAACTCCACCACTGGTAGTGGTCATTCAACATCACCTGATGAGCAGGCGGCGCAAAGACCACTCCGCCAGCCACTAGATTTTCCGGTGGCGCTCCGGGAAAGTCCGCCGCGGACGGAGTCTTCTCCGCGATGGTGATATAGCCGGTAGCCTTGACGAACGCCGCGAATTGGGCGTTGGTCACGTCAGTCTTGTCCATGAAAAAGCCATCCACATAAACCCGATGAATGGGACGAGAATCCGTCGTGGCCTGCATGCCAACCATGTTCATTTCTGGCGGATCCTGGGCGCCCATGGAGAATTCACCGCCCGGAATCCACACCATTCCATTCGGGGCAGGCCGTGGTGCTGGCTGCTTGTTTGGCACCGTTGGACCAAACGCAACGCCAGCACTCGCGGACGGATTGGTTCCAGCCAGAGCAGGAGAGGAGAGGAAATGGAAGGAAGTAATTGCGAAAAAGAATAAGGCCAACAACGCAGGCACAAGGAACACGAACTTGCCTCGTGCTCGCTTCCGGCCGTCGCCGACGACTGTCGGAGTTATTCTTTTGTTCGAGTGTAGCGGGTTAACCTTCACGTGCTGCCTCAGAAATTACGCAAGTTGTTCCACTTTGCTGGTGGCATGTAAGCCGCCGAGCCGGATGTACTCCATTTAAGCGAGCAATTCCCACGTACTCGCAAATCAGGCTGCCGCAAGAATGCAGCGGTGCGATCTCCGAAAGAATTGGCAAAAGTAACAGTCCGCGCTATTTAGGGGCACTCACTTCGTCAGAAGTGAGGCAAGGCTGGTATGTCCAAACCCGAATCCGGGAAGACTCAAACCGCTGGGGATTTCCACTAACAGGTTCTAATTATCTCTCCTAAGGAATAGTCGACAATAGGCTTAGGGAAATGTTAGGCTTCCTCCTGCTATAGGTGGTTGAAGTCCAACCGGCTTCCTCCACTCGATGAAAGTTCTCGTTCCAGAGACTCCACCGCCCATGGACCTTCTCTAGGTCCCCATTCTCGTTACAGAGGGTCGCTCCGCCCGCAGCTCAGTTCGCAGATATCATGAGTTTGCCGGGCGCTTGCTGATTCCTCGGGCAGGCATGCATGTACGCTCATTCTCCGCAACTCTCCGATGGCCTCAAGTGCCGGGAGGTGAAACTTTGAAGCGCACGCGAGTCTTATTGGCCGATGACCATCAGATGTTGTCCGACGCTCTCAAAGGAGTATTGGAGCCGCGCTTTGACGTGGTGGCCACTGTGCGCGACGGGCGAGCCCTGGTGGAAGCAACTGCGAAGTTGCGTCCGGAAGTGGTCGTCGTGGATGTGGCCATGCCGCAACTAAACGGACTGGAGGCTGCGCGTCAAATCCGTCATAACATGCCCAATGTAAAGCTGATCTTCATGACCATGAATGAAGACCCTGACCTGGTAACCGAAGCATTTCGCGCCGGGGCCTCCGCCTTCCTATTAAAACAGGCTGCGGTCTTTGAGTTGACAGATGCCATCGATAAAGTGTTAAAGGGCGGGTCGTATGTCACCCCGAGAGCCGCGGCGGGGCAGGCAAACATCGCCTTGCGGGATCCGCGGTCCCGGGATCATTCCCCGGAACCTACGCCACGACAGCGCGAGGTAATCCAACTCCTGGCGGAGGGCCGCTCCATGAAGGAAGTGGCTTCGCTTCTGAAGATTACGAAGCGTACGGTCGCCGCGCATAAATATGCCGTAATGGAACTCTTACAACTGAAAACCAACGCGGATCTGATTCAATACGCCATCAAGCATCGAATTATCTCTCTCTAGCCGCTTCGATTTCCCCCCTTCATTGTAATTTCTACCAATAGGCAACCGGACAAATCCCGCGCAGCCTGCTGGTAGAGGTAGGACTGCACCGTGAAGAAATGGGATTTCTGTCGCTAAATGTTTTTTCAGGCCGGAGCTAGCGGAAATCTCGATCCAGGTACTTGGAACTTAGAAATAGTTCCGAAGCGAGATGGAATGAGCGGCAAGCGCGTCGTGCTCGCGGATGATCTCCCCCCCGTGCTAGGCACAGTAACTAAATTGTTGGCCGATTCGTTCGAGATCGTGGGCTTGGCCTCGGACGGAACCAGTGCGCTTGAAACCATTTTGGCGGTGGAACCCCGATGTGGCGGTCCTGGATATTTCCATGCCGGGCATGAGCGGAATCGAGGTTGCCCGCGAGCTTCGGAAACGTGGCTCGAAAGCAAGGATCGTTTTTCTTACCGTCCACGAAGACGCCGATATTCTTGCCACCTGCCAGGCCGCAGGCGGACTGGGCTATGTGGTGAAGGTGCTCATGGAAACTGATTTGATTCCGGCGCTGAACGAAGCGCTGGAAGGCCGTGAGTTCGCTTCCCGGTTCCCGTCCGGCCACCTCGGCTGATGGGCTGAGCTCGCCCGAGAAGAAATTCGTCCATGAACGGCAAAGATGATTCTCGCTCAGTGTTCTCCGCCGCGGAAGAGTCCCTCGTCCGTGGAGGCCCGTTTATCCGGCTCCAGCAAGCCGTAGGGCTGCTGCAACCGGATCACTGGAACCTCGGCCGCCGGATTACATTCTTCATCGCTATTGGCTGGCTGCCGCTGGTTGTACTCACTGCCCTCTTGAATCACCAGGGCCTGATGTCCCTGCTGCGGGATTATCGCGTGAATTCCCGATTTCTCATCGCTGTTCCGGCCATGCTGATTGGCGAACTCTTGATGGACGCGCGCTTTAGGGTTGTGATGCAGCATATTCGCCGCGCGGAACTTCTGGATACTGCGGAACTTGCCGAGGTGGATCACGTAGTTTCCAGATTGATTCGTGCGCGAGACTCGCTCATCCCCGAGCTAGCGGTACTTATTCTCTTGATCGTCCACACTGTAACAGCGTACCGAGGGTTGCTGGATGCAACCCCATGGCTCGCGCGCGCAACCGGTTCCGAACTTCACCTAACGGCGGCGGGATGGTATGCGATCCTGGTGAGCACCTCCATTTTTCAGTTTCTGATCGGACTTGCGCTTTGGAAATGGCTGCTTTGGACCTATTTTGCCTTCCATTTATCGAGGCGCAATTTGAAACTGGTCCCCACGCATCCGGACGAACATGCCGGATTGGGTTTTCTTGGATTCACCTCGGCCGCCTTCGCACCGATCGCATTCAGCGCAACGGCCGTGGTAGCGGCTACTTGGCGCAACGATATCCTGCACCACGGGGCCCGCCTGATGGATTTCAAACTGCCCGGAATCGCGCTGGTGGTTCTGATCGCGCTGTTCGCTCTCGGTCCACTGGCGTTTTTTGTGCCTCGCCTGGCGGCGGTGCGTCGCAAGGGGATATTGGAATATGAAATTCTCGGCCAGCTGCACAGCGCGGATTTCCACGAAAAATGGATTCTCCACCGCGCAGGCCACGAATCCGAATTTCTATCGGCTCTGGAGATCACCACTCTGGCTAATTTTGGCCAGGCATACGAGAAGATTGAGCAAATGAATGCATTCCCCGCTGATAAGGGAGCGCTATACACGCTGGCGGCAGCCGTTGTGATTCCGGCCCTGCCCATGGTCCTTGCGCAAATCCCCTTGGCGGTGGTTTTGCGCGACCTGCTGAAAGCCATGCACTGAGCAGGCGCGCTGTCTCTTAATGGAAAGGCATATAAGCCCTCTGTTTGCCTCAGTTCAAAAGTTGCCGCTAGGAAGCAGCCGGCCTCTGTTCCACTCCATACTGTCACTTTTGCCAATTCCATATCCTTGCCAACAAATTCAGTATCTGCCATGCGTCGTTTCTCGGAGTGCCCGCATAGCTGGTAATCAGGCGCATCGATCTCTACCTGAGGAAGAACGAATGAGGAGGAAGTCTATGAATTGGTCTGGAAAGTTATGTCTAGTCCTGGCTGCAGTGGCGACACTGTTTGGAGCGGTCAACCCGCCCCAAGCCAAGGCGCAAGAGAAGAAACCCAACATCCTGGTGATAATGGGCGACGACATCGGTATGTGGAACATCGGTGCTTACCACCGCGGCTTGATGGCTGGCAAGACTCCAAACCTCGACAAGCTCGCAAAAGAGGGCATGTTGTTCACCGACTATTACGCGGAAGCGAGCTGCACCGCGGGTCGCGCGAACTTCATCACCGGTGAACTCCCGATTCGGACTGGCATGACAACCGTCGGCCAAGCCGGAGCGCCAACGGGCCTCCCCGCCGAAGCTGTGACGATTGCGACGGTTTTGAAAGGGATGGGTTACGCCACCGGTCAGTTCGGCAAGAACCACCTTGGCGATAAAAATGAATTTCTCCCCTGCGTTCATGGCTTCGATGAATTCTTCGGCTATTTGTATCACCTGGATGCCATGGAAGATCCCGCGCATCCCAACTATCCGCAGAATCTGTTGAACGTAGTTGGCCCCCGAAATATGGTGCATTGTTGGGCCACCAACACGGATGACAAAACGGACATGCCGCGCTGGGGTCCAGTCGGCAAGCAAAAAATCGAAGATGCCGGCACGCTCTATCCCAAGCGCATGGAAACCGTGGACGATGAGATCCGCGATCTCTCCCTCAAGTTCATTGAAAAAGCCAAGAGTGACAACAAGCCGTTCTTTGTCTGGCTCAACCCCACCCGCATGCACATCGTCACGCATCTTTCTCCGAAATATGAAGCGCTGCGCAACTCCGAAAATGGCTGGTCGGAAGAAGAAGCCGGCATGGCCCAGTTGGACGACGATGTCGGTCTTGTGATGCAAAAGCTCAAGGACATCGGCGAGGACGATAACACGATCGTCGTGTTCACCACCGACAACGGCACCGAAGTCTTCACCTGGCCCGATGGCGGTCAGACACCGTTTGCACAATCCAAGGGAACCGTCCTCGAAGGTGGCTTCCGCGTGCCCTGCTTGCTGCGCTGGCCGGGTCACGTGCCAGCCGATTCCGTGCAGAACGGAATCTTTTCTGGAATGGACTGGCTGCCTACGTTCGCTGCTGCCGCTGGCAATCCGAACATCACCGAAGAACTGCTCAAGGGCAAAACGATCGGCGATCGGACCTACAAGAACCATCTGGATGGCTACAACCAAATGGCCGCGATCACCGGCAAAGGCCCGTCTGCCCGCCATGAAATTTTCTATCTTGGTGAAAGCACGGTTGGCGCGGTGCGCATTGACGATTACAAATTCCGTTTCATCGATCAGCCCCAGGGCTGGTTGGGTGAAAAGACCCATCCTGACGTGCCTTACATCACCAACCTGCGGCTCGATCCTTTCGAGCGCACTGGCTGGCCGAATAACGGTACCAAGGACGGCGGACAGCAGTACTTCGATTGGTTCAAGTACCAGTTCTGGCGCTTCGTCTTTGTCCAGCAGATCGTGGGCAAGGAACTGCAAACCTTCATCGAATTCCCGCCAATGCAGCGAGGTGCTAGTTTCAATCTCGATGCCGTGAAGGCGGAAATGGCCAAGCGCATGGCTGAAGCAGAAGCCGCATCCAAGGGCCCCAGCAATTAAGTTGTTCCACCCCCCTGGTGGGCGGCCCGCAAGGGCCTCCCACCACCCCCAGGTATCGCTCTAGCTGTCATTTTTACCAATAGCCATCAATCGGTTGAAGTGGAACCCTTGGTGTCACAAAGCGTTCCTGGTATTCGCGGTCAGGAGGCAGTTTATGCGTTCTATTCTTCTCGCTCTATGCGCTTCGGCTCTATTGGCATCCGTTGCCCAGGCACAAGTTCCGGTTTTTGAGATTTCGCAAGCAGGAAGCACTGTGCAGTTCTCGGTGAAGGCGTCGGTCGCCATTGAAGGCAAGTTCGACAAATGGGAAGCCACTCTGACGTTTCCTTCGACGGACGTAACCACTGGCGTCCTGGACATCAAAATTCACGCCGACAGCGTGAATACCGGAAGCGGGATGAAAGACGACAAGTTGAAGAGTAAGGATTTCTTCGACGCGAAAGACGATCCGTACATCACGTTTCACTCCAATAAAATAACGCAGACCGGCCCAAACACCTTTGATATTCCCGGAGTATTTACCATTCGCGGCGTCTCCAAGCCGGAGACCCTTTCTTTTACGGCTACAGGCAAAGGAACGGGTGCCGGCAACATCAAAGGAACGATGGCCTTCGATCGCAAGGAGTTTGGGATGAACAGCGGCATTCCGTTCATCAAGATCGCCGACCGCGTCGAAGTGAATGTGGATCTACAGGGGAAGCGCACAAGCGGGCCCCCTCTCGTTTTTAAGGAATAGCCGCCCCGCCTGCGGCAGCGCCAGAAACAAATCTCTTGGATCAAGGAAGGATTTTTCGATGAGCTGGTTCAGCAAGAAAATGACCGCAGTGGCAATAGCCCTGATTTTCGGGGCGATGATTTTGCCGGTACATACGAATGCCCAAACCAATCAGACGGCGAGCATGTCTTCACCGCAAGCAAAAGAAGCGGACTCCGATGCCGGATGGCATTTCGCATTTACTCCGTATATCTGGTTCTCCGGAATGCACGGCACCGTTGGTGTTGATGGCCACGAATCCAGCGTGCATGCGAGTTTCGGCGATATCGCCAACTATCTGAACTTCGGCGCCATGGGCAGTTTTGAAGCGCGGTATAACCGCGTGATCATTCCCGTCGATTTCATCTGGATGAAGCTGTCGGATGAAAAGGGTTTGCCCCAAACCGATGATTATGACTCGGTTAAAACGACGCTGAAAGAAACCATTTTTACACCGAAGATCGGCTACCGAATCGCGGATGGAAAGAAAGTTAAAGTGGATGCGCTATTCGGATTGCGATACTGGCACATGAACAATGAACTCACCGGCGTGGTTGGCGGCAACAAGGTCGCCAGTGTTTCCGATTCGGCGAACTGGGTCGATGCCGTAGCCGGTGGACGAATCATCCTGGCGTTATCCCCAAAGGCTTTCATCGTGGTCGGTGGCGACGCGGGCGGAGGCTCGGCGCGATCGGATTACCAAGTCGGTGGCGGCATGGGCTATAACATTAGCCGCAAGTGGGTCTTAATGGCTGGTTATCGGTATCTCAGCCTCAATTATCGCCCGAACGGTCCAAGACAATTTGTGGATGACGTGAACATGCCCGGCCTGATTGTGGGCGCTACCTACAACTTCAAGTGAGCCAGACCTGAACCCTTCGATGGACGGCACGCAGGCCCAAAGACGCCGCACGGACCGTTCGTCGCGCTTGTGGTCTGATCGCTCAATTTGGTGCGGTGAATAATGGCCGGGATCGGTAAAGCACTTTTGGCATGGGCATTCCTGGTGTGTTTCGCTAGCCTGCCGGCACGAGCGCAAGAGACGGAATTTCTTCCGGAAGTTGACGCCCACCTGACCCTGAATCACACCTTCCGGACCTATCTGCAGCTCAAGGATGACCGGGACGGCGGTGATCCGACGCAATTCCTGGTAGGGCCGAGCCTTCAGCTCTATTTGAAGCCGCTGCTTCGGTTGAAAAACGTCAATACTTTTGACCTGGATGATTCGAAGTCGAGGCTCCTGGTTCTGGAAACTGGCTACCGCTATATCACCGCACCGGGTGCCCCAGAAGAGAATCGTTTAATTGAAGCCGCGACCTTTAATTTTCCACTGCAAGCAGGCTTTTTCGCCTCGGACCGGAACCGCTTTGAACTCGATTGGAAAGACGGCGTTTTCTCATGGCGTTATCGAAACAAATTTACCCTGGATCGCACCGTCGTTGTCGGTAGCTATCATTTCATACCCTACATCGCCGCCGAGCCTTTTTATGAGAGCCAATACAGCAAGTGGAGCACCACGTCTCTCTACGCAGGTTTTTTGTGGCCCGTTGGGAAACACGTTGAGTTCAACACCTATTATGAGCACGACAACAACACCGGTAAGTCCCCCAACCAGCAGGTGAATTCCGCTGGTCTGGCGCTGAATCTTTACTTCTCCTTGGAGAAGAAATGAAGGCGAAATCACCCCCAATCGCCTGGCGCGAGCATGTCACTTTTAACAATTGCCTCCCCGCGATTGCGGTGCCAATATCCCCTATTCTCGACACTTGCGAGGCGTGTGCCGTGGACCCTGAAGAATTCGACAACGACAGATCGCGGGTCGCCGGTTTCAGGTCTTACTCCTACCCGACGGGCACCATCCCGCGAGTGGGTGACACGGCACCAGTTCTGGAGTGTTCTTTCTAGGAGCTCGAGGCTGCGCCAGGTCGGCAGCCTCACTTCCGGAATTTGGCTTTTGTTGGTCCAATAAATCAGGAGAGGAATTCACCATGAAAAAGCTTGCGCAATTTGCAGTGTGCATCATTCTGGGAGTGGGTCTTTGTGCCGCCCAGGATCTGGTCAGCATTATTCACGGAACCATCAAGAAGGTGGATAAAACCACGAAGACGATTGTGGTCAAGAGCGCCGACGGAACCGAACACACCATAAAAATCGCCGGCGACGACACCGTAAAGGGAACCAAGGATGGCTTTGATGGTTTGAAGCAAGGAACAGAGGTTGTCGCGCGGACCACAGGAAAGGGTGTCGACGAAAGTGCGGTGGAAGTGGGCAAAGTCAGCAAAGACGGCTTCAAGGACACCAAAGGCACGGTTGAGAAATTTGATAAGGATACCAAGACCCTGGTGGTGAAAAGTGCCGATGGCACGGAAAAAACCTTCGAGATGACCGACGACGCAGTGAAAGATGCCGGCAAGGCGACGGGCAAGGGCATAGCAAAAGGCACGAAGGTGACGGTGTATTACACGGAAGAAGGCGGCAAGAAAACGGCGCACTTCCTCGCGGACTAATCCTCACCCGGCTGGTTCTGTGAAATTAGGCGAAGTGTAGCCACTCGATGGGAAGTGGGTAATGCGAGTAGTTCTTATGGGGTTGGTGATTGTTCTGGCTGTGATGGGGGCAGTCCCGGCCCCTTTCGCGGCCAGCCCCGCGCCCAGTCGAGAAATGCCTTGGCCCGAATCAACCACTTCATCAGTCGCAACTGACCAGGAGAAAAACGCTACGACAGCAGCCAGTTCGCTGGCCTTGCCGCTAACCTTCGAGCGGCATCTCGGCGACCTGGAGGCCATGAACAAGAGACACACGATTCGTGTTCTTGTTGTCCCGAGTCATTCCGGTTTTTTCTATGATCTTGGCCAGCCGCACGGCATCTATTACGAGGCGTTCAATGAGTTCCAACGATATGTGAATCAGCGACTCAAGCCTGCTCCGGTCAAGATCACCGTCACATTCATTCCGGTCAGACCGGAACAATTGGAGCGCGCACTTCTGGAAGGCGTCGGTGACGTTATCGGTTACGGGGTGATCGTCACACCGGAGCGTGAACAGCAGGTTTTGTTCACCACCCCGATCGAGTCTAACGTGAAAGAAGTGATCGTTACTGGACCGAAATCCAAACCGGTGACTAGCCTGGAGGATTTGAGCGGGCAGCCGGTCTTCGTGAATCCCCTGACGGACTACTACGCTACCCTGCAGAATTTGAATAAAGAGTTTCAGAAATCCGGCAAGCCTCCGATCCTTGTGAAAGCCGCGGATAGGAACCTTACGGACGAAGACTTGCTGGAGATGGTCAGGGCTGGGCTGATCCCTGCGACCGCGACCATAAATATCCGCGCTGAGTTTTGGTCCAAAGTCTTTCCGGAACTCACGCTTCATCCGAACATTGTTCTAAAAGAAGATGGGCAACTCGCTTTTGTGACCCGCAAAGACAGTCCCCACTTGCAGCAAATGCTTGATGCATTTGTCCGGGAACATCAGGTGGGCACGAGTTTCGGGAATACGGTTGTGCGGCGGTATTTGCAAAATACCGAGTGGGTGAAAGATGCGACCTCGTCCGAGGAAATGGAGAAATTTCATACCTATGTCCGATACTTCCAGGAGTACGCAAGGGAATATGGGTTTGATTACCTGATGCTGGTCGCGCAGGGCTATCAGGAATCGCTCCTGGACCAAAACCGGCGAAATCCCAGCGGCGCCGTCGGCATCATGCAGGTGATTCCCAAATACGCGGCTGCGTCTCCCATTAGCGTTCCTGATGTGAGCATTGCGAAGAACAACATTGAAGCCGGCGCAAAGATTCTTCATAACATCGCGGGGACCTACTTCAACGATCCCCACCTGGATCAAACCAACAAAACGTTGATGGTCTTTGCCTCGTATAACGCCGGACCGAGCAGGATCGCGCGATTACGAAAAAAGGCGGCCAGCGAGGGACTGGACCCCAATCTGTGGTTTGGAAACGTCGAGCTCGTGGCATCGAGGGAAATCGGCCAGGAGACGGTGCAGTACGTCAGCAATATTTACAAATATTACGTGGCCTATAAGCTGACGCTCGAGGAAGCCCAGGTCCCGCAATGATTCTGCTAAAGAATGTATAAGAAACCATTCTGGTGGTAGATAGAGTCGGAGGAAATATGCGCTGCACAAAAATTTGCATGGCGGTTCTTGGGTTGGTTTTTATGACCTGTTTGTCTGCACGAGCACAGGATCCGGGCTGGCCGCGCCAACTGGTTAAACCCGGCGGTACCGCCATCGTCTACCAGCCGCAGGTGGATAGTTGGCTGAATTACACGGACATCAAATGGCGCCAGGCATTTCAACTCACACAGACGGGCGGGAAAGTGGTGGTTGGCGCCGCGAGCTTTGAGGGCACAACCGAAGTGAATCTGGATACGCACAATGTATTCATGTTCAACATTCAGGTGTTGAACACCTATTTCCCGGGTCAGGATCCCGGCAACAGCCGCGCAACTGGACCAACTGATTCGCACGTTTGTGCCGTTGACCTATAACGCTTCGCTGGAGCGCCTGGTCGCCTACATGCCCAAACCGCAATCGGTGAACGCGGTCCAATTAAGGAACGATCCGCCTTTTATCTTTGTCAGCTATTCGCCGGCCATTCTTCTGGGAGTTGATGGCGAACCGGTCCTTTCTCCAATCTCGAAAACCGACTTGAAGTATGTGGTCAATACGCAGTGGCCATTGTTCTACGACAAATCCAGCTCGCAATATTTTCTGCTGGTTAATAATCTCTGGTTCAGCGCAGGCGACCTGCATGGCCCATGGATGCCGGTGAACAAACTCTCCAAGGAGTTCAGCAAACTGCCAGACTCAGGCAGATTCGGTCCAGTAAAGGCGATGGTTCCACCGCCAGCGGTAGCCAATCCAATCATTCCGAAGATTTTCTATAGCACGCTGCCTTCGGAAGTGATTCTGTTTGACGGCCAGCCGGTCTACACTCCGATTCCCGGTACCCAGTTGGTCTATGCCAACAATACGGACAGCCCGGTTTTCGTTTATAGTCCGACGCAAACCTATTATTACCTGGCGGCCGGGCGCTGGTTCAGCGCGCAAAGCCTTACCGGGCCATGGACATTTGCCAGCCTGAGCTTGCCGCCGGATTTTGCCAATATTCCCCTGTCGAGCCCCGCCAGCGCGATTCTTTCTTCCGTTCCGGGCACCTCGCAGGCAAAGGATGCGGTGTTGATCGCGCAAATTCCCACCACGATGGTTCTCGACCCCGCGAAGGCGGCCGCCCAGGCAAAAGTTACTTACACAGGAGCGCCGCAATTTGCCGCCATCGAAGGCACGTCCCTGAATTATGCAACCAACACTCCCGACAAAGTCATTCAGGTCGGAGATGTTTACTATCTCTGCCTGCAAGGCGTGTGGTTCATGTCCGCCACGCCGCAAGGCCCGTGGACGACGGCGAGTTCGGTTCCACAAGTGATTTACACGATTCCGCCGAGTTCGCCGGTTTACAACGTGACCTACGTTACGCAAGTGACGACGTCCAGCGGCTACGTGCAATCCAGTTATACGGCGGGCTATATGGGCGCGTTTGTGATGGGCGCGGCGGTTGGCGCCGTCATTGCCAGTGGCAGCGGTTATTACTATCCGCCTTATATCGGGTACCCGCCGTATGGATACCCTATTTATCATCCATATCCCACGGCGTATGGAGCCTACGGCACTTCCTATTACCACACTGCGAACGGAGCGTACGGCGTTTCGCAAACTACCTATGGTGCGTACGGTTCTACTACACACACCGCTTCGTATAATCCATACACGGGAACATCGGCGCGCACTGCTTCGACAACCACTGCCTATGGCAAGCAAAGTGTGGGTCAAGCTTATAACCCGTATACCGGAACGTATGGCGCCACGCACCAGGGTTCCAGCCCGACGGCGCAATGGGGATCGTCTTACGTTTCACAGGGGAATAAATCGGCGTACACGCAGCACTATTCAACCGCAAACGGGACTACCGCTTCCGCCCAGGGATCACAGGGCGGCAAAGCCTATGGAACATCCACCGCATACGGCAACACCGCCGCGGGAAAATCGTCCAACGGCGACATGTACGCCGGGCACGACGGCAACGTCTACAAAAACACCGGTTCTGGATGGGAGAAATCGAACGGGAGCGGCGGTTGGAACACCGTCAATTCCCAGACAGCGCAGGCCACGGCTCAATCGGATAAATCGAGTTACGATCAGCAACACCCCAATAGCCAAGCCACAGCTCAATCGGATAAATCGAGCTACGAGCAGCAACACCCCAATAGTCAGGCGACGGCCCAATCGGACAAATCGAGTTACCAGCAGCAGCACCCGAGCGGCGAATCCACGCAGTCTCTTAACTCCGAAAAACAAAGCCGGGACAGCGGTTCCATGCAGAGTCAAAACTATCAGCACTCCGGCGGAGGCTGGGGCAGCAGTCACAGCTCCGGCGGTTTCGGTGGTGGCGGCCGCAGTTGGGGCGGCGGCGGAAGGCGATAATCACAACAGCACGACAGAAGGTGATTTTCAAACTAAACGTCAGCGCGGAAAGTTTGGCTTGGCGGCCCAACCAATTCTCGCTCACTCCTCATATCTCGCGCCTTCCCGCGGCACTGCTGAATCTGTTCTCCCCGTCTCTTCCCGGTCGCACCTGCGCCCGGCGGGCATTCGTGTCCCCGCGGTGTAGGACCTCCTTGCCGAGGATATACTCTCTGCGGTGGACATCTTGGAACAGGGATTGAACCGCAACGATGTGGCGAGACTGATTTGCCATTTCAACGTCAGATTTCCATTGTTCGCAGAGAAGCGCGGCCAGATATCCCGAGCGAGGGAACTCGCTCAGGTCTGAGCCACTGAAGTCGAGTAGTTTTATCGTGAAAGTACCTCTATCCAAGCCGGATATCGGAGAAGCAGAAATCAGCAGTGTTGTCGAAGTCTTGCGATCTGGGCGCCTGAGCATCGGTCCAAAGGTCGAGGAATTCGAACAACAGCTCGCCTCCTACGCCGGCGCGAAATATGGCGTCGCCATGAATAGCGGAACCAGCGCTCTCCATCTAGCGATCCGCGCGCTTGGCGTCGGAACAAATGATGAAGTAATTACCACGTCCTTCAGTTTTGTGGCTTCAACCAACTGCATTCTGTACGAGGGAGCGCATCCGGTCTTCATCGACATCGATCCTGTTTCGCTGAACATCGACGTTGCCCAACTCCGACATTTTTTGGAAAAAGGATGCACCTTCGAACCTCAAGCCGGTGTGCTGATCAACAAGACTACCCTCCGTCTGATAAAGGCGATTTTGCCAGTCCACGTGTTTGGCTTGCCCTGCGATATGGCCAGCATCCTCGAACTTGCGCGACGCTACAATCTGCTCGTCATTGAAGATGCCTGCGAAGCGCTTGGAGCGGAGTATCGCGGACGCCGAGTTGGCAGTTTCGGCGACGTGGCTGTCTTCGCTTTCTATCCAAATAAGCAGATAACCACCGGCGAGGGTGGCATGCTGCTGACCAATCATGAGGCAGTTGCCGACGAGTGTCGCAGTCTGCGTAACCAGGGGCGCGAAAATAAGTCCGCATGGCTCACCCACACCCGTCTCGGCTATAACTACCGGCTCAGCGAATTGCACAGCGCGCTGGGCATTGCGCAGCTCTCTCGTCTAAGCGAACTCCTCGAAAAACGCCAGCGAGTCGCTGCCGCATACAACTCCGCCCTGTCCGCCGTTCCCAATCTTTTAATTCCACAAGATATTGACGGACTGCGGCGTAGTTGGTTCGTCTACGTAATTCAGCTGGATGTACTAGAGCCGAGAGAGCTGAGAAACCGTGTCATGCGGCGTCTTCGAGAATCTGGAATCGAGTGCCAGGCCTATTTTCCAGCCATTCACCGGCAGCCCTTTTTCGCAACTCAGGCCAGCGTCCCTCCAGATACGCTGATCCACACGGAGACAGCTGCGGGCCGGTGCCTGGCGCTGCCCTTTTTTTCCACGATGACCTTGGAGGAAATCGCTTACGTCAGTGAAACTCTCAAGAGCGCTCTCCACGAAGAAACCCCCGCACGGAACTCAGTTCGCAGCAAGGGAGCAGGCATCGCCAACCGGTAGCTTCTCTCCAATTCTTGCGAACCTCCTTGCTGGCGAGACTCTCCGATGAAATGAATGAATCTAGGCCTGTATCGGAAAATCGACCGGTTCCTACCCTGCTCCGCTGAGGTACAGCCCGCGTCAGGCGACCCCAGTCACTGGCAAATTGCTATTTGCAAGCAGTAAGGCTACGGCTTCGTGGCGATTCTGCGCGTCCGCTTGCCGCATGAGTCTTCGAACATGATTTTTCACCGTGAATTCGGAGAGGTGGAGGCTCATCGCGATCTCTTTGTTGGTCAAGCCCTGGGCTATCAGTTGTAGTAATTGCCGCTGACGGCCCGTGAGCGATTTTTGCGAGCACACCATTTGATTTAGAGTAGTTGGGTTTTCGGCGTGCGTCCTGGAGACATGTTGAAAGAGGGCCATGCACAGGCTCGGGGGGCACGCTGCTTCGCCCCGCGCCGCCGCATGTACGGCGGCCACGATTTGAGACAGGGAAGCATCCTTCAACAGATATCCGCTTATCCCGAAGCGGACAGCGCGTAAGAATAGCTCCGCATCGTTGTCCATCCCAAAAAGAAGCAACCGGATCCCCGGGACTCCAACTACTAGCCGGGATAGTTGCTCCAGTCTGCTGTCAGTGTCGAAGCAATCCGTCAATACGATCTCGCAATTGGACGCGAGGATTGTGTCGCAGACCGATTCAGAGTTGCGGCTGACGCCAACAACTCTGATCGCAGGTCGCTTGCGGAGCAGTCTTGCCAGTGTATCCCGCAGCAATCGATTCTCGCCGAGCAGGTACAGATTCACGTCTTGTGTGGATTTTCCTTTGGAAAGAGACATCTCCATAAATCACCGCCGCTCCAAGTGTCAACTTGCGGGGAGGATCAACAAGACATTGAGCGCAAGTATTTATGGACCAGGAAGACGGATTCTAGAACTATGCAAAGCAGAAGTCAAGTAACCTAAATGTACACACAATATAAATTTGCAATTCCGACAGTACAGATAAGACTGTAGACGGAATGCGGTAATCCCCTTAGATTTTGGGAAATATTGGAAAGGTGCTAGTCGTGGTGCCATACGCCGCACTATTCCCTCTTAGTGCTCGGGCTACCCACCAGACATCACCCCGTTGGTGCGGGGAATTAAACTAATCGCCGATTCGCCCGCATATTGCTCCCCGCCGATGGTTGGTTCCATTTCCATCCTTTTTTGGACCTACTTTTTCGGTCGTGAAACAAAAAATACTGACAGCCAGAAGGGGATGTCCATGGTTAAGACCTGCCGGATTCTCATGGCTAACCAGCCGAAGCTGATGAGGGAAATCCTACTCGAAATGCTGGCGGAGGAGCCTTGGGCGGAGATTGTGGGCGAGGCGTCCGAAGAAATGGATCTTCGCGAAGCCGTTCAAAAAACCTGCCCGAACCTTTTGGTAGTGACAGCGGACGAACCGGGAAAGCGGCCCGCGATCTGCGATGAACTGCTCCATGAGTATCCCGCACTGCGAATTATCGCAGTGGCCGCTCATGAGAACTACAGCATGTGTTACTGGGCGTCCCTGGATATCCACGCCGCCGCGATCGAATCCTCGGAACAGGGGTTTCTAAGCGCAGTCCGAAGCGTCGCCGAAATTGTGACGAAAGGTAGCGCCGTCAATTGAGAAGGAACCATAAGACGATGCCTCGGAGACCCGGAAATATTCTTTGTCTGGCCGGCTGGCTGACCCTGTTCTTGTGTGCGTCTGTGAATGCGCAGGAGCCTAACCGTCAACCGACGAACCGAAAACTGAAATCGTCGTCCAATACCACCCCGGAGATTTCCGAACTGGAAAAGGGAAATCTAGCCCGCGTAGCGGCCTCCTCCTCCCAGGTCCAGGGGGTGTTACTGAAAGAACCGGGAATCCTGGTCGAATTGAAGCGGTGGGTCGCGCAAGAGGCGTCGAAGTACGGGCAGATTGTCGATGACAGTCTGCTGACAGATCAGGCCATCTTCGACCGACTTGATAGCGATGTGGTGTTTCGTTCTGTCGCCACCAGACTTGTGCAGAAGTACGGCTATCTGCTTCCGAGCGTCAATCCGGATTCCGCGGCCGCTAAAGAACAAGACCTGATCCTGAAAGAGCGAGCCAGGCAACTGGTTCAGATCGAAGCGCAAGAAGACGCGGAATCCATGCGGCCCCCCAGTTCCGACCAGAAACAGCAGAAGGATCAAAGGCAGAAGCTGCAAGGCGCAAATTGCGATACCTCTCAAGACGAAAATTGTCTCGATCTTGAAGAGCCATACGACCGCAAGAATTCTCCGGATTCAAACGACAACGATATCCAACAGGATCGAAGCAGTCCCCGCAATTCCTCTCCCAATTCGACTCCGCAAACGGGCCCCCAAATCATGCGGGCGAACTCTCGCATCGAGGACACCGATCAACTCTCGAATTCTGGATTTGGTTCCAGCCTTGGGATGAGCATGGATACTTCATCGCACACTCAAGAAGCATTGGAAAGTGCCATGCGCAGCGGCGATACCAGTAGTCTTTCTGCCGCGCTCAGCAGGGGCGGCTTGGATTCGCTCGCATCCTCGTCTTTGCCAATGCGCAACGAAACCTCGCTGGCCACGGAGCGGGAGCTGAATAAGCCGATCCGGTTGGTGCGGAATGTACGGCGCAATTCAGACGTGAGCCGGGAAGTTCCCTCGGTGGCGATGATTCATAAGCAGAATCCCTACGCGGATATTCCCTCGCTCTATGACTTGTATGTGCAAGCAGTAAACAGCGATCGTACGCCACAGCGATTTGGTATGAATGTGTTTCGAAATGGCACGCGTGATATTGACGCGATTCCTATGGACCTGCCGGTGGGGCCCGACTATGTGGTTGGTCCGGGCGACGGTTTGACGATCAACCTCTGGGGTGGAATTTCCGGGCGACTAACGCGAGTAGTGGATCGTCAAGGGCGCATCAATTTGCCGGAATCTGGCCCCCTGCTGGTGAGCGGTTATTCGCTCGGAGATGTGCAGAGATCGGTGGAAGATCAGCTTCGCACACAGTATCGCGATACTTCGGCGGATGTCACCTTGGCCCGACTCCGCACCGTGCGCATTTATGTGGTCGGAGAGGTTGCAGAGCCGGGCGCATACGACATCAGCTCGCTCTCCACGGCGATCAGCGCGCTGGTTGAGGCTGGCGGAATAACTCCGCGCGGCTCCCTGCGCAAAATTCAGCATCTCCGCGGCAAGCAGTTGATTGAAGAAATTGATGCCTACGACCTGCTGTTGCACGGGGTAAACCCCAATGCGCAGAGGCTGCAGAACGGCGATTCCTTATTGGTGCCGAGCCTCGGACCCGAAGTAACTGTGACCGGAATGGTCCGGCGCCCCGCCATTTACGAACTGAATTCCGAAAGCTCGTTGGAAGATGTC
This sequence comes from uncultured Acidobacteriota bacterium, assembly GCA_963824925.1. GTDB lineage: Bacteria > Acidobacteriota > Terriglobia > Acidiferrales > UBA7541 > Acidiferrum. Next base: position 132,851 of record CAWGRE010000014.1, read on the forward strand.
CTGGAACTCGCGGGTGGGATTCTTCCAGCAGCCACGCTCAAAAATATTGAAGTGCAGCGACTGGTTGCCCACGAAAAACGAACCATGCTGAGCCTCGCGCTTCCTGCCGACGAGTCACCAGAGGCGGCCGCGAAGCGACTGGCGGAATTTAAAATACAACCGGGCGACGAAGTGCATATATTCCCCATCGCGCCCTATAACGAAAGCACGATTTACCTGCAAGGCCACGTGCTGCGTCCGGGAAAATATTCCTATCACGAAGGAATGAAACTCACCGACCTGATTTCATCCTATAAGGATTTACTGCCAGAGCCGGCCGGCAAGTACGCGGAAATTATTCGCCTGAATCCGCCCGACTTTCGTCCCAGCGTGGAGAGTTTCGAACTTTCCGCGGCGATGGCGGATCCGGCCACGGCCCCGAAGCTTCAGCCTCTGGACACCGTGCGCGTTTTTGGGCGCTATGAATTCGAACCGCCCCCAATCGTGTCTGTGGATGGCGACGTAAACTCGCCCGGCGTTTATCGGTTGTCGGGTGAATCGCGCTTGCGCGACGCAGTGTTTCTGGCAGGAGGAATTTCTGCGGACGCATCGCTTGAATCTGCCCAACTCTTCCGCACCGAATCTGACGGAAGCATGAAGATTCATAGCGTAAGTCTAGCAGAAGCCTTGTCAGGCAATCCTGAGGCGAACATCCTGCTGGCACCGCGTGACCGCTTGTTGATTCACAAGAACCTCGCAATCGCCGATCCTCCGTCGGTGAGTATCCGCGGCGAGGTAGCGAAGCCGGGCAAGTATCCCCTGACATCCAACATGCACATTGAAGATCTGATTCTCTCTTCGGGCGGACTTAAGCGAAGCGCGGACACGCAGAGCGCGGACCTGACTCGTTATGCCGAGGGGGATTCGCCTCTGGTCGCAACAGAAAGTTCCACAGTGGCTTTACCCGCCGTTATGAGCGGCGACTCAAAGGAAAACCTGTTACTTAAAGATGGTGATGTCCTCACCGTTCGGCAGAGCCCGGGATGGAACGATGTGGGAGCCACGGTCACCGTGCGGGGAGAGGTGAACCATCCGGGTTCTTATGGCATTCACCCGAGTGAACGCTTGAGCACCGTTCTCGAGCGGGCTGGTGGCTTCGGCCCCAATGCATATCCCTACGGCGCGGTCCTTATGCGGCGAGAAGTGCGTGAACTGGAAACCAAGTCGTACCTGGAATTAATCGAACGCGTCAAACTGGAACAGGTTCATTTGAAAGCGCTGCCAGATAACGATACAGACCAGAAGAACGCCAAAGCCACAGCAATCGGACAGACTGAAGTGTCTCTGTCCGCGCTGCAAGCGAATCCCCCGATAGGCCGCGTGGTGATTCACATTCAAGCGGATATGAAGGAATGGAAGAACACGCAAGCGGATTTGGCGATGCGCGATGGTGATGTGCTGGTGATCCCGAAGAAGGCCAACGTGGTAATGATCACCGGCCAGGTATTCAATCCAACGGCGGTGAGCTATCGCACAGGACAAAGCGCGAAGTGGTATCTCAGCCAGGCGGGCGGCCTGACTGGTATCGCCGATAAGAGTGCGGTTTTTGTGATCAGGGGCGACGGCTCTGTCATCGCCGCGAAAAATAACGGCGGAGGCTGGTGGAAAGGCGACCCAATGGATGCGCCGCTGAAGCCCGGAGACACCATCGTCGTTCCCGAAAAGGCGCCGAAGGTTGGAACGCGGAACTGGCCGATGATTTTCCAGACGGCGCAACTGCTCTCCTCTGTCGCTTTGACGGTTGCCTATATTCATCCATGAGGAAGAATGCCAACGACGATTTCGAGAAACGGTGCAAAGGCGTGGTGCACGTTCGCTGCATGCCTGTTGGTTTGCGCCAGCGCGTGGTCTATTCCCCAAGGACGCGAACCAGTTGGGGACAGCATCTCCGGTTCGGGTGCTCCGGAAGGACGAAACGAGAAACCGCCTGTGCCCGTGGTGAAATCCCAGGGGAGTGAGCCAGAAAATACTCAAGTGCACAGTTTTCGCCGGGACATTCGCGAGATGGGAAAGGATTTCTTGTACACGCAAAAGCAGATTTGGACCAGCCCAAGCGAGTTTCGCGTCGCGGATACGCAGTGGCTCGTTCCGATTGTGGGCGTTACTGCCGGACTGATTCAGACAGATGGCAGTTATAACGGACATTTGTCTCACAACCCCACCACTCTGAGCCACTACAACACGCTTTCCAATGTGGGCGTGGCTGCGCTCGCCGGCGGCGCTGGCGGAATGTACCTGCTTAGCTTGCACACCCACAACGACAAGTGGCGAGAGACCGGCTTGCTGTCCGCACAGGCTGCACTGAACAGTCTGCTCTTCGTGGAGGCGTCCAAGTATGTCGCGAGTCGCGACCGCCCGATGCAAGGGAACGGGCGGGGACTTTTCTTCCAGCCGAGCGGCAGCTCCTTCCCCTCGGCACACGCCGCTGTTGCTTGGAGTGTTGCGGGCGTGATCGCCCATGAATATCCCGGGCCGCTGACCAAGATCGTGGCTTACGGGCTTGCGACGATGATCACTTACTCGCGCGTTCACGCGCAGCAACATTTCCCCTCGGACGTGTTCATTGGCGGGATTGCCGGGGAAATGATTGGCCAGAATGTTTACACGAATTTCCACGACACGGAGCTTGGTGGTATCACCTGGAAATCTTTTCACGACTCGTTCAGCGGCGAGTCCGCGAGGCAGCCCGGTAATCAGGGGTCGCCTTATGTCCCTCTCGATAGCTGGATCTATCCGCTTTTCGAACGTCTGAATGCCCTGGGCTATTTGCGCAATGCCAGCCTTGGGGTGCGTCCCTGGACGCGGCTCGAATGCGCGCGCCTTCTAAACGAGGCGGCCGGCCAGATCGCACAGAGCGGGGATGAATCGCGGAGTACGGATCAACTGATGCAGGCGCTGCAGCGGGAATTCGCGCAAGACGTCGAACTTCTGGGCGGAGGAGAAAACCGTTCCGCGCATTTTGAATCCGCTTACTCGCGGTTTACCAATATTTCGGGGCAGCCGCTCACGGATTCCTATCACTTTGGAGAAACGCTGACCGATGATTTCGGACGGCCGTATGAAAGCGGAGTCAGCAATGTCACTGGCTTCTCGGGTTGGGCCACCGCAGGCCGTTGGGTTTTCTATTCGCGCGGAGAGTATCAGTATGCGCCGTCTGGACCAGCTTACTCGACAGACGTGCGTAATTTCATCGCCGGTGCGGACCAGAATCCGATCCAACCGGCCAATCCAACTCCAGAGACCAGCCATTTTCAAGTTCTGGATGCCTACGCGGGACTTAATTTTGACAACTGGCAGCTGACGTTTGGGCAGCAGAGTCTATCCTGGGGCCCCACCAGAACGGGATCGTTCTTGATAAACGATAACGCCGTTCCCGTCCGAATGATTCAGCTGAATCGCACCACCCCTTTTTATCTGCCCTGGATATTTCGTTATATGGGGGCTATCCGAATAGATTTGTTTTTTGGAAATATCGAGGGCAACCAGTTCCCGCCGAACCCGTTTTTTCATGGTGAAAAAATAAGCCTCATGCCGCTGCCGAACCTCGAGGTGGGGTTTACGCGGACGGTGATTTTAGGCGGCGAAGGCGAGCCGCTGACACTTCGCAGAGTCGTGAACAGCTACATCAGCACCACTGCACGCGGATCCGGTCAATCGATTGCCACTGACCCTGGTAAACGCACGGGCGGCTTGGATGTTTCCTATGCGGTGCCGTTTCGCCGTTTGCCTATGACCTTCTATCTCGATTCCATCGCCGACGACAACACTTCGCCGCTCGCCGATCTCCGGCGTGCGGGCATGAACCCGGGCATCTATTTTCCGAAACTACCAGGATTGCCCCATTTGGATTTGCGCATGGAGGCGTCATACACAGATGTTCCCTACACAATCCAGCCAGGGTTCTTCATTTATTGGGATCACATTTATCACGATCTCTACACCAATGAAGGCCAGTTAATGGGAAATCCTGTGGGTAGAGATGGAAAGTCATATCAGGCCTGGAGCCGCTATTGGTTGGGACCCCGGTCCAATCTGGAGTTTTCTTACCGCCACATGCAGGTAAGTCCCTCCTTTTTGCCTGGTGGCGGAAATCTTAACGATGCCTCGGTCAGTACCAGTTTCTGGTTTCGCAAGGCGTGGAATGTAAACGCGTCTGTTCAATACGAAAAATGGAAATATCCACTGCTTGCAGCCAGTCCACAAGTGAATGTTACGTCGTCGGTAGGTATCACTTTTATGCCGACTGGGGGGCGCGTAGCACCATAAGCAGAAATAGTTTGACGAAAGCTTCACGCCTCATTGGCAATCAGGAGAAGGGGAGATTGTGGCACAGCAGGCCGTAAAACCGCAGACAGAAGTACCGACCGAGACGCCGCGGGAAGCGTATCTCCCGCAGGGATCCCGGACAACTTCTCTGCCCGGCGATGATGTTGTACCGAAGTTGCGGACGCTCTGGAATCAACGGCGTCTGTTGGCCCAGGTCACCGGTCTGTGCCTGCTACTTGCCGCGCTTGCAGCGTTCCTTTTGCCCAAACGCTATGAGGCTACCACCCGGCTCATGCCTCCGGACACTCAGCCGACAGCTGGACTCGCGATGTTGGCCGCACTGTCCAGCAAATCGACTACTGCCCCCGGCTTGACTTCGATGGCTGGAGACTTACTCGGCGTGAAAAGCTCCGGCGCATTGTTCATCGGCATCCTTGGTAGTGAAACCGTCCAGGACAGGATCATCGAGCAGTTCGACCTTCGTAAAGTCTATCGCTCAAAGTTTATGGAGGATGCTCGCCTCAAGCTGGGCGATAACACAAACCTCAAGGAAGATCGCAAAAGCGGAATCGTTACCGTTGTGGTCAGCGATCGCGATCCAAAGCGCGCGGCAGCCATCGCATCGGCTTATGTCGAGGAACTAAATAAGCTGGTTGCCCAATTGTCTACGTCCTCCGCTCGCCGGGAGAGAATTTTCCTGCAGGATCGGCTCGTAGGAGTAAAGCACGATCTGGATCAAGCCACTCAGGATTTCAGTCAATTTTCGAGCAAAAACAAAACCGTTGAGATCAAGGAAGAAGCAAAAGCCATGCTGCAGGGCGCGGCCAGCGTTGAAGGCGAATTGATCGGACTGGAATCGCAATTGCGCGGCTTACAGGCGATTTACACCGACAACAATGTGCGAGTACGTTCCGTGAAAGCCAGAATCGCTGAACTCCAGCAGCAGTTACAGAATATAGGTGGCGCGCGTGGTGCAGCTCCATCGGACGATGGGAATACGCAGTCCCAATTTCCGTCACTTCGCAATCTGCCCTTATTGGGCGCGACTTACGCGGACCTCTATCGTCGCGTGCAAATTCAGGAAGCCGTCTATGAGACGCTCACGCAACAATTTGAACTGGCCAAGGTTCAGGAAGCCAAGGAGATCCCCAGCGTTAAAATTCTGGATCCCGCCAGTATCCCGGAGCGAAAGTCCTTTCCTCCGCGACTCCTGATCATGGCTCTAGGAATTGTCGTAGGTCTCGTCGCTGGTTCTGCCATAGCGCTGGGTCAACAGGCTTGGAACTCGATTGACCCGCAGGAGCCGGGAAAAGTGCTGGCTACGGAGGTTTTGCAAACCATAAACGCGAAGATGCCTTGGGCACCTCCTAACGGCTCGTGGTTGCAAGCTGAGGCCAACCGCGTTTGGGTGAAGTTTGTCGGCAAGAACGGTTCAAACGGTTTGCAGCACTAGTCGCCGAAGTGGCTGCAAGTTATTGCAGTGAATGAGGTTAGATCGTTTTCGGCCTTGTGGCCGAGGCGGCGAAGCTGTATCTGAGAATGAAGAACGCGATGTCCACCATGTCAGTTCCAATTGAGGCGCCCATCCCGCAGCCAGGTTGGTCTGCCCAGAACATGCAGCCGTGTTGGTATGCGGCATATACCTCTGCGAATCATGAGAAGAAGGCTGCGTCCGAAATTTCGCGACGCGGTGTGGAATGCTTCTTGCCTGTGTATCGCACCGTCCGGCGGTGGAGCGATCGTCGCGTCGAGCTTGAATTGCCGCTCTTCCCCAGCTACGTGTTCGTGCGGATGGAGCTGCGTGATCGGTTAAAGGTGCAGCAAGTGCCCGGCGTCGCGTGGCTTGTGGGATTCGGTGGAGTCCCCGCGGCGCTCCCCGGCGAAGACATCGAGGCTCTGCGCTCACGTTTGCAGGGGCAAGTAGATGCCAGGCCGCATCCATTGCTCACAACCGGCCGCAGAGTGCGATTGAAGCACGGCCCCTTGGCCGGCCTGCAAGGAATTTTGGTGCGCCGCAAAGGGAAGTTCCGCCTTGTCGTTTCGATCGAACTCATCCAACGCGCCATGGCCGTTGATGTGGATGCGACGGATGTAGAACCGCTGCCATAGCGGCTTCTCGAAGTAGACGACGGGATGCCCCGAAAAGAAGAGAACAGGACCGGCAAAACTTGGCCGAACCAGTTCACACGAAAAGCGATTCGCTCAGCGCCAAGATCATACGCAACGTGATCTCCAGCGGAGTTCGCTCGTTCCTGGTGGCGCCGATTCCTTTTCTGCTGACACCCGTAATTCTCCACAAGATCGGGACAGCAGGTTACGGAACGTGGGCGGTATTTCTAGCCTTCAGCAGCCTGACCTCCCTTGCCGATTTCGGCATGGTCGGAACTCTCAGTAAACACGTGGCGGAGTTTCACGCTCGCAAGGACTTAGCAGGCTTGAACACTCTTCTGAGCACCGGCCTGGTCATCTTTGTTCTACTGGCGCTTGGCTTCGGCATCATGTTGTGGCTTGGTAGTTCCTTGCTCCCAACGGTTCTTTTCCGCGGAAGTCCGCTGCAGCCGGCCGAACTTGGTTTTCTGCTTCGCTGCTACATCGTTGTCGTCGGTGCAAACATTTTGAATTTGCTCTTCGCGTCTGTAACTTCCGGTCTTCAACGTCTGGATCTTGCGAACTGGATCGGAGCGGCGAACATTTATTGCGCCGCGCTGGTTAGTCTGGTCCTGCTGTTTCGCGGATGGGGACTTCGCGGCTTGATTTACGGGCAAGTCTGCGGGTCGCTTCTTGCACTCGTCCTATACGTCGGGGTGATCCGAAGACTGCTGCCGCACGTCACGTTCCGGGTCAGCCACGTCGAAATAGCAGAAGCTAAACGAATGTTCAGTTTCAGTCTTCGTCTCTACGTAACGCAGGCAGCGGGCGCGATTCACAACCAGCTTGAAAAGTTGCTGCTTGCCTTGTTCACCGGAGTCTCAGCGGCGGGTTGGTACGACATCGCCAGCGATGTTGCCCTAAAGATCCGCGGACTCATTGGCCTCGTGCTCGGTCCCGTGCTCCCTGCCGCCTCTGAACTCGATGCGCTGCGGGACGAACGGCGCATCGAAGAACTGTACTTTCGCGCTCACAAATATCTCGCCTTTGTCGGCGTGCCGGTTGTTTGCTATGTAACTGGAATTTCGACGCGTTTTGTGGAGTTATGGATCGGGCCAAACCTGGCTTTTCTCGGCCTTCCGCTGGCCGCTTTGATCTGGATAAACTTCTACAATCTTGTGACTGGACCGGGCTTTTTCATCTTCGCCGGAAGGGGAAATCTCAGGCCCGGCCTGCAGTCCGCGCTCGTCGGAATCGCTATGAACATTGTTCTAAGCCTCGGACTGATCTATCGATTCGGCTTTGCTGGCGCGGTCTTCGGCACGGCCATTTCGCTGGTCTCCGCTTCCAGTTATTTTCTTTATCTTTTTCATCGGGACACCAAATATTCGATCGTGAAGCTGATTCTGGCAGCTTATCTGAAACCAGCGGGAATCTCCGTGCCGCTCGCGGCCGCACTCGTGTTCCTGGTTCGCGAAAAGCCACCTTCCTGGTCCGGGCTCGTAATCCTGGGAATTTCGTTTGGCGTCTTATATGTAACAGCGCTGCTCTTTAGCCGCTTCTTCGACCGCTATGACTGGAGCAAACTGGAAAGCTTGGTCCCTGCCATGCGGCATGCGAGGAGAATTATTCCCGTTGCTTAATCGTGCTGCCCGTTATTTACCGATCCTCCGGGAACTAGGGAACCTTGTGAACCTGCAGAACGGTTGCCGGATCCTGGAAGTTGGATCGGGGTCCATCGGCCTCGGGGAGTTCTATCCACACTCGTTCGTTGGCTGCGATGTAAATTTCCCGGAGACGCCTCGGCCGCCAATGCGCGCTGTTATTGGCTCTGGCGCCGGCTTGCCATTCGCGGACCGGTCGTTCGATGTGGTGGTCGTTTCCGATGTGATGGAGCACGTTCCGCCGGATTGCCGGCCTGCTGTTGTTTCGGAAGCCCTGCGCGTATCGCGCGCCGTGGCGGTGATTGGTTTTCCTTGTGGCCCCTTTGCTCAGGCCTTGGACGGCAAACTGCATAAGCAATATTTGAACAGGAAAATGACGCCGCCTGTGTGGCTGGAAGAACACATGCTATTTCCCTTTCCCGATACCGATCTGTTTTCGGAGTTGCCCGCTGGTTGGAAAATGAGATCGATCGCCAACGAAAGCTTGAATTTCCATTATCGGATGATGCAGTTGGAAAAGTACCGGCCCTGGAACTACTTGTTTCGTCTCGGCCTTAGGGTGTTTTCCAGGGCAGTCGAAAAACTGCTTCAATGGGCGGACCGCGAGCCATCTTACCGAAGAATTTTCGTTTTAAGCAGGCAGTCATGATGGATGCGCTGACAGTCGTAATTCCCACCTACAACCGGGCAGATGTACTGAAACTTGCCCTGCACGCCTATGCCAGCCAGTCTGCGCCGGAATTAATCAGCGAGTTGATCGTTGTGGATGACGGATCGATAGACCACACCGAATCGGTGGTGAACGAAGCGCAGGCGAGTTGTCCATTTCCTGTCCGTTACCTTAGGCAGTTGAACAAGGGTCCGGCGGCGGCGCGGAACGTGGGGATCCGGGAAACCCGCTCGAAGCACCTTCTGTTTACTGACAGCGATATTGTCCCCGCACGGAATTTAGTCTCGCAACATCTGGCATGGCACAAAAAGCATGCCGAACTTTCTACGGGCGTCCTCGGGTATGTAACCTGGTCTGCAGATGTGAAGCCCACTCCCTTCATGCGCTGGTACGGCGAAGAGGGCCCGCTGTTTGGATTTCGAAATTTTCGCCATGGCCGCGAGGTGCGCTGGTTCGACTTCGCTGCTTGCAACGTGAGCCTGAAGACCGACTTTTTGAGGGAGAACGGCATGTTTGATGAGGAATTCAAAACCGCCGCGTATGAAGACACTGAACTGGGATTCCGTCTCGGCGGCTCGGGGCTGCGTCTCCTCTACAACTCCGAAGCCATCGCGTATCACCATCAATTTCTTCGCTTCACGGACGTGTGCCGGAAAAGTGAACGGAATGGCGCGGCGGAAAAGCTCTTCTTTCAAAAAGAAGCTGGACGATTTGCACTGGAGCAGCGGGAACGCAGGCAAGCACAACTGAGCTATCGGGTCGCAAGATTCGCGGCCACTTGCGCGGGCGCCGCGCTGCAGCCCGCAACACGCTTTGTCGATTCTCACCTGCCTTTGCCTTCCCTCGTTTATCGTTTGTTCTTCTGGTACAACATCGCGCGTCACGAGAACAATACCGGGAGCAAGATCCGCAACCCTGTAGATAGCGCAACGTTTGCCCGTTAATTGCCCCAGCAGCAAAGTTGTCATGAAAACGAAAGAGACAACTGAATTTGTGCGCAGACCACCAATGAAGCCGGGCGCCTTGCATGCAATTACATCGGGCTGGAACGCGATGGCCGAACTCGACCCGTTGTGGGCCGTTCTCTCTGATCCGGAGAAGAAAGTTTGGCAAATGGGACAAGGAAGAGTTTTTTCGCGACGGCCGGCGGGAAGCGAATCGCGTGACCCTCATGTGCAGGGAAAATGGCATACATATTTCACGCGGAAAGATGCTTGATTTTGGATGCGGGGTAGGAAGGATGACCCGGGCGTTCTCCGAGTATTTCCACTCCAGTGTCGGGATCGATGTTTCCGGGAAAATGGTGGAGCTCGCCAGAAAGTTTAACGCGGATCGACTCGAGTGCGAATTTGTTGCCAGCGCCAGCGCGGCCCTGCCGTTTGCAGACTCCACTTTTGATTTTGTGTTTTCTGTTCTTGTGCTACAGCACCTTCCGAAGAAAAGCATGATTCTTGGCTACATCTCCGAATTCATCCGTGTTGCAAAAGACGGCGGTGTGATCGTCTTTCAACTCACCAATGAAGTGCCCTTCCGCCAGCGGATTCAGGGGCGGAGGCGGTTGTGGTCCCTGCTTTCACTATTGCAGGTTCCGCAAAGCTGGCTGTTCAAGATGTTCGGGCTCGCTCCGATACGCATGAATGGTGTTGCCAGAAAAGAAGTCGAGCGCTTCATTGAACTGCGAGGCGCGCGTGTCCGGGCGGTGGAACGGTACGATCCAAGCGAGGGGCCATTTCACAGCTACTACTATTTTGTGGTCAAGGAGCCGCGTCTTCCGCAGCGGTGATATGTCCAGCTATGATCTCGCGATCGCCTATCGTATTTATCCCAAGGTGGCGAAGCCCGCAGCAGGGTTGCCATTTAGCGATGACAAACTCAAGCTTGCCGAAATTTGCTTGCGGTCATTCAAGGAGTCATTGGGAAATCTCCGGGTCAAAATCTGGGCCCTTCTGGATGGTTGTCCGCCGGAATATTCATCCCTTTTTCAGGATTATTTCCAAGCCCGCGATCTGGTTCTGGTTCCTCTGGCAGGTGTCGGCAATCCGGCCACATTCGGCAAGCAGATCGACATTTTGCGGCAGCAGGAAGATAGCGACCTGGTTTATTTCGCGGAAGATGATTACATTTACCTTCCAGATCAATTCGCTCGATTGCTGCAGTTCCTCCGTAACGCACGCGACGTGGATTTCCTTACTCCCTACGATCATCCGGATTGTTATCACCTCGAATTGCATCATGAACCAAAGTGGGTGACCGTGTTTGAAGGGCATCACTGGCGCACGGCTGCCTCAACTTGCCTTACCTTTCTCACCCGAAAAACCACGCTCGCGAAATTTGAGCGGCAGTTGCGCACCTATGCCCGCGGCAATAATGATTGCGCGATGTGGCTAAGTCTTACGAAAAGGCGGGTATTCAATCCCCTTGTCCCGGTGCGATCCGCTCTCAAAAATGAGCATTACTGGAAGCTTTTCTTGAGGTCCTGGTATTTTGGCTGGCGGCAAATTCTATTCGGCAAGCAGGCAAAATTGTGGGTTCCCATGCCGGGCCTGGCGACCCATTTGTGTGCTGGACTTCTCTCTCCCTCCATCGATTGGCTTTCTCTCCTGCGGGACGTGGAAATAGCGGCAAATGTTTCCAGCGATTAATTATCGGCATACGCAATTACGTCTCGAAGAGGCTTTTCAAATCCTGGTGTCATGACGAGAATTTCGGAGTCGCACTTGCACCTTTCAATTCTGATCGTCAGCCATAACAGCAAGCATTACCTCGCCGATTGTCTAGACTCCATCGCGCGGTTTGCTCCCTCCGGTACGGAAGTGATCCTGGCCGACAATTCTTCATCCGACGGTTCAATTGAATTTGTCGCCCGCGAATACTCGTGGGTAAGAACCATCAGGATTGAACGCAACCTTGGTTTCTCCGCAGCGAACAATCTCGCCGCCAAGGAAGCACGTGGCAGGTTTCTGCTGCTGCTGAATCCAGACACCATATTGATAGCGCCGATTAGCCCGGCGCTCGACTGGCTGGATAGCCACAAAAATTATGCGGCGTTGACCATAAATATGCTGAATACAGAACACGTCCCTGTCGCCTGTACCGGCAGGTTTCCCTCTCCGCTGCGGTTGATTTTCTTGCGTAACTTGCTTCGCAGCCCGGCCCAATTTGGCGACGCTGACGCTTACGATGTTGACTGGGTGCAGGGATCTTTCTTACTGGTTCGCGTCGAGCAATGGTCTGCGTTGGGCGGGTTGGATGAAAACTACTTCTTGTACGTCGAAGACGTGGATTTCTGCAAAAGAGTTTGGGATCGCAATTGGAAATGCGCCTATTTTCCCCAAATCAGCTATCTCCACTCAGGGGGCTTTAACCCCAGGCGTTTCTCGGATCAGGTGCGCGGCTTGCAGCTCTATATCAGCGCTCATATGAGAGGACCGCGGAAACTGATCTCCTGGGCCATTTTGTGCACCGGATGTCTGGCGAGGGCTTTCATTTTTCGGGCACGATTGTTGCTGGCGGGGAATGAAGCTGTTCGTATGAAATCGACCGCATCATGGCTCGCATTCAAGAACTTGCTGCAAAGGAACATGCCATCATGAACGCGGGATCGGATAGCAACTTTTTGAACGGTGTGGCTATTCGTGCCATGCAGGGCCCGCGAACGACCGCTCTTGTGGATTCTCGCGTCCCCCAAATTCAAAAATATTTACCTATCGCCGTCGTATATTTCTTTCTGAATAGCGCAGGCCTGCCCACGGGCTTGTTTTATACCACCCTGCTGGCCCCTTTCTTTTTCCTGTGGCTGTACCGGCACAAGCAGCGGTGGATTACGGCAAAATTTCTGGTATGTCTGTCACCCTTTCTGCTTGCGCACGCAATTAACGGGATTGACTCCTCGTTCTATTATGCGAGATCCATGGTCTTGCTCTGGACCGTATGCATCACGGTATACGCGTTCTGTGTAGTGCTTTTGCGCTGCGAAGGACTCGAGTGGCTCTTTGAAAAGCTAATTGTCCTGAACTTCTGCGCAACCCTGGCCGCGCTTGCCGTGTTCTTCACAAAATTCCGCGAATTGCTTTGGGGCGATTCCGAAATCGATGGAGTGGGCGACTTTTATCGCCTGAAACTGTTGTCCTCAGAGCCCTCGGTCTATTCCCTGCTTATGCTTCCCCTACTAGTTTTTGCAATTCTGCGTTTGCTGCAAAATCCAACCAAGAGAAATCTTCTCTACGTCGGCCTAATCGGAATCCCCTTCCTGCTTTGCCAATCTTTTGGTGGGCTCAGCATCAGCTTCGCGGCTATGGGAATCCCGGTGCTCATTGCATTTCGTAATCGCCTTTTTGAAAAAAGAACGCTCCTGGTTGTTTTGGCGATTGTGGGTTTGGTGGCGCTGCTTACCTATGTTCCGAATCCAATCTCCAATCGACTCTCCATGGTCGCGGCGGGAGAAGATTCTTCCACCGATTCCCGCACGTTTTCTTCTTTTATCGTTGCCTACATGGTGGCTTTGCCAAGAAGTCTGTGGTGGGGCGCGGGATTGGGACAAGCCAAGCTCTCCGATGTGTCCGATCTGGGATTGGCATTTACCGTCGGCATCATACCCAACGCGGTTGCCGGCGCGTTTGCAGAACTTGGGATAATCGGCGTACTGCTCAAGTTTGCGATGGAGTTCTATCTATTCTTTCGCACTCGCGTTTATCGGAATTCCTTCAGGCTGGCGATGTTTGTCGCTGTATTTCTCGTCCAACTCTCAGGCAGCTACCTTATGAACGTTCAGGAGTACCTCATCTGGGCGCTTGCATTTGGTCCGTTTTTTCCAGAGATGGATTTTAAGCCGAAAGTTTGCGCCCGCCACGCTCGCGCCTGAGTGTCGTATAACAGCCAATGGATAAACAAGTGAAGTTCTCCAGTTCGCGTCCTCGCATAGGCTTGGATCTGCACGTTACCGACGGACTTTTTCAGGGGTCCCGGACGCACTGTTTGGAACTATTTTCCAGGGTTGTCGCCGCAACGCCGGAGTGCGACTTCATTGCGGTGGCTGCGGAGCCTGAGAAATTGCTGGAGTCGACTCAAGGATTTAGTTCGCCGAACGTCACCCTGGTCCGTATGCCGCCCGCGCCCGCGGCTATCAGGTTGCTTTGGCAATTGCCTCAGTTGGCGCGCCGATACGGGATGGATTTGCTGCACTCACAGTACATCGCACCGCCCTTTTCACCTTGCCCGAGCGTGGTGACTGTTCACGATATTCTATTTGAATCGCATCCTGAATATTTTGAGGATTTATTTGTCCTCCGTTCGCGTTTGCTGGTCAGACAATCCATCCGCAAAAGTGTTGAGGTATTTACCGTCAGCGATTTCTCGCGGCGACAGATTTCTGAAGCTTTTCCCGTCAACATGAGCAAAGTGCACACCATCCACAATGGCGTGGACGGTGAAAGGTTTTTTCCCGGCACGCAACAGCAAGACATAGTTAGGAAATACGGATTGGAATCCGGCGGCTATTTCCTCACAGTTGGACGTTTGGAGCCGCGCAAGAATCATGCCAATCTCCTGCGAGCCTGGGCAAAGCTGAAAAGCCCGCGGCCGCGGCTAGTCATCATCGGCCAGCCGCACTTCGGCTACCGGGAGATCTTTGATCAGCGGCATGCGCTGGGACTTAACGATGAAGTGGCAATTCTTGAGAATATCTCTGACCCGGAGTTGCCGGCATTCTATCGGAATGCGAAAACATTTATCTTTTGCAGCTGGGCTGAGGGTTTCGGAATGCCGGTGCTGGAAGCGATGGCTTCCGGTGCCCCCGTGATTTGTTCGAAGTCAACGGCCTTGACCGAGATCTGCGCGGATGCGGCCTTGCTGGTCCCGCCGGAAAATGTCGATCGGCTCAGTGAGGCAATCCGCGAATTGGATCAGGATCCGGAATCACGTAGCAAATTGGCCCTGAGGGGACTGTCCCGGGCCAAGGAATTCGGCTGGGAAAGTTCTTCTGAGATTGTGCGCAATGTTTATCTCGGATACTTCGGCCTGGCAAAGCAAGCTGCCTGAGTATCTGGACTCTCGCCGAGAAATGTCCAACTCGCAAGTCCGCATTCAGCCGTCTCGAAAAAATTCTGCTCAGCGATAAAAGACGAATTTAACCATTTGAATGGAAGGTGCACAGCTGTGATCTGCTTTTGCCATACGGTAAATGGTTTCGGAAAGTTCCGATGAGACTGGCGATTCTGGGTACTCGCGGGATTCCGGCGCGCTACGGTGGATTCGAGACTTTTGCGGAGCAATTGGCTGTCCGCTTGGTGGAACGCGGACATGAGGTCACCGTTTTTTGTGAAGCCACAGAAAGTCGGGTAGATACTTACAAAGGGGTGACCCTTTGTCACCTTAAGACCCACAATCTTGGCCCCCTCACGACATTGTTCTTTGACGCGGCAAGTTTATGGCAAGCCCGGTCCTGTTTCGATGTGGTTTACATGCTTGGATACGGCTCTTCCATGCTCTGCTGGCTGCCTCGATTCTGGGGTACCCCAGTCTGGATCAACATGGATGGCCTCGAATGGAAGCGTGCCAAATGGAACCCGATTGCCCGATGGTATTTGCATTGGGCCGAGGCCATGGCGACACGCACGCCCGATCGCATCATCGCGGATGCCCATGCAATCAAAGCAAATTTGGAATTGCGCTATCGCCGCCTCCCGCCTTGCGATGCGATTCCGTATGGGTGCGAGATTATTAGCAACGCTTGCGCTGAAGAACTCAAGTGTTTCGGATTGGATCCCGGCACTTATTATCTTGTCGTTTGCCGCTTTGAGCCGGAGAACCACGTGCGGGAAATTGCCGAAGGCTTTCTTGGCTCATCCACGAACGCGCGCCTGGTCTTGGTCGGAGACCACACGGAAAAAAGTATGTATGCGCGCTCCCTAGTGAGTTACCAGAGCGATCGAATTCTCTTTACCGGACCGATTTATGATGCCCCCAAAATTCAGGCCCTTCGCTTTTATTGTCGGGCATATCTCCATGGCCACAGCGTGGGTGGCACAAACCCGTCGCTACTCGAGGCCATGGGGTGCGGCAACGTTGTGATCGCGCACGACAATCCGTTTAATCGCGAAGTGCTTGGCGACTCAGCCCTATTCTTCTCGACATCAAAAATGGTAAGGGCCGGTGTGGAAGCTGTGGATTCCGGCAAGTCGGAACTCTCGGCCATGAGGTGCGGCGCAATGAATCGCGCTAGACAGTTTTATTCCTGGGAGGGCGTTACGGATCAATACTGCAATCTGATGTCCCTCACCGTCTCCAAATCGCCAAACCGCGAAGTATCTACCCAAAGACTCCCGCTGAACAGAGTAGGCTCTCTGCCCTCAGATCAATCAAAGTGATTCGCCGTTTTTGCGTTTTAGTTTTCCAGCCAGCCAGTAAATGAGAGGAATGCTTTCGTGCCGATTCTGCTGATACTTCTTTTCGCGCTTGCATTTGCGCTTTCGTCCGCGTTCACGGGCATTGTGCGCGACTTGGCTCAGTCGCACGGGTGGATGGATACTCCGGTGCTCGACCGGCATGTTCATACAAAGCCCATACCGCGAATTGGCGGGGTCTCGATTTGCCTCTCGTTCCTGGTAGTGGTTGGAGTTACGCTGTTGCTCGCAAGGTGGACCCAGATTGCGATTGCGCTATCCCCTCTTCCGACTCTCAAACTGCTGGCACCCGCTGTGCTCATTTTCCTGCTTGGTTTGTACGACGATACGCGTGGTGCCAGTCCTGCACTGAAGTTCCTGGTGCAAGCCATCGCCGCAACGATGCTGTTCTTCGGTGGATTTGGAATCCATCGTTTTGACCTGATGTCCACGTCCGATAGCCTGCAGACGGCGATTGGCCTGCCACTTACCATCTTCTGGGTTTTGTTGATCACCAACGCGTTCAATCTTATCGATGGTCTCGATGGACTGGCCGCGGGCTCGGCGCTGTTTTCAACCATCGTTATGTTCGTTGTCACATTGTTCACGCCGGATCCCATGGTTAGTGTTCTTGCGGTGGTTCTGGCCGGTGTGATTTCCGGTTTCTTGCGGTTCAATTTTCATCCAGCGACGATCTTCCTCGGAGATTCCGGCAGCTTGTTCATCGGCTTCCTGATTAGTGCTCTGGCAATCGCGGGATCTCAGAAATCCCCGACGATCGTAGCGGTTTCAATCCCGCTGGTGTCCCTCGGATTTCCGATTCTGGATGTGGTTCTTTCCGTTGTGCGTAGATTTATAGGTGGGAAGCCCCTATTCCTCGGCGATCGCAACCACATTCACCACAAATTATTGAAGCGCGGTTTGTCTCAACGCGAAGCCGTGCTTCTCTTGTACACCGTCACCGCTGGATTCGGCCTCATCAGCCTTGTCCTGTTGCACCACGCCGCTGCGGTGGCCCTAATCCTGGCTTTAACCGGCACGGCCGTGCTGGTCGGCGTGCAACAGCTTCGATACGGAGAATTTGGCGAAATGCTTTCCTTGATGCAGCACGCCGCCAGGCGTCGGCAGCGCGTGGCCAATCATTTGGCTGTGCGACACGCTGCGGAAGTACTCGACTCTTGTGAGACGATTCCCGAAATCTGCAGGGTGATGGAAGAAACGTTCCAGCCGCTCGGATTCGACGGCGTGGTCGTTCAGATGCTCCGTCCCAATGGATTCTCACCAAGCTCGTTTCTTCCCATGACTTACGAGGCGGACGGAAAGCTGGTCCTCGCCTGGTCGGGACTCGGTCTGGAGCAACCACCTTGGGAGTTGCGGCTGGCCCTTAACTCGATTCCCGCCCAACAATGGGGATTCGTCTCTCTTGTCCGCATATCCACAGGCAAGCCAATCGAGTTGGATGTAAATATTCTTGCGGGACAGTTCTGCGTCTCTCTTTCCAAGGCGATGTGCAGGACTTGCACAAAAATGGAAACAATCCTCGAAAACAGCAAGCGGTCTGCGGAGTTCCCTCCAAAAAACTACGCAACCGCCTCCGGACGATCTTGAAACCAACTCACCCACTGACTCTTCGGTCTTCCCTCAGTTAATTTCCCCATCCCTCCTCCAACCTCACAATAAATCAGTTTGGCCTGCACTTCGCGTGGCAGCGTGACCTGTGTTTCGTGCCGGCAAGCGCCGCTTCGCTCAGTGGGGGTGTCTTCCATGAAATCCGGGTGCACCAGTAAGACACTCGGATTAGGCGTGGATTCTGACGATTGGATCACTTCACGGCCCCAAGCGGGCTAGCGAACTCTCAGTTCAAGGCTGGCGTGCTACAGTTAGCCCGTGCGACCCGAGATCGACCAAGTCGTCCAATTGATTCAGCGCAAGGACCCTAAATCTTTGGAGGAAGCGCTGGCATTGTTACAGAAAACGGTTTTTTCGTTCAGCATGAAGGTCTGCGGGCAACGGCAAGATGCAGAAGACACCATGCAGGAGGTGCTACTCAAATCGGTTCCCAATCTGCCTAAATTTGACAGCCCCAAGGCTTTGATGGTCTGGCTTTATAAAGTAGCCAAGAATCGCTGCTTGATGAGCAGGCGCAAAAGCAAATTTGCTCCCAAGCAAGATCTCTCCCTGGAAGCATTGATGCCAGACCGTCAGGAATTGCAAAAGCTGTCGATCAGCCTCGATGGATCGCCAGAGGCTGCAGTGCTGCGCAGGGAGAATGCAAAGCGGCTCCGGGAAGTGGTGCAGAAATTACCATCGGACTACCGGCTCATTCTCGTGCTGCACGATATGGAGGAGTTGTCCGACGGAGACGTCGCGGAAATCACCGGCCTCCGGCCAGGGACAATCCGCGTAAGACTGCACCGCGCGCGACTCTTTGTGCGAAAGGAGCTCGCTAAGCAGGCCCAGCAGCGCGTGCGCCGCGAAACGGCGAAACCTTTCGCGGAAACGCGTCTTCCCGCACAGCGGAACCAACGGCGCTGCAAGGAAATGTTCGCCGAACTCTCAAACTATCTTGATGACGAGCTTGATGATTCTCTTTGCGAGGAACTGGAAAAGCACATGGACGGCTGCGAGCCTTGCAAGGCCTTCCTTGCAAGCCTGGAGAAGTCCATCTTCCAGTGTCGAACGGCACCCAATGAGTTCCCCGACCCGCGCATCGCTGCGAGACTCAGGCGCGAACTGATGTCGGAGTACCAAGGATTAATGAGCAAAATCACGAGACACGACGCCAGCGAATTTAGGCGAAGCTAGTCCCGCGCAAGTCCCTCCCAATCCCCTCCGCATTTTCCTGTAACAAAATCCACTTCCTTGCATTTATTGCTGTGGCTCCGAATTATCGGAGTCTCTGAGGGGCACCCATGATCACCGCTAAAGCTCTGCTTACTCAACCACTTAAGGCGGAGCGACAGTTCGCCGCCACGACCGGAAGCGAACACCACATGTTGCTCGACGATTCAGCGGGTGGAACCGGTCCCAAGCCCATAGAACTAGTGGCGGTGGGGTTAGCCGGCTGCACGGCTTTCGATGTCATCACCGTTCTTCGACAGAAGTACCACCAAAAAGTCACTGGCTATGAAGTTCGAGTAGAAGCCGATCAGGCCGAACGTCCCCCACAGGTTTTCACCGCAGTGCGCCTCCACCACGTGGTCACTGGATTCGATATAGATCCCACGGCAATTGAGGAAGCGATCCGGCTTTCCGAAGAGAAGTACTGCGCCGTGGGCGCGATGGTGAAGCAAAACGCCAGCCTGCACACGACCTACGAAATCGTCGAAGAGAAAACGCCATGGCTCGCGCCGGCAACAGCAATTGTATAAGGGTGAAATCTCTCCATGAAAATGTGCGGACCACAAGACGGTAAAGAAACTCAAAACTTCCCAAAGATTGCTGGGCGATTGGAAGGCGCATGTCGCTTTGCAGCGAGCGCCTTGCTGTTCTCACTTCTTGTGCTGACAATTCCGGGGCCGCTATGCGCACAACAGACACCGCAGCTCTCTCCGATTACTCTCCAACAAGCGGTCAACATCGCACTCGAGAAGAACCCGGAACGCAAAGCTGCCCTCGCAGACACGAAGGCCGCATCCGCAGACGTTAGGGAGGCCCGTTCCTTCCTCCTGCCGCACGTCACTTTTTCCGAGGTTGCCACCCGGGGCAACGACCCTGTCTACGTATTTGGAAGCAAATTGCGGCAGCAGCGATTCACGACGGCAGACTTCGCGCTGAATGTCCTGAATACGCCAACACCCTTGGGCAACTTCGCGACAGGTTTTGGCGGAACCTGGAATCTTTTTGATTCCTTCGGGAGTTGGCGCTCGGTCCACCGCGCGGAGCGCGTGAAAGAGGCCGCCGGGCACCAGCTTGAACGCACGGACCAGGAGATCATCTTCCGCGTTGTGGACTCCTACTACGGTGTGTTGTTCGCCAGGAAGCAACTTGAGGTCATCGAGCAAAGCATGAAGACGGCGCAAGCCATTCTCGACCGAAGCAAGGATCGCTTCGAAGCCGGCGTCGTCGTGGAATCCGATTTACTGAGCGCCCAAGTCCGGCTGGCAACTCGCAAACAGGAACTCATTCGCGCCCAAAATAATCTGGCGCTGTCTCGAGCCCAATTGAGCACGTTTATGGGGATCTCCACGGAGAATGATTTCGACCCAGTCGAGGCCCTAGTCGAACAAAATCTCCCGGCCACGACGCTCCAAGAAGCAGAGAAAAAGGCAGTGAGTCTGCGTCCCGACCTGAAGCGCCTCCGCTCGGAGGAGGCGGCACAACAACAGAGCGTATCGGTCGCGAAATCGTCCTTTCGGTCCACGAGTGAATGCGTTCGCGGGTGGGAGGCCGATAACCCAACGTTCGTCGCGGGAGGCGGCGGGAATAACTGGCTGGCCGGAATCGAGGTCCAGCTCGATCTTTTCGAAGGCGGAGCCAAGCGGGCTCGGCTTTCCCATGAGCGCGCGGTGCAGGAGAGGGTAGCCGCTGTAAAGGAAATCGCCACCGATGCTGCCCGGCTGGAAGTGAGCCGCGCCTACTATGCTCTCGACTCCGCCCGCCAGCAGGTCGAAGTGGCTCGCGCAACGATTGCGGAGTCTCAGGAAAGCCTGCGCATCAATCAGAACCGCTACGACTCCGGCCTTTCGACGATTACCGATCTACTTGCGGCGGAAGAAGCCGCCCGGCGCAGCCAGGCGGAATATTGGGACGCAGTCTATCAGTATCATTCCGGCTACGCGAATCTCGAACTTGCCAGCGGAACTTTGAATCCTCAGTCTCCCGTGGTGACGCCATGATTCACAAGACTCACACAATCAGACTCTTCTACGTATCAACTGTGGCTTTGTGCGCAGTGTTCGCGGGTTGCACAAACGAGCGCCGTGCAGCGACCACTGCACCGGAAACCTTGAACAACGTTTCGGTGATTGCCGTGCAAGAGACGACAGTACCTGATTGGTTGGAGGCTGTGGGAACGGTGCGCGCCACACAAACCAGCCAAGTTTCCAGCCAGGTGATGGGCAACATCTCGGAGATCCGTGCGCATGAAGGCGACTTGGTGCAGGGCGGTCAGGTGTTGGCGACCATTGATGATGCGCAATCCCGCTCTGCGGTGGACCAAGCTACGGCCGCCGTGACCGCTGCGGAAAAAGAGCTCGCCGCCGCCGATTCAGACCTTGCTCTTGCCGGATCCACTTTGTATCGCTACCAACAATTATACGAGAAGAAATCAGTCAGTCCGCAGGAATTCGACGAGATCAAAGCGCATTACCAATCCGCCGAAGCACGCCGCGATATGGCGCGAGCCGGCCAGGCGCAAGCAAATGCAGGCCTAACCCAGGCTCGAACTTCCCTCGGGTATACGCGCATACGCGCGCCGTTTATGGGTATCGTGACGGAAAAAAAAGCCGATGCTGGCATGCTGGCCGCGCCCGGCATGCCTATCTTCACCATTGAAGATACACGGCGCTACAGACTCGAAGTAACCGTGGACGAAAGCGAACTTCGCCTTGTTCGAGCAGGGCAGATCAGCCCGGTCACGATTGACGCTATCGGGAATCTTTCGCTTTCCGGCAAGGTCGTACAAATCGTTCCGGCGGCCGATCCAACCAGCCGCAGCTTCCTCGTGAAAGTCGAACTGCCCGCTGATGCGCGACTCCGCTCCGGCCTCTTCGGCAGAGCACGTTTCTCACGCGGCGAGCGATCTGCTTTGTTGATTCCACGCTCGTCATTGGTGGAGCGCGGCCAACTCCAGGGAGTTTACGTGCTCGATGCAAACCTGATGGCCGGATTGCGTTACGTCACGCTCGGCAAGAGTACGGGAGAACAGATTGAAGTTCTATCCGGACTACAAGACGGAGAAAAACTGATTGGTGTGGCGGGAGGCGCCGACTTGGGCGGAAAACGAATCGCAATACGGCCATGAGCGACACATCTCCCAAACTCCGCAACTCCACTCACGTCCTCCGCCTGGCGGGCCAGATTGCGCACATTTTCATCCAATCGAAGCTGACACCTCTGATCATCGTTGGTGCACTCCTACTCGGGATCTTCAGCATCCTGCAAACGCCGCGCGAGGAAGAACCGCAGATTGTAGTCCCCATGCTGGACGTGTTTGTCCAGATGCCGGGGGCTTCGGCGGAAGAAGTAACGCAACGCGCCACGGTGCCCTTGGAAAAGTTGCTCCGCGAAATACCCGGAGTCGAGTACATCTACTCCATCAGCCACCCTGGCTTGAGTATGGTGATCGTGCGCTTTTATGTAGGCACAAAAGAAGAAGATGCGATCGTAAAGACCTACAACAAGCTCTATTCTAATTTCGACCGCATCCCCCAGGGAATCTCGCAGCCGATCATCAAGGCGCGTTCCATAGATGATGTGCCCATTCTCGCTCTCACGCTCTGGGGCAAAAACTACGACGCCTACCAATTGCGGCGCATCGCCGGAGAACTGGAGCATTCGTTTAAACAACTGGATGACGTTTCGGAAACAACGATCATCGGCGGGCAGCCACGCAAGTTGCGCGTCGTCCTGGATACGCAACGCCTCGCCGCATACGGACTGACTCCGAGTTCCGTTGTCATGCAACTTGGAGCCGCGAATGCGCGTAGCCAGGCGGGGAGCTTTGCGCGCGGCAACGAGGAGTTTCAAGTCGAAGCCGGCAACTTTTTTACGCGTCCACAAGATCTACAAAAAGTTGTCGTGGGAGTTCATGCGGGGAGGCCCGTGTACCTGCGGGATGTGGCAGAAAAGATCCTGGACGGTCCGGCGGAACCCGACAGTTACGTCCTGTTCGCCAACGCCAAGGGAACTACGGAAAGCACGGCCAATGCGGAGTACCCAGCCGTAACGATTACCCTGGCCAAGCGCAAGGGCGCGAACGCTACGCGCATTTCTGAGCGCGCCCTGCAAAAGGTCAACTCTCTTAGGGGCAACACGCTGCCAAACGATTTGAATATCAGCGTCACGCGCAACTATGGGGAAACGGCAAAGGACAAATCGGACGAACTCCTCAAGCATCTCTTTCTTGCCACACTTTCCGTCACGCTGCTGATAGCACTGGCATTGGGCTGGCGCGAATCAGGCGTGGTGCTGCTGGCCATCCCCGTAACCCTCGCGCTGACCCTCGCCATCTTCTACTTGTTCGGATACACCTTGAACCGGGTCACGCTCTTTGCACTGATCTTCTCGATCGGCATATTGGTGGATGACGCCATCGTGGTGGTCGAGAACATCGTTCGCCATTTCCGGCTGACCGAAAATCGTGGCCGCGCGCTTGCTGAAGTCGCAATTGAAGCCGTGGATGAAGTCGGCAACCCAACGATCCTCGCCACATTCGCCGTGATTGCTGCCATTCTCCCAATGGCTTTTGTCCGTGGCTTGATGGGGCCGTACATGCGTCCGATTCCCGTGGGCGCTTCCGCAGCAATGCTGTTTTCATTGCTCGTCGCTTTCGTGGTTTCGCCGTGGGCCGCTCTGCGATTGCTTCATCATTACGCCGATCGTGCTGAGTCCGGGCATGAGCTGGAAGGCTGGACGACGCGGTACTATCGCCGCTTGATGAATCCGCTGATTCAGAATTCAGGCCGGAGGTGGTTTTTTCTCGCTGGCGTGGTTGTGCTCCTGTTTGCAGCGGTGGCGTTCATTCCGCTCGAGTGGGTGCAGGTCAAAATGCTCCCCTTCGACAACAAGAGCGAATTTCAGGTGATTATCGATATGCCCGACGGTACCCCGCTTGAGCAGACCACGCGAGTAGCGCAAGCTTTGGGGAGCTACTTGGGCCAGCAACCGGAGGTCATCAATTACCAAATTTACGCGGGGACATCGGGGCCCTACAACTTCAACGGGCTCGTGCGTCATTACTTCCTGCGCCACCAGCCGAATCAAGCCGATATCCAGGTGAATCTTCTCTCTCGACATGACCGCAAAGCGCAGAGCCACGAGATTGCCCGTAAGTTGCGGCCGCAACTGGACAGAATTGCTGGGCCCTTCGGCGCGCGCGTAAAAGTCGCCGAGGTTCCCCCGGGTCCGCCGGTGCTGCAAACTCTCGTTGCCGAGGTGTATGGGCCGGACTACAAAGGTCAGACGGAACTCGCCGCAAAGATAAAGAAGATTTTCCAAGAGACTCCCGGCGTGGTGGACGTCGATTGGTATGTCGAAGATTCGCAGAACAAGTTCGACATGAAAGTTGACCTCGACAAGGCAGCGCTGCAAGGCGTCTCAGCAGCGGAAGTTGCCCGGACGGTCCAGATCGGCCTGAGCGGCGCCTCAGCGGGGCTGCTGCATGATCCTGCATCGCGAGAAGATGTCCCAATCGAAGTGCGATTGTCCCGGCCCGACCGCTCCGGCATGGAAGATCTTGAAAACTTGAAGTTGCCTGGACCCTCGGGCGCGCAGGTTTCCCTGCGCGAGGTTACCAACATTCGGGAGGCCCCTATTGACCAAAGCGTTTATCGCAAGAACCTGCGGCCCGTTGTCTATGTTACCGGGGACGTTGCCGGAATCGTGGAAAGCCCTGTCTACGCGATCCTTCAGATGAACGAGGCAATCAATAAGCTCCAGCTCCCGGATGGCGGCCGCGTAAAGCTCTATTCGGGCACCATCCTTCCGGATAGCACAAGCCATTACGCCATGAAATGGGACGGGGAGTGGCACATCACGGTCGAGGTTTTTCGCGACCTTGGTCTAGCCTTCGCGGCTGTGCTGGTGCTGATTTACGTGCTGGTGGTCGGTTGGTTCAAGTCCTTCAAAACACCTTTGGTCATCATGGCTCCGATCCCGCTCACACTCGTCGGCATCTTGCCGGCTCATGCGTTGATGGGGGCATTCTTCACCGCGACTTCCATGATCGGCTTCATTGCCGGTGCGGGAATCATCGTACGAAACTCTATCATCCTTGTCGATTTCATCGAATTGCGCCGCTCCCACGGAATGTCGCTGGAACAAGCCGTGGTCGACGCGGGAGCGGTGCGCTTCCGTCCTATGCTGCTCACAGCCACTGCCGTCGTTGTCGGTGCGAGTGTGATTTTATTCGACCCGATCTTTCAGGGGCTCGCGATCTCGCTAATGGCAGGGGAAGTTGCTTCGACGGTGCTCTCTCGAATGACTGTCCCGGTTCTTTATTACTTGAGTGAACGCGGCGGCACGAAAACTCTGCCACCAAACGGCGAAGGTCTTGTGCCCGCGGCAAATTGAAAAGGAGACGCTATCATGACTGTAGACCGCTACCTCAGACTCATCGCAGGTGCTTTCGTCCTGGCTTCCCTCGCATTGGGATATTTGCTGAGCCCGTATTGGTTTCTTTTCACAGCTTTCGTGGGCTTGAACCTTTTCCAGTCAGCCTTTACGAACTGGTGCCCGATGATGACAATCCTCCGCAAAGCGGGTGTGAAGGCATAGTGGGTGAACCATAAAAACTCGCACTATGAGCCTATGGCTTTCTGAAACGAAACCGTGAGAATCGTACTTCCGAAAT
>CAWGRE010000015.1:0-207991 GCA_963824925.1 uncultured Acidobacteriota bacterium
AAGTAGACGATTACGCCGGTGACGGAGACGTAGAGCCAGAGGGGAAGGGTCCAGCGGGCGATGAGGCGGTGCTGGTCGAATTTTTGGAGCCAGGCGCGGCGGAGGGTGATGAGAATCAGCGGCACGATGACGACGGCGAGAATGGTGTGGGAGAGCAGCAACGTGAAGTAAACGGGGCGGATCCAGCCCTGGCCCTGGAAGTGAATCACCTGATGAATGCGGATGTGGTAGATCACGTAGGAGACGAGGAAGGCGCAAGAGACGAAGAATGCGGAGACCATGAATTTCTGGTGGAGTTCGCGTTTGCCGTTGCGGATAGCGTTGTAGCCAAGGATCGAGGAGAATGGCGGAGACGCCGTTGAGGAAGGCGTTCAGCGCAGGTTGGGAGAACATCTCAGTGGCTCCCTTCGGCTTGGTTTGCGGACCACAGCTTGTGGGGTGCTGTTAAATCGAATGCACAGGCAGGAGTGCCTGTGCCACGGCGCGCGGCGTTGAGTGCGGGCTGGGAGAACATGGTTTGGGTGGACCTT
Source organism: uncultured Acidobacteriota bacterium (assembly GCA_963824925.1). Lineage (GTDB taxonomy): Bacteria > Acidobacteriota > Terriglobia > Acidiferrales > UBA7541 > Acidiferrum. The sequence goes on from CAWGRE010000015.1 coordinate 531, forward strand.
TCTGGATTTCAGATAGCAGATAACGGATAGCAGCGAACAGGAGGCAAGAGGCACGGGATAACGCTCCTGACAACTGCTGGCCGGTCTAAAGACCGGCCACTACACAGGCAAGAAAGTGGCCCTAGGTTTTGTTTGCGATGATCGCATTTTGCTGATTTCTGATCGCTGTTATCTGATCGCTGCTCGCCCGCTACCTCGGGAGCTTGTCGTACATCATGAGGCCGAGCAGTATCGGGATGTGCAGCACGGTGGCGTGCATGAGCCATTTTGCGCGGGTATTGGTTTTGGCATGGGCGGCCCAGAGACAGACCTGGACGAGGCCAGTGCAAGTGACCAGCGCGCCGAAGAAGTAGAGCACTCCGGCAAAACCCATCATCGCAGGCAGCAGGCTGACGGCGACAAGTGCCGCGGCATAGAGAATGATTTCGCGGAAGGTGCGCTTCCCTTCTTTATCCACAACAGGAAGCATCAGGATGCCGGCGCGTGCGTAGTCTTCCCGGTACATCCAGGCGATGGCGTGGAAATGCGGAAACTGCCAGACGAAGAGAATGGCGAAGAGCAGCCAGGCACCGGCAGTCCAACGTTCCGGTGGCGGCGGTCCAGCCAATCATCGGCGGAATCGCGCCGGGGATGGCGCCGATAAAAGTAGCCCAGACGGTGCGTTTTTTCAGAGGCGTGTACGCCAGCAGATAGCTCAAGCAGGTGAAGACGCCCAGGAAGCAGGGCCAGAAACCCGCGGTGATATAAAGATCCAACGCGCCGACAAAAGAAAGCACGATGCCAAAGCGCAAAGCTTCAGCAGGAGTGAGCACGCCAGTGGGCAACGGACGCGAGGCTGTGCGGCGCATGTAGCGATCCGATTCGCGCTCAATGTAGTGGTTCAACGCGGCGGTTCCGGCGGCGATCAGCATGGTGGCGACGATCACATGGATCATGTGCAGCCAGCCGATCGGCCCGCGCGCGCCCATGTAATAACCCGCGCCGGTGGTCATCAGCACCAGAAAAGAGACATCGGGCTTGGTCAGCGTGATATACGCGCCGAGTTTGCCCGCAGCGGCGGACCTGTTCGATTGTGCGAGCGCGGTGGCGCGAGCTTCACTCATTACGCGGGCACCTCACCTTTGGTTGTGGCAAGCAGCACTTCCCTTCTCCGAGGTATCAGGCGATAGCACAACAGCACCACAAGAATCGCCGTGGCAAATAATATCGCACCAAACACCGTGTGCACCACTGTTGTTGCCACCATTGCGGGCATCGGCTGCGGGTCGCCGGCGGAACGCAAGCGCGTCCACAAGGCGCCGATACCGAGCAGAACCTGCAAGCCTACGATGCCGTGAAGCAGCGCGCGGACGCGGGAAATTTCCGAGGAGCCCGCAAAACGCTTGCGGAGTTCACGCGCGGTCCAGGAGGCAATCCACAGAACACCCAGGGCCCAGGCTACGTGCGGCGTTACCGGAGCGTAATTGTGTCGAAAGGCCGCGCCCAGGGCGATCTGCAGGAAGATGGCTCCGGCGTTGAGAACTACGATGGTGTGAATGGCGGGGGTGGCTTTGTCCTCAAATTGCGGCTGATTGGCCACCCACCAGCGACTGGTGACCACGGCAATGGTGACGAGCGTGACGAACATGAGTTGCGCCATGCAGGCGTGCATCACTGGCAGCCAGTAGTGGAGGAGTTTTAATACGGTGAGACCACCCAGTAGTCCCTGGATAATCACACCAGCAACCGCCGCAACACCGAGCCATTTGACCCAGGGACGCTCCTCTTTGCGCCAGAGCATTATGGACAGAACGACGATGAACAAGCCGAGGATTGCGGCGATGACGCGATGGGTATGTTCGAAGGCGATGCCACCAACCATCGGGGGCGTGATGCTGCCGTAGGAGAGCGGCCAATCAGGGACGGCGAGCGCGGCGTCTTCCGAGGTAACCAGGGCGCCGGCGGAGAGGAGCAGGACGGCCCAGGCAACTACGAACAGAGCAAACTTGTGGACAGAAGAGTGGTACGTCGCTTTCATGAATTTCGGGCCCCATCCCGAAAGACAGATTATAGCGCATGGATCGCGGAAGAGTTTTGACGGCGACTCTGAACCGAGGGGGATTCTAGTATGGGAGGGATTGCTGAGGCAAGCGATAGGACGAGTTTTAGCCTGTCGGGTTTGGAGGGGTGGGCTCGCCGGTCTAAAGACCGGCCAGTACACGGGAAAGAGTCCCCGTATTTGCAGTGGTGACGGCGGCTTGGCTCGGAAAGCGGGCCCTACGGCCGGTCTAAAGTCCGGCCACTACATGGAAATGGTTTGGATGGGCTGCGGTTGAATCTCTACGGCGCGGAGGACTAGTTGTTTCAGGCATTCGATGAAGTGGGGGGAATCGCCGACGGCGGGCATCATGCGGTAGCGCTGGATGCCAGATTTCTTGGCGTCTGCACGGCCCTCGATATTGATTTCGTGGAGGGTTTCGATGTGTTCGGTGACGAAGGAAATAGGCACGACCAGCATTTCTTTTACGCCTTCGTGGCCGAGCTTTTCGAGGCAGGCGACGAAGGACGGCTCCAGCCATTTGGCCGGGCCAACTTTGCTCTGGAAGCAGAGCATATGCGTGCGTGGCCAGTTTGCAAACTGCTTTGCGCCGTTTTCGGCTACCAGGCGGACGGTTTCCTGAATGTGGCGGGGGTAAGGATCGCCCTTTTCCACCAGGCTCATGGGCAAGCCGTGCGCGCTGAAAACCAGATGGATGCGCGAGCTATCCGGGAACTGGCGCAGGCATTTGCCGATGTTGGTCACCAAGGCCTGAATATAAGACGGGTGATCGAAAAAATGCTCGATGGAGCGTTCCGGTAAATCGTTTCGGGGTTCGCCATAGACGCGACGCCATTCTTTCAGGCTGCTCAGCGTGGTGGCATACGAATAGTGCGGGTAGAGCGGGAGAAGGACCAGTTCATCGAGGTGGCCGGCGGAATTCAGCGCTGCGACGGCGTCTTCGGTCAGCGGCTTCCAATAGCGCATGGCGGTGACGGCGACCGGATCAATGTATGGACTGACAGCGGCGACGAGGCGCATGCGCTGGCGTTCGGTGAGGATGGCGATGGGGGAGCGGCGGCCGATCTGGCCGTAACGCGCGGCAACCGGCGGAGTACGTTTCCTGGCAATGTAACTGGCAAGCGGGCTCCGGATGAAATTGAGCGGGCCGAGGGGGATGATGTCCGGATCGAGAAAGAGATTGCGGAGGAAAGGCTCGACAGTGTCGAGGGAGTCGGGGCCGCCGAGTTGGAAGAGGACGATGCCGACGCGTTTTTTGGATTGTGGAGGCATGAGGTTGGCATGTTCCCTTTCTGCGTCGGCCGTGGTAAGTTCAAGCGCGCCGTTTGCACACGGCCTTCGCAAAAACGCGCTTCGGCCGGGCTGGCATAAGGACGGGACCTGCGGCCGCCTGCTTACCGGCACGATGCCGGCGCTACCTGGCGGAACCAGGTTTTTCAGGCGGTCGAGTTCGGCGCGCAGGTTGGCGGTGCGCTTGGCGATGGTGAGGTAGAAAACGAAGTACACGCCCCAACCGATGAGATACGCTGCGAAAACACTATCGAGATTTTTCATCAGGCCTCCACTTCCCGGGCAAGAAAATCGGCTTCCGTCTGCATTTTTTCAAGCGAGTAGCGCTCCACGATCAGGAACGCCATGAACACGTGCATGGCAAATGCGGAAAAGAAAAACACGGCTTGCATGGTGGGATCCAGGCCGGAGCCCTGCCCACCCATGATGACCGGCTGGGGATGCTGCGTGCGCCACCAGCGAATCGCACCGAAGACCAGCGGCACATCGAGAAACGCAAAGATACCAAAGAGCGAGCTGAGCAGAGCGCGGCGATCCGGTTCTTCGACAAGTGTGCGCAACAAGAGATAGGAAACGTAGAGGAGCCAGAGAACGAATGTGGAGGTGAGGCGCGCATCCCAGGTCCACCAGATGCCCCAGACCGGATGCGCCCAGATGGGTCCGGTGATCAGCACAACGGTGGTGAAGGCGAGGCCCACTTCCGCTCCGGAGACGCCGAGCCAGTCATATTTCTGCTGGCGCTTCCAGACGTAGAGTAGATTGCCGAGGAAGCAAAGAAAGAAGGCCGTGAAGCCGGCCCAGGCGCTGGCCACGTGAAAATAAAAGATGCGCTGGATCACGCCCATGGTGCGTTCTTCCGGCGCGATATAGAAAGATGCATAGGCCGAAGCGATCACCAGCAGGATCGCAACGGCGGCGAGGATGATGCGTTTGGTCATGGGCGGCTATTCCTCCAGAAGATATTCGCCGAAAAGCCATAGCGCCGTCAAAAAAACCAGGTCGAACACGGCAAGAAAAGCGATGCCCTTCCACTGCACGACGGGTTGCCGGTCCAGCAGGCTGACGCTGACGGTGGCGCTGACGATGAGCACGGGCGTAAGCAGCGGCAGAAGCAACAGCGGAAGCAGCAGTTCGCGCATGCGGGCCTGCGCGGAGATCGCGGAAAGCGCGGTGCCGGCAATGGAAATGCCCAGGCTGCCAAGGAGGAGCACCAGAAGCAGGTAATGCAACTCCGGCAGAATCGGAATGTTATAGAAAACCGCGAACAGCGGAAGCATCAGGATTTCGGTGACCAGCAGGAAAAGCGTATTGGCAATGAGCTTGGCGAGAAAAATGGAGAATGGATCGCTGACGGCCAAGCGGAGCGAACTGAGCGTGTCGTTGCTCTGCTCGCGGAGAAAACAGGGCTGCAGCATCAGCGAGGCGGCGAAAAGAATGGCGAGCCAGAGGAGGCCGGGGCCGAACTCGCGCGATTCCTCGGAAGTGGGGCTGATGGCGAAGCTGAACAGGATCAGGACAACCATGATGAAAACGACGGTGGTGGTGAGAAGTTCGCGAGAACGAAATTCGGTGCGCAGTTCCTTATTGAGCAGCACCACGGTGTTGGAGAGGAGGCTCATGGTGGCGGTCAGGCACTCCCAAACGTGAGAATGTCGCGGAGCGAAGCGCCGGTTTTTGTGTCAGCGATGACGCTGCCAGCATCCAGGCGCACGGCACGAGTGGCGAGCGCGGAGATTTCCGATTCGCCGTGCAGGCTCATCACGATGGTGCAGCCCGCGCGGTTGAGTTCGCGGAGCGAACTGGCAAGCCAGGTGATGCCCAAGGGATCCAGGCCGGTGGCGGGTTCATCCAGAAGCAGCACGGAGGGGCGATGAATCAGCGCGCGGGCGATGGCGATGCGCTGGCGCATGCCGCGAGAAAATGTGCGGACCTGGGAGGCGCGGCGTTCGTAGAGGCCAACTTCGCGGAGAAGCGCTTCGGAGCGGACTCCGGGCGAATCCACATTCTGGAGTTTGGCGAAAAACAGGAGGTTTTCCTCGGCGGTGAGTTCATCGTAGACCATCGTGCTGTGGCCGACGTAGCCGGGGCGGGAATTGCCGGAGGATTCCTGAGCGCTGCCGGGAAACGAGAGTTTGCCGTGCGTGGGGCGAACAATTTGCCCGGCGATGCGGAGAAGGGTGGTCTTGCCGGAGCCGTTGCGACCGGCAAGGACGGCGCATTCGCCGGCAGAAATTTCAAAAGTGACGCGGCGGAGCGCGAATAGTCCTCCATAGCGTTTATCAATGTTCTCGAAGCGGAGGCCGGTTGGTGAAATGGGGAGAGGGGTCACGGTGGCTATTGTGCGCCGGTTAACGAGAGCATCCTGCAAATTTCAGGTTCGCGCAATTTCTATTTTCCGGTTTCACGCGGATGTTGCGCTGTGACAGATAACCGGAGAATTGATTCTGACGTGTGCAAAGGGTAGCACGGGCTTTAGCCGGTGCGGACGTCCTCCGATCCTTCAGAATTCTGCACAGGCTAAAGCCCGTGCTACTTGGCCCGCCTCGGAAGGACGGGCCCTACATAGCGGCCACTCGCGAAAATCAGCCGCGGACCAGGTCGCGGAGTTGTTTTTCCACGCGGGATTTGTCGCGGGCATAGTCCTCGTCGGAAATGGTGCCGGCCTGCTTGCGCAATTCCAGGCGAAAGATTTCTTCCTTCAACGATTCGAGATTCGCGTTGGCCGATTGCTTCACGGACTCGACGATGTCCGCAGCTTTCTTTGCTTTCGCGGCCTTTTTCGTGAGGGGCGCGGGATCGTCGTCGAGTTCGGCGGCGGGAGCAACCACCACCTGCTTGCGAGAAAGCAGGATGGCTCCGAGGGCGAATAATGCGACCAGCCCAACGATCAGCGGAATCTTGAGATCATCAAGGCGCGGCGGAGCCATGCTCACTTCCTGGCTCGGGCTTTCGGTGCGCGAATTCCCTTCCTGTGGCTGTTGCGCCGTGGAGGCATCGGCAGGCTGCTGCGTGGCCGACGCCGGAGACGGAAACTGTGAGCGAGCCCTTGGCCGCCAGCGGGTCATGGAGGAAAACGTTCATGCCCTGTTCCTGGCCGGCGGACGTTACGCCATCGCCAGTGAGGGCGACTCCTGGCGGCGCAACAAGAAGCAAGCGCATGCCGCCATAGCTGGCGGGGATCTTCACGGTGGCGGAATTATTCGGATACGGGAGATCGTAGGAAAGACGGATATTTGTTTCGCCGGGGCGAAATGCGTAGGCGATGGCGTAGCGGTTCTTGCCCTTGTCGATCGAAGCTTGCGGAACATCCATGCCCATGGCGCCGCTGGTGGCGGCCACACCCTGCAGCGCGCCCTTATCGGGAATTTCGAATTCGAAATTGCCTTCGGTGCGGAAAAAAGCGGCAGGAGGCTGGGAACTGTTCTTGACGTTATATTCTTCCGCGCCGATGAGCTTGTCGCCCTTGGGCTGGAAGATCACTACGTGCGAATCGGGAGTGATGGTCTTGGGATCCTTGGAAACGTTGAATACCTCGACGTCCACATTCGGGCGGCCTGGGGGCGCAAACGTATTGAAGCCGACTTCCTGGTACGTGACGCGAATGAGTATGGGAACAGTGCCGATCGCGTCATTGGTGGCGGTGAAGTGCCCCTGCGCGTCGCTTTTGACCGAAGCGAGGAGCGCCATGCCACCCGTGGGGCTGAGCAAGTCCACCGCGGTATTCGCCACGGGCTGACCGGTGGTGCGGTTGATCACCGTCCCCTGCAGGGTTCCTGCAAAGGAGACGGAGGCGGCGATCAGTAGGGTGAGTGTTGTGGATGCAAGACGCGGCCAGAAAGCCTTCATCGAGCGCTCCGCTCCGCGACGACCGGGCGTGCAGGGCGTGGGCGGCGGATTTGCGACTCGGTGACCTGTTCGATCTCCGCGAGAACGAGGGCGGCTTCGTTCTCGAGGGTGGTTTTCATGACTTCGTAATCGCCTTCAGAGTATTTACCCGCACGGTGTTCGAATTTGAGGTCGCGCAGGTTGTCGTAGATGGAATCGCGCCGCTCGAGAAGCTGATCGAGTTTTGTCCGGTGGGGAGCTAGGTCGGAGGCGTCCGGCTGGATATAAAAGATGAAAAGGAAAACTGCAGCCGCCAGTCCAAGACAAGCACCAAGAATGGCCCAGTCGGCGGGTACAGCGGATATAAGGGCGGTGCAAATGAGCGGGAGCATTCGACTAATCCTCGGTATCCCGGTTGGCCTGGGAACGGGCGCGTTCCAGGGCCTCGGGGGAGATGTTTACGCCGGCGGGCGCAACGGCGGGCGCGGCGGGCGGTTGTTTGCGCCACTTATTGATGAAGAAAACGACGAGGGCGGCGCCGACGACGAAATAGAAAACGGGCATGAGCCAGGCCACCAGGCTGAAACCGTGAGCGGGCGGCTCCGCGTAGACCGTGGTGCCAAATTCCTGAACCAGCGCTTCGGTAATCTTGCTTTCGGAATCGCCCTTGGCGACCATGCCGCCGAGTTCCTTCAGCATGGAAGCAGACATGGTGCAGCCCACGTGATTGCACTGCGTGAGGATCTGGGTGCAGCCGCACATGCAGAGGAATTTGCCGCCGATTTGTTTTACGCGGTCGGATTGTTGCTGGGCGAGGAGAGGGAGGACGGCGAAGAAGGCGAGCACGAGAAGGCTGCCTAAGAGTTTGAGCTTTCTCGAATTCCTTGACTCTATGATGCGTGATGGATTGGCAGTTGAGATCCTTCGGCTATCCTCGTCGGATAGCCTCAGGATGACAGCGCGCTTATTGAGGTTGGGAGTGCGATTAATCATGGCGTTTACGGTTAATCATGGCCTTCACGCAAGGTGACACCTGGATTCAACGCTTGGGCGATGGGGGCAGCGGCTGCCGTTTGCGGAACTGTGGCTACACCCAGCGCGGCGCGGCGATTGGGCATCAGCGCGAGCAGCGTGCCCATCACCACCCAGACGCCGCCGAGCCAAATCCATTTCACCAGCGGGTTCAGGAAGGCGTGAATCACGGGGAGATTGGTGTCTGGATCCATCCCCGCGAAAACCACGTAGACGTCTTCGCGGAGCGTGGAGTAGATCGAGACCATCGTGCCGGTCTGCTGCTCCGCGCCCTGGAACTGGCGCTTTTCCGGATAGAGCAGCATCAATTGTTTGTTGTCTTTCAGCACTTCCACGATCATGCGCTGCGCGGTGTAATTCCGTTCAGCCTTGGTGTCCGCGCTCTGCAACACGAGTGTGTAGGGGCCGAGCTTCATGGAGTCGCCGAGATTCATGGCCTTCTGAATGTCTGTGTTGAAGGCGGAACCGGCCAGCCCGATGAAGATCAGGACCATGCCGAAGTGGACGACGTAGCCGCCGTAACGGCGCGTGTTGCGCATGGCGAGTTCGTGGGCGCTCAGCATCAGGCTCATGCCGGTGCGCGCGGTGATCACCTTGGCGCCGCGATAGAACTCCAGGACGATGGTCCAGAAAACGAAGCCGCAAAGCATCAGACACAAAATGGAAAAGACTTCGCGATAGCCGAGGAGGAAGGCTAAAACTCCGGCTACTACGCCCGCGAGCAGCGGCCAGCCGAAATTGCGCTTCAGGCTGTCCGTGGAAGTTTTGCGCCAGGCCAGGAGCGGACCAACACCGGTGAGGAACAGAATGGCGAGGCCGACGGGGATCATGATCTTGTTGAAGAACGGCGCGCCAACGCTGATGCGCGAGCCGGAGAGCCCTTCGGAGATTACCGGAAAGAGCGTGCCGGAGAGCACGGCGATGCAGGCGACGAGGAAAAGGAGATTGTTAAAAAGGAAGCTGGATTCGCGGGAGATCATGGAATCGAGCTGGTTTTCACTCTTCAGGTAGTCGCGGTTTTTGAAGTAGGCGACGAAGCAAACGAGAATTGTGAGCGAGAGAAATCCGACGAACCACGGGCCGATATGCGAATTGGCAAATGCGTGCACGGAACTGACAATGCCGCTGCGGGTGAGAAATGTGCCGAGGATGCAGAGCAGGAAGGTGCAGAAGACCAGCCACACGTTCCAGACCTTCATCATGCCGCGCTTTTCCTGCATCATCACGGAGTGCAGGAATGCGGTGCCGGTGAGCCAGGGCAGACAGCGAGGCGTTTTCCACCGGATCCCAGCCCCAATAACCGCCCCAACCGAGAACGGCGTACGCCCAATGCGCGCCCAGCAGAATGCCGAGAGACTGGAAGCACCAGGCGATCATGGTCCATTTGCGAGTGAGGTGAATCCACTTTTCACCCGGATAGCGGGCCAGCAGCGCGGCAAGGGCAAACGCGAACGGAATGGTGAATCCCGTATAGCCGGAATACAGATTCGGCGGATGGATCACCATCTCCGGATATTGCAGAAGAGGATTCAGGCCGTTGCCATCCATGCGGGTGAAGGGTTGCAGCAGGCCAGCGGCATTCACGGTGGCGAGGGTCTTGAAGGGATTCTCGACGAAATTGTTCAGGGTGAGGAAGAAAATCTGCACGCCGGCCAGGATCACGCCGACGTATGGCATCAGCTCGCCATTTTTGTTGCGATAGGCAATCAGCACCGAGATCACGTAGACGGAAAGCAGAAAGCTCCAGAAGAGCAGCGAGCCTTCCTGACCAGACCAGAGGGCGGCCACTTTGTAGAAAGTGGAAAGATCGCGGTTGCTGTGTGAGACGACGTAAGCCTGGGAGAAATTATCGCTAAAGAGCAGATATTCAAGGCTGAAGGTGGCGATGAAGATCAGAACGCAGGTGGCGATGCCCGATTGGCGAGTGCTTTTGACCAACAGCGGATGCCGTGTTTTGATGGCGAAGATGCCGCCGATCAAGGCATAGGCCGCGCAGACAAATGCGAGCAGGAGCGCAAACGAACCAAATACATCCATGATGCTTCCGCCTCTCCCCCGAAAATTTTAGGCAGGCTCGTTACATGCTGCTTTGCTGGGTCGTCCCGGTTGGAACTGGCTTATCTCCACCCGGAGCAGCCTCATACTTCGAAGCGCACTTGGCCTGCACATGTTCTGCGACGAAGCGCCCATCCGAACCGGGGCGCCCTTCGACCAGAGCCTGCGACTTATCTTTAAAGGTGTCAGGAAGGGGGTCGCTGCCTACATAGGTGATCGCCAGGGTTTTCCCCTGCTCTTCCAGGGTGAAATCCACATGACCCGAGCCATGCTTGATGCTGCCTTCTTCCACGATACCGGCAAGGCGCATGCGATGCCCGCGATCCGCGGCACCCAAGGTCTGATATTCGGCGATCGTGTGGTAATAGGTCTTGCTCTCGCCATAGCCGAGCCAAGCGAGAAACGAAAGGGCGATCACAATCACCCCGATGCCCACACCAAACTTAGCTCTATTTTCCACAATGCACCTCTACAGCGGCGGTCCCAAGCGACATCTTAGCATACCGCGCAGGTTCAACGTGCCATTCATAGTTTCGGGCAGGCGCGAGGGGTTCTCAGTGACGGATGTCACAGGCATCTCCTAAGTTGCGTTTGCCACAAGGGTTGGCAGGGCTGCGCGGAACGCTACAACCTCCTCAGCTTGGATGCTTGGAGCGCCGACTGCGGAAGCCAAAGGGGTGTAGTACACCGGGCAGGCCAGCCCAGGTTCACTGAGTTGCGCGAGGAAACCATGAAGTTCCGGCGAGACGACCAGCACTCGCTTGGGCTTCAAGGAACGCCGGATGCGGGTGAGGGCGATTGGCAGGTGGCGCTCGAGCAATCCGGAGAGCGCTGATTCGTGGTCGTCTGGCTCGACCGGACATTCAAGCACGGAAGCCAGGACCAGGCCGCGCTTCCGGAATTCGCCCAGGACCTCTTCGGAGGACTTCCCTGTTGTGCTGATTCCCAAGGCGGAAAGGATCTGGCCGGAGAAGCCCGCAAACTTTGCGTCCGGATGGTAAAGAAATTCAACATCGGGTTCGGGACCTGCAGCAGAGAGCAGCAGGGCCTGGACGTGGATCGGGCGGAATCGGGTGGCCCATTCCAGGCGCTGAAGGCGGCGGGTGAGGTGCTTTGCGGAAACAAGCTGGCCACAGCCGTCACACGGAAGAATCGAAGGGATGGCCATGGTGCAGATGGTAGAGCAATGGGAATTGGGAGGCAACTGGGCCGAGGTTCAGCAGGGGTTCAGGAATGGTACAGGCGCAGGATTGGGCGGTTGCGAAGCCGGGATGGTATAGGGGTGAAACTGCCGCGCAACCGCACCTTTGGTTAGGCGACTAAACCCAGCGCGCACGTGGAAGTTGCGGATGGATCGGACAGATTTAGGCGAAAGATTCGGCGGCTTGGATTCGGTGGTAAAAACGGAAGCTCGGGCTTCCGCACTCCAAATTACTTGGAGACAGCGGCGTCGGAGGGTAGCTTGGAGCGCAGGCACCATTTCAGCTCCTGGCTCATCTCCGTGATTTCCATGCCGGGCATGACGATGAATTTGCAGGAGAGCATTTCGCGGGGTTCGTCGTCGTCCGGCAACTGGCAGCTGACGCGGCAATACTGGCAATCCTGGTTCCAGCAGAAGCGTCCATAGGGAATGGTTTCCGGGCTGATGAACTGAAAACAGCGGAGCAAGGAATTGCGTTCCGGCACCTGGAATTTTTTGCCAAAGATGGTGATGTCCACAAGTTTTTCGTACGGACGGAATGGTTCCGACATGGTCAACCGGTCCTTTGTTGAAAGCGTGCAACGCGGCTCAGAATTGCCCGAGCTGGTGGCGGAGGCGGTGCAATCCTAGAGTAGTGCGGGGAAAAGCAGCGAACAACGAAACGATGTGGCCGAAGTAGCGAAAGCAGCACGGGGTGGGAGCAGAAGGAAAAGAACGGATTTCACCACAGAGGGCACGGAGGACCACAGAGGAAGCGGAGAAAGAATGGAGTCGAGGTTACCCGCCGAGGTCGAAGAATTGGCACATGTGGCGGAATTTTTGATAGCGGCTGTCGAGGAGTTCGCGGCGGGACTGGTTGCTGAGCATGAGGAGTTGGCGCTCGAGGACGTCGCCGAAGAGTTTGGCGGCGGCTTCGTGGTCGCCGTGGGCGCCGCCATCGGGTTCGGGGATGATTTCGTCCACGATCCCGAGGTCCTTGAGGTCGGTGGACATGATCTTCATGGCGATGGCTGCAGTTTCAGCTTTTGTGGAATCGCGCCAGATGATGGAGGCGCAGCCTTCCGGCGAAATCACGGAGTAAAAGCCGTTTTCTAGAATGTTGACGCGGTCGCCGATGGCTATCGCAAGCGCGCCGCCGGAGCCACCTTCCCCGGTGACGGTGACGATAATCGGAACGGGCAGGCGCGCCATCTCGCGGAGATTGTGCGCAATGGCTTCGCCCTGGCCGCGCTCTTCAGCGTCAATGCCGGGATAGGCACCGGGCGTGTCGATGAAAGTGAGAATCGGGCGGCCGAATTTCGCGGCAAGTTCCATCACTCGAAGCGCCTTGCGATAGCCTTCGGGCTTGGGCTGGCCGAAATTGCGAATCACACGCTGCTTGGTATCGCGCCCTTTTTGATGGCCAATGATGGCAACCGGACGCCCGCGGAATTTCGCCAGACCGGCGATCAGGGCTTTATCGTCGCCATAGCCGCGGTCACCGTGGAGCTCCATGAAGTCGGTGAGCATCAGATTAATCCAGTCGAGAGTGTAAGGCCGTTGCGGATGGCGGGCAATCTGCGCGCGCTGCCAGGGGCCCAGGTGGGTGTAGAACTCCCGGCGCAGCTCCAGCACTTCCCTTTTCAGGCGCTCGACTTCGGCTTCGTTTTCGTCAGTGGAAGCGAGGCGGCGCAGATCTTCCACGTCTTTTTCGAGCCGATCAATTTCGCGCTGGCGGTCGATGGTGGTGGTGGATTTTTTGTCTTTATGCGCAGCGCACATTACGCCACCCTTTGAATGGCTTGCTGGCCGCAGATGCGGCGCACGGCTTCTTCGAGCTCCGGCTTCACACGGATGCGTTTCTGCGACTGCAGCGAAGCGACGGAGCCCTCGGGCGAGACCAGCTCAAACACTACCGCAGTTGGCCCCGGGGCGCTTGCAAATAAATTCTCCAGCTGGTCCAAAGTCTCATCGCGGACCAGATTCATTTCCAGGCGCACGCGGAATTCACTGGGCCCGGTGCGGTCGGCTACCTCTTCCAGGCGGCGCGCTTCCTGCAAGGAGAGGCGCGTGCCGGCTTCTTCGATCTGGACGCGGGCCTTCAGAAGCAGCGGCGTGCCGGGCTTCAGAATATTTTCCAGGCGCGCAAAGCTTTCGGGAAAGGTGAGAAGTTCCTGCACGCCGGTCATGTCTTGCAGGGTGAATATGGCCCAGCGAGCGCCTTTTTTGGAACGCATCGGGCGCGTGCCGACGATCAGTCCCGCGACAGTGATTTCCTTGCCATTGCGCTGGCCCTCGATTTCATCGAGCGAGAGGGCGCCGATATCCTTCAAGCGAGAGGCATATTTTTCGAGGGGGTGGCCGGAGACATAGAAGCCCAGCATGGCGTATTCGCTGGCGAGGCGCTCTTCCTCGCTCCAGGGCGCGGCTTCTCGCAGCTCGAAGTGGACTTTGGGTTCGGCGGCGGCCCCACCGAAAAACAGCCCGTGCTGGCCGGATTCTTTGGCGCGGGCGGCACGTTGAATGCCGTTAATAGCCTCGTCCACGGAGGCAAGCATGCCTTCGCGCGGGCCGAGAGAGTCAATGGCGCCGGACTTGATGAGGCTTTCAAAGACGCGCTTGTTGAGGAAGCGGGATTCGATGCGCTCGCAAAATTCATAGAGCGATTTGAACTCGCCCTGGCTCACGCGGGATTCGCGGATGGCTTTGGCGGTGTTTTCGCCAACGTTCTTGATGGCCGCGAGACCAAAGCGAATGGAATCGCCGACGGGCGTGAAATAAAGGTCGCTCTCATCCACGGCGGGGGGAAGGATGGAGATGCCCATGCCCCGGGCTTCGTTGATGTACTTGACGACTTTTTCCGCGTTGCCGGTTTCGGAGGTGAGCAGCGCGGCCATGAATTCGACGGGATAGTGCGTTTTCAGATAGGCGGTCTGATACGCGAGCAGCGCGTAGGCGCAGGAGTGCGACTTGTTGAAGCCGTAGCCGGCGAACTCTTCCATCAGATCGAAGATGCGCACGGCTTTCTTTTCGGGGATTTTGTTTTTCTCGCAGCCGGCCAGGAATTTGGCGCGTTGCGCGGCCATCTCTTCTTTTTTCTTCTTGCCCATGGCGCGGCGGAGCAGGTCTGCTTCGCCGAGCGAGAAGCTGGCCAGGAGGTTGGCGATCTGCATCACCTGCTCCTGATAAAGAATGACGCCGTAGGTTTCCTCGAGAATTTCTTTCAGCTGCGTGAGTTCGTAGGCGACTTTGGTTTTGCCATGTTTGCGATTGATGAAGTCGTCGATCATGCCGCCCTGGATGGGACCGGGGCGATAGAGGGCGTTGAGGGCGGTGAGGTCTTCAATGCGCGTGGGCTGATAGCGGCGGAGAATGTCGCGCATGCCGTGGGATTCAAACTGGAAGATGGCGGTGGTGTCGCCGCGGGAGAAGAGTTTGTAGGTGGCTTCGTCGTCGAGCGTGAGATTGTCGATGTCGAGGGTGACGCCACGATTTTGCGCCACCATTTTGACCGCGTCGTGCAGAACGGTGAGCGTGGTGAGGCCGAGGAAGTCCATTTTGAGCAGGCCGATGCGCTCAAGGGCGTTCATGTCGTACTGCGTGGTGATTTCGTCGCGATTGGTCTTATAAACGGGAACCAGTTCGGTGAGAGGCTGCGGGGAGATGACGACGCCGGCGGCGTGCGTGGAGGCGTGGCGCGCCAGACCCTCCAGGCGGAGCGCAACGGCCATAAGGTCTTTCAGCTTTTCGTCGGTGTCTACCGCGGCTTTCAGTTGAGGGGCTTCCACCAGCGCGTCTTTTAATTCAATGCCCAGCGTGGTGGGAATCATTTTGGCCAGGCGATCCACTTCGCCGTAGGGAATATCCATCGCGCGGCCGACGTCTTTCACCGCGGCTTTGGCGGCCATGGTGCCGAAGGTGATGATCTGGGCGACATTTTCGCGCCCGTATTTGCGCGTGACGTATTCGATCAGCTCGCCGCGGCGGCGCATGCAGAAGTCGATATCAATATCAGGCATGGAAACGCGTTCGGGATTCAGGAAGCGTTCGAAGAGCAGGTTGTATTGCAGCGGGTCCACGTCCGTGATGCGCAGCGCGTAGCTGACCAGGCTGCCAGCGGCGGAGCCACGGCCCGGACCGACGGGAACTTCCTGCGCGCGCGCGTAGTGAATGAAATCCCAGACGATCAGGAAGTAGCCTTCATAGCGCATCTTCTTGATCATTTCGATTTCGGAAGAGAGGCGGCGTTCATATTCCGCCAGCGGGTGGCGAAGCGCGCCTTGCTGCGCCAGGCGTTCGAGGAACGGAGCGCGTTGCGCAAAACCTTCGCGGGCAACTTTTTCGAAGTAGCTGCCGGGAGTGTGGCCCTCTGGCACTTTGAATTCGGGCAGCGCGTTGGGGATGCGATCGATTTTGACGTTGCAGCGAGCGGCGATGTCCACGGTGCGGGAAACGGCATCGGGCACTTCGCGGAAGACCTTGGCCATCTCTTCGGCGGTCTTGAAATAAAACTGGTCGGTGGCGAACTTCATGCGATTCGTTTCGCTCATGGTCTTGCCGGTCTGGATGCAGAGCAAGACTTCCTGGGCGTGGGCGTCGCTGTGGTGGAGATAGTGGCAGTCGTTGGTGGCGACGAGAGGGATGCCGGTTTCTTTCGAGAGGCGGACGAGGTCTTTATTCACGCGCTGTTCGATCTCGAGGCCCTGGTCCTGGATTTCGAGGAAGAAATTCCCTTTGCCGAAGATGTCGCGTAGCTTGTAGGCATTTTCGCGGGCGAGGTCGAACTTTTCGTCCACCACCGGTTCGGTGACGGGGCCGCGCAGGCAGGCGGAGAGGGCGATCAGGCCCTTGCTGTGCTTGGAAAGGAGCTCGAAGTCGATGCGCGGCTTGTAGTAGAAGCCTTCCAGGAAGCCGGAAGAAACCAGCTTCATCAGATTGTGATAGCCCTCGAGGTTTTCGCAGAGCAGCACGAGATGGTTGGTGCCGCGCGAGCCGGGCTCTGATTCCGTGCCGCGTTCGCCATTCGCCGTGGGGGCGGATTTTTCGCCGCGATCGTGGCGGCTGCCCTTGGCGACGTAAACTTCGCAGCCGATGATGGGCTTGACGTCGCGCTTGCTGGCTTCATAGAAGAAATTGGCGGCGGCGAAAAGGTTGCCGTGATCGGTGATGGCCACCGCGGGCATTTTCTGGCGGGAGGCTTCGTCGAGAAGCTCGGAGGTTTCGCACGCGCCGTCCAGCAGGCTGAAATCGGTATGAACGTGAAGATGAACGAACTGCGGATTGCCCATGGAAGTTGATTGTAAAACGCGGGAAAGCGAAATGCGAATGGGAATGTGAGATTTGCACAGGGTTGCATGAAAGATTTGAGAGTGGGCGGCACGTCTCGAGAGAGTTGTGCCGCACCTTCGGCGCTTTTTTACTTGCCGATGAGATCCCCGGCCTTACGGCCGGGGCTACATTGTGTCGGGCCTACGGCCCTTGTTAGTGGGGTGGCCTCGCACGCTGATGAGATTGTTGATGCGACGTGCACCTAAAAGCGGAAGCGACGGTTCCGTACTCCAAAATTATTTTTTTGGTTTGTGTTTGGCGGCAGCAGCGGCGGCTTTCATGCCGGCTTTGTGGCGGTCGTGGGTGGCTTGTTTTTCTGCGGCGGCGGCCTTCTTTTCGGCCGGGGTTTCCACGTGCTTCTCTACTTTCGCCGGTTTCTTTTCTTTTTCTTTCTTTTTGGGAGCTTCCTTGATGCCGGAAAGCTTGCGCAGGATTTTCACGCGCTCTTCGGGAGTCTTGGCGCGGCCATTCAATTGGATGGCGAAGACGTCCTGAACAATCTGGTCGAACTTCGGGCCACGCGGCATGCCCAACGCTTCGAGTTCGGTGCCAACAATCGGCAGCGACTGGCGAATCGGGCGCCACTTGTGAAGATACGCCTTCACTTTCGAAAGCGCCGCCGAGTTACTGGATTCCGCGAGCAGATACGCAACGTATTCCATCGGCAGCTTTTCGATAAAGCGATAGGCCTCGATCGGCGTCTTGGTCTTCTTCCCGGTCAGGTCCTTCTGGACTTCCTGCGCTTTCTCCGGAAATTCCTCGATGGCCTCGATTTCCGCGGCGCGGTAGCCTAGCTTGGAAAGGGTGGTGCTAAGTTCGCGGTCTTTCAAGCGGCCGAGGATGGCATGGATCATCGGGACGGCCAGGCGCGGGCGAAAGCCGGCCATGAACAGGTCATCGCGCACCTTGATCAGGCGGTTGATGGCGTCGTAGCCGGGATGCTTCTTCGCGATCGTCGCGCTGAAATATTCCATCAGATCGTTGTCTTCCCACTCCTTCAAAACCAGGTGAGGGCGTTCCTCGCGGCTGAGGCTGCGCAGTTCTTCGCCGGCATCTTCGGGCGTGATGCTGAGCTGCAATTCGCGCTCGATTGCCAGGTTGAACCATTCCTGCGTGCGCGATTCCAGCTTGAAGCCCATGCGAGCGGCCAAGCGCAATGCCCGCAGCAACCGAACGGGCTGATTCGTGAAGCTGTGAATGGTAAGCGCGCGGACTTCGCCGTGTTCAATGTCCGAGAGGCCGTTGGTGGGATCGAGCAGCAGGCCGCGCGACGCGGGATTGAGCGAGATGGCGATGGCGTTAAGTGAGAAATCGCGCCGCCGCAGATCCTCCATGATGGTGGACCAGCGCAGTTCGGGCCGCGTGCCGGGGCGGACGTAATGTTCATCGCGAGCGGCGGATATGCTGCCCTCGACTTCTCCGGCGAAAAGAATTTCGACGTGGCGAAACTTTTCGTCCTCGGAGAGAACTTTGGCGCCGCCCTTTTCGAGTTCGCGGGCCATCTTCGAAGGATTGCCCTCGACGGTGAAGTCGAGATCGCGAAGGTTGGCGCCGGTGATCAGGTCGCGAACCGTGCCGCCCGTGAGATAGACGTTGAACCCGAGCATGGCCGCGAGTTCCTGCACGCGCAACATGGCCGCGCGCTGCTCCGGCGAGAGCCGGCTTTCCAGCAAAAACATATAATCAGGCATTTCGTTCCTTCCGCTTCAGGGCGAGCATTCCGGAATCGAATGCCCTACCCGCGATGAGTCCCTCCCGACGCGCTAGGCGCGCGGGTGATGCGCTTTATAAATCTGCTTCAGGCGTTCTTCCACAACGTGAGTATAAATTTGCGTCGTGGAGATATCGGAATGGCCCAGCATCAACTGGACGGAGCGAAGATCCGCGCCGCCTTCCAGAAGATGAGTGGCAAAACTGTGCCGCAGCATGTGCGGCGTCAAGGCGACGCGCAGGCCAGCGTGGCGTCCATAGGCGGACAAAATTTTCCAGACGCCAACCCGGCTGAGCGGGCCGCCACGGCGGTTGATAAACAGCATCGGCGAATTCACCTGCTTCCCTGCCGGCACAAGCAGAGGACGCGATTCGCGCAGATAGCGCTCCACCAGGGCGAGGGCTTTCTTGCCGATCGGGACGATGCGCTCTTTGTCTCCCTTGCCAATGCAGCGGATGCAGCCTACGCTGCGGTCCATATCCATCACGCGCAGGCTAATCAGTTCGGAGACGCGCAAGCCGGTGGAATAGAGCACGTCGAGCATGGCGTGATCGCGAAGGCCGATGGGAGTCTTGTCGTCGGGTTGCGCGAGAAGGCGCTCGATCTCCTCCAGACGCAGATAGCCGGGCAACGAGCGGCGAATCTTCGGCGATTCCAGATTCAACGAAGGATCGGTGGGAATAAGATCCTGGGTCTGCGCGAAACGGAAGAAGTTGCGCATGGTGACCAGGTGGCGCGCCACGGTGCGGCTTTCCAGCTTCTGGCGAAACAAGCTGGAGAGGAAATCCACCAGGTCGTCGCGGGAGACTTCTTCGAGCATCAGCTTTTTCTTTTTGGCGTAGAGATCGAATTTTGCCAGGTCGCGCCGGTAGGCGGAGACGGTGTTGGGAGACAGTCCCTTTTCGACGCGCACGTGCGTCAGGAAAGAGGCGATGGTGGGTGTGATTTCCATCAGGTGCTTGCCAATCCTTCCGTTGCGCCCGGGCGCCGCATGGCGATGCCGTAGACTTCCTCAATTTCGGGACACTTGAAAATCCAGGTCAGGCCGATGTAAATCAGCGTCGCCGCACTGATCATGGCGATGAATACCACTAATTGGATAAAAAAGGCAGAGTTTAGCGTGTAATTAGCGTAGTGGTTCGCGGCCAGGCAGCCGGCGCCCATGATCAGGCTGCAAACGGAAATCTTGCCGAGCGAACGGAATATCGCGAAGCTGCCGAGCGGGCCGTAACGCAAGCGGAAAACCACAAACAACGTAACGAAATCGAACATCGTCGCAATCGCGGTGGCCAGGGCCGGACCGCCGTTCTGAAAACGTTTGTACAGGTAGAAATTCTGCAGGAAAAGGACATTGAGGAAGATATTCAGGCAGAACGAAATGCCGGCCACGATGACTGGTGTCTTGGTGTCTTTCGCGGAATAAAAGGCCGGGACGATGAGCTTTACGCAGGCCAATGCAGGCAGGGCGATCGCGTAATAGAGCAATGGGCGGGCGGTGAGTCGAGTGGACTCCGCGACGAACTGGCCGTGTTGGAAGAGCATACGGATGATGGGTTCGCGGAGGGTCATCAGGCCAATAGCTGCGGGCACGGTGATGTAGGCTACGATGCGGACGGCAAAGGTTAGCGTTTTCTTGAGACCTTCGTAATTATTCGCCGCGGCCTGATGGGACATGATCGGCAGAATCGCGGTGGCCACAGCGATGGCGTAGCCGCCGAGCATCAGTTCCATAACGCGATCTGCGACGTACAGGGCAGTGAGGCTGCCATGCGGCATCCGCGCCGAGTTGGCGAAATAGGTGTCCACGAAGAAATTGATCTGCGAGATGCCCAGGCCGAAGAAGCGAGGGAACAGCACGCGAGAGATATCGCGGAAGGCAGGGTGCGTGAAGGAAATGCCAAAATCGAAGCGCATGCCCCGCCGGACGAGCTGCGGCACGAGCATCAGGAATTGCAAGGCCCCGCCGACGAGCACACCCACAGCGAGCGATATGGAAGGACTTTTGAAATAAGGCCAGACAATGCTGGTGGAGAAAATGATGATGACGGCGTTGAGCACCACGGTGGTGGAGCTGGGCAATGCAAAACTGTGGAAAGAGTTGAGAATGCTGATGCCGATGGCGGCCAAGCCGAGGAAGAAGAGATAGGGGAAGATGATGCGGTTGAGCGCGATGGCCTCGTCCCAGCCGGCCACTTTGTCTTCGGGCGAGGTGAAGGTGTGGATGACGTGCGGGGAGAAGATGACGCCGAAGACGACGACGATGGCCAGGATGAGGGCGACGGTCCAAAAGAAGCGGTTGGCGAAATGCCAGAGTTCGTCAGAAGAGCGCTCTCGCATGTAATTGGTGAAAACCGGGATGAAGGTGGCGGAAAAGGTGCCGTCTCCCACTAAACGCCTGGCAAGATTGGGGATACGGTAGGCAAGGACGAAGGAATCGGCACTGATGGTGGTTCCGAGGAGAAGGGTAATGCGTTGGTCGCGAACATAGCCGAGAATGCGGCTTGCGATGGTGACCAGCGAAATGATCGAGGCTGATTTTAGGATCTGCGACTTTTCGGACAAAGACCGACCCTCAGCGACCTAACTCCAATAAAAACAATGAGTTGACAGGAAAACAGGGCTTAACATAACATACATCCGCAGGGAACTGCAATCGTTTCCTGCCCAAAACAGGTTGATTCCCGTTGAAAACGCGAGCCCCAGCCTCGACGCACAAGAAAGTGGTGATCGAACTGGGGGATAAGACTGTCCTGCGGGGTTATTTAAACCCGGGGCGGCTAACGGATGCGGAGACCCTCGACCTTCTGACGCCGGATGGCGAGCACGAAGAGGTGCCAGTCGCCGAGGTTCGGGCGGTCTATTTTGTGCGCGACCTGGAAGAGGAATTTGCGCCCGAGCGTACCGCCTTTTTAAGCCGGCCAAAGCTGGATGGTCTTTGGGTAAAGGTGAAGTTCCGGGACGAGGCGACCTTGGAAGGCGTGATCCCGAATGACCTGCTGACGTTCCTGGACAACGGGCTGCACCTCACGCCGCCGGATTTCAATTCGAATGCCGACCGGATTTACATTCCACGCGCTGCCATTGCCGAACTGACCGTGCTGGGCGTGGTAGGCGTAGCGCGTCGCAAGCCAGCGGCTGCGGCGCCAGCAGCACAGCCACGATTGTTCAACGAATAGTCCCAGCGTTATGAGGGCGGCTTCGGGCCGCCATGGTAGCGCCTGCATCTTGTTCACCCTGAGCTGCGAAGGGCAGGCAAGCGAGCTTGTCCGAGATCCGAATGCTGCTCATCTATAAAAACAAGCTGACTGGTACGGGTACGGCTGCTCCAGGACGGCTGGGAGAGCGCGGAGTGAGGCAGATCACATCGGTTGCTGAAGAGGCGGGATAGATTACGCTCGCTCGATCCAAGGGGGCGGAATGAAGCTGACTTATTTGCTTTTGTGGCTGGCGGGCGGAGGGCTCGTCAGTCTGACGACGTTTTTTTGCGTGAACCTATTGAAGATTTGCGTGGAGCGGCACGCGGCGGAAGACCAACGGTTGTGGAAGATTCTGGTTCCGACGAACGAAGAATAGCTTAGGCTGTTTAGCTCTGCCGCGAGGAGTGAATCGCGGGAGCCAGTCCAACACCACAAATACGCGCTACTTGATCAGCGTGAGCGCTTCCCTGCTTCGCGGGGTTGCTTGGTGAGGTGCCAGGCTTGGCACCACGTGCAGCGGTAGGGCGAAGATTTTTTGGTGCGTTGCCGGTGGCAATTTGATGCGACGCGGTTGCGAGGGCTTCGCCTTCGGTGGCGTATTGGCGTTTGCCGGTGACCGGGCATTTGGATTCGTTGGTCACTTCTGTACCGTCCGTAAACCCCGTTCAATTCTGCGCGCACTTGTCACAAATCTTAGTGATATTGGACTGCTTGATTCTATGGCAAGAGCGGCCCGCCTCGGAAGGCGGGCCCTACAGAGGATTGCAGGGGTAGCGCCTGCATCTTTGTTCACCCTGAGTTGCGAAGGGCAGGCAAGCGCGTCAGTGCCCATAAGAAGGCGGCCTAAAGCCGCCCCTACAGGAAGCGGAACGCCAAAACGCCGGGTGGCTGTACTTACTTGTTTCGGCTGTGCGAGACTCACAGATTGTTTGGGGACGGTGAAGGAGTGTGGGTATGAAGCTGCACGAATTGGCGGAACGGCTGGAGTGCCGGCTGGAGGGCGAATCGGGCGCGGAGATTCATGGCGTGGCGGGAATCGAGACGGCCGGGCCGGGCGAGGTGACTTTTCTGGCGAACCGGCGGTATGCGCCGAATTTGAAGACCACGCGGGCCTCGGCGGTGTTTGTGGAGGATGGCGTGGACGTGCAGCGCGAGCCCGGCAAACCGGCACTGGCGAAATTGCGCACCGCGAATCCCTACCTGGCATTCGCTAAAGCGATTGAGCTTTTTTATGAAGCGCCGAAGTATGCGCCAGGAGTTCACGCGACCGCTGTGGTTGCGAAAAGCGCGCGCATTGGCGCGGGGGCGCACATCGGGCCTTACTGCTTCGTGGACGAAGACGCGGTGATCGGAGAGAACGCGGTGTTGCACAGCTTTGTGACCATTTATCGCGGGGCGCATATCGGCGCGCGATTTTTTGCGCACGCGCACGCGGTGGTGCGCGAATTCTGCAAGATCGGCAATCGCGTGATCCTGCAGAATGGCGTGATTATTGGCGGCGATGGATTGGGCTACGCGAAAAACGCCGATGGCTCGTGGTACAAGATGGCGCAATCCGGCCCGGCGGTGTTGGAAGACGATGTGGAGGTGCAGGCGAACGCCTGCATTGACCGTGCAACGGTGGGGGAGACGCGCATTGGGCGCGGCACGAAGATTGACGACCTGGTGCTGGTGGGCCACGCGTCGAAGGTGGGCGCGAATACGATGCTGTGCGGGCAGGTGGGGCTGGCGGGGTCCACGCGTGTTGGAGAGAACTGCATTCTGGCAGGGCAGGTCGGTACCGCTGGCCATCTAACCGTTGGAGATGGCGCGGTGATTACCGCGCAAAGCGGTGTGCCAAACGATGTGCCGGAGAGGTCGCTCTATTCGGGATACCCGGCGGTGGAGAATCGCGAGTGGTTACGGATGATGGCGGCGTTGCGGAAATTGCCGGAGTTGCAGAAGAGGGTGGCGGAGCTGGAAGAAAAGAATCGTTAGGCGAATCCTGGGAAGCCAATCGGACGCTGGTCGGGGGGAAGGCCGGCGGCTAGTTCGTCGTGGAGGCGCTCGTTCAGGGCTTCGCGCTGCTCGAAGGAGTATTGGGTGGTATCGATGGGAGGCAGAAATTCAACGAGGATTTCGCCAGGATAGATTTTCATCGAGCGCTTTTTCATGATGCGGTGGGCGTTGGAGCACGCCACCGGCACAAGTGGCACACCGGCTTTAATGGCCATCACCACGGTTCCCTTCTTGAATTCCTGCAGGCGGCCATCCGGGCTGCGCGTTCCTTCGGGATAGATCAGAAAACTCTGGCCGCTCTTCAAGGATTCGGTGGCTTTTTCCAGGCTGGTGATGGCGGAATCGCGGTTGTAGCGATCCACGGGAATGAAGCGGGCCAGGTGAAAGGCCTGACCGACAATGGGATATTCGAACAGCGAGCGTTTCAGAAGGATAGCGATGCGGCGGGGAATGGCGCCAACAACGGCTGGCGCATCGGCGGAACTGGTGTGATTGGCGGCGAAGATCACCGTGCCCGCGGGAATGTGTTCGGCGCCTTTGACTTTGATACGAACGCCAACTGCGCGGACAAAAAACAAAATGCCGTTTAGCGCAGTCCAATAAAGAGGGTTGGGGTTCTTGGAAATGACCGTATAGAGCAGGAGCGGCGGGCCGAGGAGCAGGATATAAAGAGTAAGGCAAACACAAATGAAAATGGCTCGGAGCATGGGGTATTGAGAGAGTCTCGAATCATGGGCGATGGGTCAAGGGGTGGTAGCGCCTGCATCTTGCAGGCAAGCGATTTTTATTTGGGATTTTGAACTCTGAGTTCCCGTTCGTAGCGAAGAAGGCGGCGTAAAGCCGCCCCTGCGGAATGCTGGCCAATCTGGAGATTGGCGCTCCAAGGTTGCGCTCGACTGCACCGCAAGATTGGAAGTGGAGTAAAGCCACGCTGGCCTGCCCTTCGTTTCTCAGGGTAAACAGGATGCAGGCGCTACCAGCATGCTACCGGTTGGCGGTTACGGGGTCGGTGGTGCCGTGGAGGATGCCGTCGCGTAATGCGCGGGCACGGACATCGGCGTCGGGTAGGTCGACGACCTGGAAGGATCGCTCGCGGAGTTCGCCGAGGTGAAATTCGAGCGATTTTTCCCCGTCGTCTCGGCGTATGCGCAGGCGCAGAACCGTGCCGGGTGATTGTTGTCCGGTCCACCGTTCGAGACGGCGCGGTACATCCGCATTGTTCCAGCGAAGAATTTCATCGCCAACCTGCAAACCCGCTTTTGCGGCGGGCCCCTGTGCGTCCACTTCCACGACCGTCCAGGGAGCGCCGGGATCGCGCTGCGGAACAAATCCGAGCGTGGCACGAACGGTTTCGTGGCTGCGGAGCTCCATACCGGCGCGGGGCAGCAGCGTGCTGTAGGGCAAAGGATTTGCTGCGGCAACGTAGTTGTCAAAGAATTCAGCCAGCGAGCCGCCGGTGAGCTTCTCCGCCTCCAGGCGGATGTCCAGCGAATCCCGATAGAACTTCCCTTCCCGGGCAAAATCCGCGTTCATGGCGCGGAAAAGATCATCCAGGCTGTGCTGATTGTCGGTGCGGTCGCGGATCAGGATGTCGAGAAGGAAACCGAGGACCTGGCCCTTGGTGTAATACGAAATGCTGTTTTGCGGCTGGTTATAGAGCGCATATTTTTCCAGCCAGGCATCCAGGCTGGACTGTTCCGCGCTCTGCCAGCGATCGGCGGGGCGCGATTCGAGATCCGTGATTTGCGTGCCGAGGTCGCGGAAGAAGTCCTGTTTGTTCCAGATGCCGGTGCGCACCAGCGTGTAGGAAGCGTAAGTGTTGGTGACGCCCTCGGCGAACCAGAAGGATCGCGTATACATCTCGCGCGTGGGGTCGAGAGGTTCGAGGGTGGCGGGGCGAATGCGCTTGACGTTCCAGAGATGGAAAAATTCGTGCGCGGAAACGTTGGGGAGAAATTCTCCCGAGGGGATGTAGATGGCCGTGGAGTTGGCGTGCTCCATGCCCCCACCGCCTCCGGCCGCGGCATCGCCAATGTGAAAAATAAATGTGTAGTCCGCGTAGGGCGCACCATCCATCAACTTCAGTTCGTAGGCGCAGATTTTGCGCAAGGCAGATTCGACATCACCCTTCTTGTAGTCGTTGCCATGAATCACCACGTGGATGGGCGGCGATATATCGCGAAGCGTGAATTCCTCGAATTTCGAAGCTTCGATGGGGGAGTCGGCGAGCGCGTCAAAGGTTGAAGTCTGTATCGTGAACAAGCGGGCTCCGCCCATCGATTCAAGGGTGATGGGCGATCCGGAGGCGACTTTCCAATCCGCAGCGACATCTTGAAGCGATAGGATGCATTTTTCGGCACGGCGATCCGGGACATACAGCAGGATCATCGCTGGATTTACAAAGGCGTGCTCGGCATTTAGCTGCGAAGTGAAGGGGCCCGAATCATCCCAGAAGGTGTCGTAGGAAACTTTTACGTCGCCATCGCCTTGCACGCGCCAGGTGAGCTTGTCGAGTTTTTCGAGCGGGGCAGTTCGACCGTTCACGGCGGCGGAAACGCGTTCGACGTGACTGCTGAAATCGCGAATCTGGTAAAGGGCGTCCCATGCGGCCATCTGAAGATCCACATGTCCCTTCACATCGGGGACCTCGACCGTAACGTGGAAGAGATGCAGTTCGGGATGCGCGAGCGAGATGGAGTAGTGGATTTCCGCGCTGGCCGGCCGTAGGAAAACGAAGGCAAGCAGGAAGAGCGCAGTAAGCGGAGCGTGGGTGGAGAAGGTTTTCCGGATCACCGAGCGTTGGCCCCAGTCGAGGAATGTCGCGTGGCAAGCATCTTTAACAGTTTATCGCAGAGGCCGTCAAAACTTCCGTTGGACATGACCAGGAGCAGGTCGCCAGGCTTGGCTTCCGCGGCCAACAGGCCGGTGATGGCCTCGGCACCGGGCAGCACACGGGCGTCTTTACCCAAATGGCGAATGGACGCGGCGACGGCCTCTGGATCGAGGCGTTGCTCGTCGGCAAGTTGCCCCGCGCGATGAACACTGCCGAGCAGCACGTGATCCCCGAGCGCGAGGGATTGCGGCAGAGCATCCTGGAATATTTTGCGGCGCATGGAATTGGAGCGCGGCTCAAGGATGGCCCAGATGCGACGAGCCGGCCAGCGAAGCCGCGCGGCCTCGATGGTAGCCGTGATGGCCGTGGGATGATGCGCGAAATCGTCTACTACCAGTATGCCGTCCACCTCGCCTTTCACATCCATTCGACGCTTGACGCTGCGGAAGGTCGTCAGCGCTTCTTGAATGGATTCCCTGCGAATGCCCCGGCCTTGCGCGACGATCAGGGCGGCGAGGGCGTTCAAAACATTGTGGCGCCCAGTGGCGGCAAGCCGCATCTCGGCGTATAGCTCGCCTCTGTAATTCACCTGAAACGTCATGGTGTCGCCCTCGGATTGAACGTTCACGGCCACCCAGTCGTTGCTGGCGTGAAACCCGTAACGAATCACCGGAGAAAATGCTTTGGCCGTTGCGTTCGAGAGCGCTTCGCCGCCTTCTGGATCGCCCCAGACGATTACGCGGCCACGGCGTGGAACTAGATTCACCAGCCTGCGGAAGGCGGTCTGATAGGTCTCAAAATCGGCATAAATATCGGCGTGATCGAATTCCAACGACGTGATGATCAAGTCGTCGGGATGATAGTGAAAAAACTTGGCGGCTTTATCCCAATACGCGCTGTCGTATTCATCGCCTTCGAGGATGAACTCTTCGCCGCCGCCCAAGCCATAGGCCTGGCCAAAATTTTCGGCGATGCCGCCAACGAGAAAGTTGGGACGCTTCTTGGCGACCTGAAAAAGCCACGCGAGCATGGCCGTAGTGGTGGTTTTTCCGTGCGTGCCGCTTACGACGATGGAATGTTTGCCGGGAAGAAATTCTTCTTCGATGATTTCGGGAAGCGAGCGGAGCGGCAATCTGCGGTCAAGCATCTCCTCGACTTCAACATTGCCGCGCGAGATCGCGTTGCCGACGATGATCAGGTCCGGAGCGGGGGTGAGGTGCGCGGGATCGAAGGAATGAGAGTATTCGATTCCGTGGGAGTCGAGGAACGTTGAGGCGGGCGGATATACACCGGCGTCGGAGCCGGTGACGCGATAGCCGCGTTCGCGCAACATCCCGGCCAACGGAGACATTGCAGAGCCGCCGATGCCGATCATGTGGATGTGTTTTGCGTTAGGCAAAGTTTTGAGTCCCTTTTTGTAGTGGCCAAACTTTAGATTGGCCGGATTTTTTGTCTAAGAGCGGTGCACAGGCTAAAGCCCGTGCTACTTGTTGTCGACAACCGCCGGCTCCAGAATCTCCAGCACTCCTTCCCCTTTGGCATGGAGTTTTGCGCGCACGCCCAGCGGGATTGTGAGCATTGGGCGATTCGTGTGGCCGACTGGCGCGCCATAAACAATGGGTACGCCGAGCGGACCCAGAATCTCCGCGCAGATTTCCGGGACAATGGGACTGCCGCGCGTGGGTGGATCGCAGTCTGGAAAATCTCCCAGGAGAAACCCCACAACCTTTTCCAACATGCCGGCTTGTTGCAAATGGCGAAGCGCACGATCCACTTGATAGGGCTTCATGCCGCGGTCTTCCAGAAGCAGGATGGCGCCGTTTGTATTGGGAGAAAAACCGGTGCCGAGCGTGGTTTGCAGCATCGAGAGGCAGCCGCCGACCAGTCGGCCAGACGCGCTCCCGGAGGCCAGCGATTCTCCACGAAGCGGAATTTTCCATTTGGATTTTGTTTCGCTGACGGCTTGCAGAAAGGAAACCAGGTCATAACCGGATGGTCGGTCGGCGCCATGATTAAAGCCCGCGGCGACCATGGGACCGTAAAAGCCTGCCCAGCCGCGTAGTTCGGCGAGGAGCAGTTGCAGAATATTAAAGTCGCTGAAACCGACCATGCACTTTGGGGCGTGCAGACGCGTAGCCAGCCGGAAATCGATGAGGTAGTTCGCGCCATAGCCGCCGCGCGCGGCGACCACACCATCCAATTGTTTATTGTGAACGGTTCGGCAGAATTGCTGAAGGCGCTCTTCGTGACCGGCGGAAAAATATCCCTGGGAATGCAGCGGCTCAGGATTCTCGACATCGAATCCAATCCGGCGCAACTCCGCAATCCCGGCGGACATTGCAGCGCCTTCGGCCGGGGAAGACGGAAATACGATACCCAGGCGCGAACCTTTGCGAAGGGCCCGTGGTTTTTGCAGCCGTGGCAGGTGACGCGTCATTCGTGGTGCACCTGCTCCGGCAGAACTTCCGTGACGATGCCCTCACGATTTAACTGCTCCACAATTTGTTCCTGCTGATGGTGGCTCACGTCAGCCTCGAATTCCACAATCGACTGCGCGCCAGACATCGAAACGCGAAAATGCTGCGTGGGAATTTTCATGCTGACCAGCAGTCGCTGCACTTCGCTGGCGACGCTATCCGCGTGGCTGGTGGTGAAGCGGAAAACCAACATGCGAGCCCGTAGATTGAACCGGTCTGCGCCCCATGCCACGACGAAGAGGCCAAACAACACGATCAGGGTGGCCGAACCGGCGACCGCAAAAAGGCCGCCGCCTGCCGCCATACCAATCGCGGCTTCGGCAAATATGGTGGCCGCGGTGGTCATGCCGACGAGGCCCGCGCTATCTTTCAAAATGGCGCCGGCACCGAGAAAGCCGACGCCCTGAACAATATTGGAGGCAATGCGCGTGGGGCTGTTGTCCCCATAGATGCGGCTGATTTCCACGGAGAGGATCGTGAAGAGAGCGGTGGCCAGGCAAACGAACATACTGGTGCGAATTCCGGCGGGCCGGCGATGGATATCGCGTTCCACGCCGATGGCCGCACCCATGGCCGAGGCGAACAGCATGCGCATCAGAATTTCGTGAAAGGAAATCATCCCTGTCGGGGAACCCCCGCGTCAGAAAGATTCTATCGCCTAGAGTTTGAATTGCGTCAATTTCAGGAAGTGGCGTGCCCTGGCGTGTATCTCCGATTTTTTCAACTTCAGGAGGCGTTCAAGGCCGAAGCGCTCGACGGTAAAGCTGCCGAGGACCGAGCCATAGACCATCGCGCGGCGCAGCGCGGCATCGCTGGTGCTGCCGACGCCGGCGAGATAACCCATGAAACCGCCGGCAAAGCTGTCGCCCGCACCGGTAGGATCGTGGGGCTCTTCGAGGGGAAACGCGGGGACGCAGAATACGCCGTGCTTGTCTACCAGGAGTGCGCCGTATTCGCCGCGTTTGATCACCAGCGTGCTGGGGCCCATCTTGAAGATATGTTTCGCGGCGCGCAGCAAATTGTGTTCGTTCGAAAGCTGGCGGGTTTCCGAATCGTTGATCATCAGGATGTCCACGTGGCGTAGCGTTTCGCGCAGATCGTCGTTGGTGCGCTCGATCCAGTAATTCATGGTGTCCATGGCGACGAGTTTCGGCTTGCCCTTCACCTGGTGGAGAACGTCGCGCTGCAAATCGGGCGCGATGTTCGCGAGGAAAACGAATTTGGACTTGCGGTAGCTTTCCGGAAGGCGCGGCTTGAACGCGGCGAAAACGTTCAGGTCGGTCACCAGCGTGACGCGCTCATTGAGATTCTCTGAATAACGCCCGGCCCAGAAGAAGCACTTCCCTTCGGCGCGCTCCAGGCCCTCAATGTCAATGGAGCGCGATTTCAGGATGGCTTCGTCCTTCGGATGGAAATCGTCGCCGACGACGGCCACCAGATTTACGTGCGTGAAAAAACTGGCGGACACGGAAAAATAGGTAGCCGCGCCGCCCAGTGTGCGCTCTACCTTTCCGTAGGGACTTTCCAGGGCATCGTATGCAACTGAACCAACGACGAGAAGTGACACAGGCGTCTCCTAGGACTGGTATTTGCCGATGATGGCGGCAAGATTTTTCTTCGTTTTTTTGGGGACCAGCTTGAAATCGGTGATCAGCGAATGGGCCAGCGCGGCGCCGCATTTGCATTTGCGCTCCGCGGGCATGGTTTTGATGGCTTCGCGCAGAACGTTTTGCGCGTTGCTGGCGTTCTGGTTGAGCGTGGCAATGATTTGCGTTGCGGTAACCGATTCGTGCTCCGGGTGCCAGCAATCGTAATCGGTGATCATGGCCACGGTGGCGTAACAGATTTCCGCTTCACGGGCGAGCTTCGCTTCGGTGGCGTTGGTCATGCCGATCACGTCGAATTTCATGGCGCGGTGAAAATGCGCCTCCGCGAGGGTGGAAAATTGCGGGCCTTCCATATTGATGTACGTCCCCTTGCGGTGCACGGGGACAGCTGCGGAGATGCACGCATCGGCGAGCACCGTGGAGAGTTGCGGACAGGTGGGCTTGTCGAAAGAAACGTGCGCAACCAGGCCTTCGCCGAAGAATGTGGACTTGCGGCCCTTGGTGCTGTCGAAAAATTGGTCGGGCACCAGGAATTCGCCGGGGCGCAGGTTTTCCTGCAGCGAGCCGACCGCGCTGACGGAGACGATGCGCTCGACTCCGAGGAGTTTCATCGCGTAGATGTTTGCGCGAAAATTTAGCTCCGTGGGAAGGATGCGATGGCCGCGCCCGTGGCGGGCAAGGAATGCCACGCGCTTCCCTTCCAGCGTTCCGACAACGATCTTGTCGGATGGATCACCAAACGGGGTTTTCACACGAAGTTCGCGTGTATTGGTGAGGCCGGTCATCGCGTATAGGCCGCTGCCGCCGATAACGCCAATTTCCGCGACGGCCGCTTTTCCCCGCGCAGACTTCCCCTTTGCTTTTTTTGCTGCTGCCATGCGTTTTCTCCTGGGAATTACCGGTTCAGATCCACCGGTTCGATCTCGATCTTGCCATCGCGCTCGTGAAATGATGCCGCGGCAATCTCCGGGTCGTGTCCAAAAACGACGATCCAGTTTTCCCTGGCCATGCGTGGCACCCAACTGCGTTTGGTTTCCAGTGTCTGCATCGGGTATAGGTCGTAGGCCATGATCCAGGGCAATGGAATATGGTGACGTGTCGGGAGCAAATCCGCAACAAATGCCAGCGTTTTGCCGCCACCTGTCAGCACCATCGCCTGGATATCAGCGTTGTGGCCGGGGATGCGCGCGGCATTGATGCCGGGAAGAATTTCCTGGTCCCCATCGGTCAGATCCCAAAGGCCTGCTTCGGTGATGGGGAGAAAATTGTCTGGGAAATAGCTGGCGCGGTCGCGTTCACTAGGAAAAGCCGCATGGGCCAGTTCGGCACGCTGGACAACGTAACGTGCGCGGGGAAATGTGGGGACGGCACGACCGTTTTCTATGCGCGTGTTGCCGCCGGCATGATCGAAGTGAAGATGGGTGTTGATCACCAGGTCGACGTCGCGGGGCTGGACGCCGTGGGCGGCAAGCGAATCGACCAGCGGATCGCCTTCTTGAATGGCATAGATGCCGCGCTGCTTGGCGTCCCACTTAGTGCCGTTGCCGGTCTCGATGATGATGGTTTTGCCGTGGGCGCGAACGAGCAGAGAGTTTGCGCGGAGGTGGATGCGGTTTTTTTCGTCGGGAGGAGATTTCTTGTCCCAGAAGACTTTGGGGACCACGCCGAACATGGCGCCGCCGTCGAGACGGAAGCTGCCGCCGTCAAGATAACGAATTTCGATGTCGCCGAGGTGCATCGAGGAGTTCCGGTGTAGGGACGGCCTTCTGAGGCCGTCCGTTGGGGCAAAATGTTGCCCTGGCTGCAACGGCCCGCCTCGGAAGGCGGGCCCTACAATTCGGTTTTTGCTCCTTTCAGGATTTCGCTGACGGCGGTGAACGGATCTTTTTTGCGGGCGGCGACTTCTTCGGCGAGGGCGCGAAGGCGTGCTTCGCCAGTTTTGCCGCCCAACACTTTTTCCAGCAAGCGCGATTCGAGCAGTTCGATCAGACGATTCTGCCAGTGCTCGACTTGTTTCTTCTGGCGCTGGCCGCTGGATTCAAAATGTTTACGGAATTTTGCGACGGTGGTGGCAAGCTCCTCGACGCCGCGGTTTTCCGTTGCCACGGTGCGAATCACGGGCGGATGCCAGCCATCGCGCGGCATCACCAGCGAAAGCATGGCGTGTAGCTGCTCCTCCAGCCGGTCGGCGCCTTCGCGATCGGCTTTATTGAGCACGAAGATGTCGCCGATCTCCATCAGCCCGGCTTTCATGTTTTGAATGTCGTCGCCAAGGCCGGGAACCAGCACCACCAGCACGCAATCAGCGAGGCGCACGATGTCGATTTCGTCCTGGCCGACGCCGACGGTTTCGATGAGCACCTGGCGCTTGCCCGCCGCATCGAGCAGCAACGCCACTTCCGCCGTCGACCGCGCAAGGCCCCCAAGGAAACCGCGTGTGGCCATCGAGCGGATGAAAATCCCCGTATCGCTGGCGTGGCCTTGCATACGGATGCGATCGCCCAGAATTGCGCCGCCCGTATACGGGCTGGTGGGATCTACCGCGACCACGCCGACAGGTTCCTGCTGGTGGCGGTGATAAGAGGCCAGCCGGTCGACGAGCGTACTTTTGCCGGTGCCCGGCGCGCCTGTGATGCCAGTTAGATACGCTCGGCCTGTGTGGGGAAAAAGCTGGCGCAGGAGTTCTTCGGCTTCTGCGGAATGATTTTCGATGGCCGTGATCGCGCGAGAGATAGCGCGCACGTCCCCGGCCCGGACCTTGGCGGCCCAGTCTTTTACGGAAATGCTGATCAAGAGGCGAGTCCTTGTAGCCAACCGGAGGCTGCACGAGGCATGGCTCTATTATTTCGCGCCGCGTGACTTGCGCGCAAGTTGCCGAACCAGCCGCCGCGTGCGGTGACGCCCGGCGGCAACAGGACAGCTAAATCTCAAGGCACACCTGTCCCTTCGGGCTATTCAGCGATACAGAAAAGAAACTCACACTGAGAGGCGTTGGGCCCTCGGTCATTGGTATGCAAGTCGAGAGGAAAAGATCATGAAGAACATCACTAAGCTGGGGTCAATTGGACTTCTGATGGTCCTGGCAGGTTGCTCGGGCAAGTCGCAAAACGCCGCTCCCTCGAGCGCGCCTCCCGCAGGTCAGGCGGCACCTTCCCACGCCCCTGCTTCCGCATCCGTGAACGAAGCCGCGCCCCTCGCAACTCCACTCACTGCGGCGTCCTACGGGCAGCCTTGGCGCCCGGAACCTGTGGATGACCATTTGGGCGGAGCGATTGTCCTGAAGCGGAGTTCGCGCGACGGGAAATATGATTTGGTGATCGAGGAAAAGGGAGCGCAGGCGTTCTTGTCGTTCGCCACGCACGGACGCTGGGATGCGGTCTATAACCAGCCGGCCAAGGGCAAGCTGATGTATCTGCGTTTGAAGTTTGAGGACGGCGTGGAGAAGCGCGCCGAATGGGATGAACTCTCGTACGGTACGGAAAACATGCACAGCGTGCTCTGGTCGTACCCTGCGGGTACGGACGGGACGGTTGGTCCGGTGGCGGACGCCGCGAAGAGCGATCCGACGGGCGGCGATCAATTGCTGATGGAAGACCTGATGAAGCACAAGACTGTGCTTGTGGAAGTTGAACCCGGTGTTACCGCGCAGTTTGACCTTGCCGGGCTCCAAAGCGAAATGGGGAAGATCCGCTTTTTCAAACCGGAGCCGGTCTTGGCAGCCAGCCAGGATGTGCAGTAAACCTCAGGCCGGAAGTCTTGCGCTGCGGCGCGGTACTACTTTTTGCCGAGCAACTGGCGGGCGATCACCAGTTTCTGAATTTCGCTGGTACCTTCGCCGATGGTGCAGAGCTTGACGTCGCGGTAGAACTTCTCCGCCGGGTAGTCCTTGATGAAGCCATAGCCGCCGTGAATCTGCACGCATTCGTTGGCCACACGCACGGCCACTTCACTGGCAAACAATTTGGCCATGCTGGATTCGCGAGTGAAGCGCACATCTTTCTGATCCGCAAGCCAAGCAGCTTGGTAGACGAGAAGGCGGGCAGCTTCCACTTCCGTGGCCATATCGGCCAGCTTGAATTGGATGGCCTGGAACTCGCTGATCGCCTGGCCGAATTGCTTACGCTGCTTGGCGTAGCGCACCGCGGCATCCAGCGCTCCCTGCGCCATGCCCAGCGCGAGGGCGGCGATGGAAATGCGTCCGCCGTCGAGAATTTTCAAGCTGCCCGTGAAACCTTCGCCTTCCGGGCCGAGCAGATTTTCACCCGGAACTTTGCATTCCGTGAAAAGGACTTCCGAAGTGTCGCTGGCGCGCATGCCCAGCTTGTTTTCTTTTTTGCCGGGACGAAAACCGGCCATGCCCTTTTCCAGGATGAACGCACTGATACCGTGGGAACCTTTGGATTTGTCGGTGACGGCCATGGCCACGCAGGTGTCCGCATAATGGCCGTTGGTGGTGAAAGTTTTCGCGCCGTTGAGGATCCAGTGCGAACCGTTGCGAACCGCTGTGGTGCGCGTGCCTCCTGCGTCGGAGCCGGCTTCGGGTTCGGTGAGTGACCAGGCACCGAGCTTTTTCCCTTGTGCCAGCGGGACGAGATATTTGCGCTTTTGCTCCTCGGTGCCGAATTTATAGATGTGGTTCGAGCAGAGCGAATTGTGCGCGGCGACGAAGAGGCCGACGGAGCCATCCACGCGCGAGAGTTCCTCGATGACCGAGGCGTATTCCACGTAACCGAGGCCGGCGCCGCCATATTCTTCGGGGAAAATGACGCCGAGGAGGCCCATTTCCGCGAGTTTCGGGAGGAGTTCGAGGGGGAAACGCGAGGCTTCATCCCATTCCATGACGTGGGGCGCGATTTCGCCCTCGGCAAATTCGCGGACGGACTTGCGGAGGTGTTTTTGCTCGTCGGTGAAGGTGAAATCCACGGGGTCCTCGGCGATAGTTATTTCTATCGCTGCCAAAAGTTTAACTTATAACGGTGGATTGTGCAGTAGTCGAGCGGGAAGAAGTTTCGCGCACATTGATCGGCGCGGCCCGCCTCGGAAGGCGGGCCCTACGGCACGGTCAAAGGCTGGGTGTTGGAGGGACGGCCTTCTGAGGCCGTCCGCGTTTTGTTGGGGCAAAGATGAAAGACTTAACGCAGAGGCCGCAGAGGGGGAGCGCAGAGGTCGCGGAGGTTGCTTGCGACTGGCGGACTACGCGACTTGGCCTTTTTGTTTGCTGGCTACGGATTTGAGTTCCTGCAGGGCGCGGTCCATGCCGGCGCGGTCAACGTTCCAGTGCGTAACCATGCGGACGGAATAGAGCGCGGTGTCTTGCGCCCAGATGCCACGCGCGTGCAATTCATCGCAGAACTCGACTGCGTTGCGGCCCGTGGCGGAGCAATCGAAAATGACGATGTTGGTTTTCACGCTGGCGGGATCAATTTTGAGGCCAGGGATTTGCGCGATTCCGTTCGCAAGGTGCTGCGCATTTGCGTGATCTTCGTGCAGGCGCGAGGGGGATTTTTCGAGCGCCAGCAAACCCGCCGCGGCAAGAATGCCCACCTGGCGCATGCCGCCACCAAACATTTTGCGATAGATGCGGGCCCGTTCGATGAATTCGCGGGAGCCGGCGATCATCGAGCCGACTGGAGCGCCGAGTCCTTTCGAGAGGCAGAACATCACCGAGTCGACATTTTTCGTCATATTCGCGACGTTGTCGCCGAGCGCGGTGGCGGCGTTGAAGATGCGCGCGCCGTCAAGATGAACTCTCAGCCCCAGGGAATGCGCGCGGGCGCAGATTTCGTCCACGCGATCGGTTGGGTATACCGTGCCGCCGGCCATATTGCTGGAGTTTTCCAGGCACACCAGCGCGGTCTGCGAGTCGTAGTAAATTTTGGGGCGTATGGAAGCTTCGATCTGCTTCCAGGTGAGGATGCCGTCGTCGCCTCCGCGCACGGCGCGCGGCATGCAGCCGGCAATCGCGGACATGGAGGCGAGCTCGTAGAGATTCACGTGGCTTCGCTCTTCGCAGAGGACTTCGTTACCGTGATGCGTCCAGCACTTGATGGCGATCAGGTTGCCCATGCAGCCCGTGGGAACAAAGAGGGCGGCTTCCTTGCCGAAGATTTCGGCGGCGCGCTTCTGGAGCTGATTGACGGTGGGATCTTCGCCGTAAACGTCGTCGCCGACTTCGGCGGTGGCCATGGCGCGGCGCATTTCTTCGCTGGGGCGTGTGACGGTGTCGCTGCGGAGGTCCACGGCGCCTTCGACGGGGAGGACGTGGTCGGGGTCGGTGAGTTGGTTGCCTTTTGCGACGGTGTAGGTCATGGGGGCCTCGTTAAAGATTGGTTGCAAGAGCTGGTTGCGCGGCGCAGGCGCCAGTGCTTGGGAGGGCTGGCCTGCAAGATGCAGGCGCTACCAGGGTTTGCACGGAGCGTAAGAGTTCTACGATGATTTCGTTCGAGACGCTTAGTTTGTCGGCTGGTATGCGCAAAATATTTGAGTGCTTTTCTAGGATGCCTGAAGTGGAGAGTTCCGCGACTTTTTCCCGCGAAGCTCACGCCATACTGGTGCTCGATGCGGAGAAGGTCGATGCCGATCGTCTGGCGCAAGCCGAGGAAAAGCTCTTCCTCCAATGCCATGGCGGTGGGTTACTTCATCCACGGTTTCGATTGCGCTCTTCCCTTCCGAAATTTGCGCGACGTAGCCAGCAGCATCGTGGCGGTTGGCCCAGCGCTGTTTGCCCGAAAATGAATGAGCGCCGGCGCCAAAGCCGAGATACGCCTCGCGCCGCCAATATTTTTGATTGTGACGGGATTCGAAGCCGGGTTTGGCCCAGTTGGAGATTTCGTATTGCACGTAGCCGGCGGCGTGCAATTCGCGTTGCGCCAGTTCGTAGTACTCGGCCATGGCTTCTTCGCTGGGAATTTCCGCGGCGCTATAGCGAGCACCGCCCTGCAGAACTTCCAAGCCGAGCCGGCTACCTTCGTCAATTTCCATCATGTAGATGGAAATGTGTTCAGGCCCCAAAGCAATCGCTTCCTGCAACGACTGGCGCCACGAAGCGTGCGTTTGCTTGGGCAGGCCGGCGATCAGATCGAAGCTGATATTGCCGATTCCTGCGGCGCGCAGAATGGGCACGGCGCGGTAGATGTCTTCGCGGCGGTGCATGCGGCCCGCGGCTTTCAGTTCGCTCATCCACAAAAGACTGCGAACCAAAACTGACGCGATTGAAACCAGCCGCAGCCCATTTCGCTGCTTTTTCGGGCTCGATGGTTTCCGGGTCGGCTTCGAGCGTGACTTCTCGAAATGCACAGGAGAAATTATCGCGAAGCGCCTGAAGTATTTGGGTGAGGAGCTGCGGTTCGAGGAGGCTGGGAGTGCCTCCGCCGATGTAGACGGAATCAACAACTGGCTGCGGGGAGCCACAAAGATTAGAAAGAGAGACGCCAGCCGAATCGAGCAGGCGCACGTGGTCGCGGATCTCACGGCATACGGCTTCGGCATACGGCGCGAAGCGGCCTGGAGAGACCACGCCGGTATGGAAGTTGCAGTAGGTGCACTTCGTCTGGCAGAACGGAACTTGAATGTATACGCCGAGATTCGCCATGTGTAAAAACTGTAGCACATTGGCGATTAAAGGCGCCCGCCTCCCGCCTTCGCGAAAACGGCTTCGGCGGGCTGGCGGAAGGCGGCCGCTACAGGGGATCGGGGAGGACTTTGATGTGGAAGTGGCGTTCGCGGGGGCCATCGAATTCGGCGAAGAAGATGCCTTGCCAGCGGCCGAGGACGAGTTTGCCGTCTTCGACGAATATGATTTGGGAGGTGCCGACGAGCATGGTTTTCACGTGCGAGTCGGAATTGCCTTCGGCGTGGCGATAGGGACCAGCAGATGGAATGAGACGATCGAGCGCACCTTCGGCATCGGAGGCAACGTCTGGGTCGGCGTGTTCGTTAATCAGAATGCCCGCGGTGGTGTGCGGCACATAAAGGAAGCAGGTGCCCGCCTTGATTCCGAGTGCCGTGACGGCTCGCTGCACTTCTTTCGTGACTTCCACCATTTGCGTGCGGCGGTCTGTTCGCACACGGATCGATTGCATGGGCGCCTCCGGGAGAAAATCAAGGAATGGAAACGATGTAGTGCTGTCCCGGCTTTTTCGTGCAGGCAAGCTTTTGCAGTTCGCCGAGGCCGCCGCTGCCCAGGCGCAACAGAAATGGAAGGAAGGAAATATCGCGGGACTGCAATCCCTTGTGCGGGTAAAGGAGATTTTCGAGGAAGGCGGCGTGCTGCTCGATCACGTGGTCGTGCCGGTCCAGGGCCTGGCCGGTTTTCGCGCGCAATTTCTCCACCTGATAACGGATGCGCTTCTCCGCGCGGGCGATGGAGTCTTCGATCGTGGGGTCCACTTCGTGAATTGATTTCCGGAGATGCTCCACACTTTTTTCAATCTGT
This sequence comes from uncultured Acidobacteriota bacterium, assembly GCA_963824925.1. Classification (GTDB taxonomy): domain Bacteria; phylum Acidobacteriota; class Terriglobia; order Acidiferrales; family UBA7541; genus Acidiferrum. The sequence continues at coordinate 39,536 of CAWGRE010000015.1, forward strand.
TGGAGGTTGCCGTCAAAGGCCGACGCCAACTCCCCCTGCACATTGGAACCATACATTTTTTTTCGCAGAGCCTGTGGGCCGAGCCACGCGTCTTCCACCTTGAGTTTGTATTTTTCCAGGATGCGCAAGCCCTTGGGATCTACGAGGGTGTAATCGGCGCGCGGCATCAGCACAGGCATGCGGCCAAGCAGTTTTCGATAAAGCACTTCGGACTGTGCAAAATAGGCAATTTCCGCAGGACCGCCGTAATACGCCGCCGTGGGCAGCAGAAAATCCTGCAGCACGGGGCGCAAAAGCGCGTTTGGACTGAACGATTCGGGAGCCGCCGCCACTCTGCCAATGAGTTGCTCGCGGGGAGCGGCTTCGTTGCCGAAAGTAAATTTGCCATTGGAAGCGCTTATGACCTCGCGCTTGCCCTGGTGCAGCGCAAACAGCAGCGTGCTTTTGGAAGTGACCTTTACCTGAGGAGCGTAGCCGGCTTTTTCGAGCTCCTTATCGCGGAGGAGCAGCGCTTCATTGAGTTCGTCGCGGCGTTCGAGCGCCGCGGAAAGGATGGGAGAGGCGAGGGCGTGAAGCTTGGGGCTGAGAGGATCGAGGAGGATGAGGCCGTGAGGAGCGAAGAGTCTTGCGAAGAGCTTTGCGAAGGCGCTGCCGTAGGTTTCCTGTGGGCTATAACAAGATCGAAGAATTTCGAGCAACTCTTCGCCACCGGAACCCGCACAACACTCTTCGATCACTTTCAGCAGGGCAGCCACTTCTTCGCCGAGCGGGACTTGCCCGACCGGACGGCCCTCTTGGTCAGGCAGCGGCAAAACAAGATTCTGGAGCTTTCCCTGGTGAAACCAGGTGGCGTGGCGAACTTCGTCCACGTCGTGGTCCTCGGTGGCCATCCAGAAGATAGGCACGGCATCCACGCCGGAAAGCGAAAGCTCGCGCGCCGATTCGATGGCCGTCAGCGCCTTATAGAACGCATACGCCGGACCGCCAAACAGACCGACTTGCTGTCCACTGACAATCGCAACAGCGCCGTTTTCCAGGCGGAGCAGATTCTTTTCCGTTTCCAGCCCGCTGCCGAACAAAAGATTTTCTTCCCGCAAGATCGAGGTCACTTCCCTGCGGCGATCGGCGGGAAACTGCAATTGACGGGCGTAGGCCTCCACGGACGGCATTTCCGGCTTGTGCGCAAAAAAACTCTGCAGGCGGGGGAAATTCTCGGTGAAATCCCGAACGAGCGGTGTGGAATGCGGGAGCTCGTGGGGCAACAGTGCGCGACAGTCCATGGGCGGTTAGATGATAGACCGGGAAAAAGGTGACGGCAAACGTCACCCGGTTTTAGACGCGCGCGGCCGCCGGATAGAGTTCCGCAATCAGCGCGTCAATCGAGCGCTTTTTCTCTTCCTTCATCGGCAGGAGGGGCGAGCGTGGGAAGCCGCCTTGATAGCCGCGCAGGTTCATGGCGTATTTCAAGCCGGGAATCCCGTGTTCGCCGAAGACCACCTTCGAGGCAATCACCAGTTGCAATTGCATCTGGCGGGCCTTCTCGTGGTGGCCTTGCTGGAAAAATTGGTAAAGCTCAACGCACATTTCCGGTAGCAGCGATGCCAGGGCAAGAATCGCGCCTCGGCCGCCCATCGTCAGGCAGGGATAAACCACCGCGGCTCCGCCGGTGAGCACCTGGAAGTGCGCGGGCGCGCTTGCGACAACTTCGCCGATGCGCTGGATGCTGCCAGAACTATCCTTGATGCCGATAATATTCGGGTGCTGCGACAGCGCGATGATTTCCGGCGCTTCCAGGGTGATGTTGGTGAAAATGGGCACGGAATAGAGGAGCACAGGAATGGGCGAGGCGTCCGCTACAGCGCGGTAATGGTGAATGAAATGTTCCGGGCGATAGGTGGGTTTGTAATAGTAAGGAGTCTTGACCAACGCAACCTGATAGCCAAGCGAAGCGGCCCGCTTGGTGCGAGCGATGGTTTCAGCGGTGGATTCGGCGCCAGTGCCCGCGATCAGAATTTTCCCGGGCGCGGCAGTGTCTTTCACGGCGGCCAAAACCTGATCCGCTTCATCACGAGACACCATCACGGCTTCACCGGTGGAACCCAGAACCACGAATCCGGCGAGCCCGGTCTGATTGTAGAGGCGAATATTGTGCTTCATGCCGGAAATCGAAACGCCGCCGTCCGCTTCGAACGGAGTGCTGAGCGCCGGGAAAATACCGCTGATATTCATGATTAGTCTCCGTTGCCCGTTGAGCCAGAGGCCGTCACGCGGCTGCTATGCAAATCCTGCAAACAGGAAACCTCGCGCTGCAATTCGATCAGCGCGCGAATGCCGCGCACTGCGGCGTGGCCCGCGGACAGCGTTGTGATACAGGGAATATTGTAGCGAATGGCGGCCCTGCGGATGGATTTTTCGTCGTAGAACGATTCGCGGCCGAGCGGCGTGTTGATCACCAGATGGACCTTGCCCGTCTTGATCAGGTCCACGATGTTGGGACGGCCTTCGTTGACTTTGTAGACTTCCTCGCAGGCCACACCGGTGGCGTGCAGAGCAGCGGCGGTGCCGCGGGTGGCAACAATTTTGAATCCCATCGAAACCAGTTCCTTGCCGACAGTGTCCAACTGGCGCTTGTCACGATCGTTGACGCTGATAAACACCGTGCCACTGCTGGGAAGTTTTTGACCGGCGGCCAGTTGCGCTTTCGCGAATGCCTGTCCATACGAAGTGGAGATGCCCATGACTTCGCCGGTGGAGCGCATCTCCGGGCCGAGGATGGTGTCCACACCGCGGAATTTGTTGAATGGGAATACCGGCGACTTCACGGAATAAAATTCGTGCGTGGCGATTTCCGCAACTCCATTGCTGTGAGTCAGCGGAAGATTCATGTCCGCCAGACGGCGGCCGACCATCAGGCGCGCGCCGATTTTCGCCAGCGGCACGCCCGTCGCTTTGCTGACAAAGGGCACGGTGCGGGAGGCGCGAGGATTGACTTCGAGGACGTAGACGGTGTCGCGCTGGATGGCATACTGCACGTTCATCAAGCCAACGACTTTCAGCGCCAGGGCCAATCGCTTGGTGTAATCGCGGATGGTGTCCAGGATTTTCGGCGACAAACTGACCGGCGGCAGCACGCACGAAGAATCGCCGGAGTGCACGCCGGCCTCTTCGATGTGCTCCATGATCCCGCCGATCACCACGTCGGTGCCGTCGGCGAGTGCGTCCACGTCCACTTCGGTGGCTTCCTCAAGGAACTGATCGATCAAGACGGGGCGCGCGGGCCCCATCAGGGCGGCCTGCGCCACATATTCCTGCACGGTGTTTACGTCGTACGCGATGACCATGGCGCGACCGCCCAAAACGTAACTGGGACGTACGAGCACGGGCATGCCGATTTCGCCGGCGACGCGCGCGGCTTCTTCGGGAACCAGGGCTGTTCCGTTGCGGGGTTGCGGGATGCGGAGTTCGTCGAGCAGGCGACCGAAGCGGCGGCGGTCTTCCGCAAGGTCGATGGATTCGGGGGCGGTGCCAACTATTGAAACACCGTTGCGTTTTAATTCCAGCGCAAGATTCAGCGGGGTTTGCCCGCCGAACTGCACGATAACGCCGGCAGGCTTTTCGCGTTCGACGATGGCCAAAACGTCTTCGAGCGTGAGGGGCTCGAAATAGAGGCGGTCGGATGTGTCGTAGTCCGTCGAAACCGTCTCCGGGTTGCAATTCACCATCAGCGTTTCAAAGCCGTCGGCGCGAAGGGCAAACGAGGCGTGGCAGCAGCAGTAGTCGAATTCAATTCCCTGCCCGATGCGATTGGGGCCGCTGCCAAGAATCATGATCTTCTGTTTGTTCGTTGGGTTGGATTCGTCCTCGTCTTCGTAGGTCGAATACATGTATGGAGTGAAGGATTCGAATTCAGCGGCGCAGGTATCCACGCGTTTGAAAACCGGGGAGACGCCATAGCGAGCGCGCTGCAAGCGAACGACCGCGGGTGTGGTCTTCCAGATCTGCGCCAGTTGCTCGTCGCTGGCGCCAGTGCGTTTGGCTTCGCGGAGCAAGTCCTTGGAGGCCGTTTCGACGGTGACGGACGCCACGCGGCGATTAACCGCGTTGAGTTCTTCAATCTGGTGGATGAACCACGGATCAATTTTTGTTAGATCGCAGATTTCGGTGGCGGGAAGCCCGCGCTCGACGGCGGTAAGGATCCAATGGATGCGATCCGGCCGCGGCGTGGCTAGCTTTTCGCGGAGGAGAGAGTTGGGCGTATCCGCGGGCGCGCGCCATGGCGTGCTCGGCTCCAGCGAACGAATGCCCTTTTGCAACGCTTCCTTGAACGTGCGGCCAATGGCCATCACTTCGCCGACGGATTTCATCTGCGTGCCCAGAGTGCTGTCCGCGCCGGGGAATTTCTCAAACTGCCACTTCGGAATTTTCACCACGACGTAGTCGATCGTGGGCTCGAAACAGGCGGGCGTTTTTTGCGTGATGTCGTTGGAGATTTCGTCCAGCGACATGCCCACGGCCAGGCGCGCGGCAATCTTTGCGATCGGGAAACCCGTTGCCTTGCTGGCCAGCGCGGAACTGCGGGAAACGCGCGGGTTCATTTCGATCACCGTCATGCGGCCGTTTTCCGGATTGATGGCGAACTGCACGTTGGAGCCGCCGGTTTCGACGCCGACTTCGCGGATAATCGCTGCCGCCGCGTCGCGCATGCGCTGGTATTCTTTGTCCGTCAGCGTCTGCGCCGGTGCCACGGTGATGGAATCGCCCGTGTGCACGCCCATGGGATCGAAATTCTCGATGGTGCAGATCACCACAAAGTTGTCGCGGTAATCGCGCATCACTTCCAGTTCGTATTCCTTCCAGCCGAGAACGGATTCTTCGACGAGTGCCTCGTGGACCGGGCTCATGTCGAGCGCGTGAGTGATCGCTTCCGTGAATTCCTCTTTGTTGTAGGCAATGCCGCCGCCGCTGCCGCCGAGGGTGAACGAAGGGCGGATGACGAGTGGAAAGCCAAGCTGATCACACAGGCGCAGCGCGTCCTGTGCGTTGTTGACGAGAGCGGACGCCGGAACTTCCAGGCCGATTTTTCGGCAGGCATCCTTAAACCACAGCCGATCTTCGGCGACTTTGATCGCGCGGAGCGTGGCGCCAATCATTTCCACTTTATGCTTTTCGAGGATGCCGCCTTCGGCAAGCTCCACGGCAAGATTCAGGGCAGTTTGGCCGCCGACAGTGGGCAGCAACGCGTCCGGCCGTTCCTTGATAATGATTTCCTCGAGATATTCTTTCGTCAGCGGTTCGATGTAGGTGCGGTGCGCCAACTCGGGATCGGTCATGATGGTGGCGGGGTTGGAATTTACCAGCACAACCTCATAGCCTTCCGCGCGCAGCGCCTTGCACGCCTGCGCCCCGGAATAGTCGAATTCGCACGCCTGGCCGATCACGATTGGGCCAGAGCCGATGATCAGAATCTTCTTGATGTCTGTACGCTTAGGCATCTGTTCCTTTAAGTGTAAACCGAATCTCGTGCTCTTCCGCCGCGCTCAACAGCCAAACAAGTGTCATCCCGAAGCCGCGCCTTTTGCGGCTGAGGGATCTGCTTTTCGCGGATACTTGGCAAAATATTTCTCCGCGAGATCCTCCCAAGCCGGATTGTTTGCCTCGATAAAAGCCAACTTCTTCTTGCGGTTCCAACCCTTGAGTTGCTTTTCCCGCGCATATAGCCGATTTCGGATTGGCAAAGCTCTCAAAATACACCAAACGGTGAATCCGATACCGGCTTGTAAAGCCGGGAACCAGGCCCTCCCGGTGTTGCTTCACCCGCTCCAAGAGTTGGCTGGTCACTCCGATGTACAAGACCCGGGAGCGGCTGGCCAAGATGTAGACGCAATAAACCTTGCCCATTGAACAGCCTTCACAGCAGATCCCTCACCCGCTAAATGCGCGGGTTCGGGATGACATATGTGGCGGGTTGGCGCTTGAACAAGATGGTTCATCCGCGCGAACTCCCCGGATTGGCGAAGTCCTTCATCATGTCGGTGAACTGCGTGAACAGATAGTGCGAATCGTGCGGACCGGGCGACGCTTCCGGGTGGTACTGCACGCTGAAGAGCGGCACGGTCTTGCTGCGCATGCCTTCGTTGGTGTGATCGTTCAGATTGACGTGGGTGATTTCCACTTCGCTGGATGGCAGCGATTCGGGGTCCACGCAGAAGCCGTGATTCTGCGCGGTGATCTCCACCTGATTGGTCAGCAGATTTTTTACCGGATGATTCGAGCCGTGGTGGCCGAATTTCAATTTGAAGGTTTTTCCGCCCATCGCCAGCCCGCAAAGCTGGTGACCAAGGCAGATGCCGAACACCGGAACGCGCCCGGCCAACCTGCGAATATTGTCCACGGCATAGGTTACCGGCTCCGGATCGCCCGGACCGTTGGAAAGAAATACGCCGTTGGGACCCATCGCGAGAACATCTTCGGCGGAGGTGTTCGCCGGAACCACCGTGACGTCGCAATGGTGATCCACCAGCAGTCGCAAAATGTTCTGCTTGATGCCGTAGTCATACGCGACCACTTTGAATTTGTTCGTGTCGGGACTGGCGCCGGATTCGCCCATCTGCTCGGTCCACGGCGAAGTCGCCAGATCGATCGAGCCCTTTTGCCAGTCATAGGCCTTGGCGCAACTCACGCGTCCAGCCAACTCCAACCCGGCCATCAGCGGCAACTGTTTTGCTTCATGGATCAACTGGTCGGCCGGCGTGCCGTCCGTGGAAACCATGCCGCGCAGCGCGCCTACTTTGCGAATGTGCAAAACCAAAGCGCGCGTATCAATGTCCCAAATGGCGGGAATTTTGTGGCGATTCAGATAGAGTTGCGCGGATTCCGCGGAGCGCCAGTTCGATGCCACCTGCGAGAATTCGCGCACCACCAGCGATTCGATGTAAGGCCGCGAAGATTCTTCGTCGTCCAGGTTCGCGCCAACATTGCCGATATGCGGGTACGTGAGGCAAACGATCTGCCCTGCATAACTTGGATCGGTGAAAACTTCCTGGTAGCCGGTGAGACTGGTATTGAAAACGACTTCACCGCCGCGGCGCGTGATCGCGCCGGCCGCGCGGCCGTTAAATATGCGCCCGTCTTCGAGCGCGAGGATTGCAGGGCGATGCTGAATTTCCGTCAGTGGGTCCTCCGGACTGCGTCATTTATCGTTAGCCTCGGCGGCCGAAAGCGAACCGAAGTGGTCCACCGGCCAATAGGCAAATACGGCGCGCCCATAAATAAACTGGGCCGCCACGGGCCCAAACACGCGCGAATCATTGGAACTGATGCGGTGATCCCCCATCACAAAATAACTGCCTTTAGGGACTTTCACGGGGCCGAAGTCGGTAACGTCCGCATATTGCGGCGGAACATAGGGCTCGGGAACCAACTCTCCGTTCACGTACAGCATGCCGTGCCGAATTTCGATCGTTTCGCCGGGAAGCCCGACGACGCGCTTGATGAACGACTTGGAGCGATCCAGCGGATACCAGAAGACTACAACATCATCGCGGTGAATGGATTCGAAGCGGTAGACGAACTTGTTGATGAAAATGCGTTCCTGGTCGGAAAGCAGCGGCGCCATGCTGGTGCCTTCGACTTTTACGGGCTGGTATAGAAAAACAATGATCACCAGCGCGAGGCCGATAGCGATCAGCAGATCGCGCGTCCAAACGCGGATTTCGTGGCGGAGAAGATTGTGGGTGCTGGAGGGAGAAGTGGCCGGCGAAGTGGCTGCGGGCAATGGCGGATTCGGGGCGTCTGGCGTGCCGCCCGTGGGAGGAGTGTTTAAATGCTCGTCAGGTTTGCGCATCTCCAACTACCTTTATTTTATAACATGCGCCGCGAAAGTCACGCCAGTGGCGAATTGCCCGGGCGCGGTATTCGACGTGGCGCGGCTGTCAAATTGGGATTCCACCGATGCCGTTCCCACCGCGGTTATTTCATTCGCGTTGAGCAAGAAAGCAGATATCGGCTCTTAATTAGACGGGGCGTGCGACGCTTTGGTTGTTGCGGCATGCTGAAGGCGGAAATGCAGGTGGCGGATGAACATATGGCGTTAGTGACCGGGCATCCAAAGAGAGTTACAACTCGCCTAATACGAATTGGAGATTTGCGAGTGAGGCGACTACGGCGGTCTCCGTGCGCAGGATCAGGTTCCCCAGCGAAGCATCGAGAAACCCGGCGTCGCGGGCGGCGGCGAGTTCGGCGTCTGTCCAGCCGCCTTCCGGGCCAATGGCAAGTGCAGCGCTCGCGGCGCGCTGGTCCTGCAGGATTTTCCGGAGCGGCTTTGTGCCGGGGGCTTCGGAAAGAAAAATTCGCAAGGACGCGCTGCAGGCCTGGAAGGCGGCCTCCGGCTTTGTCACGGGTTGCAGCAACGGCAACATCACGCGTCTCGATTGTTGGGAGGCTTCGAGCAAAAGTTTCTTCCAGCGTTCCGCGCGCTTTATCGCGGCGGCGAGCAGCGCTTTTTCGCTGCGCGCGGCGGCGAGCGGGACGATAGTGTTCACCCCGAGCTCGGTGGCTTTTTCCAGCGCCCACTCGAAGGAATCAAATTTCACCACGGAAAGCAGAAGCGTGGTTTCGAGGGCCGATCGGGGTGCGGCGAGTTCTTCAAGAAGCGAAAAATCCACCTCATCGCGAGAGACCGTTTCGATGCGGCCAAGCCAGACCTTGGTGCCGTCGCTGAGCTCGTAGAGCTGGCCCGGCTGTGCACGCAGGACGCGGCCAAGATGATGCGCGGCTTCACCTTCCATCGTGGCGTGATGGTTCTCGAATTTTTCGACGAAGAAGCGGCGGCGCATGGGGGTTATCTTGCCATGAAATCGAGCTTGGGCGAACTCGGTAGCGCCGGCTTCTAGCCGGCAAGCGGGGGGGGTTCCGTATGAATTCCTATGTCTTATCGAAAACGGGGAGATTGTGCTGGGGGAGCTTGCCCCGCAAGCGGGTTGCTTGCCCGCAGGATGCGGGCGCTACCGGCTATCCGAAGATGTCTTTTACTTTGTCGAAGAGGGTGGAGTTGCGGTCGGCGGGCTTGTTGTCCACCTTCAGGGTCGCGTCGAGTTGCTCCATGAGCTTCTTTTGCTCGCGCGTAAGCTTGGTCGGAGTCAGCACGCGCACGTGATAATACAAATCGCCGCGCCCACCACCGTGCGGATCCGGCAAGCCCTTGCCCTTGATGCGAAAGACCGCGCCGCTCTGCGTGCCCTCGGGAATTTTCAGCTTCTCCTCGCCGGTAAGTCCGGGAACCGGAAGCTCCGTGCCGAGCGAGGCTTGCGCGATGCTGAGAGGAATCGTGCAATACAAATCCGCGCCGCGCCGCTCGAAGAACGTGTGCTCCTTCACATCTAAAACGACGTAGAGATCCCCGGCAGGCCCACCGTTCGGCCCGGGTTCCCCTTCGCCTTGCACGCGGAGGCGCGTGCCGGTATCAACACCGGGGGGAATGCGCAGTTCAATCGTGCGCTCGCGGTCAATGCGGCCCTGGCCCTTGCACTCCGGGCAGCGCTCTTTAACGATCTGTCCCGCGCCCTGGCAGGCCGGGCACGTGCGATTGATGGTGAAAAAACCCTGCTGATAAATCATTTGGCCGCGGCCGCCGCAGGCCTGGCACGCAACAACGCCAGTGCCCTTTTTCGCGCCAGTCCCGTTGCAGGATTCGCAATATTCCTGGCGAGGGACGCGAATTTTCGTGGTGATGCCTGCAGACGCTTCTTCAAACGTCAGCGTCATGTCGTAGCGCAAATCAGCGCCACGCTGCACACGGCGACCACCACCGCCGCGGCGCCGACCGCCGCCCGTGCCGAATAAATCCTCGAAGCCGAAGAACTCGCCAAAGATATCGTGGAAATCCTGAAAGATAGTGCCGTTGAAGTCCGGCTGCGTGCCGATGCCTGCCAGGCCTTCATGGCCGTAGGTATCGTAAATTTGGCGCTTTTGCGCGTCGCTTAGAACGGTATACGCCTCGGTGCATTCACGGAAGTGGTGCTCGGCTACTTCTTTATTTTCCGGGTTGCGGTCCGGATGCCATTTCAACGCCGCCTTGCGATAGGAGGCCTTAATCTCCTCGACCGAAGCGGTCTTGGTAACGCTGAGAATTTCGTAGTAATCGCGCTGGTTGGACTTGGGCATATCCGCTGGATTTCACTTCCCTTTCTATTTTTGAAGATACCAGAGACGGGGGCAGGAAATTTCGCCGCCCGGGGCAATGTTTCGGATTAATTCACAGACCTTTTGGATGCGCCGGCAGGATGAACCGCTACGCGCACCATCGCGGGGCGCAAGACGCGCCCGTTATAAACGTAAGCTGGCTGGAAGACTTCCAGGATGGTGTCGTCGGGGTGGTCGGTGGTTTCCGTGCGGTCCATTGCCTGGTGGAGATGCGGATCGAACGCTTTGCCAAGGGGCTCAATGCGTTCGACGCCTAGCTTGGCAAGATTGTCGAGCAGTTGTTTGTAAATTAGTTCGAAGCCCTTGCGGTAGCCGGCGTATTCGTCGTCTTTGTGGGCGGCCAGCGCATGCTCGAAGCCGTCGACGATGGGAATCAGCGATTCCACCACGCGTGCCGTAGCGCGCTTGGAATCTTCGGCGCGCTCTTTTTCAATGCGCTTCCGGTAGTTGTCGAAGTCGGCTTGGCGGCGGAGCAGCGTTTGCCGGAGGTCATCCAGATCCGTCGAGAGTTTTTTCAATTGAGAATCCTCGCGCGCGGCATCTTCCCCTGGGACTTGAGAGTCTTCCGGCTGCACGGGACCTTGGTCACTTGTAACTTTTATTTTGATTTCTCGCTCGCTCATAACTCTTTCCTTAAAAGATGATGGATTCTTTCTGTTTTTCCAACTAACACCGAGCCACTGGGCTGGTTACTCGATTTTCTGCAATGCCTCGCTGAACAATTGCGCTACGTAGGCGACGGCGGTCATGGCGCGCTCGTAGTCAATTCGTGTCGGACCAAGCACACCCAGCGAGCCTTGCACCATGTCGTGCCCGGAATACGGCGCGCTGATCAGCGCGAGGTTTTGCCCCGCCTGGGATATTTCTTTGATGCCGATCTGCACAAACACCGGCTCCGGCGTTTCGATGCAGGCGTTGAGCACGGAAACCAGGCGGTGCTTCTCTTCAATCGCTTCCAGGAGTTCCCGCAAGTGGCTTTGATCGGCAAATTCGGGGGTGCCCACGATTTGCGCGGTGCCCTCAACATAGAGGCGCTGGCCGCCCGTGTCGCCGAGAACCGCAGGATCGCAAAGCGTCAGCGCGCTCTGCGCCAGCGTTTCATAGCGTTCGCGCTCGGTCGCCAGCTTTTGCAGCAGGTCGGCACGGATGGCGTCCAAGGTCCAGCCGGAGTAGGTGCGATTCAGAAAGTCGGCCGTGGCGTCGAGTTCCAATTGCGTAAACGTGCGGCTGGGACGAAGAATTTTGTCGCGGGTATTCCCGCCGGGGGAAATCAGCACGACGACAACGCGGCCATCTGGCAGGAGCCACATCCGGGCGTGTTCCAAAATCGCACTGCGCAGCGGCGGAGACACGATAATGCCTACTCCGCGAGAAACTTCCGCCAGCACATGGCCGGCTTTCTCGGTGATTTCCGCCGCGGAACGCGCCCCACTCAGTTCTCCTTGAATCCAGTCGCGATCTTCAATGCTGAGAGTCGCTTGCGAGGCAATCTCTTGCGCGAAGAAACGATACGCTGCAGGAGTCGGCACGCGCCCGGCGGAGGTGTGCGGCTGAAAAAGGTATCCGCCGTCCTCCAGGTCCGCCATGATATTGCGAATGGTGGCGGTGCTCAGAGACTCTTCAAAGCGCTTGGAGATGGCACGGGAAGAGACGGGTTCTCCGGTCTCAATATAAGTGCGCACCAAGTCCGCCAGAATCTGTCGGTTACGCCGTTCTTGGAGAGCAGGGTTGCGCATGGCAGCACTCACTCAGGGGTGCTAGTTACCATTCTAGAAGCTGTGTCAAGCCGCGTCAAAGCAGATCATCCAATAGGAACACCTGAACATCGGTGACTCGACGAAAAGAAATGTCGTTGGAAATCAGTCCGGTCGCCTTCGAATGGATTGCAGTAGCTGCTTGAATCGCATCGGGAGTCCTCAGCCGATGTAGCGCGCGAAATCGCGCGGCTGTTGCTGCAATCGGAAGGCTGGCGGGCACCCACTCCAGATGGGGGTATTGCGTCAGGAGCAACACAAATTCACTAACAAGATCACCGTCATTCTCCTGCATGGGCTGCACCAATAGTTCTGTAAGCGTGATGCAAGAGGTAACTGCGCTGGCTCCCCGGCGCTCCATCCAACCAAAAATACGGTCCGTTGCAGGCAAATAACGAGGATTGCCCTGTACGTGATAGATAAAGATGCTGGTGTCAATGGAAACGCGGGAGTGGCGCTGGAGAAAAGCGCTCAATTTCTCTATTCCCAACTCGCGCGTTCCTTTGCGAGGTAACCTGCGGGGTAAAGCCCACGGCCCAAACCACGCAACGCGACCGCAAACGACTTTGGCTTTCGCAAAATGATGATTCGGTCATCCAGCACAGTTACCAGCAGTTTGTCCCCTGCCTTCAGGCCTAGGGCTTTGCGTGCTTCGCTTGGGACGACAATTTGATGTTTTGAAGAGAGCGTCGCTTCAACCATGCTTTACATTTTAAATAAAAGTAAAGCAACCAGTCAAGCGATCAATTTGCGGTTTGTCAATTGTTGTCAATCTGCGCTCGTTGGAGCTTGTCGGAGTAGTCGATGTAAACCGATTTCCACTCGGTGAAGAAGTCGATGGCGGCGACGGCGGCTTCGCGATGGCCGTTGCCGGTTTGCTTGGTGCCGCCAAAGGGGAGATGCGTTTCCGCGCCGATCGTTGGAGCGTTCACATAAACGATGCCGGTATAGAGGTCCTGCATGGCGGCAAATGCGCGATTCACGTTTCGGGTGTAGATCGAAGCGGAAAGGCCGTAGGGCACACCATTGGCAACTTCGATTCCCTGTTCAACGCCATCAATCGGAATCAGCGAAACCACTGGCCCAAAAATTTCTTCCTGGGAAACGCGCATCTTCGGCGCGCAATCGCCAAACACGGTGGGCTCGTGGAACCAGCCCTTGGCGTACTCGCTGCCCGTCAGTCGATGCCCGCCCGTGAGCAACTTTGCGCCTTCTTTTACGCCGATTTCGACATAGGAAATCACCGTTTGCAGTTGCTGCTCATTGATGCACGGTCCCATCTCGGTCGACGAATCGAGGCCATTTCCAACTTTCAATTTCGAGGCGCGCTCCACAAACCGGCTGACAAACTCCTTGTACACACTTTTGTGAATGCCCACGCGGCTTGCGGCGGTGCAGCGCTGGCCCGAGGTGCCGAATCCGCCCCAGATTGCGCCGTCCACGGCCAAATCCAGATTTGCGTCGTCCATCACCAGGATGATATTTTTTCCGCCCATCTCCAGACTGTAATGCTTGAACGTCGGAGCGCAGGTTTCCGCGATGATGCGGCCCGTTGACGTTGACCCCGTGAAGCTGACAACCGGAACATCGGGATGTTTCGTAAGCGCTGCTCCCGCGCCCGGACCGTCGCCGCCCACCAAGTTAACAACCCCGGCAGGCAGACCCGCTTCGGCGAGGATTTCCACCAGATTGTATGTGGAGAGCGGCGTATCTTCCGCGGGCTTGATTACCAATGTGTTGCCAGACACCAGCGCCGGCATCATCTTCCATGCCGGGATTGCCATCGGGAAATTCCACGGAGTGATCAGCGCGCAAACTCCAATCGATTGCCGCACGCTCATGGCAAATTTATTAGGGAGTTCGGACGGCGTGGTCTGGCCGAACAGCCGGCGGCCTTCACCCGCCATGTAGTACGTCATATCAATGGCTTCCTGCACGTCGCCGCGGGTTTCGGCGAGCACCTTGCCCATCTCGCGGGTCATATCACGGGAAAACTCTTCCTTGCGTTTTACCAGGAGTTCCGCGGCGCGATACAGAATCTCGGCACGTTTCGGCGCGGGAGTCAGGCGCCAGTTTTTGTAAGCGGCTTTCGCAGCCTCCACCGCGGCTTCCACATCTTCCGAGGACGAAAGCGGGAAAATGCCGAGCACCTCATCGGTGTTGGCGGGATTGCGATTCTCCAAGGTTTTGCCGTGTTTTGGAGCAACCCATTCCCCGTTGATGAAATTCTTGTAAGCGCGAGACGTCGGTGCCGTGGCCATGCAGCCTCCTGAACAATTTCGAGTCTAGCGGTGCGCGGAATGCGGCGTCAAACCGCGGTCGGGGGTGCACCAGGGGGTCGAAATTTCGCGGAGACGGGGAGTTTTTTGTGCGGCGAGCAGAAGAAGGCGGCATAAAGCCGCCCCTACGCGTGAGGCACATGGGCTGTACGGAGCTGACGCCGCTCGAAAACTTTTGTGGGATTCTGGTGTTTGATCGCGTAACGGAGAAACAAATTACAGACGACGCCAGAGACGGCACTTCGATTCAGATCTTGGATTACACGGGCTGCGCCGCCGGAACGGAAGTTCGGGGCTACATGATTGAAGGCGGCGGGCACGCGTGGCCCGGCGGCATGCAATATCTTCCCGCGGCCATTATCGGCAAAACTTCCCACAATCTGGACGCCAGCGAAACGATCTGGGAATTTTTCGCGGCGCATTCCCGTTAGCAAGCGCTTTTCATCCTTCGCCCATCCGATGAGGATGGGCGAAGGATCTAAACGCAAAAGCTGTGCACGGACTTGAGGTTGAGATCCTTCAGCCCGCAAACTTCGCGCGCTTCAGGATGACAGGTTGTGCGGCCACGCCGCCGTTAAGCAAGTACCCGAACGCTGGGCTGCCAGCTTGTCGGGCCTTGATTGCGCATTCAGCCAGAGCCAGTTCGCGCGGGCGCTTACACCTGCCGCTTACACCTGGCCTTTGCCGCCATCCACACTCAACTCGATGCCGGTGATATACGAGGCGTCCGAGGAGGCCAGGAAAGCAACCGCCGCAGCCACTTCTTCCGGTTTGCCGAAACGCTTCATCGGGACGGAACTGACAATCGCCGTTGCGAAGCTGTCGATGGCTTCCTGAGGCAGGCCGGTGCGACCGAAGATCGGCGTTTCAATCGGGCCCGGGGCAACCGCGTTAACTCGGATATTGCGATCCACCAGCGCCGCAGCAAACGACCGGGTCAGCGAGCGCATCGCAGCTTTCGTCGCCGCGTATACCGATCCCTCGGCGAGGCCCTGATGGCTGACCACGCTGGTGTTCAGGATCACTGAGGCTCCATCATTCAGATGTGGCAGCGACTTTTGCACCGTGAAATACGCGCCCTTGGTATTGATGTCAAACTGTTCGTCATAGTGCTCTTCAGTGACTCCAGCCACGGGCACGAACTTGGCCACGCCCGCATTGGCGAACAAAACATCAATCTTGCCTAGCTTCTTCGTCACCGTCGCAAACACCTTTTCGATATCCGCAGTTTTGGCAACGTCGGATTGGATCGCAAGTACATCCGGCCCCAGGGTTTTTACTGCCTCATCCAGCGTCTTCTGGCTCCGTCCAGTGATGGCAACCTTTGCGCCCTCGTCTTTCAGGCGTTTGGCTGTGGCAAGACCAATCCCGCTGTTACCGCCCGTGATGACCGCGACTTTTCCCTCTAAGCGTTTCATGGAATCCTCCGATTCGACTGTGGCCCGGCGGCTCACCGCCCGGGCGAATGGTTCAGGCAACTTCGATACTTAGATGAGCGTCTAACTATTAGGTTACACGCCCGCCTAAAGTATCCGAAGCGCAGCCGGATGGATTAGAATTCCGGTGGGACGGAGATCCGCACATGACTCTGGTACAGATTGAGAGAGTGGCCAAGGCCCTGGCCGACAAAACCCGACTGAAGATCTACGAACAGATCGCGTCGAGCGAAAGTGTCTGTTGCGGCGCGCTGGTGGCTTTGCGCGGCGTTACGCCCGCAACGGTTTCCCATCACCTGAAGGTGCTCTCTGAGGCAGGACTGATCGAGTGCCGGCGCGAAGGCCAGTTCGTCCTGAACCGGGCGAATCCAGAAATCCTGGAGGATTTTACAAAATCGGTGAAAGCGCTGGCAGGTAAACGAAAAAAATAAATTGAGTCCTACTCGGGTTCGTTCTTAACTTCGTCGCGCTGCACTTTTTGAGAGAGCAAGCGGTTAGCGGCGGCATTCGGCGGTGGTGTAGGCGCGCCGAGTCCCGCGGTCTCCGAACCGAGACCCAGCTTCTGCAACGTCAAAGCGTCATATTTACCAGTCGGATTCAATCCGTGCTTGGATTGAAACTGTTTCATCGCCTCGCTGGTGGAGTCGTCCCACTTCCCTGTCGGTTCGCCGGCATAGGTGCCTTGACGCGCAAGGGCCGACTGGATTTCGTTGATGCGCTCCGGCGTTGGCGCAGCCTGGCCGCGCACGCGTTTGCTCTTGTGACTGCTACTCTTCTTCGATTTCGCTGATTTGCTGGTGGGACTGGAAACCGATTTAGCGCTTGCAGCGGTGTGCGCGGTCTTGTGCGTTGTGGCGCTCTGCCGGCGCGCGGTAGCGGCCGCGGGCAGCGCCAGGCTGCCCACGGCCAGAGCCGCGAGAATCGCGCGAGAACTTCGCTGATGGAGCAAGGAGCGCATTGCTTTTGCGACTGTGCTTGCCTCGTTTACTTATTTTCGACCGGTACCACTCCCGGGAGGAACATGGTCATCACCCGGTCGCCATTGCGGCGCAGAACCTTGAACACTACGTTTTGGCCCGGCTTCAGTGTGGAGACCGCCTTGTGATATTCCTCGACGGTGGTGACTGCCTGTCCGTTGACTTCGGAGATGACGTCGCCCGGCTGAAAACCGGTGTCGTCGGCAAATGTGGCGGGTTCGATTTCGCTGACCACCACGCCCTTCTGCCCTTCGATGCCGACGCGCTGCGCGCGATCGGGCGTAAGGCTCTCCACGTGGAGTCCAAACTCCGCTGGCGCGTTGTCTTCCGGCGTGCTGCTAACGCGGCCCTGTGTGTTCGGGAAAACGCGCGTGCGATCTTCGACCGTGGCGGTGGTTTCCTTCATCTGCTTGTCGCGGTAATAGGTGATCTTCACCTTGCTGCCAATCGCGGCGGCCGCAATCGGATTCACCAGGTCGTTGCCGGTCTTCACGGCCGTTCCGTTCACCGCGGTGATCACGTCGCCGCCCTTCAGTCCGGCCTTCTCCGCCGGGCTGCCGGGTTCCACGCCCTCGATCACCACGCCATAGGGCGCGCCGAGCGACTTCAACGTAATCTGATTGGTGCCGAGCTCTTCCTGGAAGCTGACGCCGATGGAGCCGCGCGTCACGCGCCCATTCTTGATGAGCTGGTCATAAACATTGATCGCCGTCGAGGCTGGCATCGCAAAGCCGACGCCCTCGTACCCGCGGCTGCCGGTGATGATCGCGGTATTGATGCCGATCACTTGGCCGGCCATATCCACCAGCGGACCGCCGGAATTGCCAGGATTGATCGCCGCATCAGTCTGCAGGAAGCGCTGGAACTGTTGCCCGATTCCCGCGCGATCCTTGGCGCTGATGATGCCCGCGGTAACCGTGGCGTTCAGTCCGAACGGACTGCCGATCGCCAGAACCCAATCGCCCACCTGCACGCCTTCGGAATTCCCGAGCTTGGCGAAGGGGAGTTCTTTTCCGGCATCAATCTTGATAACCGCAAGGTCCGTGGCTTCATCCACGCCGACAACTTTCGCCGTGTACTTGGTGGTGTCGCCATTGAGCTGCACTTGAATCTTGGTGGCCTGTTCGACCACGTGATTGTTCGTCAAAATAAATCCGCTCTTGTCAACAATTACGCCGGAGCCCAGGCTGCGCTCCGCGCGGGGTCCCGCATCGGGTTTGCCGTCAAAAAAGTGGAAGAAAAAATCTTCGCTGGGGTCATCCTGATCGCCGCCATGGCGCTTCGCGGACTTGCGGTCCACCACCTGGGTCGTCGCAATATTGACGACCGCCGGCTCCACGCGATTCACGATCGAGGCAAAACTGTTCGACGAAGGAATCGGATCCGGCAATGCGAGTGGCGCCGCCTCTGCACCGCGCGCAAAGGAGAACGACTTCATGGCCGAAACTCGTCCGGAAACCACCGTACCGATCAAAATCCCGACTGAAAGTGTTGCTGCGATCAGCCCCGCGGCGACATAAGTCCGCCGTGGTGTCCAATCCACCTTATTATTAAACTGCTCCATACAATCTGGCTCCTATCTCTATCCGTGGCCCAGTCCACATGCGGAGAGTATAACACCGCTGAATGCGCGGAGTTTCTACGGTCCTTAGATGCGCCTCGACGTTAACTGGCCATCTGGCCGGGTCCTGCGGGAAATCTGCTGCTGCAATGGTTGGACGCGAAAAGGTGAGCAATCCGCTTCTCGCCCGGCGGCGCATAACTTTCGACTTGACAACAGGTTCCGCATCTAGCATAAATGTGTTAGCCGCAATTGCGGTGTCACGTGGCGATTTAGGGCGACTTGCTCCACGTAAAAAACTGCTAAAGGCTGGTAGAGTTTAGACGAGTTCTAAGACCCTCCAAGCACTTTGGCACGGAGGGTTTTTGCATTTTACCCCTCCGCGCTGCCCGATATCATCTCCACGTCATTTCATACGGTGGCTCCGGCCCCGTCGAGGTGACTTATGAAAGAAGTTCATTTCTTACGTTGCAGGGAATGCGGGAAGAAATACCCGAACCAACCCCTTTCCTACTGCGAAGAATGTTTCTCTCCGCTCGAAGTAAGCTACGACTACGAAGCGTTGCGGCAGAACACCAGCCGCGAAGCCGTGTCGCGGCGCCCGTTCAATATGTGGCGGTATGCGGAATTCCTGCCTTTGCCGGAGGGATTTACGCCTACCCAGCCCATCGGGGGAACGCCATTGGTGAAGTCCCGCAATTTGGGGCAACGCCTGGGCGTGAAGAATCTCTATTTCAAGAATGACGCGGTGAACTATCCCACGCTTTCCTTCAAGGATCGCGTGGTGGCCACGGCATTGGCTGCGGCGGGGCGCTTTGGATTCAAGACCATCGGCTGCTCTTCCACCGGCAATCTGGCGAACGCCGTTGCCGCACAGGGTGTGCAGCAGGGCTTCGAAACCTGCGTTTTCATCCCGGCGGACCTGGAACCCGCGAAGGTTTTAAACAGCGCGGTCTATGGTGGCCGGATCATTCGCATCAATGGCAACTATGACCACGTTAATCGTCTCTGTACGCAGATTGCCGACAAATTCCGTTGGGGATTGGTGAACGTCAACCTGCGGCCGTATTACGCCGAAGGCTCCAAGACGCACGGCTACGAAATCGCCGAGCAGCTTGGCTGGGAGCTTCCGGATAACGTGGTGGTGCCGATGGCCGGTGGCGCGCTGATCGGCAAAATCGCGAAAGCGTTTTGTGAACTGGCACATCTCGGCTGGGTGGAACCGAAGCAGGTGAAGTTCTTTGGCGCGCAGGCGACCGGATGTTCACCCATTTCCGATGCCGTGAAGCGCGGGCTCACTCGCTTTGAACCACAGAAGCCGAACACCATTGCGCGGTCGCTGGCGATTGGCAATCCCGCCGACGGCCCTTTCGCGGTGCGGTTGCTTCGCGAATCCGGCGGCTGGGCGGAAGACATTTCCGATCCGGAGATCATCGACTCCATCAAGCTGCTGGCGGAAACCGAAGGCATTTTTGCGGAGACCGCGGGCGGCGTCACCACCGGTGTCACCGCCAAGCTCATCGAGCAGGGCCGCATCTCGCGCGACGAAACCACGGTCATCTGCATCACAGGGAATGGACTGAAAACCACCGACGCGATCGCCGCCGACTTCCCAGCGAGTGAAGCGATCGAGCCGCGGCTCGAGGCGTTCGAGTCGCTGCTGCACGAACAACTAAAGGACGCGGTAATCGTCTGAAACTGTAGTGGCCGGACTTTAGACCGGTCCGCCTCTTCCGCAAAATTAATCCTGGCCGACCTAAAGGTCGGCCAGTACAAAGAACTTGGAGAAAGAAATGGCAATCACAATCGAAATTCCCACGGCATTCCGCCGGTTCACCGATGGAACGCCCAAAGTAGACACCGGCGCCACCACTGTCGCCGAAGCACTGACGGATCTCACCACGAAATACCCCGCGCTCTCTCGCCACGTCCGCGATGAACAGGGCCAGATCCGCCAGTTCCTCAACGTCTATCTCAACGAAGAAGACATCCGCTTCCTCAACGGCGAATCTTCCGCGCTGAAAGACGGCGACCGCGTACTGCTGGTCCCTTCGATTGCAGGCGGTTAGTGTTTTTTAGATCTTCACCAGTTCCACGCGACGATTCTTCGCTCGCCCATCCTCTGTGGAATTATCCGCAACGGGTTTGGTCTGTCCGAGTCCCTGCGCCTTAAGCTGCGCCGCGTCGGCGCCGTGTGCCACCAGCCAGGCAACAACGGCTTGCGCACGCTTCTCACTCAGAAGTTGATTTGCCGCAGGACTCCCTTGATTATCGGTATGGCCTTCCACGCGTAGTTTCAGCGTTGGATTTTGCTGTAGCAGTGCCGCTACTTGCTTGAGAGTGTCCTCGGAATCCGGTTGAATGGCGGCTTTTCCAGTTTCGAAGTGAATTCCATAGACCGCAACGTGGCCGCTCTTATCGATTTCATCCTTCAGGCTGGAAGCGTCGGCGGTCACTTCCTGCTTCATCTCTTTGCTGGTCACAATGGTCTGGTAATAATACGTTCCCTTGCTCTCAATCAGAATCCACGTTCCGCCCTTGTGCGCCGTCAGAACGTAAGGAGACTCCGCATAATCCACCGTGAAGCCGGCGGTTTTCAGCGCAGTCTGGAAGTTGCGAAAGACCTGTAACTCACTGACGCCGTCATGCGTGGCGATATCCCAGGAGTGAAATTCGCCCTCGACGTGTTTTGTGAGCGGGTTGCCATCCTTATCGTTCCCCAGCGGAAAATCGTACTGGTCGAATTCCTTGTTCTCGCAAGAATTGATGATTCCACCTGGGAATCGCGTTACTAACGGGGACTCCTTGCAACCCTCGGCGTCCTTGCGCTCTTCATCCTGGGCGCGGATCAGCGGCGCGCAAAGCAAGAAAGCGCAGCAAAGCAATATGGAAAATGTACGGTTCACGGTTCTCTCCTGGAGAATCGCGGCATTTTACATAAATTGCATCGTCCGGGGTATGGCGTTGAGGGCGACCAGCGCCAATTGGTCAATTTGCCGCGTTGCGCATCAACTGGCAGTAGAATTCGATCATGCGGGTGAAATTCTCCGTGCTGATCCGTTCGTTGGTGCCATGAATGCGGCCCACGTCTTCGCCGTTCAAGACCATCGGTGAGAACCGAAAAATATTCGGCGTCAGCGCCGCGTAATGCTTCGAATCGGTTGCACCTACAAACACAAACGGGGCCACCACCGCGTCGGGATAAACCTGCGCCAGCGTGCGCTGCATCAGCTGGAATTCCGCGGACTGCGCGCTGGAGCGCGGGGAAGCCTCCGCGGGCGGCTCCGGCGGCAGCGGTTGCATCTTCACGCGCGGATCGTTCACCACTTCGCGCACATGCTCTGTCACGCTGGCGATGGTGTCCCCTGGCAGCAGGCGAAAGTTCACCACCGCCGTTGCCCGGCTGGGCATCACGTTGTCTTTTGTTCCTGCACGAAAAATCGTAGTCGCAGAGGTAGTGCGGAGCGTGGCATTCGAATCGGGCGAAGATTCCAGAATTTTCTGCACCACGGGGCCGAAGAGCCACATGTTTTTGAAGACCACGCGCATGGGAAACGAAGCGCTGCCCCCGGCATATTCCAGGAATTCGCCAACCGGGCCATGCACGTGGGCCGGCATGGGATGCCGTTCGATCTTGCGCACCGCCGCGGCAAGAATGCCGATGCTCGATTCGTTGGGCGGGACCGACGAATGCCCACCGGCGGTTTCCACGGAGAGTTCCAGACTCAAGTAGCCTTTTTCGGAGGTGCCAATCATCGCTACGGGCGCGCTCACACCGGGCACTAGCCCAAGCGAAAGAAATCCGCCCTCGTCCTCGACGAATTCCAATTGCACGCCGCGCGATTGCAGCGTTTGCGCGATCAATTGGGCGCCATGCAACCCGCCAATCTCTTCGTCCTGGCCGAATGCAAAATAGATGGTTCGCTTCGGCTGAAAGCCTTTGGCCAGCAGAATGTCGGCGGCTTCCAGCAACCCCACCACGGTCATTTTGTCGTCCAACGTGCCGCGGCCCCAGATAAATCCATCGGCGATGTCGCCGGAAAATGGCGGATGGGTCCAATTCCCTTCCGTGCCTGCTTCGATTGGCACCACGTCCTGATGGCCCATCACCAGCATGGGTTTCAGCGAAGGGTCGCTGCCCTTCCAGGTGAACAGTAGATTGTTTTCGCCAATCGTTTCGTGGTCGAGTTTCGCGTAGACCTGCGGGAAGGATTTTTCCAGGTGGGCGTGAAAGCCGGCGAACGCCTGCTGCGTGGCTTTCTTTTGATCCTCCGTGCCGCCGCCTTCCCAGGAAATGGTGGGGAACGTGATGGTCTCGGAAAGTTTGCGCGCGGCGGCCTGCGCATCGAATGTTTCGGGAGTGTACGGGATGCGAGCGATTTGTTTGGAAGGAATCAGCAGCGTGCGCCCTGCGACGATAAGCAGGACGACAACGAGCAGAAAGCCGAGCAATTTCAAAATGGTTTTCATGGATGTGGTGGTTGGCACTCTGGCGGAGCGGCGCGGTGCCGCGAGTAGACTAACACCGGGATTACAGCAGGATGAAATGTTTTCGGACGAAGTGGTAGCGCCTGCTTCTAGCAGGCAAGCGTTCCTGCAGTTCAATTCCCTCGCTTGCCGGCAAGATGCCGGCGCTACATGGCCCGCTATACGCCTGCTTTCTCGCAACGTGGTAGGCTATTTTTGTGTTGGCCCATTCCCGGTCAGGGAGGCGTCCATGGGCTATTACGCCCTCTTCTATCACGTGGTGGACAACTTCGTGGAGCGGCGCGCGCCTTTTCGCGCGCTACACCTGGCGCACGCGCAGCACGCCACCGAACACGGCGGTCTGGTTCTTGGCGGGGCGCTGGCCGATCCCGCCGACACCGCGCTCATCGTCTTTCGCGGCAACTCCCCCGACGCCGCGAACAAATTCGCCGACACGGATCCCTATGTTCGAAATGGCCTGGTGGAACGCTGGGAGGTGCGCCCCTGGAACGTGGTTGTCGGCGAGTATGCCGAACTTGCAGGAGCCTCCTCGAAAGGAGTCGCGTGAAATGGTTGTACGTTTCTGGTCCGCTCGCACCACTGAAATTCGCTATCCCGAGTATCTTCGCCACTTCAATCGAACGATGCTCCCAATCCTTCGCTCCAAGGAAGGTTTTCTGGAAGCGCGCGTTCTCTCGCAATCGGACGGCGTCGTCGTTCAGTTCATCGTGGAGACGCTTTGGACATCGCTGGAAGCCATCGAGCGCTTCACGGGCGCGGACCGTGAATCCGCCGTCGTCGCCGAGGAAGCCGTGCACCTGCTGACCTCCTACGATCGCCGCGTTCACCACTACGAAGTAACCGCGCTGGAACAGCATCGCGAAGCCGCCACTTCCGCCTAGCAGGGCGCCATGCCTTGTAGGGCCCGCCTTCCGCTTGCCCGCCGTAGCCGATTTTGCGCAGGCGGGAGGCGGGCTTCGCACTTTGGGAGGTTGCAATCTCCAGATTGGCCAGCGATCGGCTTCCCCAGCTTGCCCCTCATCCCCAGAGTGCTAAACTTTTAAGGAACTCCTATGCCACCCAAAACACTCTACGAAAAAATCTGGGACAACCATCTGGTTTACGAAGAGGCGGGAAAGCCCGCGCTCATCTATATTGACCGGCACCTGATCCACGAAGGCACTTCGCCGCAAGCCTTTGCGGGACTGAAAGCCGAAGGCCGCAAAGTCCGCCGCCCGGATCTCACCTTCGCGGTGATGGACCACTCGGTTTCCACCACGGATCGCCTGCTGCCGATTCTGGACACCGACGCGCGCCTGCAATTCGAAGCCCTGGAACAAAATTGCCGCGAGTCTGGTGTGCGCCTTTTTGACATGCACAGCAAAAACCAGGGCATCGTGCACATCATTGGCCCGGAACTCGGCATCACGCAGCCCGGCCAAACCGTTGTCTGCGGGGACAGCCACACGTCCACGCACGGAGCCTTCGGCACACTGGCGTTCGGTATCGGCACCAGCGAAGTCGAGCACGTCCTGGCCACGCAATGCCTGGTGCAGAGCCGCTCGAAGACCATGCACATCGTGGTGAACGGCAAGCGCCCCAAGGGCGTCACCGCGAAAGACATCATTCTGGCCATCATCGGCAAAATCGGAATCGGCGGCGGCACCGGCCACGTTGCGGAATATGGCGGCGAAGCGATTCGCTCCCTTTCGATGGACGGCCGCATGACCGTCTGCAACATGACGATTGAAGGCGGCGCGCGCGCGGGCATGGTGGCGCCGGATGAAACCACATTCGCTTACATGGAAGGCCGGCCGTTTGTGCCGCGCGGCAAAGCGTTTCAGGAAGCGGTCGAGCGCTGGAAGCTGCTGAAGTCCGACGACGGCGCGAAATTCGATATGACCGTGGAGTTGCAGGCGGAGCAGATCGCTCCGCAAGTTACCTGGGGCACGAACCCCGGCATGGTCACCAGCGTCAATGGACGCATTCCCGATCCGCACGATTTCCGCGACCTGAACGATCAGAAAGCCACCGAGAGCGCCCTGAAGTACATGGGATTGAAACCGGGAACGCCGATCGTGGACATCCCGGTGGACCGCGTGTTCATCGGCTCCTGCACCAATTCGCGCCTGGACGATTTGCGCGCCGCCGCTCATCTGGTGGAAGGCAAGCACGTCGCCAAGAGCATCAAGCAGGCGCTGATTGTGCCTGGCTCGCGCGGCATCAAGGCCCAAGCGGAAAAAGAAGGCCTCGACAAAATTTTCACCGAAGCCGGCTTTGAGTGGCGCGATGCGGGTTGCAGCATGTGCATCGGCATGAACGCCGACGTTCTGCCCGCCCACGAACGCAGCGCCAGCACCTCCAACCGCAACTTCGAAGGCCGCCAGGGCAAAGACAGCCGCACGCACCTCGTCAGCCCGGTAATGGCCGCCGCCGCAGCAATTGCGGGACATTTCGTGGATGTACGTGAATTCGACGTCGCGCACGTGGAGTAGTTGTAGCGGCCGCCTTCTGAGGCGGGCGCCGTTTGTAAATGCGAGCAGATAACAGAGAACAGATAACAGAAACCAAGATTCCTGCTCGCTGTTATCTGCTAGCTGCTCGCGTATTGGATTGAACCGTACTCTCGAGGAACACGAACAATGCAACCTTTTATCACGCACTCTGGCCTCGTCGCACCGATGAATCGGGTCAATGTGGACACCGATCAGATGGTGCCGAAGCAATTCCTCAAGGCGCTCACCCGCCAAGGATTTGGGCGCACGCTATTCTACGACTGGCGCTATCTGCCGGGCGAAAAACCAAACCCGGAGTTCGTGCTGAACTTTCCACGATACAAAGGCGCTTCGGTTTTGTTGGCACGCGCCAACTTCGGCTGCGGCTCCAGCCGCGAACACGCACCCTGGGCCATCGGCGATTACGGCTTCCGCGTGATTCTCGCGCCGAGTTATGCGGACATTTTTTACAACAACTGCTTCAAGAACGGCATTCTTCCCGCCGAGCTTACCGAAGCGCAGATTGAGGAACTCTTTCAGCGTAACGAGAAGGAAGAGGGCTACTCTCTGACGGTGGATTTGCCGAGCCAAACGGTGAAGGATAACCACGGGCTGGAATACAAATTCGAAATCGCGCCTTCGCGCAAGGAAGTCCTGCTGAAGGGCCTCGACGATATCGGCACTTCCCTGCTCCACGCCGACTCGATCGACGCTTTCGAGAAGTCGCATCACGCCACCGCCACGATGTATGAAACGGTGGATGTGAAGAATTATTCGTAACCGGTAGCGCCTGCTTCTAGTTCACCCAGAGGCACGAAGGGCAGGCAAGCGTTCTTCAGACCGTCCGCTTGCCGGCCCTTCCTTCGTCAGGACAAGCAGGATGCCGGCGCTACCAACTCACCCTTCCTTCCACCACGGCTTGAAATAAATCCTGCCTTCAAACACCGGTTCGGCGGATTCTGGCGCCGTCGGAGCGCCCAGCAATTCCGCAAGCACGATTCCCGCGACCACCAAGCCTGCGCCCTTCATCGCGCGCGCCGACAACCGCTCGTGCAGCACCAGATACGAAGTAATCACCGCGAACACGGGCTCCAACGCAAAAAGAATCGCGGCATGCCCCGGCGAAGTATATTGCTGCGCCCACAACTGCACGGTGAACGCCACCGCCGTCGCGAACACCGCGCAAATCGCGATGCCCGAGCCAAAGCTCCCACCGCCCGGAAAATCGCGCCGGCTGCCAGTGAATCGCCGCAGTGAACCCGGTCAGCGGCCAGGCCATCAACGCGCAACCCGCCACCTGAATCAGGCTGAGCGCGCGCACGGAATGTTCCTGCGTATATTCACCGACCAGGATGATGTGCACGGCGTAAAATCCCGAGCCCACAAACGTCAGCACGTCGCCGCGGTTCAGGTAGCGCAGCCCCTCCGCCGGCACGGTCAGGAAGTACAAGCCGATCAGCGCCGCAAACGCCCCCAGATAAATCCATCGCGTCAATCGGCGTCCCCAGAACACTGCCAGCAGCAGCGGCACCAGCACCACGCTGGAGCCGGTGACAAATCCGGAATTCGACGCCGTCGTATACTGCAAGCCCGCCGTCTGGAAGCAATAGCCCGCGAACATAAAAAACGCCAGCCGCATCCCCGCAAAAATCTCCTGCGTCTCAATGCGGCGGATCACCTGCATCTGGAGAAACGCCATGATCAGCGCGGCAATGCTGAAGCGCACAGCGAGGAAAAGGAACACCGACGACTCGTCCAGAACGTTTTTCACCACCACAAACGACACGCCCCAGATGAGCGAACAGAACATCAGCGCCAGGTCGGCTTTTGGCTTTTGATTCACGCGGATTCCCGTCTGTGCAGCGAGCCACGACAGTGTATCCGCAAACGCACTCGATTGTGTGTGGAGAAACGACCGGGACAGGTTAAGAGCTGGCTACTTTTTCTGAAAGACGGTGCGCCCACCGACGACAGTCTGCAGCACTTCCGTGTTGAGAATTTCCTTCGGCGAGGCCGTGGTCAGATCCTGCGAGAGGACGATGAAATCGGCGTATTCGCCGGCTTTCAATTCGCCCTTCTTGCCTTCTTCGAACTGCGCGTAGGCGGAGCCGCTGGTGTACGCGCGGATGCAATCGTCGAGCGGCAACTTTTCCTGCGGCTGCCAGCCGCCTGGAGGTCCACCCTCCGCGGATTCCCGCGATATGCAAGCGTACAATCCGCGAAAAGGATTGATGGGCTCCACGTCGTAATCCGTGCCGAAGGCCAGCACCGCGCCGGCTTTCTGCAGCGAATTCCACGCGTAAGCGCCCTTGATCCGTTCCGGGCCAACGCGTTCCTCGGCCCAGCGCATGTCGTTGGTCTGGTGCGATGGCTGCATCGAAGCAATCACGTGCAGCAGGCCGAAGCGAGAAATGTCCTCCGGCGCAACCACCTGCGCGTGCTCGACGCGGTCGCGGCGGTCGCGCGTGCCGTTTACGCGCAGAACGGATTCGAACGTGTCCAGCGCCACGCGATTGGCGCGATCGCCGATGGCGTGAAATGCCAGCTGAAAGCCAAGCTTGTCGCGCTCCAGCGCCATGGCTTTTAATTTTTCCGGTTCGATGGTCAGGATGCCGCTGGTATTGGGATCGTCGGAATACGGCGCAATCATCGCGGCGGTGCGCGAGCCAAGCGCCCCGTCCGTGACCATTTTCAGCGCGCCGGTTTTCAGCCAGGGGTCCGTGGTGCCACCCTCCGCTCGCATATCCTGCAGTTCCGTCACCGGGGCCATGAAGGGCAGCCATTCCGTGATGCGGACGGTGAGTTTCTTTTCTTCGCGCAGATCGTGATAGACCAGAAAATCGTCCCACTCCGAATTATCCTGCGCGGAGGTTACGCCATTCGCGGCCAGTTCCTGCAGCACCAGCTCAATCCCATGGCGGCGCTGCTCCGCGGTGGGATCCGGGATTTTCTGCTGCACAAATTCCATCGCCGAAGCTTCCATCAGCATGCCGGTGGGATTTCCATCGGCATCGCGCTCGATTTGGCCGCCCTGGCGGATTTTTGGTTTCCGGCAGGATTTCCGTGCGCTTCAGACGCCATGGAATTGGCCACGCCCACGTGACCCGAAATATGCACCAGAAACACGGGATTATCCGGAGCCGCGGCGTCCAGATCCTGACGATTCGGGAATTTTTTGTCCGGCCAGCGCGTTTGGTCCCAACCGCTGCCGACGATCCACTCGCCAGGCTTGTGTTGGGCCACCGCGGATCGCAGGCGCTGCTGCAACTCTTCAATGGAATCGGTACCCTTCAGGTCCAGGGCAAGTTTGTCGCGGCCCGCGCTGCCCAGATGCGTGTGCGCATCATTGAAGCCCGGCATCATGAAGCGGCCGTGCATCTCGTAGATTTCCGCTTCGGGTTTGGCGCCGCCGCAGTCCAGCATGATGTGGGCGATGGTGCCGACGCAGAAAATCTTTTCATCGCGCACGGCAAGCGCGCTGGCCCAGGGCATTTTCGGATCGTTGGTGTAAATCCGGCCGTGCAGATAGTAGGTGGTTTTGTGGCCGGGTTCGGCTTTCTGCGTCATCACCGCTTGAGGGGCGGCAACGGAAGCTCCAAGCGCGTAAACGCAAAGGCACAAGGCCAGCAGCGAGTCGCATCCTCAGCGGCCTTTCTCCGGCGCAAGGCCAGAGACGCCCAGCAGCGTCAGCAGCACGCGCTGCAAACCCATTTCGCGGCCCGCGGGTTCGTACCACTCCTGCAGGGAGTGCGCGCCGCCGCCATTGCCACCCGCGCCGATCGAGATGGCATCAATTCCCAGCGACAGGGGAATATTTGCGTCCGTGGAAGACCGCTCCACACGCGACTGGTTGGCCAGAAAATCGTCCGCGGCACGCAGGGAGGCAAGTAGCGCGGAATCCGCGGGCAAGTCGCCGCCCGGCCGGCTTCCGATCACGGTCACCTTCCAGTCCAGCTTTCCTTTGCTGCGATCGCGCGCGTTGTCCATTTCATCCTTCACGCCGGCGGCAATGCAATCGCGCAGCGCGGTTTCCAGCCGTCCCAGTTCTTCTTCGCTTTCGGAGCGGATGTCTACCTTCAGTGTGGCGTTATAGGGGATGGAATTGACAGAGGTGCCGCCCTCGATTTGTCCTAAATTGAACGTGGTCCGCGGCGCAACCGGCACGCGAGTGTTGATAAAGCGCTGCGAGCCGCGTACCAGTGCATTGATGGGATTCACCATGCCGAAATCAGACCAGCTGTGCCCGCCTGGTCCCGTGATCACCACTTCCAGTCGCCGCGAGGCGAGCGCTTTGGTGGTGACGTGGTCGGTACCTGAACCGTCGAGAACAATCACTGCGCGAAGTTTCGTCCGGTACGCTTCGATCAACGCACGCATGCCGCGCAAATTCCCTTCGCCCTCTTCGCCCACATTGGCCGCGAATAGAATCGTTCGTTGAGGCTTGATTTTCGCGGCGTGCAAGGCCCGGGCCATTGCGACGAGCGCGGCAAGTCCTGTGCCGTTGTCCGAAATCCCCGGCGCCAGTACGCGCTCGCCATCTTTGTGAACGGTCACGTCCGTACCCGCCGGGAAAACGGTGTCCAGGTGCGCCGTCACCAGGACGGCTTCCTTCTCATTGGAGCCGCGAAGCTCGCCGATAACATTCCCAATTTTGTCTGTGCTTACCGGAAGGCCCTCGGCGGCCAGCAATTCCTTCACGGCGGCCGCGCGCTTTTCTTCCTCAAAGGAAGGTGCAGGAATTTCCGTCAGCCGAGACTGCTCTTCATTGATCCAGGCGAGATTTTTGGGGAACCAGTCCAGCGCCGCCCGAACCTGCGGATCATCCGCCAGCGAAAACGACGTGAACGGGCGTGCCGCGTGGGGGAGAACCGAGGAGCGAATGGGCATGACCAAGAGAATAGCGCAAACGGCAAGGCGTTTCACTGTTCGAAGTGGCAGGCTCACGGAATTAAAAACCCGGTAGCGCCTGCATCTTGCAGGCAAGCGAGAGGTCCGCAGGACCAAGTATTTGATCTCGATCGTACACCGCCCTAAACCGGCGTCTTCGTCGCCGTTGCAATCGCCACCAACTCCTCCTCCGTCAACACCCGCGCCGACTGTTTCGCGGCGTCAAAAATCCGATTCACCAATTCATCTGTCACCGAAATCTTATGCCGCGCCAGCCAGTGCAGCACATTGGATTTGCCACTCATCGGCCCGATCTCCACCACCTGCTCCAGCCCGAACAGATGCGCTGGAACGCCGCTATAAACCGCATCCGCCAATTCCCTGTCGCCGGTTTTGAGCGCCTTGATGATCGCCGCAGCGTGAACCCCGGTCGCCGTCCGAAATGCATCCTTGCCGAATACCGGATAGTTCGGTGGAATCACCGTGTGCGTGGCTTGCGCCACCTTTTCGCAGTACGCCTTCAGCGCGCTCAGGTCGTTCTCAATCAATCCCATCAGCCGCAGATTCACCAGCAGCAACTCCATCGGGGTATTGCCGACGCGTTCGCCCAGCGAAAGCGCAACGCCGTGAATCTGATCCGCGCCGGCGGCAACGGCAGCCAGCGAGTTTGCAATCGCAAGATCCCGATCGCGATGCCCATGCCAATCCACGCGAATCGTTTCGCCGCTGGGCCGCACAACATTTTCGATCACAAATTTCACCAGGCTGAAGGTTCCTGTCGGCGTGGCGTGCCCCACGGTGTCGCACAGCACGATGGCCCGCGCGCCACTACGGATGGCGGCGGAATAGAGCCTTTTCACGGTATCGGGGTCCGTGCGAATCGTGTCTTCGGTGACGTACATCGAAGGGAGGCCCTGCGCCACGGCGAACTTCACCGCCGCTTCCGTGGTGCGCTCCAGGTGCTCCACTGTCCAGTCCTCAACCAGGCGCCGGATGGGACTCGATCCAAGAAATGTAGCTGCTTCAATGGCAATGCCAACGCGTTGCGAAATTTCGGCAATCGGCCGGATGTCTGCCTCCACCGTGCGCGCGGCACAGTTCGGCCGGATGCGCATGCGATTGGTGGCAATCTCTCGAGCCAGCGCCTCCACATGCTTCGCGGCACGCGGCCCGGCGCCGGGAAGCCCGATATTCACCGAATCAATGCCCAGCGATTCCATCAGGTGCAGAATTTCGATCTTCTCTTCGATTGTGGGGTCCTGGATGGAGGGATTCTGCAAACCGTCCCGCAGCGTTTCGTCGTTCAACAAAACACGCGTGCCCTGCGGGATAGCCAACGGCCCCGCGGCGTTCCAGTCGTGGATCCACTCGTTGCGGTTCAAGTTCGCGCAACCTCTTCTGAGTTTTCTCGCAGCGCAGCTATTTCAATCCGTGATCCCGAAAAACGGTTTTCAACGCCGCCCGGGCGTGGCGCAGCCGCGCGCCAATGCCGCCGGCAAATTCGAAGTTCAGAAACGCGTCGGCGGCCTTCTCCAGATCCGCGCCATAGCGATACCACCAGGGCTTTTCCATGCGCGGCAGGCGATCCACATCAACGTATTTCACGTGCACCATTTCCTGCAACCCGGCTTTTCCGTGCGTGCGACCCCAGCCGCTTAATCCGCTGCCACCATGCGGCGCTTCCGCAATCGCAAAGCCGCTGATCAGGTCGTTGACCATCACCGCTCCGGCCCGCAAACGCTGGGCGATTCTGTTGCCGCCTTCCATGTCGCTGGTCCAGATACTGGCGGACAGCGCGAACTCCGAATCATTGGCGCGCGCGATGGCGTCCTCGGCGTCGCGCACCACCTGAATCGCCATGATCGGCCCAAAAGTCTCATCCTGGAAAAGCTTCATCGAAGAATCCACGCCGGTAACCACCGTCGGCTCGAAAAAATTCGGCCCAAGGTCCAGCCGCGGGCGCCCGCCGCAGCGAATGCGCGCACCTTGCTGCACGGCATCCGCCAGCAGTTCGCCCATCCGGTGCACGTGCTGCGGGCGAATCATGGGTCCAATTTCACTTTCCGGATCGCTGCCCGGTCCCATGCGCAACTTTTGCGTCTTCTCCACGCACTGCTCGATGAATTTTTCGCTTACGGATTGCTCGACAAACAGGCGCTCCACTGAAAGGCACACCTGCCCGCAATTCGTATAGCTGCCCCAGACAGCCGCGCTGGAGGCCACTTCCAGATCCGCATCCGCCATGACCAGCATCGCGTCTTTTCCGCCCAATTCCAGCACACTGGGAATCAGCAGCGGCGCGCAAGCCTCTGCAACGTGGCGCCCCGTAAAAACGCTGCCAGTGAAGAAAACTTTGTCTGGCCGCGCTTCAATCAGCGCCTGGCCCACCTCGCCACCGCCCTGCACGATGGTGACAAGATCGCTCGGAAAGCCAGCGTCGCGGAACAATTCTCCAATCAATTCGCCACACTCGGGAGTGTAGTCGCTGGTCTTGCACAGCACTCCGTTGCCGGCCGCCACGGCGGCAATGATCTGGCTCATGGGAATCGCCAACGGATAATTCCAGGAACTGATGATCGCCAGCACGCCCAGCGGTTCATAGAAAAGCTTGCCGGACTTGGCCTTCGCGGCCAGGCTATGGTGCGGAACCGAGTCGCTTTTCAGCAGAGATGGGCCGTGCTTGGCGAAATAATCCGCCGAATCCAGCGAGACAAACACATCCGCAAACTTCGCCTCGACGCGCGGCTTGCCGGACTCCCGCACCACCGCCTCCGTTAGCCGTTCGCGGGCCTCAAGAATCTTCGCCTTCAACACCGCAAGCTGCGCGCAACGCTCTTCAACTGGCCGCTTGGCCCAAATGCGTTGCGCCTCCCGCGTTTTGGCAAGCAGTTGCGGCACCGCCAGCGGCGAAGTGCGCTCGTAAGATTTCGTCACTTTCCCGGTGGCAGGGTCAATCGAGGGAAGTGTGTCCAACATCGCAGATGTGGCGGCCATGAGCTTGATTCTACACTCCCCCGCAATTCCGCAATAGTAAGTAGCGCCAACTCTCCGCTGCGACACGGAAGGGAGCGCCAATCTCCAGATTGGCCAGCGTTCTGACCGCCCTCTGAAAGCTTTCGGCTACGAAATCCGAAAAGTCTCCGCGTGATCCACCTTCACCATAAACAACCCCTGCGGTGGCACCGTCGGCCCCGATTTCGATCGGTCCTTCAATTCATACAATCGCTCAATGTCCGCCGGCGCCAATTTTCCCCTTCCGACTTCCAGCAGCGATCCCACCATTTTGCGCACCATATACCGCAAAAACGATCGTCCGTGCACGGTGAACCAAAGCTCCTCGCCATCCTCGGTGCGCCGAAGCTCCGTGTCAAAAATCTCCCGCTGCATGTTGCGCTCTTTATCATCGTCTTCGGACCCCGTGGAGGCCGCAAACGACGTGAAGTCATGCGTGCCTACGAATCGCGACGCGGCATCTTTCATTGCCTCTTCATCCAGCGGAAACGGATAGTGCAGCACGTAGCGCCACAGCATCGGCGGCACCACTTTCCCTCGATAGATGCGGTAGCGGTAGATTTTGCCAGTCGCCGACCAGCGCGCGCTGAAGTCCGGCCCAGTCTCTTCCAGTCCCACGATACGGATGGTGGGCGGCAACAGCGCATTCAAGGCGCGCTGAAATTCCAGCGCCGAAAGCGCGGACTGGGTGCGAAAACTTCCCACTTGGCCTAGCGCATGCACCCCGGAGTCAGTCCTTCCCGCGCCCAGCAATTGAATATTCTCCTGCGTCAGCCGGCGCAGCACGGAAACGATCTCGCCCTGCACGGTCGGCTTGTTTTTCTGAATCTGCCAGCCGTGGAAATCCGTTCCGTCGTAAGCAATGGTGAGTTTGAAATAACGCATGCAGGAATGGGCCGATGCGGCTAGGACGCGGACCTCGCGAACCGACTGCCCGGCTTCACCGCGACATTTCCCTGCCGGCACAGCGGGCAATCGTCCGGTTCGTAACTCTCAATGGTCAACCCCAGCAGGGCGTTGGACTCCACCGGAAACTCAATCTTGCCGCCGCTGCGATCAATCAGCGCCCCAGCCGCAACCACGCGGCCTCCAGCCTCTTCCACCACGCTGATCGCCTCTTGCGTGGATCCGCCGGTGGTCCAGACGTCTTCCACCACCAGCACGTGCGTGTCCGGGCGCA
The DNA here is from genome assembly GCA_963824925.1 of uncultured Acidobacteriota bacterium. Taxonomy (GTDB): domain Bacteria; phylum Acidobacteriota; class Terriglobia; order Acidiferrales; family UBA7541; genus Acidiferrum. The sequence goes on from CAWGRE010000015.1 coordinate 73,784, forward strand.
GGCTGAACCCGCGCCGCATGCACATCGTTCCGCTGCCATCGCGCTCCACGAACATCGCCGGCACTCCGCCCCCCAACGCATCGCCATGCGCGGGGAGCGCCCGCGCCACTTCCTGGCCAATAATCAGCCCGCCCATCGCGGGTGAGACCACCGCATCAATCCGTGCATCAGAAAAGAGTGCCGCCAGCCCCTGTCCCAATTTTTCCGCGAATCGCGGGTATTGCAGAACCAGCGCGCACTGCACATAGGTGCCGCTATGGAGGCCGCTGGAAAGCTCAAAATGGCCGTGGCGGATGGCGCCGGCCTTCTCAAACATTTTCAAGTGTTCTTCGCGTGTAGACATAACCCGGCTAACCCAGCGCGGCTCCTAAACGTCGAAATGTCAGCAGCCTAGCCCCCGGGCATCGCGTTGTCAAGGAATGGCGACGCCTGTTAGACTGCCAACTCAGCGTTTTGGCGGGTCGATTTCGGCAAAAAACCAGTTTGGATGCTTCTCCCATCTTTAAATCGTGAAACAATTTACCCCTCGCGAGCGTTTTAGATAGAGAAGCCACATCAGGCACTGGGTCCATCTGTGATTATTTGAAGGCTAAAGGTGAGGATACTTATGAAGAAGCCGTTCGGTAGATCTCTATTCGCCGCAATCCTGGCGGGAATTCTGGCGGGTGCCCCCGCCACTCCAGTGCTGGCCCAAGAGCCGTCGCAGGCGCCCCCGGCAAAAGCAGCGCCGCTCCAGGGAGGGCTCCCCATCGCTCTCGGGGTCGAGAAATATCACTACACGCATTCGCCCAGCTTGTTTCCGAATATCACCGCCCCTTACCGCGCGCAAAATATCAATCCGGGCACGCTCGTGAATTCGCCGCGCCTTGAGCAGTTGATTCAGGACGGCAAGCTGAGCTTGAGCTTGCAGGACGCCATCGCGCTGGCCATGGAAAACAGCATGGACATCGTGGTTCAGCGCTATAACCCCTGGATGGCCGACGCCAGCATTCTGAAGACGGAGGCGGGCGGGTTTGGATTCGGCGTTCCCAATAGCCTCTCGGCAGGCTCCACAGCGACGCTTCCCACCCTCTATTTCGACCCGTACCTGACCCAGACCATCTCTCTGGCCGATACTCGTTTCCCGGTCAATAACCCGCTCATTTCTGGTACCGGTTCGACGACTCTTTCCTCGCTGGCTCAGCACACCGACACGTATAACACCAACTACTCGCAGGGATTTTCGACCGGCACCACAATCAACGCATTCTGGGATAACACGCGCTCTTCCTCTTCCTCCACATTCAACTTCTTCAATCCTGCCGTGCAATCCACCCTGGGCATCAGTTTTTCGCAACAATTACTTGCGGGGTTTGGCAAACAAGTCACACGCCGCAACATTTTGATTGCCGAAAACAACCGCAAGATCGCCGACCTGGCTTTCGCGCAGCAAGCCATTACCACCGTCACCAACACTGTCAACGCTTATTGGGAGCTTGTATACGCGCGCGAAAACGTGAAGGTGCAGCAGCAGGCCGTGACCGTATCCGAAAAACTTTATAACGACAACAAGAAGCAGCTTGAAATCGGCACCATGGCTCCGCTGGACGTGACTCGCGCGGAATCCGAACTGGCCACCGATCGCCAGAATCAGATCGTCGCGCAGACCACGCAACTGCAGGACGAACTGGTGCTTAAGAATTACATCTCCAAAGATCCCACGGCTTCCAATCTTCTTAACGTGGAAATTATTCCGACCGATAAACCGGACTCGCCGCAGAGCATCCAGCTGGAACCGTTCACCGACGCGGTCCGGGAGGCGTTCGTAAATCGTCCCGACGTTCAGGAACAGGTTTTCAACCTGAAGAACGGGGAAATTGACGTGAACGCCACGAAAAACGCCCTGCTCCCCGTTGCCACTCTCAATGGGACCTATAGCAGCACCGGTCTGTCCGGTAATACGCCGATCTCAACGCCGGGTACGATTGCGGGGCAACAACTGGTGGGTTCGGATGGGCTGCCCGTCACGGTGGTTGGGCCGGACGGTGTACTGATTCCAGTGTTCGAGCCAGTGAATGCCCCGACCGTCACCGGCGTAAATCATCAGGGATTCCCCAACACCATGAGTCAGGTGTTTCACAACAATTATCCCAACTACACCGTTGGCATCAACTTCCAGCTTCCTCTGCGCAACCGCGCCGCGCAGGCGGACAACATTCACGCACAGCTCACCCAGCGCCAACTGGAAGCGCAGATGCAACAGATCAAGAACAGCGCCGTGCTGGATGTGCGCAACACGCAGATCGCACTGGAACAGGGCCGCGCGCAGGTGGAAGCTGCCAGCAAGGCGCGCGAACTGCAGCAGCAGACCTTTGAGGCCGAGCAGAAAAAATATACGCTAGGCGCTTCAACCGTTTACAACGTGATTCTCACGCAGCGCGACTTCATCACCGCGCAGGGCACCGAATTGCGCGCCCTTGCCAATCTTGCCGAAGCCAAGGCCAATTACGAGCGCGCCCTTGGCAAAACCCTGCAGGTGAACGCCGTCACCATCGCGGACGGCAAGCGCGGGCAGACCGAGCGCGACACCCTGATCCCCGGCACACGCAACGGCCAGGTAATTGGAACTGATGCGCTTTACCGTCAACTCGACGACAAATTCAAATCCGGAAACAAGTAGCTCTTTCACATTGCCAACACAAACGGAACGAACTCGCGCCGATCTTGCACTCCTGTGCGGCATCGGCGCGGCTACGCTCGTTCTCCATCTGCTCACCGGCAATCGTTACGGATTCAATCGCGATGAACTTGCCATTCTCGAAGACGCGCGACACCTCGCCTGGGGCTATGTCTCTTATCCGCCGCTGACGCCTTTTCTTGGCCGCATCGCACTGGCACTGTTCGGCACTTCGCTTACCGGCTTCCGTTTATTCTCAGCGTTGGCGCAGGCGGTGGGTGTTGTCCTCACGGGTCTGATGGCCAAGGAGATGGGAGGCGGCCGCTCCGCCCAGATCATCGCGGCGCTTGCCGCAGTTCCCTTCTGCCTGGGCGCCGGCGCGTTGATGCAATACATCTCCTTCGATTACTTCGCTTGGGTACTTACGGCATTTTTTATTGTGAAGTTGCTGCAATCCGGCGAGCCGCGTCATTTCCTTCTCATTGGCGCCTCGATTGGCTTGGGCATGATGGCCAAGTACACGATGCTCTTCTTCGCTTGTGGTGTGTTGGCGGGATTTCTGCTGACAGATGCGCGAAAATATCTGCGCACCATTTGGCCGTGGCGCGGATTGCTTCTGTCGCTGGCGATCGTTGCGCCGAATTTTCTCTGGCAACTCCACCACCACTTCGTTACCTACGATTTCTTGAACTTCATTCACCTGCGAGACATCCGCGAGGGCCTGACGCAGTATTTCCTGCCCGGTCAACTGGAAATGACGTTGCTCTCCTTCCCGCTGTGGATTGCGGGACTTTATTTCTGCTTGCGGACGGAGGCGGGCAGGAAATTTCGTTCACTGGCGTGGATGTACTTCGTTCCTCTCGTGGCGTTTCTGTTTGCCAAAGGCCGTGACTACTATCTGGCGCCCGCCTATCCGATGCTCTATGCAGCCGGGGCCGTGTGGGTTGAATCATGGATCGCCCATCTGCAACCGAAGCGCACGCGCATGATCAGTTCCATGGTGTATGCCGCGCTGCTTGTGAGCATCGCGGGAGCGATCACGGTGGCACTTCCGGTGGCTCCCATTGGCTCCTCGTTATTCCGCCTGGCAGATAAGGTGAACGTAACGTTCCGAGACGAGATTGGCTGGCAGGAATTCGTCGACACACTCGCCAGCGTTCGCGATTCGCTGCCCGCTGAAAATCGCGCGCAACTCGGCATCCTGGTCGAAAATTATGGCGAAGTCGGGGCTGTCAATCTTTATGGCCCGGCGCACGGTCTGCCCCGCGCAATCAGCGGAGTTAATTCCTCGTGGGAGCGCGGCTATGGCGATCCGGCTCCGAAAACCGTAATCATCGTGGGTTTCCCACGCGAGTTCGTAGAAGCGAATTTCAGTTCGTGCCGCCTGGTGGCCCAGGTCACCAATTCCTATGGCGTGGTGAACGAAGAAACCACCGAGCGCAAAGACATTTTTCTCTGCGGCCCACCCAAACAAGGCTGGCCCAAGTTCTGGCAAAATTTTCAGTATTACGCCTAACGGAGACAGCGCGGGTGTTCAACGCCCAAAATCAGCAGGCATGCCTGCTGCAGGCTCTTTCCTGTGTACTGGCCGGTCTTTAGAGTCCTCACACGGACTCTTCAGACCGGCGACCGTAGGGCTCGCCTTCTGCTTGCTCTCCGGGGGAGGCGGGCCGCTGGCAAAATTATAATCGCGCCAAAGCGGACGGCCTGAGAAGACCGCCCCCACAATCCAGCAAGCACAAATCGATCCGTGCCTTACCAATAAAAAAAGTCATCCTGAGGGCGCGGGTTTCTGCGCCCGAAGGATCTCAACGTAATGCTTGCTCGCCAGTTCTTACGTTGAGGGCCTTCGCCTATCCTCGTCGGATAGCCTCAGGACTGACGATTCGCTAGGTAGGTCGTGCGGCACAACAGCAAAGCCGCTTGTTATGCGCTGGCGCTCAGCGCTTGCCCCCGAAAGAAAGCCAGCAGATCCCCGTTGATCACATCGGCGTTGGTCGCGGGCATGCCATGCGGAAATCCCGGATAAATCTTCAGCGTCGAATGCTTCAGCAATTTCGCCGAAAGCGGCGCCGCCGCGGCGATGGGCACAATCTGATCGTCCTCTCCATGCAAAACCAGCACGGGGATATCGATCTTCTTCAAGTCTTCGGTGTGGTCCGTTTCCGAAAACACCTTGATGCAGTCGTAGTGGCCCTTCACGCTCCCCATCATTCCCTGAAGCCACCAGTGTTCGCGAATCCCTTCCGAAATCTTTGCCCCCGGCCGGTTGTATCCATAGAACGGCATGGTGATGTCTTTGTAAAACTGCGGGCGGTTCGCCGCAAGCGCCGCGCGAAGCCCGTCAAACACTTCGATCGGCGTTCCCGTCGGATTCTTCTCCGTCTTCAACATCAGCGGAGGAATCGCACTGATCAGCGCCGCCTTTGGCCACGCGCTTGGTACCGTGGCGTCCCAAGATAGCGCGCCACTTCTCCGCCGCCCGTTGAGTGTCCCACCATGATCGCGTCCTTCAAGTCCAACTTCTCAAACAACTGCGCCAGATCGTCGGAGTACGTGTCCATATCGTTCCCGTCCCACGTCTGGTCCGAGCGCCCGTGTCCCCTCCGGTCATGTGCGATCACGCGGTAGCCCAGTTGCCCGAAGTGCAGCATCTGTCCATCCCAGTCGTCACCGCTAAGCGGCCAGCCGTGGCTGAACACAATGGGTTGGCCCTTGCCCCAATCCTTATAAAAAATCTGTGTGCCGTCTTTGGTCGTGAAGGTTGCCATCGGTTTCTCCTTCGAAAAGTATGGGCGGGAGGCGGCCATTCTACAGCAGCCTGCCGCGGACGGATAGATGCACGGCCAACGAGAATCGACTCAAGAACATTCGTGAATAAGAGGAAATTCAGTTTCTTGCTGGCGGTTAATGCTGGGAAGCGCGGCGACTCTCCACCGCTCAATTCGAACTGCGGAAGGCTACGCGGTCTTTCGCTTCCCGGCCTCTTGCAGCCATTTGTTCAGTATTCCGCTGAAGCAGGCCGGAACTTCTCGAAACGTCAATCCCATCCCGTGCCTCGGCTCCACAAACGCGACCGTGGCGTGAGTCTCCATAAAATCGTCGTCTTTGAAAATTTCAATCGATACGCTGGTTCCCTCCGGAAAGGGCTTTGCAATTTCCACGTAACACCCGTGAAGGCTCAAATCGCTGAGCCGCGATGACGTCCGCGAATCTTCCTGCTCGTCCACAATTTCGGCCGTGGCTATGAAGGGGAATCTGGGTTCGCGCCGGCGCTCTGCTCGCATACACACTTCTTTCCGGGGGAAGGACTTTCCCATGCTAACGTGGGCGCCGCGCAGCCCCTCGCAAAACCGTGGGCATGATGCTAATGCGTAAACGGTCGCGATCGCGCACTCTTTCCGATCTCGCCCCTGGTCTTGCTCCCGGAAACTGTTTCCCCTAGCATTACTTTTATGCGAGGCGCGCTGCCCCTGACAGGAGTTTACCGATGACTCAAAACATCGCACCCGTGCAGATCAGCATCGACGATTGGGTTGCCGGACTTGCCGCGATCCCAGAAAATAAGTTCACTCTTCAGACCGTCCAGGACTTTGTCATCCAGCACCCCGTGGAGCCAGCAAGCCTGGAACGTTTTCTCTTCTTTTCCAAAGGCAGCTATACGCGCAATCTGATCTTCAAGAATGCACTTTTCGAGTGCATGACGCTCTGCTGGGAAGTTGGCCAGCACAGCCGAATCCACAATCACCGAGATCAGAATTGCTGGATGTCTGCCCCCATCGGCCGCCTGCACATCCGTAACTATCGCGTCGAAAACATGAATCCGATAACGGGCGACTGTCAGATTATCCCCACCGATATTTACCAGCTGGATGCCTCGCAGCCCACCTTCGTCAACCCGATGGAGCCCGTGCACGAAGTGATGAATCTGCCGGAGTTCAACCAGCGCGCCGTCAGCATCCACATCTATTCCAAACCCTTCGACACCTGCGAGGTCTATTACCGCGACAAAAATAAATACGCCGACGTCCCACTCTTCTACACCAGCGAATACGGCAAGCTGAATCCTTCGGAGAAGTTGCTGTAGTTCTCCTCCGCCGTGCGGTTCCCGCCTGCGACCCAAAACAATAATCACAGCCGACTGTCATCCTGAGGCTATCCGACGAGGATAGCCGAAGGATCTCAACCTAAGAATTTGCGCCGGCGTGAACCCCTTCGTTGAGATCCTTCGGTTCGCAAACACCGCGCCCCTCAGGATGACTTCGTGTGGGCGTGCGCGAACCTCGGACAGAATTTTATCGTTGTAGGGCCTTCCGAGGCCGCCCGTTCCTTCGCGCTAATGTGACAGCGGCCCGCCTCCCTCTACGAGGGCAAGCAGAAGGCAGGCCCTACGGTGGCTTCTTGCCCCACGCTGCACTTTCCCATAGCATTAGTTTCATGCGCGGTCGATATATCGCGCTGCTTATACGTTGAATCCAGGAGCGCTTGTTCATGAGTGACGCGGTCCATTCCAAGAAACCCGGCGGTCCTGCGAAGCCTTCCCCCGAACTGGAATCCTGGCGCAAAAACACACTGCAGCCCACGCTCGATAAAAGCCCCGAGCGCCAGAAAGAGTTCACCACCGTTTCGAGTTACCCGATCCGCCGCCTTTACACCGAAGATGATCTCGCAGGCTGGGACCCCCGCGCGATCTCGGCTTTCCGGGCGAGCCGCCCTACACGCGAGGTATTCATGCCACCATGCATCGCGGCCGCTTGTGGACCATGCGCCAGTTCGCGGGTTTCGGCACCGCCGAAGACACCAACAAGCGATTTCGCTATCTCCTAGCGCAGGGACAAACGGGTCTTTCCACGGCTTTTGATCTGCCGACGCTGATGGGTTATGACTCCGACCACGCTTTAAGCGAAGGCGAAGTCGGCAAGTGCGGCGTGGCCATCAGTTCCCTTGCGGATATGGAAGTGTTGTTCGATCAAATTCCGCTCGCCGACGTCACCACTTCCATGACCATCAATTCTCCCGCCGCCGTCATCTGGGCCATGTACCTGGCCGTGGCGGAAAAGCAGGGCGCGGACTGGAAGAAAATCTCCGGCACGCTGCAGAACGACATTCTGAAGGAATATATCGCGCAGAAGGAGTACATCTACCCGCCCGAGCCTTCGATGCGCCTGGTGATCGACACATTCGAATTTGGCATGAAGCACACGCCGAAGTTCAACGTCATCTCCATCAGCGGCTATCACATTCGCGAAGCCGGCTCGACCGCGATTCAAGAGCTCGCCTTCACGCTGCGCGACGGCATGGAATATGTGGAATGGGCCATGCGCCGCGGGCTGCCGGTGGATGAATTTGTGCCGCAGCTTTCGTTTTTCTTCAATGCGCACAATGATTTCTTTGAGGAGATCGCGAAATATCGCGCGGCGCGCCGCATCTGGCACAAAGCCATGACGGAGCGCTATAAATCCGTGAATCCGCGGAGTTGGGCCATGCGTTTCCACACGCAGACGGCGGGCTGCTCTCTCACTGCGCAGCAGCCGATGAACAATGTGGTGCGCACGGCGATCCAGGCGCTTGCCGGCGTTCTTGGCGGCACGCAATCGCTGCACACCAATTCGCTGGACGAAGCCTGGGCATTGCCCACCGAATTCGCCGCCACCATCGCTCTGCGCACGCAGCAGATCATCGCGCACGAAACCGGCGTCACCAACACCGTGGATCCGCTCGGCGGATCCTATTTCGTCGAGACCCTGACCAATGAAGTCGAAAACGGCGCGTGGGAGTACATCCGCCGCATTGACGCCATGGGCGGCATGGTCGCGGCTATCGAAAAGAGTTACCCGCAGCGCGAAATTGCCGAAGCGTCCTATCGCTACCAGATGGCCGTGGACAAGAAAGAAAAGATCATCGTGGGCGTAAACGATTTCGTCACGCCGGAAAAGCCGCTGGACACGCTGCAGATTGACGAGACCGTCGCGCATCGCCAGGCCGAACGGCTCACAAAGTTGCGCACCGATCGCTCCACGGCGGAAGTCGAGCGCCGCCTCGGCCGCCCTGCGCAAAGCCTCCGAAGGCTCCGAAAACCTAATGCCCTTCATCTACGACGCGGTCAAATCCTACGCCACCCTCGGCGAAATCTGCGAAGCCATGCGCACCGTCTTCGGCCCCTACGAAGAAGTCGCCATCACCTAGCTCTTCCAGTTTCCTTCCAATTCATCTCTTCCTCTGCGTTATCTTTGCGCACTCTGCGCCTCTGCGTTATCTCTTCTGGTACTACAATGGCGATAAGTTACTCACTCATACAATCATCGGCGCGGCCATTGAAGTCCATCGCCTCCTTGGCCCCGGCCTATCTCGAATCCGCTCTACGAAGAATGTCTTGCCAAGGAACTTTACTCTAAGCGGAATTCCGTTCGAACGTCAGAAGCCCATCCCCTTGGTATATAAAGATGCTGAAATTCGAGTGTGGCTATCGACTAGATTTCCTGGTTGAACGTCGAATCGTCGTCGAAATCAAGTCGATTGAGTCATCTCGCCCCATCCATGATTCGGTCATGCTCACGTATCTCCGGCTGGCTGGGACGCCGATCGGATTGCTGATTAACTTTAATGTTCCAATTTTGAGCGATGGCATTAAGCGTTTTGTATGGCATTATCGGGAAGAAGAAACCGATCAACACAGAGGCGCAGAGGTTCGCAGAGTTGCGCAGAGAAAGGAGAGATTGATCCACGCAATGCCTGAAAAGAAAATTCGAGTGTCTGATTGCCAAGCCCGGTTTAGATGGGCACGATCGCGGCGCCAAGGTGATTGCCCGCGCGCTGCGCGATGCCGGCATGGAAGTGATCTACACCGGCCTGCGCCAGACCCCCGAGATGATTGCCTCCGCCGCCGTCCAGGAAGACGTCGACGTCATCGGCCTCTCCATTCTCTCCGGCGCGCACAATACCCTCTGCCCGCAACTCATGAAACTTCTCCACGAAAAGGGCATGGACGACGTCACCGTCCTCGTCGGCGGCATCATTCCCGAAGCCGACATCCCCGCCCTGAAAAAATCCGGCATCGCCGAAATCTTTCTCCCTGGCACCTCCACCCAAGACATCATCACCTTCATCCACAATCGGCCTGACCACACCCGGTAGCACCTGCATCTTGCAGGCAAGCGTAATTCCCCGGCCAGCGGCCGGCCGAACCCTCATCCTGCGGCCCCACTCGCAAACGCCCTCTCAAACTTCACCCTCGTATACAACGTCTGAAACCCCTGCCGCGTAATATTCCGCTGCGAAGCGCTGCCCGGCTGCGCCAGGCTCATCGCCAGTTCGCAACCCTGTTCCGCCGCCCTACGCATCCGCGTATGCAGCAGCGCCGTCTGTACCCCGCGCCGCCGGAACGCCGGCAACGTGCTGGCCCCAAACAATCCCGCGATGCGTCCGCGCACCGCCAGCGTGGCTCCCCCCGCGACTCGCCCATCGATCCGCGCCAAATAACATTCCGCGTTTTTCCCGCTCGCGAACATGCGCATTACGTCCAGCAACTCCTGCGTCACCGGAAAATGTTCCGCGAAGCCCTGCGCCACCGTCAGCGTCCACAAATCAATCTCATTCGCCGCCGCTTTCTGGATCGCAATTCCCTTTTCAGATGAATCGCTGCTAAAACCACCTACCGGCCTCACCATTACATTGGAAAACTCGCTTACGTGATACCCGCGCTCCCGGTAATGTTCAATCAACGTCGCATCCGCCAGCGGGCATGTCTCCACGCGCACCGGCTCCTGCTGCTGAAATAAAACTCCTCCAACCGGTCAAACTCCTCCTTGCTCACCGGCCCGCTCAATCCCAACCCCACAGCCTGCGTCAATGGTGAGTTCGCCCCGCAATAAATCGCGTATCCCCCGGCCACCGCCTCCACCGCGGCCCCGGTGTTACTCGCGGCAGCTTGCAACCCCTCAGCGCATCCAACCGCAGCCAGCGCCTCCGCCAACTCAATCTCCTGCGCCAATTCCAAACTCAACAGAGTATTTTCCATCCCGCGAGTCTACCCCAAACTCCCCTCCTCTCCGTGCCCTCCGTGTCCTCTGTGGTGAAAAATCCTTCTTCACGACCAGTTCTCCGCTAACTCTGCGTCTCTGCTGTTACCTCTGCGGTAAAGCCTTTCTCCCAACGCACTCGCACAATGCCCCTTTCCTCCGTATACTGATTCCGCTGCCACCACTTCCGCCTGCGAGGTCGCCGCGTGTCCGCATCGGTCCTGAAATCCGCCGTCAATCCCCAATCACCAGATTATGAAAAGAACTCCCAGCGCCTCGTGGAGCTCCTCACCACCATCAAAAACGAAGAAGAGAAAATCCGCGAAGGCGGCGGCGCAAAAGCCATCGAATCCCAACACAAAAAAAGCCGCCTCACCGCCCGTGAACGCATCGCCAAACTGATCGACCCCGGCACGCACTTCTTCGAACTCGGCATCTACGCCGCCCACGAAATGTACGAAGAATGGGGTGGCGCACCCGCCGCTGGCACCGTCACCGGCCTGGCCCGCGTCTCTGGTCGTCTCTTCATGGTCATCGCCAATGACGCCACCGTGAAAGCCGGAGCCTTTTTCCCGATGACCGCGAAAAAAGTAATTCGCGCGCAAAATATCGCCATCGAAAATCGCATCCCCACGATTTATCTGGTGGATTCCGCCGGAGTCTTTCTCCCGCTGCAGGAAGATGTTTTCCCGGACACCGACGATTTCGGCCGCGTCTTCCGCAACAATGCGGTCATGAGCGCCATGGGCATCCCGCAGATCACCGCCATCATGGGCATGTGCGTCGCGGGCGGCGCCTATCTCCCGGTTATGTGCGATCACATTCTGATGACCGAAGGCTCCGGCCTCTTTCTCGCCGGACCCGCGCTGGTGCAAGCCGCCATCGGCCAGAAAACCTCCGCCGAAGATCTGGGCGGCGCAAAAATGCATTCGCAGATCAGCGGCACGGTGGACTTCCGCGAGCCGGATGACGAATCCTGCCTGAAACGGATCCGAGCGCTTGTGGACAAAATGGGCGCACCAAATCCGCCTATCTTTAGCCACGCACGCCCGAAAGAGCCGCTCTATCCAATTGAGGAACTCTACGGCATCTTTTCCAGCAATCCCGCCAAGCAATACGACATGCGCGAAATCATTGCCCGCCTCGTGGATGGCAGCGAATTCGAAGAATACCGCACCGATTATGGCGAAACGTTGCTGTGCGGTTACGCGCGCATCGGCGGCTGGGCCGTTGGCATCGTCGCCAACCAGAAAAAGCACATCACCACCAACGCGCCGCACTCCGATCAGAAGCGCATCGAGTTCGGCGGCGTGATCTACACCGAATCCGCCGAAAAAGCCGCGCGCTTCGTTATGGACTGCAATCAGAACCGCATTCCCCTGATTTTTCTGCACGACGTCAACGGCTTCATGGTCGGCAAAGACGCCGAATGGAGCGGCATCATCCGCGCGGGCGCAAAAATGGTCAACGCCGTCGCCAACAGCGTCGTCCCCAAAATCACGGTGATCCTCGGCGGCAGTTTCGGCGCAGGAAATTACGCCATGTGCGGAAAAGCCTACGACCCGCGCTTCATGTTTGCGTGGCCCACCGCAAAATTCGCGGTGATGAGCGGCGACGCCGCAGCCAACACCCTCGTCGAAATCAAATTAAAACAGCTCGAGCGTCAAGGCAAAAAGATCGATGAAAAAGTAAAAAAAGACCTGCTCGACTCCGTCAAATCCAGCTACGACCAACAAACCGACCCGCGCTACGCCGCCGCCCGCCTCTGGCTCGACGCCATCATCGACCCCGCCCAAACCCGCGACGCCCTAATCTGGGCCCTCAACGCCGCCGCCTTGAACTCGCATCTGCCCGAATTCAAAACCGGCGTCCTTCAAACGTGAAGGAGGCCATCAGCTGTAATGCCGATATCATTGCCACAACGCTGATACCGCTCGCACTTGAACAGTAGTCCTTGGATCAAGGAGTACGAATCCTCAGTGTTTCCGCATCCCTAGATTTTGTTAGGGTCGTTGGCCTTCTTTGCACAATTCCGCACTTCTCCCTTCATCTCTACACCCGCTGCGTCACCGTGTTCAGTTTCTCTTCATTCCTTTTCTGCAGTGTTCTCGGCATTAAGTACTCTGTATCACCTGGACTCCAAACTCTCCGCTGCCTCTGCGGCCCCTCTGCTCCCTCTGTGGTGAACTCTTGCCTTTCAGTTGTAAACTGTCATGGAATGACTTCGTTCTCCCGATTCCTATTTATTTCCATGTGCACGGCGTTCGGCGTGTGCTGCCTGGGAATGCTCGGCGGACTCTTCCACGGCTTACTATGCCAGCTTTTACCAGCATCGCAGTCTGGAAGACATTCTGGGCAACTCCATTCTCTATTACCGGCTGCTCGGTGGAATTGGCATCGTCGGTTTTCTGCTGTTCCTCGCATTTCTCGTTTCCGCCGCCTCTCACAAAAAACAGGACAAACCCCAATAAATGTCAGACACCACTGTAAAGTTAGTTGAGTGCCCACGCGACGCCTGGCAAGGCCTCCCCGAATTCATCCCCACGGACACCAAAGTCGCCTACCTGCGCGAACTCATCACCGCCGGCTTCCAGCACATTGACGCCGTCAGCTTCGTCTCCCCAAAACACGTCAAACAAATGGCCGACAGCGAAGAGGTCATGGCGAAGCTCCTCGAATCCCTCCCCGACGGCGCCACGCTGCCCGAAATCATCGGCATCGTGGTCAACGAAAAAGGTCTCGAGCGCGCCCTCGCCACCCCCGGCGTCTCCACGATCGGCTACCCCTATTCCATCTCCGCCTATTTCCGCCGCGCCAACGCCAACATGACCCGCGCCGAATCTCGCGCTCTCGTCGAAATCTTGAAAACAGAAACAAAAAAGGCCAACAAGGACCTCGTGATCTACATCTCCATGGCCTTCGGCAATCCCTACGAAGAACCCTGGGGCCCAGAGATCGTCCAGGACACGCTCGACTGGTTGAAAGACATCCGCGTCTCCACGGTCTCTCTCGCCGACACCATCGGCACGGCCACTCCCGACCTCGTCCACACGGTCTACTCGCAAGTAAAAGATCACGTCGCCGGCATCGAACTTGGCGTCCACCTGCACTCGCGCCCGGACACCGCCGAAGAAAAAATCAACGCCGCCTACGCCGCCGGCTGCCGCCGCTTCGACTCCGCCCTCACCGGCCTGGGCGGCTGCCCCTTCGCCGGCGACGACCTAGTCGGCAACATCCCCACCGAATCGGTCTTAGCCGCCCTAACCAAACTAGGCGCAGCGCACAATTTCACCTCCGCGTCCCTGGCAAAAATCCTAGCCCTCTCCAACGACATCCGCACGCAGTATGCCCACGCCCGAGTAGCGCCTGCTTCTAGCAGGCAAGCAATGGCCCGCCTTCCGAGGCGCCCACTCTTCCTCTTTGTCCTCTCTGCTCCGGGAGCCTCCCCGCCTTCGCCTCCGTTACCTCGCCACTTCCTTCCCCTCTCCCCCCGATTGCATTTTTCCCGCAATTGCCCAACGATAGGGGAAGCGCAGGGGGTATCCGATGCAATACGAAACCCTATTACTTGACTCAACCGAACACGTAACCACCATCACCCTCAATCGCCCCGAAAAGCGCAACTCCATCAACACGCAAATGATCGCGGATCTGCAATCCTCCCTTGATGCGATCGAAAAAACACATACGCGCGTGGTTGTCCTCACCGGCGCCGGTTCGGTCTTCTGCGCGGGAATGGACCTCGCCCTTCTTCAAGCCATCGCAACGCAGTCTCCGTCCGAAAATCAGGAAGACTCCCGTCGCATGGCTAAGATGTTCCGCCGTATCTGGAGCTTTTCGAAGCCCATGATCGCCGCGGTAAATGGCCACGCGCTGGCTGGCGGCTGCGGAATCGCAACTCTTTGCGATTTCACCATTGCGGTACCCGAAGCCAAGTTCGGCTACACCGAAGTAAAGATCGGCTTCCTCCCCGCGATCGTCTCCGTTTTTCTGACCCGTCAGATTGGCGACAAACGCGCCCGCGACCTTCTCCTTACCGGCCGCCTCGTGGAAGCGCCCGAAGCAAGAGAGCTGGGCATGGTCAACGAGATCGTTGCTGCCGACAAATTGATGGCTCGCGTAAACGAACTGGCCGAAACGCTGATCGCCGCAAGTCCCAGTAGCGTCACCCGCGCCAAGCGCCTGCTGGTCACCGCAGCCGCCGCCAGCCTCGACGCCGACCTCGAACGCGCAGTCCTCGAAAACGCCCGCATGCGCTGCACCCCCGACTTCAAGGAAGGCCTCGCCAGCTTCCTCGAAAAGCGCAAACCCATCTGGCAAAACGACAAATCCAAACACTAATCTCCCGGCCTCCTCAGCCAGACCTACCGCTTCAGGAGTGACGCATTCCATGGCAATCCCTCGATCCCTCCAATCGAAGAGAGCCTCCCGTTCTGTCTCCGCTCCTCAGCTGTCGGCTGTAGACTGTCGACTGTAGACTTTTTCCTCCATCTCCCCACTTCCTGCATACTAGAAAACTAACCATGCTCGAATTTCACGATGTCACCGTACGCGTGCGCTACGCCGAGACCGATCAGATGGGCGTCGTGTACCACTCGAACTATTTGATTTGGTATGAAGTCGGCCGCGTGGAACTGATGCGCGCCCTCGGCTTCGATTACAAGCAGATGGAGATTCAGGACGATACCTTTATCGTGGTCGCCGACGTTCACTGCCGCTATCACCATCCCGCGCGGTACGACGAACTCCTCACCGTCCGCACCCGCATCCTCGAAGCGAAAACCCGCACGCTGAAATTCGGCTACGAACTCTTCCGCCAGCCAGACGACAAACTCCTCGCCACCGGCCACACCATTCACGTTGCCTGCAATCGCGTCGGCCACGTTACCCACTTCCCCGCCAAATACAAAGCGGCGTTCCTATCCATGACCCAATCAACCGCAAACTCCGTGTAGGGGCGGCTTTAGGCCGCCTTCCTTGTTTCCGCCGCGCGGTGGTTTCAAACGATTTTTCAACCTCCGCTAACTCTGCGGCTCCTCTGCTACCTCTGCGGTGAACTCCTTCTCCTCCTCCGAAACTTTCAACTTTCCACGTTTAACTTTAAACTGTCCCCATGCCCATCCTTCTCACCGGCAACGACCTCACCTTCGATCAACTCTACGCCGTGGCATTGCATCACCAGGCCGTCTCCCTCGCTCCCGCCGCCGTCACCCGCATGCGCGCCTCCCGCGCCGTCGTTGACCGCCTGGTCGCCGCCAACGAAACCGCCTACGGCATCAACACCGGCTTCGGCAAACTCGCCTCCGTGCGCATCTCTGCCGAACAAGTCCGCCAGTTGCAAATCAACCTTGTCCGCTCCCACGCCTGTGGAATCGGCACTCCGCTCTCCATCCCGGAAACTCGCGCCATGATGCTGCTCCGCGCCAACGCCCTCGCCAAAGGCCTCAGCGGCGTGCGCCCCATCGTCGTTGAAACGCTTTGCGCGATGCTCAACGCCACTGTCCATCCGGTGATCCCGTCACAAGGTTCTGTTGGAGCCTCGGGGGATCTCGCCCCTCTGGCGCATCTCGCGCAAGTCGTCATCGGTGAAGGCGAAGCGCATCTCAAACACGAAAAGCTTCCCGGCGCCGAAGCTATGCAGAAAGCCGGAATCGCTCCGGTCGCTCTCGAAGCAAAAGAAGGCCTCTCGCTCTTGAATGGAACGCAAGGCATGCTCGCTCTTCTCAGCCTCGCGCTGCTCGAAGCGGACACTCTCGCGGATACCGCGGACGTCGCCGCTTCCCTCTCGCTCGACGCCCTCCGCGGCAGCCCGGGCGCATTCGACGCCCGCATCATGCACGCCCGTGCCTACGCCGGCGCCGCCACCACCGCCCGCAACCTCGCCCACCTCAACGATGGCAGCCAGATCCGCGAGTCCCACCGCGCCCCCGACCGCGACACCCGCGTGCAGGACGCCTACAGCCTCCGTTGCACGCCGCAAGTTCACGGTGCCGTCCGCGACTCCCTAGTCCAAGCCCGCGAAATGGCGTTAGTCGAACTAAACAGCGCCACCGACAACCCGCTAGTCTTTTGTAGTGGCCGGTCTTTAGACCGGCCAGCCGCAAATCAGCCCGCCACCGAAGTCTTCGACGGCCAAGGCGATATCGTAAGCGGTGGCAATTTCCACGGCCAGCCCCTTGCCATGGCCGCCGATCAAGCCGCCATCGCAATCGCAACCCTAAGCGGCATCGCCGAACGCCGCGTCGAACAAATGACCAATCCGCTCACCAGCATGCTTCCCGCGTTTCTCACACCCGATCCCGGCCTGAATTCCGGCTTCATGATCGCGCAAGTCACCGCCGCCGCGCTTACCAGCGAAAATCGCGCGCTTGCCACTCCGCATTCGGTTGATTCGATTTCTACTTCAGGTAATCAGGAAGACTACGTCAGCATGGGCATGAGCGGCGCCCGCCGCCTGGAACGCATGCTCCACAATTTGCGCTACATTCTCGCCATCGAATTACTCTGCGCCTGCCAAGGCATTGACCTGCTCGCCCCACTGCAAACCGGCCCGCTCGCCAAAAAAGCCTACGACGCCGTCCGCGCCGTCTCCCCCAAAGTTACCGCCGACCGCCCGTTGGCCCCGGACATCAACGCCGTCGCCACCCTCGTTGCCCAATCCACCATTGCCAAAATCCTGCACTAAGTTCAGCCTCAGATTGCCGCGATCACATCCGTCTTCCGAAAATCGTTCCCCTTGAAAAGAAGTGGCTCTTCCAAAACCTTCGCCAACGCATAAGAAAAGCAGTCGCCCAAATTCAGCCCAGCGGGGTGCCGGCCTTTGCCGAAATTAGAAAACGCCGTTCTCGCCGCTCGGGCCTGCAATTCCGTGAAGGGTTCAATGATAATTTCATTTCCCCTCAACAAATCGTCGCATTTTCGAATGCCCGCATCGCCCGAGCCTGCCTCAGCCACCATGCTCAGTTCCACAAAGGTAGCTGCAGAAAGCTTGCAGGACTCCGCGTCTCGGAGAGCCCTTGCGTATATCTCGGCGTCAGGCTCGACCAGGAGGATTGCCAACAGCGCGGAGGTGTCCACGATCACTTCGGCAAACCTTTTTCGTCGTAGAGCAGCTCAGCATGGTCAACTAGCGGGCCTCTTAGATGCTTCCGGAATTGCCTTCCAAGTTCGAGCATCTCTTCGACTGTCATCCTCTTGTTTTGTTTCTTTCGCAGTCGGCCCAAACGTTCTCGAAGCGCTTCTGTAACCGCGCGGGTCATCGTTTCGCCTGTCTCGTTCGCCAGTTCCCTTGCAAGCTTGTGAGCTTCTGGATCTTTGATATTCAGGCTCATAATTCCACCATGGTAGATAAATATCCACCATGGTAGATATTGCCCAATCTGCCCTCGCCTGTCAATGACCTATCCCAATGACTCCAGAAAATACGTGAACATCCGCCACCCGGCAATGTAGCTGAAGGGCGACAGCTCCAGCGAATAATGCCCCACCGGCAACTCCAGTGTTCGTGGCTCCGCACCATTTCGCCGCAAAGCGCTCAGCATCTGCTCGGTCAGCTCCGGCAGGAACGTCGGGTCATACTTCCCGTACACCATGAACGTGTTTCGCCCGGCCCCCATGCCCCGCTCCACGTACGGCATCGGACTGATCGGCGCCCAGAACTCCCGCAACTCCTCCACGCTCACCTCATGCCGCAGGCCTTCCCACACGTGATTGGTGGTCATGCCCTGGCTCACCACGTCGGCGAAATACGTCGAAACGTGAAAAAATCCCCCCGCCCGCACGCGCGGATCGTGCACCAGCGTGATGTAACCTACCGAAGACCCGATGCTCGTCCCCAGTATCCCCAATCGCGTGTAGCCGCGCTGCTCCAGCCAGCTCAGGCAAGCGCGCGCGTCCTTTACCGCCTGGCGGTTCGCCGCCAGCGTCAACCCTATATTCGGCCCCACCAACTGGTCCGCGCGCTCGTGTCCGTTGGCCATCCGCCGGTCGTGATACGGCAAGCTCATCTTCATCGCCGAAATACCCATGCGCTGCAACCAGTGGCATAGCGCCACCTGCCCGTGCCACTTCGCGTTCCAGTTGGAGAGCACCAGCACGGCCGGCCCATGCTTCCGCGCAGGGAAAAACTGCCCGTGAACGGTATTATTCTCGGGCCATGGCGATTCCATTGGGGTGGTAAACGTCAGCACATTTTCCGCATCCAGCTTGTAATCGCGCACCTCTCCTTCCGCGTACCACTCCCCACTCTCCTCAATCGCCTCGCGCGCATAGTCACGCACAAAAGCCCGCGGCTCATGAACGCTCGCGTCACCGCCAATGTGCTCGATGCCCCATTCAAACGGCCGCACCATGCGGTTATCGTCCGTGGTCCATCGCCGGTGCTCATACCGGCGGATCCAGTGCTCATACCGACTCATTGCCATATCTTCAGTGTAACGAACCCCGGCTCTCGCCCAAAACGAGCCCTTGCTCACGCCCCTGGCTCTTCTCGGATCCCGCAGTTTCTGCGACAATTCCCTCTTTCCCGTTAGTCATCCGACAACGCGCGCCTTCCCCCGCGTTGAGCCTCTTCCCCGCCTGTGGCACAGTCAAAACTGTGATCCCGTTCTTTTTCTTCCTTTTTGGCATCGTGATCGGCAGCTTCCTGAATGTTTGCATTTCGCGCATTCCGGAGGGACTCTCCATCGTTTCACCAGGCTCCCGCTGCCCCCGCTGCCAATCGCCAATCAAGCCCTACGACAACATCCCGGTTTTTGGCTGGCTGCTCCTGCGCGGCAAATGCCGCAATTGCGCGCTGCCCATTTCTCCGATGTACCCGATCGTCGAATTTCTTACCGGCGCCATTTTCGCCCTCACGTATTACGAGTTCGGCCTGAATCTCCTCACCTTGAAATGGCTGATCTTCGCCTGCCTGGTCATCGTCCTGATCGTCACTGACCTACGCGTCCGCCTGCTCCCCGACGCCATCAATCTTCCCGGGCATGGCCGTTGGCCTGGTGCTCGCCTTCCGCGTCCCCATTTTCGACGCCACGGCCGGCACGCTGCTTCATCCGCATTTTTCACAAGATACCACCCTATCCTGCAGTGGTTTTCAACCTGCTCAACGCCATACTCGGCGCGTTGCTGGGCAGTCTGCTTTTATGGGGTGCCGCAGCGATTTACAAACTGGTGCGCAAGCAAGAGGGCATGGGCCTTGGCGACGTCAAAATGATGGCTATGGTTGGAACGTTTATGGGACCGCGCAATACGTTCCTCACGATTCTGTTTGGCACACTGCTCGGCAGCGTCATTGGCCTCAGTTGGGTGGGTTTTCTCTACCTGGTTGGCTGGAAACGCGGCCTCGCCGAACGCGCCGCTCGCCGCGGCGTAGGAACCGCCGCGTCCCTCCGCTGGGCCGTCGCGTCACAATATCAACTGCCTCTCGGCACTTTCCTCGGCATTGGCGCTCTTGGCGTTGTTTATCTAGTTCCCGCCCTGCTCGACCGCCTATTCCGCTAATCGCATCCTCTTGCCCTCCCGTAGGGGCGGCTTTAGGCCGCCTTCTTCTCCCATTCGCCAATTTCTACCATCCCCACCCGTTTATCCTTTGGCACCCTTCCCTCCCTGCCGCCCCACAACGCGGTACAATATCCTTTGACACCCAGCCGCACCTGAAAGAGCGCCCTGCGCTCCCACGGAGGGAGAACCATGCGTTTATCATCTCTTTGCCGAATGACCGCTACGTTCGCGTTTGTCGCACTGACGGCAGGCCTCGTCTACGCGCAACAAGATTCCTCGCAGCCTTCCACTGGCGATTCCCTGGCCGAGGCTGCGCGCAAAGCCCGCGCTGAGCAAAAGGCTGAGCCCAAACCAAAGAAGGTTTTCACGAACGACGATATGCCTTCCGCGCCGCCTCCTTCCACCGACGCCTCCGCGAAGACCACAGCCCAACCAGCCGGCGGCCAGTCCGACGTTGAAGGACCGGGCACACCAGAAGAGACCGCCAACAATCCCAAGAGCGAAGCCTACTGGCGCAAACGTTTCCAGAAACAGCACGACAAAATTTCGCAGGCCGAACAGGAACTCGACGTCCTCCAACGGGAACTCAACAAAGACCAGGTTCAGTATTACAACGATCCCGCAGAAGGCCCTGATGCAGCAGCACGATCGTTCCGACATCAATGACAAAACCGCCAAACTCGATGCCAAGCAGAAGGAAATTGACTCACTCAAGCAGGGTTTGAGCGACCTGGAAGATGAGCTTCGCAAGGCCGGCGGCGATCCCGGCTGGGCCCGCTAGACGACACAACTCTTCTCCGTTTCATTTCCACTCTTGTTTTCGCCCGCAATCTCCGGGAAAATGCCTCGCGCCCGTGTGAGGCTTCCGAATCCCTCCGTAGAAAACCCATGACCGACCTGCATACGAAATCCCCGGCCTTTCGCCAGGCCTTGCTCGAGAGCGAGCGCCTGCGCATTTACATCCTCCTGCTTTCGATTGCAATTATCCTGGCGATTCGTCTCCTCCGGACTGTGGTATCACCGACGCCGGAGAATCTCACCACCCTTTACCTGTTTGTAGGGATGCTCGCCATCATCTGCCTCGGCGAGTTTGTCACGCTCCGCGCACTGCAACGTGCCCGTCGTGAAGACCACGCCATGCGCGGTACCTTTTGGATGATCAATATCGTGGCGGAGTTCCTACTCCCTCCGATTGCCATCGCCGCGATCAGCAGTTTCGCGATTCCTTACGGTTACCGCCCGCTGGTCAATCCATCGTTCCTGCTGTACTTTCTGTTGTTGACACTCACGATCTTGCGCTTGAATCCACGCCTCAGCTTGCTTTGCGGGTTCTTCGCTGCGTTCACCTATCTCGCGGCGGCTTGGCACGATGGCTGGCGTCCGGGGGTCGAATATCTAGGCGCCTCCCTTTATTCCCCACAGAAGACAGTGATCACGTATGCGTTCGCGCTGGTTCTTGCCGGTTTTGTCGTCGGGCTTGTGGCCAGGCAATTTCGCACCCAGGTGGAAGCCGCGCTGCGCGAAGCGGAGACGCGGCGCGAGATGGAACACCTGCAGCATGATCTGGACGTCGCCCGTTCCATCCAGCAATCATTGCTGCCGCATTCCATGCCGCAAATTTCTGGGTGGGACATCGCCGCATGGAATCAGCCCGCGGATCAAACAGGTGGCGATTATTACGACTGGCAACCGCTGCCGAACGGCAAATCCGTGGTGGCGCTCGCCGATGTAACAGGCCACGGAATTGGCCCGGCACTCCTCGCTTCTGTCTGCCGCGCCTATGCCCGCTCCAATTTCCGCATTCAAGGATCATTCCTGAAGGCGATGGAAGAGATCAACACCGCGGTGGCCGCCGATGTGCGAGAAGGCCGCTTCATTACCTTTGTCGCGGCGATTCTAGGGCCGGAAGATTCATCGATTAAACTGCTCTCGGCCGGACACGCCCCGCTCTTCCTTTACTGGCTGAAGCACGATCGCTTCGACTTGATGGAAGCACACGGATTGCCGCTGGGCATCTCAGATACGTTCACCTCCGAACCGCCCAAAACGCTGGAAATGGAGCCGGGAGATCTGCTCCTGTTGGCTACGGATGGATTTTTCGAGTGGGCGGACAACAAGGAAGAAAGATTCGGAACCGCGCGCCTGGAAACATCACTGCGCGCCTCTTGCAATAAACCCGCGTCGGAAATTATTTCTGATCTCTACCAGGACGTCCTGAAATTTGCCGGTGGCACCAAACAAATGGACGACCTCACCGCCATCGTCCTTAAACGCACCAGATAACGCCCGTCGAGTCCGGTGCTCTGCCTGTAGGGCGGCTTTAGGCCGCCTTCTTTCTTCGGCCTACGGCCAAACCCCGCGCAAACCCCCTAATTCACATACCCACTATCCGGCAAACTCTTCGTCCCTTCCAACATCGAAATCCCCTCACGCAGCGCTTCCGTACCCTGCTCCAGCGCCTGCCAAGCCACGCGCTCAGACTCCTCCGCAATCTTCTCCAAACATGCGCTCAATGCGGTCTCGTCTTCCATGATCCCCGCGTCCAGCAAACCCACCATCTGCTCCATGGCTTTCTGGTGAATCTCGTGAAAAGCTTTTTCCAGCGGCACTTGCCCGACGCACAGGTCGCACACCATTTCGGCGTAACTCAATTCCAGGCAACTCGCTTCGATGCGATCCTGCAATTCCTGCAGGGCCAGTTCGGCTCCGCTTCTCTCCGGGGCTTGCACTTCCGTTTGTGCTCGGTTCATGGCCTGGCTCTCCTCTCGGGAGTCTCGCGACTTGGGAGAGACTACTGACAATTTCCGTGTTGCCACAATAGCCTGCGCGTAACAGTCAATAGTCCTATGCACACAAATCCAGCGTCTTCGAACGCCCCTATCCGCGGGCCTTTTTCTTCTTCGCCGGATTCTTCCGCTCAGCCGCATCCCGTCGTTCCAAGCGCGCCACAAACTTGTTCACTCGCCGCTCCAGCGTCTGCTGGGACTTCACCGCCGTCAGATACCGCACAATTTGCCGCCGCAATGCCGTGGTCATTTTGCGAAAGTTTCGTTGTGCCTTCGGCGCATTGCGCAACGCCAGCACCAGCGCGGGCGGCAACTGCGGTTCGCGCGATTCTTCATCCCGGCAAATCGCCACCTCCACCACCGCTCCGGCATCTACCCGCAATTTCTTCCGAATGTCCCCGTGAATGGCCAGCCGGTAACTGCCGCGTCCCCTCGAAACCAGCGTGCTCCGCAGTGGCACGCCCTCCACCGTTCCTGCTACCGGAACGTGCGCGCCGCCGTCCAACTCCTTCGAGATGTCGGTCGGAACGTCTACATAGCGAATTAATCCCACCTTGTAGATGCGCCCCGAAAACACATGAAAGTCGGAATCCATCGCGCCATCTTACCCCGGGACACGACTGTGCGGCTGTCGCTCGGTACACAGTCATACTCTCAGCGGATCTGCTCGGCGGTGATTTCCATCACCCTTCAATTTTCGGAGGAAAAACGCATGCGCTTTCTGCTCGCTGGCACACTCGGTCTCTGGCTCATCACGATTCTCCCTTGCGAAGTACGCGCTCAAGCAACTGTCGCCCCGCCGGAGGTTACAGCAGCCGACAGCGCCTACACTTCGGGTGACTGGAAAGCCGCCGAAACCGCTTACACCGCTCTTTCCCAGAAAGATCCGGCCAACGCGCGCTATTGGTATCGCCTGGGAACTGCGCAAAAAAACCTGGGAGCATTCGATCAGGCCCTGGCAACGTTCGCGAAAGCAGAGGCGGCGGGCGCTCCAAAATACATGGTGCGCTACGCCATCGCCGAAACGCAGGCCAGGCAAGGCAATAGTTCGGCTGCCTTTACATCCTTGGACGAGGCCCTCGCCAGCGGCTACGCCCTCCCGGATCAACTCTCTTCCGACCCGGACCTCGCTTCCCTACACTCCGATCCTCGCTTTTCCAAGCTGGTGGACCAGGCCAAGCGCGCGCAGGCGCCCTGCAAATTCGCTCCCGAGCATCGGCAGTTCGATTTCTGGATCGGTGAATGGAGCGTCGCAACCGCCAAAGGCGACGTGCCTGCCGGCGACAGCCGCATCGAGCTGACCCTGGGCGATTGCGTCATCGTCGAAAACTGGACCAGCAAGAACAGCACCTACGCAGGAAAGAGCTACAACGTCTACAACACCGCCGACAAGCGTTGGGAACAATTCTGGGTGGACAACAGCGCGGGAATGATTCACTTCACCGGAAATCTGAAGGATGGCGTGATGGATTTTTATACCGCCGATGTGCCTCAGCCCGACGGCAAGACGCTCCAGCGTCACTTGCGATTTTTTCCGCTCGGCCCGGACAAGGTTCGCCAGTATAGCCAGGGTTCCAACGATCACGGAAAAACCTGGACGGATGAATACGATTTCATCTACACGCGCAAGAAATCTTGACCCTCAGGAACTTCTCACTCCGATGTGCAGCGCCACGGAGTTCAGCATCATCAACACATACCGGACTTCGCCGTAGCCCACGGCCTTCATCACGTCCGCAAGTTCGTTCGGCCGAAAGAATCGCGCCACCGATTTCGGCAGGTAGGCGTAAGCTGCCGCATCGCCGGAAATCCATCCACCAATTTTCGGCAGCACCGTCTGGCAGTAAAACCGGTACGCGTCGCCCATGAACCCAGGCGCAGGTTCCGTGAATTCCAGAATCGCCACGGTGCCCCCGGGCTTCAGCACGCGCATAATTTCTCGCAGGCCGGCTTCATAATTCGCCAGGTTTCGAAACCCAAACGCCGTTGTCACCAGGTCAAACGAACCATCCGCAAACGGCAGCCGCAGCGCATCCGCCTCCAGAAATGGAATCGGAGCCGCACCATTCGCTTCGCCGAGCGCTTTTTCGTTGGCCCGCACCAGCATAGCTGTGCGAAAAATCCGCGCCGACAATTTTCGCCTTGCCCGCGCGTGCCAGCGAGAACGCCAGGTCTCCCGTGCCGCAGCAAAGGTCCAGCACCCGCGCATCTGGCCGCTCAAGAATGGGCCGCAACTCCCGCGCCGTGCGCGCCCGCCAGCGCTTGTCCATCTGGCCGGAGAGCAAATGATTCAGCAGGTCGTAGCGCGGCGCGATTCGCGTGAACATCTCGCGCACCTTGCGCGAGGCCTCTTGCTCGCTGGTGGCGCCCTCGGGCTGCGTGCCCTTTGGCAATGCAGCCAGCTCAACCATCGCAATTTCCCAGCGAGTTCAGGCTTTTGCCAAAAAAATGTGGCGCACATCGCAGAATGCAGTTCACCGTTTTTTCGGGCACGTCCCCGATCGTTTCCGCGTGGCCGATCCTCGGTGCCAGCACGAACCTCAGCTTCCCTGCCCGCGCTTTTTTGTCCGAGTACATCGCTTGCAGAATCTTCGCGGCCTCAATCTTCGGCCACCCAGGCAGCGGTCCAATCCGGCGTACCAGCGCAACAATTCTAGAAACCGCGTCCGCCGGAGTTCCGGCCACCTCGTGCCCCAGCAGCGCCGCGCACATCATTCCCCACGCCACGGCTTCGCCGTGCTGAAATCTGCGATACCGCGTCACCGACTCCAGCGCATGCCCAAACGTATGCCCAAAATTCAGAATTTCCCGCAGGCCGGACTCTCTTTCGTCCTGCCCCACCACCTGCGCCTTGATCTCAATCGAACGCCGAATCACATGCTCCAGCGCGCTCGGCTCACGCCGCAAAAGCGCATCCATCTTCGATTCCAGAAATTCGAACAGCTTCGCGTCGGCGATCACTCCGTACTTGATCACTTCCGCCAGGCCACCGCGAAATTCGCGCTCCGGTAAAGTCTCCAGCGTTTCCGGGTCGGCCAGCACCAGACGCGGCGGATAAAACGCCCCGACGAGGTTCTTCCCTTCCACCAGATTCACTCCGGTTTTCCCGCCAATCGCACTATCTACTTGCGCCACCAGCGTGGTCGGCACCTGCACCAGCGCCACTCCGCGCAAATACGAGGCGGCTACAAATCCAGCCACGTCTCCCACCACTCCACCGCCAATGGCAATCACCAAGGTGTGACGGTCCGCTCCCGCGCGCACCAGCGCCCGGGACACTTTCTCCACCGTCTGCAAGTTTTTTGCAGCCTCCGCGTCGTCGAACAAGTGCACATGTTTTGCGAATCGCGCCGGCAATCCCCTCCGGACCCGCTTCTCCAACGCTCGCCAAACATTCGGCGACGACAAAATGTGCACGGAAGAAAACTTTCCCAGCCGTGCGATCTCTTTTTCCGCCTGCGCCAGCGCACCAGCGCGGCAAATCACCACGTAATCGCCGCTCGCGGCGCGAACATGCACGGCTTGTGTTTCGTGTGATTTCATTTCTTCCGGTGAATCACCAAATCTAGCACAGCCATCCAATTCGCCAAATACAACCCACGCAAAGCACGATTGTTCCGAATCCGTGTAGGGGCGGCTTTATGCCGCCTTCTTGGGTAACCTCGCCCGCCCATCGGCAGGCGCGCTTGCCTGCTAGAAGCAGGCGCTACCTATTTCTTTAAATCAATCTCTTTAATCGATTCCAGGATGGTGTGCCCCACAATCGCCAGCGTCCTCGCGTCAATCTTGTCCAACGTATCCTGCGTCGTATGCCAGTAAGGCACATCATTCGCCACGTCCAAATCAATAATGTCCACCGAAGGAACATTCCGCTTGGTGAACGAATCGTGGTCGTCGCCCCCAGGCCCTCCCACCGTGCTCACGAACACCTTCGAATATCCCAACCTCGCTGCCACGTTCCAGACCAGCTCCACCACCCACTTTGTCGAACCCGGATCGCGCATGAAATGTGGCGATTTGCCCCCGACGAGATCGGCCAAAATAAACGCCTTCACGTTCTTCAAGTCGCCGCTCGCCGCCAGTTGCGCCGCCATCTGCCGGCTGCCGTAGGTATGGTCCGGATCCTTCCACTCCAGGTTCACAGCCTCTTCGGCGTCAAAAAACGCGATCCATACGGCGTATTTCCCCGGCTGCTTCTGCCCGCAGAGCACCCGCGCGATTTCCAGCATCACGCCGGTCGAAGAACCCGCGTCATCCGCGCCAACAAAATTCTCGATGCGCTTCGTGTCGTAGTGCGTCCCCAGCAAAATAATCCCCGGCTTCTCCCCGGGAATCTTCACCAGAATATTTTTCATCGGGATGCGTCCGGCTGGCGTGTCCGCCGAAAAGGAGTCCGTATCCACGGCGCATCCGTAGGACTTCAATTCCCCCACCATGTAGTCCTGAAGTTGCGCGAGCGCCGGAGAGCCCGCCGGCCGCGGACCATAACTCAACTGCTTCGCCACCTGCTCATACGCGCGTTTCCCATCAAACCCGCCGGTCTTCTCCGGTGGCGGCGCATCCGATTGCCCAGCCGGTGGATTTCCCGCCACCGCGCTCATGAACGGCGGCTGCCCGGCGTTCGCTTTCACCGAGGTATCGCCAGACTTGCACCCAAACGCCAGGACGGCCAAACTCACCGCCGCCAACAGAATCGCCCGCGAACCAGTTCTCCCCAATCTCATCCCGCTGTCCCCGTGTTTTCCGCCTCTTCGCGCTTCCGCCGCTTGCGCACGGCCACTGCGGACACCGCAATTCCGATGAAGTAGAGCCCGATCATCGGCATCATGAAAACCAGCATGGTCGTCGCATCCGGAGTCGGAGTAACAATCGCCGCCACCACCGCGATGATCAATATCGCGTAGCGCGAATTCCTCCACAGAAATTGCGGCGTAACAATACCAAAAAGCGTCAAAAAGAAAATCAGGATTGGCAATTCGAAAACCAGCCCGAGGCTCAAAAGGATCAACAGCACCAGATCAAAATATTCGTTCACCGTGATCATTGGCTTGATCGGCCCGACGTTGCCTTGAAAACCAACGAGGAATCGCAAGACATACGGCAGCGTGATGAAATATCCAAAGGCAATGCCGGTCAGGAACAGCAATACCGTCGGAACGATAAATCCAGCCACGGCCTTCCGTTCATGCTTGTAAAGCGCCGGCGCAATAAACAGCCAGAATTGGTAAAGCACCACGGGAGACGCCAGGACAATTCCCAGATAAACGCCCAGCGTAATGTAGGTATTCAGATAGCCCGCTGGGTGCGTGTAAACCAATTCCGGAGTCAGCCCGGCATCGCGCAGCGCCTTCACAATGGGATCCGTGATCCAGGTGATGAAGTATTTCGCCAGGTACACGCCAATAAACGCGCCCGCACCAATGGCATACAAGGAATTGATGATCCGCTTGCGCAGCTCAGACAGATGCTCAAAGAACGTCATCTGCCCGCCGCTCTCCTCCAGTCTTGCCATGATGGAGTTGTCAGGCTGGCTGCTGTTGGTCATGGGAGGGGGGATTCTCGGCCGCGCTTCCTTCGGGTTTGTGCTCTGCGATGGTTTGCTCCGCGGCCGGGGCTACAGTTTCCCCGTTCGACGCGTCTAATCTGGCTACAGCTTCGGCCACCGGCTTGATTACGGGACCATCCGCAAGCGGCGGCTCCGAAGCAGTTTCCGGGAGGGATTCCGTGGCAGTGGTCACCGCGGCAGCAGCAAGCGTGGCAGGCACAGCGCCCATTTCCTTGGCGCGCGCTTCAGCAGACTCCGCTTCCGCATTCTTCTTGCGCAATTCCGCCACCCGGGCCTGGCGCTCCAGATCCCGCATCTCTTCTTCAAACGCGCCTTTGAAATCCGTGGAGGCCTTCCGAAATTCGGCCATCAATTTCCCCAGGCCGCGGGCCAATTCCGGCAGCTTCTGGGGGCCAAACACCACCAGCACCACCAGAAACACCACTATCATGTGCGGAACGCTCAGCATAGCTAGAGAGCGCCGCGAAGCGCCCTGTTTGCATCATAGAAAGCGCGGCCAGTGGTGTCAAACGACAGTTCGAGTTTGCATGTTATACTGGGCTTTACGCTAAAGGCGAGGTAGCCATGAATCCAGAACGTCGGGGTCTCATCCTCGTGGTTGTTGTCCTGCTGGTCTCCGCTCTGCTTGGCGGCATCTACGGCCCGTCCGTCAGAGCCACCACGGCGGCTTCGGACGACTACCAGACCGCCGTCCGCAATTTCACCAATGTTCTCTCGGTAGTACAGGCCAATTACGCCGAGCCGGTGGACGCCGACAAAGTGGTCTACCAGGGCGCCATTCCCGGCATGTTGCGCATGCTGGACCCCCACTCCAATTTCTTCGATTCCCGCCAGTTTGCCCTGCTCCGCGAAGACCAGCGCGGCAAGTATTACGGCGTCGGCATGGTGGTTGCCCCCAAGGATAACCACACGGTTGTGATGGCGCCCTACGTCGGCGCACCCGCCTACAACGCCGGCTTGCGGCCCGGCGACATCATCGCCAAAGTGGATGCCAAGTCCACCGACGGCCTCACCACCAGCGAAGTCGCGGACCTGCTCAAGGGTCCCAAAGGCACTGTCGTCAAGATCACCGTCAGCCGCGAAGGTTTTGCCGATCCTCTCGTATTCACCGTTACCCGCGACGAGATTCCGCGCCACTCCGTGGATATCGTCACCATGCTCAAGCCGGGCATCGGCTATATCCGCCTGAACCAGTTTAATGAAACCACCGACAAGGAAATCGCCGACGCCCTGAAGACCCTCGGCGCCAGCTCCCTCGATGGCCTGGTGCTGGACCTCCGCGGAAATCCCGGCGGCCTTCTGAATGAAGCCGTTGCCGTTGGCGACATGTTCCTCGAAAAGGGCCAGCTCATCGTTTCCTACCACGGCCGCAGCGCACCGGAGCGCCGCTTCTACGCCGTGCGCGGCAACCAGGGTATGAACGTGCCCCTCGTTGTCATCGTCAACAACAATTCCGCATCCGCAGCCGAAATCGTTTCCGGCGCCATTCAGGATCACGATCGCGGCTTGGTCGTCGGCGAAACCACCTTTGGCAAGGGCCTGGTGCAGACCGTCCAGCCGCTCTCCGAAAATACCGGCCTTGCGCTCACCACCGCGCGTTACTACACGCCCAGCGGCCGCCTGATCCAGCGCGATTACAAGTCCATCTCACTTTACGAATATCACTACGAGCGCAAAGTCCCCGAGCATCCCACGGAGATTCGCCAGACCGATAGCGGCCGCCAGGTAACCGGCGGCGGCGGCATCACGCCCGATCTCGTCGTGGCCGCGCCGAAGTTCACCAAGTTCCAGGAACTGATGTTCCGCAGCGACGTCTTCTATCCTGCCGAGCAAGGCATTGGCGGCTTCACGCGCTATTTCCTGGGCACCAAGCCGATCATCACTCACAGCTTCGAGGTGGACGACAACACACTTCGCGAGCTGCGCACCTATCTCACCAAGCACAACGTGAAATATACCGAAGCCGAGTGGGACGAAAATCTCGACTGGACCAAGCGCAAGATCAAGCAGGAAGTCTTCATGTACGCCTACGGCACCCAGGAGGGCGACAAGGTTCTGCTCGCCACGGACCCACAGGTCCTCAAGGCCATCGAAGCCGTCCCGCAAGCCCGCGCCCTCTACGAAAACGCCCGCAAAATCGTAGCCCAGCGCAGCGGCGCCGGCCCCGATCAACCCTAACCAGCCTCGGCCGGCCCTCCGCCGGCGCCACCAATTCCCTGTAGCGGCCGCCTTCCGAGGCGGGCGCCTTTGACCGTAGCGCCGGCATCCAGCTTGCCCTGACGAAGGAACAGCCGGCAATTCGCCGCGCAGCGGCCCCTCCGAACGTAGTGGCCGAACTTCAGATCGGCCTCCCATCCCTTCCCCGTACCGCGCAGCGGCCCCAAAATCCCCTCCCCGCCACGCATCCCCGCCCAATCCCATTCCCTCCCGTTTGGCTTCTCCCCCACTCCTCTGCTAAAATTCAAAACGTCACCATTCGTGGGCGTGTAGCTCAGCTGGGAGAGCGCGTCGTTCGCAACGACGAGGTCGCAGGTTCGATCCCTGTCACGTCCACCAATTTCTGATTTGCCCATCTAAATCAACTACCTCGCGGTGCCGACTGGGTGGGTCGATAATTAATCTCCATTTTCGCCCACCAAAAGCTTCAATTCCCGCAGAAGCTGTTAAAGCACGCTCGGAGTGCAAGCGTGCGTTCAAAGTATAGCGAACGGGGAATAGATCCTGGGAGCCCCAGGTTTTTTGGGATACGTGATATTATAGCTTCAGGTAGACGCTGCGTGGCTATGACCGAGGCAGACCGCGAAAGATGGATGGTCAGGCTTGCCTTCGCCGCTTTACCTGTCTCCCTGATTGCGCTGCTCTTTACTTACATGCAGTGGAAGTCGGCCGAACGGGCAGCGGATGTCACTGATCATGCCCGAATCGACGCAAACACGTCATCGGCTGCTGCTCTTGCCGCTGCAGAGCAAGCCCGCAAAGATGCCGTCATTGAAGCGGAGCGCCAGCGAGTAGACGCGGCGGCGGCGCTTGACGCCCAGACAAAAAGAGCGACCGCGCGAATGCACTAGCTGACCGAAGCGCGAAGGCAGCGGAAGAGACTGCAAAAACTGCCGCATTGCAGATAGAAGTGAGCGAACGGCCCTGGATAAAAGTAAAACCCACCCTAGTCTCTCCACTCGTTTTCAATAGCCCAGTCCAAGCAGGCGCGGTTGCTGGCGCGTCTGTTCGGCTCGATTTGGAGAACACGGGGAATACGGTCGCGCTCAATATCCTCGCTTGGACAGACATACTGCCCCTAGACGCAGTTGGCGGATATCGTGGGGCGCTGAAACGTCGCTCGGAATGGTGTGACGCAAATCGTCATCCGAACCGACAAATGCTCGCAGGCTACTACCTCTTTCCAAACGAGTCATTTATTGAGACGCATAGTGTCGGAACCCCGATGAATCAGGTTCTAGACGTGGCGAGGAACAACGTCGAGGGTCTCAAGGGGAAAATCGGTTTCGTACTGGTGGGATGCGTCTGTTATCGAACGCCAATTCAAGCCGAGGACCAACCAAGTCACGAAACTCTCTTCATGTATTTTCTTGGCAGAACAGACCGCGTCGGCCTAAATCCGTATGTCGAGCCATCTGGAAGCGTAGACTTACAGCTGGTTGCGATGCCAGATGGGTTTTCCGCCGACTAGGGAGCAGGTACCCCAGGCAAGGCGCGGCGGTTCCCCTTCGGCCTAAATCAGTGGAGACTCCAACACTATTTGGGCAAGGTTAAAACGGAGAGGGCTTTTCAAATAACTGGAACGATCGACGCCACATTTACGGGAATTAACCCGCTTTCCGAGTGGCTACGAGATCTCGACAATTACTTCATGGCTGCCGACCGTCCCGGACTCACCTCTCATCGCCTCTCCATCAAAAACAGCGCAAAATCCGTAGCCACTGGCTCGTCCGTCAACTGCCGCATCATCAGCGCGATCTGCCCACGATGGTAACTGGAATGGTTCGCCAGATGCTGCATCAGGTGCCCCAGACTGAGGTGCGTTCCGAGAACTGGGAGCATCCTTCGCAACGATTCTTCTTCTACGCGATTTACAAATTCCACTTGTTCCCTTTCAACTTCCGTCCACTTCAACTGCACCCCGGCGAACTCCGGCACCGCATCCGGCGCAAACAGCGCGTCGGCCCGCGGCCACAATTCATTGAGGAACGCGGCAGTCGGAGACGCTTCCTTCCAATACGTTAACCAGGCCCACTCGCTGCCAATGATGTGCAGCAGCGTTTCGCGCACCGAGCGCAAACTGCCGCCCAGGTCGCGTGTAAACTTCTCCGCCGCAAGAACGGAGCTTGCCTGCAATACCCGATTGTTAGCCCAACGGTCATATTCGAAAAGCAGCTGAATATCATCCTTGTTCATAGTAGTGGCCGCGCTCTCCCCCCGGGCAATCTTACCCTGTCATTCTCATTCGGCAAGTCCTCCACATAGGGAACCACTTCTGTCGCTTTAAAATACTGGTAAACCAGATGTCTCGAGATCCCCCTAAACAATCAAATGAATTTGACGAGACCCATCGTTGACTTTTAATTTCCCAGCTTCCATACTCCGGCCAATCACGGCGGAGGTGCTTTTTGCGGGTCGTTTCCTTATTGAACTGCGTCCATACCCGTATTCGCCTGTTTGTTTCATCCCCGATGGTTTCTATTTGCTGGACCAGCAGGACCTCGGCCCCGCCCTCACGATTCATACCTAACTCATCTTGGGAGGAATTTCATGAGCGTTGACATGGCAAAACTAAACACCTTTCTCGGTCAATTTGTTGGCGACCTTGGCGCGGCAGTGCACGCAGGCATGGTAGTGATCGGCGACAAGCTTGGCCTGTACAAGGCCTTGGCCGTGCAACCGCTAACCTCGGCACAACTCGCGGCCAAAACCGGCACCGATGAGCGTTACGTTCGCGAGTGGTTCTCTTCTCAAGCCGCTGGCGGCTACGTCACCTATGACGAGAAAACCGAAACCTTCTATCTGACCGAAGAGCAGGCGTTCACGCTTGCGAACGAAGATTCCCCCGCGTACCTCCCCGGCGCCTTCCAACTCGCCCTGGGTTCGCTTGCCGCGGTCCCGCGAATTGCCGAATCATTCCGCTCCGGCGCCGGCATGGGCTGGCACGAACATGACGACGGTGTCTTCCACGGCTGCGAGAAATTCTTCCGCCCCGGTTATGCGGCAAATCTTGCCACCACCTGGATTCCCTCGCTGCATGACGTCAAGGCGAAGCTCGAAAAGGGCGCGCGCGTCGCCGACGTCGGCTGTGGCAAAGGCGCCTCGACCATTCTCATGGCCAAAGCCTTCCCGAATTCCCATTTCTTCGGATTCGATTACCACGATAAGTCAATTGAAGGAGCGCGCGAAACTGCCGCCCGCGAAGGCGTCGGGGGCCGCACTACGTTTGAAGTCGCCAAGGCCAAGGAATATCCCGGAAAGGATTACGATTTCGTGGCGGTTTTCGATTGTCTCCACGACATGGGCGACCCGGCCGGAGCGGCCCGGCACGTCCATCAATCGCTGGCCAAAGACGGCACCTGGATGATCGTCGAGCCATTCGCCAACGATGAGCTCAAAGATAATCTAAACCCGGTTGGCAGAGTCTATTATTCCTTTTCAACGCTCTTGTGCACGCCCTGCTCCCGCTCGCAGGAAGTGGGCCTCTGCCTTGGCGCGCAATCCGGAGAGAAGCGTATCCGTAGCGTGGTCACCTCCGCAGGATTCACCCGCTTCCGCCGCGCCACCGAAACTCCATTCAACATCGTCTACGAAGCCCGTCCCTAGCAAGTGACGCCGCACTGTCGCCAAATTTGCGTACAATTCGATCAGGCCTACCTTATAGCCGTCGCTTCAGAAACACCACGCCGACTAGCCCGGCTGTTATAAAGGCGAACGTGCTGGGTTCCGGCATTGCCCCTGGGGTCTCACTTACTTTCAGAGTCCCGAAATTCCCTATGTATGTGCCGGGATGGCTGAAATCAGCCTGATCAAACTCGTCTCCGAGTTGAAAACCGAATGCGACATTGAGCTTAAGTTCGATATCGCCAACGTTATACAGGTTCAAAATCAACCCGTACAGGCCGCGGTAATTGCCCTCTCCAGTTACACTTACCGAGTAGGATGCAAGCTCGGAGGCAGGAATGAACGTCTGCCTAGTCGGCGCAGGAATAGGTTCCGTGACGAAAGTGACGTCAACCAAAATATCATCGCAAGCGTAACTGTAAATAAAGTTCTGTACAGCTACGCCATCCGCCTTAGCGGAAGGTGCCGCGACAGCGAGTGCAAGCAAAGCCAAAGGGAGGAATACGAATCGACTCATCGGGTGTAGCTCCAAGTCCAGTTTTATGGGGTTATATCGTGACGAATTCTAACTTTACAGATGGAAGTGTCAAGTTTAAAATTTGCACTGCTCGTCATCCGCTACTCATCTAACACGCAAACTCACAACGCCGCCTTGGCAATGGACGAATGTCCCTCATCCATTTCGTCCGCGATATCAATCAATCTGCGAAACGATCCCTTCAAAGCGTTCACGTAGACCACTCCGGCCTTATCCGTCAGGATTTCCGATGGCTCTTTCATAAAATATCTTCGGAGTTCAGTAAGCGGGTGCTCGATCTCCTGATAAAGATATTTAATCGCGTCGCAGGAATCTACGCTGAATCCACCCTCCTTCAGGAGGTTCTCAAACTGGTTGAGCGAGATCTGCAGCTGATTGACCGCTTGCTTGGCAACCACAAGATTCGAGTCGCCGCGGACTTCCCCAATGATTTTCTCGAAAGAATAAGACACCTCGTCGAACGCTTTCTTGAGTTTTGCCTGGGGCGAAGATGGCTGAGGGTTATCTACTTGCGTCTTTTGATCCATACGCAACCGTACGACAAGGCATTCCCAAAATCTGCCCAAAAGTGCACACTTCGGGCCAACACACATTTACCTGCACTGGCCCCGGAGTCCTTCGGAGACGCCGCAAAAAGCTTGGAGCCGGCGGCGAACGGCGCTAACATGCGGGTCACATAGCTTGTGCTCGGAGGGCTGCCATGCATATTCCGGTCCCTCAAAAACTTCTTCCCCGCAACGAAATTCCAGTGCTTCTGAAGTTGCGCCGATTCTCCACATGTCTCGCTTTGATCCTCCTCAGTCTTGTTTCGCTGAGCTTGTGCATTTCCCCGGCGGCCGGTCAGTCCCTGGGATCGACGGTGGCCGAAAGCATAAATCCGCAGCCTTACAAGTATCAGATGGATCGAGTGCTGCTTCGGGACGCACTAAATGACCCGTCAGCAACGCAAAAGCCCGCCGCGAACGGGGATACCTGTTTACTGCCGCCGTTAACTCAGGTCCGCAGCAGCCCGGTGTCGGCCACAGCCCTGCAGGTGCCTGGAAAGGCCAAACGAGAATATTTCGATGCCTGCGACGCCCTCCGCGAGAAGAAATTAGATGGGGCGGAGAAACACCTGCGCAAAGCTGTGCAGGTCTATCCAAAATATTCCGCCGCCTGGGTCACGCTGGGGCAATTACTGGCCACACAGAACCAAAGCGAAGCGGCTCGCGGTGCGTGTTCGCAGGGTTCCACCGTTGAACCGAACTTTGTCCCGGCGTATCTCTGCCTGGCAGACCTGGCTGTGCGGGAAAAGGCTTGGAACGACGTGCTCCTGCTGAGCAACCGCGCGCTCGAAATCAATCCCGGCAGCAATCCCATCGCCTACGAATACAATGCCGCTGCCAATCTGCGCACCGGCAAACTGGACGCCGCGGAAAAAAGCGGTTTGCGCGCTCTGGAGATCGATAAAAATAACACAGAGCCCCGGGTGCACTTTGTGCTGGCGCAAATTTATGAGGCAAAAGGCGACCGCGCCAATGAAATTGCGCAACTCCAGGAATATTTGAAATTCGTCAGCGATCCCGGAGACATGGCCGCGATCACCCAAATTTTGTCGCAATTGGAAAAGGCCGACGCTCGCCCGGGCGATCCTGTTGTCAACGCGATTGCTGCGACTCCGGCGACGGCTTCCGCTCCCACCGCGCAGAAACATTCACAGCCTGAAACAGCGGCTATAGGCGCAACACCGGCCGCCAGTAAAAGCACCACTGACGATGTAAATCGCGCCATTCCACGTGCCGCGGACGTCTCCCAGGGATGCAATCTCGACGAAGTTCTCCCGCAGGTCGAGCACAGAATTCAGGAATTTGTTGAAAACGTGAAGAAATTCACCGCCACCGAAGTATTGGTTCACGAATCCTTCAATAAATCGGGCCAGATGACCCGGTCGGGCAGCCGGGAATACGACTACATCGTCTCGATCGAGGAATCCATCCCCGGAGCGCTTTCCGTCGACGAATTCCAAAATAGCCGGTCCTCATCGGGTTTGGCCTCCGGAGATGTAGTAACCAAAGGTTTGCCGGCCCTGCTGCTGATCTTCCACCCCTATTACGCGGGCGATTTCACCATGAATTGTGAAGGCCCGACCACCTTGAATGGGAAGCCCGTCTACCAACTGAGTTTTCAGCAGCGGGAAGACAAGCCGAACCGCATTCGATCCTACCGGCTAGGCGCGACCGGACCTGCCTATGGCCTCGGTCTAAAAGGCCAGGCCTGGTTTTTGGTGGACAATTTTCAAATCGTTAAACTGGAAGCGGATCTCATCAAACCCATCCCAGAAATTCAGCTTGCCGTGGACCACACCTCCACGGAATACGGCCCCATCCATTTTCAAAGCCAGGGAATCGACATCTGGCTACCGCAGACTGCGGATCTGCTTTGCGAACGAAAAGAAAAGCGCTTCCACGAGCGCATTACGTTCAGCGACTATCTGCTGTTCGCCGTGGATAACAAGCAACGAATCACTTCTCCAACCATTCCACAATAAAATCCCTTTTCCATTCAAATTGGCGCCGCCGGCAATCTGCCTGCTTCTCCAATTTCCCGCGAGCTGCTTGCAGTCGTGTTATAAAAAGTGATCCCGGAAAATGCCCGGGATGGAGAAATGCCGCCGATGAACTGGAAACGCATCTTAGCCATGCTCTTAATTTTTCTTGGAGGCGCGCTTCTGGATGCTCATGCCCAGGACGCCGGAAGATCTCTACAGGAACGGCTCGGCTTCCCCCGCGATGCCAAACTTGTGATCATTCACGCGGACGACGTCGGCGTGACCCATTCGGTGAATGCAGCCACGATTAAGGGTCTCGACTCCGGCCTCGTCAACTCCGCAAGCATCATGGTTCCCTGCCCCTGGTTTCCAGAAATTGCCGATTACGCCAAGGCGCATCCCGAAATTGATTTTGGCCTGCACCTCACGCTGACCAGCGAGCGAGTCTACTATCGCTGGGGACCGGTAGCATCGAAAGACAATGTCCCCAGCCTGGTGGACGAGAACGGCTACTTTCGGCACGATTGGCCGCAGGGCACGCAAATCGATCCCAAGGACGCGGAATTGGAGTTGCGAGCGCAGATTGACCGCGCCTACGCGATGGGCATCCGCCCCACGCATCTTGACTCTCACCAATATCGTCTTATCGAAAGCGGCAAAGATCTCTTTGAAGTATTTCTACGTATCGGCCACGCCTACGGACTTCCGATTTTTGTCACTCGAGACTGGTTCGCGCAGTATCCGTACCTGGAACCCAGCCTTTCACGCGGCGACATCGTAATCGATCACACCGTCACGATTGAACCCGGTGTGCCGCCGGAAAAATGGGCGGACTTCTACAAAACAGCGCTCAAAACTC
Organism: uncultured Acidobacteriota bacterium; assembly: GCA_963824925.1. Taxonomy (GTDB): domain Bacteria; phylum Acidobacteriota; class Terriglobia; order Acidiferrales; family UBA7541; genus Acidiferrum. Next base: position 112,073 of record CAWGRE010000015.1, read on the forward strand.
TTCAACCGGGGATAACCGAATTCGTCATTCATCTGGCGTACGATAATGACGAAATGAAGGCCGCCACGCGCGAGCGCGCCACCTGGGGCGCAGCCTGGCGCCAGCGCGATTTCGATTTCTTTACCAGCCAGGAATTCCGCCAATTGCTGAAAGAGCAAAACATCCAGTTGGTCACTTGGCGTCAACTCGGGCGCTCTCAAGCAATAGTAATGATGTATCGAGGCGACGGGCCGCTGATTACTCGTTAGTGTTTGTCGTCTTCCTTCACGTGCGCCAACGGAATCTGTGAGAACAATTGTAAATCGACGAGCATGGAGAGCCGCCGATCCAATTGGAAAAACGTCGCGGCCTTCTTCCCCGGCAACACGCGCATCACCGGCGACACATACTTCAGCCGCAATGCCTGCGCTTCCGCGTCCACTTCCATCCATCGCCGCACATAGATCAGCGCATCCTGATCCGTCATCGTTCCCCATGTCTCCGCATATTGTTTCAACAGCGTATACTTCGCGTTGTTCACTTCATGCAAGTCGTCCGCATAGTGTTTGTAAATGGGCCAGAACTTCTCACCTTCTGAATCGGAGAGCGACATATTCTGCCCAATCACCTGCATTTTTACTTCACGCACATTTTTTCGCAGCAAGGCAATTTCCTCGTCCGTCACCGTCGGGCTGAGGACCCGCTGCAAGGCGACTTGCTGCCCCTGCGCCTTCCCATCGGCCGTTGCGCTTGCTCCGCCCAAGGCCGTCGCCACCAGCATGCCTGCAATAAACGCCCCCGCCAATCCCACTGCCCCCGCCCATTTGAACTTCATAGTATTTCTCCCAATTTTTGTCCGCTTGCCAAAATAGCCACGGAGGCCTGCAAGTCTTGGAGCATCTTAATACACTTGGGGCGCGAACGGTTTATTCTCAGCGCCTAACGTGAGTTAAAATTTGGCCAATTCAGAAGCCAATCAAGCCGCGGGCGGACCAACGCATGCGCGTCAACTTCACGCTCTAATTCGCGGCTAACTGCTGGCGGCCTGGGTCAAGACCTCGCGAAGGCGGCGGGCTACGATCGCATCCTCGCCGGGTTCCAGCATCCAGACCCCCACCACAATTTTGTTGGGATCCTTCGGAATGCCTGCGCTCGCCTCCGTTGTGCCGGTGGCAGGATTCAGTTCAATGCTCGGAGTGCCCGCATGCAATTGTTTCGAGACTTCCTTGGGCGAGATTTTCACGCGTTGCTGGTCATAGCGAATCAGCAAGTGCGGCACGTGATTCGCAACCGGCGGTATGAATATTTCCGATTTCAGGGTTGGGATGTCTTTGAGCGCCGCGGCGATGAGCTCAGCGCGCTGGCGGAACTCAGCCTCAAACCCCGCGTCTGACTGACTCAGAAACCAATCCACCGCCGCCACCATTCCCACGATTTGTTCTTTCGCGACCTTCATCCCCCTCCCAACAACATCGTCATTCGGGTTGTTGTTGTTCGTTGCCGCGGCAATCAGGTTCGTTTTCCCCAGCAGCAGCCCGGCATTTTGTGGACCCCGGATGCCTTTGCCGCCGGAGAAAGCCACCAGGTCGAATCCCATGTGCGTGTAATTCCACAAATTCGAAATCGGCGGCACGTCCGCAGCCGCATCATTCAAGCAAGGAATTCCGTGCGCGTGGGCCACGCGAATCCAGTCTTCCCTGCCGATTTGGCCTCCATCGGCCGCGTTGTAGAAGAAACACATCACGGTATTGGGCGTGAAAGCCGCCTCATAATCCTTCATCGTCTCCACGTCCACGAAACGAATTCCGCAATTGCGCATCGCGTGATCGTAATCGTAGCGGTGCGCCTTTTGAACAATCACCTCGTTCTTCAGACCATTCATCTCGGTCGGCATTGCATGGCTCGCGCCTGCTCCGTTCGCTAGCGTCATGCACGCCGCTGTGCCCAGTGTCACCGCCGAAGCCGCACCAGCCGTGACCATCGCCGCCTCGCATCGCAATTGACGCGCCAGGTATTCGCCCGCCGCTTTCTGCAGATCCGCAAGATATACCGGATGTTTCGCCGCCAGCGCCACCGCCGCCTGAACCGAAGGCGGCATCGTACATCCGGTCAGATAGGTATACGTGCCCGCCGCATTGATGGTCTTGGTGACTCCAAGTTTGTCGTAGTAATCCACCGCTTCCGGAACCGGGGCACGCCTGCGGCTGCGATGCCCGTCTGGAACGGAAGCACTCGGGTAAATGCAAATCCAGCGACAGCTAGATTAATTCGCTCAAAAAAATTGCGTCGTGTGCCAAACCCGCTCATGTAAGGCTCCTCCCCACTAAGGTACGGGGAAGTATAAGCCAAACGGCACTCAAAGCAGTTGCACAGTCGCGATTGGTGGTCCTCCAGAACTCACATGTGCTCGGGTGGCGCCTTGACCGGCACGGACTCACTTTGCTTTTCCAATTCCGCCAGCTTGGACCGCACTTGCCCCGCGTTCGTGGCATGAGGCGCCAACTCCAGGTAATTTTTCAACTCTGAGATCGCGGATGAGCTGTCGTTCTTCTGCACGTAAATCGCAGCCAGCAACAGATGGACCTCTGGAAAATTTGCGGGCAGTGCAATGCGTTCCGCCTTGAGTGCGCTCTTTTCGGCTGCCCCGAATTTCTTGAGATGATAATTCGCGGCCGCATTGTAGAAATAAGCATCTGCGCAGTTCACGGTATCCAGATCCACGATCACGCCCGTCGCAGCCGTTTGATTCAATGGATCGAGAGCCAGGATGTGATCCGTAAGCGCCAGAAGCGTGTTCCAATCCTGGTCTTCATAGGCCATCGTCGCCAGCGAAAGATACGGTGGCAGGAATCGTTTATCGATGGTTGTGGCCTGCGTAAACGCCGACCGGGCGGAATCCTTTTCGTTTTGCGCTTGCAAAATGTGGCCCAATTGATACCACGCGCTCGCATAGTTGGGGTAAATCGCCACTGCGGCTTCAAAATACTTGCGTGCACCGGGAAGGTTGGATTTTTTCTCGGCTGCCAGGCCGTTTTCGTACGCCTTTCTCGCTTCTTTCGGCGCCATATACGGAGTGGCGCTCAGCGTCGCGCCTTTTGTTTTTATACTTCTCACCACAACGATCACGCCCACGTCTATGTTGCTCTCCGCCGTATCAAGGCCATCGAGGTTGATCACGCCATCACGAAAACCGGGAGCTCTTGCCCGAATCTCACAATTATTCAATTCGCGTCGTGGAATTCCCATGGTCGAGTCTTTGCCGGCCACGCCAGTTTGCCAAGTAGGCTCGGCAGTTGCGTCCAGGAAAGCATCGGTCGTCGATCCCAATTGCATGCTGAAATCGCCCCGGGAAGCGGCGTACGCCTGTTGACGCACCTTATTGTTGCAAACCCGCTCCACCACCATGTCGTTCGGGATGGGCGTGCTGTCGTTTGTTGCGACGCGTCCTCGAAGGAACAGGACAAACTGATCTGTCGAATCAATTGGATTCGTGCCCCGAATCGGAAAATTGGTAGGACCGCTCGAGGGTGCGGACGGCGGGGGCGTCGGTGGCGGGCTCGGAGGCTTCTGTGCCGTCCCGACTGGCGCCAGAATTGCCAAAAGGATCGCAAGCTGCAGGATAACCGGGCCGTATCTAGAATGCGCCATGGAATCCTCCTTCCAGACGCGCGGATAGATTGCGTGAAGCGTACACCCGCCGTTTGCCCCCGGCAACCTCCTAAACTAAATCAATTGGTCGTGCCGGCCAGATCGCAGGAAACCAAATGGGCTTTGCCATGAATTTCAATCAATATCGCCCCGCCAGTTCCTCACGGCTGGCCGCTGGCTTTTTTGCGTTTCACGATTCGCTCGATTTCGGGTGCGAATTCGCCCACCCAATTGCTCGCCAGCCCCCAGCCAGCCTGCAGGATCATCGCTTGGTACCCTTCCACCCAGGGGTCCGTTTTGCTCGGATACCATACCGTGGAAATCGCCCCGGAGCCCAAGGCGGCGGCATAGAGCGCAATTTGCGGCCGCAGTTCCTTCTCCGTTCGATTGTAGGTGACGAAGTTCCGCAGGAACGCATGTCCCGTCCGCGGCCAAAATCCCGCGCAACGGCATCGGTCATACCGTGGCTCGTATCCCAGAAGCGCGTTCCCCGTGCTCGACAGTGTGTTTTGAATCAGCGATTGGCCATACCGCGAGCCCCACCGGCGCCCATATCCGGCGAATCCGTCTCCCCATTCCGGTGGAGAATTGCCCGCTTGCGCACTAAGCGAAAACAACGTGGACTTGATGTAGATTCCCGGCGTGGTGAACGACTGCGCCAGATACAGCCGGAAACGCTGCCGCCCGGTCAGTGCCACCAGCGGAACATCCTTGGGCACAAACGCTCCATACAGCCAATTCACATTTATTTCTTTGCTCTGTTTCGGGACCCTGGGGTTTGGGCGAATCGATCTCTTGCGCGCGACAGCATTGAGCAATCAGCATGCCCAAAATCAGGATTCGAGTGACGCCAGAACGCGCCCGCGCACACATTAGACCTACTCTCGATTCAAAGCAGCCGCCGGGTTCTGCCTCGCACCCACATTTGAACTGCGGAGGCCCAGCCTCCGCTCCTGCAGGTCAAACCTGCCCATCCTACGATCCGCTTTCGCAAATCTCACCGCGCCGAAAGCGCGCAGCAGATCTAAAACGAAAATTCCAGCCCCACCAGCGGTCCCTTCTGCGCCAAATCTAGAGCGATCCGGGAAGATGTGCCATTCACATTCAGGCGTGATCCCAGCGCGTAACCCGCGTTGAGCGAGACATGCTTGCTGACCGTATAACCGATATCGCCGGCCGACGAAATGAAGTTGCCATAGCCAAAGAAATACATTCCATATACATTTCCGTCGATATATAAGCGCGGCGATTTTGTCAGGTACAACCGGAATTCCGGCCCTGCCACAGGAAGCGGCGCCAGCAGCGACTTGCTGGAGGAAACTGCCGCCTGCTGCGTGCCATCGCCCGTAACTTGCGCCGCAGCGGAGATTTTCGCGGTGCTGTTAAACAGGTCAATCTGCACGGCGATGCCAAGGTGTCCGCGTCTCCGCCGGATGATGTCATATTGATATCCCGGCGCAGCCTCCACCGAATGCAGTTCGCTCTGCACCACCGCACCAACGTGAATGGGATTGCCATTCCACACAATGTCGCGGCTCAGCGTTGCCGTTTGCGAGGACCACAGCGGGATGATCACCACGTAAAAATGGTTTTTATGCGTGAATTTCCAGTCGATCTTGCCAGCAAACGTGGAGTAGCTCCCGAATTCCAGGTCGCGATGGAAGTCAACTGGCTCCGTATCGCTTTGCGCCCTAACCGTGCCGGTAGGGTTGGAGTAAAACCAGGCCGCGTCAATCTTCAGCTTGTAGTTATCAAACTCCTCCGATTGCTGAGCCCTGACATTGGTCCCGACGAGCGCTAAAGCCACGATCGCCAAAGCTACTGTGCCCCGTACACACCAACGAAGTGGGTTGAACATGTGCGTGGTACCCCTCTCTCCCGAAATGAAGTCCGGCCCCGTGCCCGGTCCCTCCCCTGACTGGGAGAAACCCCGGCACCATTGCTCCTTCTTATAGTTTCACCCACCAGCGCGAGTCGCCATTGTTATTTCTTCCAATAGCGCAGGGTCCCAAACCTCCTTTTTCCACACACTTGCCCCTTATGCTCGCTCCCGTCCTGCTTTCGCCCCCCCAAAACTCGCTATCCAAAGGGATAGCTAGCTATCCGATACGTGAATTCGCCAGGCCTCGCCTTATCCCGAAAATGGCAGGATTCCACTCGCAATAAGCCGCCCGTCTTCAGCAACCTCGCGTTCAGTCTCCTCGCAATCCTACCGCAAGCTCTTTTTTTGTGCGTGAATACAACACCAGAACATTCCAACCGGATAGCCCAATCCACCTTTACTGCAAGCACCTCAAGTTTGCCGGCCAGCGCGCACGGTTCCGTGTTTCTCGCGCTAATCGCTGTGGACTCAACCGGATACTTCCGCGATCTGAAATGGCCACCGGCAAAGTTCCGCAATGGCCCCAGCCATGCATTCTTAAACCGCGTGAGCAGTTAGAAAAACAGGGAGCGGATATCACATCCCGGACCGCTCCTTCAGGTTCTAGTTTTGAAGGAGGCATTATGAAATCTCTTCGAGCAATCCTGTTCGGTTTAACCGTTCTGGTGATGGCCGCATCCACCCAAGCGCAGCAGTACGGCGCCAAGGCCGACATCCCGTTTAACTTTGTCGTTGGCGACCGCGCCTATCCCGCCGGCGAATACACTCTCAAGGAAGCCTCGAATCTAAACACCGTCCTGCGCATCAGCAACACGCAAGACAATTCCAGCCGCTTCACTCCTACGATTCCCTGCAGTATTCCCGGCACATCGCAGGAAACTAAGCTAGTTTTTCACCGCATGGGCGACACCTGGTATCTCTACCAGCTTTGGATCGCTGGCTCTGACACTGGACGCCAATTCTCTAAGAGCCGCGCCGAAACTCTCCTTGCAAAGAACCATCAGCAGGAAGAGACCGTCATCGTAGCCGCGCAGATGGCTCGTTAACCAGCATCGCTCCACTTTCCCAGCCCCAGGTCGAAAGAGGGAACTCCTGCCAGTTCCCTCTTTTTTTCATTTCCAATGATGATTGTGCCGGCCGGAATACGTGATTCCGCGTTTCCTTGAGCAAACCCAGAACTTCAAATCCCGCACTAAAAACTGTACCCCAGGGAAAGCACGGCCGTCGGATCCGTCTGACCCAGATTGAAAACCTGCGTGGTAAAAGTGATTTTCTTCCGAATGAGCCCCACCAGCAGCCCGCGCTCGATATCATGCGGCGAGTGATACGCCTTCGTCCGCTGCAAGACATACCCGAACGTAAACCACTTCACCGGCGTATACGTCAGCTGCGTCCAGGTATAAAAGAAGTTTCCGCTCTTCGTCGTGGTATCGAAAATGTATTCGTTCGCGCTGTAGAGCTGGATCTTTTTGTAGGTCCCCGTGAATTCCAAGCCAGGCGCGATTCCATTCAGATCGCCGAAGACTCCGCCGATCATCGGCGTTACGTCCAGCACCAGCTTCTTCCCCCAACTCAGGTTGTACCCGCCCCACAGCGAACCTGTGCGCTGTGCCTCGCTGTTGTACCGCGCCTCCAGGTGCAACGTGTCACGGTCGGCCGTAAATGTCGGCGAGGCGTACGACTGCCCGTGGGGAACCAGATACCCGCTGATGCTCGCGTTGAAGTCCCATGGATTCGCCTGCGGCGTAGCGTTTTCTTTTGTCGTGGAATTTCCCGGCGCCGGCGTGGCTTCCGTTTGCGCCGCAACCCGATCACTGCAAACAACCCCGATCAACAACAGCACCAAATGTCTATGCCGCATCATTGTTCGCGGCAAGATTGGACCAAAATTCCCGCGTTCGCAAGCCTGAGCACATCCTGCTAGGCCCCTAGAACTCCGTTTTCCCAATCCCTCCCCCCTGACGATTTCCACCGCACCCCCTCTCCCACGGTTTCTTTTCTGGTGCGTTCTGGGTAAAATTAGAGGTGCGGCCATTTCGTTACGTATCAATACACAGCCTGAACGGGAATATCATCTATTTGAAACATTTCCGAAACTTGCGGCACGCCACACTGAGTGCAGCCAGAGGTCAACTGTGAAAACGGTAACGAGCGATCCACTCTTAGCCGAAACTTCGCTTTTTCGCGTTAGCCTTGCCCAGACTCCCGAGCACCTGACCGAGTGTCAGCGCCTCCGCTACGACGTTTTTAACCTGGAATTAGGCGAAGGCCTTTCCACTTCCGTCCGCGACCGTCTCGATATCGACCCATTCGACCATTTCTGCGACCACCTGATGGTCAGTGACCTGGAAACCGGCAAACTGGTCGGCACCTACCGCCTGCAAACCGGGGAAGTTGCCCGCCGCAATCTGGGCTATTACGGCAACCAGATCTTCGATTTCTCCGTCTACGCGCCCATCCGGAAACAAGTCCTGGAGCTTGGCCGCGCCTGCGTTCACGTGGATTTCCGCAACATCATGGTTCTGCACGCCCTCTGGAAAGGCATCGCCGTCTATTCGATGCGCCACGAGTCACGCTACCTGCTCGGCTGCAGCTCGATCTCTTCGCAGGACGAGAATTACGGCATGGCCATGTACGACTCGCTGAAGGACAAATACCTGGTGGAACCTTCGCTGCGCACGGTCCCCCAGCCGGGGCTGACTTGCCAGTCCACGGGTGCTGCCGTCAAAATCGACCGCCCGCCGCGCCTCTTCCGCGCCTACCTCGAAATCTCCGGCCGTATCTGCGGCCCCCCAGCCATCGACCGCGAATTCAAAACCATCGACTTCCTAACGCTCGTCGACTTGGCCAAACTCCCCGACCGCGTCCGCACCCGCTTCTTCTAACGGTAGCGCCGGCATCCTGCCGGCAATCCGCCGCGCGCGGTTCCTGTCAGTCCCAGGCAAACGAAACTCCCGATAGGGCCCACCTTCCGCGCGCGGGCCCTCCGCGGGGCGCCTCCAGCCCACCTGCTCCATTTTCCGCTCCATGCCAAATCGCCTCTCTAGGGGCGCCTTACGCCACCTTCTTTCTCTTCAATCCGACCTTCCCATGTAAACTATCCCCATGCCCGCAGAATTCAACCCTCTCCACTCCGAACTCCTCTCCCAACTCCCCACCCACATCCACAAAAAATCCGGCTGGACCGAACACGTCCCCCTCGCCATGCTGCTCATCGAAATTCTGCAGCCTCGCCTGCTGGTGGAACTCGGCACGCAACGCGGCGTCTCCTATTTCGCTTTCTGCCATGCAATCGAGCAACTCAAACTCCCCACTCGCTGCTACGCCGTGGACACTTGGGTCGGCGACGCACACGCCGGGCACTACAAAGAAACCGTCTATCAGGAAGTGGTCGTGCAGCATCGCCGCTACGCGTCCTTCTCCAGTTTGTTGCGCATGAAATTTGAGGACGCTCTACCAATGATCTCGGACGGTTCCGTCGATCTTCTGCACATCGACGGCCTTCACTTTTACGATGCGGCGAAAAAGGATTATGAAACCTGGCTGCCCAAACTCAGCGATCGCGCCGTGGTTCTATTTCACGACACCATGGAAATGGGCGGGGATTTCGGCGTCCACCAACTCTGGGCCGAGCTTTCGCCCAAATTTCCCGGCTTTAACATGCACCACGGCCACGGCCTCGGCATTCTAGCCGTGGGCCCACAGCAACCACCCGCGATGCTGGATTTCCTCCGCACCGCCAACGACCATCCTCAATCCACCCGCGCGCTCTTCGCCGCCCTCGGTCGCCGCGTCCTCCTCGAAGCCGAAAAGCAGTGGCTCGACAAACAATCCCCCATCGTCCGCACCCTAACCGCCCTAAAATCCAAATCCCGCGCCACCTAAAGGCTCTTGGTAGCGCCGGCATCTTGCCGGCAACCCGCCGCGCAGCGGCCTCCGTCTCCCCCAAGTAGCACAGGCTTCAACCTGTCAACCCACGAATTTCCATGAGCAGCCTCACGCCGCCTTCTCTTATTCCGCTCCCATTGCCATCCCTGAAGCCCCCGCCTATTTATTCGCAGCCGACGCCCCACCCCCGGTTGCCGGCGCCAGCAAATAACCGGTCTGATCGGCCGTCAAAACAAACAACTGGTTCTGAGCCGTAAATGTAGCCATTGCGATCGCACTCGAAAACGCAAACTCATCAACCTTTTCAAACGTCGCCATGGAATAAATCTCCAGCCGCCCGGGCACTTTTTGCAGACAGATCACTCCGGTGGCGTCTGCGAACACCATCAGGTGTCCTGTCGCCTTTCCACGTTCCTTTCCACTGGACAGGGAATATAAAATCACTCGGTCACGGTTGTCCTGAAAAACCACCGAATCTCCCTCCGCCGAGGCGGTTTCAATGCTAAAAGACCCCGCGCCCGTGTTCACGATCAACCCACCTTGCAGCTTGCCGGTAGCCAGATCGTAGACCTCCACCAATTGATCCATATCGCTGACCGACGCCACGCGACTCCGCCATTCCGGATGATTCTTCAATTCGTTTTTTGCGGCTTCCTCACCGGCATCCCAGATAAAGCACACCGTCTTGTGATGCGCGCGCACGTAATAGCGCGGCATCTCCTTAGGAAATGGCACGGACCACAGAAGATCTCCCGATTCGATTTTGTGCACCTCGAAAACCGTATTGCGTTGAACTTCCGCCGAGAGATCGCTGAGTTCAATTTTTAGGTTCAATCCTTCCCTCGGTGCTTCTGGCTCGTCTTTCTGATCCTGGCTATCCGACGAATCATTGGCTTTTTTGGCCGCTCGCACGCCCACCAGATATGCCCCATCCTGCTTCCAGTTCGCCTCGGGAGATTTCACGGCCACTGTGAATTGTCGTTCTGGCAACGATATCCGCGCCACGGAACGCGCCGCCGTATCGTGCTTTGGAAAGTCCGCAAACAGCACGCCTTGTGGTGCAATGTACGCACCCTGAAACTCCCGCAAATTCAGGACCCGGGCGCTCGTCGGCAGAGCCCACACCGCCCCGCGCATTTTTTCGGAAACTGCCAGCCAATTCAAATCTTCCGAAATGGCCGAACTGCGCAATTTCCCTAGTGCGCCCCGCGGCAAGGTCGCCTGGGCCACCGGCGTGGGCGCGGTGCCAAACAGACCGATCTGCCCGTTTTTGAGTTCGGAAACATACTGCTTGTCAAAGACGTCGATTGCCGATTCTTTATTCGCACCCACAAGCTGGTTGGAGTTCACGTCCAGGATCCCCACCGCGAAATCCCGGATCGGCCGCACCAAAATGTAGTCGCCATGCGTTGCCCGAGTCGGGCGGGCTCCGCCCAAGTCCACGGGGCGCAACACTTTTCCCGACGGAAATTCCACGATCGCCGATTTCTCTCCGTGTTGTCCCAGGTAGCCCACGATGCTTCCCGGCGTTACAAAAGCAAACGCCATTCCAAGATAGGGTTTGATGGCGCCAGGAACGGGGATTTCCCCCTTCGCCACAATGTCGTAAATCAAGTTGTGCTCGTTTTTCAGTGCTGCAACGAAGTACCGACCATCCGGCGAGAATGCCAAATTCAGGTACTGCAGCGTGTACCTGAATTGCGCCGTGCCGACCCCCATCTCAAACTCTGCCTTACCCTCCAGAAAATCCTTCTTCTCCAACAGATGTTCTCCGGTAGCCACATCAATCAGGTCGAGATCGCGCGAACTCCGGTAACAAGCCAGCGTTTTCCCGTCCGGCGAGAGCAGCGTCTGCATGCAAGCCAGGTGAACATACACCTCCGTCGCGGACACCTGTTGCTGGCTCTTGATCTGCCACCGTTCCACTCGCAAGGAACTATCGTAAAAGACGATCTCTGCCGAGTCCGGCGTGAACTGTGCCGGGTAAGCATCGGCCGCGTTAATGCGAAAAAGTGTCTGAAATGGCGAGTGACTCATCACAAAGATATTCCCGCTGTCCTGCGCCAGCACGTAGTTCCCGTCAGGGCTGAATTTCAGCGTGTGGATAGCATCCTGCAGCGCCGGCTCCAGGCGCTTCTGCCAGACCACGTTATGCAATTCGTCATTGACTCGGATGCCCTTGAAAGTCACCACAGCCGTCTGCCATTGCTTGAATCGATCGGACGCGCCGGCCGGCTGCACGTCCCGGCAAGCCGCGGGAAGCGCCGCCAGTTCTTTCGTCATCTCGCGGTACCGCTTTGTGTTGGGCTGTGTGGTCTGCAGCATCTCGCTGAACCAGTTACCCGTCTTTCCCTTGTTCTCCGTAAATCGGTCCCAGAATTCGGCGAGCGCCTGCGGTGAGTAGCCTGCGCGAACCACGGCTTCCACCCCAATTCGGTCCGCCTCCTGCTGGTTCTCCTCGGGGTCGAAAGAGATGCTTCCGTGTTTCGCCCATTCGTCGTACATGCGGTTCAATTTTTGGTAAAGATCTTTTCGGTCGCCCACTTCCGTGATGCCGCGGCGGGGGCGCTTTACGCCGCCTTCTTCGTCTGGTTTTCTCTTTACTCTTATGTTCCGCACATCCTCCGCTGGTTGCTAAGTGTATCCGATTGCTACGTAGCGTCAACTTGCACATCCACGGGTAGTGCCGGCATCTTGCCGGCAAGCGTGGGTTGGTATGGGGGGTGGGTGGAACGCAAGCGAAGCGGAGAGAAAAGAGAAGAGAAAGAAGAAAAGAGGGAAGCGGCATAAAGTCGCCACTGCCACTGATGGATCTGCCAGAGGCCGCTGCTCGGCGGGTTACCGACAAGATGCCGGCGCTACCACCCGTCATCCCGCAATCAATTTCCTCGCAACGTCGATCGCCGCCCCGGCTCCACTCGCCTCCGTCAATTTCGCCCGCACAAAATCCCTGCTGCCTCCGCCCTTGCCCGGATAACTCGCCAAAACACTTTTCAGCACCGCCGCCATATCCCTCCCCGCCGCCGGATGCTGCGCGAACACCAATTGCCCGGACTCTTCAAGCACAAGCAGCGCCACGGCCCGCTCGTTCCTGGCGATCTCCGTCGCCAGCGGCAAAAGAAAGTCCGGATGCACGCCTCGCAACACCTCACAAATAACCCGCAACCCATCCGGATTCACCGGCGCAGCCGCAACCATCTGCGCAGCTCGCGCCTCCGCCAATTGGTGCAGCGTCACGCGCAGGCTCTTGAAGTTCGCGTCGCTCTCCGCCGCCAGCTTTTCCGCCGTCTGCGGCAGGTCTCCGATGGCGCAGGCAAGTGTTTCCGCCAAAACGCGTTGCCGCGCAAAGTCTTCCGTCGCCAGCCGCTCTGCCCGCTTTCCGCAAGCAAATTCCACGCGCCAGTCCTGCCGCACCTTGCCGCAGCCCCGCACCAGGATCATCCCGATTTGCCCCGTGGATTTCACATGCGTCCCGCCGCACGGCTGCAAATCCGCCCCTTCAATTTCAATGGCGCGCAGCAGTCCTTCGCGCTCCACCTGCTTGCGAACGCCAAGCCGCGCCAGATCTTCGGCCGCTCCATACCGCACGCTCACTGGCCGATCCTCGAAAATCACCTGGTTCGACGCCCTCTGCGCCCCCACCAGCTCATCCCGCGAAGGCTCCCGCCCGCGCAGATCAATCGTGCAAAGCTCAGCGCCCAGATGAAACGACACCGTCGGCAGCCCAAACCGCTCCTGAAACATCGCCGATAGCAGATGCTGTCCCGTGTGCTGTTGCATGTGATCGAATCGCCGCGGCCAGTTCACGCATCCAGTGATCGCCCCCGGGTTCACTTCGCGATCAATAATGTGCACAACCTCTCCATCATCGTCGCGCACGTCCAGCACCACCGATTCTCCCAGCAGTCCAAGATCGTTCGGTTGTCCTCCCGACGTCGGATAAAACGCCGACTGGTCAAGCAGCACTTCCCACGCCGGTTGAAAGCCCGCGCTTCCCTGCACCGGCGCAGCCGGCAAACAGCTCAACACCCGCGCCTCAAAATTCTGCACATACGAATCGTCGTAATAAATCCGGTGCGTCGCCATGCGCGAAAGTCTAGCACACACATTTTTCCCCTCCGGTAGCGCCTGCATCTTGCAGGCAAGCCGCCGCGCAGCGGTCCTATTCCTCCACCCGTGTACTGGCCAATCCCGCGTATCCCGCCCATAAGCTAAACTATCTGCATGCCCATCCGCCTCATCGCCCTCGACATCGACGGCACCCTCCTCAGCAGCCGCTTCACCGTCTCCGATCGCAACCGTGCCGCCATCGCCGAAGCCACCCGCCGCGGCATCGAGGTCGCCCTCGTCACCGGCCGCCGCTACGATTTTGCCCTCCCCGTCGCCCAGCAAATCGAATCTCCCCTCACCATGATCGTCAATAACGGCGCGCTGGTCCGCACCAAGGAGGGCCGCACCCATCTCCGCCACCTTCTTTCGCGCGAGACCGCCCTTCGCGTGCTGCAAGCCACCCAGCAATGGCGCGAAGGCGCTTCCGTCGTGTTCGACCGGCCCATGGCGAATCAAGTGATGCTCGAAACCATCAACCTGGAAGACGGCATCCGCGGGGCCTATTACAAACGCAACCTGCCGTTCCTGGCCGAAGCCCGCCCTCTGGAATCCTGCCTCGACGAAGATCCCATCCAGGTAATGATCTCCGGCCCGGTGCGCCCCATGCGCGAAGCCGAACAAGCCCTGCGCAGCGTCCCCTTTCTCCATGAGTTCGCCCTCGCCGTCACCATCTACGAATCCAAGGATTTTTCCATGATTGATGTGATCAACCCGGCCGTCTCCAAAGGCACCACGCTGGCCGAATGGGCAGGTCTCCGCAACATCGCGCGCCAGGAAATCCTGGCCATTGGGGACAATCACAATGACGAGGAGATGCTATCCTTTGCGGGAATCCCCGTGGTGATGGAGAACGCAGTGCCAGAACTGAAATCACGCGGCTGGCACATCACGCATACCAACGATGAAGATGGCGTTGCCGCCGCCATCGAGCGCTTCGCCCTGCGGGAGACGCCCGAGTGCGCCTGAAATTCGCACTAACCGCCGCCCTGGCTGTGGCAGCGTGCTTGCTCGCCAGCGTTTCCGCGCGCGCCGATTATGTTCTCCTGCGCAATGGCTCGCGCTTGAACGTCACGGGCTACGAAATTCTCGGCGATAAATACCGTTTGCACATTCAGGGTGGATTCGCTGATGTCCCGGTGGACGAGATCGCCGCAATCGAACCAGAAGAAATCTTCGAGCCAAACACCGCGCCGTTAAGCGAAAAGACTCCGTTCCAGAAAATTATCATCGCCGCCGCGGCCCGCTATAATCTCGATCCCGACCTGATTCATTCCGTCATCGCCATCGAATCCAATTTCAATCCCAAAGCCGTCTCGCCGAAAAACGCCCGCGGCCTGATGCAGTTGATGCCGCTCACCGCGCAACGTCTCGGCGTCCAGGATTCCTTCAACCCGGAACAAAACATCGAAGGCGGAACGCGCTATCTCAGCGACCTGCTCCGCAAATACAAAAACAATCTCACGCTCGCCCTCGCCGCCTACAACGCCGGCCCGGACACCGTGGACAAATACGGCCACCGCGTGCCTCCCTATCTCGAAACCATGAAATACGTCCAGCGCATCACCAAAACCTACGCCAAGCTTAAAGCCGACTCCTCCGGCCCCGCCGCCACCGCCAAACCCACCACTGGAATGTAAGTCTCCAAGAACTGTACCGATCGATCTGAAAGATCCGCCAGTCCCCGGGCGATCGAGGAGACGCGCGAGGGCATTTGGGTTTGGAAACTGGAATTAGGAAGGGCTTGTAAGCGGGTTGCGGTTTGTTATGATTTGGGGGTTCCTCTGGAGCGGGGCGCAACAGCGCCGTGTCCCGCCCGGCGACATGACGGTGTTGTTGTGTTCGCGATTACTCAGCCTTCCCCGGCTCGAGTAGAAGACCGCTCCGCAGAGAGTTGCGGGGTGCGTAGGGCGCATCTGCGAAGGCAGTCTCTACCCAGGCAAAAAATTGAAGCGAAGACGGCCCGCCTCAGAAGGCAGGCCCTACAGTTATGGATTTGGATGCGTTTGGGAGAAACAGGCTGTAGCCTGTGCTACTTGGTTGCGGTTAACGGGTTTGGGAGTTTAGGAGAGCGTCGTGAAAGTGCTGACACCTACTGGAAATAAGCGGTTGAATGAGTTGATCGGGTTTTTGTGCATCGTGGTGGCGATATTGATTGGCTTGGCGCTGATTTCTTATTCGCCGCGCGACGAGGCGTTCAATGTGAGCGCGACGGGCGGAGAGGGACACCTGACACAAAACTGGATGGGGCCGGTGGGGGCGTATTCTTCGGACCTGCTATTCCAGATTTTTGGGTTCGCGGCGTTTCTGTTGCCGGTGGCTCTGGGGATATTGGGTTGGCGGTGGTGCATGAGCCGGGCGATTGATTCGGCGGCTGCGACGCTTACCGGATATGTGCTCCTGATGTTGTCGCTCCCTTCCCTGCTCTCTCTCTCGCATTTTCCGAAGGTGCGCGGCGCGGTTTCCGCGGGAGGAGTGCTGGGGTCGCTGCTATCGAATGGATTGCAAAGCGGATTCAATTTCTGGGGTGCGGTGCTGGTGGCGCTTGCGCTGTTTGTGGTGGCGTTGTTTATGACCACGAGTTTTTCGTTCAGTGGGGCACATGCCTGGGCGAGCAGCCACAAGGGACCTCTGGGAAAGATCGAGAAGCTGGGAATACTGCAGCGGGCGCAGGCGCGGTGGCAGGACTGGATGGACGAACGTCACCAGGAGAAGATGCGGCGCAAGGTGGAAGAGCGGCGGATCGCGGGGCGGCAACCGGTGACGCAGCCGATGGGCAAGACGGAGAAGGAAGAGGCGAAAGTCCATCAAGCTGGAAGATCTGAGCGACATTTTCAAAAGGAAGTCTGGGGCGGCGGTGGCAGAGAAGGATGAAGAGGATGAGGAGAAGGAAGCCGGGCACAAAGCACCAATCCTGATGCTGGGTCCGGAAAAGGGCGAGAAGCCGAAGAAGTCCGACGCGAAGATTGCCAAGGGGAATGCGAACTACAAGTTGCCGCCAATCAGTTTGCTGCGCGAGGGCGAAGGCGGGCAGAAGCTGGATGAAGACGAACTGAAATTCCGGGCGCGGGCGATTGAGGAGAAGTGCCACGAGTTTGACGTGGATGGGCGTGTGACACAGATCAATCCCGGGCCGGTGGTGACGACGTTTGAGTTCAAGCCGGAAGCGGGGATCAAGTACAGCCGGATTATCGGACTGACGGAGGATTTGTGCCTGGCGCTGAAGGCGGAATCGATCCTGATTGAGCGGATTCCGGGCAAATCCACGATTGGCATTGAAGTGCCGAACGACAAGCGAGAGACGATTGCGCTGCGGGAGATCGTGGAAGCGCCGGAGTTTGCGAATTCGCCGAGCAAATTGACGCTGGCAATGGGGCGCGATCTGCACGGGCGGATCCGGGTGACGGATCTGGCGTCCATGCCGCACTTGCTGATCGCGGGTTCGACGGGCACGGGCAAGAGCGTGTTCATCAATTCGCTGATGATGTCGATCCTATACAAGGCGACGCCGGACGACGTGAAGATGGTGCTGGTGGATCCGAAGCGGCTGGAATTGAATTTGTACGAAGGAATTCCCCACCTGATTGCGCCGGTGGTGACGGACCCGAAGGTGGCGTCCAACGTATTGCGGAATGCGACGCGAGAGATGGAGAACCGGCTGAAGCTGCTGGCACAGAAGGGCGTGCGGAATATTGACCAGTACAACCGGACGTTCCAGAAGCAGCAATCACTTTCCCTGTTCGAAAACGTGGAGGAAAGCGAGCATAAGCCGCTTCCCTACTTGATCATCATCATTGACGAGTTGGCGGACTTGATGATGGTGGACACGAATAACGTGGAGGAATCCATCACGCGGCTGGCGCAGATGGCGCGCGCGGTGGGCATTCACTTGATCTTGGCGACGCAGAGGCCGTCGGTGGACGTGATTACGGGATTGATCAAGGCGAACTTCCCTGCCCGGATTTCTTTCCGCGTTGCGAGCAAAGTGGATTCGCGGACGATTCTGGATTCGAACGGGTCGGAATCGTTGCTGGGCAAGGGCGATATGCTCTATCTCCCTGCGGGATCGGCGCGACTGCACCGGATTCACGGGCCGCTGGTGAGCGAGGATGAGATCACCAGCGTTTGCGATTTCTGGCGTCAACAGGCGCAGGCGAAATACAACGAAGCCTTGCTGGAGGCGCCGAAGGAAGATGACGGGAAGCCGAACGGCGGCGGTGGCAATGCGAAGGGCGGCCGGGTGCAGCATGAAGAAGACGGTGGCGCCGGCGGCGAGGAAGTGGATGATGCGTTGTATCAGGATGCGGTAAGGATTTGCTGCGAGATGGGAAGGGCGTCGACGTCCACGTTGCAGCGGAGATTGCGGATTGGGTACGGGCGCGCGGCACATTTGATTGATTTGATGGAGAAGGATGGGATTGTGGGGCCGCCGGATGGAACGCGGCCGCGAGAGGTGTTGAAGGGGAAGGATTGGATGAGAGAGGTGGATGAGAGGATGGAGTGAAGGGGGCAGTCATAAGCTTTTAGCTGTAAGCATTAAGATTCGGAGAAGCGGGATTGTTGTTTTTATTGAGACAAGACGCGGGATTGAGATCCTTCACCCGCAAAAGAGCGCGGGTTCAGGATGACAGTGTTGGGGTTGTGATATGGGAAGCGGCCCGCCTCGGAAGGCAGGCCCTACAGTAGATGGTGCAGTTGCGGAGTTTGTTGGGGATCAGGAGCACGAGGGTTGGCGGGATGACGATACGGGAACGGTTGGAATGGGTTAGCCGGATGACGTTTCTGGTGTTTATTCTGGCGTCGGCGGCGTTTTTAAGCGCAATTACGGCGATGCGGATCGCGATTCACGGGCGCGAGACCACCATGCCGAACCTGGTGGGACGGAATGTGGCGGAGGCAAGCCAGGCGCTGCGGTCGAAAGGATTGCTGTTGCGGGTGGCGGATCGCGTGTACAGCGATTTGCCGATCAACGAAGTAGTGCGGCAAACGCCGCCGCCGGGAATGTTGATGAAGGTTTCGCAGCAGGCGCATGTGGTTTTGAGCCTGGGGCAGAAGCAACTGGAGATCCCGTCGCTGGAGGGCGGGACGCTGCGAGTCTCGCGGATTGAATTGTTGCGCGAGGGATTACAGGTCGGCGAGGTTTCAACCGTGAATCTGCCGGATGATCCGCCGGACAAAGTGCTGCTGCAGAATCCGAAACCGGGCAAGTTGGCGGCGACGCCGAAGGTGGATGTGTTGATTTCGGCGGGGCCGCGCGAGGCGAGTTATGTGATGCCGTATGTGGTGGGGCTGACGGAGTTGGAAGCGTTGAAGCGATTGGATCCGGGATTGTTGCGCCGGAAGGTGAATTTTTTGACGGCCGCGCAGTGGCCGCATGGAACGGTGATTGATCAGGCCCCTTTGGCGGGGACGCGGGTTGCGGCGAGTAATGAGGTGGAGTTGACGGTGGCGAATTGAGGGGGGCTTAGGAGTTCAAGAGTTTAGAAGTTTAAGAGTTCGAGGAAGAGAATGAATCCCTCTGGAAGGCGCTGGGGGATTTTTTGTTTCTGAGAGAATCGCGGAAGGAGAGAGAGAAGACAAAAAGTTGGTGACGCTCGATCATAAGAGCGCACCCTTGAAGGGCAAGGGTGCGGCACCCTCAAGATATTGTGGCCGGGGAGATTGGCGCGGAAACGCGGGCCCTTCTAGCGGAGGTAGCCCCAATTATGCAATTTGTCGGAGTCTTCCACCCAGCGGTCGCCGATGTCGGTGCGGTAGTACATGTTGGGGATGAGGATGTTTTTGATGCGGGAATAAGCCTGAACCTGGGCTTGTTTCATGGTTTGGCCAAGGCCGCAGACGATGAGGACGACGCCGGAGGTGCCGGCAACGAGCCACTGCTGGTTGACGATTTTTACGTCTTCGATGTGGATGCCTTCGGTGCTGGGCCGTTTGAAGACGATGGCAGCATTTTTGGAGAAGGAATCGAAGGTGGCTTCGTCGTCGAACGGAAATGGCGGAACGACGATGCGGACGCCAACTTGAAAGCCGCTGCGGGTGCGCCATTTGGGCTCGAGGCCATTGGCGAGTTCCCAGAAAAAATCGCTGATGGGCGTAAGGATGCCTTCCTGCTGAATGCTGATGGTGGGATAGCCGAAGCGCGAAGTGAATTCCAGCGGATAGATGCCGTTGTTGTTGACGATGCAGTTGACGTCGATGTAGCCGACGTAACCTTCTTCGGCGAGCTTGGGCTCCATTTTTAACAAGGTGCGGTTGAAGAGCGCGTTGGGCTCGCTCCAGAACATGGTGGTGCCCATTTCGCCGGTGGGAGGGCCGACCTCACCGGGAAAAAGTTTTTTGTGCTCGAAGTTGATGTTGATGGGGTTGATGAATTTTTTGCCATTGAAGAAGCCGCCGACAGCGACTTCCACGCCATTGACGCGGCGCTGCAACTGGAAGACCTTGATTTCGTCGGAGAAAGCTCGTTTGTAGGCTTCGAGCATCCCGATAACGTCGTCGCCATTTTCTTCCTCGCCGACGAACAGGCGGCGCTTGACGTTCTGGGCTTCTCCGCTGGGCTTGATAACGTAGCGGTCGGGATTTTTCTTTACGAATTCGATGGCGGGATCGAAGGAATCGAATTCCTGGTAAGGAATGATGGTGACGCCGGCCTTCTTGAGCTCTTCCTGGCCGAAGGAGCGATCGTCCTCGAGATTGTCGGTATAGGGCGTGCCGCCGATGACGGGCTTGCCGGAATCGCGCAGGGCTTTGGCCTTGGCGCCCTGGCCGAGCGTATCGTCAAACACGACGATGTCGGCCCATTTGCAGTCTTTTTCGTAGTCGGTGGACTTGGAGACGAAACCATCAGCGATGTCGCGTTCTTTTTCGTTTTCGACGTAGTAGCGGACTTCGTGACCTTCTTTTACAACTTGCCAGGCGATGTCACCGATGAGGCTGGAGAGGGAGACGAAGAGAAATTTCTTTTTGTCCATGTGCGGCGGCGCGTTCCTCCTGGAACGGGGGCTTCATAACATTGTAGTTATGGCATGGCGGAGACGATGTTACAAATCGTTTAAATTTGGGAGCGGAGGAGAGTTCACCACAGAGGACACAGAGGGCACGGAGGGCGGATGGGGGAATGAGTTGAGAGGGTGGTCGATGGAGGCATCTCGCAGGTTTGCGTAGGCAAGACGCGATGGGTGGAATTGGTGTCTCTGGGAAAACCGGAGGAGCGGGTGGGGGCATCATAGGTGGGGAGCTTGGTACTGGACGGAGGGGCAAGTATTTGGGGTGGCCTGTCCATTCGTTCAGGTTATACTGGGTGGGTCCTAGCCGGCGGCGTGGTAAGCAGGCATCCAGCCGACAGCCGCGGCCCGAAATCAGAATGTCAAAAAAAGTGAGGTGGGGATTGCGGCGATTAGCGCTTCTTCTCATTGGTGCGCTGTTGCTGGTTACGGCCAGCCAGAGCTCCGCCCAGATCATATTCCATAAGAAGAAACCAACGAACCAGTCCACGGATGCCTCGAACTCGGCTGAGCCGGACAAAGAGCTGTATACAAAGTCGTTAAGCGACATCCAGCACGGAAAACATGAAGTTGGCCGGCTGGGGATGCAAACGCTGATCAACACCTACCCGGACAGCGAATACCTGGCAAAAGCAAAGCTGGCGATTGCGGACTCCTATTTCAAGGAGGGCGGCACGGCGAATATTACCCAGGCGATCGCGGGTTACAAGGACTTCATCGTGTTTTTCCCGTTTTTGCCCGAGGCGGCCTACGCGCAGATGCAAGTGGCGATGGCCAACTACGAGGAGATGGACAAGCCTGACCGGGACAACACCCACGCTAAGATGGCGGAGGAAGAGTTTCAGACCTTCCTGCAGAAGTATCCGAAGGACCCCCTGGCTCCCAAGGCGGAGCAGCACCTGCGCGAGGTGCAAGAGGTAATCGCCGAGGGGCAATTCCGGATTGCTTACTATTACTACGTGAAGGGCGACCCGCGGGCGACGGCCGGGCGGCTTGCGCCGCTGGTGGTGCGCTACCCGCTTTACAGTAACTCAGATGAAGCGCTGTGGATGCTGGGCGATGTTTATTCGAAGGCAGAGCGGAAAGATGTGGCGGGATATTATTACTCAAAAATCGTCAGGAATTACCCCCTCTCTAAATACGCGCCGATGGCGAAGGATAAGCTGAAAGCCAACGGGCAGCCGATTCCGCAGCCCGATCCCAAGGCGGTGGAATGGATGACAGCGGAGCAGAACACGCCGCGGCCGAAGGAGAACATTATTCACCGCACGGTGGGCGTGATGCACTCGATGCCGGACATGCATACGGCAGCAGCGCACGGTACACCACAGATGCAGCCGGACTCGGAAACACCGGGAACGGAAACACTCTCCGGTGGCGGGAACGCCTTGCTGGTGGGATCGAGTTCAGGCGGGGCTGGGGGCGGTTCGGGAGCGCCGAGCAAGTCGCCTGCGGTGGTGGATACGGTAAAGCCGGGCGATCCGGCACCTGCGAAGGCTCCGGGGGCGGACGATTCGACTTCGACTGCGCCGGAGGATAGTACGACTACCACGACCACTGCAACGGATGCTGGCAACGCGCCTGCGGCCGACGCGAATGCGACGCCGGCGGCGGATTCGACGAATACAACGAAGACGGACGGAAGTACGGCGGCTGGAACCACAACCGGTTCGACGACGGGAACGACTCCGGCGAGCACGGATAGCAATAGCTCGCAGAAGGAATCAAGCAGCAAGAAGAAGGGGATCAAGAAGCTTATTCCCTGGTAGGGGAAGTTGCGGAGTTAAAAAGTTGAAGAGTTGAAGAAATATGGAATCCCCTGGGCTGCGGCTTGGGGGATTTTTGTTTTTGCAATGAAATCGGAGGGAATTTACCACCGAGGGCACGGAGAGCACAGAGTAAGCGGAAGGCACATGCTGCGGCCCGTGCTACTTGGGCTGGCCATTGGGACAGGTTGTGAATTTGGAACACGGCGTAGCCGCTTCCGACACACCGTTGTTTCTCTTCATTGACGGCCTCGACGCCCAGTGCTCCAATAACTTTTGTATCTTACTGTCTTAGGAAGTTTCAGTGAATTCGCAAGTTCGGGTGTCGGGAGGACGTTCGGTGGCCAAGATTCTGGTTGCGGACGACAACAGCAATATTCAGAAGATGGTGGGACTGGCCCTGAAAGATCAGGGCATAGACGTCGTCGCCGTCGGCAACGGTGAGGCCGCGGTCCGCAAAATCTCCGATATCAAGCCAGACCTGGTGCTGGCGGACGTGTTCATGCCCGTGCGAAACGGCTATGAAGTTTGCCGGTACGTTAAGGAAGATGCGACCCTTTCCCATATCCCCGTGATTCTGCTGGTTGGCGCGTTTGATCCCCTGGATGAGCAAGAAGCGCAGCGAGTGGGCGCGGATGGCGTGCTGAAGAAGCCCTTTGTGCCGCCCGATCCGCTCATTTCGATGGTGAAATCGGCACTGACGCGCGCTGGGATTCCGATCGGGAATGAACCGCCGGTTGAGAAGGTTCCGGAAGTCCCCGCGGCACGAAATGCGAAGGATCTTCTGACGCCTGCGGTGAGTTCGAAGCTGGCGGCATTGAGCGCGCCACCGATTCCCGAAGCAGAGGCGGAGCCGATCGAAGAGTTCCCTGCCCCGCCAAGCGCGGTAAAGATTGCGGCGGGCTCAGAACCGGTTGCCTTTGGAAATTTGCTGGAAACGCCTGACTCCGAAGACGACGCAGCGTTCATGCCCAAGCCGATTGAGGAAATGGAAGCGGCCAGGAATTGGGGCGGCGGCGCGGAATCGGATGAGGTTGCGGAAGAGGAAGAAGAAGAAAAGCCGGGACTCGGCGGTGGATGGCGGCCGGACGGGCTGGACGAAGTTGCGGAGCCCGCGGTGCCTTCGCGGAAGGCAAAGACGAAAGATTGGCGAGAAGAAGCTTTCCATGGAAATTCACCGGCTAATATTTCGTCGGGTCGCCGGTGGACTCCTGCGACAACCACACAGGTTGCGGAAGTGGCCGAGGTTGCAGAAGCGGCGGAAGCGCCAGCGGTGGCAGTTTCCACGTTGGAAAACAAGCCGAGCGAAGTCGCGGCGCCATTTGCCGGGGACGCTTGGGCGGCCGCACTGGCAAGTTCGGTGGAAGACAAGATTGTGGCCACGACGGAAGCGCCCGCAGCGCTCAGCGAGGCGGCAGAGGTAGCGGCGCCGGCACTACTGGAAGAGGCCAAGGCTGCGGAACCGGTGGCGATTGCACCGGCACATGCAACGGAACCCGGGAATTGGGCCGCGGCCAGCGAATCAGCATGGGATTTGGAAGCGAAGAAGGCGTCGCTTTTGGCAGCCACCTGGGATGCGCCGGCAGCGACGGAGCCGCCAATCGTCGCCGAGGCAGCACGATTCTTGCAGGAAGAGGCCGTACCGGCAGAGTTCACCCCCGAAGCGTTGAGCACTCCAGCGAGTACGGAAATCGTGGAAGAGCGCGCAGCGCAGCCGGTTGAGGAAGTTGCGCAGGCTACTGCGCCGGTGAACCACGAATCTTCGATCCAGGAAATTGCAGAAATCGCAAAGGTGGAAGAGCCACTGCACGTGGAAGCGCCGGAAATCTCCACGGGCGAGGCGGAAGGCGAATCCATTTACGCGGCGGAAGTGCCGCTGGATGTAAATGCCACGCAGGAAATGCCAAGTTATGCGGAAGAGGTGTCGCACTATTCGGCGGCGCCGTTGGCGGAGGATGAGGCCGCGCCGATCTCCGGAGAAGCCGCGGCAAAGGTAGAAAACGCGGCGCCTGTGACTGCTTCGGAGACCGAAGTTGCGCCGGCAGCGGGGATGCAGCAACTGGATATGGATGCGCTGGTGGCGCGGGTGCTGGCGAAGATGAATCCGGATGTGCTGCAGAAGGTGACGCAGGAAATATTGAAGCCGGTGATTGAGGCGATTATCAAAGCCGAGCTGGACGCGAAGAAATAGTTTTTCCAAATGACAATTGGATTGAAGTTGGTTGAGACGGGATTGCGTGTGGGTGTGCTTGGGCACCTGCGGCACGGGCAAGACGTGGGATTTGAGTCGTGTTATGGGGAGCAGGCTGACAGAGCCTAAAGCTCGTTCTACGTATGGCCCGGGGACTTGTTGGAATAATAATTTCGGCTGTTATTCGAAACTCGATATAGGGTATAGTGCATCCTGCGCGGGGTTGTGTTTCAGACGATAGATTCTGGACGCAGGCCCCGTGTGCCACACCGCCCCGTGTCGCGCCAGCTCGCGCCCTAGCTGTACTAGAAAGCGCATGGAAATCACCCAAAAAAGTTATTCCTGGAATCTGGCGGGCCTCAATCCTCGAGTGCGAGTCCTTGTCCTTGCCGCTGGTGTGGCCGGGCTGTGCTTCATCGCGGCTCGATTAGGCGGGCAATTGGAAATCCTGCCGCAGGCGGACTGGCCATACTGGCCGGCAAACGTACTGGTGGTGGCGCTGATGCTGCTGGTGCCCCGCAGGCAGTGGGCCTTGCTGCTCTCCGCCGCGATCGGGTCCTTCATAATTTTCAATGTGCAGACGGGGATGCCATTCCTTTCGATCTTCTGGCTGGCGTTTTCGGATGTAGTGGAAATCCTGACAGCCGCCTGGGGACTCAGTTATTTTTTTAAGGGCGTGCCGAGAATCAACAGTGTGAAGGCGCTAACCAAGTATTCCCTTTTCGCGGGAATCCTGGCGCCGGCAATTGGGGCCATTTTCGGAGCGCTGGCCGCGCATGGCTCGTATTGGACAAGTTGGCGGATATCATTTTTTTCGGAAGCGATCGGCTATTTCACGATCCTGCCCGCGATATTGGGATGGGCGGGCCAACAGCGCGGGGGGACGATCCTTTCGCGCAGGTCTTACCTGGAAGCGGCCGGATTGGCAGCGGCCATCCTGACCTTAAGTTTCGTGGCGTTCACAACGCCCTGGGCGACCACCATGCCCGCGCTGCTGTTTTTCCTGGTGCCGTTTTTGCTGTGGTCGGCGTTGCGATTCGGGACGGCGGGGGCGGGGTTCGCGGGGACGATTGTTGCATTCCTGTCGGTCTGGGGCGCGGCGCACGGCCGTGGCCCATTCGGCGAAAGTGCGCCGATTGACAATGTGCTCTGGCTGCAACTATTTCTGATCTCCACGGCTGTGCCGTTTATGGTGCTGGCCGCGCTGGTGGAGGGGCAGATTAAGTCTGAGCAAGTTCTGCGGGAGAGCGAAAAAAGATTTCGGCTGGTGGCGGACACGGCGCCGGTGCTGATCTGGATGTCCGGGACGGACAAGCGTTGCACTTTCTTCAATCAAGGATGGCTGAAGTTTACGGGAAGAAGTTTCGAGGAAGAATTGGGAGAAGGGTGGCTGGCCGACGTGCACCCGGACGACGCGCTGCGCCGCCTGCACACTTACCGGGCGTCGTTTGATTCGCGGATTGATTTCGAAATGGAATATCGCATGAGACGCTACGACGGCGAATACCGTTGGATGGTGGATTATGGCGTACCCCGATATGAAACCGACGGCACGTTTTGCGGGTACATCGGTTCCTGCGTGGATATTACGGAGAGGAAAACTGCCGCGGAATCGGTGCAGAACCTGGCGGGCAGCCTGATCCGAGTCCAAGAAGAAGAACGCGCGCGAATTGCCAGGGAGCTGCATGATGATTTCAGCCAGCGGCTGGCGCTGCTGGGAATCGGGCTGGGGCAGCTTTGGAAGCTGCTGCCGGCGAGCGATGTGAGGGAGCGGGCGAAGATCGAGGACATGCTGAAGGAGACCAAGGATCTCTCTTCGGATTTGCACTCGCTTTCTCATCAACTGCATTCGAGCAGGCTGGAGCACGTGGGGCTGGTGTCTGCATTATCGGGACTGTGCAAGGAATTGAGCGAGAAGTCGAAGGTGAGCATTCAATTTACGGAGTGCAAGCTGGTCCGCGCGGTGCCGAAAGACGTGGCGCTGTGCTTATTTCGAGTTGCCCAAGAAAGCCTTGGGAATGTGGTGAAACACAGCCACGCCAGCAGCGGCCAGGTGGACCTGGGCGAGAACGAGAACGGGCTGAGTTTGCGGATTCGGGATGATGGGATCGGGCTGCCGCCTGTTCCAAAACTGCCGGGGTCCGGGCTTGGATTGATCGGGATGCAGGAACGGGTGCGGTTGGTTGGCGGGAGATTGCTGGTAAGGTCTGCGCCGATGCACGGGACGGAGATTCTGGCGGAGGTTCCACTCGAAGCGGCGGTGGAAACGCCGAAGATGAGAGCGGCGGCCGCGGGGAATTAGAGCCAGACAATAGAGGCCGGCATTTTCCAGTTTAGGAGCGGCCCGCCTCCCGCCTTCGCGAAACCAGCTTCGGGGGGCAAGCTAAAAGCAGGCCATGCGTTTTTTGGTGAATTGACGTCGGTTGTGGGCTCCCCTTATATTCAAAGATTATCTTTTGCAGGTGGAAGTGTGCCTTGCGTTGGGCGATGAAGAAGGCCGCCTAAGGGCGCGCCTACTAGAGGCCGGGCAGGCTAAAGCCTGTGCTACAAGGAGGGCGGCGTAAAGCCGCCTCTACCAGAGGGATTTCGGAGGATTGGGGATGGGTCGGGAGATCGCAAAGGCGTACGAGCCGGGGCAGATTGAGCCGAAGTGGGCTGAATTCTGGGTGAAGGAAGAACTGTTTAAGGCCGATCCGGGCAAGCCGGGACCGGTGTTTTCGATTGTGATTCCCCCGCCGAACGTGACCGGGTCGCTGCACATCGGCCACATGCTGGAGCATACCGAAATTGACATTTTGACGCGCTGGCACCGGATGCGCGGGTTCAACACACTTTACCTGCCGGGGACGGACCACGCCGGAATTTCCACGCAACGCGTGGTGGTGAAGCAGTTGATGGATCAGGGGATTGACTATCAAAAGCTGGGGCGCGAGGAGTTTGAGAAGCGGGTGTGGGCCTGGAAGGCGGAGGCTGGCGGGCAGATCGTCGAGCAGATGAAGGGGATTGGGGAGAGCTGCGACTGGTCGCGGGAGCGATTTACTCTGTCGCCGGAAATGTCCCGGGTGGTGCGCAAGGTTTTCGTGCAGCTTTACAACGAAGGATTGATTTACCGCGAGACGCGGCTGGTGAACTGGTGCCCAGTGTGTCTGACGGTGTTGAGCGACCTGGAAGTGAATCACGAAGAGCGCGTGGGGCATTTGTGGCACATCAGCTATCCGGTGGCAGGAACACCGGAATTTCTGACGGTGGCGACGACGCGGCCGGAGACGATGCTGGGTGATACGGCGGTGGCGGTGCATCCGGAGGATGAGCGATACAAGCGCCTGATTGGGAAAAAAGTGATGCTGCCGCTGATGAATCGGGAGATTCCGATCATTGGCGACGAGATGGTGGACCGGGAGTTTGGAACAGGCGCGGTGAAGATTACTCCCGCGCACGACCAGAACGATTTTGAAGCGGGCAAGCGGCACGGGCTGGAACAGATTGACGTGATGACCGAAGACGGCCGCATGAATGGCAAGGCGGGAGCCTATGAGGGACTGGACCGGTTTGTGGCGCGA
This sequence comes from uncultured Acidobacteriota bacterium, assembly GCA_963824925.1. GTDB lineage: Bacteria > Acidobacteriota > Terriglobia > Acidiferrales > UBA7541 > Acidiferrum. The sequence continues at coordinate 140,098 of CAWGRE010000015.1, forward strand.
AAGAAAATCGTGGAGGACTTGAAAGCCGGCGGGTTCCTGGAAAAAGTGACGGAGCACACGCACGCGATTGGAATCTGCGAACGAAGCAAGACGGTTGTGGAGCCGCGCATCTCCACGCAATGGTTTTGCGCGATGAAGGGGCTGGCGGCTCCGGCACTGAAGGCGGTGCGGGAGTATGAACCGGGAAAAGAAAATACCATCCAGATTGTGCCCGACAACCGGCGGCAGGAATTTCTAAACTGGCTGGACAATATCCGGGACTGGACGATTTCGCGGCAGCTCTGGTGGGGCCACCGGATACCGGCATGGTATTGCGGGGGCTGCGGGCAGATCATCGTGGCGGAAGAAGCGCCAACGAAATGCTCGAAGTGCGGTTCGGCGGAATTAAAGCAGGACCCGGATGTGCTGGATACGTGGTTCAGCTCCGGGTTGTGGCCGTTTTCGACGCTGGGTTGGCCGGAGAAGACCGCGGATTTTGAGAAATATTATCCGACGAGTTTGCTGATTACGGGCTATGACATTTTGTTTTTCTGGGTGGCGCGGATGGCCATGCTGGGGATTCATTTTACGGGGCGAGTTCCCTTTCGCACGGTGTACCTGCACTCGCTGGTGCGTACGGCGAGCGGGGAGAAGATGTCGAAGTCGAAGGGCACCGGACTGGACCCCGTGGCGTTAAACGAGAAATACGGGACGGACGCGATGCGGTTTTGCCTGGCATCCATGGCTGCGCCGGGGACGGACATTATTTTGTCGGACGATCGGTTGCTGGGCGCGCGGTCGTTTGCGAACAAGATCTGGAATGCGGCGCGCTTTTTGTTTGTGAATCTGGAAAAGTATGAGGAAGGCGGGGCATCGCTGGAGTCGCTGGCGGGGCCAGGGGTGCGGGCGCAGGCGCCTTATGCGTTTGCGGGGAGCGTGCCGCTGGCGGATCGCTGGCTGTTTGCGCGCGTGGCGGCGACGGTGGAGACGGTGAACGACGCGCTGGCGAATTACCGGTTTCATGAAGCGGCGCAGAGCGTTTATCAATTTTTCTGGGGCGATTTTTGCGACTGGTATATCGAGTGGGTGAAGCCGGATTTGCAGAATGCGGATCGCGGGCGGGCGGATGTGGCGTGGAAGAATTTGTTCGCGGGATTTGACGCGGCGCTGCGGCTGCTGCACCCGTTTATGCCATTTCTGACGGAAGAGTTGTGGCACCAGTTGCCACAGAAGGCGGGAGCGAAATCGGTGGCGCTGGATGCGTATCCGGAGGCTGTGGCGCGGTGGAAAGATCCGGCGGGGGCGGCGGAGTTTGCGTTGATTCAGGAAGTGATTCAGGGATTGCGGGCGGTGCGCGGCGAGATGAAGCTGGATCCGAAAAAGAAGGTGGCGGCGGAGTTCGCCAGCGGTGATGCGAAGACGCGCAGCGTGATTGACGGGAACCGCGAAGCGATTATGCGGTTGGGGAGTTTGACGGAGTTGCGCGTGCTTGAAGGGAAATTGCCGGAAGGCGGCGGAGGAATGCGATCAACGGCGGAGTTTGATTTGCGGATTCCGTATGTCGAGGAGACGGTGGATGCGGCGGCGGAGATCCTGCGATTAAAGAAAGAGATTGAGGGGTTGGAAAAGGCGATCGCTTCGAAGGAGAAGCAGTTGGGGAATGAGACGTTTCGGAGCCGGGCGCCAGAGAAAGTTGTGCGGGAGATGGAAGAGGTGCTGGCGGGGCAGAGAGTGGAATTGGGGAAAATGGTTGCGCGGAAGGGGCAGTTGGAGGGGTAAAGCGAAGAGAGGGATTGGGCGGGGAGCGGCCCGCCTCGGAAGGCGGGCCCTACTGGATGAATGCGAAGGTTTTAGTTCGGCGGGAGCAGATTGTGGGAGCTGGAGGTGTGCGGGAGGCTGTGGAGGAAGCGTTGAGTTTGGCGGGTTTGCGGATGACGCCGCGGGCGATGACGGCGTATGAGGCGGTGGGGATGGAAGAGACGGAAGCGGATGGGGCGGGGATTTTGGTGCAGGTTGAGGTGGGCAGTGAAGCGGAATTGCGAGAGGCGATTGCGGCGGGGGCGGAGGCGGTCTTGATTGTGGGCGTGGGAGTGGAAGAGGGTGAGCGATTGCGGAAAATTGCCCTGGGGTTGCACGCGGATTGTTTGGTGGAGGTGGTGGGGGCAAGTTGGCGGGAAGAGATTTAGAAGCGAAGGCAAGAAGGCGGCAGGAAGTCGTCCCTACACGGGACACGTAAACTGCGGCCCGCCTCGAAAGGCAGGCCCTACAAGGGACAGCGGGGTTGTAGGGATGGGGCTGGGTGGGTAAGCTAGTGCGCGTGACGAAAAGGAATAGCGCGTGAGGCACGGGAACAGGGGCTGATGCGGCGGAACAATTCCCTTCCCGGAACAACGGACCAGCGACTGGCAGCGCTGCTGACCCTGCTTTCGGAGAACGCTACGATTGTGATTAGCGGCGCGCGGATTGCGCGGGAGATCGGGGTGTCCCGGTCCACGGTGTGGCGCTGGGTGGAGCGATTGCGCGAACTGGGCGTCCGCGCGAAGGGCCAGCCACGGACTGGATATTTCCTGGAAACGGTGCCAGATATTCTGACCCCGGACATGGTGCGGAAGCGGCTGAAGGGCAGTTTGTTCGGGAAACGCGTCTATCACTTTTTCAAGACGGATTCGACGAACCGCGTGGCGATGGAATTGGGGTACGAGGATGAGCCGGAAGGCGCGGTGGTGCTGGCGGAAGAGCAGACGGCGGGACGCGGCCGTGCGGGGCGAAGCTGGCATTCAGAACGCGGAGCGGGACTTTATGTGACGGTGCTGCTGCGGCCGAAGCTGTCGCCAGTGCAAGCGCCGCTGCTGACGATGCTGGCGGGGCTTTCGGCGCACACGGCGGTGTTGGCGCAGACGGGTTTGGCGGCGGAATTGAAGTGGCCGAACGATCTGCTGATTCATGGGAAAAAGCTGGGCGGAATTTTGACGGAGATGCACGCGGAGCCGAACGCAGTGCGATTTGTGATTGTGGGCATCGGCATCAATGTGAATCAGGAGAAGTTTACGGGGGAGTTGGCTGGAACGGCTACTTCTCTGCGGCGGGAGACCGGGCGGGCGCAATCGCGCTTGGAATTATTGGTGAAGTTGCTGAGCCAATTTGAGACCGACTACAATCGCTTCGTGCGCGAGGGCGCGCCGTATGTGGTGCAGCGGTTTGAATTGGTTTCGAGCTTTGCGAATGGGCGACGGGTGCGGGTGGATACGGGCGCGGAAACATATTTGGGAGTCACGGATGGATTGAGCCCGGAGGGGTTGTTGATCGTAAAGCGGGATTCGGGAGTGAGCGGGGTGGTGATTGCGGGGGACGTGGCGGAGGTAAAGCAGTAATCAGTAATCGGTAGGAAGAAGATAGCAGCAAGCAGCTAGCAGCGAGCAGGAACCGGATTCGCGCAAGATTTTTTTGGGCTGTCGGGAAGCGCCAGCATTTTGGGAATTGGCGGGCTTCGATTTAACTCAGTGGACAATGCAAAGGAGCAGCAAAGGTACAAAGAGTTTGAGGCGAGGAAGGTTCCTGTTCGCTGCTCGCTGTTTGCTGCTCGCGTCTCTGACGGATTACTGATTACTCTTCCTGCTGCACTGACAACTGAGGGTGACAGATGCTGCTGACAATTGACGTCGGGAACACGAACACGGTGCTGGGGGTGTTTCGCGGGGAGGAGTTGATCGCGAACTGGAGATTGACGACGGCGCGGGCGCAGACGGTGGATGAATACGGCGTGCTGACGCGAAATTTGTTTTCGTACGCGGGGCTGAACCGGGAAGCGATCACCGGGGTGATGATCAGCTCCGTGGTGCCTCCGGTGAATTGGACGCTGGCAGAGATGTCGCGGATTTATCTGGAGAAGACGGCGCTGTTTGTGGAGCCGGGAGTGAAGACCGGCATGGCGGTGCTGGTTGACAATCCGATGGAGGTCGGCGCGGACCGGATTGTGAATGGAGTGGCAGCGTTTCACAAGTATGGCGGGCCGTGCATCGTGATTGATTTTGGGACGGCGATTACGTTTGACGTGATTTCGGCGAAGTGCGAATACCTGGGCGGGGTGATTGCGCCGGGGATTGGAATTGCGTCGGAGGCGTTGTTCAGCCGGGCGGCGCGGCTGCCACGCGTGGAGATCAAGGACCCGGGAAAAGTGATTGGTACGAATACGGTGACGCACATGCAGGCGGGGCTTTATTACGGCGCGGTGGATATGGTGGATGGGATGTTGACGCGGATTAAGGCGGAGTTGAAAAGCGAGGCGACGGTGGTTGCGACGGGCGGGCAGGCACCGTTGGTGGCGAAAGGGACAAAGCATATTCAGCATGTGGATGAGTTTTTGACGCTGACGGGACTGCGATTGATTTGGGAGAGGAATGCGGAAGGGGAGAAGAAGGGGAGGGTTAGGAGTTAGGGATTGGAAGATTAAGAGTTGAAGAGTTTAGGAATGGCGGAAAACTCGCCAATCTGGAGATTGGCGCTCCCAAGTTGGCGCTCCCGGGATGGCGCGGGACAGATTACTTCACGATGGAAAACTGGAACTACTTTAATTATTTTACGGAGATTGAGGAGCATTTCTGGAAGAGGCGCGGGGCGCACCTGCTGGTGTCGCCGCTGGATTGGGCGATCATGGAGGCGTGGCAGAAGGCGGGGGTGCCGCTGGACGCAGCGCTGAAAGGGATTGACCGTGCGTTTGAAAGTTATCAGCGATCGCGGCGCGGTGCGGGAAAGCCGTTGAAGAGTTTGGCGTATTGCACGGATGCGGTGCTGGAGGCGGCGGAAGAAGGCACGGAAGCCGCGGCGGGTGCGCAGCCCGCGAATGGAAGCGCAGTGAAGGAGGCGTTTTCGCGGGAAGAACTGCGGGCGTATCTGGAGCGGAATATTTCGTTGCTGACGAAGGCGGCGGAGAGGCTTACTGGATCGCAGCCTGGGATCGTTGCCCTGCTGGGCGAAGTGAGCGGATCGCTGGCCGGGGCGCTGGTTTTGTTGGAGTCGCCGGGGCGGGTGGATCTGGAGGATTTGGAGAGGACACTGACAGTGCTGGATGAGAAAGTGCACGCGTCACTATTGAGCCAGGCAAATGAGGAGTTGATGCTGAAAATCCGGCGCGAGGTGGATTCGCAATTGGCGGCGTACCGGAGGAAGATGAAAGCGGAGCAATTGGCGCTGGTGGAGAGGCAGTATTTGCAGAAGCGATTGCTGGAGGAGTACCGGGTGCCAAGGTTGAGTTTGTTTTATCTGGGATAGGAGAAGAGAAGATTTTAACGCAGAGGCCGCAGAGGTAAGCGCGCAGAGATAACGGAGACAGTGAGACAGGATAACAATTGACTACTATGGCGGATGAGTTACTATTGTCGGTGGAGAAGCTGATTTATGGGGGAGAGGGGCTGGCGCACGCGGAGGGGAGCACTGTCTTTGTGCCGTACGTGCTTCCGGGGGAGCAGGTGCGGGCGGCGGTTCGGACGCGGAAGAAGAAGCTGATCCACACCAGCCTGGTGAAGGTGGAGCAGGCGTCGGCGACGCGGATTGCGGCTCCTTGCCCGCATTTTCAGGTGTGCGGCGGATGCCAGTACCAGCACATTGAGGCCGGCGAGCAGACACGCTACAAGAAAGAGATTTTGCGCGAGACGCTTTCGCGGCTGGGCGGCATTTCCTGGACCGGAGAGATTGCGGAGCATAGCGCGCAACCTTACGGCTATCGCAATCGAGCGCAGTGGGCTTATCGCGAGGCGCTGCCAAGGGCGCTGGGCTATTTTCAGAACGAAAGCGCGCGGATTGTGCCGGTGGACAGCTTGCGCGGTGATGTCGCCGGCTCTGCAGGAGGCGTTCGGTAAGCTTCAGGAAATGGCGCGGAGCAATACGCTGGCTCCGGGACTGCTGGAGATCGAGGCCTTTGCGGATTCAACGGACACGAAGATTGCGCTGAACGTGGCGTTTGAGCGCTTCGTGAAGCCGGCGAAGGATCTGACGGCGGAATTCCGGGCGGCGCTGCCGAAGCTGGAGAGTTTGCTGCTGCTGGACCAGAGCAAGAACCGCTTTGAATTGTCGGGACCGGGATTTTTGCAGCACCAGGCGGGGGGATTCACGTTTCGCGTGAGCCACCTTTCGTTTTTTCAGGTGAACCGGTTTCTGATTGAGGAGATGTTGCAGGCGGTGGTGGGCGGGAAGAAAGGTGGATTTGCGCTGGATCTTTACGCGGGAGTGGGATTTTTCACGATACCGCTGGCGAAGGCGTATTCGCGGGTGGTGAGCGTGGACGCCAATCTTGCCGCGACCGAGGATTTGCGAGAGAACGTGAAAACCGCGGGCGTGGAAGTGGTTTCGGAGAACGCGCACACGGAAGAGTTTTTGAAGAAGTTCACGGACCGGCCGGACTTTGTGGTGCTGGACCCGCCGCGCGCGGGACTTGGCGCGGAGACAGCGGCGCTGCTGGCAAATTTGGGAGCGGCGGAAATTGCGTATCTTTCTTGCGATCCTTCGACGCTGGCGCGGGATTTGGCGGTGCTGACGGGATCCGAGCGAAAGCAAAAGACAGAAGTTGCGCCGGTGCATCGCTACGAGATTGCGGACGTGGAATTGTTTGATCTGTTTCCGCAGACGTATCACATCGAAACGCTGGTGAGGTTGCGAAGAGTGACATGAGACTGCCGGCTGTAGCGATTGCCACCGCTTTTGCGGGCGGCATATTGCTCAGCCGGAGCGGTTCCCTTCCCTTTCTTTTTGAAACGCGAAGCATGGTGGCCCTGTGCTTCGCGTTTCTTTTTTTAGTGCTGAGTTATTCCCTGTTGCTGGCGTTTCGCGGACGGTTGCGCGCTGCGGCGATCGTTTCCCTGATTGGATGGATTGGACTTGGAGTGATGGCGATGCGCATCGCGGATCGGCCGCTGCCGGCGGAGCATGTTTTGACGCGATTGGCGGCGGGGGCAATCGAACTAAAGTCCCCGCTGCGGTGGTATGGAACGCTGCGCGACGAACCTTCTCGCTTGCCTTGGGGCTACGGAATGGATCTGGAATTGGCGGGCGTGGATACGGCCGCAGGGCGGATCCCTTTGGTGGGCGGGATGCGATTAAGTTTCACACCGAGGGGCGAAGATGCGGCGCTGCCGGAAGTGCACGCAGGCGATACGGTGAGCGTGCTGACGCAGGCGCGGCTGCCGCAGGTTTTCCGGGATGACGGTGCATTTGACCGGAGGGCGTATCTGGCGCAGCAGAATATCCAACTGGTGGCGACGCTGCGGGCGAGTTCCTTGCTGGAGAGAATTTCTTCGCCGGCGCCGACGATAGCGACGCGACTGGCGCGACTGCGGGCGAAATTGCGCGAGCGGCTGGATGGGATGTATCCCGACGCGCCGAAGACGGCGGGAATCTTGCGGGCGATGCTGCTGGGCGACCGAAGTTTTGTGGATCGCGCGGAGTCTGTGGATTTTCAAAAGACGGGCGTGTTTCACGTGCTGGTGGTGGCGGGATTGCACGTGGGAGCGCTGGCGTTTTTTGTTTATTGGGCGGGAAGGAAGCTGGGCCTGCGGCGGGTGCTGGTTACTTTGCTGGTGATGACGACGCTGATTGCCTACATCGCCGTGGTGGAGCAGCGAGCGCCGGTGCTGCGGGCGGGGTTAATGGCGGGGATTGTTGTGTTGGGAAGTTTATTCTACCGGCGGTTGGAAATCTTGAATTCGGCGGGACTTGCGGCGCTGGTGTTGCTGGTGGCAAAGCCTGCGGCGTTGTTGGATACGAGTTTTCAGTTTTCGTTTTTGGCAATTGCGTGTATTGCGGGGATTGCGCTGCCTTGGATGGAACGGAATTTGCAGCCTTATGTTACGGCGTTGCGTGCGTGGAGGGATGTGACGCGGGATGGGGCGTACTCGGCGGAGCAGGTGCAGTTCCGATTGGATTTGCGGGATTGGGTGAAAAGTGTGACGAAAAATATTGGAGGAGAGGCGCGGAAGAAGTGGATGGAGGAAGTCTTGCCGGCGGGATTGCGGGTGGGTCTGCGCGGCGCTGAACTGGTGGGGATATCGTTGGTCCTGCAACTTGGGATGATGCCGATGATGGCGAGGGATTTTCACCGAGTGACGCTGAATGGTCCGGCGGCGAATCTGATTGCCGTGCCGCTGACGGGAATCATTGTGCCGCTGGGATTTTTTGCGCTGGGCGGGGCGATGATTTGGCCACCGCTCGGGCGCGCGTTCGGCTGGCCGCTGGGCTGGTTGGTGGCGGCGCAGAGCGGTGCGGTTGGATGGTTCGCCGGGATGGCGCATGGAAGCTACCGGATACCGGGGCCGCCGAGATGGGTGATGGCAATTTTTTTTGCGAGCGGGGTGCTGCTGGCGGTTTGTTTGCGATCTAAAGGCAGGAAATGGCGGTGGATACGGCGGATTGCGATCGGCGGCGGGTTGGCGGCGGCGCTGGTGATAGCGGCGTATCCGTTTCCTGCTCGATTTCAGCGCGGGTCGCTGGAGATGGATGTGATTGATGTGGGGCAGGGGGACTCGATCCTGCTGATTTCGCCGAAGGGTAGCACGCTGCTGATTGATGGAGGCGGAAGTTTTGGCGGATTTCGAGGTCACGAACAGGCTCGCGGGCCGGACCCGGGCGAAGAGGCCGTGTCTGCATATTTGTGGTCGCGCGGGATCAAGCGGTTAGACGCGGTGGCGTTGACGCATGCGCACCAGGATCACATTGGGGGATTGGCGGCGGTGCTGGAGAATTTTCGCGTTGGGCAGCTTTGGATTGGGCGCGAGACGGAGACCCCGGCGCTCGGCGCGATTAAAAGAAGAGGCAGCGGAGCGGCACGTTTTGATTGAGCACGAATTGCGAGGGCAGAGTTTTCTGTGGGACGGTGTGCGATGTGGATTTTTTGTGGCCGCAGATTCCGGCGACAGAGGTGGCGGCGAGCGCGAAAAATAATGATTCGCTGGTGATGCGGTTGCAGTACAAGGAACGGAGTTTGCTGTTGCCGGGGGATGCGGAGAAGCAAGTGGAATATACGATGCTGTCGGAGGCGCGTGGCGCGGATTTGCACGCGGATATTTTGAAGGTGGGACATCACGGGAGCAAAAATTCGACGATGCCGGAATTTCTGGAGCGGGTGGAGCCGAAGTTCGCGATTATTTCCGCGGGAGAGGGCAACCCCTACGGGCATCCGAGTGGGGAGTTGCTGGAGCGGTTGGAAGGGCGGGGGGTGAGGATTTTGCGGACGGACGAAGACGGGGAGATCTCCGTGATTACGGATGGGAAAGAAGTTTGGGTGAGGTGTTTTGTGGGATGCGGGGAGGAGGAGAAGAGGAAGAGTTCACCACAGAGGTAGCAGAGGGGCCGCAGAGGTAGCGGAGAGAATGGGAAGGATGAAGCAGGAAATTCTAGTACGTAGGACGCGGGAGAAGATCGCTGGCCAATCTGGAGATTGGCGCTCCCTGATGCGCTAGGCTACGTGGAGGCGCCAGATTATTACTAGAGCGATGAGGAGCAGGAGGAAGCCGAGGGTGGCTTCGTGTTCGTGATTTTTGCGGAATTGCGACCAGGAGAATGCGCTACCGGCTGCGCCGGACTGGCTTGCAGCAGTTAGGCGGGGGAAAAAGAGGGGGACGGATTGGGAGTAGGCGTCGAAGGCGGCACCGTGGTGTTGGCGGAGTTCGAGTTCTTCGCGGCGCATGACGAAGGAGTAGACGAGGGCGAAATAGAGGAGAACCAGCGCACCGGAGAGCCAGGAGTTCATCGCGATGGCCGCGCCGAGGGCGAGGATGCTGCTGCCGAAATACAGCGGATTGCGCGTGCGGGCGTAAGGACCGGTGGTGGTGAGAATTTCCTGTTTGTGCAGATATCCGGCGGCGTAGGCACGGATGGCGAGGCCGATTATGCCAACGCACGCACCCGCGAGGATGGAGCGCGGAACCGGGCGTGAAAACCAAAGCACGACGACAGCGAGAAGATAACCGATGCGCACGCGCCAGCGAGCGAAGAAATCAAGCGGCGTCATGCGCGGACTCCCAGGCGTTGTTGCACCGCGTCAAAGACCTGTTCGACGGAAATTCTGAGGAGTGACGGTGAGAGTTTGCGAATCGCGATCGTGGGTGGTGGCCGCGGCGGGATCGCGCAGCACGAAGGGCTGGGGCGGATAAGGTCCATTGCGCGCGGGATTGGTGGGGCCGAAGATAGCGACGGCCCGGGTGCCCAGCGCGATGGCGAGATGCAGCGGGCCGGTGTCTCCGCCAACGATGCACTCTGCGCCCTGGAGCAGAGCCATGAGTTGGCCCAGTTCGCCGTCATAGGCGATGGGAGCGGCGTTGCCGCTGGCAGCTTTCACCGCGTCTGCCAGCGCTTCTTCCCCAGGACCATAATTAATCACACAACGAAGATCGAGATGCTCGCGAATTTTCTGGCAGAGCGCACCGAAGCGATCCGCGGGCCAGCATTTGGAGCGCCAGCCGCCCCCGGGGCTTAGCACGATGTAGCGATCGATGCCGGCGGTGGAGAGATCGGCGCAGACTCGCTGGCGATCCGTGTCTTTCACCTGCAGTGTGACCGGGCATACGGGTTGCGCTGCGCCGGCGCGCAGGGAGAGTTCGCCATTCTGGTCGGCGATGTGGATGGTTTTCGGGCTGACGCGATCGGTGTATAGCAGGGGGACGCCGAATTCGCGGACTGTCGCGGAAGAAAAACCGATGCGTTTGCGAACTCCACCGAGGAATGGCAGCAGCGCGGATTTCCAGAGGCCCTGATAGTCGATGGAGGCCTGCCAGGATTGCGCGCGAATTTTGGCGAGGATGGCGCGGACATTGGAGAGGTCGCGGGAGTCCACGGGCCAGATTTCGGTGGCGAGGGCGCTGCTGGCGACGAGATCCGTCCATCGGGGGTGAGTGAGCCAGACAATTTCGGCGAGCGGATAAGAAGCGCGAAGCGCAGCGACGGCGGGAAAGGTGTGCACGATGTCGCCGAGGGAGCCGAGGCGGACGACGAGGAAGCGCGGCTCAGTCATGCGGAGCCTTGCGAACGGCCGCGAGGAATGCGCGGGTGGAGTGGTCTTTGGGATCGCCCAACGATGGCGACGCGAATGCCGAGACGATGCGGCGACGGCGCGTTCTGGAACGGTGTCGGCGGTGTAGTCGGTGCCCTTGGCATGAACGTTGGGACGAAGTTCCTCGAGCAGTTTTTCGACATTAGGCTCGGGGAAGATCACGACGTAGTCCACGACGCGAAGAGCGGCGACGAGCAGCGCGCGAGCATTTTCATCGAGGATGGGGCGCCCGGGGCCTTTCAACGGAGTAACGCTGGAATCGGCGTTGACGCCGACGACGAGGATGTCTCCCTGCTCCTTGGCGCCCGCGAGATAGCGAACGTGGCCGACGTGCAGCGTGTCAAAGCAGCCGTTGGCGAAGACGACGGACTGTCCGCGGAGTTTTGCGGCGGAAAGAATGTCCTGGAGTTGTGAGCGGGAGACGATTTTCGATTGGGCGGCGCGCATGGCTCAGGGATTGGTCTCCGAAGCGGAAGCGCCGATGGCTTCGAGGAGTTCGGCGCGAGAGACCGTGGCGGTGCCGCGTTTCATCACCACGAGGCCGCCGGCAATGTTGGCGAGATGCGCGGCTTCGAGCGGCGAGGCGCCGCTGGCGAGGCCCAGGGTGTAAGCGGCGAGAACGGTGTCACCGGCGCCGGTGACGTCCACGGCCTGATCGCTGCCGTGGATGGGAATGTGGGCAGTCTGCTGGCCGGGCTGGAAGAGGGCGATGCCGTCACGGCCGCGGGTGATGAGCAGCGATTGCAGCTTCATTTCGGCAAGGGTGGAGCGGCCGCAGCGCTCGAGTTCGGCGAGATTTTTCCCGATGGTGGTGTGATGGAGGGATTCCATCTCGCTTTCGTTGGGGGTGGCGGAATGGAGGCCGACGCGGGCGTAGGAGGGCAGATGGTAACGGGAGTCGAGCGTGGCGATGGCGCGCTTGCTGCGGGCGAGGAGTTTACCGAGTTCGGCGGGGACGGCGACGCCGAAGCCGTAGTCGGAAACGGCGATGGCATCCGCTTTTTTGAGGGAACGGGCAAGCTTCGCGTGAATTTTTTGGTGGATGCTGGAGGGCAGGGGTTGATCGGGTTCATAGTCCACGCGGAGGACTTGCTGGCCTACCTTGTGAGCCCATCCGGCGAGGAAGCGGGTTTTGGTGGGCGTGGTCCAGCCCTTGGCGGGGAAGATGCCGGAGACGTCGATTTTTTTGGCGCGGAAGAATTCGCGCAGGCGATGGCCGGGTTCGTCCTCGCCGACGGCGGTGATTGGAATTACTTTGGCTCCGAGGGAGGCAAAATTGTTGGCGGCGTTGGCGCCGCCGCCGGGGACGATCTGCGTTTCGCGATGCTTGAGGATCAGGACCGGGGCTTCGCGGGAGACTCGGGTGATGTCGCCGAATTGGAAGGCGTCGGCGACGAAATCGCCGAGGACCACGATGGTTTTGAAGGAGAAGCGCTCCACGTATTCAGCGAGGGCCAGCAGGTCTACGGCGGGCGTGGCGGAGCGTTTGGCGTGCGGGCGGATCATGAAGGTTCCTTGAACAGGATGTAAACGAGTGTAAGGGGAACGATACGAGAACGGGGGGGAGGATTCAAGTTAGGGGCGGGTGCATTAACGGGAGCGGCCCGCCTCGGAAGGCGGGCCCTACGGGAGGCGTTAGGCAGAGGGCACCTGGGGGAGGCGAGTTAGGAGGGCGGAGGCGACGGTGGCGGGGGAAACGGCGGTCATGCAGCGGTGGTCGGTGGGGCAGCGGCGGAGGAAGCAGGGGCTGCAGTAGGGCTTTTGCTGGACGATGGTGACGCGAGGGGTGACGGGCGCGGTGCCTTCGGGATCGGTGGGGCCAAAGACGGCGACGATGGGGAGGCCGACGGCGGCGGCAACGTGCATGGCTCCGGAATCGTTGCCGAGGAAAAGTTGGCATTGGGAAAGGAGGCTGGGGAGCTCTGCGATGGAGGTTTTGCCGGTGAGATTGATTGGAAGGCGCTGAAGTTCGGAGGCGATGGCGGCGGAGACGGGAGCTTCGCCGGGCGTGCCGAAGAGAATGACGTCGGCGTCGTGTTGCGAGAGGAGGGCGTTCAGGGATTTGGCGAAGCGGTCGGGGGGCCAGCATTTGGCGGAGCCATAGGATGCACCGGCGCCGACGGCGATGCGCAGGGCGTTGGGGCGCGCGCCGGATTCGAGAAGAGTTTGCGCGGCGCGGAGGCGGGCGGCGTCTGGGACTTGCAGGGCGATATGCGCGATGTCTGGCAGTTGGTCGAGCCAGCCGGAGCGGCGGAGTAGTTCGAGGTAATAGAATTTTTCGTGCGGGGGAATTTCTCCGGGTTTGGGAACGGGAATGGACTTGGTGAGAAGGAGTCCGCGAGCGTCGCGGGCGTAGCCGATGCGCACGGGGATCTGGGCGCGCCAGGCGAGCCAGGCGGCGTCAAAGGCGTTTTGAAGAAGCAGGGCGACATCGAATTTTCGCACGCGGAGTTCGGCGACTAGCTTTTCGCGGCCGCTCCAGCCGCGATGTTCGCCCTTGGGGTCGTAAGGGATCAGCTCGTTGCAAACTTGCTGGTCGCGATAGATGTCCGCGACGTAGGGCCGTGCGACGATGGAGATTTGCGCGTCAGGATGGCGCTGGCGAACGGCGCGGATGGCGGGAAGGGCCATGATGGCATCGCCGACCCAGTTGGTGGCGCGGATCATGATGTTCATGCGGCAGCGCTCCGGGCGTCGATGCCGGCACGAATGGCGACAAGAAATGCGTCCGGCTGAGAGATTTCGAGGCTCGATGACGGCGAGGAAGACGGGAAGTTCGGTGAATTGGATGTTGGCGAGATTTTGCGCGTCCTTTTCGGTGGTGAGGAATGCTTTGGCGCCCGCGGCACGTGCGGCGGCTTCGAGTTCGACGGCGTCGCGTGCGTCATACTTGTGGTGATCGGGAAATTCGCTCGTGAGGGAGATGGGGAGATTCCAGTTTTTCAAATCCTGGAAAAACGCCCGGGGATTACCAATGCCGCAGAAAGCATAGAAGGGCGAGGGACCGATTTCGTCGAGGCTGAGGAGATGGATACCCGCTCCGAGGCGGCGGAAGCCTAGGAGACGCGTGGCAGCCGCGAAGACAGGAAAATCTTGCAGCTTAGCGACAGCGGATTGCGTTTGCGGAGAGGTTTCCGAACGCGTGAGGACAAGAACGTCTGCACGCTGCATGGCGGAGACGGGTTCGCGCAATGGCCCTGCGGGAAGAAGGAGTTGTCTTGCGAGGGGCTGCGAGGCATCGAGGAGAAGGATGTTGACGTCGCGGGCGAGTTGCAGGTGCTGGAAGCCATCGTCGAGGAGGAAGATGTCGACTTCGGGCTCGAGTTGTTTGCCCTGCTCGTAACGGTTGGCGCCAACTCCAAAGTGCACTTTTTGCTGCAGGCGAAATTTCATCAGCTCGATTTCGTCGCTGGTGCCGGCGGCCCCTTTGTAGCCACGCGTGAGGATCGCAACGCGCTTCCCTTCCGCGAGAAATTTTTCGGCCAGCCAAATAACCATCGGCGTTTTGCCGGTGCCGCCGACGGTGAGATTGCCGACGCTGATGACGGGGCGGTCGAGGCGTTTCTGTTTCAGGATGCCTTTGGAATAGAGCCAGACGCGGAGGCGGGTGAGGTCGCCATAGAGAACCGAGACGGGCCAGAGGAGCAGGCGCAGCCACGGGGGCAAATTCATTGCGCGGCGCCGCCAAGATGCTTCGAAATTTCAGCGAGGGCGCGGTCGAGAGCACCGCGGCTGGTCTCGACCAGTTGTTTTGCCGCGCCGCCCATGCGCTGCATTTTTTCAGGGTCTTTCAGCAGGTGGATCATTTCGACGCCGGCATCTTCAGGGCTTTCCACCTGGATGGCGGCGCTGGATTCAACGAAGCGGGTGGCCATGGCGGCGAAATTTTCCATCGAAGGCCCGAAGACGGGGACTTTGCCGAAGGCGGCGGGCTCCAGAATATTGTGGCCGCCGGAATCGACGAGCGAACCGCCAACAAAGACGCCGTCCGCGAGGCGGTAGAGCGAGGCAAGTTCACCGATGGAGTCGAGGAGCAGGACGGTGGCGTCGTCGGGGATGGAGTTCTGCGCACCGTTCTTGCCGGGCGTAAAACCGGGACCGGACAAGGGGAGTTCGGAGCGGCGAACGAATTTGCGATGGGATTCCTCGATGAATTCGGCGGCGGCGGCGAAGCGTTCGGGCTTGCGCGGGGCAAGGACAAGCAGGGCTTTGGGAAAATCGCCCTGGACGACGCCGAACACAAGCAACGCGAGGGGTTCTTCGGTGGCGACAACGCTGCCGGCGACGATGAGAGGCCGACGGCCGCGGCGCTGGCATTCTTCCTCGAGCCACTGGGCGAGAGGAGTGGGCGCCGGAAGCTGGAGATCGTATTTCAGATTGCCACTGACGGTGACACGATCCGCAGGTGCGCCGAGGGCACGGATGCGTTCGGCGTCCTGCTCGGTTTGCATCAGGAAGGCGGCCGCATAACCGAGAGCGGATTGGAGAAGCGGCTTGAGATAGAAGCCGAATACGCCGAGATACGATTGCCAGCGGGCAAAGGAACGATCCGAGATGCGTCCGCTGACGAAAAGCACGGGAATCTTGCGGCGGCCAGCCTCGTGGAGGAAATTGGGCCAGATTTCGGTTTCCAGGATGATGACCAGCGCGGGTTTCGCGGCGTTGAGAACGCGGCGGACGCAGAAGGCCCAGTCGAGCGGGAAATAGATGACCGCGTCGGCGAAGGGCATGCGTTCCTTGACCAGGGCATACCCGGTGAGGGTGGTGGTGGAAACGATGAGTGGCCGCTGGGGATAAGCTTCTTTCAAGCGCTGGGCAAGGGTAAAGCTGGAAAGGGCTTCACCGACAGAAACGGCGTGGATCCAGATGGCGCCGGGCCGGTTGGAGGGGAGTTTCTCGAGTTCCGAAATGGAAAAGCCGAGGCGATGGGAGAGATTGGAGAGATATTTGCCGTGGCGAAGGCCCTGAATAAGCCAATAAGGCGACGTCAGCAGGGCGGCAAGACCCAGCAAAAAGCTGTAAAGGAAATACACTCGATATGACTCCGGTTCGATCTGGTGCTTGGGTGCGCCGGCATCCGGGGAGCAACCCCGTTCTTCCCCAAAGAATCGAAGGCCTCAGGATGCAAACAGTTTATTATAGCCCCATGAGAAAAATCCTTGCTTGGGTTCTGATCGTCGCGGCAGGAGTCTGCCTGTTGGCCAAGACGGCGGCGGCGCAAGGAACGACCGGACAAGGGGACTACAGGGCCAACGGTCCCGCTGAAGACTTCGATACTGGACTCCCACGAGGGCGTGACGATCGGCGTGGAACCGTGGACCTCTCCGGCGCAATACAAAGGAAAATTTCCGAAGAAGAATCCCTACACCGGCGGGATCGTGGCCGTGCATCTGACAATCCGGAACGACAACGACGAGCCGATCAAGTTGAACCGGGACCGCATCCGGTTGGTGGTGCAGATTGACGAAGACAACAAGCAGGAGTTGCAGCCGTTGAACGGCGAAGACGTGGCGGACACGGTGCTGTTGAAACAGAGCGGAAGGGATCCCACAGCGCGGCGCGTTCCAATTCCCGTGCCGATTCCAGTGGGAAGAGCAAAGCCGACGCGCGACAAGAACTGGGAAGATTTGAAGGACGATTGCCAGAATGCAGGGCTGCCTTCGGCGGTGATCGGGCCACACGCAACGATGGAGGGCCTGGTGTATTTTGATATTCGGGCGGAATGGGAGTTGCTGGGGAACTCGCGGCTCTATGTGCCAGACCTGGAGCGCATGACCACGAAGCAGGCGATTTCGTATTTTGATATTGGATTCAGCCAAGATTCCTCGAATTAATTTTCCTCCACATGAATGCGGATTTGCCGGGTGCTGCGCGGTCGGCTAACATGGGTGTGCGAAAAACTTTTGCATCCCCCGGACTCCATGGAAAACCTGCTCGAAAAATTGAATCCAGAACAAAGACTTGCCGCCGAAACCACCGAAGGACCCTTGCTGATCCTCGCGGGCGCGGGGACGGGAAAGACGCGCGCGATCACGTTTCGCATGGCCAACCTGATCGCCAAGGGCACTCCGGCGGAAGCGATTCTGGCGGTGACGTTCACCAATAAAGCTGCGGAGGAGATGCAGACACGCGTGACGGACTTGCTGCTGCGCGCAGGGGTGCCGCCGGAGCGGCCGTGGATCTCGACGTTTCATTCGCTGTGCGCGCGACTGCTGCGGCGCGAAGCGGCGAGCGCGGGTCTGGCGAAGGATTTTGCGATTTACGATGACGACGATCAACTGGCGGCCGTGAAGCTGGTGATGGCCAAGCTGCAGATTGACGACGATGCCCTGACACCGAGGAATGTGCTGAGCAAGATCAGTTTTGCGAAGAATCACGCGCAGACGCCGGAGCAGATGAAGGCGGAGTCGTTCGGCCCGGATACGAAAAAGGTGGCGGACATCTACGCGGGCTACGAAGCGGTGCTGAAGCAGAGCAAGGCCGTGGATTTTGATGATTTGCTGTGGCGCTCCGCGAAATTACTGCGAGAAGTGCCGCAAGTGCGCGAGAAGTGGCGCAACCGGTTTGCCTACCTGCATGTGGATGAATACCAGGACACGAACCGCGTGCAATACGACTTGCTGCGGCTGCTGACGAATGAGAAGCAGAATGTTTGTGTAGTGGGAGACGAGGACCAGTCCATTTACCGGTGGCGCGGGGCGGATGTTTCGATTTTGCTGAGCTTTTCGCAGGACTACCCTGCCGCGAAGGTGATCCGGCTGGAACGGAATTACCGTTCCACGCAAAACATTCTGGATGCGGCGGGCGGAGTGGTGGCGAACAACCCGGACCGGCTGGGGAAAACGCTGCGCGCGGAAAAAGAGGCCGGCGCGAAGCTGCGGTACTTCGAAGCGCGGGATGCGCAGGCAGAGGCGGAGTTTGTGGCCGGCGAACTGGAACGAATTTTGAGCGACGATTCGGACCAGACGTGCGCGGTGGAATACCGGACCAACTTTCAGTCGCGATCGTTTGAAGAGGCGTTCCGGCGGCGCGGCGTGCGGTACAAGCTGGTGGGGGGCTTCAGCTTTTACAACCGCGCGGAAGTGAAGGATACGCTGGCCTATGTGCGGCTGTCTCTGCATCCAGAGGACGACATTTCCCTTTTGCGCGTGCTGAACGTGCCGGCGCGAGGGATCGGGAAGACGACGGTGGATGCGCTGCGAGACCTGGCGCAGAAGGAAGGCCTCTCGTTCTGGGATGCGATGGAATCGCTGATGACGAACCCGGCGTCAAGCCGGGCGGTGGCCCCTTTGCGGGCGTTTCGCGAGCTTATTGTGCGGCTGCAGGAAGGTTATGCGACGAAAGAGCCAGCGGATTATCTGCGCTATGTGCTGGACGAAACTGGTTACATGAGCGCCCTGAAGGACCGCAACACGCCGGAAGATGTGGCGCGCATCGAAAACCTGGAAGAACTGACGCGCGCGGTGGCGGAGGCGATGGACGCCGGCGAATCGTTCACGGATTTTCTGGATGCGGCGGCGCTGGTGAGCGATGCGGATTCCTTCGAGGGCAAGCCGGGAGTAACCCTGATTACACTGCACAGCACGAAGGGACTGGAGTTTGATCACGTGTTTTTGACGGGCATGGAAGACGGGATTTGCCCGCACAGCCGGTCGCTGAACGAGGAAAAAGGAATCGAAGAAGAGCGGCGGCTGGTGTACGTGGGCATGACCCGGGCCCGGAAGACGCTGACGCTGACGCGGGCGGTCTACCGGCGCGTATTTGGAAATGAGCAGCAGATGCGGGCTTCACTGCCGTCGCGATTTTTGGCGGAGATTCCGGGCGAGCTGGTGGAGACCGTGCGCGGGTCCATGGCGGAGATCGGGGAAACGCGGCGATATGAGCCGGATCCCGAGTATTCGTATTCGGCGGAGGAATTTACGCGGCGGGTCAGAGGGATATCGACCCCGTCGATTCGGGCCACGCAAAGAAAGGCGCCGGGTTCGACTGCGCCAACGTTTGGACGACCGGCGATGAAGCGCGGCGTGCCGGCCGATCCCCTGCTGGGGCAGAAGGTGCGGCACCCAGAGTATGGGGTGGGCACGGTGGTGGGTGTGGAAGGCGAAGACGAGGATCGCCGGTTGAGCGTGAGTTTCCCGGGACGCGGAACGAAGAAATTTGTTGAGCGCTACGCACAATTGCAGCAGGTCTGAGCCGGTGGCCGCACGCGGCGAATGGATGTGGACGTTCGCTGGGAGGCGGTGGTAAGCTGGCGCTCCGTTTTGCTATCTATTCCAATCGATCGAGCATCTAAATTCCGCCTGCTCGAGCAGGATGACGATTGACGGATTCCACTCCAACTTCAAAGCCCGATCCCGCGCTCGGTGTGCGCGCGCTGGCGCAGTCCGTGGCCGCGCCGCTCACACGCGCCGCCATTTTTCTGGTGGTGGCGCTGAATCCAGGTCCAGAAGCTCGGGAAACACTCCGATCGTTCTGCGCAGACCTTGCGGGGATTCTGCGCGCGGTGGAATTTCGCGATATTGAGGCAGCGCTCACCTGCGTCATGGGCGTTGGATCCGACGCGTGGGATCGACTGTTTGGAGCGCCACGGCCAAAGGAACTGCACGACTTCCGGGAAATACGCGCCGGAGGGCGGCACGCGGTTGCGACGCCGGGGGATTTGCTGTTCCACATCCGGGCGAAGCGCATGGATTTGTGTTTCGAGGTTGCCACGCAAATCATGTCGCGTATCGGGGACGCGGTGTCGCCGGTGGACGAGGTCCAGGGATTCCGCTATTTCGACGACCGCGACCTGATCGGGTTCGTGGATGGCACGGAAAACCCGCGAGGCGACGCGGCGGTTGACGCGGTGTTGATCGGCGACGAAGATGCAGCGTTCTGCGGCGGAAGCTACGTGATTGTGCAGAAGTATCTTCACGATCTGAAGAAATGGAACACGCTCACCACTGAGGCGCAAGAACGCATCATAGGGAGGAAGAAGCTTTCAGATATTGAGCTGGATGATTCCGTCAAGCCGACCTCGGCACACAGCGCGCTGACAACGATTGTGGAGAACGGAAAAGAAGTGAAAATCCTGCGCGACAACATGCCGTTTGGCAGTCCGACGCGCGGCGAGTTTGGCACCTACTTTATCGGCTATAGCCGCTCGCCGCGGACGATCGAGCAAATGCTGGAAAATATGTTTGTGGGCCGGCCACCGGGCAATTACGACCGGATTCTGGACTTCAGCACCGCGATGACGGGAAATCTGTTCTTTGTGCCGTCGGCGACATTTCTGGACGAAGTGGCGGGTGAGCCCCCCGCAGCGGCGGCAACTGTAGACGCGCCGGCGGAGAGTGATGCGTCTTCATCTCCGGCGGGCGAGAAAGATGGCTCGCTGGGTATCGGTTCCTTAAAAGGAGAAATATCCCATGAATAACCTGCATCGCGAGCTGGCCCCGATTTCCGATGCGGCCTGGGCGCAGATTGAAGAAGAAACAAAGCGAACGCTGAAGCGGTATCTCGCCGGGCGGCGCGTTGTTGACGTCCAAGGTCCCGCAGGTAGCGACTTCTCCGCGGTCGGCACCGGCCATCTGCAAAAAATCGCGGCGCCCAAGGATGGCATCCTCGCCAGGCAACGCGAAGTGAAAGCGCTGGTGGAACTGCGCGTGCCGTTTGAGCTGGAGCGGCATGCGATTGACGACGTGGAACGCGGAGCGAATGATTCCGACTGGCAGCCGGCGAAGGACGCGGCACGCAAGATTGCCTTTGCGGAGGACGGAGCGATTTTCGAGGGCTATGCCGCGGCTGGAATTGTGGGCATCCGTAAGGGAACCAGCAATCCGGTGTTAACGCTTCCAGCCGATGTGAGTGCCTACCCGGAAGCGATTGCGCAGGCTTTGAGCCAACTGCGGCTGGTTGGCGTGAACGGCCCGTATACGGTGCTGTTGGGAGCGGAAGCGTACACGGCGTTGGCGGAGACCAGCGATCACGGTTATCCGGTGCTGGAGCACGTGAAGCGGCTGGTGAAGGATGAAATTATCTGGGCGCCGGCGATTGAAGGTGCCTTTGTGCTGACGCAGCGCGGCGGAGATTTTGCGTTGCATATTGGGCAGGATGTTTCGATTGGGTATTTGAGTCATACGGAAAAGTCAGTGCAGCTTTATTTGCAGGAGAGTTTTACGTTTTTGATGTTGACGGCGGAAGCCGCGGTGGCCCTGGCGGCCGGGAAGACGAAGAAATAATAAAGAAAGAGAAGAGCGGGCCGCCCGGCGGGGCCCGCGGCTTACCTGCCTTTGAAACGGCAGGCGTAAACAAGAAGCAGGCGCTACCAGGGCGGAAAGTTGCGCGGGGGGCGAAGTCGCGATAGATTGGGGCGTCAACATTCCCAGATAACGTATCCGGACAGGGGCAGGCGCAAAGCGAAGAGCTGTTGCAATTGGAGCGCCCGGATACGAGCGGAGAGCATGGGTGGCGTCACAACTGTTTCGTTGCAAAAGCATTGACCAACTGCTGTCCGATTCCGAAAACGCAGAAATCCGTTTAAAAAAATCGCTGGGGTGGCTGAGCCTAACATCGCTGGGCATCGGCGCCGTGATCGGCTCGGGCATTTTCACGGTGATCGGAACAGCGATCGCCGGGCAGAAGCTGCAGGTTTCATCGGTTTTGAACGCTCCCCTGCTTGAATATTTAATCACCCGATCCACTTCGTTCGGGCGGCCCGGCGCGGGGCCGGCGATTGCGCTTTCGTTTGTGCTGGTGGCGATTGTCTGCGGGTTCGCCTCGGTGTGCTACGCGGAGCTTGCGGCAATGATTCCCATTGCGGGGAGCGCGTACACGTACACCTACGCGACCATGGGGGAATTGATTGCATGGATCATTGGCTGGGACCTGATTCTGGAATATGCAGTCAGCAACATGGCCGTGAGCGTGGGATTTTCGGCGCACATGGTGGATTTACTGGACTGGTTTGGCTGGCATCCGGATCCGAAATGGATTTCGCCGGCGTATCTGCCGACGGGGCTGGCGGACCTGCAGGGGAGCATGATTTATGGGCCAGGCTGGCATTTCGGGTTCAACTGGCCGGCGTTCATCATCGTGATGCTTCTGACAGTGGTGCTGGTGCGCGGGATCAAAGAGTCCGCGGAAACCAACAACATCATGGTACTGCTGAAGATTGTGGCCATCCTGGTATTCGTTGGATTTGCCGCGCGGTTCATCAAGCCATCGAACTGGCATCCCTTTGCGCCGAATGGCTGGCCGGGGATTTTGACTGGCGGCTCGATTGTGTTCTTCACGTACATCGGATTTGATTCGGTGTCCACGGCGGCGGAAGAGTGCAAGAATCCGCAGCGGGATTTGCCGCGCGGAATCATCGCGACGCTGATTGTATGCACGGTTCTCTACATCGCGGTAGTCGTGGTGCTGACGGGGCTTGTGCCCTGGCAAACGCTGATGGATGACGCTGCCCCGGTAGTAAATACGATGAAGAAGCTGCATTTCGGCGGCGTGCGCCTGGTGGTGCTGTGCGGCGCGTTAATGGGGATGATTTCCTCCCTGCTGGTATTTCAGCTGGGGCAGGCGCGCGTGTGGTTTGCAATGTCGCGCGATGGATTGCTGCCGCGGGTTTTTGGTCGCGTGCATCCCCGCTTTCACACGCCGGATTTTTCCACCTGGCTGGCGGGATTCGTGGTGGGCATTCCGGCGGGATTGCTGGACATCGGGACGCTGGCGGATCTTTCCAACATCGGGACGCTGTTTGCGTTTGCGCTGGTTGGCGGAGGCGTTTTAATTCTGCGTTACCGGGAGCCGGACCGGCCAAGGGCCTTTCGCGCGCCGGGCGGCATATTGGCGCCGGTGGTGACGATCTTTACCTGCTTGCTGCTGATGGCCGGATTGCCGATCATGAACTGGATTCGATTCTTCGTCTGGCTGATCATCGGACTGGTGATTTATTATTTCTACGGACGCAGAAAGAGTACCCTTAGATTGTCTGCCGCAGCCGAGTAGCAGGAGCCAACGAAGGAACCGAGCGATGCCCCGGCGATTTTCGATGATCTTCGCGCAAAGAGGATTAGCCGTTTCACTGATAGCGTTGCTGGGGCTGCTGACGCCGCAAATGGCGGGCGCGTGGGGCGATAACGCGCAGCGGCTGATCGTGAATCGAGCTGTCGATACCGTACCGAGCGACATGCGGCCGTTTTTTGAAAGTAACCGCAAGTTTCTGATGGACCACGTGGTCGACCCTCTCGGACTGATTGACGAGCATCCCTGGGAACGCAACAACCACTTCATTGAGCTGGATAAATACGGAAAATTTCCCTTTGAGGCGCTGCCCCGAAGTTATAAGGCGGCGGTGGACAAATATGGGAAGTCCAAGATTCAGGCCACGGGGCTGCTGCCATGGCAGGTGGGCGTTTACAGCGCAAAGCTGACCGAAGATTTTCGCGCCGGGCACTGGGAGCAGGCCAAAATTGACGCGGCGTTTCTGGCGAATTTTGTGGCCGAAGCGCATGACCCATTTAACACCACGGAAAATTTCGACGGGCGATTGACGGGACAGAACGGAATTAATGACCGGTTTAATGACGTGCTGATTGCGCGTTACGGATCGTTTTTTCCGCTGAGCCCGCGCGATGCGTTTTTCATCAGCGACCCGACGGACTACGCCTTCGATTCCTGCCTGGAGGCGCACAGCCTGGTGGAATCGCTGCTGCTGGCGGACCGGCACGCGAAGAAGGGCCTGAGTTCGTATACCGACGAATATTACGACCGCTTTTACAATTTGACGGCCGCTTCGCTGATCCGGCAACTTTCCGACGCTTCGACGGACGTGGGTTCTTACTGGATGACCGCCTGGACGAACGCCGGGAAGCCGGCGCTTCCGCGTTAGCCTCGACGCCGTGCCTACCACTTCTTTTCCCGAACGCATTGCTTCCCTTCCCAAGGCGGAGTTGCATCTGCATCTGGAGGGCTCCATCCGGCCGGCTGTTGCTTGCGCACTGGCGGCCCGGCACGGCGTGGAGTTGAGCGAGCAGGAAGTGCGGCGGCGGTATGCGTACACGAATTTCGCGGGATTCCTGGATGCGTTCAAGTGGGTAACATCGTTTTTGCGAGAGCCGGGGGATTTTGCGCTGGCCACTACGGACCTGGCGGAACAACTTTTGCAGCAGAAGGTTGTCTATGCGGAGATAACGCTTTCCGTGGGCGTGATGTTTCTTCGGCAGCAGCGAGTGGAAGCAAACTTTGCGGCCATCGTGGAAGCGAGCGAGCCGTTTGCCAAACGCGGGCTGCGCATAAACTGGATATTTGATGCGGTGCGGCAGTTTGGGCCAGAGGCGGCGATGCGCGTGGTGGAGGCGGCGCGACGGTGCGGGTCCGAACGAATTGTGGCATTTGGGATTGGCGGCGATGAGATGAGTTTGCCGACGGCGCAGTTTCAGAAGGTTTATCAACGGGCCGGAGAGTATGGACTCCACAGGTTGATGCATGCAGGAGAGATTGGCGGGCCAGAAAAGATTCGAGAGGCGATCGAGTTGCTTGGGGCGGAGCGCATCGGGCATGGCATCGCGGCGATTCACGATGAAGGGCTGATGCAAATGTTGGCGGAACGAGGAATACCACTGGAGATTTGCCCGGGAAGCAATTTGCGGACGGGGGCATTGGGAGTGCAGCGCGGCAGGAAGAACGCGAAGATGGAAGAGCATCCCTTGGCGGAGTTGGTGCGGAAGGGAGTGCCGGTGACGATTGCGACGGATGATCCGGCGATGTTTCATACCTCGTTGGCCGAGGAGTATGCGGCTGCACATCGGATGGGGTTGACGGAGGAGGAATTGGCAGGGTTGGTGGCGAGTGGGTTTCGGTTTGCGTTTGGGTTGGGATGAAAGGGACGGAAGTCTACAGTCGACAGTCTACAGTCGACAGCACAGAGGAAGGCGGCCGGAAACCGCGCCTACACTTTGGGACAGTGGGAATGGGGCGCGGGGAATTGGTATACTTGCAGATATGAAAGCACATGTTTGGGTGATGCCGAAGCGGACTGTTCTGGATCCGCAGGGCAAGACGATACAGCACGCGCTGACCAGCCTGGGCTACGCGCAGATATCGGAAGTGCGTCAGGGAAAATTTTTTGTGCTGAACCTGGATGGCTGGAGCCGCGACGAGGCGCAGCAGCAGGTGGAGCGGATATCCAAGGAAGTTCTGGCCAACCCGGTGATTGAAGAGTTTCGATTCGAGATCGTGGAATAGAGCCGCTGCTTATGCGCACTTCCCTTTCCAACTTGGCAAATCGATCGCGGTTGGGCTTGCAATTGGCTAGCGGGTTGATTTTGTGCGCGGCGATTCTTTGGGCGGCCGGTTGCCAGAAAATCGAGCGAACGAATGATCCGCAACTGAAGCCCATTCAAGCGATGCTGGATGCGCAAGTGCCGCAGGGAACTCCGGAAGCGAACGTGCTGGCGTTCCTGAACAACCGGGGCTTTCCGGTGCTGCCCGATGGAAAACAAGGGACCATCGTGACCACGATCCGGCACATTGACACGGAGACGGTGACTCCCGTAACCGCGCGCGTGACGTTTTATTTTGATGCCAACCGAAAGTTGAATACTTACGAACTGCAGCGCACCTTCAACGAACGGATTCCCCAGCAACCAGCACAAAGCGACCCCGCCCCAGCCAGTAGTGCCCAGTAACAAATCCACAGTGCCTCTAGAGTTGTAATCAAGTGGCTTTTCGCGCGTCGGGAGGAAGGCGCGTGCTACTCTGAACGTGAAACTCACAGGAGAATGCCGCATGTGCGGAATTGTCGGTTACATCGGACCTAAAAAAGTGGTTCCCGTGATTATTGAGGGGCTTCGGAAGCTGGAATATCGTGGTTACGACTCCGCGGGGATCGCCGTGGTGAATGCCGCCGGCAAGATTGAAATCCGGCGCGCTCCGGGAAAACTGAAAAATCTGGAAGAGGTTTTGCGCGAATCGCCGATTGAGGGGACTTATGGCATCGGCCACACGCGGTGGGCCACTCACGGTCGGCCGACGGAAGAAAATGCACACCCACACCGGGATTGCACGGGGCAGTACGTGGTGGTGCACAACGGAATTATCGAGAACTATCTGGAGTTGAAGGAGAAGTTGCAGAAAGAGGGGCACACGTTCGCGACAGAGACGGACACGGAAGTGGTGGCGCATCTGGTCGAAAAGCACGCGAAAGATTTGCCGTTTGAAGAAGCCGTGCGGAAGACGCTGAAAGAGCTGCGGGGAATCTACTCGCTGGTATTTCTTTCCGCGAAAGACCCGCAAAAGCTGATCGCGGCGCGCATTGGACCACCTTCGGTGATTGGTCTGGGAGACGGGGAATTTTTTGTCGCCAGCGACATTCCGGCGCTGCTGGAGCACACGCGAAAGGTTTTTTTCCTGGCCGATGGCGATGTGGCCGTGCTGAGCAGGGACGGCGTTCGCGTGACGGATCTCGATGGGAAGGCGCTGGAGCGGCCCGCGCACCAGGTGACATGGGATCCCATCATGGCGGAAAAGGGCGGCTACAAGCATTTCATGCAGAAGGAAATCTTCGAGCAGCCCCGTGCGGTGCGAGACACCCTGCTGGGCCGGATTTCCCAGGATACCGGGAAGGTTTTTCTGGATGAAATGGCGATCACGGAAAAGCAATTTCGAGAATTTCAGAGCGTGCGCGTGGTGGCCTGCGGCACAAGCTGGCACGCGGGCCTGGCTGGAAAGTTCATGATCGAGCGGCTGGCGCGGCTGCCGGTGGAAGTGGACTACGGGAGCGAGTTCCGCTATCGCGATCCGATTCTGGATGCGCGAACGCTGACGGTGTGCATCAGCCAATCGGGCGAGACAGCGGACACGCTGGCGGCGCAGCGGGAGGCGAAGCAGAAGGGTTCGCCAAGCCTGGCGATCTGCAATGTGGAAGGCTCGATGATCACCCGCGAGGCCGCAGGGACGCTGCTGACGCATGCGGGGCCGGAGATTGGCGTGGCGTCGACGAAGGCGTTCACTGCTCAGCTGGCGGCCATGCTGCTGCTGGCTTCGTATCTAGGGCAGGTGCGGGGAAGGCTTTCGACAGATGCGGCCCGTCAATTGATGCTGGAATTTACGCGGATACCGCACAAGATGGAGACGATTCTGCAGGCCGAGGAGACGGGCTTTTATGAGAACCTGGCACGGCAATTTTTCCGCCAGTCGGATTTTCTCTATCTGGGGCGCGGGATTCATTATCCGATTGCACTGGAAGGCGCGCTGAAGCTGAAGGAAATCTCTTACATTCATGCGGAGGGGTACCCGTCGGGAGAGATGAAGCACGGGCCGAATGCGTTGATTGACGAAAATCTGCCGGTAGTGGTGCTGGCCACCAGGGACGAAACGGATCCGGCCTCGATGACGCTTTATGAGAAGAGCGTGTCAAATATTAAAGAGGTGAAGGCGCGGGACGGGATTGTGATTTCGGTGGTGACCCAGGGGGACCGGATGGCGCGGGAGGCTTCTGACCACGTGGTGGAGTTGCCGCCGGCGCCCGATTTGCTTGCTCCTCTCCTGGAAATTATTCCGCTGCAATTGCTGGCTTATCACATTGCCGTGCGGAGAGGGTGCGATGTGGATCAGCCGAGGAATTTGGCGAAATCGGTGACGGTGGAATAGGGATTGAAAGCGGCGTAAGGCGGCAGCCCCCAGAGGCCGGTCTAAGGACCGGACAGTTCGCAGGCAAAAGCGCAAGGTGGGCTTCCGCACGCCGAAGGGATTCAGATAGAATTGGGGCATGCGGGTAGGCATACTTCTGTTTTTTTTGGCGGCGGTAATTTCACTCACTGTTAGTTCTCCACTGCAGGCACAAACGGCAAATCTTAAGGAAGTGCACGTGGAGGGGTTGAAAAATCTCTCTGAGGAACAGGTGGAATACCTGTCCGGGTTGAAGACGGGCACGCAGGTTGGCAAGAGCGATATGCAGGAAGCCGCCGACGCGCTGGTGCGGACGGGGCTTTTTGCGAAGGTGAACTTCAAGTTTGATACCAAGAATGACCAGCTGATGCTGACGTTTCACGTGGATGAAAATCCGCGGTTGCCGGTTTCTTATGACAATTTTCCGTGGTACGCGGATTCGGAACTGAGCGATGCGATCCGCAAACTGCTTCCCTTCTACGATGGACATTTGCCCGCCGCTGGCGACGTGGTGGAGCGCGCGGGCGACGCGTTGAAACAACTGGTTGCCCTGCGGGAACCGCACGCGGAAGTGACGCACCAGGTGGTCCTGAGCCCGCTTTCGGACGGTTCCGAGCAGCAATTTACGGTGGTGGGCCCGGTGCCGAAAATCGCAAGTCTGGACTTCAGCGATCCGAAACTGGCGCAGGATATGGCGTTGCGCGCGCACCTGGGCGAAATTCTGAATCACCCCTATTCCCGTTTGACGATTGATCTGTTTTTGGCGGAAGAGGTGAGGCCGATTTACCAGCAGCAGGGATACTTGCAAGCGAAAATCGGGCCGGCGGAGGTGCGACTGACCGGGGATCCCAACGCGCAAAAACTCGAGGAGCAAATTCCCGTATTTGTTCCGTGCGTGCCCGGCGAGATTTACAAATGGAAAGATGTGTCGTGGAAAGGCAATGCGGCGATTTCGACACTGACCTTGACCAGCACATTGGGGATGAAGCCCGGTGACGTGGCGAACGGACAGGCCCTCATCGGCGCGTGGGATCGCGTGCGGGAAGAATATGGGCAACGCGGGTATCTGGAAGCGCAGGTGACGCCGGCGGCGGTGTACGACGACGCGGCGCACACAATTTCCTATGACGTGACGATTGTGGAAGGAATGCAATACCGCTATGGAGAGATGACCATTTCCGGAATGTCGTTGACCGGAGAACGCATGATTCGAGAAGCGTGGACATTGAAGCCGGGGGATTTGTTCGACAAAAAAGTGTTCGAGGATTTTCTGTTCCGGTTGGAATCGAAGCGCGAAACGATTTTCAAGGAATTGCCCGTGCATTACGACACCGTGGGACATTATCTGCAGACAGACCCGTCGAAGGGCACAGTAGAAGTATTGTTGGATTTTAAGTGATGGCAAGTATTGTAGGGCCCGCCTTCCGAGGCGGGCCGGGCCGATCGCAAAGGTAATCTTCATTTCCCAGCCGGTTTCCAATTACACTTCTTCCATTCTCTTGGCATCTGAAGCCCCGTAAAAGATCCCGCAAAACTGTATTCCTGGGGAACGGACACAATTCCCTTCCGTACCGGATTCAACCAGATGTACCAGGCCACGGATTCTATATCTTCGGGCTTGCGCAATATATGCTCGAAGTAAGCGTGTTGCCATAAGATCTGTCCAGTTCTCTGCCAAAAGCTACGGCTCGTTCGGATTTTTAGACTTTTCATGAACAAAAGTAGGTTGCTTGTCAGGTGGTTGCCTTGGAGTAAGAAATGACAGTGGTCGGGCATGATGCAGTAGGCAAGGACGTCAAATGATTTCGAGGCTGAATTTTCCCGGAGGAAATCGAGGAACCATTTACAACGAGAGGGATTTTTGAAAATTGGGCGGCGTTGATCGCAACAGAGGGTGACGAAATAGACGTTGAACCCGAGGTAGTTATGGAGGGGGAGGCGGGGAGTTTTGCGTTGCGGTGGAGGCACGGATTATTATTATGCGATATCTTAGCGTGTTGGTATATGACGTTGGACTGAGCACAAGAGCGGCCCGCCTCAGAAGGCGGGCCCTACGGGTTGTGCTTATGGTTGGGCGTTGAGTCTCGCTGTATACTGGCTCTGGAATTTGGTGAGTGATGGCGACACTGATTAACATACGGATGGATGCGGCTTCGGAGGACGTGGCCGACGAAAAAGAACGCGAGCTGATCGCGCGGCTGGCGGAATTGCCGTCCGTGATCGTGGCGCTTTCCGGCGGAATTGATTCGGCATATCTGGCGTGGGCAGCGGATCGCGCGCTGGGAAAAAAAGCGCTTTCGGTGACGGCGCTCTCGGAGAGCTATTCGGCGTACGACCGGGAGCAAGTGGAGATTTTTCTGAGGGCGACTGGAGTGCGCCAGGAATTTATTGAGACGCACGAACTGGAGAATCCCGCATATCGCGCAAATGCGGCGGATCGCTGCTATTACTGCAAGGACGAACTATTTTCAGCGCTGGACCAATTGGCGCGGGAACGCGGAATTGCCGCCGTGGCTTACGGCGTGAATGCGGATGATCCCTCGGATTTCCGGCCTGGGCAGCGCGCGGCGACCGAACACAAGGTTTTGACTCCCCTGCTGCAAGCCGGCTTGCACAAGGCGGAGATCCGCTTTTTGGCCAAGCGCGCGGGACTGCCGTGCTGGGACCGGCCAGCCTCGGCGTGCTTGTCTTCACGGTTGCCGTACGGAACCGAAGTGACGGCTGAGAGGCTCTCGCTGGTGGAACGCGGCGAAGCAGCGCTCCGAAAATTGGGATTCCAGCACTTTCGCGTGCGGCTGCACGACAAACTGGCTCGGGTGGAACTGGCGCTCGAGGAAATGCCCCGTGCCCAGGAGCCTGCCATGGCTGCGGCGATTGCGCAGGCTTTGAAGCAGGCGGGCTTCGCCTATGTGGCTTTGGATTTAGAGGGTTACCGGCAGGGATCCCTGAACGAGGCGCTGCGCAAAACCGCCGGAACATCTTAGGCCCTGACTGCGTATCTTGAAACAGGAGGGCCTGCCCAGCAGGCGCCCATTCCGCCGATGAACAGACGAAACTTCAGCATTTTTCTAGGCGCAGTTTTTTGCCTCTCGATTTTCGCGGCTGCGCGTCCCTCGCTGGCCAGTGAATCCGCGACCTTTGATAAATCGTTCACCGTGACTTCGCCGGTGCGCCTCGAAGTCAGCAGCGCTTCCGGAAACATCGAAATCCGCGGTAGCGCCGACGGCACCGTGCACATTCACGGGAAGGTGACCCCGGGCTGGTCCATTTTTGGCGGCGGCGGGAAAAGCGTGGAGGAAGTTGCGGCAAATCCGCCGTTGGAGCAGAGCGGCAGCACGATCCGGATCGGCAAGAATGCTTCCTGGATGAAAAACGTCACCATTGATTATCAGGTGGAAGTGCCGCACGACACGGAGATTGATTCGGAAGTGGCGTCCGGCGGAATCACGATTGATAACGTGAAGGGGCCGGTGAAGGCCAGTTCGGCTTCGGGGTATGTGCACGTTTACCGCGTGGAGCGGGACGCGACGCTAAACGCGGCGAGCGGCTCCATTGATGTTTCGACGATTGGCGGATATCTGCGGATTTCGAGCGCATCGGGAGACGCAACGATTGCCGACGTGAAGGGCGAATTGCGGGTGAGCGAGGCTTCGGGATCGATCCACATCAAGCGGCCGGGCGATCGCGTGGATGCCTCGACGGCGAGCGGGTCGATTGAAGTGGTGGACGCGGAGAATGATATCAAGGTGCACGCGATTTCCGGCTCGATTCAGGTTTCGGGAAATCCAAGCGCGAACCGGTTTTGGGATTTGAAGACCGTGTCCGGTTCAGTGGAATTGCGGGTGCCGAAGAACGCGAGCTTTCTGCTGTCGGCGGAATCGACCTCGGGGGATATCCGGACGAGCATTCCGGTGATTTTGGAGGAGCAGAGCAAGCACGCGCTGCGGGCGCATATTGGTGACGCGGCGGGGCGGGTGGAGGTGCATACGGTTTCGGGGAGTGTGAGTGTGGGAGGGGCGTAGAGGCGGACCGACGAGGAATTCGGAGATTGAGTTTGGCGGGACGGCCGTTCGCGGCCGTTTTTTTTTGCTCAAGGCAGAAAAGATGCGCGCGCGGCAAAAGTCGCCCGCTTCGGAAAGCGGCCGCTACATGGGAACGGCTACGGGTGCAAAAGCCCGGTAGAATGGAATTATGGTTGGCCGCCCCTATGTGAACCGCTGGCTTTGCTTGATCTTTGTGCTGATCAGCGCTGTCCCGATTCCCTGCCTTGCGCAAGAAAAACAGAATTCCAAGCCCGACGCGGATGCGGCTGCAGCCAAAAAGATTTCGCCGAAAGAAGCGGCGGCGCTGGCGCTGGCGGCGGAACAGCAGGATTTACAGCGGGCGATTGAGCAGGCGGGAAATGACCGCGCGGCCATGGTGCGGAACCTGGAAGACTTCCTGAAGAAATATCCGGATACGACCCAGCGGCCGCAAATTTACCGCGCGCTGGTGGAATCCAGCCTGCAATTGCGGGATTTTGCGACGGCGACAGACTACGCGGAACGCATGGTGTCGCTGAGCCCGAACGATCTTTCGATCAACATGCTTTCGGTTCAGTTGCTGGAACGTTATGGAGACGCGGCCGGATGGCAGCGGGCAGTGAGCTATTCGACGCGGGTGCTGCAAATCGTGCAGCGGCAATCGGCGACGGAGAAATCGCCGCGGCAGTCCAACGAACAATTTGAAAAGGAAAAACAGCGCGATGAATCGTCGATCCTGGTGGTGCGCGGGCGGCTCTATCAGAAATTGAAGGAGCCGAAGAAAGCACAGGATGATTTCGAGGTGAGCTACCGGATTCTGCCGAGTGCGGCGGCCGCGGAGCATCTGGGAGAGCTGGCGGAATTGCGAAAGGATTTGCCAACGGCGATTCATGAATATGCGCTGGCGTTTGCGCTGGCGGACGGGTCGGCGGGATCGCCCTCGCGCGCGGACCTGCGGAAAAAACTGGGGAACGCGTGGCGGCTGGCGCATGGTTCCGATGACGGGCTGGGAGATTACGTGCTTCATGCTTACGACGAAGCCGCCGCGACCACGGCGGCGACGCGGCCGGCGCGCAATAAGGGGCTGAAGGACCCCTCGGAATTTGTGCTGCGCAAAGTGGGGGATGGGGCGCCGTTTGCGATGGCAGAGACGAAGGGGAAAGTGGTGGTGATGAATTTTTGGGCCACCTGGTGCGGGCCGTGCCACGAGTGGGAGCCGCATTTTGAGCGGATCGCGGGGCATTTTGCTGGACGCGCAAATGAAGTGGAGTTTTTTGAGGTGAATTGCGACGAAGATGAAGCGCTGGTGGCTCCTTATCTGGATGAAGAGAAGCCTCGCACGACGGTATTGTTCGCGGATGGCCTGGATGTGCTGCTGGGAGTGAATTCCTTTCCGACGACCGTGATTTTGGACCGGTCCGGGAAAGATTGCGTACCGGGCAGAGGGATTTGATCCGGACGGAGTGGATGGGACGGTCGTGGACGCCATTGAGAAGGCGATTGGGAGCAAGGCGGAGGAGAGTAGCCGGAAGCCGTAAACCGAAAGCCTTAAGCTGCAAGCCGTAAGCCCCAAATTGGCGCGAGAAACACCCTCGGGGAAGACGCAAAGACGTATGCAAGTAGGCGGCATAAAGGCGCCACGCATGGGTGCGGCCCGCCTCGGAAGGCGGGCCCTACGAAGAGGCTCGGTCGATGGCGGCTTGGATAGTGTTGACGTGGATTTGGACGGTGTCTTCCAGGCGGCGGGCGTAGCCGCCGGCTTGGGTGGTTACGACGGGGATGTTGCGCTGCCGCGCTAGTTCGAAGACGCCGGCGTCGCGTTTTTTCAGGGCGGCCATGCTGAGATTGAGGCCGCCGAGTTGGTCTTCGCAATAAGGGTCGGCGCCGCCGACGTAAAACAGCATGTCTGGCTGAAATTCCACGAGAGATTTTTTCACGGCGGGGAGAAGTGCGTCCAGATACTCGTCGTCGTCCGTTCCGTCTTCCAGGTTGATATCGAGCGAGGAGTGCGGCTTGTGCGCGGGGTAGTTGTTCGCCTGGTGAATCGAGAGTGTGAAGACTGTCGGATCTTTCGCGAATATCGCGGCGGTGCCGTTGCCGTGGTGAACGTCGGTGTCCACGACGATGGCACGGGCAATTTTGTTGCGGGCTTGCAGAGTGCGGATGGCGACGGCGACGTCGTGAATCGCGCAGAAGCCTTCACCGTGCCCGGGATAGGCGTGATGGAATCCGCCGCCAAGATTGCAGCCGAAGCCGTCTCCCAGGGCGCATTCGGCAGCCAGGATGGTACCGCCGGCGGCGAGCCAGAAAGCGCGGACGAGTTCGGGGGAGTAGGGGACCTCGAGTTTCATCTGTTCGCTGGCGGTGAGTGTGCCAGTTTTTAGTTTGTGGACCCAGTCGGGCGTGTGGACGCGGAGGATGTCGGCGTCCGCGGCGGGCTCGGGGCGGAGGAAGTCCTCTACTTCGGCGATCGCGTCATTCAGTAGTTTGTCGCGGACCAGGCGGAATTTTTGCGACGGGAAAACATGGGGGCCGAGGTTGAGATCGTAGTGTTCGTGGTAGATGAGTCTGAAGGGCAGCATTGGGAAATCCTCCCCGACTCTAGCACACCGCATAGAATGCCGAGAATGACATCACACTGCCACAGTGATGTTTACTTCTAATATTGACATCACGCGTTTCGATGTGCATCATGGTCCCATGCGAACTACCCTTTCAATCGATGACGAAGTTCTGGAACTCGTGAAGCAATACGCCGAGGACCGCTCCATGACTGTGGGTGACGCGGTAACTGAACTCATCCGCAAAGCGTTTCGCACGCCGACTCCGACCAAGATGCTGAACGGGTTGCGCGTGTTCGACCTTCCTGCAGGTACGCCGCGAATTACAAGCAAACGGGTCAAGGAACTCGAATTGGAAGACAAATGAAGGCGGCCCTATTGGACGCGAACCTCCTGGTCGCACTGCTATGGCCCGAGCATGAAGGTCACGAAAAGGTACAAAACTGGTTCAAGCAACATGCTTCCGAAGGCTGGGCCACTTGCCCGTTTACCGAAGCCGCATTCGTGCGCATCGTTAGCAACCCGGCATTTTCTGCTTCGGCAACCACTCCCCAGGAAGCTCGGAAATTATTGAAGGAGGTCGTTGGGCACTCCTGATCACGAATTCTGGCCGGCAAACATTGACTACAACATGGCGGTCAGCCCGTTTGCAGACAGGATTATCGGACACAAGCAAGTTCCGGATGCGTACTTGCTTGGCCTTGCCATACATCATCGAGGGAGCCTAGCTACTCTGGACCGTGGCATCAACCACCTTTTGCCGGACGGACTGCAGCGGCGCGGGTTCGTGACACTGGTTTGAAAATACGTTTGGCCACTGGCCGTGCATGCTTGCCAGCAGGATGCCGGCGCTACCAAGGACGGCCTGCCTCGGAAGGCAGGCCCCACCGATCGAAGAGCGATGCTTAAGATTCGCGGTCGAGGATGAAGTCGGGGAGGGTTTGCAGGGCGCGGGCGTATTCGGAGAAGCCGGAACCGTTGAGGCAGGCCTTGGCGCGGACAGCGTATTCGAGGGCGAGGTTGCGGGTGCGGTCGAGCGCGCCGGAATCGCGGACCAGGGAGACCAGCGTTTCCGGCTGGACGGAGTGAAATTCTTTTTCCTCGAGGACCTGCGCGACCATTTCGCGAGCTTCGCGATGGCCGTTTTCCATGGCGTAGATCAGCGGCAAAGTAACTTTGCCTTCCTTCAGATCGCTTAAAACCGGCTTGCCGAGTTGTTCGCTGGAAGCGGTGAAATCGAGAAGGTCGTCCACCAACTGGAAGGCCAGGCCGGAATAGCGGCCGTATTCGGCGAGCGCATTTTCGTGTTCTTCATCGAGGCCGCCGAGAACGCCACCGAGGCGGGCGCAGCCGCTAAATAAGCAAGCCGTCTTATAAGTAGAAAGCTTGAGAGCGTCTTCTTCGGAAACGTCGATGCGGCCGATTTTTTCGAGTTGCAGCAGTTCGCCCTCGACCATTTTCTGCGTCAGATCAATCAGGATGTCGAGGACGTGAAAATTGCGTTCCTGCAGCGCGATGTGGAAAGACTGCATATAGAGCCAGTCGCCGGAAAGCACGCTGCGGTGATTGCCCCAGCGGGAGTTGGCCGAGGGACGGCCGCGGCGGGTATCGGCGCTGTCAATCACGTCGTCGTGAATCAGCGTGGCGCTGTGGAGCAATTCGACGACGGCGGCTAGTTTTATGGCGCTGCGCGCGTCGCCCTCACTGCCGGCGGCATAGCCATGCGCGAGCAAAAGCAAAGCCGGGCGCAAGCGCTTCCCTCCCCCGCCGAGGAGATAGCTGGTGATTTCGGAAACCGGCTGATAGGCGGAGGCGCTCTGGCGCGAGAGTTCCTGTTCGACCTTGACAAGGTCTTCGCGCACCAATTCAAAAATCTCTTTGACGGTCAGTAAAGCGATGTACGTTCTCCGCTCCCGCGCCCTGTCAGCGGGAAACCTCAGCCGAGGATGCTTCCGGCCGTGACAGCCGAAAAAACCGCCGGAAATTCTCGCAAGTTGCTGCGGCTGTTTCTGGTAGCTCCAAGTTTCTCACATTCGCGAGCGCCTTTGCTACCTCCAGTACGTAGGCAGGCTCATTGCGCTTGCCGCGGAAAGGTTGCGGCGCCAGGTACGGAGAGTCCGTTTCGATCAGAATTTCTGAAAGCGGCAAAGCTTTCGCCACGTCCCGGATGCCCTGCGCCTTGGGAAAGGAGAGATTGCCGGTGAACGATACCATAAAACCCAGATCCAGGCCGCGCTGCGCGTGTTCCAGGGTGCTGGTGAAGCAGTGGAGGATGCCGCCGAGGCCGGTTGGCTTCCAGGCGTCTTCGAGGATGCGCAGGCAATCGTCCCAGGCATCGCGGCAGTGAATGATGATGGGGAGTTTTGCCGCGCGGGCGAGCTCCATTTGATCGCGAAAGACCCTTTCCTGGATGTCGCGGGGAGAGTGATCGTAGAAATAGTCCAGGCCGATTTCGCCCCAGGCGATGACTTTGGGATGTTTGGCGAGGGATTCGAGCGTCTGCAGGTGCGCGGGCGTGACTTCCTTGGCGTCGTGGGGATGGATGCCGACGGTGGTGTAGATCCAGTTGTGGGCCTCGGCGAAAGGAAGTGCGGCGTCGAGTTGTTCAGGGCCCGGACCGGTACCAATGGCGAGGAGCGTGGAAATGCCCGCGGCGCGGGCGCGGGCGAGCATGGCGTCGCGGTCGTCGGCGAATTGGGGATTGTCAATGTGGGCGTGGGAGTCGATGAGTTCCATGACTTGGAAATTAGAAGATAGAAAACGAAAAATGAAAAGCGGAAAGCGGAGGGACGAGAGAGAGGGAGCGCCAATCTCCAGATTGGCGAGGATGTGGAGTGAGATTTATATTTTGGCGGAGTTGCGGATTGGGGGAGAGCGCCCGCCTCGGAAGTCGGGTCCTTCCGCTGAAACTGCACCGGTGGCCAATCTGGAGATTGACGCTCCGGGGCGGAGTGATGTGCGCTTGCCTGCAAGATGCAGGCGCTACCAGCGGCGGAGGGCACGAATTATCGTGCCCTTACACGGCGGACGAGCTATTTGAGGCGGGCGCCGACTTCTACGTCTTCGAGGAAGGCGGTTAGGACTGGGCGGCCTTCGGGGCCGACGGAGGCGGCTACGATCATGCCGTTGGATTCGACGCCGCGGAGTTTGCGCGGGGCGAGGTTGACGACGACGGCGACTTTGCGGCCGATGAGGGATTCGGGCTCGTAAAATTGGGCGATGCCGGCGCAGATCTGGCGGATTTCGGTGCCGATGTCCACGGTGAGCTTCAGGAGTTTATCGGCGCCGACGATGCGTTCGGCGGTCTTGATCTGGCCGACGCGCATTTCCACTTTGACGAAATCCTCGATGCCGATTTTTTCGGAGACCGCTGGCGCTGCCGCCACTGCGGCGGTTGTGCTGGCAGATGCGGCGGGAGTTGCGGCCGGAGCCGGCACCGCCGGTGCTGGATTGCGTTCTTCTTCTGACATGGATTCGATCCTCTCTATCGCTTCAGTTTTGTCCACACGTGGGAACAATGTCTGCGCCTTGCCAAGCGCGGTGCCGGGAACCAACTGGCCCCAGCGCAAACCATCAAGCGGGAATTCGCCGATGGGATCTGATTGGCCGAGCAGGGACCAGATTTTGGCGGCGCTATCAGGCATGACGGGAAAAACAAGCGCGGCGACGATGCGGAGTAGCTCCGCCGTGGTCCACAGGATGGTGGCTTTGCGCGCTTGATCGGCTTCGGAGCTGCCGAGGGCCCAAGGCTGTTCGCTGGTGAGATATTTGTCGGCGGCGGCGATGACGGTCCAGATGGTCTCGAGGGCGCGAGCGAAGCTGAGCTTGTCGTAATTTTCCAGGACTTCGCCGATGGAATTCTGCGCGGCCTTGGCCAGCGCTTCATCCTGCGGCTGGAAGGCGCCGGGCTTGGGAATTTTGCCGGCAAAGTTTTTCTCGATCAGCGCGGCGGTGCGCGCGGCAAGATTGCCCAGGCCGTTGGCGAGGTCGCTGTTGTAGCGGGTGACGAGTGCGTCGTAGCTGAAATTGCCGTCCTGACCGAAGACGACTTCGCGGAGCAGGAAGTAGCGCAGAGCGTCGATGCCGAGCATGTGGACGATCGGGCGCGGGAGGACGACGTTGCCCTTGGACTTGCTCATTTTCGCGGCGTCCATCAGGAACCAGCCGTGCGCCCAAACTTGTTTTGGAACCGGCAGCATTGCGGCCATCAGGAACGCGGGCCAATAGACAGTGTGGAAACGAATGATGTCTTTTCCGACCAGGTGCAGATCGGCGGGCCAGTAGCCACGCTTCTCCCAATCCGGGCCGCCGACGGCGCTGAGATAGGAGGTGAGCGCGTCGAACCATACGTAGAAAACGTGCGGCTCTTCACCTGGAACAGGAATGCCCCAGCGAACGGTGGTGCGCGTGATGCTGAGATCTTTCAGGCCGCCTTCGACGAAGCTGATGATTTCGTTCTTGCGCGTTTCCGGCTGGATGAAATCGGGATTCTTTTTGTAGAAATCCAGCAGCGGCTTCTGGAATGCCGACAGCTTGAAGAAATAGTTTTCTTCGGTGATGGTTTCCAGCGGGCGTCCGCAATCCGGGCAGTTGTCGCCGGGTTTGGCGTCGTTCACGAAGGCATTGTCGAAGACACAGTATTGGCCCGTGTAATGGCCCTTATAGACATAGCCATTTTCCTTGCAGCGTTTGAAGAGCCACTGCACGGCGCGGACGTGCTTTAGATCCGTGGTGCGCACAAATTCGTCGGCGGGAATGCCAAGCTCGTCCCAAAGCGCGCGCCAGGCATCGGCCATTTTGGCGACGAATTCGGATTCGGGCACGCCGGCTTTCTGCGCGGCGCGTTCCACGTTGACGCCGTGCTCGTCGGTGCCCGTGGTCATGACCACGTCGTAGCCGCGCATGCGTTTATAGCGGCGGATGACGTCGGCCACGATGGTTGTGTAGGTGTGGCCGATGTGCGGCAGCCCATTGGTGTAGTAGATGGGCGTGGTCAGATAGAATTTTTCTTTTTTCTCAGGCATCGCGGCTCGGGCGGAATTTAGTTTTAAGTTATGAGTTCACAGTACAAAGTTAAAGAGTTCAAAAGTTTAGCAGTTCAAGGGTTCAAATGCGCGTCGTCATTCTGTTTTGCATGACCAGGAGCGCATGGCCTCTTCCATTACCTGGTGGAGCGGCACGTTTTGGGCTTCTGCTAGTTTACGGCAATCTTCGAATTCAGGTGACGCCTGGCGGATGTGGCCGTTGAGGCGGGCGACTTTGATGCGCACGTCGCCAAACTGGGTGTGCACCGATTCCCAATGGCGGGCGAGGACGCGGCGCTCCGCGGTGTAGCCACGCACGCCGAGGGTGGTGGTTTCGGCGAAGAGCATGTCCTCAAATCTTAACGCGTCTTCGGGCTTGCAGAGCAGGGTCACCAGGATGCCGGGGCGATTCTTTTTCATCTGCACGGGCGCGGAGAAAACATCGAGCGCGCCGGCGGCCAGCGCTTTTTCCAGGAAGTAGCCGTAGATCTGGGGATTCATGTCGTCGAGATTGGCTTCGAGGACACGGATGATTTCCGATTCGGCGGCAGCGGCGGACTTTGTTGCCGCGTCGCCGATCATCAGGCGCAGGACATTGGGCTGGCCTTCTAGATCAGCGGTGCCCGCGCCGTAGCCGATCGCGGAGACACTCATGGATGGCTGCGGACCGAAGGATTGGCAGAGGGTGGCGACGATGGCGGCGCCGGTGGGCGTGACGAGTTCTTTTTGCACGCCATTGGAATACGTGGGCTTGCCGATCAGCAGGCGCGCGGTGGCGGGAGCGGGCACGGGCAGGACACCGTGCGCCATCTTCGCGGTGCCGCCACCGACGTTAAGGGGCGAGCAGGCGAAAGACTCGATGCCAAGTGCAGAGAAGCCGACGCACGCGCCGACGATGTCCACGATGGCGTCCACGGCGCCGACTTCGTGGAAATGAATTTTTTCGAGCGGGACGTCATGCACCGTAGCTTCGGCTTCGCCCAACCTTTTGAAAATCGCGGAGGATTGTTCTTTGACGGCGGCTGAGAGTTTTGATTTCTCGATGATTTGCAGAATGGTGCTCAGCGAGCGATGAGTCTGCGTATCCTGGGTGCAAACTTTCGCGTAAGTGGCGGCCATGCCGTTTTTCCAGACTTTTTCGGCGGTGAGCTTCCAGCCGGGGATCTCGAGCGATTGCAATTCCGTGCGTAGATGTTCAATGGGGAGGCCGGCGTCGAGAAGAGCGCCGAGGATCATGTCGCCGCTGATGCCGCTGAAGCAGTCAAAATAAGCTTGTTTCATGAGGGAAAACCAGAATTGATAGTAGCGGCGGGTTGTGGCGTGAGTCAAACGGAGCGGAGCACGGACGAATAAGGGATGGCTGGAACGGAGCGGAGGGCTCGCCGTGGACGGCATCGCTTGGCTTGCCTGCCAGAGGCAGGCGCTACCATGGAGGGCGGAGGGCACGATGTATCGTGTCCCTACTTGTATCCCGAAGGATTTTGGATGTGCGATACTTGTCGGCAAATTCGACACCTAACATGGGATTTAACAGAACTTCTCTTCGCTGCATTGCGGAACTGCTCTGGAACGGCGGAAGGCTGCGTTTCCGGCTGGCGGTATTTTGGGCGCTGTGCCTGACTATCGCGCCCAGACTGTTGGGTCAAGAAGGCGTATCCGTGCAGTCCGCCGACCATGGATCGGGCGTGGTGGTTCCCACCGGGCCGGAGGTGGTTCATGGGACGGTGATCAATGGCCAGACGAAGGAACCCATCGCGCGGGCGCTGGTATTCAGTTCGGATCACAACCACGCATTGATAACCGACGACGAGGGGCACTTCGAATTCAAATTCCCGCCGCAAGAAAAGCCCGTACCGACCATGCCTACCACTGGCACCGACACGGAAGGGATGTTGAAGCTGCAGCGGTGGTTTGCGCGCAATTCGCGGCCAAATATGTATTTTGCGAAGCGCCCAGGATTCCTGGAGGACCGCAATGGGGCGCAGATAACGCAAACCGAAGGGGAGCGGGCGGAGATCGTCATCACTTTGCAGCCGGAAGCACTGATTGTTGGCCACGTCCAACTGCCTGGCGTGGACAACACGGATCGGGTGCAGTTGCAACTCTACCGACAGGAATTTGAAAACGGGCACGAGAAGTGGGTGCCAGCTGGGAATTTCACAACCTGGTCGAGCGGGGAGTTTCGATTTTCAGAGCTCGCCGCCGGGACCTACAAGCTGCTCACGCGGGAGAGAATGGAGCAAGACGCGGCGATTTTTGGTGTGCAGGATCAGATGTATGGATTCCCGCCGGTCTTCTTTCCAAATGGCCGCGATTTTGCGGCAGCCGCGCCGATTCGGCTGGCGGCGGGCGCAACGTTTCAGGCCAATCTCAAGTTGGCGCGGCGGGAATATTACCCGGTGAAGATTGCGGTGGCGAACGCTCCGGCGGGGGGTTATGTGTCAGTGGAAGTTTTCCCGGCCGGCCATCCGGGGCCGGGCTACGCGTTGAGCTACGCTCCCGGCGAGCAGGAGGTGCGCGGGTTCCTGCCGGATGGCGGCTACACGTTAAAGCTTGCTTCGCAAGGTGAAGCGGGATTGAGCGGGAGCATGAATTTTACGGTTCGCGGCGGGC
The DNA here is from genome assembly GCA_963824925.1 of uncultured Acidobacteriota bacterium. GTDB lineage: Bacteria > Acidobacteriota > Terriglobia > Acidiferrales > UBA7541 > Acidiferrum. The sequence continues at coordinate 181,982 of CAWGRE010000015.1, forward strand.
CAGTGGAAGGGATCATCGCCAGCTTGTATTCCAATGTTTCGCTGAGCGTGAAAGTCACCCGGGAGTTTGAAAGCAGTGGCGTTCCAAGGCGAGGGATTCGACCAGCGAGGGCAACAGTAGGGGAATGCGTCCGTCTGGTTACTGTGGGGATTAGACTTCGACGCACGGTGGAAAACTTCGGACTGGCACGGACCGTGATGTCGCAACCGGTGCCGGGTAAGCAGGGAAGGCGAATTGCGATTGAGCAATGTGCCTGCGGGAAGTTATTGGGTGCAAATTTCGACGAACGATGCCTATCCGGCATCGGCGACGTGGGGCGGCGGAGACGTGCTGCACAAGCCGCTGACTGTCGGAACGGCGGGAGGCAGCACGCCGATCGAGGTCACGCTGCGGAACGATGGGGCGGAAGTTCTGGGAAAAGTAGAATTCCCGGGAAGCGAGAACACAGAAAAGTCTACCGGTGAACCAGCGGCGGGTGGCGCGTTGGCGAGAGCGATCGTCTACTTCGTGCCGGTGGGCGAGAACGGAGGTCAGATCCAGGAATCGCAGATCTGGCAGGACGGCGCGTTCGATCAGAAGCAACTGGCCCCAGGAACGTATCGCGTTCTGGCGTTGGATCAGCGGAACAATGAAATCGGAGCCGGGAATCCGGAGGTGCTTAAGAAGTACGAATCCAAAAGTGTGGTGGTGGAACTCTCCGCTTCCCAGACGCTGCGGCTTCCCTCTCCGCTGACCGTGGTGAGCGCACAATGAAACGCGGCGACACTGAAGGCAGGCAGCGAAAACGAGCGGCCGGAATTTGGCCGCTCACAGCGCTGGCACTGCTGGCGGTTTGCTTGAATGCAAACCGCGCAGCGGGGCAGGCCGCGGCGCCGCCCCACGATATTCCGACCGTGACTTATGCGATTGCCGGAACAGTGGTGAACAGTGTCACCGGCGCGCCGCTGGCGGACGCCCGCATTTCGCTGGTGGATGTTGCAACGCGAAAGAATGTGGCCAAGCTGGTTACTGCCGAGGGCGGGCATTTCGAGTTCCTCGGCCTGCCCGCTGGGAAATTCTCGCTGGATGGAGCGAAGCGCGGGTACATCTCCGCGAGTTACGAGCAGCATGAACAATTCTCGACGGCGATTGTGACGGGGCCCGAGTGGAAGACGGACGAGTTGGTGTTGCGGCTGAATCCCACGGCGATGATCAGCGGGCACGTGCGGGATGAAAGGGGCGAGCCGGTCCGGCACGCGGAAGTGACACTGTTTCTCGAGAATCATGGCGGGGGAATGAACCGCGTCAGGCGGTTGTTCGTGGCGGCGTCGGATGATCTGGGCTATTTTGATTTTTCGGGCCTGATGCCCGGGAAATATTTCCTGTCCGTCAGCGCGACGCCCTGGTATGCGGTGAATGTGGCCTCGGCACAGTTAAGCAACAATGGCAGCGGCGCGGGAGTTTCGCCGGCACTCGACGTCGCGTATCCAGTCACCTATTACAGCAGTGCGACGGAAGCGGCGGATGCCACGCCGATTGTGGTGGCGGCGGGAGAGCGCCCGGAGGTGGAGTTGCAACTCAATCCTGTCCCCGCGTTGCATATTCTGGTACGAGCGAAGGAGGACGAACAAGCTGGATTCCAGCCGCCGCAACTACAGAAGCAGGTATTTGACTGGGTGGAACCTATGCAGGCAGGTAACGTCGTCCCCGTGGAGCCAGGCGTTTATGAACTGGTGGGAGTGCCGCCGGGCAAGTATTCAGTGCGCATGAATTCCGGCGCGACCGGCGAGATGGCTGTAGCCAGCGAAATGAATTTGTCGCGCGACGGCGAGGAGTTGGACACCTCGCGTGGGGAGCCCCTTTCCAATTTAAAGATCACTTTGAAACCGGAGGGAGGCGAGGCAGTGCCAAATGAAATGGTGGTGCTGCTGCAAGACCAGCGGCACCGCTTCGTGGGTGGCGCGCGAGTGGATCCCTCGGGAATTGCCGCCTTCGAAGGGCTGGCGGCGGGGAAATATTCGATCTATTGCAACATGCGCGGGAAGGCGTATGCGGTAACGCGAACGTCCACGGCGACGCTGAATACCGCGGGGCACGATGTGACGCTGGCCGCGGGGGCATCGCAGGAACTGATCGCGTGGATTACCGCAGGCGTGGTAAAGGTGGAAGGCGTGGCGAAAAAAGAGGGAAAGCCGGTGGCGGGCGTGATGGTGGTGCTGATTCCGAAGGATCCGGAGGCGCACCGCGAATATTTTCGGCGGGATCAGAGCGACTTCGATGGAACGTTCACCGTGGCTTACATCGTTCCCGGGAACGTACACGATTGTGGCCGTGGAGGATGCGTGGGGATTTGAGTGGCTGCAGCCTGGAGTGCTTTCGCGTTATGCGCAGCATGGGCAGGAATTGACGATTGGGCCGATGATGCGGGGGACGGTGCATTTGCCGGAGGCGGTGGAGGTGCAGCCGAAATGAGGAGAGTTTCGCGGAATTCGCGGATTTGGATGAGAGCGGAATGGCTCGCCAGGGACGGCGTCGCTTTGCTTGCCTGCTAGAAGCAGGCGCTACCACGGGGATTAGAGGGAGCGGCCGGCGGCGGAGGCGGAGGACCAGGCCCATTGGAAGTTGAAGCCGCCTAGGTGCCCGGTTACGTCGACGACTTCGCCGATGAAGAAGAGGCCGGGGACTTTGCGGGACTCCATGGTTTTGCTGGAGAGTTCGTCGGTGTCCACGCCTCCGGCGGTCACTTCGGCTTTCTCGAAGCCTTCGGTGCCCGCGGGGCGGATTTTCCAGGAGTGCAATTCCCTTTCAAACGTTTCCAGGGCGGCGTTGGTCCAGGCTTTGGGCGGGTGGCTCTGCAGCCAGCGTTCGGCGAGGCGCTTGGGCAAAAATTCCTGAAGGGATTTTTCGGCGACCGCGGAGGTGCGCGTGCCCGCTTCACGGATTCTTTGCGTGGCATCGCGGTCTGGGGCGAGATCGATCTCGATGGCTTCGCCTTCCTGCCAGTAGCTGGAGGCCTGGAGAATCGCGGGGCCGCTGAGGCCGCGATGGGTGAAGAGCATTTTTTCGCGAAAGGATTCGTTCTGCGCCGAGGTGGTGACTTCGGTGGAGACACCGGCGAGATCGGAATAACGTTTGCGGTCTGCGGCGTGGAAGACGAGCGGCACGAGGGCGGGGCGCGGCGGAATAATTTTCAGGCCGAATTGCTGCGCGAGGTCGTAGCCGAATCGGGTGGCACCCATTTTCGGGATGGAGAGGCCGCCGGTGGCGACGATGAGAACGGGGGCGCGATATTCGGCAGCGTCGCAGCGCACGACGAACGAGATGTCGCGAGTAACCTCGCGGATTTTGGCGTCCACCACGATTCTCACTCCGGCTGCGCGGCATTCGGTTTCCAGCATGGTGGTGATCAGGCTTGCGGAATGATCGCAGAAGAGCTGGCCCAACGTTTTTTCGTGATACGAGATCTTGTGTTTTTCCACGAGGGCGATGAAATCGGCGGGGGTATAGCGGGCCAGGGCGGATTTGGCGAAGTGGGGATTTTGCGAAAGGAAATTATTCGGCTGGCAATGGAGATTGGTGAAATTGCAGCGGCCGCCGCCGGAGATGAGGATTTTTTTGCCGATTTTTTCGGAGTGTTCGAGGAGGAGAACGCGGCGGTTACGATTGCCGGCTTCGATGGAGCAGAGGAGGCCGGCGGCGCCGGCACCAAGGATGATTACGTCGAAGTTGGGCAAGAGGTGCCTTTCGTGATTGGTGATTATTGCATGGGGAGGGAGAGTGGGGGAAAGAGGCCGGGATCGGAAGAGAGGTGGGAGAAAAGGCTCGCCGCGGACGGCGTCGCTTGGCTTGCCCGCTAGAAGCAGGCGCTACCACGGAGGGCACGATGTATCGTGGCCTTACAAATGGTGGATAGGATGTGCTCGGGCGTGTATACTGCGGGGACTGCACGAATGCTGCTAGGCGCGTGCGAAGAGCGCCGCAAGGATGAAATGATGTTCATCGCACGAATGGTCGCTGTCCTCTAACGAACGTCCGCAAGACCTGCGGACAAATTCCTTCCTGTTTTTCTATTAACTATTTTCCGCGCGGGCGTGTTTGCAAATACCACGGATGCGCAGAGCGTGCAGGTATTTATGTCTTTGCAGGAAACACCATCAACGGCCACCGCGGCGGCTTCGCCCGCGGCGCAGCCGTCTATCTGGAGTTCGATTCGCGAAGCGCTTCGCGGATCGCATCAGGATTTCACAACCGGAAGTTTGAATCGCGCGATTTTGTTGCTGGCCATTCCGATGGTGCTGGAAATGGTCCTGGAATCGCTGTTTGCCGTCGTGGACGTTTTCTGGGTGGGGCGCCTGGGTGCGGACGCGGTGGCGACGGTTGGTTTAACGGAATCGCTGCTGAGCCTGGTATTCGCGATCGGACTGGGGCTGAGTCTTTCGACGACGGCAATGGTGGCGCGGCGGATTGGCGAGAAGGATCCGGAAGGCGCGGCGGTGGCAGGGGCGCAGGCGATCTTTTTGGGATTTGGAGTTTCCGTGCTGGTGGGAGTTCCCTGCCTGATTTATGCGCCCGAATTGTTGCGGCTGATGGGCGCTTCGCCTGCGATTGTGGCAACAGGAAGTGGCTACGCGCGGATCGCGCTGGGCGGCAGCGGCGTACTGCTGTTCCTGTTTCTGAACAACGCGATTTTCCGCGGAGCTGGCGACGCGGCGATTGCGATGCGCCTGCTTTGGGTCTCCAACATCATCAATCTGATTCTGGACCCGTGCTTCATTTTCGGTCTGGGGCCGTTTCCGAAGCTTGGCGTGACGGGCGCGGCGGTGGCTACGTTTACCGGCCGCAGCATCGGAGTGCTCTACCAGTTTTACCGGCTGATGCGCGGGACGGAGAGGATTCGTATCCTGCGTTCGCAGTTGCGCGTGAACTGGGAAGTGTTGTTGCGGCTGGTGCGCGTCTCGCTGACGGGAATTTTACAGTTTGCGATCGCGCATACCAGCTGGATCGGACTGGTCCGCATCATCAGCGTATTTGGTTCAGCGGTGCTGGCGGGTTATACGATTGCGATTCGCTTGCTGATTTTTGTGCTGATGCCATCGTGGGGATTGAGCAACGCCGCGGCCACGCTGGTGGGGCAGAATTTGGGCGCGAAGCAGCCGGAGCGCGCGCAAATTTCCGTGTGGCGCACGGCGTTTTACAACATGGCGTTCCTGGGCGTGGTGGGCGTTTTCTTCTGGATTTACGCCACCCCGGTGGTGCGGTTGTTTACGCAGGACCCGGAAGTGGTGCCGCTCGCCGCAACGTGCCTTCGAATTTTGAGCTGCGGGAATATCGGGTATGCGTACGGGATGGTGATGCTGCAGGCGTTTAATGGAGCGGGTGACACGCTGACGCCGACGGTGGTGAATTTTTTTGGATTTTGGTTGCTGGAAATTCCGTTGGCGTATTACCTGGCGCTGCGCGCGGGATGGCGGGCGAATGGGGCGTACGTTTCGATTGTGGTGGCGGAGTGCGCGATTGCGGCGGCGGGGGTGGTGCTGTTTCGGCGAGGGAAATGGAAGGGCAGAAAGATTTAGCGGAAGCAGAATTTGAGAAGGAGAGAAGGGTAACCCAAGAAGGCGGCATAAAGCCGCCCCTACACTTTGATGGGAAAAAAAATAAACGGAAGTAGGGCCCGCCTTCCGAGGCGGGCCGTCCTACTACTTTGCAACCACTACGGGAAGTTCAATGAAGGTGGCGTTGGTTGGGGAGTGGTAGACGCGCTGGGTGGCTTTGCGATAGTCGGGGGCCTTGGCCCAGAAAATGTTGGGGACGAAGGTTTGCGGGTTGCGGTCGTAGAGCGGGAACCAGCTGGACTGGATCTGAACCATCAGGCGATGGCCGGGCAGGAAAACGTGATTGGCGGTAGGAAGGTCGAAGCGATAGAGGAGCGGCGTGTCTGGCGTGATGGCTTTTGGAGTTTCCAGACTTTCGCGATAGCGGCCGCGGAAGATGTCCGCAGCGACCATCAACTGGTAGCCGCCCATGCCCGGCTGTCCAACGACTTCATCGGGATAAACGTCGATCAATTTGACGACCCAGTCAGAATCGGTGCCGCTGGTGGAGGCGACGAGATTGGCAACTGGCTTGTCCACTGATTTTCAGCGGCGTCTTTCAACACGTCGGATTCGAAGGTTAAAACGTCGGTGCGGCCGGAGGCTTCACGCTGATCGTCCACAAGCCACTGCGGCCAGGTGAGTCCGTTGGAATAACCTGTGGGCTGTGAAGGGCGCGCGCGGAATGGCACGGGTTTCGCGGGATCGGAAACGTATTCATCGTAAGCGGCGGCGTCTTGCACGGGGGCGGAGAAGGAAAGTTTCAAGCCGGAATTGAGATAGAGCGGCGTGGGCTTCACGGTGCAGCCAGAGGAGCAACCGGAGGGCCAGCCATCGAGTTTCACCCAGCGATTGGTTCCGGTTTCATAGGCGTTCACGACGGCGACTTCGGCAGGCTTCGCGTCGTCCTTCAGATAGCGCGCAAGGAACGGTCGAAGAATATTCTGCCGAAAATAGAGCGCGGTGTTGCTCTCGAAACGAATCGCGCCGAGCGAACTGCCTTCCAGAATTTCCTGGCCGTGATGCCACGGGCCGAGCACCAGGAAAAGTTTGTCATTGCCCGTATCTTTCGGCTTCCAGGCTTTATAAAGCGCGGGCGCGCCGTAGATGTCCTCCTGATCCCAAAGGCTGTCCACAAGCATCGTGGGAACTTTCAGCGGTTGTGCGGCGAGGATTTTGTCCATGGCCTGCTCCTGCCACCAGGAATCGTAAGCAGGGTGCGCGACAATTTTCTGCCAGAATCCGATCTGCTCCATGCCGTGCTGGCGGCCGAGCTCGCCCGCGGAGACCGCGCGCATATAAACGTCGTAGTCATCGAAGGCGGTGGTCCACCATTTCGCGGTGTTGTCGCGGGTGGCTTCCTGTTCATAGATGTAGGGCATGTTCTGTTCGCGGAAGGCCCCGTTGTGGAACCAGTCGTCGCCGCGCCAGCCATCCACCATCGGATTCATCGGCACGGCAACCTTCAGCGCTGGATGCGGATTGACAAGAGCCATCAAGGGCAGGAAACCGTCGTAGGAAATGCCCAGGATGCCGACTTTTCCGTTGGACTCCGGAATATTTTTGACCAGCCAGTCGATGGTGTCATAGGTGTCCGTGGAGTGATCCACGGGTGTGGAATTGAGAGGACCGTGCAACGGGCGAGTCATGACGTAGTCGCCTTCGGAGCCATATTTGCCGCGAACGTCCTGGACGACGCGGATGTAGCCGTCTTCGACGATGACATCGACGGCGTTGTCGTAGCCATCGAGGACGGGGCCGAGGTGGGAGCTTGCGCGATGGGTGACCAGCCCATTGGCGTCGTAAGGAGTGCGGGTAAGCAGAATGGGGGCGTTTTTGGCGCCCTTTGGGACCAGGATGATGGTGTGAAGTTTCACACCGTCGCGCATCGGGATCATCACATCGCGGCGCTCGAAATCGAAACCAGTGGTGGACTGCTGGAGATGCGCGGGAGTTTCACTCGGAAGATCCGGATATTTCTCCTGTTGCGGCGAAGCTTGCGCGTACGTGGCCCCGGCGAGAATCGCGGCGCAGAATAACGCGGCGGCGATTCCTGGCGTGGCGGTGCCAAGGCTTGCGATGCGATTCATGCGGTTCTCCCCTCACCGGTTGAACGCTTTGAGCCCTGAAGTGATGGCCGCACGGAAATGCTTCGCGGTGGGCAGACCGATGGTTGCCGCATTATAGACGAAGAACGCAGTGCGTGCGCGAACAGAGGTTCCTGCGCACAGTGTAAAGCGCTACACTCGGCGCATGCCGCACGCCGTGATGTCTCCAAAACTTCCCTTACCTCCGGGACCAAAGGGCAATTTTCTGCTGGGCAGCGCGCGCGAACTGGCGCGCAGCTGGCCCGGGCATGCGATGAATTGCTCGCGTGATTATGGGGACATCGTTTCCTACCGGTTTCTGCACATGCCGATTTGCCAGATCACGCATCCAGACCACATTGAAACCGTGCTGGTGCGCAACGCCGCGAATTTCACCAAATCTCGCGATTATAGAGCCCTGAAATTCATTCTGGGGAACGGATTGCTGACGAACGAAGGCTCTTCCTGGCAAAAGCAGCGGCAACTGATTCAGCCGGCCTTTCGGCACCAGAATATTGCGGAGTATGCGGAGATCATGGCGGATTCCACAGCGAAACACCTTGCGCGCTGGAAAGACGGCGAACGGCGTCTTATGCATCACGAAATGGGGGAGCTGACGCTGGATATTGTGGCCAAATCATTGTTTGGCATGAAGGCGGTGCGCGACGCGCGGGGCGTCGGCGAAGAAATTGCCGCGGTGATGGAGCGATTTCTGACGCAGGCGGCACTGACATTTTTGCTTCCGGAACGCTTCCCGATTCCAAAATCGCCGCGCCTGCTGCGTTCCAAGAAGCGGCTGGACAGTGTGGTGCTCTCGATGATTCGAGAGCGGCGCGCGAGCAAAGTTACGGCCAACGATCTGCTGCAGCGCTTGCTGGACGCGCGGGACGAAGCCGGCAGGCACATGGGCGACAATCAACTGCGCGATGAGATCATGACGCTCTTCCTGGCGGGGCATGAGACGACGGCCAACGCCCTGACGTGGACCTGGTATTTGCTGGCGCAAAATCCGGACGCGGAACGGGCGCTGGCCGCGGAACTCGATTCCGTTTTAGGCGGACGTGCACCGACGCTGGCCGATTTGCCGCGGCTTCCCTACGTGGAAATGGTGGTGAAGGAATCGATGCGATTGTTCCCGCCCGCTTGGGGAATTGGCAGGCGGGCGATTGCAGCCTTTGAACTGGGTGGATACCGGATTCCGGCGGGGACGACGGTGTTCATCATGCAGTGGCTGACGCATCGGGACGCGCGATTTTTTCCAGATCCGGAGCGATTCGATCCAGAGCGCTGGCGGGATGACCCGGTGCGCAAAGGAAAAATCCCGCGCTTCGCGTATTTCCCCTTTGGCGGCGGTCCGCGCGTGTGCATCGGAGCAGGATTTGCGATGATGGAAACGACGCTGCTGCTGGCAACGATCGCGCAACGCTACCGGTTCACGCTGGCGCCAGACGCCAAGGTCACGCCGCTGTTCTCGGTGACGCTGCGCCCAAAGCACGGCCTGCCGATGCGGCTGCACCGGCGTTAGTGATGCGGTTCCCTTCTCATAACGTATCTGGCAATTGACCACCATTCGCTTTACAATTCCGCGCATGCATCGCCGGCAGGACCAAGCGATCCTGCCTAATTCTTTTTCGGGAGCCTTTCTCTCAAAATGAAATTTACATTCAGGTGTGCCCTGCTGTGCCTGATTGCGTGTGCCGGTCGTGCGTTTGCCGGAGAAAAGCCATGGATTGAAGTGAAGAGCCAGCATTTTCGCGTACTGACGGATTCAGGGGCCGGGGACGCACGGATGGTTGCACGAGAGTTCGAAGATTTCCGCGCGCTTATGGCGGCGCGTTACCCGAATTTTAAATTGGAGTCTGGGGCTCCCCTGGTCATCTTCGCGGCGAAAGACGAGGAGACCGCTAAATCCCTCAATCCAGGTTTGTGGAAGTCAAAAGGCGAGAAACCAGCGGGCATCTATCGCCGCAGTTGGGAAAAACAGTACGCAATGGTGCGACTAGATCAATTTGGGCGCGGCGCGCAGCCTGCGGTGTTTTACGAGTATGCGGAATTGGTACTGAGCCTGAATACCCGCTGGGTTCCGATTTGGCTGACCGTGGGCTTTGATGAATTCTACTCGTACACAACTTTTACGGAAGACAAAGCCTACATCGGCGCGCCTTCCATGCGGCTGCAGATGTTGAAAAGGCTGCAATATCCCCCGATACCGGTTGAAACGCTCATCCAAGTGAACGGGCGTTCGCCCTATATGCACGACTCCGATGAGATTAACCGGTTCCGCGCGGAGGCATGGTTGCTGTATCACTATTTGGTGCTGGGGCCGGACATGGAGGGAGGCAAGAAGCTCGAACAGTTCTTTGAGATGCTACAGAGCGGAGCTGATCAAAAATCGGCGTTTGAACAAGTATTCGGGAGTTTCAAGGCCATGGACGCCACGCTAAAAAAATATCTGGATCGCTTCAATTTGCCGGCGATGACGATGAATAATCCGCTGCGGTTCAGCGAGAAAGACTTTTCCGTGAAAACAATGACCATGGCGGAAACGCAAGCGGAGCTGGGTGGCTACCACCTGTGGACCCGCGATTGGGAGAACGCGCGCGCGTATGTGAAAGATGCGTTGAACAGCGATCCGAACCTGGGGTTGGCGCACGAGGAGCAGGGTTTTCTGAACTTGTACGACGGGAAGGATGCAGAAGCGGCACAGGAATTTACGACGGCACTGGAAAAAGACAAGACTGCTTTTTCTTTCGCAGTTTTTCAGGACGATGATGTCTCCACAGGCGACATCGGAAGTTCGCGCAGACCAGTTGGTTTTCCGGCAGGGGCTGACGGACACGTTGAATCTTAATATGCAGTTCGCCCCTGCGTTTCTGCAGCTTTCCTGGCTGGCTTTGCGGCAAAACGATCTGAAGGGTGCGTTGAACTATGCGACGCGGGCCGAAGGTCTGGAGCCATCGCGCATGGGCTACCACACCTACAGCGGGCAGCTTCTGATGAGGATGGGGCGCTACCAGGAGTCCGCCGAGCACGCGATATTTGTGGCTGAGCGATCGACAGCGGCGGATCACAATGAAGCGGTGGAATTGTGGAACAGCATTCCGGAGGCGCAGCGCCCGGCTGGGCAAACGATGACGGAAGACGTACCGAAAGACACGGAACGCGCTGAGGGGGCGTTGAAGACCGCGACCTGCGGGGACCGGGCGCAATGGTCACTGATAATCGGCGAGGGTGGCAAAGAGATGACGTTTCGACAGGCGGAGAAATTCCGCTGGGGGTTCGCGGATAGCTTCTGGTACGGGCAAAACCATATCCGCATTTGCCACGGCTTGGATGGAAAGCGGACCATCGTCTACTTTGCGCCCGCGCACGAAGCAAACGTTAGCGGCGACGCGGTTGAGGTGGAAGTGCGGAACGATCTGCCACCGGTTCCGCAGGCTCCCGCCGACTAACTGCGAAATCGGCCCATCTAGAAATCCCGGAGGGTTTTCGGAGACTACGTTGAAGGCGCGCTCGAGGGCCAGGCCGGCGGAGCCGACTGTGCCTTCTTCGAAGAGGCGGCCGATCAGCGTGATGCCGTGGGGGACGCGGCGCGGCGGATTGAATTTGGGCAGCGGGCGGCTGGGATCGGGCGCCCAGTCCGAACGCGCTTCGGCGACTTCCACAAAACCCGCGCGCATGGTTAGAGAAGGATGGCCGGTGAAATTGGTGATGGTGAGCATTTCATCGCGCAACGAAGGAACCAGCAATAAATCCACTTGAGAAAAGACGCGCTGCATTTCTTCGGCGATGCGGCGGCGCAAGCGATCGGTCTGCACGAAATCCACGGCGGAGAGGAATCGCGCCTGGCGGAAAAGATTGGGCCAGGCATCGTAAGTCTGGACCTTGAGCTGGTCGGCCTCGCCGCTGAGGGTGAGCTCTTCGAAGGAAGCTGCGCTTTCTGCGAACAAGATGACGTCCAGGCAGTCATAAGGCCAGTCCGGAATGGAGACTTCTACCGGAACCATGCCGACTTTTTTAATGGTTTCGAGCGCATTGCGATCCACTTCGGTTGCGGGAGCTTCCTTCATCCATTTGGGAAAGTAGCCGACGCGCAAACCTTTGATGCTTGCTTCGGCATCGAAATCCAGTTTGCTGGGGACGCTTTGCAGGTCGCCAGGATCGGGGCCGGAGATGGCGTTCAGAACAAGCAGGCCGTCTTCGACGCTGCGCGTCATCGGGCCGAGTTTGTCGAGCGACCAGCAGAGCGTCATCGCGCCGGTGCGCGGGACGCGGCCGTACGTGGGACGCAGGCCGGTGACTCCGCAACGCATGCTGGGCGAAACGATGCTGCCGCCGGTTTCGCTGCCGATGGAAAAGCCGACGAGCCCTGCGGCGGTGGCTGCGCCGGGGCCGGCGCTGGAACCGGAAGCGCCTTCTTCGGGGAGCCAGGGATTCACGGTTTGGCCACCGAACCAGATGTCGTTGAGCGCCAGCGCGCCGAGGCTGAGCTTGGCGACGAGGACCGCGCCGGCGGCGTGAAGGCGCTTGACGACGGCGGCGTCGTCTTTGGGAACGCGATTGCGGAAAGGCTCGGCGCCATAAGTGGTGGGAATGCCGGCGGTGTCGAGAAGATCTTTTCCGCCCCAGGGGATTCCGTGGAGAGGACCGCGATACTTCCCTGCCGCGATTTCGACGTCGGCCTGTTTGGCTTGTTGCAGGGCGAGATCTTTCGTGAGCGTGATGACGCAGAGAAGTTTGGGATTATATTTTTCGAGACGCGCGAGATAAATCTGGGTGAGCCGCTCCGAGGTGATTTGTTTTGTCTCGATCCAGCGCGAGAGATGCGAGACGGGAGAAAAGGCGATGGCTTCGTCGTCCTTGGGCAGCGGCGGGGCGGTGCGCGTTCTGACAAAGCGATTTTCTTTCGGGCCGATCGTCATGCCGGGAAGCGCGGGATTCCAGGTGGAGTACGGCGCGACGGAGGCGGGGAGCGCGACTTTGCGCGGGCCGGTGCGGCGCTCGTAAACGAAGGATAAGTTGCCGCGCCAACTGGAGGCGGCCATCTGCAGGTGCGGCTTGCTTAGTTCCACCTGCGCGAGTTTTTCCGCTTCGACGAACGTGGCTTCCGATACTTCCGGGCCCATGCCCTGGCCGGTGCCAAACGCTGGAGGCGCGCCCGCGGGAAGTTGTGTCGAGGTTTGCTGCTGCGCAGGGTCTTGCGCTACCACGGGTAAAGCGCCCGCAGCAACGCCCGCCAAACCAACCGCTGCTTCCGTCAAAAATTCCCGCCGTGTTTTCGCCATGTGGCCTCCGGGCGGTATTGTATAGCACGAGTGGGCGATCGGAGGGAGATGGAGCGCGGGGAGCGGCCCGCCTCGGAAGGCGGGCCCTACACTCACATGAAAGAGTTTTCTTGGCTCAACCGAGGCCAGTTGCTTGGAGTTGTAGGGCCGGCCTTCCGAGGCCGGCCGATGTTCCGATGAGGCCGATGGGTTGAGGCGGCTGGTATACTGGAATTTTCGTGGCGGTGATTTCGCGCGGACTGAGGGACTGTGTATCTGACACTTTTAGAGCGGGTGCGGGAAACGCTGGCGGCGCATGTGCTGGAGAAGTACGGCGTGGAAGTGAACGTTGTGCTGGAGCGGCCGCCGAAGCTGGAGATGGGGGAGGCGGCATCGCCATTGTGCTTTGAGCTGGCGAAGCGGCTGAAGAAGGCGCCGCGGATGATCGCGCAGGAGATTGCCAATTCGCTGCCGAAGATCGCGGGGATTGCGCGGGTGGAAGTGGCGGGCGGCGGGTATTTAAACGCGTTTTTTGATCGCGCTGCGTTTTTCGGTTCCCTTGTAAGCGAGCCGCTTGCTGCTCCCGTTGTGACCGACACTGTACCGCGTAAAGTGATCGTCGAGCACACGAGCATCAATCCAAATAAGGCAGCGCACATCGGGCACCTGCGCAACGCCGTGCTGGGAGACACGATGGTGCGGCTGCTGCGGCACACGAAGCACGATGTGGCGGTGCAGAACTATATCGACAATACGGGAGTGCAGGTGGCGGACGTGGTCATCGCGTTTCAGCAGATGGAGAAGAAAACGCTGGCGCAGGTGAAGGAGCTTGCTGCGCAACCGCACTTCGATTATTTGTGCTGGGATTTGTATGCCAAGGCGACGCAATTTTTCGAGGAAGACAAGGCGCGCGCTGGAAAATTGCGCGGCGAGACGCTGAAGGCCATTGAAGAGGGTCACGGAGAGACCGCGGAGATGGGCGGCGTGATCGCCGACGCCGTTGTGGGTTTTCATTTGCGGACCATGGCGCGCCTGGATATTTATTACGAACTGCTGGCTCGTGAGAGCGAGATTCTGCATCTGCATTTTTGGGATGCGGCGTTTGAGAAATTAAAAGCGAGTGGGGCGATCCAGTTGGCGACGGTTGGGAAGAATGCAGGGTGCTGGGTGATGCCTTGGAGGAAGGAGGTAAAGGAGGTTGAGGAAGTAAAGGAGGTAAAGGAAAAAGATATTGCGAGCGCCGCAATTTCAGCGCCGGCGGAGATTTCCACCAGCGGACGGACTGAGGAAGACCTCGACAAGATTATTGTGCGGTCGAATGGGACGGTGACTTACGTTGGGAAGGATATTGCTTACCAGCTTTGGAAATTTGGATTGCTGGGGAAGGATTTTCATTACCGCAAGTGGCCAAATGCGCCCGGGACGGAGACGCTTGTGGGCCACAACGGCCGGGACGAACGAGCCGGGTGCGCCGCAATTTGGCGGGGCGGAAGCGGTCTACAACGTGATTGATACGCGGCAGGCGTATCTGCAGGACGTGGTGGCGGAAGGCTTGCGGGCACTGGGACACTCGAAGGAAGCGGCGAACTCGATCCATTTCGATTACGAGATTGTGGCGCTGACGCCGCGGTGCGCGGCGGAAATGGGTTACGAACTTTCGTCGGAGGATGCGAAGCGTCCCTATGTGGAGGTAAGCGGCCGCAAGGGCTTTGGCGTGAAGGCCGATGATTTGATCACGCGGATGCTTGCGGCGGCGGAGGCGCGAGTTTTGCAGAAGCACGCGGACATGGCCGGCCCGGAACTGAAACAGACTGCCAACGCGCTGGCGGTTGGCGCGCTGCGATTTTTTCTGTTGAAGGTGACGCGGAACACGATCATCGCGTTTGATTTTGAGGATGCGTTGAGCGCCGAGGGAGAAACCGGGCCGTACTGCCAGTATGCGATTGTGCGAATTCGCGGGATTCGGCGGAAGGGGATGGAAGTTGCCGGGACGCGGGCGCAGCTGAATCCGGAATTGCTGCAGAACTTTTTGCAGGGGCCGGAAAGCATCGCGCTTTGGGAAGTGCTGCTGGCGGCGGGATCGCTGGATTATGCGGTGGAGGCGGCGATTGGGGCGCAGGAGCCGGCGTTTGTTTCGAAGTACGCGTTTCAGCTGGCGCAAGCGTTTAATAATTTTTACCACAAGCACCATATTTTGTCGGAAGCCGACGAGCAGAAGCGCGCGTTTCTGCTGGGATTGACGGAATTGGTGGAGAGGCAGTTGGTGGAGGCGCTGGGTTTGTTGGGGATTCAGGCGCCGGAGAAGATGTAGAGGATTTTTAGAGTGTGGGAGTTTGCTCAACGTCTTGCGATTCTGTTTTCTCAAAAATTACCGAGATTTGATTTTGGGGTGGTGTAGGGACGGCCTTCTGAGGCCGTCCGTGGTTGGGGCGCGGACTATGATGGAAGACGGCCCGCCTCCCGCCTTCGCGAAAACGGCTTCGACGGGCAAGCGGAAGGCGGGCCCTACAGGATTCCCTGCCGCCTCAAACCAACCGCGGGCGGTTCCGAAAAACAGCCGGAATTAAAGAGAGTGCGCCTCGGAAGGCTGCCGCTCTGCTGGCCTGCTAGAAGCAGGCGCTACCAAGAGGCGGCAAGAAGCCGCCCGCCTCGGAAGGCGGCCGCTACAAGGACGAGATTAGGTGGACTAGGGTGCGAAGGGAGACGCCGGTGGGGCCTTTGGCCAGCCACGGTTTGGCGTCGTCGTTCCAGGCGGTGCCGGCGATGTCGAGGTGGATCCACGGCGTGTCGCCCGCAAATTCGCGGATGAACCACGCGCCGGTGATCGAGCCGCCGCCTTTGCCGCTGCCAATATTCTGAATGTCGGCGAAGCTGCCCTTGATGAATTCGCGATACTCGTCGTCCATCGGCATCTGCCACATTTTTTCGCCGGCGGCTTTGGCGCTGGCAAGCAGCTTGTCGGTCCAGGCCTGATCGGAGCCGAACACGCCGACGTTGACGTTGGCGAGGGCGACGACGATCGCTCCGGTGAGTGTGGCGGAATCCACCAGGTGCGTGGCGCCAAGCTGCTTCGCATAGTGCACGCCGTCGGCGAGGATCAGGCGGCCCTCGGCGTCAGTATTTAGCACTTCAATCGTTTTGCCAGACATGGCGGTTTGAATATCGCCGGGCTTCTGCGCTTTTCCTCCCGGCATATTTTCCGTGGCCGGCACAACGCAAATCACCTTCACGGCCGGCTTCAGCGCGGCAACGGCGCGCATGATGCCCAGCATCGTGGCCCCGCCAGCCATGTCGTACTTCATTTTTTCCATGCCGTCGGCCGGCTTGATGGAAATGCCGCCGGTATCGAAGGTGACGGCCTTGCCAACCAATCCAACAACCGGCGCGCCAGGCTTGGGATTCGAAGGAGTATAGGTGAGTACGATCATCCGCGGCGGCTCCACGCTGCCCTGCGCGACGCTGAGCAGCGCGCCCATCTTCAACTCTGCAATTTTCTTTTCGTCGAGAATTTCCACGGCCAGCCCAGCTTCCTTGGCCATCGCGGCAGCCTTATCGGCCAGAATCTTCGGCGTTAGCTTATTGGACGGCTCATTCACCAGGTCGCGCGCAAAATTCTGCGACTCGCCAATCACGCGGCCGCGCGCAAGTCCCTTTTCACCAGCGGATTTTTCGGTGTCGCCAAAACCCGCGATTGTGAACGTTTCGATAAATTTATCGTTTTTCTTTTCGGTCTTGTACTTGTCGGTCTCGAAATCAGAGACAATGGCGCTTTCCGTGACGGCCTGCGCGGCTTCTTCGGTGGCATCGCCTTCGCGAACCAGGAAGACAACCTTGTGCACGGCGCGCGACTTCAAATAGCGCAGAGCGGCGCCCGCAACTTTCCGCAGCACCGCGGGGTTAAAGTTCTCGCGCTTCCCTGCCCCGACGAGGAGCAGTCGGGCGGCCTTGAAGTTGGCTGGCGCGTGCAGCAGCGTATTCTCCAGGGTTTTGCCGGTCAACTCGCCGTTTTTGGAAAGGCGGGTAAGCATGCCGCCGGTGAGTTTATCGAGTTCGGCGAGACGCGATTGCGTGAAGTCGCTCTCTTCGAAAACGTAAGTGACGAGGGCATCGGTATCGAGTGTTGCAAACGGCTTGGTGTCGAGTGTGATTTGCATGATGTGATTATCGCCTCCGGTTGCGATAAAGAGCTTGTTCCGCTTCCCTGCGAGCTTCCTTGGTGCGCTCGTCCTGGCGGCGGTCCCAGGACTTTTTGCCCTGGGCAAGAGCGATTTCCACCTTGGCGATGCCATCGCGAAAATAAATGCGCAGTGGAATAACAGTTAGACCTTTGGATTCGGTGCGGCCTGAAAACTTATGAATTTCGCGCTTGTGAAGCAGCAATTTCCGTTCGCCGAGGGGTTCGTGATTCCAGGGTCCGCCGGGCATATATTGGGCGATGTGGGCGTTCACCAGAAACGCGCCGCTGGGTTTGAAGTCCACATAGGCGTCGCGGATATTGGCTTTCCCCTCGCGGAGCGCTTTCACTTCCGTGCCGTGCAGGACGAGGCCGGCTTCCAGTTTCTCAAGAATCACGTAGTTGTACGACGCCGAACGATTCTGCGCGACGATCAGTTCGCGGGGCTCCTTCGACTGTTTACTCTTAGACTTCTCGGCGACTCTTGGTCGGCTTGGTCACAATCTTTCATTTTACCTGATGATGCGTCTAAACCGGATGTCCGGAACAGCTGCCCCTCCTGGCCCGCTCGTTCCCAGCTACCGGTCGTTCGCTGGAAGAATGGCAATGGAGCTGGCAAATGGGACAGTTTAAAGAGCTAGACATCGCGGGAGGCCCGGCTTGCCGGGTTAATAACCGCGATGCTAGACTCCATGAGCAAGGAAAGACACGGGTTGCCCCGAGTCGAGGTTCCGGAGAGTCCATGCGGCGATGGCGTCAGGTTGGGGTGTTGCTGGCGGTTGGAGTGTTTGCGGCAGGCTGCCCCAAGGACAAGCAGGACTATAAGGCGGCGCGCCAGGCCGTGGACATCCAGGATTATGACGCCGCTGTGGAATATTTCCTGAAGGCCAGCAAGGCCGATCCCCATAACGCCAACTACAAGATTGGTTTGGACCAGGCGCGGTTCGAAGCCGGGCAAAACCACGTGAAACAGGGCCTGCAGCTTCGCGAAAAGGGCGACTTGCAGGGCGCCGTATCGCAGTTTCAGCGCGCGCAAGTGCTCGATCCCTCCAGCACGGCCGCCGACCAGGAACTGCACAAAACGCTGCAGATGATCGCAGACCGCGCCGTGGCTAACCAGGGAGAGTCGCAACCTTTAATGTCCGACGGGCAGCCGGAACTTGCCAGCGCGCCGCCGGAGCTGAAGCCTCTTTCGCGGGCACCGGTCAACCTGCGAATGGCCAACGATATCAAGGTGGTCTACGACACGATCGGAAAGGTTTCCGGCCTGACGGTGATTTATGATCCCGATGTGCAGGCGCGCCGGATTCCCGTGGATTTGAACAACGTGACGCTGGAGCAGGCGCTGGACATCGTGGCGCTGGAGAGCAAGACGTTCTGGAAGCCGGTGACGGAAAACATCATCATGGTGATTCCGGACAACACCCAGAAGCGGCGCGATTACGAAGAGCAGGTGGTGCGGACGTTTTACCTGAGCAACGTTTCGATACCGCAGGACTTGACGGAAATCACCACCGGGCTGCGCCAATTGCTGGACCTGAAGCGCATCCAGCAGGTGAACGCGCAGAACGCCATTATCATCCGTGACACGCCGGACAAGGTGGACCTGGCGGAAAAAATCATTCGCGACATTGACAAGGCCAAGCCGGAAGTTATGGTGCAGATGGAAGTCCTGCAAGCGCGCACGGATAATATGCACAACCTCGGCATTCTGCCGGGACAGAGCGCCTCCATCGCCATCAGCCCGAATTCCACAACGAATTCCACGACCACCGGCTCGACATCCACAAGCAATTCCAGCAGCGGCACGGTCACGCTGAACCAATTGACGCACCTGAATCAGAACGACGTGGTGCTGACGCTGCCGGGGGCGACCGCGAATTTCCTGTTGACCGACACAAACACGAAAATCATTGAAAATCCAGAGATTCGCGCGATTGACGGCCAGCCCGCCAAGCTGCGCGTCGGCGACCGCGTGCCCGTGGCCACGGGAAGTTTCCAGGCGGGTGTCGGCGTGGGCTCCACCGCGGGCGCGGGCTTTGTGAACCCGCTGGTGAACACGCAATTCCAGTACATCGACGTCGGCGTTAACGTGGACATCACGCCGCATGTGCATGCGAATCGCGACATCAGTTTGAAGGTTTCCGTGGAAGTTTCCTCCGTGACCGGAACCTCCAATATCGGCGGCATCCAGCAGCCGATTATCAGCCAGAGAAAGATTGAGCACGAAATCCGGCTGAAAGAAGGCGAAGTCAGCGTCCTTGGCGGATTGTTTCAGCGCATTGATTCCAGAACCCTGAACGGCTGGCCCGGCCTGGCGAATGTGCCGATCATGCGTTACCTGTTTTCCACCGACAACGTGGACCACCAGGAAGATGAAGTTTTGATCGTATTGATCCCGCGTATTGTGCGCATGCCGGAGTGGACGCGCGAGAATCTGCGCGCGCTTTATTCCGGGACGGAAAGCTTCCCTGGCGTGAAGCGGGAGATTGACGTGAAGTCGCCAACTTCGAACCCGAATCCGACGCTGCCGACAGCCGCGCCGGCCGGCGCGCCGCCAGCAGCGACTCCCGCAGGGCCTGCGGTGGTTGCGCCCGCGGGTCAGACTGCGCCGGGTGTTCCGCAAGCGCAGATGGCTGGCCCGCATATTCGCTTTGAGCCCAACACGATGAATTTGTCTCCGGGACAGACGGCCACCATCGGCGTGGTGGTGGAAAACGTTACGGACCTTTTCTCCGTGCCCATGCTGCTGCAATACAATCCCGCGATTATCAGCGTGGAGGAAGTGCGCCACGGCGGATTCCTCAGCGGCGGCTCGCAGGAGATTGCTCTGGTGCAGCGCGTGGACAAGGAACACGGCCAAGCCATCATCTCCGCAACGCGGCAACCGAACACACCAGGCGTGAATGGCACCGGCACCTTGCTGGGCGTGGTGGTGAAAGCGCTGGCGCCGGGCACCACGAATCTTTCGATCGTTCAGATCAACGCCAAGGACTCCCAGCAGCGGCCCATTCCGCTGGTCACTGGCGAAGCAACACTTCGCGTTCAATAAAACGTCTCACTAGGGAGGGGCTTCCGCCATTCCGATGCGCCGCAGGATAAGAAACTCCGCAGAATCCGGCATGACGCTGCTGGAATTGATCATTGCCTGCACGATTCTGCTGATTCTTGCTTCGATGGCGCTGCCGATTGCGCGCTTCACGGTGATCCGCCAGCGAGAGAAGGAATTGCGGCTGGATTTGCGCGATATGCGCAACGCCATTGATAAATACAAGGATATGGCGGACCAGCAGAAGATTCGCGTGGAGGTGGGCAGCGAGGGTTATCCGCCGGACCTGGATACGCTGGTGAAGGGCGTGGCCATGGGCGGCGGGGGCGCCGGCGGAAAAAATATTCGCTTTTTGCGGCGCGTTCCGGTGGATCCCATGACGGGGCGCGCGGAGTGGGGCATGCGATCGGTGCAGGATGATCCGGATTCCACAAGCTGGGGCGGGAATAATGTGTTCGACGTATATTCGAAATCAACGGGCACGGCGCTGGACGGCACGAAGTATTCGGACTGGTAGAAGGGCGAGCAGCGGTGAGGGCATGAGGAGCTATTTCCATTCGCGGCGTTTTGCGGAGACTGGCCGGGCGATCCGGCGCGGCGCGCGCGGCTTTACGTTGATTGAGTTGATGATCGTGATCCTGATCATCTCGATTCTGATGGGTATGGCGGTGATCGCTTACGACAGAACCGTAAAGGGCGCGCGCGAAGCGGTGCTGAAGCAGGATCTGCAGACCATGCGGCAGGCGATTGATAATTTCACGCTGGACAAGCAGGCGGCTCCGCAATCGCTGGACGATCTGGTGGACGCGCATTATCTGCGCGAAGTCCCGCTGGACCCGGTTTGCCGGAAAAACGATTGGGTGACGCACATCGGGGACACGGTGCTGAGCCCGGACCAAACCAGCACGGGCGTGGACGACGTGCATTCGGGTTGCGAGCAGACGGCGCTGGACGGCACTTCCTACACAACCTGGTGACGCATTTGCTTTGTGCGGCGGCTCGCGGAGTTGCAGGATTTTGCAAATTTGACGGAATGCCACTGCTCCGCTATAGTGAATATGCGGGGTGGAGCAGCCTGGTAGCTCGTCGGGCTCATAACCCGAAGGTCGTCAGTTCAAATCTGACCCCCGCAACCAATTGAGAGAGTAGATTGGAAAGGCCGGATGCTCACATCCGGCCTTTTTCTTTTGTGGGGAGGGAAAAATCGAACTCTGGAACCGGAGCACCCAAGACCCACGTACCAAACTGCGGAACGTGGGGCACCCGGTTTGGCTTTAGAAATCCCGCCAAGGTCTCCAAAGCGGAACGCTCGTGTAATGCACATTCATGAACAGTTCTCTGAGCGTACTGAGAATCCGATTCAAGGTGCGTCTCAGAACATCGGCATTCATGACAGGAGCGTACCGCCGAGCGCTACGCTGGTCAACAGGAAGTCCGGCAAGCTGTTCGCTCGACACTTTGGTACTGGGACCTACTTTTTCGGTTTCGGCTGCCAGCTCAAACGATCGATGCAACACCCTGCATTGCAGTGATTCGGCAACGCTTCCAAGCTCAAACCATCTTTTTGGCCGCGTTCGGTCAAAACCTCGCCAGGGCTGTGTTCCTGTCGATCTAACCACCCCTGAGGCTTTAGCTTTTGTTTTCAATGCAGAGTGGGTCTGTGCTAACCGTTGCGTCGACCCATTGAGACCACCCGGGTAACCGGAAAAGTGGCTCCTAGTTGACTGTAACAGCCATTTGTAGACTATAATCGTGTCCATGAGAGACGCGATCACCCTTACAAATTCGGAGCTTAAGGAACTGACTCGGCGAGCCACAAGCCGGACGGGTCGGGCCGAAGATTCCCGACGGGCACGGCTGATCTTGCTGCTGGCCGAAGGCCATACCTGGGATGAAGTGTCGGAGCGCATCGACTGCAGCCGGGGTTTTGTCGCTAGTTGGAGCCGGCGATTCACCGAGCAGCGCATCGCGGGACTATACAGCCGGCATTTGGGGCAAGTCGCTACCGTGCTGACTCCGGAACTGGAAGCACGGATTCTGGAGGCCACACGACATGCACCGCCGGGTGCAGCAACCCACTGGAGCACGCGCAAACTCGGAGCGCATCTGAAGGTCAGCCACATGATGGTGGCACGGGTGTGGCGTAAGCACGGACTTCAGCCGCATCGCATAGAACGCTACATGGCCTCGAACGATCCGGATTTTGAGAAAAAGGCCGCCGACATTATTGGGTTGTATTTGAACCCGCCGGCGCATGCGGCGGTATTCAGCGTGGATGAAAAGACTTCCATCCAGGCCCTGGATCGTAAGGATCCGGTTCTACCGCTATCCCGGGACGCGCCGAACGGCACGGTTTTGAATACTTTCGTCACGGCACCTTGTCGCTGTATGCCGCCTTCAATACCAAGACCGGCGAAGTGCTCGGCAAAACGACCGCGCGGCACACCTCAGCCGAATTCGTCGCCTTTCTGACCGACATTGTGATCGATCAACCTCGCGGCAAAGAGATCCATGTGATCGCTGACAATCAATCCGCGCACAAGAGCAGGCCGGTCACGGACTTCCTGGCGGTGCATCCTAAAGTTCACTTGCACTTCACGCCGACCTACTCTTCCTGGTTGAATCAAATCGAGCTGTGGTTCAGCAAGATCGACCGCGACGTCATCGCGCGAGGCGTATTCACTTCCGTCTCAGATCTAAAGAGGAAGCTGTTGCGCTACATCCGGCACTACAACAAATCGCCTCGTACAGTGAAATGGAAATATGCCGATCCATCGCGCCATCTCAGTACACAATCAGTTGGTACAGGCCACTAGTACCCACCTGGATGGCTGGCGCGTTTACCGGGAGGTACGAGAATTTTCTCGGTGCTCCGTGTCGATTGTGCACCTTCTTGTTCGACTAATGGGTAGAGCAGCGATTAAGCTCTGAACTTGAACGTCAGACCAACTCAACCCGAAAGGACAAACGAAATGCGATTCATGGTCATCGTCAAAGCCGCGGAAGACTCCGCAAACGAAGGCGCACCCCCGTCAGACCAGCTCATGGCCGACATGAACAAATTCAACGACGAGCTCTTGGAAGCCGGAGTCTTGATAGGCTACGACGGTCTTCACCCCTCGTCCAAAGGCGCCCGCGTCCACTTCTCCGGCAAGAACCGCCCCACCGTGGTTGATGGACCCTTCGTCGAAACCAAGGAACTGATCGCCGCCTTCTGGTTCTGGCAGGTCAAGTCTCTCGAAGAGGCCATCGAGTGGGTCAAGTGTTGCCCCAACGAAGGCGAGACAGACATAGAGATCCGCCAGGTCTTCGAGCCCGAAGAATTCGCATCTGTGTTCAGCGACGAAGAAATTCAGAAGGAAAAACAGTTCCGCGCTCGAATGGCAGCGAACGCAGCCAAGAAATAGTCACCCTTGCGCGGACGTATCCAGACTGCCGTGTCCCATACGATCAAATTCCCAGAGTTTTCGAGGAGGATTACAAAGGAGAAGCGACCATGCGGATAGCCAGAAACGTTTTGAAGGACATAAAATTCGCGACAATTTTTGTGATTGCGTTGCTGGGCGTTTCTTTTCAGGCGCGCTCTCAAGAGGCCGCTGCGCCCTACTCCAAAATGGCTCCCATCGATCAATACCTTATCGCCGATCGCAATGCCGAAATTGCGATGGCACGGACTGCAGCACCTCCATCAATTTCAGCGGATGCCGAAGTGATGGTGCTCGGATCGCGGGGATATGAAACTGCCGTGAAGGGCAAGAATGGTTTCGTCTGCCTTGTAGAGCGATCCTGGATGTCCCCCTTTGACTTTCCGGAGTTCTGGAATCCAAAGATGCGAGGTCCCATCTGCTTTAATCCCGCCGCGGTGCGATCGATCCTGCCGCTGACTTTCAAGCGAACGGAATTGGTGCTGGCGGGACGATCGAAAGCGCAGATTGTTGAGGGGATCAAGGCTTTCGATGCGAAGGGACTGCCGGCACTGGAGCCCGGCGCGATGTGCTACATGATGTCACCCCAGGGGTATCTGAATGACTCAGCCGGGCATTGGGTGCCGCATTTGATGTTTTACGTTCCGCTTACCGATCCCAAGTCCTGGGGAGCGGATTTGCCGGGCTCCCCGGTACTGTTAAATCCGCAATTTCAGGGCGCGCCGGAGCCAATCACCGAGTTCATGATTCCGGTGCTCACCTGGTCGGACGGAACGCCCGCTCCGAAGGAGCGATGAACTGAGCAGGAGACCAGGCGTGGCGGCTGAACGGATCGAGTGCGGGATTCTGTGAAAAAGTGCGATTTCTTGTAGGTGAGGCAAATGCAGGGGGTTACGGGAAGTGGGGTTTGTAAGTGAGGCAAATGCGGGAGATAGAAGCGGTAAGCCGAAATGAAACGCGGGATACGGAAGTGGTTTGCGAAGTGGGTTTCAAAACGGGAAGAGGGAGCGGATACAGGTTTACTTAGGATGAATATAAATAAACGGTGACTGATTGTCAAGAGGAACTTTGGGGGCACTCGTCCTCGCGGGCACCATGAGCCACATATCCGGTTACGCGGGCCTAGTGGCGAGGGACAATTCACGACACCCACGTGTCGCGGCGGTCAACGACATGCCACACGCCGTTTGCCTTGCGCATAAGAAAGTAGGCGCCACCGCCGCACAATCCGCCGCAGAAGTGGTCAACGTAGAACAGTGCCTCGGTGTTGTTCAGATTCAGCCCAACGTGCGAGACAACAAAATAGCCAAAGTTGTCCGGGAATCTGGCTTCAATGTCGCCTACTTTAGCTCCTAAGTCGCTGGGGTTGACGAAAACCGCCCGGGCCCCGCTTGGTAAACGCACGTCCGTACTGAGGTTCCTCGAAAATACGCTGTTCAGGAGGAAACTGCCCCGGGTTATTTTTGATGTTTGTGCAAACCAAGTTTTCGTGACCGAAATCCCTCGTGATTTCACTGGCTGTGTAAACCAGGATTGGCTTTCGAGCCCAATTGGAGGTTCCAAACAGATGGAACAAGCCGGATTACGCATAACTACAATCGTTATTGTGCGTCCTGCATCCCACTTATCCATGTCGTGCAGCACTATTTGCGAGAAAAATGCCGACAGAACTGCACCCGTTTCCGCTTGTGTTCGCCTCTACTCGACAGCAAAAAGCAGTCCGACCAGCGCAAGCAGAAGGCCAATTCCAGCGGTCACATAAAGGACAACGCTTTTGAAGCGATTCCGACTCATGTTCGACCTGAGAGCATCTTGGCCCGCCATCTTACCGCTCATGGTGGAGGATTGGCGAGTGACCGTTTGAGGCGGCAGCGCTGACCGGAAAGGTGGGTACTAGACGCTGGAGACGTTCAGGTGGTGGGGCAGGTCAAACGCAGAGCAGACAGATCGCTAGTTCTGTTTGCAAAGCTTCATCGCAAATCTTGACTAACTTCTCCAAGCCTCGGAGAGCCAGGGGTTCTTCGTTGATTGGCTCAAACTAATGCATTCCTCGCGCAGCATCCTGACCTCCTCAGGCTCAAAATCCACATCCCAAAGTCGTCCGGTGATTTTGGAAAGCATGGGAAAGCCCGGAATCGGTTCGTCACTCCGCTCCTCTATCGAGTCGTAATGCTTGACAATAAATGCAACGCGCTCGTTGTCATTCTTATCCGCCAGCGCGTCCAGGAAAATCGCCTGCCATTCCCTAATGGTGAGTCCATATTCAAGACACCTGTCAATTTCGCTGGTGGGGACCAGTGTTTTCAAGAATCGATCGATGTCTTTCACAAGCCAAGTCGAATGCATGCCGTGTTCATAGTCTGTATTCATGTCCAAAGTCCCACTGACAGACGGAATAACGAAAAATTAGTCGCCGATATTATATTCGAATTACCCGCTTG